>NZ_QDFZ01000014.1 GCF_003347605.1 Chryseobacterium sp. KLBC 52 | reverse complement strand
ACAGAATTTAACGTTTCGGGCAGTAAATTGTATCTTTCGCCGATAATTGACCTTTACAATGGCGAGATTATCAGTTACGATCTCTCAGAAAGGCCTGCCTTTGCGCAGGTTGTGAATATGCTCAAAAAAGGATTCAGAAAAATTAAAAATACTGAAAACCTCATTATCCACTCTGATCAAGGCTGGCAATATCAGATGAAAGCCTATCAGCACCTGTTAAAAGAAAAAGGCATTATCCAAAGTATGTCCCGCAAAGGAAACTGTCTGGATAATGCAGTAATAGAAAACTTCTTTGGAACTTTAAAATCTGAAATGTTCTATACTAAGAAATTTAAAACCATTGATGAGCTCAAAAAAGAAATAAAGAAGTATATCAAGTATTACAATAACGACAGGATAAGACTTAATCTAAAAGGAAAGAGTCCGGTACAGTACCGAACTCTTTCATATAATAATATTGTTTAATTTTGTCTAAACTTTTGGGTGCAGTCTATCTTGTGGGATTTTTTTTATCAATTTAATCCAGAAAAAATAAAGGATTCTGTTTACTTTTGCAAAAGCCATTTAAACTTCAATATAATGAGTATAAAATCAATTACGATAGGATTTCTATGTTGTATTTTCGTAGCAGTGCTTTCAGGATGTTCCTGGATAACTGATTTCTATATTCAAAACCTTACTGGCTCCAAAAAAATAATTAAGATCAATTACAGTTATCCCATCTCAAAAGCAATTGATAATGGAGGCGGCAGCTTTGCATTTAATTATGAAAATGGAATATTGTCACCTCGGTCTTTCTATAAAATCAAAAATCCAAAGTCTCTTGAAAAAATAGAAATAAAAGATTCTTCCATTGTCCTTGAGCTTTATCCAAATTCAACAACAAAAATTTACACAAGCCATAATGGAAGCTGGAGATATAGAATTAAAAGTGTTGAGATTAATGGAACCATATTTTATCCTTCAGAATTAATAAATAAAAGCAGATATATCAGTAAGAGTTATGTTTATAAAATCGAATAAAGGAAAAAGCTGTAATGGATAAAAAAGCAATACAAATTTTACTCAACACCATAAAAACTTCCCAGAACGAAAGTGTAAGGGATTGGTTTTATTGGGAAACTTATATGCAGTATATCTCTGAAGATGATTTTGAGTATGCAAAGAAACATTCTGTAATGTATGATCAGGAAGAGATAAGTCATGATGAAATTTGCAGAAGAATTAAAAGGGCTGTCGCTGGTATTGAAAAGCAGAAAGTTGTGGATGCTTTTGTGTACAGTTTAAGTACAAGACAACTGGAATACCGATCATTTTTATCCAGCTATTGCATTGCAGAAAGTCTGGAAGAGCATAGCTTTACGCCAAGTCCGGAACCTAATGAAGATATCTGTGCGATATGCGGGCTTCATACTTATGAGTTTGAAGATCCTATCGAATTCAATACCATCAATTATTTCAAATACAAAGATGGATGTTGTTTTGATAGTTTAATCCAGGTTTTATTTGATGTAGAACAGTTTCCAAAACTTCCGGTCGTTAAACCTACCGAAAATGACTACAGGATTCTCAATGAACTGAAAGAAATTATTGAAACATCAGAACCCGGCGACAGAATTTCTCAACTTAAAAAGAGAATCGCCAAAACAGTAAAATCAAATGATGAAGAAAGATTAGGATTGTTGGAAATTTTGGGAGTTATCGGAATTTTACATGATGATGCTCATTTTGGGTATGCAGATCAATATGTTACCTATCCGGAAAGAGAACACAGACCCATTAGGAATGATGATGTTGGTTATCCCGCAAGATGGTGGCAGGGGAAATTTGGAATTGATGATGAAAAATGGAAGTACTGGTTTGAAAGCAATTAAGTGATTTTTTTATCATGCTCTCATACATTTAAAAGCAAATTTTCAATACAAAAAACAGGGTTAAAATGAATTCGGAAGTGTTTTTATCGGATTAGCTTAAAAATAGATGATGTTTACCGAATTATTTATAAATTAGAGCGTTAAAATTCAGGCTGTTATTAGTATTTAAAAACTAATAAAAATTCCACCAAATCAAAATATAACCATGGCAGAATATTACGCAAAATCAAGCAATTCTTTATCTTTCGAGGTCACAAGAGAAGAAAGATTAATTGGAAAACTTACTTATACAAGCTGGTTTAAATTTAATGCTGTCATTGAAATTGCAGATGGTAAAACCTATCAGGTAGAGCCAAAAGGTTTTTGGGGAACTACGATTGAGCTTAAAGACCATGAAAGGGTACTTCTGAAATTCAGAATGAACTGGAACGGGGAAATTGTGGTGCAGACCTATTTTGATGGGATTAAAAATGGCTATCTTTTTAAACACAGAGGTATTTTTAAAGAATCATTTGTCCTTACAGATCAGGACGGCGTAGAGCTGATAATTATAAAACCCCACCTGAAATGGACTTCCATGAATTACGAATATCAGATAACCACCTCTGATGCCTATGAAACCTTTCCGGAAAAAGAAATCGTTTTAATTAACGCACTGCATTGCGCCAATTATTATATGTCGATGATGGCCGCTGCCGTTATATAAAAGATAATTGTAGACATTAATAGCAATGTAATTCTGACACAGAAAAAAGTTCTGTGCGCATTGTTCAAAGAATCTCATTAATAATAAACTTGTTTAAACTTTTTTGAAACATTAAGATCGCATTAAGGTATTTAGACTATTAAGATGAGCTTCGCTTTATGCTTAAAAATCAGAATGATTTATCTTAACTTAATTATGCTTTACTGCTTAAATCCTTCTTAATGGTTTAAGAAATATCCAATGTATGTTGTTATCAATAAGATAAATAGCCTTTAACTACTTATCCAAAGCCTTTGAAACTGCTAAACTATCTTCCAGTAGTCTGTAGCGTGTAATTTTATGATTTTGAATACGCATCTGAATACAGAATAAGGACTCTACAATATTCCCAGTTTCAAGCATTTTCGTTACAAATTCTCCTGTAATCACGGCATTTTCATCATCGGTAAAAATATGATCAATTTTTGCAGAAACAGGCTCCGTATATTTCCATAGCAGTTCAAAAAATTCGGCGACTTCCTGTTTATTGTTTCTTACTCCCAGCCAGGGCGCTTTTTGTTCATCTCCAGGTATATACCAGTCTACAGTATCAGAAAAAAGGTTGGTTAATTCTGTCAGATTTCTTTCCGACATAAACTGTAGAAATTGCTGAATAGTTTCTTGGTTATTGCTCTTCATTTCTTGAAAATTATAATCAATAATTAGCTTGATATGGAGTCATGAAGATAAGAAAAAATTAAACTCCAATTGCTGTTTATTTTCATAGAATCCTTTATTAATGGGTTATTTCATTGCAAAAGTTTTATGATTTGTATCATGTTTTTATTTAGAATTAATAAAAATAAGATAATTTTGCAGAACTAACTTAATTATAAACATGAAAAAAACTATTATTTCTGCAGCTCTATTAGCCGTAACGATGCTGAGTGCCCAGGAAACGGATACCATTAAAGTGGCTGAAATTCAATCCGTATCGCTCCAGGGAACTCACAATTACAGAACCAAAAAATCTGAATCTATCGCAAGACTTCCTCTTGAAAACCTTGAAAATCCAACCGTTTACAACCTCGTTCCCAAAGAAATCATCAGTGAAATGGGAGCAATGGACTTCAATACAGCCATGGCTTCTGCTCCGGGAGTTGTTGTAAGCAACAGTGTCAATGACAGTGGAAACGATATTTTTATGAGAGGATTCAGTTCCAATGCCAGTTTCAGAAACGGACTGATTCAAAATCCAAGAGTACAATCTGAGATCGCTAATATCGAGAGAGTAGAAGTAATAAAAGGCCCATCCGGAACTTTATTCGGAGGAACATTAGCCAACTATGGTGGTGTGGTGAATATTGTAACCAAAAAACCACAGGAAAACTTCGGAGGAATTATCAATTATACTACCGGAAGCTGGGGAATGAACAGGATCACAGCAGATGTGAATACCCCTTTGAATAAAGAAAAAACTGCATTGGCAAGATTCAATGTCGCAGCCTATTCTCAGGATTCTTTTCAGGATGCGGGCTACAACAAAGGATTATTTTTCTCCGGAAGTGTTTTGTACAAAGTAAGTGATAAAACCACAGTAACGTTAGACACCGAGTTCCATGCTCCGGACAAAACATTGAATGCTTATGTAAGAAACTCAGAAAAGCTGACTCTCCACTCCATGAAAGACCTGGAAGTCGCTTACAAAAGAGCATTTACCAGTAATGACATCGGTTCCAAAAGAACCAATTTTGTAACAATGGCTGAGGTTACCCATAAATTCAATGATCAATGGACTTCAAGAACCTCTTATCAAAGAGGGGAAGCCAATGAAAATGAGTCGATCTTTTTAGTGCTGAGATATCTGAATAATAATCAGGTAGAAAGAATGATCCGCCCTTTCGACAGTTTTAAAGTAACCACAGACAATATCCAGCAGAATTTCACAGGAGATTTTAAAATAGGAGGTTTAAGAAACCGTCTGGTGGTAGGAATAGATTACTTCCAGCAAAGAACAAAATATCAGTTCCCTTATTATGAAGCCAATGGATACAGCAATGTTTTCATGCCTTATGACAAAGTGAATCTTGATAGCTCTTCAGCTTGGGATCCGATCTCAAGAAACAAATTCATGAACAGAGAAAGAAAATCCACAGAATCTGATATTACAACTTTCAGAACGATCAGTGGTTATGTCTCCAATGTTTTAAATATCACAGATAATTTACTCGTAATGGCCAGTTTGAGAGTAGATAGCTATAAAAATGATGATATGGTGGTAAATGGTGTAGAGATCTCTACCAAAAACGGATATGCTGAAAATAAGGTTTCCGGTTACAGCCAGACCCAATTTTCACCAAAGTTCGGATTGGTGTATGAAATTGTAAAGGATGAGATTTCATTCTTTGCCAATTATGTGAATGGATTTAAAAACTATGCTCCATCACTGAATGAAGTCGGTGTTCTGACAAAATGGGATCCGGAACAGGGAAATCAGATTGAAACAGGTTTCAAAGTGGATTTGTTCCATAAAAAACTACTAACGACCGTGAGTTACTATAATATTAATGTTAAAAACAGACTGGTTGCAGATCCGGGTGGAATAGGAAGTATTCAGGATGGTAATATCAAAAGTCAGGGACTGGAAATAGGGATCATTGCGAACCCTTTCAAAGGATGGAATATCGTTGCCGGATATGGTTATAACGACAACAAATATGATGACCGAAGCAAAGACAGCGGAAAAAGAATCGCCTGGACTCCAAAACATGTAGCCAATCTATGGACAAGTTACAAAATTATGGATGGTGCTTATGAAGGACTTGGTTTCGGAGCCGGATTTAATTTTGTAGATCAAACCTACATCAACATTGTGAATCATTTTCTAGCTCCTTCTTACACTACTGTGGGTGCTACCATTTTCTATGACAAGAAAAAATACAGAATCGGTCTGAAAATGAATAATGCGCTGAATGAAAACTATTGGAATTTCTACGGACAGCCACAGAAGCCGAGAGAAATCCTTGCCAATTTTGCATTCAAATTTTAAATCTAAAAAACAAAAATAATCTCAACGAAACTATAAGGATGAAAACCGCAAAGGTGCAACGATTTGATTTATAATCTCTTTTTATTTCTGAAGCCTTCAAATATGCTAAAGTAAATGGCAGCAGAAATAACTCTTTTCACTTTACAAACACGCCATTATAAATACGATTGCGCCTTTGCATTTTCTACCCTTCCATTTTTGAGCAGATAAAAAAGATATGGAGAATAAAAAAACTAATCCTAAAAAAAAGCAGGGGAAATCCCTTACCAAAAGGATCACCGGCTGGCTGCACCTTTGGCTCGGACTGGTGTCCGGAATCATTGTGCTTACTGTTACTCTTTCTGGAACTGTATTCGTCTTTTGTGACGAAATCATTGATTGGTGTGGTGGAAGCGCGAAATACGTCCAGGCTCCGGCTCATGCAAAAAAAATGACCCCTGAAGAATTGCTTGTACAGTTTCACCAGCAGGTTCCGGACAGAAAAGCGTTCTATTTTGATACGTACAAAGAATCAGACAGAAGCTTCAGAGTAGCATCAGCCACCAAACCGCCTAAAGATAAAAATGCGGACAAAGCAGAAAAACCGAAGAAAAAAGGCCGTGGCCCGCGAGGTGTATTTGCTTATCATTATCTCAACCCTTACACCGGAAAAGTAATAGGCTCTACAAAAAGCTATGAGTTTTTCTATGTTGTAGCCCATATTCATGCGCAGCTATTGGCAGGAAAGTTCGGGAAAACGGTGGTCGGAATTGCCTCGATCATCTTTTTTGTTCAGCTTATCGGCGGACTGATTCTCTGGTGGCCAAAAAAATGGAACAAAACAACCAGAACAACTGCTTTTAAAATCAAATCCGGAACAAAATGGCGCAGGAAAAACTACGATTTTCATAATGTTTTTGGGTTTTATTCATTGCTTCCGGCCGTGTTTATTACCATTACAGGATTGATTATGGCGTATGAGGTTTTAACCAATCTTACCCAGCAGGCTTTCGGAGGAGCCGTAGATGCCCATACTATTGCGGAAAAATATGAACCTAAGTTTGATCCGGAAAAGAAAGCTTTGACTTATACTGATTTTGTAGACAGAAAGTTTAAAGAGTTTCCTGATGCAAAACAGTTCAGAATGAGTATTCCGAGAAATGATTCTGCAACGGTGTACCATGTTGGAGTCGCTCAGTTTATCGGGTTGAAAAGCCTTATCAACGGGAAAAGTATGGAAACCAACAAATACACCGGAAAAGAAATAGATTATCCTAAAGAAGTTCAGATGCATGAAGTAATAGAACACATGAATTTTGATCTTCACGTAGGCTACTGGGGTGGAATGTTCGGTAAAATATTCACCTTCATCATCGGAATTATCTGTACCAGTCTCCCGATTACCGGATTCCTGATCTGGTGGGGCCGAAGAAACAAATCACCCAAAAAGAATAAAGAAATTAAAAACATTCATCAACACAGAAAAGACTCACACCATGAACAATTGGTTTAAAATTATATATCTTCCCTTATTTTTACTGTTTACCTTTGGGAAATCACAGGAAAAACTGACGATAGGAGAGAAGCAAAACGTATTTTCAAAAGTTTTGAACGAAAACAGAGAAATCTGGATTCACCTGCCTAAAACGTATAACGACAATACCATCAATCCCGCAAAATATCCGGTGATCTATCTTTTAGATGGAGAAATCAATTTTGAATATTATACAGGATTAGCAGATTTCATTGCCAGAACACCCTATGCCGATATTCCTGAGTGTATTGTGGTAGGAATTAAAAATACAGAAAGAACAAGAAATCTTACCCCGACAAAGTCTGAAAAGAAAAGTCCCGTAAATCCTGCTCTTACTCTTTTTGCAGATAGCGGAGGCGGTGAAAGTTTTCTGAAATTCATGCAGGAAGAATTGAAACCTTTTATGAATAAAAACTACAGAACTCAGGATTATTCTGTGTTGGTAGGGCATTCTTTCGGAGGATTATTTGCCATTAATACCTTTCTTTTGCATCCGGATTATTTCAATGCTTATGTTGCGAATGATCCCAGTTTATGGTGGGACAATAAAGTAACCATCAAAAGAACGAAAGAGTATCTGGAAAAGAATAAGAACTTTCCTGCAAAAAAATCTTTGTATGTTTCCCAGGCAGATAATGAAGAACAGCAGAAAAACTGGAATTCTGAGATGACGCAGGCTATTGAAGAGTTTAAAGGAATTATAGAAAAGAACGGTTCTTTGAACTATAAACATCGCTTTTTTGAAGGCGAAACCCACGGAACCGTTTCTTATCCTGGAAATTATGAAGCCTTGAAATTTATATTTAAAGGTTTCAGAACCGATATAAAACAGTTGGCCAAAAATCCCAAACTGCTTGAAGAAGAGTATAAAAAGTTTTCCGAAAAAATGGGAGCAGATTTTATTCCTTCAGAGGCCTATCTGAATGTGGTAATCAAATTCATGAAAAGCAATAGTTTCAAAGAATCTGAAACCTATTTTATGAATCTGAAAGACAAGTATTATTCTAAGAAATAATACGCTGAAAAAGAAGCTGTCTCAAAAGTCAAACAATTTGGCTTTTGAGACAGTTTCTTTTTTATATATACTAATTTTAAAATTAGGTTTTGGCTAAAGCCAATGGAATTGCTGATGTAATATAAAACGGGCTAAAGCCCGTTCCTATTGAATATTTCTCTCGCAGATTTTGCTGATTGAGCAGATTTATTCTTAAAGATCCGCACAGTTTTTCATTCCGCAGGAATCTAGATCTAGTATTTAGATGGTAAGAGTATAGATTCCTACTGAATGGACAAACTACACGTTTTATTTATCCAAAGAATTTGACATTCCTATAGAAGCCTAAACCGATTCTTTTAGAAGCTTTTTTACCATTTCGCATTTTCGCCCTATTAATGTCTGTTATCACAATTAATCGGGAAATCCTTCTCCTTTTGATCTAAAAAACTAATGGAAGGACAACCAAAAGACTGCGCCATGAATCCAAAAATAACAGGAGGCTTTCCTTTGAAAAGGTGACCTGTATATTGGAAAACATTGGCTTCATCGGCATCTATACCATACAGAGGAAGAAATTCTCCACCATCACTTCCTGCAAGGCTGAAGGTCTTTTCCGCAATTTTTTCCTTACGATCATTGATGACCGCAAGCTTACGTTCAACAATATTTCCCTCTTCAAGGTAATCCTGAAGATAATAGGTCAGATTTTCATATTGTGACTGATACGTTTTTCCCAGAGCCAGTTTTGAGTGAGAAAAGTATTTTTTTGAAATATCTGTACCCGCTTTTTGCCATTTCAATGCTTTCATTTTATGGTCTACAAACGGATTTTTATTTCCAAAATAAGCGATAGCATTAGTATAACGGTCGTATTCTGTTGTTTTTTGATGAGTAGCCACCTGGAATCCCATCATATAAGAATCCGGGTCTAAATCCTGATCATCGGAATAAGGACTTAAGTAGGCCACAGCTTTTAATTGGCTGACAGGCATTCTTTGAAGTTGGTTCGAGCCATACTCATAGATGTAGAGAGAATCATTTTCAGTAAGGTGAATCCCATCCAGCAATTTTTTTCTGCTGGGTGCATCCAGTTCAAAATGCTGACGTTCCTCATAAGTCATCTGCTTCTGATTTTTCATAATAGCTGCAGGAATTGGTTGTTCCCCCTTATAAATATCTGAGACAGAAATGAAAATATCCATATCAGAATCTTTTTCCGCGGATGAAATAACAGACAGACTGAATATATTAAAGTTGGTATAATCTATTTTCTCTTCAGTTTTTACTGTTTTTAGAGTATCATTCGTAATTTTTGTTTCCGTGGCAACAGTTTTCTTTTCTTCTTTCTGACAGCTCACAACAAACAGTTGAAAACAGAAAAGGAATGCAGCAGTTTTGATCTTCATCATCTTTCTTGACATTAAAGTGTGTATAATAAGTTTAATTCATTTTGTAATAAGGTTCCGAAAAATATTTGCTGGGTTTGATGTAAGCCATTTTCCTTTCCGCATCAAAGATCCAGATAAATCTTCGGAGCATATCGGCACCGAGATAACTTACATTTTGTGTTTTCAGTTCACCTGAGAAATATCCTACGGAAACATCTTTAAACACGCTGTTTCCCAACTTGAAATAGGGTAGAACAGCTTGTTTGGTCGTTAAAGTTTTACCTTCAGAATTCTTTAGTGTTTTTTCTCCTGTTACCTTCAGTTTTTTCTCCAGATGTTTTTCTTCAGCAAACTCATTGCTATAAAGAATAGCTCCGGAAAATCCGGATTGTAAAACAAAATAGGCTTCCTGCTGCTGATCACCTTCAAGAATATTATCTGCGGCAAGGTAAAACCCTTCATGATCGAGAATGATGTTGATGGGTTGATAGCCTTTCAGATCCGGCATTTTGTCGTACATCACAAACTGGTTGTTGTCGTAATCAATTTTAAAGGCTTTCCCTTCAAAAATTCCGGTTCCGATTTTTCCGTCTGCTTCATGACCTGCTAACTGCTTGTCAAAAAAACGAACATTTTTCTGAGTAATTTTCCCGATTTGTACAGTATTGTCGTCGCTGAGTTCTTCTTTGTTGAAAATAATATGATTTGCTTTCTGTTTGCCATCAGGGGAAATAGCATAATCTTTCATCGCAATCTGGAACATCAGATCCAGTGAATCTTTTTTGTTGACAAGGGTTTTAACAATAATATTATTGTGCCTGGTAATCCGGAAAGGGATGGTTTCCTGTGCTTTCATACCATAAGATCCGGCAGAAAGCAGTATAAAAAGTACTGTTTTTTTGAGCATTATCAGTGATTAGTGTTTTAAAACTTTAAAATTACCTATTATCTTTGGAAAAGCAAATAATAAAATGAAATGGTTGAAAAATTGCTTCAAAGCGGAATCCATTGGGAAAAGAAAGCATTCAGACGGAATGAGTTCCTGAAGATTTCAGGCAGTACAGATACCTCGATTTATTGTATTGAAAACGGAAGTGTCCGGATTTTTATGATGGATGAAAATGAAGAAAGGATCATTCGTTTCGGATACACAGGAAATATTATTGTCAGCCTGGATTCTTTTTTATCGGGAAAACCTTCGGATCTTTATATTCAGGCGATTAAGAAAACAACGGTAAAAGTAGCTTCAAAAAAGGATTTCTATGCTTTCGTACAATCGGATGAAGAACATATGAAATTCTGGATGAATGTCCTTGAAGATCTCGTATTGCAGCAGCTTGAAAGAGAAAAAGATCTGCTCATCAATGCTCCCGGAGAACGTTTTGAAAGGGTTTTAAAACGAAGTCCGAAACTATTTCAGGAAGTTCCCAATAAATACATTGCCAATTATCTGAGAATGTCACCGGAAACTTTATCCAGACTTAAAAAATCTTGAGTTCAGTCAAGATTTAAGAACAACCAGATCAGCATATTTGCATAAAAAACGTAATGAAAATTTCAACCTCAGAATTGCTGGATGAGTTAAAAAACAGGACAAAGCAGCATTTACAGTTTGCTGAAATGTTGTCTTTAAAGACGGAACATGATCTGAATTTCAGAACTTCCGCAGACAGTTGGAGTACCTTGGAATGTCTGGAGCATCTCAACCGCTATGGAGATTTTTATATTCCCGAAATAAGCCGTACTATTTCTTCTGCCGGAAAACCTTCTCAACTCTATTTTAAGCCTGGAATTCTCGGGAATTATTTTGCTAAAAGTATGCTTCCCAAAGAGAAACTGAATACAATGAAAACGCTTAAAGCCATGAATCCTATACACAGCAATCTGGATAAAAGAGTAGTGGATACATTCATAAAACAGCAGGAGAAAATGCTTGAATTACTGGAAGAGGCTCAATATATTGACTTAGAAAAGACAAAAACAGGCATAAGCATTTCAAAACTAATCAAAATGAGGTTGGGAGACACCTTTCGTTTTGTTATTTATCATAATGCAAGACATGTTGAGCAGATAAAAAGAATTTTAACGGATTAAAAAACAAGTTATGATTTCCAAAAAGCTTAATTTTAAGCTAATGGAAATGATACACCAAAAAAACATATCAACCCCGCTGGGAGAAATGATTGCCTGCGCTGTAGATCAGGGAATCTGTCTGCTGGAATTTACAGACAGGAAAAACATTGAAAAGCAGCTGAAGGCGTTGGCAAAGATTTTGAAAGCAGAAATTGTAGAAAAAGAACATTCTCATTTCAAACAGCTGGAAGAAGAACTGAAAGAATATTTTGAAGGAAAAAGAAGCCGTTTTGAAGTTCCGTTGTTGACTACAGGAACTGAGTTTCAGGAAAAAGTATGGAAGCTTCTCCGTGACATTCCGATGGGAGAAATCAGAACCTACAAACAACAGTCAGAAATACTCGGAAACCCCAAGGCGATACGTGCAGTGGGAACGGCCAACGGCATCAATAAAATTGCTATTTTAATTCCCTGCCATCGTGTGATAGGTTCTAATGGTGAATTGGTAGGTTACGCTGGAGGGATCTGGAGAAAACAAAAGCTGCTGGAGCTTGAAAAAGCGATTCTATTTTAAAACCAAAATTTACATTCGGAAAATAAAAAATAGGTGTTCATTTTTCGGTTGTGGAACATGTGGTAATCTTTCTACTTTTGAATAAAAAAATTATGATTAGTTTTAAACAATTACATCATGGTGAAGAACCTTTACTTTTAGGTAATGTATGGAATGTAGAAAGCGCAAAGGCATACGAAAAGCTGGGCTATAAAGCATTAGCGACCTCAAGTTCGGCAGTCGCACTGAGTTTGGGATATGAAGATGGAGAACAGATGACCTTTGAAGAATATTTTTATATCATCAAGAGGATCAGAGCTTCCGTTTCAATTCCTCTGTCGGTCGATCTGGAATCCGGATATGGTCTTGAAAATGATACGGTTGTTTCCAATATTATGAAACTTATAGAAATTGGAGTATCAGGAATTAATATTGAAGATACCAACGTTATTGACGGGACACGAAAACTGGTAAACAGAGATGTTTTCTATGAAAAATTAAAAGATATTTTCATCAAATTAGGAGAAAACAGAGATAAGGTATTTATCAATGTACGCACAGATCCTTTTTTATTGAATATTGAAAATGCGCTGGAAGAAACTTTAGAAAGAATTAAACTGTTTGAAAAACTTAAAGCCGATGGCGTTTTCATTCCGGGCATGACTTCTGAAAACGACATCAGAACGATCACAGAAGCTACTTTTCTTCCCGTGAATGTTATGGCTCTTCCTGATTTACCCGATTTTGATACGCTTAAAGCATTAGGTGTAAAAAGAGTTACTTCAGGTGCTTTTATGTACAGACATATTTATAGAGAGCTTGAGAAAGCAAGTCAGAAAATTACAAACGTAAGAAGTTTTTCACCTCTTTTTATCTCATGATGGAACTTACTGAAAAAATCATGTACGAGGCATCTTATATCAAAGATGTTTCATTTGAAGGGATATTCTGGATGGGCGTAAAAACCACAGGAATATTCTGCAGACCGACCTGTACGGCCAGGAAACCGAAATTTGAAAATGTAGAATTTTTTTCTACTACCAAAGATGCGATGCTCAAAGGGTATCGTCCTTGTAAAGTCTGTAGACCTTTGGAAAATCTCAATGCTACACCTCCGTATATCCAAGATTTATTGAAAGAAATTGCCGACGATCCCACATTAAAGCTAAAAGATTATGATCTTGTAAAAAGAGGTCTGGAACCCGCTACCGTACGCAGATGGTTTCTGAAACATCATGGGATTACGTTTCATGCTTTCCAGAGAATGTCAAAGCTCAATACAGCATTTAAAAAACTTCAACAGGGAGAATCCGTTACAGAGGTAGCATTTGATACAGGATATGAAAGTCTGAGCGGTTTTAATGAGAGTTTTAAAAATATTTTTGGTGTATCACCTAAGAATAATTCCATGGAAAAGATCATTGATCTGAAGAGAATAGAAACCATGCTGGGAACGATGATAGCCTGTGCTGATGAACATGGAATCTGCCTTCTTGAATTTTCCGACAGGAAAGCGCTTCCGACAGAATTAAAAAGTGTTGCGGAATATTTTAAAGCCAATATTATACAAGGAGAAAATCCTCATTTTGTTACGCTGGAAAAAGAATTGAAAGAGTATTTTGAAGGAAAAAGAACCGTATTTACAGTTCCTCTTTCCCCTGTAGGAACAGTTTTCCAAAAAGAAGTATGGACTATTCTTCAGGAAATTCCTTATGGTGCAACAAGAAGCTATCAGGAGCAGGCTGATATTCTGGGAAATCCTAAATCTGTAAGAGCAGTAGCCAATGCCAATGGTCTGAATAAGATATCCATTATAATCCCTTGTCATCGCGTAATTGGCAGCAACGGACAATTAACAGGCTATGGAGGAGGAGTCTGGAGAAAGCAAAAATTGCTGGAATTGGAAAAGGCTATATTATTTTAGAAAATAATTTATACTTATCCTGTTTTTCAATACAGCTTAGAAAAGGGAAAACGATTAAGAAAAATAAAATTTTTAATAGTTAATCATTTACTTTTAAAAGGGATTTGGTAAAAAAATACCTTCATAGAAAAATATCGGTAAAACAAAATTTAACGAAGTTTGGGAAAGCTATTTCGTTTTGATTTTTGTAATTTTAAGCAAAAATTTACACGTGAAAAAGTTAATAATAGCAGTTTGCATTTCAGTTTCAGCATTCAGTTTTGCACAGGATTATTCTGTACCGGCAGCAAGTCCGCGTCAGAAGGTTGAGCAGCAGTTTTCTATGTCCAAAATCTCTATCGACTATGGAAGACCGGGAGTAAAAGGACGCAAGATTTTTGGAGAATTGGTTCCTTATGGCCAGGTTTGGAGAGCGGGAGCGAACTCTTCTACGAAAATTACTTTCGGACAGGCCGTTAACTTCGGCGGGAAAACAGTACCTGCAGGAACATACGGATTATTCATCATTCCTACAGAAAAAGAATGGAAAGTAATCCTGAATAAAGATTTCCAACAGTGGGGAGCTTATACTTACGATCCAAAACAGGATGTAGTAGATGTTACGGTACCGGTTAATAAACTGACAGACAAACAGGAATGGTTTGAAATCACTTTAAATCCTACTGATGAAAATACAGGGAACCTGGTGATCAAATGGGATATGGCTCAGGCAGAAGTTCCGTTGAAGCCATCAAAACTAGACACTGTCATCAAGATTTCTGATAAGCTGAAAGAAATCAAAAAAATAGAATCAGATTCTACTAAAAAGAGCTAATTAATGAATTTTTCTGTTCAGCCTATTTTAGAGAATGAAGAATTTCAATTGATCCACTTAGAGCAAGGGGATTTTGAATCTTTATATGAAGTAGCTTCCGATCCTAAAGTGTGGGAACAACACCCCAACAAAGATCGTTACAAGAGAGAAGTTTTTGAAAACTTTTTCACAGGAGCTATGGAGAGTAAAGGTGCTTTCAAAATTATGGAGAAAGCAACCGGAGATGTATTGGGAAGCAGCCGTTATTATGATTTTGATGAAGAGGATAATCATATTTTCATCGGGTATACTTTCTATGGAACAAAATCATGGGGAAAAGGCATTAATCCTAAGGTGAAAAAGCTGATGCTGGATTATATCTTCCAGTTTGTAGACAAAGTTCATTTCCACATTGGAAAAGAGAATTTCCGTTCGCAGACAGCTTTGGAAAGATTGGGAGGACAAAAGATTGCTGAAGAAGAAGTGGCTTATTTTGCAGAACCTACAAGAACCAATTTCGTGTATGAAATTAAAAAAGAAGATTGGGTATGAAAAAATACAAAATCCAGCAGTCACCATTTATCGTTCCTACTACAGACGGAAAACTGATCGAAGAACACTGGGGAAATTCTACAGGGAATTCTAATGTTTCCATTGCTCACATGGTAGCCCCTCCGGATTGGAGTGAGCCCCACCAGACTCCTGAATTTGATGAATTTACTTATATCATTTCAGGGAAAAAGCAATTTGAAATAGATGGCGAAATTGTTACATTGGAAAAAGGACAAAGTATCCTTATTGAAAAAGGAGCGAGAATCCGTTACAGCAATCCGTTTTCTGAACCTTGTGAATATCTTGCCATCTGTCTTCCTGCATTTTCTATGGAACTGGTGCACAGAGAAGAGGAAGGAGTAGACTAAGAAGTAATTAAAAAATAGATGAAAAAGCAAATCTGAAAATAGTGGATTTGCTTTTTTTATATAATTACTTCATCATGAAAAAATAAACATAGATTGCTGCATTCTTTGAAATTGATTTTCAATGTGTTTTTATTGATAATGCCCGTCAATACTAGGTTTTGCCATAGTTTTTTCTTTTTCATGATTGATAGTTTTAATTTATTTTGTAAGTTCGCGGACTTAAAAAAATGAACTAATTAAAATCTATGAAAAACAAATTATCGATTGTATTCATGCTGACAATCGCGCTTTCTACCACTTCATGCGCAACCATTTTTACAGGAACTCAGGATTCAATTGCTTTTTCTTCAAGCCCTGAAGGAGCAAAAGTGTTTCACAAAGGAATAGAAAAGTGTACAACCCCTTGTACCCCTAAAATCCCAAGAGCTCTAGGGAAGCAGATGGTTACATTTGAAAAAGAAGGATTTGAGAAGCAGGAAATAAAGCTGACAAAAACTTTTAATGCCGTTACTCTACTGAATATTATTCTGGGAGGAGCAATAGGAGTAGGAATTGATGCAGCAACAGGTTCTCTTACCAAATATTCTCCAAAGAAATATGATGTTGAGCTTCAGGCTAAACCATAATTAAGCAACACTATAAAAGTAAAAAGGCAAATTCAATGGTTCACGAATTTGCCTTTTTTATTGTTTATTTCAAAATTTCTTTCAGGAACAGCAGCGTATGATTCCATGCTCTTTTAGCCATTGTCGGATTGTAATCCGGAGATTTCGGATCTGTGAATGTATGTTTAGAATGAGCATAGGTGATGATCTGCCAGTCGGCATTTCCTTCATTCATTTCTTTGATGAGGTTATTGTAATCCTCAGGAGTTACACTTTTATCATCTGCCGGATTTTCAACAAGAATTTTAGCCGTCAAAGTTTCATTTTTTCTGCTCTGATCTCTGCCCAGACTTCCATGGATGGAAACCACACCTGCTACAGGAAGATGTCCTCTTGCAGATTCCAATGCTCCTGTACCTCCGAAACAGTACCCGATCACTGCTACTTTATCAGAAATCGCTCCGTTTTTCTTCAGTTGTTCCAAAGCCAGTGAGATTCTTTTCTGGTATTCCTGATAATTCTGTTTATAATATCCTGAGGTCTTTGCTGCAGATTCATTATCGGTCGGAATTTTTCCTTCACCATAAATGTCAGCAATAAAAGCGATATAGCCTTGCTTTTCAAGCTCAACAGCCGCTGTTTTTGCCTCTTCGTCAATCCCTTTCCAGGCTGGAAGAATCAATACTCCGGGAAGTTTTTTCCCTGCATTGGAAGTGATGAGACCATTAAGTTTCTGTGAACCGTCCTGGTAGGAAACAGGTTTAAGTTTCTGACTGAAAAGGGTTCCTGAAGCCATAATCATTGCAGTTAATAAGATGGAACGTATCATATTTTGTAATTTATTTTAATATAAACTACACTAATCCTTTTCACAAATACAACAAATAACAATTGTGTAATTCATGTAAAAATTTGTGATATTAGTGTTGAGAAGAAATCTTATCTAAATTAATAAAAATAAGTCAGAAAGAATATTAATAGAATATTATTTAATCTTTTTCAGAAATCATTTGGTATTGTAAGCCTTACTCAGGTCTGTAAAACTGATACTGTCCGTCTTCATAATAAGCATTGATATGCTGAAGCCCATTCGTCAGAATAATTTCCCTGGCTCCGATAATGGAATTGTATCGGGCAGTCTGCTCAAATGTTTTTTCCGTTAATTTGATCTGCGGAGCTTTACATTCAATCAGAATTACGGGTTCGGTTTTTTCAGTAACCAGAAGGTCAATTCTTTTGGTAAGGCCATTCAGAATAATCTTTTTTTCGGTAATGAGAGCCGATGTGGAGTAGGATTTTACAGTAAGATAATAATGTACCCAGTGTTGTCTGACCCATTCCTCAGGAGTGAGCAGAAGATAAGTTTTGCGAACCAAATCATAAATAAAAAACTTATCTTTGTCTTTCTTGAATTTAAAATCAAAAGTTTCCTGAAAATTCAGTTTTGGAAGTTCCATTAATAAGATGAAAGAATTAGATTTAATCCTCAAAAATATTAAAAATAAAGAAGTTTTACCTATTTATTTTTTCCACGGAGAAGAAGCTTACTTCATTGATGTTGCTGTAAAAGCCCTTGAACATAACTTTTTGGAAGAAGATGAAAAAGCTTTTAACCAAACGGTTACCTACGGAAAAGATACTTCTTATCAGGAAGTTCTTTCTCTGGCAAGACAGTTTCCGATGATGGGAGATAAGCAGGTAATTATTGTGAAAGAAGCTCAGGATTTACGATTCAATGAAGAGGAAAACAGAATTCTGGAATCTTACGTAGATAATCCTGTTCCTTCTACAGTTTTGGTTTTTGCTCACAAGCACAAAAAGCTGGATAGCAGAAAAAAAGCCGCCAAAGCCTTAGATAAAGCCAAAGCCCTTTTCCTGAGTGAATCTGTAAAGGAAAGCAACTTACCGAAATGGATTTCGGATGAATGTGCAAAGCTGAAAATCAATACAGCTCCTAATATTTCTCATCTTCTGGCAGAATATCTTGGAAATGACCTTTCAAGAATTTCCAACGAGCTGAACAAACTGAAGATGATCCTTAAAGAAGGAGAAATCCTTGACGGAACCATCGTTGAAAACCACATCGGAATCAGTAAAGAATATAATATTTTTGAGCTTCAGAAGGCTTTGGGAACTAAAAATGCCAATGCAGCTTTTAAGATTGCTCATTTTATGGGTAAAAACCCGAAGAATAATCCTTTTGTCATGATGCTGGCAAGCCTTTACAATTATTTTTCAAACGTTATTATTTACCAAACCATGGCAGGACAGTCTCCACAGACCATTGCTTCACAAATGGGAGTAAATCCTTATTTTATCAAAGACTATGCAGAAAGTGCAAGACTTTATCCTTTGAAACATGCCACAAGAGTGATTTCCATTCTCCGTGAATTCGATATGAAAGGTAAAGGGCTCGGAGCAGTAAATATGGGGGAAGCGGAGCTGATCAGAGAACTGGTGTATAAGATCATTAATGTAGATAAGATTAAGATGAAGGTGTGAGGCGAGTTGCGAGATGCGAGGTAACGAGTTGCGGGATACGTGTTGCGTGATGCGTGTCGCGAGATAGTGAGATTCGGGATATGATGGATAAAGGACATTAAAAAAGTTTTAAATTTCCTGCCAATCTAAATTCCGTAACACAATAACCCGCACCCCGAATCTCGGATCCCGAACCCCGGAAGTCACCCACAACAGCTACCATCGAAATTCAACATATCAGATATTGACAAGTATCATTAAAATAACTTTAAAGAGAAATTAAAATTTCCGAAATTAGCAGTCTTAATTCAAATTAAATCTTTTCGAACAAAGCAAATTATGGAGCAAAACATTTTAGATTGTGTGATCGTTGGATCTGGGCCTTCTGGTTTCACAGCTGCTATCTACGCAGCAAGAGCAGACTTAAAACCTGAATTGTATACAGGTTTGGAGCCGGGCGGACAATTAACAACCACTACAGAAGTTGACAACTTCCCAGGGTATCCAGCCGGGATTACAGGTCCTGAAATGATGATGGATCTGCAAAAACAGGCAGAAAGATTTGATACCAAAGTTCATTACGAAATGATCACTAAAGCTGAATTCTCTAAGGAAGCAGGCGGTGTTCATAAATTATATGCAGGAAACAAAGAGATCCTTGCCAAAACAGTAATCATCTCTACAGGAGCTACAGCAAAATATTTAGGTCTTGATGATGAGAAAAAATATGCCGGAGGTGGAGTTTCTGCTTGTGCTACATGTGACGGATTCTTCTACAGAGGAAAAGATGTTGTAGTAGTAGGAGCGGGAGATACAGCAGCTGAAGAAGCTACTTACCTAGCAAAGCTTTGTAAAAAAGTAACGCTGTTGGTAAGAAAAGATGTATTCAGAGCATCGAAAGCAATGGTTCACAGAGTAGAAAGTACTCCGAATATCGAAGTGAAATTCCATCATGAATTAATCGGGATTGAAGGAGAAAACAGCCTTGTAGAAAGAGCTGTAATCATCAATAACCAGACTCAGGAGAAATCTACAGTAGATGTTGAAGGAATCTTTATTGCCATCGGTCACAAACCGAATACAGATATCTTCGTAGGTCAGGTAGATCTTGATGAGAACGGATATATTTTGACTGAAAAAGGTTCTTCAAGAACGAATCTTCCAGGGGTATTTGCTGCCGGAGATGTTCAGGATCATATCTACAGACAGGCTATTACAGCTGCAGGAAGCGGATGTATGGCTGCAATGGATGCAGAAAAATATTTAGCTGAATTACACGGATAGTTTTCAGTATATACAATACAAAGCGTGCCCGGTAGGTGCGCTTTTTTTATTGGAAAACACAAAGGAGAAGATATCGTCAAATTATTCTAAACCATTAAGGAACTTGAAGCTTTGAAGGAAAGTTAAGGAAACATCCAAGATGTTTTAGAAAGTGTTGCGCTTCAACTTAATATTCTTAATTATTTAATTCATCTTAATGGTTTAATATGTATACAATGTTCTCGCAGATCATGCAGATTGCGCAGATTTATTTCATAATAATTGATCTGCTTTATCTGCAAAATCAGCGTGAGACTTAAAAATTTGCATTTATCAATTTTATCAGAGATAAAATCTTTGCGCCCTAAAGCAGTGTGTTTTTATATTCTTAGCGTCCTTGCGTTTCCCAACAATAATTTATCCTAAACTTTTAAATATCAGCTCAAGGAATAGAGTTTTTGAACTTATTTTAAACCATTAAGGAACTTGCAGTTGTGAAGGAAAGTTAACGAGACATCAAATATTTTTCGAAAGATTATTAAAACTCTCGCAGATCATGCAGATTACGCAGATTTTTTTCATAATAATTGATATGCTTTATCTGCAAAATCAGCGTGAGAGTTAAAAATGTGCAGTTACCAATTTTATCGGAGATAAAATCTTTGCGCCTTAAAGCAGTATGTTTTTATATTCTTAGCGTCCTTGCGTTTCCCAACAATAATTTATCCCAAGCTTTTAAATATTTGTTGAAGGAATAGAGTTTTTGAAATTATTTTAAACGATTAAGGAACTTGAAGCTGTGAAGGAAAGTTAAGAAAACATCCAAGATGTTTTAGAAAGTGTTGCGCTTCATCTTAAATATTCTTAATTATTTAATTCATCTTAATGGTTAATATTATACAATGTTCAGAAGATTCTCAGCAAATATGGCTTAGGTTACAATGTTCTCGAGGATCATGCAGATTGCGCAGATTTATTTCATAATAATTGATCTGCTTTATCTGCAAAATCAGCGTGAGACTTAAAATGTGCAGTTATAAATTTTATCGGAGATAAACTCCTTGTCCCTAAAACAGTGTGTTTTTTAGTATTCTTAGAGGTTTCGCGTTTTTTCAAAAACCTTTAAAAAATTTAAAAAAAATCAGTCAACAACTCGCTAAAACATTGATATATTTGTGAAATTGCAAAGCGTATTGTATTTGCGTGTAAGAAACTATCAACTGAATAAAAACAAATAAAAAATGAAAAGAGTAACCGCGATTGGAGGAATCTTCTTCAAGTGTAAAGACCCGGAACAAGTCAATGAATGGTATAAAACTCATCTTGGATTACCAACGAGCCCATACGGCGCCAAATTCGACTGGAAAGATGAAGAATCTGATAAGAAAGGATATACGCTGTGGAGTCCTTTTAAAGATTCTACCCAGTATTTTGAGCCTTCTGCCAAAGAATTTATGATCAATTATCATGTAGAAAATATCGAAGCATTGGTGGAAGAGTTAAAGAAAGAAGGCGTAACAGTGCTGGATGAAATTGCAACGTATGAGTATGGAAAGTTTGTACACATCCTGGATCCCGAAGGAAACAAAATTGAATTGTTCGAACCGGCAGGAGAGTAGCTGTTATTTTTTCAGAAAACTTCTGAAAACCCGTATTACCAACTATATAACAACTGAAGACGTAATGATTCCCATCCTCCGGAGGGGTGGCGAAAATTCAAAGAATTTTTGACGGGGTGGTTTTCTCAGCACACTTTTCCACATTGTCATTCTGACGAAGGAAGAATCTCAAATTTGAGTAGGATTCTTCGTCAGAATGACAGTTTACTGTACCGATGTAGTTTTTAATCCAAAATATAGATCTTTTTCTCTTTAAGATTGAATCCCAATTTTTTACCCAGCCAGTTGATGCTGGTTTTGCCTTCATAAATAAGACCTTCTACAAAAAATACAGCCGGTTTTTCTACGGTGGCAAAGGGGGTAGAAATAGAGCCAATATCACTTTTGTAAAACTTAGTGGTTATATCGGGATTAAATTCGCTTTTCTTTTCAACTACATTCAGGCCTTCTTTTTTGATATCCATTGTTTTCATCAGGCTTTCATTCAGCCAGAAAGAATCTTTGCCCGCTCCGGAATCCAGAAGAATATTGATTCTGTATTTGTTGTTCAAGAGAACATAGGTGGTAATATCCAGAGACTGATCTGCATTTGTAGACAGCTGAATATCCATCACTTTCTTACCGTTAAGTTTTTCTTTAGGAAAGATCAGTTCTTTCGTGGTATAATCGATGATGAATTCTGTATCATAGAGCATGGGCAGGGAAATCAAACCGTCAATTCCTTTGATTTCCATATCATGAGTGGAATACCAGATATCTTTAAATTTTTTACCGTTAAAAATAATCTCTTTTGATTTGAACAAAGGAATCGTCATCTTTTCTCCAGTTGCCCGGAAAGCGGTAAGGTAATTATAGGTTTCTTTCGTGTCCAGGTTTTTGGAAAAATTTCCCAGAAAAAGATTGATTCCACCTCCGGTATCAAAAATAAAATTTCCCTTTCTGCCATCCACTTCAGCACTCACTACAAGATGGCCGGAAGGAAGAACAGATATAGGTGTTTTTTGGGCAAAAGCCATAGAGGAGAAGGCTAATGAGGCGGCAATAACCGCGTTTTTAATAAAGGATGGAGTAATCATCTGAAATAGTATTATTAGTTTTTATGGGTGCAAATATACTCTATTATACCTTTTATATAAAGGGCTTCTGGTATTTATAACGTCTGAGGAACGTTTTGTAGTCATATTAATTCATATCTTTTCCCGAAACATCTTTATCCTTAAAGTAAAATGCCTACATTTAGCCCTTAATCAAAAACAAAATGGAAACAAAAATCATAAAGGTTACACACGTTACCGGAACCTATATCATTGAAATTCCCAATGGAGCGCTTAATGACATGAAAACCCAATTGGACAAATGCCTCAACGATGAACAGGGCGCTATTGTAGTAAAGGGAGAAGATGGAGATCAGTTTGTATATCCGTCTGATTTTTTAAAAAACAGTTTTATTTCCATTGTTGATCGGGAATAAGGAGTTTTTCAAAAGTATAAAATAAAAACGGCTTTCAATAGAAGCCGTTTTGTTCTTATATAAAAGTGATTATCCTTTTTTCAGTTTTTCATTTTCTTCTTTTAAAGCCTTAATCTGCTCTTTCAGAAGATTAATGTATTCCTGTTGGTTTTCTAATAAATATTCTGGAATATTGCAATACTGATTATAGTTACCAGATTGGTTACTGGTATTAGAACTACTATCGTTAAATGTAAGATTCTGTATAACAGTTGCTGTTTTCTCCTCTCTGATATCTTCTACAGAAACATCTAAAACTTTAGCCAGTTTCTCCCATTCGTCATCAAATATTTTGACATCTCCATTTTCTTTTCTGCTGTAGTTGGAGACATCGGTGGCAAGAAGATCAGCAATCTGCTGCTGAGTATAACCTTTCTGCTTTCTTAAAGTTCGTAGTTTTTCCATTGTCATAAGATACCTGTGTTTTTACAAATGTAGTGAAAAATATGTGTGTTTGTAAATAGAGCTGTAAGTTTTGTTATACAAATGCCTTTCTATAATGGGATTTCTCAAAATATAAATGTTTTAGATTTTTATATTGAAGCTTTTGCGAAAGAGCGAAAAATAATTCCCCTGATTCCTAGTCTATTATTAAGTTTTGTTAAAATTTGTGAGGGAAAAGTTTTGCAGAAATTAAAAATCGTTCTATATTTGCACCACTGAAAACAACGGTATAGCCGGAGTTTATGGAGAGTTGGCAGAGTGGTCGATTGCGGCAGTCTTGAAAACTGTTGACTGTAACAGGTCCGGGGGTTCGAATCCCTCACTCTCCGCTTAGGGAGACGTTTATTATTAACGTCTCCTTTTTTTGTGTCCTAAATTGCTTGATTTCCGGTCGGCTAAGGGAGAGGCTTGTTGTTCGTAGGTAGTTAAACTACATATAAAAAACTGGTTCAGGTATTGAAATGGGTGTTCACATTCTGAATAAAACCAAAATTCTATCAATCATTTAAATCACATATTTGTAAATCGTAACAATGCACAAGTTGGTATAAGTTGTTTATTAACAAATACTTAACATAATAAAATTTTTCTCTTTAGAATGATTTATATTGTTATATTCGCTATCGAATTTAAAATATTACAAAAATGAAAAAATTAAAAAAATTATCTCGAAATGATCTTAAAAAAGTAACAGGAGGAACTTGTAGTCAATGGGTTGGTGTTACTGCACCTTGTGGAGCTTCTTATTCCTTATGCACGGATAATTATAGTAACTGGGCAGAATTACAAGAAGCAGCAGAATACTTTAATGATGTGAAATGCTAATAAAAATCGGAATAATTAACAATAACCGTAATTTCTTACGGTTATTTTTTTTGGTGATTGGATTCTTTTCAAATGCTCAAATTACTGTAACAGGTAATTTCTCTATGAAACCTGATTCGTATGAAGAAAAAATTATAGACAGTAGTTATCAAAATATTTATTACAAATTAGAATTTTTAAAAGACCCTAAAAAAAAGAAGTTAGAAACAATATGCTTACTTCAAATAGGAAAGAATTTTTCAAGGTTTTCAGATTTTAATTCTTTACGAAAGGATTCTTTAATGTTAAGTTTTAGTCATTTAGAAAAACTAGGAGCTAAGGAATTAAACCAAACACTTAATTTACCTGATAAATGGAAAAATGTTTTAGTTAAGGATTTTTCAATGAATAAAGTTATCGTACAGGATAGAGCAAATGTAACTTATCAATACGAAGAGAACCAGCCAGTAATAGAATGGAAGCTCGAAAATGAGACAAAAGATATATTAGGTTACTTGTGTAAGAAAGCCACAACTAAATATAGAGGTAGAAAATACACAGCTTGGTATTCTAAAGAAATCCCAATTAATAATGGACCGTACGTTTTTCAAAATTTACCTGGTCTAATTTTAGAAATTGAGGATAGTAAAAGTAATTTCCATTTTACTGTAATAGCAATGGATAAAAAAACTAATAGAATCTATCTGAGGAACGAAAAAAGAATATTAACAGTAACAAGAGAACAATTTAGAAAAGTATTACAAAACTACAATGATAATCCTGGCTTTTTTCATGGTAAAGCCTACAATGAAGATGGTAGTCAGATATCTGTTAAATCAGACCCACTACCATATAATCCTATTGAATTAGAGTAATGAAAATTTATTTTCTTAACACTTTTTTTAACCAGGAAAGCTTTGTACATAAATTCAATTATATTTTAAGCATTTTAAAGTTGCTAAAAAAGTGTCTGGAACTTAATTTGCTATTTGTTTTCAGTAATCAATTATTTAAAGCGCTATATGGTGACTTTATTTTATTACGAAGTATTTCAAGATAAAAATTCCCTCCAAATTGTTGAGGGAATTACTTTGTCTAACAAGTCGTAGAAGGTTGATGTCTGTTTCTGAATTGATAAAGAGTTTTTATCAGTAATTTACACTTTTCATGCAAGACAACCATCAATTCATCTTTTCTTTTAATTCCCGCTTCAAAGTAGAAATCCGCTCATCTTTATCATGATGATGCCAGCCCGGAGCATTGAATATATACCCCAGTTTCGCTTTCCATGTCGGTGCATTTCGGACATCCTTTATCATATTTCCAAACTCATCAAAGACGATATGAAAGACATTATAAGTATTAATGTTATGATAGATTCCGTAATCTGTCGTTTTCTTTTCTTCCGCTTTGTATGTGCCGAAAAGATGATCCCAAATCATCAAAATGCCCCCATAGTTATTATCTAAATCCTCAACTTTTCGGGAATGATGCACCCGATGGTTGGATGGAGAATTGAATACTTTGTCGAACCACCCTAATTTTCCAATAGCATTGGTATGCGGCCAAAACTGAAAAATCAGGTTAAATTGATGCATCATAGCAATCATAATAGGATGAAAACCAATAATGATAAAAGGGATATACCAAATGTCCCGATATATGATTTCAAACCATCCCTGACGCAATGCAATAGCAAAACTCAAATGAGTAGCCGAATGATGATTGACATGACCTGTCCAAAATAATCTGATTTTATGACTCAATCGATGATGCCAGTAAAAGCCAAAATCCTGAACAATCATAACCAATAACCAAAGCCACCAGTGATCTGCATGCCATTGTAAAGTGAAGAATTTATTAAAATCTTTGATCCCGAAAATATCGGTAAGTCTAAAATGATTGTAAATCCAAAAAAAGTAGGATAATGAAATAGCTTTCATCCCAAAGTCTAACATTACTGCCCCTATCCCCAATCCGATACTCGATACATTATCTTTGATGAGTCTTTTTGTGAATACTTTTTGAGGAATCTGATACAAAAATATTTCCCCTACTATCAACAAGATAAACACAGGAATAAAATAAGTAACAGGATCAGTAAAATCCAATGGACAGAACAGGCCAATACTATGAAAAAAATGGTTATCTTTTCTTTTCATAAGGCTTGATTTTATCGGATAATTCTGTTCTTTTTTTCAATACCAACCACTCCCAACACCAGCATCAATTGGGCTAAAACATAAGTAATCATCACAATAAGTTCTTTCCCGACACTATGCTGTACGAAAATATTAATGGCCAATACAGAATCTGATATTACAAACAAAACAGCTCCCAGGATTAATACTAAAGAATAAGTTCTGATACTGAAATACAGCATCGTAGCAATGGTAATTCCGTAAATCACCACGGGTATCTTCATTTCGTTTAAATAAGGATATATAGAGTAAATAAATGAGCCTAAATATAGAAAAACAAAGGGAAGCCAACTCCATGCATTTTTCTTTTTAATCTTAAAAAAATAAATGATGTAACAAATATGAGCCAACAAAAAGCTGCCCAAACCGGGCATAAATCCCCATCCAAATAACAAAAACACATCACCCAAAAAGCTCAAAATTAATCCAGACAAAAACCATTGGTTGATCCGAAATACATTTTGTTTAGAATAAGTAAAATACAACCAGATAATAATAGGTAACAACAGTGGCTTGGTAAAAAACCGCCAGGAACTATGATCCCTAGCTATAAATACTAAATCAAATGCAAAAACAATCGCAAGAAGGACTAATAACAATTTGATATTGACAGATTTTATCATGGTACAATTTTATTGCAATCTTTTAATTATCTTTTTTCTTGTTACAATACGGATATATCTCAGGTTTGCATCAAGTTATTCTATACGTGATACTTAGCTCGGATTGTTAAATTACAAATAAAATTAAGATAAAATACTTTTGAAATATAAAAATACAATGCACCACACTTTAGTTTATTTTATATTGTAGAAATAGACTATTATTAGAAATATTATTTAAGCTAATACAGTTTAATCACATCTTTTCCAAAGTAATTTTCGAATTTTTTGGAAAATTCTTTATCCTTGAACTTTTAGGATGTATGATAACTATTAAAAATATTGAATATTCTAAGAATCAAGGCTTTGTGTCATAAATACTGAAAAAATGACAGAAGATCGGAAAAAATTTCACTCGTACTCAAATGGTATTTTTTTTGCAAATTTTTATGTACAGCTGGCCAGCTGACGTGTTTTTTAATGATTGTTAAACTTAATTAAAAATGATTACAATGAATAATCTAATAAGAAAAAACGGAAACAGCAATTTGGGCTTTTCAAATGTCTTTGATGATTTTTTTGGTCGTGAACTTTTTAACTGGGGCAATAACAATTACTCATCTACCAGTACAACCGTACCATCGGTCAATATAAAGGAGAATGGAGAGGCTTATGAAGTTCAGGTTGCAGCACCAGGTATGGATAAAAATGATTTTCAGATCAGGCTGGATGGTAACCTGCTTACCATTTCATCAACGAAGGAAGATCGTAAAGAGTCAAAAGATGACAATTTCACACGAAGAGAATTCAGTTATCAATCCTTCCAGAGAAGTTTTGAGCTTCCGAAAGATGTTGTGGATCAGGATAGCATTAATGCAAAATATGAAAATGGCCTTTTAATGTTAACCATTCCCAAAAAAGAAGAGGCGAAGCAGAAACCACCCAGAATGATTGAAATATCATAGAAATAATTACAAAATTGGCTACCGAAAGAGTAGCCAGTTTTTTTTATAATTTTTGAAAGTGCAGATCAACTTAAATCCTTTAACCGAATAATTCTAGGATTGTAATTCCAGCATATCTGGTGAATGTCATTATGCAGAAAATCTATTCTATCCAAAAATGCCCTGCAGAATACGTTTGGGCTTTCCCCGCTACAATTACCCTTTCATTTTTGTTCTCACAATAGAGTTCTCCGCCTCTTTCAGAGATCTGGCGGGCAAAAAGCTGATCTTTTCCTAATCTTGATGACCAGAAGGGAATCAGTGAGCAGTGTGCAGAGCCGGTTACCGGATCTTCAAGAATAGAGGACTGCGGGGTAAAGTATCTTGATACAAAATCACAATCAGTGCCTGTTGCGGTCACGATAACACCACCCGGATCCAGGTTGATAAGATCAAAAACAGATCTTTCAATGCAGATCTTTTTTACATCCTCTTCAGAATCATATACCAACACATAATCTCTTGCTTTAAAGACTTCCTTAGGCTGAATATTGAGTGATCTGGATATGATATCCGGAAGAGTAGAGGTTTCGGGCATCCTTGATGGAAAATCCATATAGTACATCCCATCTTTAACATCTACCGTCAGTTCACCGCTTTTTGTTTCAAAAATGATTCTATCACTCTGATAATGTAAGATGGAAACAAGACAATGAGCGGTAGCAAGGGTAGCATGTCCGCATAAATCCATCTCTATTTCCGGGGTAAACCATCTCAGATGAACACGATCTCCATTGTCAATAAAGAAAGCGGTTTCTGCTACGGCATTTTCACGGGCTATTTTTAAAAGGATTTCATCGGGTAACCAATTTTTTAATGGAACAACACCAGCCGGATTTCCATGGAAAACAGATTCTGTAAAAGCATCTATCTGATATAATTCTAACTTCATAGGTTGTAAAAATTTTGTGAAATATAAAGATAATTCATTTTCATCAGGAACTTCTCCGGTATTGCTGAAAAATTATTTCAGGTTCTGTTTTATACAAATAATTAATGAGCTTTCATGGTCTGTTTTGTAATAATTTTTCCACATCCGGGTGGCAATTTTCTTACAGGTGTTTTTCCGGAAAAGCTTTCGGAAAATTTAGTTTTGTACTCAATAAAAACGGGAAACAATGAAAAATATAATCGTGATTTTCTTCATTTTAGTCTTTCGGGGAGACTGGTAGCTAAAGTCCCCAATCTGTTGAAAAGACTCTGAATATCAATTGTTCCTGAGATTTCTTCACTTCATTAATAACTCATAATCAAATAATAATGTTTAAAAACTTTACTACATTATCAGTAGCAGCAGCTTTGCTCTCTTATGGTATTGTGTCTGCCCAAAGTGTCGGAATCAATACAGCTAAACCAGGTTCAACACTGGATGTGAACGGATCATTAGCTGCAAAATACAGCACTGTTACTGCCGCAGCGTATACACTTACTGCTGCTGATTTTCATATCTCGTATAACGGAACGGCCAACGCGGTTTTTACATTACCGACATCAATATCCGGTGCAGGTAATTTCAAAGGACGTCTGTATACGATCAAAAATAATACGGCTTTTACCGTTACAATAGCTCCCGCAGCGTCAGAAACCATTAATGGTAATGTAAGTATGGCAGTAGGTCCTAATCAGAGCCTGCAGCTCATCAGTACCGGTCTTACGGGAGCTGCTTCTACATGGGAAATTTCAGGAAGTGCAAATGTGACGGCAAGCAACGGGCTTACAGCTGCAGGGCAGGATGTGAGACTTGGCGGTACACTTTTACAGAATACAGCGATTGATTATCTGGACAAAGCCTTATATTTCAGAAGCAATGTAGATGGTGCAGGATTGACATCCATCAGCAACACGAATTCCGGAACTAATGCTTCCGCTCTTTTAAGACTTACTAATGATGTAGGAAGTTCTATGGATATGTTCCTGAACTCTTCTACCAAAACAACAGAAGGTGGAGCCAGTGCAGGAATTATAAACAATATAGGTGGCGCGCTAACGATAGCGGGAAATAATAATGTTGCCCAGTTGAAACTCAGCCAGGCCAATGGAGGAGATTATCTTTTTAATGGAGACAGAAAGCTTAACTTCAATGGAGACGGTGATATTACAGCGTTTGGGGCTGCCGGTAATTCTGTGAATGCTTTCAATGGTCTTCTTACCTTAAAAGGAAACAGCAACAATCCTGCATTTGCTCAGGTAACCGTTGGGACTACAGGGCTTAGATATTATTATGGTAACAGCGTTAACAGTATGCTTGACATCGATGGTAATGGAGATATCAATATGAACAGACCGGAAGTTGGCGGTATTGGCGGAAATAAAGTGGCGGCCACCAAAGGGCATCTAGATTTAAGCGGATACAACACGCTGAATGGCTCTGTAACTCAGATTTACCTTGGGGCGGAAGGATTTAAGTACAGTTATAACGGAAGCACTAAGGTGACGATTGATGGTAACGGATTGGTGAGTGCAGCAGGTGGTTTTGTCAATACTTCGGATACGCGTTTAAAAACTCAGGTTAAAGAAATAGGATATGGTCTTACTACCATTATGGCATTGCAGCCGAAACAATACGAGCTGTCTGCCAACAATCAGATTAAAGAAGGTAAACCGGCTGTGAATCCGGCACAGAAGACTCAACATAAAATCGGATTTCTGGCACAGGATCTTTATAAACTAATTCCTGAAGCCGTCTATAAACCAAAAGATGATACCAGAGAGGCCTGGGCTGTTGACTATGCTTCACTTGTTCCTGCCCTTACAAAAGCTATTCAGGATCAGCAGACTGAAATAGAAGAGCAGAAAACCAAAATTAAAAAGATGGAAACAGAAATGGAAGCCATCAAAAAGAAACTGGGATTGTAATAAACAGGTAGAATATTTTGGACTTAAAGGTATTGCATTTCCGATTCTAAGAACACACACTAAAAAGAATATCTTATCCTGTTGTAAAAATATTTTAATAAAGCATTCCCTCGGTTTTTATTAAAATATCTAAGGTTTAGAATTTCCCAATTTTTTATTTTCCGATACGTCGCAAAAGCCTGCAGATAGCAGGCTTTTTTTTGATATGTAGTTGTTCTGAGTATCTGTAAAAAGTATACAACAATCGTGGATTTGTCTTAGAACCAACGTTATCTGTATCCTCATCTTTGTACTGTTAATCAAATACTCAGAAAATGAAAAAGATAATTTTAATTACAGGGGCAAGTTCCGGGATGGGTAAAGAAGCCGCAAAATCCCTCATCCAGAAAGGTCATACAGTTTATACAGCAGCCAGAAGAATTGATCAGATGCAGGATCTGAAAAATATGGGTGGATATCCTATTCGAATGGATATTATCAAAGAAGAAGACATCCAGAATGTTGTGGATACTATCATCAGGAGAGAAGGCAGAATTGATGTACTTTGGAATAATGCAGGCTTTGGCTTGTATGGTTCGGTGGAAGATGTACCCTTGGAGGAAGCCCGAAAGCAGATGGAAGTAAATGTCTTTGGAATGGCTGCAATGACGCAAAAAGTAATACCCTACATGCGAAAAGCAAGATCAGGAACTATTATCAATACTTCTTCTATGGGAGGAAAGATGTACTTTCCTATGGGAGCCTGGTATCACGCCAGCAAACACGCAGTGGAGGGGCTAAGTGATTGTCTTCGTCTGGAGCTGAAATCTTTCAATATTAAAGTTGTGGTTTTGGAACCAGGCTTTATTGCTACGGAATTTGGTTCAGTATTATTGGACAATTTTTCTAAAATATCAAAAGGCAGCGCCTATGGAAATATGATGGATAAAATTGCAAAGGGAACGGCTGATGCAGCCAAAGGAAACGGCTCATCAAAACCTGATGTCATTGCGGAGGCTATTGTGAAAATAGTGAATTCCAACAATCCCAAAACAAGATATAAAGTAGGTAAATATTCTGTAATGATGCCTTGGCTGCGTGTTTATTTGGGAGACAGGTTATTTGACAAAATTGTAATGAGCCAAATGTAATAATGGATATTCAAAAAACAGTTAAATAAAATGAAAACAACAAAGACTCTGATTATAGTTATGCTGGCGATGTTTGCCAGCACCTATGCACAATCTGAAAAAGCAATTGTAGGAAATTGGGAATCTGACAAAAAAGATGTCAGAATTGAAATCCTTAAAGAAGGAGATACATATTATGGAAACTATCTCTGGGGAGAGGATATTGTTGAAAAAGATGGTATTACTTCCAAAAAAGATATCAAAAACCCGGACGTTAAACTCCGTTCCCGTAATGTAGTGGGAATTAAAAGCTTAACAGGTTTAGTATGGAACGGAAAAGAATATGTGAACGGCAAAATCTATAATGCACCGAGTGGAGATACTTATAGCTGTAAAATATGGATTAAAAATGACAAACTCTATTTGAGAGGATATTTAGGATTGTCTTTACTGGGGCAAACAGCAACTTTTCATAAATATAAATAATTGAAATCATTCAGATGAATTTAATAGATTTTACTGTGGACTGGATTAAAGGTGAATTGTTTGAGGCTAAATTAATTCTTACCTTTGGTATTATCACAATACTTGCAGGTTTTATTTTTTGGAAAGAAGGATCAACTCTAAATGCAAAGGCACTTTTCATTCCTTTATTGGTTGCAGGAACCATTTACTCAGCAATTGGCAGTGGAATGCTGTATTCCAATACAAAACGGATGAGAGACTTTCCCCAAAACTATCAGAAGAACAAATCAGTATTTGCCAACCTTGAAAAGAAGCGGGTTGATGATTTTCAGTATGGATACAAGGTGTCAAAAATTGTAGCCACTCTCTTTTTTGCAATCACACTGATTATTTTCTGGACTACCAAAAATCCTGTCCTGATGGGAATAGGAATTGGGCTTACATATTTTGCATTGGCCGGATTGGTGATTGACTATTTTTCCGGGGAAAGAGCAGATGTATATTATTCGGCGATTTTAAAATCATTAAGATCATAAAAAACAGTAAATTAAACAAATGAAACCTATTATCAACATACAATCTATCTCTGACATTAATAATTTTGTTCAGCATAAGACCAGGCATCCTTTGGTAACTGTTATTGATTTCGGTAAAATGGATGATCAGATGGAAGAAGGTATACGGATAAGCTGTGATTTTTATTCCGTGATGTTCAAAAACTATTGCGCCAATAATATGCGCTATGGCAGGCAGTCTTATGATTTTCAGGAAGGAAGTCTGGTTTGTATTGCCCCAAAGCAAGTAGTAACCATGGATACAGAAATTATAAAAAAAGAAAACATGATGGGCTGGGGATTGTTTTTTCATCCTGATCTTTTGCGTGGCACCTCATTAGGAATGAAGATGAAAGACTATACATTTTTTTCCTATGAAACATCGGAGGCTCTTCATTTATCAGATAAAGAAAAAGAGATTCTGTATGACTGTATACAGAAAATAGAAACAGAGCTTCAGGAAAATATTGATCATCATAGTCAGACACTGATCGTATCTAACATAGAACTTTTGCTGAATTATTGCCAGCGTTATTACGGAAGGCAGTTTATTACAAGAAAAAACTCTAACAGAGATATCGTAGCGCAGGTTGAAAATGTTCTGAAAGGGTATTTTTTTTCTGATACTTTAAAAATGGAAGGATTACCAACAGTAAGCGATCTGGCAGATAAAGTAAATTTATCTCCTAACTACCTCAGTGACCTGTTGAAAAAAGAAACCGGAATGAATACCAAGGATCATATTCACCATTTTCTGATCGAAGAAGCTAAAAATATTTTATTGAGCTCCAATAAAAGTATCAGTGAAATTGCTTATGAACTGGGATTTGAGTACCCGCAGTATTTTAGTAAACTGTTTAAGCAAAAAACAGGAAATACACCTCAGGAATTCAGAAATTTGAATTGAAAATTTGATTTTTGGAAATAGAAAAACCTACAGTATAGTAGGTTTTTTGAGAATAATAGGGATATCCGTAAGTCATGATGATATTGTGAACTATCAATTTATTTCAGGTTTTCCCTGAAAAAAGCATCCAGTTTATCGAAAGGAATAATGTCTGTTTTGTCGTAAAGATCTGTATGTACAGCATCAGGAATGATTATTAATTCCTTAGGCTCAGCAGCCATCTTGTAAGCATCTTCACTGAAGTACCTGGAATGTGCTTTTTCTCCTGCAATAATCAGTACCGGACGGGGAGAAATTTCTTTAATATAAGTGAGTAATGGCATATTCATAAAAGAAAGTGCATTGGTTGCATTCCAGGAACCGACTGAGTTTAATGAACGTTCATGAAACCCTCTCGGACTACGGTAGTAATCAAAGTATTCTTTTACAAACTGAGGCTCATCTCCTTTGAGTTTTTCAGCATTCAGCCTTGGTCCGGGCTGAAATGTTCCCTTTTCTGCATCTTTCCAGCGTTGTTCACCAAGTTGCTGTAACAATTGTGTACGCTGTTCCGGAGTGACGGCGTCATAATATCCTCTGGACATTACCCGTGACATATCATACATACTGGTTGTTGCAACAGCTTTTACCCGGTGATCCACCGCAGCAGCATTTAATGCAAAACCTCCGAATCCGCATATTCCGATAATTCCTATACGGTTTCTATCCACTTCTTTTTGTAATCCCAGGAAATCTACCGCAGCACTGAAATCTTCTGTATTGATATCAGGAGATGCCACACTTCTCGGTTCTCCGCCACTTTCCCCGGTATACGATGGATCAAATGCCAGTACAATAAATCCACGTTCTGCCATCTGATTGGCATAGAGACCGGATGACTGCTCTTTTACTGCCCCAAAGGGTCCACTTATGGCAATAGCTGATAGCTCTTTATTTTTAACTTGGGATGCAGGACTGTACAGATCACCGGTAAGTAATATTCCGTAACGATTTGTAAAATGTACTTTTTGACGGATAACATTGTCACTCAGTTTAAAAGTATAGTGTTCGTTTTTTTCTGTATTTTTCATTTTTTTTTCATTTTGCTGTGGATAAGCTTTTCCTGTGAGCAGCAATGCAAATGCTGTTAAAATTGTCCATTTTTTCATGAGAATGTTTCTTTAGATAGGTTTAATGATTTTTGCAGGAACTCCTCCCGCAATGACATTGTCCGGAATGTCTTTAGTAACAACTGCTCCAGCCGCTATTACGGTATTTTCGCCTATGGTAACTCCGGGAAGAATGGTTGCATTGGCTCCAATCCAGGCATTCTTTTTAATGTGAATACGTCCGGGAACAAGTGAGTGACGGCTTACTGAAGAAACAGGATGTCCTTCAGAAAGTAAACTGACGTTGGGAGCGATTAAAACATGATCTTCTATTGTAATACCTCCCAAATCAAGAAATGTACAGCCGAAATTGATGAATACATTTTTACCGATTTTTGTATTCTTTCCGTAATTGATATATAACGGAGTAAAAATAGTCGTGTTTTCTTCAATACATATACCGGTGATCTGGCCCAGAAACTCCCTGATTTCTGCCGGATCAGAAGAACCGTTCATTCTGATCAGTAATTTCTTTGTTTCAAAAGAGGCTTCCCGCATTCTGATGGCCTGCGGATCATCTTCAGGAATTGTTTCCCCTTCTGTGAGCCGTTCAAAAATATCCTGTGTTTTCATTATCATTTATTTACAGGACAAAATTAAAAAGTGAGCCTCACAGTACTATTACTGCGAGGCTCAAATAACTTTTCTCTGAAGCTCAGGTTAAATTTCCTTCGGTGAAAATCCGTATTGTTTTTTGAATGCTGTGGAAAAGTGTGAAGGATTTTTAAATCCAACCTCTACATAAACATCCTGTACTTTCCTGCCTTCGTTTTTCATTTTGAAATAGGCTGCTTCAAGACGTTTTCTGATCAGCCATTTTTGCGGACTCAGGTCACTTATCTTTTGGAAGTCCCGCTTGAAAGTGGCAAGACTACGGCCGGTATAGGAAGCAATTTGTTCCATGGTAAGCTCATCCATGTAATTTTCATTCATGAACTCCATAATATCAATTTTCCAGGGCTCTGTAAAATCAAACAAAATAGGAAAAAAGATCTCTGAATGATTGAGTAAGGCGTAGATTCCTTCCTGTAATTTAAGATGAACAACCCCTTCAGTAGGTCTTGTATTTTCATCAAAATAAGGAGTTAGCGATTGAAACAGGCTCGTAATATCGGCACGAGGTTCTATTTTAAATACATTTTCTTCAGAAAAATGAACCTTCTGAGGCAGATTCGATTTATTTAGTTTATGATAAAAATCCCGGAGTAAGTTACGGTTAAAAGTTAATGAAATACCCTTGTAAAGTTCATCGTCTTTACTGTTTTTATACATCATCAGACGATGGTTACGCCGTATAAAAGCACATTCTCCTGCTCCTATGGTTATTTTCGTATTCCTATCTTCAATAATTTGTTCTCCGGAATACAAATAGAGCAGTACATGTTCAGGAGTTGCATGAATGCATTTTTCACTGTAATCCGAAAAACAGGAAAAAAATATTCCTGAGTAATTTATGGTTTTCAATAGGTCAGCCTGTTCCATCTTGTTCTAATAATATAGGGTCTGTAATAACAAAGTTAGTTATTAAATGCTAAGCTTTCTTTTCTTTACGGCTCAATATATATTTCTTAGAAGCTCATCAAATCAATTTACCTGTAGGTTATTTTTGATGGTTGCCGTTGTTCCTGATCGCTGTAATTCATTATATTAGCTACCTAAAGTATGTATTTTAACAGAAAAACATTAATCACAAAGAATTTAACCATGAAGATGACTGTTACAGCTTTCTTTTTCTTGTTTGTATTGGGTGTAAAAGCACAAAAACAATCTATTCCCCATGATACAGTTTCTGTTTATTTTGATGAACTCAAGACAGCTTCAAAAAAGAATATCGGACTATGGAACAAAGATTTATATGGTCCTATGATTTTAATCGATCCGAAAACCAGAGCGTTTTTTGCCACCGAGCCGGATTCGGAGGGAATACTGAAACGTGATGGTACTCTCTATTCTGGGGTTTTACCTGCCACAGTCAACATCGCAAATACCGCTGTCAATTGGGGTGGAAAAAGATGGGCAATGATTATGCTCCCTCTTTCTCAGAATAAGGAAAACAGGATTAATCTTTTGGCTCATGAGTCTTTTCACCGCATTCAGCCTTCATTGGGGTTTAATCTTAACAATGCAGAAAATAATCATCTGGATCAGAAGGAGGGCAGGATTTACCTTCGTCTCGAATTGGAAGCGCTAAAGCAGGCAGTCCGCTCAAATTCAGAAAAAGAAATGAAGCAGCATCTCACCAATGCATTGATCTTTAGGAAATACAGGAATACACTTTACAAAGGTTCAGAAACTACAGAAAACCTGCTGGAACTGAATGAGGGAATTGCTGAGTTTACAGGGCTCATTGTGAGTGGCAGAAATAAAGATCAGACAAGATCATATTTTTTGAATGGCATAGAAGGTTTTATGAAAAACCCCACATTTGTACGTTCATTTGCTTATTACACCATACCTGTTTATGGATATCTGCTGTATCATAAAGATCCGGACTGGAACAAAAAAATTGATTCAAAAACAGACCTGACCGGTTATTTCATTAAAGCATTCGATATACGGATTCAGACTGACTTGCAAAAAGCAGCTGAAAAGCTATCTGACAATTATAATGGTACATCCATTATAAAGCAGGAAACCGATAGAGAAGAACAAACGAAAAAACGTATTGCCGAGTACAAACTGAAATTCATTCAGCAGCCTCACTTTGAAATCAAATTTGAAAAAATGAATGTTTCCTTTGATCCGAGAAATATTGTGCCTGTGGAAGATCAGGGGACGGTATATCCCAATATCCGGATTACTGATTTGTGGGGCATTCTGACGGTTGAAAATGGAGCATTAATGAGTCCAAACTGGGATAAAATTTCAATATCCAATCCAGTGAAAACTGAAAATAAAAAAATATCAGGTGACGGATGGATTCTTGAACTGACAGACGGCTATACCATAGCTAAAGATGAAGGTAGTGACAATTATAAATTGATTAAGAACTGATATCCATAAAAAAGCATCACTGTTTCGGTGATGCTTTTTATTTAATAATAAGATTAGTGATACCATTTCTTTTTCATAAATAAACTGGCTCTTACCAGAAGTATCAACACCGGAACCTCTACCAATGGACCAATCACGCCTACAAATGCCTGTGGTGAATGAATGCCAAAGACCGAGATGGCCACTGCAATAGCCAGTTCAAAATTATTTCCGGTAGCGGTAAAGGCTATAGATGCATTTTTATCGTAAGGTATCTTCAATGTTTTGTTGAGCATAAAACTTACAAAAAACATCAGAACAAAATAGATCACCAATGGGATTGCTATCTTAATGACATCCATTGGCAATTCCAGTATTGTGGAACCTTTTAAGCTAAACATCAGTACGATGGTCAATAATAAAGCATACAATGTCACAGGAGAGATCTTAGGTACGAATTTTCTGTTGTACCAGTCCGCACCTTTTGATTGGATCAGAAAATAACGGGTGAGAAAACCTGCCAGAAAGGGAATCCCGAGATAGATCAGTACACTTTCTGTGATATCCTGCATAGAAACGTTGACATTAAAGCTTGCCAGACCGAGTTGATTGGGAAGTACATTGATAAAAAGCCAAACCAGAAAACTGTAAGTAAGCACCTGAAAGATGCTGTTTAAAGCCACCAATAATGCTGCATATTCTCTGTTTCCTTTGGCAAGATCATTCCACACGATAACCATGGCAATACATCTGGCCAGTCCAATGAGGATTAATCCTGACATATAATCTGGTTCATTTCTTAAAAAAAGAATGGCAAGACCAAACATCAGAACCGGACCAATAATCCAGTTGAGCAATAAAGAAATTCCGATTACTTTTTTATCGTTAAAAACCAATGGCAGAAGAGAATAATCAACCTTAGCCAATGGCGGATACATCATCAAAATAAGTCCGATAGCCAGAGGAATATTAGTAGTACCCACTGACTGTGAATTAATAATAGTAGGAATGGCCGGGAAAAAATGTCCCAAAGCAATTCCTGTCCCCATAGCCAGAAAGATCCATAAGGTAAGATAGCGGTCAAGAAATTTTAATCTGGGCTGCATGATTATTTTTTGATTTTAGAGAAAACATAGAACATCTCTTCTGCAATTTGTAAACTTCTTTCAGCATAAACAGCTGCCTGTTCCGGAGTATGATCTGAAATCTTAGGATCTTCAAATGTGATCGGAATTCTCTTTTCCGCACCGGGAATAAAAGGACATCCGCCATCTGCCTGCGAACAGGTCATAATTGCTGCAAAACCGGATACAGGATTGAACGGGCTGTCATATTTTTTAGAAAAGCCAATGATCGGAAGGCTGTTATCATCATATTTTACAGCATATACAGGATTGGTTGTATCAGCAATGCTGAAAATTGAAAAACCCTGTTCTGCTAAAACTTCCGCAATCTTATGAAATAATGCCGTTGTCTCCGTTCCACCGGAATAGCAGCGGACTTCCGGAATTGTAAAGAAAGAAGCCGCTGCCTGTGCCCAGATCTGTGCCAGATGGCTTCGTCTTGAATTGTGAGTGCAGATAAAATTCAGGTTGATTTCCTGGTTATCATCCACTTTTTGCTGGATAAAGCTGATCAATGGCTCAAGAACCTCTTTTCTATCGCTATCTGTATTTTCCCATTTCAGAGATTGAATCGTGTTTAATAATTCCTTATACATAAGATTTTAATAAAATTAATTAGCAGCATCCTGATCCCGGAGTGCAGGCTGATGCTGGGTTTACAGATAAGTCAGACAGGTTTTTCTTTTGTTTTTCGGAAGGAATTCCGCAGGCTTCCTGAGCAAGGCAGGCTGTTGTTTTATTTTTCAGTACAAAGTTTTTTCCGTTAAATTCAAGGTCATATTTTCCAATGGTTTCTCCCTGATATTCAACTTCAATTTCGCTGTCTTCTATCCCAAGCTTTTCTTCAGAAAGCTGAATGATATGAAGCAGTTTTCCAGGTTTTAAACGATGTTCATAATCATCGGCATCCCAAAGCTGGAAGTTGACCACTTTTTCATTTCTGATGACTCCGCCGCAATCGATGAAGTTTTTTATAATCTGTCCCACTTCCGTTACATGGAAATGTTCAGGGACAAAATTTCCGTTTTCTAATTGAAATTCAACATTTTCCAGAGTAGGGAGAATTTCTTTAATTTCTGATAGTCTCATAGTAGATTAAAATTGAGTGTTATGATTTTATAATGTTATATTGCAATATTACGATGTATCAGTTCAAAAAAATGCCCTAACAGCATTGTTTTATACTAACATCCTGATTAAAAAACAGGTTGAATTCATTTTGAAACTGTTTCCAGTTGCTTTCATTAATACAATAGCATACAGATTTTCCTTCAATAGAACCTTTGATGATTCCAATATTCTTCAGCTCTTTTAAATGCTGAGAGATCGTTGCCTGAGCCAATCCAAGTTCTTCAACAAGATCATTACAGATACATGCTTTTTGATTAATGATATACTGTAAAATAGCGATTCTTGCCGGATGTCCCAAAACTTTAAGCAGAGAAGCCAGCTTGTTTTGTTCGTCAGTATAGATTTCTGTTTTAGTAACTCCCATTGTTGTAATTTTATATTGCAATATTACGATGATAAATTAATTAAACAATAAAAAAACTTCATAATTTTAATTATAAGTATTTAAATTGTTGTATTTCAGTATTTTAAAGTTTGTTGAGAGAGCTGATAATATCTGAAATAAAAAAGATGAAGCAAAAACAGGCTTCATCTTTTTATTTGTTGTTATGGTAAACTAATCTTTTTACCTTGTTCCGGGAAGATATAATTTACTTTCAAAGGATTGTTTTTCAATAGTTCCTTTTTGATCAGTTCAGGATTATCACCTGTAGGTTTTCTGTGAGTAACCACGATATTGAGACCCTCAAGGCTGCTTTGTCCTGTCTTTTCTTTGAGTTTGCTCAATTCCTCAATCAGCAGACTCGGAGTAAGGTGGCCGAACAGCAGATGTTCCGGCTGACTGTTGGGGAAAGAAACTTCAATTAATATCGTGTTGAGCTGACTTTTTTTAACAAGTGGAGCTGTCCTATTCCAAAGTTGATCCAGACGGTCAGATTTTTCTATACGGTCTGCACCTGTATCTCCCAGATAAAGCAGATAATGATTCTCTCTTCTTACCAAAGCGGCACTGCTTTTATATGGATTTACGTGGCTCAGTTCATAACCTGTTATAAAAAAAGGAGTTTTAGGTGCGGGAATTTCAGTTCCTGCCTGCAACTCATTGTAATGATACTTTCCAAGAATAGGTTTTTGTCCCTGATCTGCAAAATTGATCCAGGTATCTGTAATAAAGTAATGATTCTGTAAAATCTGAATAACCGGAGCTATGGCGAAAATATATTTCTTAGAATCAGCCGGAGAATTGATGATAAGTCCTGACAAATGATCGAGATGACCGTGGGATACAAAATATCCTTTGATCTGATCCTTTAAAACCGTTTCTGCTGATCCCTCAAGACTTTTCAGTTCAATCGCTTTTCGGATTCCTGCATTTACGGTACCGGCATCCAGGCAGAGAAATGCATTGTCTTTTGGAGCGCCTACCAGATAGGCTGATAAATTGTCTTCCTGCTCACCACCATAGATTCCTAAGGGAATTACATCAAAATTCTGTGCCTGGCAAACAATATTCAGAAGAACCAATAAAGAAAGTGCTGTTTTTTTCATAATACGTATAATAGAAAACCATCTTTTTCGGGATGGACAGAGCAAATTTACGCTATTTTTTGACGACTGAAGCCCTGAATCAGTAAAGCCTGCTGAAAATGAGCAGGCTTTATTTTTACGATTATTTTATTGAGGTTGTTGCTGGGTGACACAATGCACCATTCCTCCATTGGCGAATAAATTACGGCAATCAATCCCAACTACTTGTTTGCCAGGGTACAGCTGTTGGATGATGTTGTTGGCAACCGCATCATTCGGGTCATTATAATTAGGAACCAATACACGGTTATTGGCAATATAATAATTGATGTATGAAGCGCGACCTACATTTTTCCCGTAAGTAGTGATCACATCATTTCTTGTTAGAGGCACTTTTACAAACTGATAGGCAGCTCCGGTTTTTGTGGTTGCATCATACAGTTTATCAACATCTCCATTGGGAACCTGCCAGTAGTTAAGATCGTCCGGATTCATGGTGATAATGGTAGATGAATTGGCAAATCGGGCAAACCCATCAATATGCATGTCGGTAATATCCAGACCGGCTTTTCCATTCAGCCAAATAAATTTGGTTACTCCGAGGTTTTTAGTAAATATGGCTTCTGCCTGTTGTTGTGTCATTCCCGGATTTCTGTTATTATTCAGGATAGAACTTTTACAAGCCATCAACACTCCGTTTCCGTCAATTTCCACACTTCCTCCTTCATTGATCATGACTGAATTAAGATCGATTTTTGGAATATTCGTATCTGCTGATATTTTAGATGGAATTTCGTTACATTTGCTGTAATCTGCCTTATTTCCCCAACCGTTAAATCCCCAATCCTGAATAAACAACTGTCCGTTCTGGTCTTTTACATAAATAGGACCATTATCTCTTACCCAGAAATCATCTGTCGGATAAATTTTGAAATTAATATTGGTAAGAGGAACTCCTGCAGTGTTGAGTAACCCTACAATACGACTCTTTTCTGCACCGTCATAAGCAATGATGTGAACTTTTTCACTTTGCACAAGCTCTTTGGTCATGGCTACCCAGGTGGCATCCAGACGGTTTCGGTAAGTAGTTCCGTACTGATACTGGTGTGGCCACTGAAGCCAGGTTCCTTCATGGGTTGCAGACTCTTCAGGCATTTTATAAAGAGCTGTTGCAGGGTTCAATGTTTCCGGATTCTCTATTGGATCTGTCTGAGAACAGGAAAGTAAAAGAGCGGGTAATAACAGGAACATGATTTTCTTTTTTTGCATAACTGATCTATTTTTAACAGGGCAAAATTAGATCAGCAAAAGTTTTGAAAGTTGTCCCAAATTGACAACTTACTTCAAGGGCAATAAAATATAGGTCAGCTGTTTTTCCTGGTCGTCTTCATTTTCAGCATGATTTTCATACTTTTCAATGATAGGAGTGTGTGAGAATTCAAGATCTGAATTGAAAATCCAGCGGGAATAGATTTTCGTATACGTGTCGTCTATTGTTTCGTAACTTCCGGAATGGATAAAGCGGGCATATTTCCCTCCGAATATCATTTTTGAAGGAAGCTTTTTATTCCCGGATTGAACAGATGAACATGCATCATAGCGGCAGTTGATTTCTGTTTTTATTAATGGTTCATCGGCTATAACTCCAAAATATTCTACCCCGGAGTCAGGGAAATCATTTTCCATAAACTTTTCCCACAGCACTTCAATTTCTTCATTATTATAATAGGTGTTAATGCTCTGATAATAGACCTGGACAGGTTTCAGATAAACAATTTCGGGTTCCAGCAAGACTGCTGAGGTGATAGGAATGATGGCACCTCCACAAAGGAGTTGTTCCTTGCTTTGTCTTGCCGCTTTAGGGGAAATCCCAAAATGTTGTTTAAAAGCTTTGGAAAAGGAAGCGATATTGGCAAAACCGACTTCAATGGCAATGGAGGTAAGATTTTCCTGAGTATAAAGAATCCGTTTATAGGCGTTTTCTACCTTCAGCCTCTGTTGGAAAGCACCTATTGTCTCTCCACAGCTGTATTTGAAAATGCGCTGGATATTCCGGTAAGAATAATGAGAAATGTCTTCCAGTTCCTTTACAGAAACAGGCTGGTCGTAATTCTTTTCCATGAAATTGATAACTCTGTAAATACAATTCAGGTTGTCTTCCATAAGCATTGAAATTTTTCCGAAACTGGTGATATGAAATAAATTACAAATAAAAGAAATAAAAAAATATCTTGACAATATTGTAATTTAGCTTTCGGTAAAAATAGATTTAAAAAAAATGAATTTTACCGCTTTAAAACGAAAAACCAAGAAATACTATTAAATATGGAAAAAGATTTGTCAGAATTAACGGATCAGGAGCTGATAGAGAAAAAAAGAACTATTGAAGCCAGAAATGTTGTGAATGCTATCATCCTGGGAGTACTGGCTGGAATTGCTATTTACAGCACCATAACCAAAGGAATCAGTTTCACTACTTTTTTACCGATACTTCTTGCTTTTTTTGTGGCCAACAGCTGGAATAAAGGTAAGAAAGGCTTGAAAAGGGAGATGGATTCCAGAAATGTAAAGTAATGCAGGAATTTGATAGAAAAACAGAAACTGGTGCTGTAGCCTATTTTCGGTATTGCATCAGAAACGGAGATGTAAAAGGAGCATTAAGTTGTTTTCATCCTGAAGCAGTCTACATAGACCGCGATGGAGGAGAGTGGAGAGGGCTTGAGCAGATAGAAAGGGCAATGAATGAGATCTGCCGCTTACAACTGGATATTCAGGGTGAAACTCCACATATCACTGTTGTAAATGATCTGGCAATGTGGCAGGATCAGTGGGAAATAACAGGAACTGCTCCGGATGGACATTCTATTCATATGACAGGCAATACTTCCTGTATCCTGAAAAGAAATGAAGATGGAGAGTGGCTGTGGCTGGTTGACAATCCTTTCGGTTCTGCTGTGCTTAAAAATGACAATCTGGTATAAAGTCTGAAATAATCGTACCCTTGTCAAGGTTTTAAACCTTGACAAGGGTGGAGATAAAGTCTTTCAGAAACAAATAAAAAACCTTCAGCTGAACTGAAGGTTTTACTTTTATAGTATTTTACTGATTTTTAGTTACGTAAAAATTGACCGATCCCGGGAGAATCAAAAGTGAATGCATTCTGATTTTCAGATTTGTCAATTTTATTGCTGATGGTTAATGCCCATAGCACCAGTTCTTTGCAGAAATTCTGATCTTCTTTGCTCAATTCGGAAGCATTTTCTTCCACTACAGTTGTCAGGGGTTCTATTTGATCAAGTTTAGCATAAAATTCTTCATCCGTATCATTGTAATTAAGTTCTAAATGATTTTTGTTAAACCATCTGATCAGTTCAGTGTATGGTGTTTTGATCCCTTCTTTTTCCAGTTTTGAAATGCGTGGGAACAGGCTTTCAAATTGAGTCATTACGGCTTTATCAATTAAGATTTTGGCTACGTAATCAGCTCCTTCCTGTTCTCCTTCATAGACCAGTTCAATTTTTCCTGTGATCGATGGAATGATCGACATAAAATCAAGCAGACGTACAGTGGTTCTTTCTGCACCGGATTCAATCAGACGCAGTTTGGCTGCAGCGATTAAGTTTTCCATCGCGCTGATGGTAAGGCGTGCACTGACACCGCTTTTTGCATCCACATATTCGCTGATACGGGCGGCAAAAGCAACCTCTTCCAAAAGATCTTTCGCCAGATCAGGAATCTGAATCTGAGCTTTATCTTCAGCAGAAATCAATGCTTCCTGCTCTGTAATCTGTTTTGCAAGAGCAATAGTTTTTGGATAATGGGTGAAGATCTGAGATCCGATTCTGTCTTTCAACGGAGTTACAATACTTCCTCTATTAGTATAATCTTCCGGATTGGCTGTGAAAACAAACTGAATATCAAGAGGCATTCTCAGCTGGAATCCACGGATCTGAATATCTCCTTCCTGCAAAATATTAAACAGGGAAACCTGGATTCTGGCCTGCAGATCCGGCAATTCGTTTAAAACAAAAATAGAGCGGTTGGCACGCGGAATCATTCCGTAATGTAAAACACGTTCATCAGAATAGGGTAGTTTCAACGTAGCCGCTTTGATAGGATCTATATCACCAATTAAATCTGCAACATTCACATCGGGAGTAGCCAGTTTTTCGTAGAAACGATGAGAACGGTGTACCCACGAAATTGGGGTTTCATCTCCTAATTCAGCAAGCAGATCTTTGGCAAATTTTGAGATGGGCTGAAAAGGACTGTCATTAATTTCTGACCCCTTTACGATAGGCATATATTCATCAAGCAGATTAACCATGCTTCTTGCAATCCTGGTTTTTGCCTGGCCGCGCAGTCCCAATAAATTGATGTGGTGACCGGCAAGAATGGCTTTTTTCAATTGGGGAACTACCGTGTCTTCATAGCCCCAAAGTCCTTCAAATACAGGTTCTTTAGCTTTAATTCTGGCAATTAAATTGGCTTGGATTTCCTCATTAATTGTTTTGTGAGTATAGCCGGATTTTTTTAATTCTTTGAATGTAATATCGTTTTTCATTGTCTTGTAATACTATTTATCGGATCAGGTTTTTATTTTAAATGGTTTAAAATCTGATCTTTATATTCTTCTTATTCTGTTTTTTTCATAATCTTCAAAAATCATCTGTCCCAAACCTGATAGCCCGGTGAGGAATGCTTTTCCTTTGTTTTGAGCGGTAAATTCTTCCACAAACTGGCGCAGATAAGGATCCTGAGCAATCATAAAAGTGGTAATAGGAATTTTCAGTTTTCTTGCCTGTGCTGCTCTGTTGAAACATTGGTTTACAATTTTTTCATCCAGGCCAAAGCTGTTCATATAAAATTCACCACTAGGAAGCTGAATACAGCTGGGTTTCCCATCGGTGATCATAAAAATCTGTTTGTTGGTATTTCTTTTTCTGCGGAGAATATCCATGGCCAGCTCAAGTCCGGCTACGGTATTGGTGTGATAAGGGCCAACTTTCAGATAGGGAAGGTCTTTGATCTTAATGGGCCAGGCTTCGTTTCCAAAAACAATGATATCAATGGAATCTTTCGGATATTTACGTTTGATCAATTCCACGAGTGCCATAGCTACTTTTTTGGCTGGCGTAATCCGGTCTTCACCGTACAGGATCATCGAGTGGCTGATGTCGATCATCAGGACGGTACTCATTTGGGCCTTATGTTTGGTTTCCTCTACGATGAGGTCTTCTTCTGTCAGGCGAAGGTCTGAGATTCCGTTGTTGATCTGTGCATTTTTCAAGCTTTCCGTCATATTCACGGCAGCGAGATCATCTCCGTATTGGAAAGAACGGTTTTCGCCATCTCTTTCATCGCCGATTCCTGTTTTGTTGGTCCGATGATTTCCGGCTCCGTTTTTCTTTAGTTTTCCAAAAATCTGATCCAGCGCGTATTCACGCAGGGCAGCTTCCAGCTTAGGAGTTAATATATTTTTGCCTTTTCCACTTCCTGTATTGCCTTCTTCCGGATCTTCTTCCCGAATGTAGCCTCGTTTTTTCAGATCTTCTTCAAAATCCTGAAGGGTGTATTCATCACTGAAAATGTCATATTCCTGATCAAGCATGTCCAGCCACTCGAAGGCTTCTTCAATATCTCCGGAGGTGTGGGTAAGCAAATCTTTGAAAACATCAAAGACACGGTCAAAATGTGATAATTCCTCCGGCACATGTTTGCTGAATATAAATCCTTTTCCCGGATTAAAATTTTTATCTCTCATAAGATGATAAAGAGGTTTTGCAGTTATTTGCTATTGAATATTTCAGAAAATGTAATGAATTGTCTGAAGTATTCTTTATTTCGTTTCAAACTGAAAAGTTAGGAAAATATCATCGCAAGATTTCCATAGAAAAATAGAAAATACTAATGATGGTGATATGGAATAAGAATATAATAGCTTCTGTTTTGATAAGCTTAAAAACATTCTTAGTCATAAAATTTTAATCAATCCAGCGTTTTATCTACTTTTTTATTTTCTCCATACACGATAATACCTACAAGATCCAGAAGATCCGCGTAGAAATACGGAATGCCAGGAAATCTATTTCCGGAAGGTGGTTGCAGCAATTACGAAGAAGGTATGGTATAAGTGGTTTATGAATTATCTGCTCACTTTTTTTTGCCTCGTTGTTTACTATTGGTAATAAAATGAACAGAAAAATAATATTTTACTGAACCTCAACTTTTTGCAATTGATCTAAAAAAAAAGATTTACATACATAAAACTGAGTGTTTACAAAGCGTTTTAATGGTAAAAAAAAATAAATTCTGTGAGTTTAATCAAATATTCATTATTATATGAAGACAAAAATTACTTTAACTTTGCCAATTGAATGATATATGCTTATTATGAAATTATTGAAAATAATGCTATATTGTTAAAGGCTAATATCTAATGGACTTATGTCATCAGGAAATTAATTTAACTGATAAACAAATATGAAAAATAAATTCTTAAATTTTAAATTGAGAAAACTTGTTCATTACTCTTTAATCCTTTGTATTTTACTGATACAGGTCATTATTGCCATATTTTTCTACAATGAATTTGTCAATGGGAAGAAGCTGAAGTTTATTAAAGATCAGCTTGAGGAAAGCCGTGCATTGGGAGGACTGACCGATAATTCCAGGAAAGATTTCATGGATGCACAGGATCATCTTCAGAAGTATATGGCCACTCAGGATAATAATGATCTGCAGCTCTATTTCCAGTCGTTGAGAAAGCTTAAAACTAATTTTGATAAAATTGGTGAATATGAAAATACAAGTCCCAGACTGAAAAAAAATCTGGCGCTTCGCAGCAAGGATACCTTAAAGACTGCAAAACTGAAGACATTGATAGATTCAGTGTACCAGACTTCTCTGAACCCACCAGCAAAGATTGAGGATAAGCAATATGAACCTGCCAGGTATAAAAATGATTTTGAAGATTTCAAGATTCAAACACGTACTTATGCAGATACAGTAAAAAAGAAAGGCTTTTTCGGACGTTTAAAAGATGCGGTAACAGGGAAAGTAGATGTTCAGAAGGAGAGTACTGTCATAACGATGACCAATAACAAAACGATAGATCTTTCTCAGGTAAAATCCAAAATGGATAATACGATAAAATCTATAGACAAGCATTATGCAGCCGAAGTAAAGAAGGTTCAGTTGCTGGCAGCTATTAGTCAAAAGAATAACTTACAGTTTTACAGCAATTTCAGTAAGCTGTTGGTGTATAGTAACAACTTAATAGAAGTGTATGAAAATGCCATCAGGGATTTTAAATCTGAACTGGAAAGAGAATACAACGAACAAAGCTCCAATAATAACAAGATACGTACTTATCTGGTATTGGGACTTATGATTCTGATGTTTATTGTTTCTATTCTGATCATGTATTTTACAAGAATGGCATTTGTTTATGAACAAAAACTGGATGCTGCCAATAAGGAAATTAAAAAGAACCTTAATTTCAAAAACAGGATTCTGGGAATGCTAAGTCATGACCTGAGATCTCCTTTGAAAATCATCAATATTTTTATTGATAAAATCCACAGAACTACTGAAGATGAGACCATAAAAGATTATCTAAAATCCATCAAATTTACCAACAGTACTTTACTTCTGCAATCTAACCAGATTCTGGAATATACCAAAAATGAAAATGCAGAAAAAGAACTTATAAAATCTGTTTTTAACCTTAAAGAGGAGATCAGTTCTATTGTAAAGGTCATTACCCCTTATCTGGAAACGAGAAACAACAGATTTGCAGTTACAGACAGAATCCCTGAAAACTTAGTAGTGTATTCGGATAATATCAGAATCAATCAGATTTTTATGAATATTCTGGGAAATGCGAATAAATTTACAGAAAACGGGCAGATTGATCTTGTATTGGCTACAGAATCCCTTGGAGACAATAAAATTTGTCTGATCACAACTGTAGCAGATACCGGAGTAGGAATATCAGAATCGGATCTTGGTAAAATTTTTGACCCTTATTATCAGGGAATGGTTTCTGATGAAGTCGATAATCTGGGAGCGGGACTTGGGCTTAATCTGGTAAAAGAAATTGTAGAACTTTTCGATGGCGATATATCCGTTGAGAGTAAATTGCATAAAGGAACTAAAGTGACATTCAGGATCAATTTAAATAGTAATACTAATGGAAACACCAATTCAAAATAAAGAGATTATATTTCTTCTGGCAGATGATCACAGTATTGTACGCCAGGGAATGGAGATTGTGATCAGTGATATTGTTCCGAACGCTAAAGTGTATCAGACCTCATCTCTGCATCAGGTATTGGAGCTGATAGAATCCAAAGGAATAGAGATGGCCGTTATTGATGCCCATTTCCCGGACGGAAACAGTCTTCATATTTTACCACAGATGAAAAGTGTAAATCCTGATCTTAAAATTTTGATTTTTACCGGACTCGAAGAAGAGCTCCATGGCCTTAAATTCATCAAAGCCGGTGCTGATGGTTATCTGAGTAAACTGAGCGAAGAGGAAGAGGTAAAGGAAGCGATTACAACCTTTATCGAGAAAGGAGAATATTTCTCTGCGCTTTTACGAAATCTGCTGGTACAGTTTGTTTACAATCCGGATCTGATAAGCCCACTGAACATTTTAACCAAAAGAGAAATGGAGATTGCAGAGCTTTACGCTGAAGGATACGGAAACCTTGAAATTTCAAACAGTCTGAATATCAAACAAAATACAGTGAGCACAATCAAAAAAAATATTTTTGAAAAACTAAAGATTGAAAATATGGTTGAGCTTGTAGAACTTGTCAAAACCCATCATAAACTATAGTGTTTCAAGGTGATCACCACTTCAAAGAGTCAGAATATTATATTTCATCGATAAATATCTATAAGTCGGTCGATATGTATCGATGGGGTTTATAGAAGATTTTATTTGAGAATGTCGTTCCTTTGTACTGTGAAATTTGAGTAATGAAAAAGCAACTGAGAAATGCTCTTTACCTTCTGAAGCTTCACACACAAAAAACCACAGATGATTATAACTATACAAATAATAAACGGTAGTTATAGAAACACAAATGATGAAAAATTAATAAACACTGATGAAATTAAAGAAGTGTATGAATAACCTTAACCGGACTTCTTAAAAAAGCCAAATGATCAGAAAAAAACACAAACACATATAGTGAGGTTCAGTGATAGGTTACATTACAAACACAAAAAGGAGGCATTATGCTTCCTTTTGTGTTTTTGGACGAGAAAAGAATCACTATTTCAATATAGCAATTGAGTGTTTTTTTATCAAATGATAAACAAAGACTGTCATCTATGCCTTAGTTTTGCATCAAAAAAGATGTCAGGAGAAAAAGACTTAGCGGTACTGATTCAGAATATGGAACCAGTATTGAATACCGGAGAATATGTATTTTGTACTGTTGAAACCTTAGACGGAATACCGGATATAGGAAAAATCTTGTTCTTTTTTCGGGAAACTGAAGCGGTCACTATTGTTTTAGACAAAAATATAGCAGATGAATGGTCTTTAGACTATAGTTATATTTCTTCCTGGATTACCTTAAATATTCACTCTTCTCTGGAAGCGGTAGGACTTACTGCTGCTTTTGCCAATGCCTTGAAAAAGGAGAATATCAGTTGTAACGTAGTTGCTGCTTATTTTCATGATCATATTTTCGTAGCTGAAAAAGATGCTGAAAAAGCAATGGATGCCCTATACGCATTGAGATCAGCTCAGGATCTTTAAAGATTGTTTTTGAAATCTTTACTTTTGTTTTCAACTTGTAAAATGTCTAACTGAGCTGCTAAAATGTCCTGTTCATAAAGCTTGTGAGTGTTCTGCCTGTTTTTGTGTTTTATGTTTGCACCATAATCATACAAAAATAAACAACAATGAAAACAATCAGAAAAATTTCAGCCTTAAGCTTATTATGTTTAACTCTTTTTACGGTAGTGACCGTTTCCTGCACTGAAGAAAATGAGCCTCCCACGACGCAGGAGATACAAAACAGAAACCACCAAACTGCCAAAACCCAATTCATAACCGTTAAAGGAACTGCCATTGCCTACCGTGTTTTAGGAAAAGAAGACGGAGTTCCTCTGGTTCTTCTTCCGGGATTAGGCGGCTCAATGGATGATTGGGATCCTGCTGTGACTGATGGATTGGCAACAAAGTATAAAGTCATTATTTTCGATAATAAAGGAGTGGCTTCCTCAAAAGGAACAACGCCCAATACTGTTCAGGCAATGGCTGATGATGCAGTAGATTTTATTAAAGCTTTACATTATACCAAAGTGAATATCATGGGATTTTCTATGGGAGGATTTATTGCTCAGAGAATTGTATTGACTAATCCCTCACTGATCAATAAAGTGATTTTAACAGGTACAGGCCCACAGGGAGCAATCGGGTTATCTAATCTTCCCAATATTATTGCAGGAACAGCCGGATTAAGCCCGGAAGCTTCCTTCCTGAAATTTGGTTTTACAGAATCTGCTCAAAGCATTGCAGAAGGAAAAGCATCTTTCGCAAGGGTTCAGCTTAGAACTACAGATAGGGATCTTCCTTTAAGTGATGCCACTTCAAACTCGCAGTTTACCGCTGTATTGAGTTGGGCTCAGCCTAATGCCGCTGCCCTTACGGAAATTCAAAAGATTAAAAATCCGGTACTGATTGTTCATGGTGAAAACGATCTTCCGGTATCTGTTCAGAATGCAAAAAATATGGCTCAGCATTTAGACCATGCAGAACTGGTAATCTTCCCGGATTCAGGCCATGCTTCTTTCTATCAATACCATGATGCATTTGTTGGAAAAGCCATTGAATTCCTTGGGAAATAAATTACAAGAATATCAACATATTCATAAAAAAGAGGCTGTTTCAAAGGTGTCATTCTGACGAAGGAAGAATCTCATTAATAACTAAGTACATGAGATTCTTCACTACATTTCTGAACTACGTTCGCAGACTTTCAGTCTGTATTCAGAATGACATAGACCAAATTATTTGACTTTTGAGACAGCCTCTTTTGTGTTGATGGATAAAAAATCTAACTGAATTTCTTCACAGCTTCTTCACTCACAGGAGTAAAAAAGTTGATCATATTGCCATCAGGATCACAGAACAGGAGAGATCTGTTTCCCCAGGGCATTGTTGTCGGTTCCTGAATAATTCCGGAAGCTATATTTTTGATTCTTTCATACTCTTCATCGACATTGTTAACCAAAAATTCGATAATAGTTGATTTTGTTCCAGCGAAATCTGCCAGACTTTCCGAGAACATTTTCATTGTCCGGGTACTTCCGATAGCAATCGTAATAGAATCTGTAGAAAGTTCTGCAAAATCTTCCGTGTACCATGTGGCAGTTATACCCATAATCTGTTCGTAAAATGCTACAGCTGCTTTAATGTCTTTGCTGATCATTCTTAATGAGGTAAGTTTCATAAGGATACTTATTTGTTTAAACTAATTATAAGCAAAGGTAACAGGTGTTTATGACAACAGGCTGTCAGTAGAAATGGGCGATTTTTAATTTGAAAGATTTACTAATAAAAATTAGCAATATAAATTAACTGTTTAAAGTTGATGATCTGTATTTTCCGTCCTTCGGATCTGATGAGTTTTTCCTGTTTGAAATCATTGATGATACGCGCTAAAGTTTCTCTGGCCGTTCCTACCATATTGGCAAGATCCACACGGGAGAGCGTGATAAATACTTCGTCATCAGGAGCATCACTGGATTTATATTTATCATGAAGAATCAGCAGGCTGAGAGCGGCTCTTTCCCTTACGGTACGATGAGATAAAACAGCAATAAGGTTGGCCATTACACTGAATTCGTGGCTCAGAGATTTCAATAACAGTCTTGAAAGAACTGATGACTGTTCCAGAATATTCAGAAAGCTGTCTTTTGAAATAAAAGAAATAACTGAATTCTCCAGTGTTGAGGTCGTATCTCCATAAGATTCGTTGCTCAGGATCGCTGAATAGCCGAAAAATTCTCCGGAACTGTAAATGTAAATAATCTGTTCCCTTCCGTCATTATCAACCTTGTATTTCTTTATTTTACCCTCATTCAGGTAGTAAATGCCGTTAGGTTTTGTCCCGTCCGTAAATATGGGCTCATTTTTACGGTAGTTTTTGGTTTTCATTGCTCCTGTAAGCAGATTTTTGTCATACTCGGGGAGTTCATCAAAAAGATACTGATTATTGAAAATAAATTTTGAGATCATAATTTTTCTATACGGCTGTTGAATTTACGCTCAGTTTTTAACTTAAATCACATTTTAAACCCATCTATATCACAAGGTTTTTTTTCTGAACGAATTACTTTTACAAAAGTAATAAAATTGGTACTGAAATAAGAAACAGAACATTTCAGAGAGGTTTTGAAGGCATCTTCATGTCATAAACTGATCTGTTATTTGTTACGGAAAAAGTAGAATTTTACGTTAAAGGGGATTCCGTAATTCTATAAAGAACACTGGATAAATAGTTAAGCGGATATGTTTTTCACGGCTTTATGCTGACATTTCTAATTTATTTTTTTTTGCTTATTTATTTTATCCAGCTGTTTTTTTGAGTAAAATTTTAAAAAAGCACAATATACAACCCTTATAGAAATTTAGAATGTTCAGGCACAGAGGGAGAAACAGAACCTATTTTCATAATCTTAAGCTGGCATCAGCACTTTCTTTTGTTGCCGGAATAGTGAATATTGTGGGAGTATTATCTGTTAAAGTACTTACCACCAACATAACAGGGCACTTTGCCTTCTTTTCCGAAGAAATTTTACTCAGTCATTACAGCGAAGCTATTACCTATCTTGTCTTCATTATCTGTTTTCTGGGAGGAGCATTCTGTTCAAGCTTTATGGTCGAATTTTCTTCCGTACGTAAAATGTTTCGCCCGCATCTTATTCCTTTGATTACTGAAATTCTGATATTAGGTTTCGTAGGAATATCGGATGATGAGACACTGAAACTATCAATATCTCCTTATACCATTGCCGGTCTTTTGCTTTTTGCAATGGGAGTTCAGAATTCATTAGTCACAAGAGTATCACAGTCTGTGGTGAGAACGACTCATCTTACGGGATTATTTACTGATCTGGGAATAGAACTTTCAAAACTTTTCTTTAAAGAACGGGAAAATGAAAAGAGACAGCTTACAAAGAACATCACTCTTAAACTGGTGATTATTGCCTGCTTTTTTTCAGGATGCATCATTGGGGGTTTCGGGTATAGCATGATCCGTCTCAAAACATTGATGGTGACAGCAGGGTTTCTGGTTTGTGTGATCAGGTATGACAAGCTTCTGTACAGATATTATGCTTTAAAAAGGAAATTAAGATAGGCGAGAAAATAAAAAAGGATATTCCTGCCATTGGAATATCCCTTTTTTAATTTATGGAGTGGTCATCTGCTCGATGACAAAAGTTTGCGTATCTGTCGTATGGGCTGAAAAATATCCCAATGCTCCATTACTGATATTACTTGGAGGATTGGTTGGAGTTGCAGTTCCTCCATTGCCGCCTGAAATCTGAAGTAAAGCACTGTAATATGTAAATACGTTGGTATCTATAGATTGCATCTCTACATGAATTTTATCTCCTACTACCACTTCATGATCTCTGCCTTTATTCTCATCATTAGGAAGAATCAGAGGCTGTTGGTTGGGTAACCCGTTATTCACATTATCTGAAAAAGTATTCATGTACTTTTTAGTAAGATCATTGATGGTAAAACTAAAAAGGTAGCGGTTTCCTAATGGTAATGGATCTGTAAATAATGGTAAGAGGGTATACGTGGTTTTATCTCCAAATTTGAAAGAACTCTGCTGTAATCCGTCAAAATTGACCACTTCAGGCATTTTGCTCTGAGCGCTATATTGCTTTCCTTCGGATTCTACTTTCAACGTATAGGTTCTGCCAGGCTCTCCCGTGAAAGTAGTTGTTTGATAGACTCCGTTTCCTACATAATGAAGGGTTTCTGTCTGACCTGTATTATCACTTAAAATAACCTGAGCTCCGGTTACTGCCGGATACTGATTGGGTTCGGAAAACCCGACTGATTTTGTGATTTTTACTGTATAAGGTCCTGATTGATTGGTTACATTTCCTTCAATGACAATGTTTCCGCTTTGATCATTCAGGTCCAGGTCGATCTCTTTTTCACAAGAAGTTAAGGCAAGGAGAGATACTATGATATATAATGTATTTTTCATGATTTAGAATTTGAAATTATAAGTGATATTGGGTACCCAACGGAATAAAGAGGTCTGCATCGCACGGGTTGTTCCGGGACGGTCAGGATTGTCTTCAAAATTGATGGTATAGGCATTTTCTCTACCATACAGGTTGTAAATACCAAATGTCCATGAACCACGGAATCGTTTATTGGTACTTGGTTCATAAGTTGCACTCAGATCCATTCTGTGATAGGCCGGCATTCTGTCTGCATTTCTATTACTGTACTGGAATATGGTTTGCCCGTTCAGCTCATATTTTCCGGTAGGGAAAGTAACGGCATTTCCTGTGCTGTAAACAAATAGTCCTGAAAAACTCCATTTCGGATTAAGCTGATAGGTGGCAACGATAGAAAGGTCATGGGTTTTATCCATTCTGGCGTTGTACCATTCGTTATTATTGATTCCGTCAATCTTTCTTTCTGTTTTGGAAAGGGTATAGGAAATCCATCCTGTCAGTTTTCCACTTTTCTTTTTGGCAATAAGCTCCAATCCGTAAGCTCTTCCTTTTCCGAATAGCAGTTCACTTTCTACATCCGCTCCGGTATCAAAACCTATTTGAGCCCCGTTTTTGAAGTCGATCTGGTTTTTCATGTCTTTATAATAAATTTCAGCATTCAGTTCATAATTGTTATTGTTGAAATTTCTGCTGTAACCAAGACTGATCTGATCTGCAATTTCCGGTTTTACCGTGTAGCTGCTTCCTATCCACTGGTCGGTAGGATTTCCACTGTTGCTGTTGCTCAGAAGGTGAAGATTCTGGGTATTTCTGGAATAACCTCCTTTCACACTGCTGACTTCGTTGATACGGTAGTTGGCGCTAATACGTGGCTCAATATTCACATAGGTTTTCCCGAATTTTCCTTTTTCTAAGAATTTACTGTCGGTGAGCACCCCATTCTCGTAAGTATTGAATGTATCACCTCCCAATACGCTGAACATGGAGAGTCTTGCTCCATAATTAATCGTTAGCTTTTCTGTTGCTTTATAATCATCATTGATATAAACTGCATTCTCCCATGAATATCTCGGATTTCTTGCAAAGCTGCTCACTGTAGTTCCGGAAGCACTGCTCGGAGTAAGGGTATGATAAATAGACTGCAGACCAAAACGTACAGAATGTTTGTTTCCTGCAAACCAGGTAAAGTCCTGCTTAAGATTCCAGTCACGGATTTTTGAATTTAAATCAAATACGGTATCATCATTTTTCAGACTGATTTTATAATCATAATTACTGTAGATGAATGAAGTATTGGAGAATAGCTTACTGCTGATAATGCTGTTCCATCTCAAGGTTGCAGTAGTATTTCCCCAGTCTGTATTGAAAGTATCTCCCAATCCCAGAACATCTCTTCCAAAATATCCGGACAAGTAAATACGGTTGTTTTCATTGATCTGATAATTGGCTTTCAGGTTCAGATCATAGAAATATAATTTGTTGTCTTTATAATCTTTGTTGGTTTTAAGGAACAAATCCGCGTACGTTCTTCTCCCCGAAACAATGAATGAAGATTTTTCCTTCTGAATAGGGCCTTCCACACTCAATCTGCTGCTGATAAGCCCGATGCCTCCGTTGACGTTATAATCTTTGTTGTTTCCGTCTTTCATTTTAACATCTAATACAGAAGAAAGGCGGCCTCCGTATTGTGCGGGGCTGTTCCCTTTAATAATGCTCGCATCTTTCAGGGCATCACTGTTGAATGTACTGAAAAAACCAAGTAGGTGAGAGGCGTTATAAACCGGAGCTTCATCCAGTAAGATCAGGTTCTGGTCGGTAGCACCACCTCTTACACTGAACCCGCTGCTTCCTTCACCACTGCTTTTAATACCTGGTAAAAGCTGAATGGTTTTCATTACATCCTTTTCTCCAAACAGGACAGGAAGTTTTTCTATATTTTTAATGCTTAACGTTTCTGCTCCCATTTGAGCCGAAGTCAGGTTTTTATCCTTTTTAATGCCGGTTATCACCACCTCATCAATTGCTTTTGCTACAGTTTCTGCAGGAAGTAGAGGGAGATCAACTTTTATATTCTGATCTACTTTGATCTGCTGTTCGAAATCCTGATATCCAGGGTAGGAAATAATCAGGGTATAATTTCCTTCAGGTAGGGAAAGTGAGTAAAATCCATACTCATTGGCTACAACATTGATGGTAGGATCTTCACTTACTTTTACAGAGACTCCGATGAGCAGTTCACCGTTTTTTTTGTCTTTCACGGTTCCACTTACGGAATACGTTTGCTGGGCGATTGCCAGGGTACTGAAACAGAGCGCAGCGGTGGCCGCGGTGATTTTTAAAAAGGATGTTTGCATTAGTTTATTTTAAAGTAGTAGATCTCTTGTATAGGAATTAATGTTTAATTGATGTATGATTAGTGAGATGAATAGGGGATTTGTTACACGTAACAATTTAATTATGAAATAAATCCGGTGAAAAAACAGCTTTCCGGAAATGGTAAAAGCAAGGATAAAATAAGATGGTTACATAAACAATAATATTATGCATTGTATATTGATTTATTGTTGTTTTTCTGTTGTTTTTGTTGAAAAATAAATTATTAACGGGTGTTAAGCGAATTTTATTACTGTTAACGTGAAGTTTTCAGTGTAATACTGCTAGAATCCTGAGATGTAAGGGAATTTTGTTTTAAAAACAATCTTTCCTGTCTTTTGATCAAAATATTAATCCTATATTGGCTGGGAATTAAGCAGGAGAATATGGAAAATCTGAAAATCTGGCTAAGAAAAAATGCCTCTACAGCAGTACTTACAGTATTGTTTATTATCATTTTGGTGAATAAAGATGCAAAGGCATGGCTGATGAGGCAGGTGGCTTCCACAGGAATTCTCAATTCCAGTATATCAGAACCCAAAGAAACCCGGAATAATGCTGCTAAGGTTTCCTATGCCGGATTGATGCTGAAAAGTGAGGATGGAAAGATTATAGATGCTTCTGCATTACAGAATAAAGTGGTATTCATTAATTTTTGGGCCTCCTGGTGTCCTCCGTGTCGTGCCGAGTTTCCGTCTGTTCAGAAACTGTATGATCGGTACAAAAACAATCCGGATGTGGTATTTCTTACTGTAAATCTTGATGATACTCCTGCTCCTGGAAAATCTTATTTAAAAGAAAAAGGCTTTACCATTCCTTTTCTTACACCGGCTGGAAATATCCCCGATGTATTGTATAGTGGTTCATTGCCAACGACTGTTGTATTAGATAAAAAAGGAGAGATCCGTCTGCATCATAAAGGATTGGCAGATTATAGTAAAGATTCATTTTATAAACAGATTGATCAGCTTTTAAAACAAAATCCTTAGCTATTTAAATCGTATTTTTAAATCATAAGAAACAGAATATGATGCAACAGCTAAGAACACACATCGAAAAAATAATTCCCCTTAACGATGATGAATTTGAGTTCATATCATCCTGTTTTACCTATAAAAAATATAAGAAACATCAGTTTTTAATACAGGAAGGAGAAACTGTTCCTTACAACTATTTTGTATTGAAAGGTCTTTTGAAGCTCGTTTATACAGACGAAACAGGAAAAGAACATATTATAGGATTTGCCATGGAAGACTGGTGGGAAACAGACTTTCCAGCTTACTATCAGCAGGCCACAGCAACCATGTCTTTGGAGTGCATTGAAGATACAGAAGTCTTATGCATTAAGCTGGATGATTATAAAAAACTCTGTGCACAGCTTCCGAAACTGGAACATTTCTTTCTTGAAAAAGCCTATATGGGTTTTATTACAGCGCAGCAGCGTACCGTTTCCATGATGACAACCGGAATAAAGGAAAGGTATGACCAGCTTTTGAAAAAATATCCTTCGCTGGTTCAACGGGTTCCAAAATCTCTTCTGGCTGCTTATTTAGGTGTATCCAGAGAAACATTGAGCCGCCTGCCTCTATAGAATTGTGATGACACTCACAGAATAATTGTGATCCGGATCACACGGATTTGAAGCCTCAGTTCTGCAATTTTGTATGGTAATTCTAAATTCAAAACAATGGAAAAAAGAACGGTTAATCCTTGGAAATGGCAGAATGAAAGAAGCTATTCACAGGCGGTAGAGGTAAAAAATGTGCAAAGTACTTTATATTGCTCGGGACAGGCAGCTATTGATCCTGATGGAACATCCAGTACTCAGGATATGAAATCACAACTGGAACAGGCTATTGCCAATCTGGAAGAAGTGATCCGTTCAGCAGGCTTTGAATGTAACGGTATTGTAAGATTAAATATCTACACAACTTCTACCGAAGAGCTATGGCCTCATTTTCCTATTCTTCAGGAATGGATTGCCAGACATCAGATTCAGCAGGCTGTAACAATGCTTGAAGTAAAAGGTTTGTTTGAAACTTTAAAAGTAGAACTTGAGGCTACAGTTGTAAAATAAATGAGAAATAACCCTTAAAAAAATAAACCTTCAAAATATAAGTTGGAGGTTTTTTCTTACATTTATCCTATACCAATTTGTATATCCAAAGATCATATGAATATTCAACTTTTTTCAAAAAATGCTTTAGTAGGGGGAGCAACCCAGGGAATCGGTGCCGGAATTGCCATTGAACTGGCAAAATGTGGCGCTAATGTTACCGTTATGTCCCGCAATGAAACAAAACTTAAAGACTTCGTTGATGCGCTACCGGTCATCAATCCTGATCAGAAACATGGATACCTGGTTGCAGATTTTTCAGATTTTGAAAGTTATAAGACAATTATAGCAGGATTTTTTAATGATTATTCGATAGATATTCTGGTGAATAATACCAATGGTCCGGAACCTGGTTTAGCACTGGATAAAAATGCAGATGATTATCAGAAAGCATTTGACCTTCTCTTTAAAACTGTTTGCGAAACAACATTATTGGCTTTACCGCATATGATTCAACAGAAAAAAGGAAGAATCATCAATGTTTCATCGCTTTCAGTAAAAGAACCGATTGGAAATCTGGCCTTGTCCAATTCTATCCGTTCTGCAGTAATCGCTTGGGCAAAAACCCTTTCCAATGAAATTGCACAGCATAATATCACAGTAAATAATGTCTTAACCGGATATTTTGATACGGAAAGAATTCAAAAACTGGTAGCTCATGAGGCCCAGCAAACTGGTGCAAAAGAAGAAGAAATAAAAAAGGCGAGGGAAAATAAAATTCCGATGAAAAGATTCGGACAGCCTGAGGAATATGGCCATCTGGTGGCTTTTCTGGCTTCGGAATATTCAAATTATCTTACCGGAACAAGTATTCCTTTGGATGGAGGATTGAATAATACGTATTAACCCGATTGATGAGAATGTGACATGAAAGTGTTAATTAAATATGGAACTGTAATTTTACTTTTCTTACTTCTTATTCATTATACTCATACCTATTATGATTTTACGGCGTCAAATTCTAACATCATTATTCTTCCTTTAGTAACAGGGCTCATATTTGTCAATTTTATTCTGATTTATATTTATGAATCAAAAAATAAAGAGAAGCATAAAGTCACAAATTTATTATTGATTTTTTTAGTTGCTTTTTTTGGAATAAACCTTTATTTGAATAGTGTTCAATCCGAAAAGGAAGTAAAATATTCAGGTTATATTTCTCCTGACCCACAGTTGAAATCTAATGGATATGAAATTAAATTATACAAAGACAAAACCTACAGGATCAATGAATACTGGCATGGTGAAAGCCGGCATTATTTTGGAAAATATGAGTTTGAAAATAATCTACTGACTTTACATGATGAAAGGATTTCAGAAAAAACTGAAGAACTACTGACTTCAAAATACAAATATAATAGCATTAAAAAGTATTTTGAACCTATAGATAAAGGTTTTCCAAAGTTGAAATTGAAAAATAAAGAATAAATTTCACAATTCATGTAATAAACCCTTTTCTCCAGTTGTCATATACATATTGGAAAATATGATATGAAAAACTGGTCTTTTAAAAAATGGAACACCGTACTGGGATGGTTCCTTTTCGCTATTGCGCTTATTACTTATCTTTCGACGATAGAACATTCCTTGAGTTTCTGGGACTGCGGAGAATATATTTCTTCAGCCGTGAAACTGGAGGTAACCCATGCACCGGGAGCTGCTTTATTCCAGATTATGGGAGCGGTAGCAAGTATTTTTGCATTAGGGAATGCAGAACATTATTCTATTGTTATCAATGCGATGTCGGCGTTATTCAGTGCATTTACGATCCTGTTTCTGTTCTGGACAATTACCCATTTTTTTAAAAGGCTTTTAAATAAAGATGTTGAAGAAATTACAAAACATCAGGAAATCTCAATTCTGTTTGCCGGAGTGATTGGAGCTTTATGCTTTACATTTTCAGATACCTTCTGGTTTTCAGCCGTAGAGGGAGAAGTATACGCGATGGCTTCCATGTTTATTGCTTTGCTGGTCTGGCTCATCACCAAATGGGAAAATGAATATAAAGCAGTCGACAACGAGAGATGGATCATTCTTATTTTCTTTATCATAGGGCTTTCCGTTGGAGTGCATATGATGTGTATGCTGGCTATTCCGGCCATATGTCTGGTGTATTATGCCAGAAATTATACTTTTTCGTGGAAGAGTTTTATAGTGGCCAATTTGGTTACGCTGGGAATTCTTGCCTTCGTATTCAAGATGATTTTCCCTTTGATCATGACCATGTTTGGAAAGCTTGAAATTTTCTTCGTGAACGGGCTGGGACTTCCTTTCCATTCAGGGACCATTGTGGCATTTGTTTTCATGACCATCATAAGTTATCTTCTGATTAAATATGCGGGAAAAACAAAAAGAAAACTCTATCAGACTGTTGTTTTATCTCTGGTCTATATGATCATCGGGTTTTCATGCTGGCTGGTGATTCCGATAAGAGCCAACGCCAATCCTCCGATGAACCTTAACGATCCTGATACAGCCATTGGGATGAGAGATTATTACAACAGAGTGCAATATGGTGACTGGCCTACCATTTACGGACAGAATTATACCGCATTTCTTGATAAAAACGGGCTGGAAAAAGATGAAGACGGAAGCTACAAAAGAGACATCACCGGAGATATTTACGAAAAAGATGAAAAAACCGGAACTTACAGAAAAACGGGGGAGAGATTCAACTATGTTTTCAATAAATCTCACATCAGCTTCATGCCGAGGATGTTCAATGAAGATAAAGAGGTAACCGCCAATTATATTTCTTTATATGGAGCGCCTGATTTTACTTTTAATTATGACAATGAAGATGTTGCAGACAATCCGGAAGCGAAAAGGATTTTCGAAGAACTGAGAGCAAAATATGAAGGAGACTCCATCACGGCAGAAGATTATCTGAAAGTGAAGCCTTATGATCTTATCAAGGTGCAACGTCCATCCTTCGCTCAGAATATGGATTATTTTATATCATTTCAGAATGGATATTACTTTGTAAGATATCTGATGTGGAACTTCGTAGGAAGGCAGAATGATCTTCAGGGACACATGGAAAATACCAATGGAAACTGGATATCAGGATTTTCTTTTATTGATAATGCTTTATGGGGAGATCAGGATCATATGCCTGCCAAATTTAAAAATGAAAGTACCGTAACGTTTTTCTTTTTGCCGCTAATTTTAGGATTAATCGGCTTCTTTTTCCAGCTCAACAGAGATTTTGGAAGATTTTATGCGACGCTTTCGCTGTTTGTTCTGACAAGTATGGGAATTGTTTTCTACACCGGAGTAAAGCCATTTGAAGTAAGGGAAAGAGATTATGCCATGGTAGGTTCATTTTATGCCTTTGCCATCTGGATTGGTCTGGGAGCAGGAGCTATACTTTGGCTGATTCAGTCTAAGGTTAAATCCAATGCCGCCAACATTGTTCTGGGAACTATTTTATTAGGAATTCCTTTGATGATGGGGTTTCAGAATTACACTTCGCATGACAGAAGCAAGAAGACAGCAGCCCGTGATTATGCCTATTCATTGTTAAGGTCGTTGCCGAAAGATGATATTATTTTCATTTATGGTGATAATGATACCTTTCCGGTATGGGCGATTCAGGAAACAGAAAGATTCAGGGATGATGTGAAGACGGTGAACTTTACCCTTTTAGCCACTCCATGGAATATTGATCAGGTGAAAAGAAGAACTTACAATGCGAAGGGCATTCCGGGTGAATTAACGCATGAAGAATATAGAGATGGGGTAAATGATCAGGTATATCTGATGAAAAAAGAAGATTGGGAAGGGCTTTTCCAGATGCTGAAAGAACAGGGGGCTCCAGACACTGCTTTCCAGGAATTCAGAAAATATCTGACCCAGGATTCACTGACCCTGAAAGATGCTATGAAATTTCTGAAATTGAAATCTTCTGATAAAGATGAATTGCTGAAGATGTATTTCGGAGAAAAACAATATGAAAAATACAATATTCTTCCGGTGAGTAAATTTATTCTTCCTGTAAATAAAGAAAATGCTGTGAAATCGGGGATCATTACTCAGGCAGATCTTCCACAAGCTGTAGATCAGATCACGATTAATTATGAAGCCAATACGCTTTATAAAAGTAATCTGATGATGTTGGATATGCTGGCTAATTTCGATTGGAAACGCGCGATCAATTTCTCTTCAGGCGGAATGTATGACAGTGAAAATATTTTTTATCTGGATGAATATCTTCAGTTTGACGGTTTCAGCTACAGACTGGTTCCTATTCATACTCCGCAGAGTCCGGATGGAGACAAAGGAAGGGTAGATGCGAACTCTCTTTATCATGTGGTGAAAAACTTCAGATGGGGAAATTTTAAAGATCAGAGTATTTATTACGATGAAACGGCTACGTCAAATATCTTAGGCTACAGAATGTCTGTCAGCAGGGCAGTGTCCGCATTGGTTGTCAATGGACAGAAAGCCAAAGCTTTAGAATTACTGGATCTTGCTGCAAAAGAAATTCCGGCGGAGAAATATAATGATCCGCGTTCATTAAGTGCGATGGTTACCGGATATATTGTTGCAGGACAAGAGCAAAAAGGTCTTCAGCTGGCAGAAATGCTCAAAAAAGGAATATTTGAAGAATATGATTATTACCACAATCTTTCCCCTTCATTTAAACCAATGGCGAAAAGACAGATGAGGTCTAAACCGATGGAATATGCACTTGTTGTGGCAGCCGTTACAGATGCCTACAAGACTTTGGGGCAGAAAGAAAAAGCCCATGCATATCTTTTAAAATCGATGGAGCCTATTGATAAGAAATTCAGTGTTTTTATCAAAGGACTTCAACAGATGGGCAAAGAAAAAGCAGGGAAGGAAGCTGAAAATGTACGGCAGATTGCTCCTTTTTATCAGTATTTATTCAATGTTATGGAACCTTTTGATTCCACATATTCAAGAAAAAAAGAAATTGAAATCACAAATGCGATGATGAAAGTGACACAGTAAAACTTAAATAAAAGCCTTTAAATATTTAATTTAAAGGCTTTTTTAATATAAATCAGAATGAATGAATAAAATCTCATTTTATAAACGCAAAGTTTTATTTATAATTCTTATGATTTTAAAGGAGCAAAGAGGTTTGATCAATTTCATTGATCATTTTTAAGCGAATGTATTACCATAAGGCTTCATCCGCGACAAAGTCGCTCTTCTTCGCTTCCTTAAATAAGCATAATGATATTATTCCTTTGCGTTAAAAATTAAATTGAAGTAATGTAAAAATCATCAAATTTAAAAGATTAAAAATTCTATGAGATTTGAACCATTCATACTATCGTTTTTCTTTCAACGACCATCCAAATTTCAGTCCGATAATGAAAACTACTAAAAGCAGTTCCCCGGCAGCCAGCAAAATATCTCCCGGCACACGCATCCATCTCAGAAAATGCATAATGTCCGTCTGCATGAACTCTGCAGAACGTGCATACCAATAACCTTCTTTTATAGAGGCAACAGACTGCATGATGCCTATTGGAAGAAGACTGATGGTTACCATCACCAGTAATCCGATATTAATCATCCAGAAAGCCCAGCCAATTAATTTATCGTTCCACTGACGGTCTGGATAAAGTCCTCGCAAAACAAACATCATTAATCCGATTCCCAGAATTCCATAAACTCCGAACAAGGCTGCATGACCATGTACCGCAGTGGTATTCAATCCCTGGATATAGTACAATGCAATAGGAGGATTGATGGCAAACCCGAAGATCCCTGCACCAAGGAAATTCCAGAAACACATGGCAATGAAACAATAGATAGGCCATTTGTAAGCCTGAATCCATGGGGTTGATTTACTCAGTTGATAATTTTGGTAGGCTTCAAAGCCTATCAGAACAAGCGGAACAATTTCAAGCGCACTGAAAGTAGCTCCTAAAGCCAACACAGCGGTAGGAGTAGCACTGAAGTACAAATGGTGGAATGTCCCCAGAATTCCTCCGCCAAGAAAGATAATAGTAGAAAATAAAACAGCACTGGTGGCAGATTTCAGCCTTAATAATCCCAGTCTTGTAAATAAAAATGCAGCCACTACCGTTGCAAAAACTTCAAAAAATCCTTCTACCCAAAGATGAACAACCCACCATCTCCAGTATTCGGCAATGGCCATATGAGTTTGTCTTCCATACATTAATCCTGCTCCATAAAATAACGCAATGGCTACAGATGAAAGGGTAAATAAGGTCAGCAAATGACGGTCTCCGTCTTTGCGTCTTAAAGCGGGAAGTAATGCTCGGACCATTAAAACCAACCAGAGAATGAGCCCTATAAGCAGTAAGATCTGCCATACCCTTCCCAGTTCTACATATTCATATCCCTGATGTCCCCAAAGAAAATTATCCACCAGTCCAAGCTTTTGCATCACACCAAGCCATTGTCCGGTTAATGATCCCAGCACAACAATCAATAAAGCTCCGAATAATACATTCACTCCCAGTTTCTGGTATTTCGGTTCATGTCCTGAAACTGCAGGAGCTATATAAAGTCCTGTGGCCAGCCATGAGGTGGCAATCCAGAATATTGCTAGCTGTACATGCCAGCTTCTGGAAACCGACTGTGGTAAAAACTGGTCCAGGGGAATCCCATAAAATCCGCTTCCTTCCACACCGTAATGGGCTGTAACTACACCGGCAAGCATTTGAACAAGGATCAGCAGTGCAACGACCCAAATGTATTTCAACGTGGCTTTCATAGAAGGGGTAGGTTTCATATTGCGAAGAGGATCTTCGAGCGGTAGTGCTTCACTGATTTCTTCCTCTTTGTTTCTGGCATGATAAAATACCAAAAGGCCTACCGAACCTAATAAAAGTAATATGCTGAACCCTGACCATAAATGCAGTGAAGGGGGAGGAACGTTTCCAACCGATTCATCATGCGGCCAGTTATTGGTATAGGTCACATCATCTCCAGGTCTTTCTGTGATGCAAACCCATGTACTCCAAGCAAAGAAAGCATTCATTTTAGCCATTCTTCCCGTGTCTTTGATGGTATTCTCAGGAATGGCGTACTGGTCACGAAGTTTTGCCATGGAAGCATCATTCATGAATAATTTTGAATAATACTGTGCAAGCTGTTTCTGCACTTCCGCCCGCTCCGGGGAAAAAACAATTTCATTTTTACTTTCATTAAAAGTATTGGTACGAAGTTCTTTTTTCAGCAATACCTGATATTTGGCCTGTTCTACATCCGGAAGTTCTTTGTAAACTTTGCAATCCTTTTTCGCCAGTTCATCAAGCAGAAGAACAGATTCCCGGTGAAGGTAATCGGCCGTCCAGTCCGGAGCAATATAGGCACCATGTCCCCAGATACTTCCTACCGTTTGTCCACCAATAGACTGCCAGACGTTCTGTCCGTCTTTAATATCCTGTGCGGTTGCAATCACCGTTCCGTCTGTGCTGATTATTTTGTCCGGAATGGGTGGGATTTTCCTGTAAATTTCAGTTCCATAGAAGATAAGAACCGCAAACGAAGCAATCATTACTACAGCAAGCCATATCCAAAGTTTTTTAGGTGTCATTCTGTATTAATTTTTAAGATTCAACGGTAAATTCTTTCTCCAGTCGGATCGCTTTGGGGAAAAGGATATTGTTCTCAAGGTGGATGTGTTGATGCAGGTCATTTTCGAAATCCTGAAGCATGGCAAAAGCTACTTTATAAGTATTGCAGGCATCTTCAGGCGGAAGATATTCGTTGGTGATTTCTGCAATCCTTCTGAAGCGGTCTCCTTCTATGGTGTGATCATGTTCCATCATATGAACCGGATTTTCTACGGTTCCAAAATGAGGCTTTGGAAGAGAACCTCCGGATATTTTAGCCTTTACCATATTTTTTACAAACGGGAACAGAATGAGTTCTTCTTTTTTCATATGGGCAGCCAGATTGTGTGCTGATTCATTAAATAAAGAATTGATTTCAAACAGTTCCGGATGTCTTCCTCCATGTACTTTGCACAATTTATCAAGAAATGCCTGCAAAACAGAAGTTTTTTCTTCTACATAGCGGTGATGGGTTTTCTCAATATAATCTGTCAGAAGGTCCAGAGGCCAGCTGTTGAAATCGATTGAAGTACCTTCATTTTTTGGAAGCGCTTCCAGTTCTTCATAAATTTTTTCAGGAGCAAGTTTCTTATTACTGCATGCTTCTTCGATGGTTCTTCCACCTTTACAGCAGAAATCAATGCCATGTCTTTTAAAAATTGCGGCTGTTCTGAAATCTTCAGCCACCATATTTCCTATAAAGTCTGTTCTTGTATTCATAATATAATACTTTTTTGTCTTTTATTATTTTAAATTTTTTTTTACTGTTTTCTGAGTGATAAAATATATTTTACCATCTGTTGGGCATTCTCTTTACTCAATCCTGCATGAGGAGTCATTGGGATTTCGCCCCAATTGCCTTTACCACCGTCAATGATTTTCTGTGCCAGCATATCAAGATCAGCATCCGTATATTTTGCAGCAACTTCCTGATAAGAAGGGCCTATTAATTTTGAATCTATTTTGTGACAGGTAAGGCAATCTGTTCCTTCAATTAACTTCAATCCTTCGTGCTTTGACCCATCATTGGAAGCTGAAACTTCAGGGACTTTTTCTACTGGCTGTGGTTGGACGACCTGTTGTTCAGAATATGGCACAGCTTGAGGAATGGGAGTTGTTTCCGGTTTGGAACAGGAAAATAATAATGTGGCTAAAGCTAATGCAATAATGGTATTTTGAACGGGTGTTTTCATAATGAATAGTGTTATTATTGAACCGTATTTCTTTTGAATTGTAAAATGATTGCTGTGATGAGCATTAATGCTTTCGCGGTTTCAGCATAAATAAAATAGTCGTGGAGTGGAGTTGGAGATAGTGTTTTTCCTGACGAAAGTAAATCGACACGAGAATCCAATACGGGCAACATCCAGAACTGTTCTATAGCAAGTATGAAAAATAAAACAGCCTGAATGATAAAGTCAGTTTTAGTGTAATTTTTCCAGCTGATGAGCATCAGAATCAGTATTACAATAAGAAATCCCCATTGTATTTTTGAAGAGAGTCCAAACATGAGTTTTCCTAATCCTAATGCAGTCTGAAGGGTGATTCCCTGAACCTGAAACTTCAAAGGTGTCTCCAGGAAGCTTATAGTCAGAAACATTCCGGTCATCAGGCACAGCAGCATCAGCACTAAAGGATTTTTGAGTTCTAATTTCATTTTTAATTTATTTAATATTAAAAGATCTTTTTATCTTTTATTTATTTAAATTTTTTTAAGCCCTCAAATGAGTAAGCTGTAAGTCCAGATTATCAACAAACATTTGAATTTTTGAGGTTTCAAGCATGATTCGAAGATCCTGTCGGATACTTTTGAACTGATCATGAAGCGGGCACGGATGCGTTTCCGAACACTGATCAAGTCCAAGTCCGCAGCCGGTAAAAAGTTTGTCTCCGTCAATTTCTCTGACAATATCGGCAATGGAGGTATTCAGATTTTTCTGATCCATATAGAAACCTCCGTTCGGACCTTTGGCAGATTGTACAAATCCTTTTCTGCTCAGATCCTGCAAAATTTTAGCAATAAAATGCTCCGGTGAATGGATGCTTTTTGAAATGTCCTTAATCCCGACCCTGCTGTCATTTTTAGACTGCTGGGCAATATAGATCAAAGCTCTTAAAGCATATTCGCACGTTTTTGAAAACATTTTACTGAATTTTATGGGACAAATATAGAAAGATATTTTTAATAAAAGATAAATTAGTCTTTTATTTTTTTCTGAATCTGATGAAGATCATCTATCATGGGTTTAATTCATCATATTTTGAGTCGCTTTATTACTCTTTCTAAGATCTGATGGTCGTGATTGGGTAAACTCATGAAAAGTATCACTGAAGGCGCTGATAGAGCTGTAGCCCACATCATCGGCAATTTCATTGATGGGTTTGTCTGTATTTAAAAGCAATTCAATCGCTTTGATGATTCTTAATGTTTTTAAATACTGGAGGAAAGAAATATCCATATCTGCTTTGAAAAGCCGCGAAAGAGAACGCTCACTCAAACCAAATCTGCTGCTGACGTTGGACAGGGTCAATTTTTCCCCGATATTCCATTCCAGATAAGATACAATTTTCATCATCTGTTTGTTGTGGGTGGCGGGGAGGATGATGGGCAAGGGCTGTTTGTGAGTTTTTGGGAGGATTTTTTTTAAAGCCACTAAAAATTCAAAATTTTCATCTTTTGCCGTTACATGCTTTTCATCCCAGATTTCAGAATATTTGATCATCTGGATCAGAAGTTCTGACGCAGGATAAATGCCCAGTCTGCTGTAGAAAGGATCTGAGACATCATCATGAGCATAGAAATAAAGAGAACGGAGAACCGTTGCTGTATGTCCGATCTCTAAAATATGTTCCATTCCCTGCGGAATCCAGAAGAAATGTCTTGCCGGAACCACATAGGTCCTGTTGTCAATCGTAATATAGGCGATACCACCTTCCACATAGCTCAGTTGTCCTTTCGTATGTTTGTGAAAAGGAATCAGTTTTTCTGATTTTTCGTGCATAACAAATACACTTTTATCGTCTTTATCAATGTCCGGAAGTGCAGCAATTAATCCCATAAAAAATTTTAAAATCCCAAAGAAAATACAAATATAATCATTTGGCCGGAATCATGTAAAAGTTGACTATTTTAGGTAAATAAAATTTCCGGATTGCCAATAAATTTGCAGTGCAATAATTCAAAAATTCAAATGAAAATTTATGTCGCCGGATTGCTGATTTTTGGAATTTCCTCCACTATATCAGCTCAGACCGGCAGTCCAACAAAGGATACCATACGACTCTCCCTAAAAGACGCATGGCAAAAAGCGGAAGAAAACAGCCGTCATATCAGAATCAATATCATTAATGTAGACATTGCCGAAGCCGAAGTAAAAGATGCCAAAAGAGAGCGTCTCCCGGAAATAGAAGTCAAAGGTTCTGCAGAAAAAGCGTCCAACATTCCCATCTATGAAAACGGAATTTTTTCCAAACCAACACAGCATGAAGTTATTCATACGCTGTACAGAGCCGGAGCAGATTTTTACCTTAACATTTACAGTGGAAATAAGCTGAATCTTAAGATTAAGGAAAATCAGACCCTTCAGAAAATTAAGGATATTCAGAAAGAACAGTCCGTTTCTGATATTCATTACAAAACTGCAGCTCTTTATCTTGAATTACAGAAAACATTAATCTTCAGAGACCTTATCAAACAGGACATCACTGATCAGAAGACACAGCTTAAAGAAATACAGACTCTTTATAAAAATGGAGTGGTTTTAAAAAGTGATGTTTTAAGGATCGAACTGGAACTTTCCAAAAGAAAAATGGCTCTGGTGACCATAGAAAATGATATCCTCATCGCCATGCAGAAACTGAATATTATTCTTGGAATTCCGGATGAGCAGATTGTCATCCCTGACGCACCGCTTAATCAGTGGAATGAAAATACAACTTATAATGAGTATCTCAAGCTGGCACTGGATCATTCTTTTGATTACCATGTTTCTGAACAGCAGACAGCGCTTAGTATAATCAAACTGAAACAGGTAAAAGCCAATGTAAGACCTAAAATAGGGATGTATGGTGAATTTTATTATGCCAATCCGCAGATTTTCCTTTATCCCTATAATCCTTATTGGTATTCACTGGGAATCGTTGGAATTAAAGCATCGTTTTCTATCTCTTCCCTTTACCATAACACCCATAAAGTAAAGGCTGCCCAGCTGGAGTTTGAGAAAGAAGAAGAAGTACACAAAGATACGGAAGATAAAGTGAGACAACAGGTGAAAGAAGCTTATCTGCGTTACCAGGAAGCTTTGGAACAGATAAAAGTGGCAGAAGCCAATGTTGCGCAGGCAAAGGAAAATGCACGTATTATCAAAAATACTTATTTCAGCCAGACTTCTCTTATTACAGAATTGCTGGATGCAGATATACAGCTGCTTCAGACAAAATTTGAACTGGAAGCTGCCAAAATTATGGCCCAGAACAATTATTATTTACTACAAAACATTACAGGCGTTTTATAATACAATGAAAAAAAAATATACTCCCACCGATAGAATGATCACGAAGATCACAGGATGGATTTCAGTTGTAATCGTTGCCGCACTTGCTGTCTGGGGCGGTTTCACCTTAAAAAATTACTATGCCTACGAGCAGACCAATGATGCACAGGTTCAGGAATATGTCAACCCAATTATTTCAAGAGCCGGAGGTTTCATTGTTGAAGTAAAGTTTGAGGAAAATCAGGAAGTTAAAAAAGGAGATACTCTTTTAATCATTGATAACCGCGAATATATTCTTCAGGAAAAACAGACTCAGGCTGCCATTCAGAAAGCGCGTGCCCAACTGAGAGTATTGGAAAGTACGACAGGAACTACAGAAAAGGAAGCCGCAGCAGCATTGGCTCAGGTAGATGCCAGCAAAGCGAAAGTCTGGAAACAACAGCTTGATTATAACCGATATAAAAAGCTTTATGATGAAGAATCTGCTACCAAACAACGTCTTGAGGACGTGAAAGCAACCTTGGATGTCAATGAAAGCGACTATCAGTCTTCACAGGATAATTATGCTGCTTCAGTATCTAAAATTAATGATATAAGAGCTGAAAAAACAGTTGTTTTAGCAGAAATTGCAAGACTTGAAGCATTGCTGGACCGTCATAAACTGGATGTAAGCTATACCGCTGTGACTGCAGCATATGATGGAAGAATGGGACGCAGAACTGTAGAAGTGGGGCAGATGATTGATACCGGAGAAACGCTGGCCTTTATTGTCAATAATGAAACTGACAAATGGGTGGTAGCCAATTATAAAGAAACTCAGATCAAGGATATGCATATCGGAGATCATGTAAAAATTGTGGCGGATTCTTATCCGGACAAAGAATTCCAGGGAACAATTATTTCCCTTTCTCCTGCAACAGGTTCAAGTTTTTCACTGCTTCCACCGGATAACTCTACCGGAAATTACGTGAAAATTGTACAGCGTATTCCTGTAAGAATCAGAGTGGATGGACAAAGAAGTCAGATCGATGTTCTGAAAGTGGGAATGAATGTGAATGTTTACGCCAATAAAAAGCATTCCAATGGCTAAAAGACAAATGCCCTATTTCAAAAAATGGGCTCCGGAATGGCTGGTGAAGATTATTCTTTTTTCAATGACGCTTCCGGGAATCATTATCTTTTTTCTGCCATTGTCTAATGTGAATGCTGCAGCCGGATATTATGGATGTGAACCAGCGGATATTCAGTTTTCAGTAGCCTTGTTTTATGCAGGGTATGTAGGTTTTTACAGCCTGGAAAGACGATTTTTCAGTTTTCTGGCCGCAAAAGAATATTTTGTTCTGTTCACCACATTACAGATTCTGGCTTGTCTGATATGCTATTTCACCCGCGAAGTCTATATTTTGTTTCCGGTTCGTTTTATGCAGGGAATGTTATTTGCCGGAAATGTCAACCTTTCACTTACCCTTATCTTTACACGATTGAGCAGTGAAAGAGGTAGAGAAATCAGTTTTTCGGTATTTTTTGGAATCTTAATTTGTGCTTTGCCTTTTAATAATCTGATTACTGCAGACCTCATCGATTCCTATAATTTTAATATCGTTTATAAAACTGCCATCTTCTCCTATCTTCCGGGACTTATTTTCCTGACTCTGGCTATGAGTAATTACAGAACCCATGCAAGGTTTCACCTGTATAAACTGGACTGGCAGAGTTTTGGACTTTTCAGTACGATATTGGTTTTGGTAGGATATATTACCATTTTTGGTCAGGAATATTATTGGCTGGAAGATAACCGGATTTTAGGAAGTGTAATCGGAATTATTGCTTTAGCAGGAATCTCCATATTCCGTCAGCAGGCCATTAAAAGACCTTATATTGATCTGCAGGTTTTCAGATACAGGAACTTTAAAGTAGGTTTACTGATTCTTTTTGTCATGTATATATGCCGGTTTGCTTCAGGGATTGTCAATACGTATTTTGCTGCAGAACTGCATCTGGACCCGTTTCATATATCCTATATTAATATTTTCAATCTTATGGGGTTGGTTGCGGGAGTGATCATTGCGTGCTGTATGGTTTTGCAAAAGAAAAATATACGATATATCTGGGGGCCAGGTTTTTTAATGCTATTGATCTTTCATGGATTGATGTATTATTCTTTTGATGTTCAGGCTGATGAGTTTAATTATTACGTTCCGTTATTTCTTCAGGGATTAGGGGTAGGGTTGATAATGGTTCCGACCATTATTTATATTATTTCTTCTGTTCCTGCTGTTATTGGACCTTCAGCTGCTGCAACAGCCTTAGCAATACGATATCTCGGATTTTGTATCAGTATTGCCCTGATCAATTTTTTTGAACTCTTTGAAAAAAGCCGCCATTATAATGCTTTTCAGGATCATTTAACTGCTGTCGATCCTGAAGTTAAACATTTTCTTCATCAGCAGACGGCTAAGCTTATTTCAAGAGGAATGCCTGAAGAAAAGGCTGTAAAAGCTGCCCATAAGTTATTGGTAGGAAGAATGAATGTTCAGGATCATGTCCGCTTTGCGATGGATTATTATGAAATGATGGTGTGGCTTCTTGCTGCCTCACTCTTATTGATTTTTCTTTTTCCCTATCTCAACCGTACTGCTCTTTATCTGAAATCCCGCAGACTGTCACCTGCATAAGTGCAATTTTATTTTTTATCAATCAAAAGTATAGCTTATTAGCTAATTTTATAGTAGAGTGCTGAGACTGTCTGATAAGGCAGTCTCTTTTGTTATGACAGAAAATAGATAAACGCTTCTGGCCGGAATTGTATGTTTTTTGTCATTGCAGACAAAATCCTTTCTCTCTACATTTGTACTCATACAGAACGGGATATGAAGAAAGAAGGACAACATACAGGAATGAAAAATATAGTACTTCTGGCATTACCACAGGTACAGCTGCTTGATATTGCCGGACCATGGGATGTTTTTACAGCGGCCAACCGTTTTCTGAACACTGATAAAGAAGATACTGGCTATCATGTGTATCTCGTTTCCGGAACTTCAGAGAAGGTTATCTATTCCGGTTCAGGAATGCCATTATCATGCAGTCATACCATTTATGATATTGATTTTCCTGTAGATACTTTACTGGTAGCTGGGACAGCGTTGAGTGTACTGGAGGAAATCAGCCACGATCTCTATCATTATCTTCAGAATATAAAGTCAGACGTAAGACGGCTGGGATCTGTCTGCGTTGGGGCATTTGTTCTGGCCAAAGCAGGGCTGTTGGATGGTAAGCAGGTCACTACCCACTGGAAATTTGCAGATACACTGCAGAAGTCTTATCCCAAACTAGAAGTGAATGTCAATCCTTTTTTTATTCGTGATCAACCTATCTATACATCGGGAGGTGTTTCTTCAGGGATGGATCTTGCGCTGGCACTTTTGGAGGAAGACTTTGGAAAACCATTGGCCATAGAAGTTGCCCGTCATCTTGTTCTGCCTTTAAAAAGAGCCGGAATGCAGTCGCAGTTTGGAGATGCACTACCGGAATATGAAATAAAGTCTCCTTTTACAAAAGAGGTCCGTGATCTGTTGAAAGATAAACTTGGAGAAGCTATTACGGTGGAGTATATGGCAGAGTTCCTGAACATGAGTGTCCGTAATTTTTCCAGAGTATTTCTAAAAGAATCAGGAATGACTCCCGGCAGGTTTCTTGAAAAAATGAGATTGGATCAGGCTAAAAATTTGCTGGAATATACTGAGATGAGTGTTGATATGATTGCGGTTAAATGTGGATTTAGCAACGCCGTTTCGCTTCGTCGGGTATTTCTTAAAAATATCTCCCTTTCTCCGGCTCAATACCGGAAAGCGTTTAAGACTGCAGAATAATTTTTTTCTCTTACGGATTTAAAATAAAACTGATCATCCTCAATGGTCGGCAGGGGAGAACTATGCCTTTATTCAAAAAATAATCATCTTAAAAATAAAAGAATTATGAAACAAGACCCTAAAACAATGAATGTCGCATTTTTAATTTATGATCAGGTAGAAGCTCTTGACTTAAATGGTCCTTTGGATGTTTTCGTTAAGGCGAATGTTGTACATCCTAACGCTTATCATTGCTTTACAGTTGGAAAAACAAAAGAGTCGGTGTATATGGAAGCCAATACAATGGCTGTTATTCCTACTTACGATATCCATTCCTGTCCTCAACCGGATATGATTGTGGTTCCCGGAGCAAATCCTGAACACATTATGAAATACCTTAAGGATAATGATTTTCAGGAAACCGTTTTACAATGGATTAAAACTCATTATGATGCCGGAACCGTTGTGTTTACAGTATGTACAGGAAGTATGCTGTTGTCCGGAACAGGTATCCTTGAAAACCATGATATTACTACCCATAGTATGTTGTTAGATGCTTTAGAACAGTATAATCCGGAAGCGAATGTGATTAGAAATGTTCGTTACGTGGATCAGGAAGAGTTGATAACTACGGCTGGAATTACGGCTGGAATAGACGCTGCTCTTTATCTGATTGGAAAACATCTTGGTAAGGAGACAATGGATAACATTATCGATATTTTCGAATATCAGAACGGAAAATCTGAAAGTTGAGTGTAACAGAAAAATAGATGGTTTTAAAATTTTCGTCAACCGTAAAAATTGGCGGAAATTTTATTTTTAATTAAACGATTACTCATTCTGTAATTTTATTGAAAAAAAATAGTAAACGTAATTAATTTATAAACAGATGTTTAAATTTTAAGTGGTGAAATTTATCACAAAAAAGCATAGAAAAATTTGGATTTAAACAGTGTTTTCCTATCTTTGCAGTCCCTTAAACAAAGGAATTTACTTGAAAAAGTAAGTGGCCGACTCGGTAGCTCAGCTGGTAGAGCAATACACTTTTAATGTATGGGTCCTGGGTTCGAATCCCAGCCGGGTCACAATATGAAAATATAAATTTTCAAAAGCATAAAAAACCTGCAAATTATTTTTGCAGGTTTTTTATTTATAGTGTTTGCTATAATGTTTCAAAATGGCCGATTATTTAAATTAACGGACCAGTTGATTGTACTCGTACTTTTTCAATTGAAATTCAGCTATACCTTTATTCCTCATTTTTGGGTTTAAAGTTTCTTCCGACTCCCTGGCGGAGAAATGTAATTTTTCCTTGTACTTTTTTCGCTTTTTCAAGGACTTCCAATGCTTTTGTTCGTTCGTTAATTTTGCCAGCGTGTGTTATATTGTCCTGACGTTCATTTTTTTTCATGTATCAATATAGTAAATTTATTTGACAAAAACAAATTATTGATAGTAAGGTCGTTTCATATTTTAAGAAAATAAAATTGATCTACTGATCGTCTGCGAGTAGCAAAGGGATTCACTGCTGTTTTCAATTTTTAACGGAAGCGTTTTGGGCTCATTTTTGAAATTTACATTAAGAACCTCCTAAGGTGTGTGAAATTTTTATGTCTGATATTGTAAAAGTTAGCGGAATCATAGGCATAAAATGTCCGGAAAGTATTGTGAATAAAGAAAAAGTTTCTATCTTTGCAGTCCCTTAAACAAAGGGGTTTACTTAAAAAAGTAAGTGGCCGACTCGGTAGCTCAGCTGGTAGAGCAATACACTTTTAATGTATGGGTCCTGGGTTCGAATCCCAGCCGGGTCACTTGAAAAAGCTTCAACAGACGTTGAAGCTTTTTTTGTATTCTGTTCCATGTAATATTTTTATTTTTCGTCATTCTGATAATTTTATGTTATACCATCAATACATGAGATGAAGATGATAAAAGCACCCGTTTTTGAAAATCAGTAAAATATTTCTTTTTTACCTTAAAATGTATCCTTATGTTAGCTGACAAAGAAACTACTTTTGTATACACATTATTTCTGAAGCAATGGCTAATAAAATATTTAATATAAAAGAATTTGCATCCTATCTGAACGTTGCTCAACCTAAAAATGATGACTTGCTTATCATCAATTTTGAAAATGAACAAAATATAAGGTTGAAATCCGATTCTGTTACCATAGATTTCTATTTGCTGGCTATAAAACCACCTTTGGAAAAGAACTTTAAGAAAACCGATTTTCTGGAAGACCAGGCAAAATCCTTTATGTATGTTGATTGCCCGCAGAACAATCTGGAGTGGGATATTAATATTCCTAAGTCCGGCTATAATATTCTGGTAAGTGCCAGATATATCAATAAGCTGGCAAAAGAATATAATTTCCCCCACTACAATAACCATGAGGCATTGTTTCTTACAAAAGAAGAGGAAGAAATCCTGTGGGATCTTTATAAAAAGGCATATAATGAATTCCAGAAAGAAAACTATTCCAGAGATATTATCCTGTCGTATATTACTTTGATCTTGTCTTATACCCAAGTGTTTTATGACAGACAATTTGATTCAAGAAGCAGTATATATGATTCAGTAATTGAAAATTTTTATGAAAACCTGAAACAGTATTTCAGTCAGAAAGAAGAAGTTTCAGGTCTTCCATCTGTTGCATTTTTTGCACAGAAGGCCAACCTGTCTGCCAATTATTTTGGAGATCTGATCAAGCATTTTACCGGCGAATCTCCTATAGAGCATATTCATAATTTTGTATTAAAACAGGCAAAAGACAAGCTTAAAAATACGTCACTTTCCATCAGTGAAATTTCTTACAGTCTGGGTTTTGATTACCCTAATTATTTTGCAAGATTTTACCGGAAAAAAACTGGTATGTCTCCGAAAGTGTTCCGAGGAATGCAGTCATAAAACATCTGAATTATTCACATATTAAGCAGCCTTTGAGGTTGCTTTTTTTATTGGAGAAAAATTATAAACTGTAAAAAGTCTCCGTTTTAGAGTAATCTGTCTACGTATCTGAGCAGGTGCCCATGGTAACTTTGTTCTATCAAAATAACAAATGTTTTAATTTAAAAAATAAGATCATGTTACAAAAGAAAATCAGTATTAAAAATGGAAACGGACAGGATATTACCTTATCAGCAATTGTTAATTTCCCTGAAGGATTTGATGAAAATAAAAAGTATCCGGTGATAGTAGTTTCGCATCCCGGTGGCGGTGTAAAAGAACAGGCATCCGGACTTTATGCAAAGAAACTGGCAGAAAACGGATGGCTCACTATTGCTTACGATGCTTCTTATCAGGGGGAAAGTACAGGTGAACCACGCCAGCTGGAAAATCCTTATATCAGAACGGAGGATATAAGTGCAGTAATAGATTATCTGACCACTATTTCTTATGTAGATGCAGAAAGGATTGGAGCGATGGGTATCTGTGCCGGTGCTGGCTATACTGCAAATGCAGCCATTAATGATCACAGAATTAAAGCGGTAGGAATGGTAAGTGCAGTGAATATTGGTTCCATGTTTCGTAATGGCTGGGAAAATAATGTAAAAGATGCCGATGCAATGCCCTATCTGATCGCAGGAGCCGATGCAAGAACCCAGGATGCAAAAGAAGGACTGCAGACTATGCCTTTAGCACCTATGAAAGAAGAAGATGCACCCAACGAAGAATTGAGAGAAGCCTGGGAATATTACCACACAGACCGCTGTCAATATCCTACAGCTCCGGGATGGGCGACATTAAGAAGCCTTACACAGATTATTACCTATGATGCTTATAACAAAGCAGAAGCGTTTTTCGCACAACCTCTGCTGGCTATTGTCGGAAGTGTTGCAGGAAGTGCGTGGATGAGTGATGATCTTCTAAAGATTGCAGCAACGTCAGATAAGAAAAAATATATCATAGAAGGAGCAAACCACATGTCATTGTACGACAGAGAAAATAATGTAAATGAGGCTGTTGATCAGCTGGCAGCTTTCTTTTCTGAAAAATTATAAACATTATCAAACTTAATCACAATGAATACACAAAAAATAACATTTAAAAACGTAGCTTGGGACAATGCTGGAATTCTGCATTTTCCAGCAGATTTCAATCAGAATAAAAAATATCCAACCATTATTTCCATGCATCCTATTGGAAGCTGTAAAGAACAGACGGCAGGAAATGTGTATGGTAAAGCATTAGCAGAAGCAGGGTTTGTTGTGTTGGTATTTGATGCTTCTTTTCAGGGAGAAAGTGGAGGAACGCCTAGATATATTGAAAATCCATACCAGCGTACAGATGACGTTCGATATGCCATCGACTATCTGGAGACTCTGTCTTATGTAGATGCTGAAAAAATCGGGATATTGGGAGTTTGTGGAGGAGGAGCGTATTCTTTGAATATTGCGATGACTGAACGCCGTATCAAAGCAGTGGTTTCCATTACTGGAGTAAACTTTGGACGTCTGTTACGTGACGGTTTTGCAGGCGGAAGTCCTATGGAAGTCCTGGGCCAGATTGCTTCACAAAGAAGTTCTGAAGCTAAAGGTGATGATTTATTGACGATCAATATGCTGCCTGAAAGTGTAGAAGTAGGTAAAGCTGCAGGGATTGACGATATAGATGTACTGGAGGCTACGGATTATTATAAAACTTCAAGAGGGCAGGCTATTGGAGGTGCCACAAGTGCTGTTTATTCACGCCTAGGCATAGGAATGGGCTGGGATGCGTTTTATCTTGCTGAAACCTTATTGACCCAACCCATTCTGGTAGTGGTGGGTGATAAGCCAGGTGGATTCGGAGCCTACAGGGACGGGTACGAAATTACTCGTCGTGCTGCATCACAGAAAAAAGAATTATTAGTTATAAAAGGTTTCTCCCATTATGATCTTTATGACCAGCCCGAGCCGGTAAAGCAGGCATTGGAAAAAGTTGTTCCTTTTTTCAAAGAAAATTTATAAGAAATTTCAGGAAAGAAATTATTTTTAACAGATACTGTAGTGATGATAAAAAGGGTTATTCAATTGAATAATCCTTTTTATTAAAATCTAATTTATCCTTTTTTACAGGATTTAAAACTTAGATCTGTGCTGAACCTGAAAATTTTTGTCTCTGATTTTGTAAAAGTTAGAAAAATTCAATGCGTGAAATTTTACGAAAGTATTATAAATAAAGAAAAAGTTTCTATCTTTGCAGTCCCTTAAACAAAGGGATTTGCTTGAAAAAGTAAATGGCCGACTCGGTAGCTCAGCTGGTAGAGCAATACACTTTTAATGTATGGGTCCTGGGTTCGAATCCCAGCCGGGTCACTGGATGGAACAAATCATTTTTTTTAATGATTTGTTCTTTTTTTTTATAGTTAGCTTATTATTTAGGTTTGCGGCTGAGTTTTTCCGATAATCCTTCTCTGAATTTTCCAATTTTTCAAGCTTAAGTAAAAGTGCTTTATTGATTCATGATACTGACAGACGGTTTTATAACTCTATTTTCTATAATTTTCTGACCAAATAATGCTTAGTATATAATTACTTATCGACCACCATATACAAGAGGTTCCGGCTACTTATTTAAAATCATTCTTAATGAAATATTTCATAACTTTGATATAGTGAAAAAGCTGATTTCCATATTGTTGCTATCATTATATTTGGTTTCTACAACCGAGTTATATCAGTTTTTGAAAATGCCGCTTCTTATTGAGCATTATATTCAGCACAAAAACCAAAACCCTGAAATGTCTCTTACGGCATTCCTCAAAACCCATTATGATCATCCTGTGAAAGACAGTGACCACGATCAGGACCAAAGATTACCTTTTGTATCCCATGCAAACCTGCTGTCGGTAGTTTTCACGATTACTCCTTCGCTGGATTTTTATGGTATAGAGAAAATATTTAATCCTATTGAGATCAAGAAGGCCATTCACAAAAGTGGCCTGTACAATAAAGAAATTATCAATTCTATATGGCAGCCGCCAAGATCTGGTCAATCGTAATCTGTTTTTAATCATTTTTTTGATTGGGAAGGTATTCTGTTTTTCTACATTAAAGTGTCTGTATACTGCGCAGATACGATTAAGCCTATGACTGAGAATAGTCGAATTTCTTCAAAACAACAGATTACTCCATTAAATTAAGCTTTTAAAAGTCATTGATTTTTTCTGTAAAGAATAAAATCGGTATTGCATTGCTGATCGTGAGGTTGATCTTATCTGGGCATAAAATTACCCATCGATATGATGCCGGACAATACACGTAATCGGGTGTAAGTTTTTACTACAGCACCTTCTTTTGATGCAACAGATATAGAAATGCTTATACACTTCTTGTGAAATTTTAAAATACTGCAGATGAATAAAACTGCGGTTATAGAATTATTTAAAAATACATATCATAATGAAAATATCATCTTTAATAAAAATAGGAGCAGGATTTATACTCATGCTTTTTGTGATCATTCAGTTTGTTGACAATGAAAAAAATATAGCTGTCGCACCCTCGGGGAATGAAATCGGGAAACACTATCAAGTTCCTGCCCATGTGCAGAAATTATTGAAAACAAGCTGCTATGATTGTCATTCAAATACAACTGTTTATCCATGGTATAATAATATACAGCCTGTACAATGGTGGTTGGCAGATCATGTCAATTCAGGAAAGCGGCATTTTAATTTTGATGAATTTAATACTTATTCTAAAGAAAAAAAATTGCATAAACTTGATGAGGTTGTGGAAACGATGCAAAATGATGAAATGCCCCTTGCCTCATACACTATGATTCACCATAGCGCAAAACTGTCTGAAACTGAAAAGGCGGACATTGAAGCGTGGGTAAAAGATCTGAAGAAAGAGATTCAATAGCAGTTTCTTAAAATACGGGACAAATATGTCAATATAAGAAAAACAATGAGTAAATTTAATATTATATCCATCTCATATGAATTATAATATACCTCAGGATTTGAAAGGCCTTACGGAAGCGGAAGTATTGGTTTCCAGGAAAAAGTACGGATATAACCGTCTTGAAGCGGTGAAAAAAGAATCATGGCTAGACCTGCTTATCGGTATTTTGAAAGAGCCAATGCTCCTTCTTCTGATATGTGTTTCCTTTGTTTATGTTCTTACCGGTGATTATGGAGAGGCTTTGTTTATGTTGGCTGCCATTATTGCAGTTACAGCCATTTCATTTTATCAGGATAACCGCAGTAAAAAGGCACTGGAGGAACTTGAAAAACTTAACGAACCTTTGAGTAAGGTGATTAGAGATTCAAAGATAGTCAATATTCCCACTTTTGAAATAGCTGTCGGAGACTTATGCATTACCGAAGAAGGAAATCTCATCAATGCAGACGGAAGAATTGTTCACAGCAACGATTTTTCTGTGAATGAATCTTCGCTTACGGGAGAGAGCTTTTCTGTTTTCAAAGACAGCCAGTCAGAAGATAACGGAGTATATAGCGGAACAATTACCGTCTCTGGTCTTGCTGTTTTTGAGGTTGAAAATATAGGAAAAGAAACGAAAGTAGGAAGAATAGGACAATCTATTCTGGATATAAAAACAGAAGCATCTCCTTTACAAATTCAGATCAGAAACTTTGTAAAAAGCATGGCTGTTATTGGAATAATCATTTTTTTGGCAGTATGCATCTTCAGTTATGTCAAAACAGGTGATTTTGTAACCAGCCTTTTGAGCGGGCTTACATTGGCCATGTCTGTACTTCCCGAAGAAATTCCCGTAGCTTTTACTACTTTCATGGCTCTGGGAGCCTGGAAACTGATGCGGGAAGGAATCATTATAAAGAAAAGCAGTATTGTTGAAACCTTGGGCAGCGTTACTGTAATCTGTACCGATAAAACAGGTACAATTACTGAGAATGCTATGCAGTTGAAATATCTTTATGACTATCATTCCGATAAAATTTATCAGGAGACAGAATTTGAAACAAACCAACTGAATGAACTTATTGATTATGCAATGTGGAGTAGTGAGCCCGTACCTTTTGATCCTATGGAGGTAACGCTGCATAAAGTATACGAGCAAACCCAAAGGCCCGACAGGAGAAGAGACTATCAGTTGGTTCATGAATATCCATTGGAGGGAAAACCTCCAATGATGACCCACCTTTTTGAGAATTCACAAAAAAACAGAATGATTGCAGCTAAGGGAGCCCCTGAAGCTATTATCGCTGTTTCAAATCTTTCAGAGGACGAGAAAAATAAAATAAGAAAGGTAATTAAAGACTTTGGTGAACAGGGATACAGAGTGCTCGGAGTGGCTAAATCTCAATTTGAAGGAAATAATTTCCCTGATAAACAGCAGGATTTTATATTTGATTTTTTAGGATTGACGGTATTTTATGATCCTCCTAAAAAAGGGATAAAAGACGTATTCAGGCATATTTACGAAGCAGGTATTAAAGTAAAAGTAATTACCGGAGATAATGCAGATACTACAAAGGCTATTGCATTGCAGGCCGGAATTAAAAACAATGCTCCGGCAATTAACGGAAATGAAATTACTACAACTTCAGAACAAGATTTATTAAAGCTTTCCGAGAATGCAACACTGTTTACAAGAATGTTCCCGGAAGCAAAGCTTGAAGTTGTTAAAGCATTAAAAAAACAAGGTCATATTGTGGCGATGCTCGGAGACGGAGTGAATGACGGACCTGCACTGAAGGCTGCTCATATAGGAGTGGCGATGGGAAATAAAGGTACTGAAATTGCAAAATCTGCTGCAGCTCTGGTTATAACCAATGATGATCTGGATAAACTTGTCACCGGTATAGCTGCCGGACGCAGAATCTATGCTAATATAAAGAAGGCCGTTCAGTATATCATTTCCATTCATATTCCTATTATACTTACTGTTTCCTTACCATTATTTCTGGGTTGGGTATTTCCACATATATTTACGCCGGTACATGTAATCTTTCTTGAACTGGTTATGGGGCCAACGTGTTCTATTGTTTATGAAAATGAACCTATAGAAAAAAACGCGATGCAGAAACCTCCCAGAGCTCTTACAGATACATTTCTGAACTGGAGGGAACTCACATTAAGTATTATTCAGGGGTTGGTTATTACTGCTGGAATCCTTTGGATGTACCAGAATTCTGTGGATTGTGGAAACGATGAAACTAAAACGAGGGCGCTGGTTTTCAGTACTCTTATATTTTCCAATATACTCCTGAGCTTCGTGAACCGCTCTTTTTATTATAGCGTAGTGGAGAGTTTTAAAAACCGTAATTTACTGCTTACAGGAATTTCTGTTGTTGTTCTTCTTCTGCTTTTGGTAATTCTGTATCTGGCTCCTGTGTCAAAATTTTTCAGTGTGACTTCTCTTTCTTTAAAAGAGCTTGGCTGGGCATTGCTTACAGCTTCTGTTTGTGTGTTGTGGTTTGAAATTTATAAATTTGGTAAAAGGCTTTATAAAAAGAAAAATAAGTAGAAAAAAATAATCAATAGTAATTTAATTTTGTTTTTTTAAATAGTTGATTTATAAATTATTACTTTAGACTCAATATGATCATTATCTTCTTGCCTGATATTTTTCTTCTGATGAATTTCAATGCTGAAAAATATTTTTTTAAATATTTAAAGAAAACCGTTTAATGTACCTACTACGTTTTCCCAAAGCCTGTCTTTCATATTTTTTTTGAAAAAACCAAAGTGGTCAATTTTTTTTAATCCTAATTCCGAAGGAACCAGTTTTGTGAAAGTAATATCTTCTTTACTGTCAATATGCTGCCAATATGTTTCAGTGTTTTTCTGGCTTGAAATGGTATCATCCGTAGTCCAGAATAAATGAATAGGAAATGCATAATTCTTGAAATGCCCTGTAGGAACAGTGGTACCATAAAATTGAGCATCGAAAAAATAATCTTTCTTTTCAAGCCAGTTTCGCCACTCATAGACTACATTTTTAGGCAGGTTTTCCATTAATCCAAAGGTTTTGGCTTTTACATATCCTGTCATCAGAACACTTATCGGCGCAAAAATGTAAAAATAAAAATACGCCTTCATTCTGTAAGAGAATGGCATATTCATGTAATATCCAGCTGATACAGCAAAATTGATCATTCCCTTTACATTGTCCAGATTTTTCATAAATCCTATTTGCTGCCCGCCCGCACTATGACCAACAATCATAAACGGAAGATCAGGAAATCTCTTATTGAGAAAATCTTTGATGGCGGGCATATCTTTTACTCCATAATCTGAAAAGGTGAACTCACAGGATTTCAGACTTCCGGAAAAAGAATTTCCGCTTCCTCTGTAATCCCAAAGACAGCACAGAAAATCATTTTCAGCAAGATAGGTGAGGAAAGACAAATAGAATTCTTTCTTTGTTCCCGTACCGCAGTTAAACTGAATGACGGCTTTCGGATGATCCGGAATAAGAAGAATTCCTCTAAGCTTTATACCGTCTTCACATATTGTTTCAAAATTTTCCGTTTTCATGTTTAATTTAACTTTAAAAATCAAGATACATTGTAGTGGTATCCTTTTTCTCTGTTAAATGTAGTAAATACCCCAATTACATAATAATATTTAACTATGCAGTGCTAGGTTTCTGGTTAAGACTTTCAATGGTTATTCAATTTTTTTGAGGTGTATATTTCATCATAATAACCTTATTGATATTCTGGGCAGAAGTGTTTTCTATTTCTAAAAATCCTGTCTTTCTGTATAAATTGTAAGCCTTATCATTTCCCGGGGCAACTTCTAAAAGAATTTCAATATCGTTAAATTGCCTGCCTGCTTCATGAATAACAGCTTCAAGCAATCCCTGACCTATATTCTTCCCCTGAAACTCCTTTTTTACATACATTTGGTAAATTGTACCGGAGTTTTTGGCGCTTTTGACGAAAGTACATATGCCGATAAGCACATTATCTGCGTAGGCACCCAATACAAATTTTCCAAAAGTCTGTTCTTCAATGTCGGTTTCTAATTGAAATTTTTCAATTTTCAGGGCTTAATGATAGTTGGCACAAAATGATTCGGGAAATTGTTCAAGACTTTCCAGACGGATTGTGCGGTATGCTTTACTTTCTTCAGGGTGAAGTTTTCGATAACAAATATAATTCATGCTCATCAGGTTTCATTTATATTAATATACAAAGATGAAATAATTTTATCAGGTAACGGAATTTGCAATAAATAGTTAAAATTATACATTGGTCTTATCTATTTGTAACAATTTTCATTTCAGATAGTCTTATTATAGACACAATAAACACTTTTTTGATCAGAATACGTATATCAATGCAATATGGGAATTTTAAAAAGTGTTTGTTTAAAGTGGGGATATTACATTATTTATTTCAATATTACATTTTTGCGAAATAACTCGTTTATTTCATAAAAAACATGATAAATTATGTATATTTATAACACTTATTGGGGAATAATATTAAAATAACGTCAGGTAATTATCAGCTTATTTGTAAATAAGTGAATAGGTAGATATGTGGATACACATGGGAAAAGTGTGATGATGGGAAAAATTGACTTAATCATTTTTAAAAAGATAAAGGAACATTCAAAAGGGATAAAGAAAATAGTTGCCCTTACAATCTGCGTGGGGTTATTGCTTGTTATATTTTCATGTCACAATGATTCTCAAAATGCAGACAGGGAAAACTTTGATGTGTCTCTATTGACTGAAAGTTCAGAACTTCAGCTGTCCGGTGAATATGAAGCTTTTGTCAGGCTTAATAAAGAATATCTGAAAAAAGCCGCCAAAATGCGTTACAAAGGTGGAAAAGGACTCTGCTATCTGAATATGGCAGGTGTAAATGTTTCTGCAGGGAATTATGAAAAAGCCCGTTTTTTCTTCAATAAAGCAGAAAAAGACCTTATCAATTCTGAAAACAATTACCACAAAGCAGTCTTCTATGATGATTACAGCCTTTATTATTCTCACCTTAAACTCAATGATAAGGCTATAGAATGTAATAGTAAAGCATTTTATTATTTAAAACAGGCAAAAAAAACGAAACTTACCCAGAAACTTCTGCCAAGACTTTATGTAAACAAAGGGATTTACTATGCATGGAAAGGATGGTATGGAACTTCTTTAAAATGTTTTACCAAAGCAAATATGCTGGAAAATTCGGCGTATACCAATTGTATGGTGGCACAATATTATTTATTTACCCATAAACCTGATTCTGCGGGTATATACATTGCTAGGGCAGATGAAAAAATGATCAGACAGAAAACAACAGACGTGGAATCTCTTTGGGTGTATTATACAATGGGATATTATTATAATGAAATTGATAATAGCGAACAGGCTGAAAAAGCACTTAAAAAAGCACTGGAGATCAATATTAAGACAAGACGGACTTATTCTTCCCATATAAAAGAAGTCTACAAAGCACTGGCAGCACTGTACAAGAAAAAAAATGACGGAGGCAAGGCCTATTTTTATCTGAAGAAATATATGGAAGAGGAGGGAAGGTTTGATGCAGAACGGTTTGCCGTTATGAATAAAGCTACGGAAGATTTTATTTCAGAAATGAAGCAGGAATCAGACTGGCATAAAAATGATCTTCCTTTATTTATTGCATTATCCATTACAGTGCTTACCGTTTCAGGGGTATATGTCCGGAAAATAATTAATGGTTTACAAAAGAAGAAGAATACTTTAAAAGAACAAACCGATACATTGAAAAATCATGTCCAGACAATGCAACGGGAGGAAGTGATTGAATTGGCTAAAAAGAATGATTCCTCTTTCCTGTTGAAATTCAAGGAATTCTATCCTGATTTTATTAAATCACTTATGAAGATCAATCCGGATCTTGAGAATTCAGAGCTGGCTTTCTGTGCAATGCTGAAATTACGTTTTTCTTCCAAAGAGATTGCAGATTATACTTTTGTACAGCACAAGTCTGTTCAACAGAAGAAATACAGGATCAGAAAAAGACTGAATATTCCCGGAGAAACAGATATTTATGACTTTTTTGAAAACTTGACAGAATACAATAATAGATCACAATAAAAGCGGCAGGATTCTGTTTTATGAAAAGATTTTATTGTTGATCCTATCAGAAATAACCATTGATACTTTTATAATTATACAAAATTTCATCTTAATAAGATCATTGTTTAATCATCAATTTTAGCGTAATTAGAGAAACATATGATGCGTATTTTTCTTTCTGTGTTGCTTTTTGTTTTAGTTTCGTGCCATTCTCATTCAAAGAAAGAGGCTGAAAAGAAATTTGACACCGCTTTACTGAAGCAGAATGAAAGGTTCAGATTAGAAGGAGCATATGATTCGTTGATTAATCTCAATAAAAGATATTATAAACAGGCCGATCAAATGAATTATGAAGATGGGAAGGCACTGTGTTATATCAATCTGGCAGAACTTAATATATCGCTTGAAAATTTTCAAAAATCGCAGATTCTCTTTGATAATGCAAAAGAAATTCTGGAAGATTCAGAGGACAATCTCCATAAAGCCAGGTTTTATAATGTGTATGGCCGCTTCAATATAGAGCTTCGGAGGATTGATAAAGCTTTTCAATATAATAATGAAGCCATGAATTTTATAAAGAAAAGTGATCCGTCAGAACTTAAAAACGATCTGCTTTTCAGCATTTATTTCAGACAGGCTATTTATCTTGTTCAAAAAAAAGACTATGGAAAAGCCCTTGAATATTTCCATAAAGCGAAAAAACTGGATGATACAGGTCTTACAGATTGTGCTATCAGTGATTATGTGTATATACGGAGAAACAAGGATTCTGCCTATAAATATATAACGACTGCTTACAACAAAGCCAATATGAGAGGTAAAGAGGACGGAATAGCTCTTTATGCCAATACCATTATGGGGGAATATTTTCTTTATTATAAAGAATATGATAAGGCAGAACAGGCTCTGAAAAAGGCATTGAAAATCAATGATAAAACAAAACGTGTCTACGCTTATTATGGTAAGTATATCTATAATGATCTCAGAATGTTATATGAACGTACCGGTGATAAAGAGAAGGCCTATTTTTATTTGGAAGCCTATACAGATGCTTTTTACAGAACAAATTCCTCCCTGCTGGCTACCATTAATCAGGATATGGAGTCTTTTATTACAGTAACCCAGCAGGATGCCAGCCATCATAAAAGTAAAATATACTGGATCGTTTCCCTGTCGCTTATAGGACTTTTTCTGTTGGGGCTGTATGCCTGGAGAATTATTATTGCCTTAAGGAAACGGAAAAAAATTCTTACGATAGAAGCTGAAAATCTGAAAATAAGAATGAATGACAATAAACAGGAAGAAGTTATAGAACTCGGTAAAAAGAATGATCCTGAATTTCTGGATCGTTTTAAAGAAACTTACCCGGAGTTTATTGCTCAGCTTTTAACGATAAATCCCAATCTTGAAAACTCTGAACTGATTTTTTGCGCAATGCTTAAACTACATTTTACTTCTAAAGAAATAGCAAACTATACGATGGTTCAGCATCGGAGTATTCAGCAGAAAAAATACAGAATCAGAAAAAAATTAAATATTCCGGGAGAAACAGATATTTACCATTTCTTTGATACTTTAAAATAATCCAAAAAAAAACTGTCTGATTTATCAGGTCAGACAGTACTCGAAATATTCTCTTTTCACCACTCGGTTTTTTTTAGTGGTCTCAATGGTTCAAATATGAAAATTTTTAGTGGAAAGAGGAAAAAAGATTGTACTACACAGATACTACATGTTTTATTCAGGTTGTTAAATACTTGATTTTTAATAACTTGAATATTGTTTTCTGCGATCTGGTTTATTATTTAAAAATCTCAATAGTTTTTTTAATGTTTCCCTTTTTTAGACGGAATATTTAGTTCTTCTTTTTCTATTTCATCTTTTTTTAACTGATTTTCAGTATATTTTTTATCCGTTTTTCAGATCGAATTTTTTAATAAAAACTTATTCATAAATAATAGATTTATGTAGGAACTAAATTTAGTGTGAAATATAAGTTATTGATAATTAATGAATTGTCTCTGCTGTTGTACGCGTGTAGTATCATTTATTTTTGTTTTTTATTGAGAATATATAAGTTTTGCGAAGTGATTTGTTGTGAATTTTTCATCATTGATTTTATTTTATTGAATTTATCATAATATTTATTTGTAGTGTTAATTAGAATCTTAAATGATCTTTTTGATAAAAAATAAACAACATGTAATCATACAACCAAAGTAATTTTAAATAAATCTATGAAAAAAAGAATTTTATTCGTTTGTGCATTAGCATCTTGTTTTACGGTTTTCAATGCTCAGAGATGGGAATCTGTCTCTCAGAAAACTTCACAGATAAGAGAAGGAGTTGAAGTGCAGCACTCCTATAGAGTGGATCTTAAATCTCTTCGGGAAATGCTGAGAAATGCTGAAGAAACCGGGAAAAGTGCAAGACCGGTTATTATTTCTTTACCTACTGTAGAAGGAAAGATTGAGAAATTTGCTGTGTATAGCAATCCTGTGATGGATGTGTCGCTGGCCGAAAGATATCAGCTTGGATCATATGTAGGAGTGGGCGTAGATGATCCGTCTAAGTATTTAAGATTCAGTACATCTCCCAACGATATGCAGTCTATGATTATTAAAAATGGTATATTCCAGTTTATAGAGCCGATAAGTGCTGATAAACAAACTTATGGAGTATTCTATAAAACAAAGAATGAGGGAGAACATGGCTTTAAATGTGATACAGGGGAACGTGATTTCAAGACTATCAATAAACTGGTAGAGAATGGCAAAAAAATGCTTTCCGGAGTTGGAATTGCGAGCAGACCTACCAACACAAAATACAGAGATTTTAGAATGGCATTGTCCGTTACAGGAGAATACAGCCAATATCAGTTAACTGCAGCAGGTACTCCGGCCAATGCAACAGATGACGTAAAAAAAGGAGTAGTACTGGCTGCCATGAATAATACGATGACCCGAATAAACGGAGTTTTTGAACGTGATTTCGGGGCTCATCTTACCGTTCAGAATCTTCCTGATATCATCTATCTTGATCCGGCAACAGATCCTTATTCTAATAATTTAAATCTCCAGCTGCAACAGACCCTTAACTCTGTAGTGGGAAATGCCAATTATGATATCGGGCACGTTCTTAATCAAAACGCAGAAAGAAGTGGAAATGCAGGAGGAATAGGAATTGTCTGTGTAGATCCGGCCACTAATACTGAAATAAAAAAAGGTTCTGCTTACACCCAGGGACCTGTTCCTGTAGGTGAAGTTTTTGACTTTACTGCAGCGCATGAAATGGGACATCAGTTGGGAGCTAATCACACCTTTTCAAATACTTCTGTTACAGATGCCAATCAGGGAGCCAATGTAGAGCCCGGAGGAGGAACTACTATTATGGGCTATGCCGGGATTACCTATGATAATGTGCAGGCGAACGCTGATGGATATTTCCATTATAAATCGATTGATCAGGTATTAACTAATCTGGAAAGCAAGATTAATTGCGGAGCTTCTCAGAATATAAACAATAATACGGCACCAGCAATTAATCCATTGGTAGCTTATAGTATTCCTAAAGGAACCGCTTATTATCTTGAAGCTTCAGCTACTGATGCAGAAAATGATCCTGTAAACTATACCTGGGAACAGAATGACAGTACCGATGAGTTTTCTACAATTTCAGGGGATAGCGGATGGGGATACAACCCAAAAGGAGCTTTAACAAGATCAGTTCCCGGAACAGCAAACGGAAGAAGATATTTTCCAACGTTAGCGAGTGTGATGAATGGAAATCTAACAGACAAGCAGGCATGGGAAACAGTATCTTATATCCCCCGAACATTGAATTATGCTGTAACAGTAAGAGATCAGAATGCTCAGCGTCCTATGGTTTCAAGTTCAACAACTACAGTGACTGTAGGGAATGATGGACCGTTCAAATTCAATGGGCTTACCACATCTTCAGTATTGTATAATGATGCTGTAAACACAATCTATTGGGATGTTGCCAATACAAATGCTGCACCTTATAACACAGCGAGTGTGAAAATAGATTATACTACAGATAATGGCACAACCTGGACCAACCTTGTTGCTGCAACACCAAATACCGGAAGCTATAGCGCACAAATGCCAGGAAATATAAATGGAGCTGTAAAACTAAGAGTTTCAGCTGTAGGAAATATCTTCTATGCTGTTTCTCCTGCTATCAACGTGGGCAGTGCACCTACATCTCCTACATCAGCACCTACAGGCATTTCTACAATAGATACTGAGATTTTCAAAACAACAGCAAGAGTATCCTGGAATAGTGTTCCGGGAGCGACTTACTCTGTTAACTACAGAAAAACAGGAACAGGAAACTGGTCTAATGCTGTAAGTCAGGCAAATTCTGTAGTTCTGAATAATTTAGAAGATGAAACGAGTTATGAAGTACAGGTAGCGGCTGTAGTTAATTCTGTTTCCGGGACTTTCTCTAATACTTATACATTCAAAACAAAAGGATTAAAGACCGGAGTTGATTACTGCCTTTTAAATTCAGGTTCACCTTATGTAGGATCCATCTTAAAAGTTACTGTTGCAAATCTTGATTATAGTGATCTTACAGCAAGGTCCTATAAAGATTTAAGCGAAGATCTTACTAAGGTTGTTAATTTGACACAAGGCAGCACCTATACACTTACGCCTAGAATAGGGAATCTTTTGCAAAACGGAATGCCGGTAAATGTATCTGCCTGGATTGATTACAATAGAAACGGAGTATTTGAAGCTACAGAAAGGGTAGGGCAGACTTCAGCGACAACAAATGCAGGTAATATAGGCTTACCAGGTTTTAACTTCACTGTTCCTGCTACCACTTACTCGGGAGATAAGGTGTTAAGAATGAGAGTGGTTGGTAAATTTGCAACGAGTGCCTTAAATAGCGTATGTGGTGAGCTGGAAAGCCAGGCCGGAGGTATTGTGGACCTTCCTGTGAAAATTACTGCGAGCACGCTTGCTGTGAGAGAAACAGTAGACACAAAATCGTCAGAGGTATCTGTTTATCCTAATCCTGCAGATACATTTGTAGAAGTGAAGAATCTTAAAGGTAAAGGGGATTACAAAATTTACAGTGCAGATGGAAGACTTGTTCAGGAAGGTAAGATTGATGGAAAAATGAATGTTGCTTCTCTGATCAAAGGAATGTATGTGATCACCATAAAAGATGAGAAAAACACTTATAACACCAAATTAATCAAAAAATAAACGGCACGAATGAATCTCCGTATCAGGATCTAAAAGCGGAGAGAAAAAGAGTTTATTAAACTTAAAAAGGCTGTCTCGGGATGAGGCAGCCTTTTGTTTTACTTATGAAGCCAGATGACCGTTAAAAAAATCAAGCATAGTGGTTAATGAGGTTTCAGAATGCATCCGTTCTCCGTTCTCAAGAGATTCCTGTGTGGCAATTGCAGCTCTTTTCTGCATTGCTGTTTCATAGCCGGAAATGGCTTCCTGTAAGGTGTTGTATTTGTCACTGGTAATATATTCACTCAGTTCCAGGGCGTCCAGCATGGCCATATTAGCACCTTCTCCCGCAAATGGCGGCATTACGTGGGCTGCATCCCCAATCAATGTGAGGTTGGGAAGAGTTTCCCATGTTTGATCTAAAGGCATAGAGTAAATCAAACGTGGAATAAAAGGAGTTGCAGCATTTTCAAACAATTCTTCCCATATAGAATCCCATTCCGGGTATTCTGTTTTGAACCATTTTAGCATCTGTGCATTATCAGAAAAATCAAGGCCGCTGGTGGCAGGCCAGTTTTCATCAGCTTTAAAGCTTGCATAGAATCCGAGATCTCCATTGCCTTTTTGTCCCAGTAAAATATTTTGAGAATTTCCGAATGCCATAATTTTTCCCCCTTTGATCAAAGCATCAATCTGAGGCGCATTTTCTTTTGAAATATTTCCTTCCAGCATAATGATTCCTGAATAAACAGGTTTATGATCAGTAAGATAAGGTCGGATTTTAGAATTGGCACCATCTGAAGCAATGACAAGATCAGCGTACACCGAATTTCCATTTTTAAAATGCAGCAGCCAGCCTTCATTCTGACGTTCCATAGAGAGAAAATGACTGTCCCAGACAACGGTTTCAGGATCTAGAGATTCCAGCAGCATATTTCTTAATGGACCACGGTCTATTTCAGGACGGAAATGTTCATGGCCGAAATCTTCTTCAGGCTTTGTTTCATGATCGTTAAAAAATATTTCTGCCTTTTCATTCATGATCAGAGTTCTGTCTGCACCCGGACGGAAAGCCTTTTTAAACTCTTCCAGAAGTTCTGCTTTGCGTATGGCAGCCAAACCTGAATCTTCATGCATATCAAGAGGAGAGCCCTGTACACGGGCATTTTTATTAAAATCTCTTTCATATACTTTTACATCTGCCCCTTTCAGTTGTAAAAGTCTTGCCAGTGTAAGTCCTGCAGGACCACCACCAACGATTGCTATTGATTTATTGTCTGTCAGCATTGTTGATTTAAATTTTACAATGCAAATTTATTTTCCTTTCAATACAGATAATAGTACAAATCGGTCGTTTTTATTTTTGGATAATTCTTTAGGAGCAACTCCTGAAAATTTCTTTACTTCTTTGATGAAATGATTCTGATCGGTATAATTGAGTTCCGGGAAAAGTCTTCCCTGGGCAATATGTTCCAATGATGCTCTGAATCGCAAAATAGTAGCGTAGGCTTTCAATGACAAACCCAGTTGTTTGGTAAAGTACCGGTTGATCTGTCTGCTGCCCCATCCTGTTTTCTCAGAAAGTTCCTGTACGCTCATTTCCCCTTTTGAAGCATACACCAATTCAAAAAGTTTGATTTTTCTTTCATCTGCTTTTTGAGGAAGCAATTCTTTTATTTTTTGAGTGGCTTTTGTACAGCAATGGCTAAAATCCTTTATATCGTCAGCTTTAAAATTCCAGAAATCAGAAGAAAGTTCTTTTGCGGTATTCAATAAATCAGCGATGGAAGTATTTAAAATATATTCCACAGCAAGAGGTTTGAAGCTAACGATAAATGCAGTGGTATGAGGATTTATATACCTTTGTTCAGGATAGGTTTCCAGTCCGAGAAGGGTAATATGGAAAGGTTCTGAAGCCGACTGTGAGAAAAATAAATCAATTCTTCCATCAGGAATGATCACTACTTCCTTAGCTTCATCTGAAAGGTTATGAAAAGTTCCCAGATTTTCAACAAAATCTGCGATTTCTTTGTCAGGTTCGATGAAGGTATAAGTGAAATCATTGTCCATAATGATGATCTGCGCAGGTTGCTTTTGAAGAAGAAAATTACAAAATTTGTGATAAATTACAAAGCTATTGATACATTCACTATAATCCGGGAATTAATATTCTTAAATATAAAAGGTGGCTTTTTTTAAGTTACGGTTTACCGTAAGTTGTAACGTTTTTTTTTATTTAATATTGCCGGATAAAATCTCAACCATGGCAATTTTATTGATTATTGTTTTGTTTATATTAATGCTCTACGCATTCAGTACATCAGGAAAGTTTAAAAAAGAATCTCTTCACAAAGATACTCAAATTACAAATCTAAAAGGAGAGAATAACCATTTGAAAATGGAGGTTTCTAAATTACAGATTGATAAAAGTAATTTAAGCAGAAAAGTAGCTGAATTATCACAACATAATGATGCATTGAGAAAGTATCAGGACATTATTGATATTAAAGTTGAATGCGATTACCTTCTTAAAAAGGCAGAAAGAGATAGCTTGAGATTAAGAGACAGGGCCGGACAAGAGCTTGCCAACGCACAGCTTGAAGCCCGTGAACTTCGTAGGAATGTAAAGGAAACTACCGAGAAAAAAAGACGAGAGATTGAATTACTGTACGAAAATGCAGTAAACGAAGCTAAGCGTATTCTTGATAATGCTGAAGCGAGGGCAGAATCAATAGGTGGGGATGCTTATCGAAGTTTAAGAGAATCAGATCAGATTGCAGATAGAATAAAAGCAATGAAAAATGTTATTGAAGGGTATGGTAATGAATATTTGGTCCCTACTTATACTTTATTGGATGAATTAGCGGAAGACTTCGGGCATAAGGAGGCTGGTGAAAATCTTAAAAAACTTCGACATAACAATAAGCTTATGATTGTTAGCAGACAAGCTGGTATTTGTAATTATATGGATGAATCAAGAAGAAATACAGCTATTGATTTTGTTATTGATGCTTACAATGGAAAGGTAGATTCTATTTTAGCATCAGTAAAGAAAGATAACTTTGGTATTCTGAAACAAAAGATGGATGATGCATTCCAGTTGGTAAACTTCAACGGACAGGCTTTTAGAAATGCCAGAATATCTGAGGTTTATCACAGTGCAAGAATTGAAGAACTAAAATGGGCAGTTGTTGCTCAGGAACTGAAATGGCAAGAACAAGAAGAGCAGAGACAAATTCGTGAGCAGATTCGAGAAGAAGAAAGAGCCCGCAAGGAATATGAAAAGGCTATTAAAGATGCTGAAAAAGAAGAACAAACCTTAAAAAGACTTATAGAGAAGGCGGAATCGCAAGTAGCAAGGGCCAATGAAGAACAAAAGATACTTTTCCAGCAACAGCTTGAAGAGCTACAACAAAAGCTTACTCAGGCAGAAGAAAAAAATCAAAGAGCGATATCTATGGCACAGCAGACCAGAACAGGGAATGTTTATATTATTTCAAACATTGGCTCATTTGGGGAGAATGTTTATAAAATTGGTATGACAAGACGTCTTGATCCTCTTGATCGTGTTCGTGAGCTGGGTGATGCAAGTGTTCCTTTTGAATTTGATGTTCATGCTATGATTTATGCTGAAGATGCTCCGGCTTTGGAGAAACAGCTTCATAAGAAGTTTTTAAGAAGCCAACTGAATAAAATTAATCCAAGAAAAGAGTTTTTTAAAGTAAATATCCACGATATCAGAAATTACATTGATTCAATGGGGATTGGCTGTAAATGGACGCTGGTAGCAGAGGCAAAACAATACCGTGAAACATTAAAGCTCGAAGAAGATATGAAAACCAATAAACAGCTTGAAGCAGAGTGGGAACAATATCAGGAGGTTACTGACCCTGTTACTTATGATGAAGTTATGTCTGAAGAATAATTGGTATTATTATCTCGGTGATGGAATAGGAAACCATTAAACTCAAAAGTTTAATGGTTTTGTTTTTTTTAATAAAAAATATTCATGGAATTTGATTTTTTTGAAAAAAATAGAGTTCTAATCTACTATTGTCATCTTTAAAGTCTCTATATTTGAATTATATAAAGCATTGTAAATAAGAGATGCAATATGAAAACGAATACTATGCAAGATAAGGAATTTAATTTTTTACAACACAATGAAGCTGCCTGGAACAAACAGGCATTAGCCCAGAATGAGTGGTCAAAAGCGGTAAGCTCAGAATTGATCAATGATGCAAAAGGAGGAAAATGGGATGTTCATCTGACCCCAAAACCACTGAATAAAGAATGGCTGGGAGAGGTTAAAGGAAAGAAAATTCTGTGTCTGGCATCGGCAGGAGGGCAGCAGGCTCCGGTTTTGGCTGCAGCAGGAGCTTCTGTTATAGTTTTTGATATTTCCGGAGAACAGTTGAAGCAGGATGAAAAGGTGGCAGAACGTGATGGATTGTCATTGCAAACAGTTCAGGGCGATATGAGAGATTTAAGTTCATTTGAAGACGAAACCTTTGATATTGTATTCCATCCGATTTCCAATCATTATGTAGAAGATGTGAATCCGGTTTGGAGAGAAGCTTATAGAGTCTTGAAAAAAGGAGGAGCATTGCTGGCAAGCTTTTTTAATCCTGTAGTGTTCGTAGCAGACCGGAATCCTCAGGATATAAAAGAGGGAATTATCAGACCGAAATATACACTTCCTTATGCTGATATAAAAGATTTGGATCAGGATCAGATCAACAGAAAACTGGAGAATAATGAAGCTTTGGTTTTCGGACATACCCTTGCAGATCTTATCGGAGGACAGTTGAAGGCAGGTTTTATGATTGCAGATTTTACTGAAGAAATGCAACCCAATCCACGTTTTTTAATTGATCAGTACCTTCCTACTTTCATAGCAACAAAAGCCGTGAAATTGAAATAAAATAAGTCATGTAAGTCTCAACGGTTTTAGGTGTACCATTTCTAATGATGAGAAAAATTCCCCTCCTTTGGAGGGGTGGCGAAAATTCAAAGAATTTTTGACGGGGTGGTTTTAAAGCATCTGATTAACCAGACTTCCACGAATTATCGCTACTTTAGATGGCTCAAAGTATATTTATGAGGACATTTTAATGGACAAATCATCACTTAATACCTATTTTCATTCCTTATTCAGTATCCAGGCTGAGGTAGTTGAAAAAATTACTGAAAAATTCAGTCATTTTAAGTTAAAAGCGAATACTGTTTTATTGGATAAGGATGCCATCAGTACCAAAACCTATTTTCTGGAAAGAGGGTATGTCCGTTCATTTATATTGAATGAAGATAATGAGGAGATCACGACCAATATTTATACAGCTCCCTGTTTTGTAAATGATTTTCTGTCCTTTTTCAGGCAGCAGCCTACCAAAGAAATATATCAGACTGTAACCGATTGTGTTTTCTGGGAAACAGGATTGGAAAATGTACAGCATAATTTCCATAACATTCCTGAGTTCAGAGAATTCAGCAGGCTTCTTTTTGTTCTTAATTATTATAATATTCATGACAGATTGATTGAAATGGCGAGTCAGAAGGCTTCCACAAGATATTTTAACCTGATGAAGAAAGATCCTGATATTTTTCAGCATGTCCCTTTGAAAGTGATTGCCTCTTATCTTGGAATTAAAGACAGTTCCCTGAGCCGGATCAGAAGAGATATTCATAAACTGTAATTTCTTTTCATTTGTCAAGTGATATTTTAGATGTCATCGCTGATCTTTGCTTAAAAATAATTTCATGAACAAAAAACATATTGTAGTAGTAGGATTGGGTGGTGTAGGCGGTTATTTTGGTTTTAAAATCAATCAGACCAATGAGACTACAGGAAAATATACCGTTTCATTTGTCGCCCGCGGAGAAACTTTTGATAAAGTAAAAGAAAACGGATTGACGTTGTTATCTCCGGAGCATTCCAATTCACAGACCCATCCTAATGATATCGTACAGAACATCAGTGAGATCAAAAATCCTGATCTGGTGTTGATCTGTGTAAAAGAATATGATCTTGAAAATGTCTGTAAACAATTACTGCCGGTTATTAATAAGGATACTGTCCTTCTTCCGATGATGAACGGAGCAGATATCTATGACAGAATACGTACTATTATTCCTGATCATACTGTTCTTCCAACCTGTGTGTATGTAGCTTCTCATATTAAGGAAAGAGGAACTGTAGAACATAAAGGTAATGCGGGGAAAATCATTGTGGGAAGAGATCCTGAGCATTTTTCTGCCCCTATAGAATGGATTACAGAGCTATTGAGTGAAAGTAAAATTGACTTTGATTTTAAAGATAATTCATTAAAAGATATCTGGACGAAATTCATATTCATAGCAAGCTTTGGATTGGTCACAGCGAAACATAACTCATCCATAGGAGCCGTATGTACCAATGAACAGCAAAAGAATGAAGCAACCGGAATTATGAAAGAAATACAACAGATTGCTGCTAAAAAAGGAATAGATCTTCAGGAAGATATTATTGATGCTACTTTTAAGAAAGCTTCCACATTTCCTTTTGAAACTCCAACTTCCTTACAACTTGATATCAATTCCGGAAAGAAGGATAACGAATTGGAATTATTTGCAGGAGCAGTGTTAAAATATGGTTCTGAAGTAGGTGTTGAAACTCCTTTTACTGAAAGAATATACACTGAGATTAAAGCAAAATAAGATTTCGGAGAAGAAAAAATATAAAAGGCGCATTAAAACCTAGTCATGGTCGGAATTTTCTTCCGACCATGACTAGATTAAAACCCGCCTTTGTTGAAATTAAATATAAAAGATAGAAGTTGACTAAGCACTGTGCATGAATTTTTGTCTGTCCAATAGTACTTCTTCCGTTTCCCTGTGATCAGGATCATCTACACAACAGTCTACAGGGCATACCGCCTTACATTGAGGCTCTTCATGAAAGCCTTTACATTCCGTACATTTTCCGGAAACGATATAATACACTTCATCTGAGACAGCCGGATGGTAAGCATCGGCATCATCTTCCGTACCGTCGGGGAATGTAATATGTCCTGAAAGTTTGGTTTTGTCTTTCCAGCGCCAGTCGATAGCGCCTTCGTAAATGGCTGAGTTGGGGCATTCAGGTTCGCAGGCTCCACAGTTGATACAGGCATCTGTTATTTTTATAGCCATATGGTTTGAATTTAAAGGGTTTAAAAAAGGGATTTCTTCAACGTTGAATAGTTGGGAAATCCCCGCTAAACTTAATTACAGCAGTTCAACACTGTTCTTTGAAAATAAGCAGCATAAAGTGTGCTAATTTTTATTTTTAACTCATTAATCTGCAGCAATTTCTACCGACAGCCCATCCATTTGAGCTGTAAGATGAATCTGGCAGGCTAATCTGCTTGTAGTCCTGGAGGTAAATAGTTCTGATAACAAGGCTTCTTCAATATCATTTTTTTCAGGAAGAGGAATGGGTTCACTTAAAACAAAGCAATGGCAGGTAGCACACATAGCCATGCCTCCACACATTGCTTCCATAGGCAATTCATAGGCTTTGCAGATATCTTTAAGGGTAAGTCCCATTTCTAAAGGGCATAGCAAAGTATGTGTAGTACCGCTTTGGTCGATAACCGTAATTGTAATTTCATTCTCCATACTACTTAGTCAATAGTTGCGACTACCTGTTTTTCTGCCTGTTTTTTTGTTCCGTCAAAACCTTCAATTCCACTTACCGTAGTATATTTTAAAACAAATTTCTTATTCGGATTAAGACGCTGATAAATACTTTGGCAGGCAATGGCTGCTTCATGGAATCCGCATAGAATCAGTTTCATTTTATAAGGATACGTATTAATATCACCTACGGCATAAACTCCTGAAATATTGGTTTGGAAATCGGTGCTGTTTTCTACTTTTATGGCATTCTTTTCCAGCTCCAGTCCCCATTCTACTAGTGGTCCCAGCTTGGGAACCAATCCGAAAAGAGGAATAAAGTAATCCGTTTCAATGGACTGAATTGTGCCTTCTTTTTCAACCAGAATTTCCTTTAAACAATCCTCACCATTTACTCCTATCACTTCTGCAGGAGTAATCAGGTTGATTTTCCCTTCCAGTTTTAATCTTTTCACCTTTTCAACAGAATCCAGTGCGCCACGGAATTCATTTCTTCTGTGAATGAGAGTAAGAGATGAAGCTATTTCAGCAAGATGAATGGTCCAGTCCAGCGCTGAATCTCCACCTCCGGCAATTACCACATGTTTTCCGGCATAGTCTTCCGGATTTTTGATGAAATAATTAATTCCACGTTCTTCAAAAGCTGAAATATTTTCAATAGGTGGTTTTTTAGGTTCAAAACTTCCCAGTCCTCCGGCAATAATCACGGCTTTCGCTCGGTGTTTGGTCCCTTTATCGGTAATGACTTCAAAAAGATTTTCTTCCAGTTTGAGAAGGTGAATGGCTGTTTCATTAAAGGTAAAGCCTGGTTCAAACTGTTTGATCTGTTCATAAAGATTATCGATGAGTTCTCCGGCAAGGACACTTGGAAATCCGGGAATGTCAAAAATGGGTTTCTTGGGATATAACTCTGATAACTGGCCTCCCATCTGTGGCAATGCATCGATAATATGGCATCGCATTTTGAGAAGGCCGGCTTCAAATACCGTAAATAACCCTGCAGGGCCGGCACCAATGATCAGTATATCTGTTTCTATCATGTTATGAATGATTTATAGTCGTTTTTTCTATTTTTTTAGAGGTGGCAATGCTGATAAGCTTATCAAACTTACCGGAATAGAGCTCTGAAATTTGCGTAGATTGTTCAGCTGCGAATAGTGACGATCTTACAATGGGAACGCTGAATGGTAATGGCCATGCACGCAATGATTTGGCAATAGAATCCATGGCGTTGATTCCCTGCATAGCCTGCAGCCCATCTGCCCAGCATACCAATCCCACAGTTTTATCCGTAAGATAAGGTTCGTATCTGTTGGCAGTTACTTCAAGCCAGTCCAGGCAGTTTTTCATCACTCCCGGAATGCTTCCGTGGTAAAGAGGAGCCAGCCAGATATGTAGATCGGCATCAGTAAACATCTGAGTCATGCGCTCTACAGCCAAAGGAGTCTTGGTAAGGGTAACATCAAATAGAGGAATACCGGAATCCGCAAGGGTAAAAATATCAGTCTGAATTCCCAGCGTTTTCAGATGTTCTGAGAAATAATCCGAAATCAGTCCGGAAGTAGATAAAGCTCTTCTTTCCCGGGATCCGTTGAATATAATTGCTTTCATTTTTTTATTGTTTAAAAATTACTTTAGGTAATCCTATCTCGCCGTACATCAGTGTTTTTACCAGAGGTTTTAATAATCCTGCTGCTAATAAATACAGAGCAGGATCATGATTTGTACTTGCCCGGACCACCACTTTCTGATTTTTATACTGTTTAAGGTCAGCGTAAATGAGACGGCGTTTCCAGAGATCGAGTAATATTGTTTCTGCGTTGTTTAAATCTACATAAGAAGCATAAGGAGACAGTTTTTCCATAATGAGCATGTAAGCCCACGGAGGAATGATGGCATCCGTAGAGCAGATAATTCCTACTGCTTTTTCATTGTATATAGAAAAATCCACCACAGCAATTGATTCCTTAAATTCTTTCTCCTTCACAATCATTCCCATAAAAAGATGATCTTTGATATCCAGTTCTACAATTTCCGTAGTGGGTTTGTATTCTGAAAGGTCAAGGGCAATAATGCCTGAAGCCTTTGCTTTATTGATAAAATTTCCCTCAGTCATAGTTTGTTTACTTTCAGTGTTATTTATCTTACTTTTGACAAAGCTTCTTCATATTTTCTTTCAACGGCAGACCAATCCAGTACAGACCAGAAAGCATCAAGGTAGTCAGCACGTTTATTCTGATAATTCAAGTAATAGGCATGTTCCCAAACATCTATTCCAAGAATCGGAAAACCTCTGTTTGTAGGAAGAATATCCATCATCGGATTGTCCTGATTAGGAGTAGAACTGATAGCCAGAGATCCGTTGAACTTTACAAATAACCATACCCATCCGGAACCGAACTGTGATAAACCTGTTTTTTTCATTTCTGCTTTTAGATTGTCAAGACTTCCGAAAGTAGCTGTGATATCATCATGAAGCATCCCCTCAGGATGAAGCTTAGGTTGAGCGGAAAGAATTTCCCAGAATAAAGAATGGTTATAGTGGCCACCACCATTATTTCTTATAGCAGGACTGTATTCACTGATTCTTTGTAATAAAGAATCCAGATCAGGATTCGTTTCGTTGGTTTGTGCCAGAGCATTATTCAGATTGTCTACATAAGCCTGATGATGCTTTTGATGGTGAATCGTCATTGTTTCTTTATCTATAAAAGGAGCCAAAGCATCATAAGCATAAGGTAACTGTGGTAATGTAAATGGGTTCATCGTATTTATTTTTTTTAATTGTTGTGTCACAAAGGTAGAAATATATTTTAATAAAACAACTTTTAGGTTGTTTTATCAATTTTGTGATTTGAATGAATAAGATATTGTAAATCTTTGTTTTAGCTCTGATTTTTTGAAATTATAGAAAATGACTATATTTGTTGTTGAAAAATAAAACAACTAAAATATTGTCAAATGAAAAAGCCGGCAGCAGATCGCATTCTGATGTTTCTCAAGATGAGAGGGGAGGCTACATCACTTCTTATTGCTGAAGAATTGTCGATCACTAAAGAAGGCGCAAGAAAACACTTGCTCAACCTTGCTCAGGAAGGATTGATCCGGTCTTCGGTGAAAAGCGAAGGAGTGGGCCGTCCTTCTACTTATTATACGCTTACAGAGAAAGGATTGTCTCAATTTCCGGATACGCATGCAGATGTCACGGTTCAGATTTTGAAATCAGTAAAAAATCTTTTGGGTGAAAATGCTTTGGAATTATTGATCAGTGACCGGGAAAAAAATACCCATGAACGGTATGAAAAAGTGCTTTCTAAGACAAAATCTCTGGAACAGCGCCTTGAATCCCTTGCAAAAGTCCGTAGTGATGAAGGTTACATGGCAGAATGGAAAAAAGAAGGGGAAGAATATTATCTGATTGAAAACCATTGTCCGATATGTGCTGCTGCTACCGAATGCCAGGGCTTCTGCCGTGCTGAATTATCCAATTTCCAATCGTTGATAGGAAAGGAGTACAACGTGGAAAGAGTAGATCACATCATTTCCGGCGGACAGCGCTGTGTGTATAAAATCAGCCAATAATTCATCATTTATCATTTAAAAATGGCTTTAAAAGCAGTAATATTTGACATGGACGGTGTTCTGATAGACTCAGAAAAATTCTGGACTCAGGCAGAACTGGATGTCTTTTCATCCTATGGCGTGCAGGTTTCGGATGACCTGGCGGCACAAACCAAATATATGACCACTCAGGAGGTCACAGAATTCTGGTATGAAAGATTTCCGTGGGAAAATTTTGATTCCTCTGATCTCGAAAATAAAGTAGTGACGAGAGTAATTGAAATGATTCAAGGCCAGGACTGTACAATGTCTGGTGTACAGGAATTTATTAAAAATCTTAAGAATAAAGAATATAAAATAGGGCTGGCTACCAATGCTCCTTTGCGTGTAGCTCATGTGGTTCTTGAAAAACTTCAGGTTCGTGATCTGTTTGATACCATTCACTCATCAGAGTTTGAAACTCAGGGAAAACCTCATCCGGCCGTGTATCTTACTTCTGCAAAAAATCTGGGAGTCTCTCCGGAGCACTGTATTGCCATTGAAGACAGTCAGTCAGGGCTTAAGGCAGCAAAAGAAGCAGGAATGCAGACTATCATTTTTACCAATAATGATGAAAGCATTCATTCAAACCTTGCCGATTTTAAAATCCTGGACTTTAATACTGGTTTTCTACCGATCTTTAGTGAATAGTGAAAGGTGAATCCGCTGCGCTGTGAATTTTGATAATAGGCGCAAAAAATTGACGATTGACGAAACTCCGTATCTCGAAACCCGTATCCCGTACCCGTACCTCACACTCAATACCTCGTCAAAACCTCCATCAACAACAGAATAGAAACCAGCTTTTTAGAAGACTTATACTCCGGATTCAGCTGTTCACGGATTTCTCCCAAAGCTTTGCTTAGTTTATTGCTCACGGTTTTGTTGCTGATTCCCAGTGCTTCTGCGGTTTCATTCACAGACATATTTTTTCTGATTCTCATATCGTAGACCTGCTGCTCTGTTGAGGGAAGTTGGGCAACCACCTCATCAATCATGGATAACAAAGCAGAAATTTCATTTTCCTCAAGAATTTCAAAATAATCTGAATCTGCCATTTCAATTTCATTCGGAATATCAAACTCATCAATACTCAGCGTAGGAGGAGCTTTTTTATAGCTGTTATAAAAATCAATAATCCGGTAATGAAGATGGCGGAGGAGGTAGCCTTTGGCGCTTTCCGTTTCATCGGTTTGTATCACGTCTGTATTTTCAAGAATCTTCATCCATAGATTCTGAAGAATTTCCTCAGAGACTTCTTTATCCCGTGTCCGTACAAAAACAAAGCGATATAGACTATCCCAGTATCGGTCATACAGCAGCATAAATGCAGGACGGTCGCCTGATTTTATTTTCTTTAATAATGTATAGTCTGTTGGGCTCATATTGTGATACAAAATTACCTAAAGGAAAATTAACTTTTTGTGAACTTTGGGTATGATAAGATTAAATATTTCTGAAAAACAGGGCTCAAATGTGACGTTAATGTTGAGTAAATGTGAAAAAGGATGAAAATTATTAACAATTTGGTTGTAATGTGAATATAACGTTAAGGATGCCCTGGGGAAGTTTTTCATTTTCACTGTCTTATAGATAGAAGTATCTGTGAATACATGAAAGACCTTATGAAAAAACGTTTACCATATAAAAATATTGAAGCCTTTGTTTTCAGACTTTGGGAACGGGAAGTTTCGGAAGACTCAATCTCTGAAAAAGAAAATGAACTTTTAAAGCAATGGAGAACTCAGACAGAAAAAAATCTGGATGCTACTCATATGAAAGAATCCAAAGAAAGAATATTGTCCGGACTGGAGTATTATTTTCCTCAAACAGAAAGTATTTCTATTTCATCTGTAAAAAGCTTTACAACGCATCTCTATAAAATGGCTGCAGTTATTATTCTGCTGTTGTCATTGGGTGGAATATTTACCTACACCATGTTCATTAAGCCTGATGTATATCTTGCAAAATCCGGGAACCGTATTGTTCAGCTTGAAGACGGATCTGTAGTTACTCTTTTACCAGGCGCTGTACTGACTGTAGAAAAATCTTTTCCTGCGTCTACCAGAGTAGTGGATTTAAAAGGAGATGCCATATTCTCTGTCGCAAAATCTAAAACACATCCTTTTATCGTTCGTGCAGATGGCTTCAGTACCAAAGTATTGGGAACGGTATTTAAGATTTCACAGTCAGGCAAGAAAAAAGCTGTTGATCTTTATGAAGGGAAGGTTGCTGTTTCTTCTCCTGGCGTTCCGGTTTCTTTCCTTGCGCCGAATCAGAAATGGACCAACTTTGGAATTGCGCATACTACAGCCATTATTGCATTGAAACCTGTGAAAAACTCAGCAAAAACAGTTCCTGCGATATTGTCTTTGAGCTTTAACGATGTTCCTTTAAAAGAAGTAGTAGCAGTCCTGGAAAGCAATTACAGTACAACGGTTATGTATCCTAAAGAATCTGAAAATAAAAAGATTACTGCCGATTTCACAGGCGGTACCGTTGGCGAAAATATTGAATCCCTGGCCTTCATTCTGGGGTTGGAAGTACAGAAAAAAGAAAACACCTATATCCTTAAGAAATAAATCATTATTCAAAAAAAATTAAATAATCATAATCAAGAGAACACTATTAAGTATGAAAAGTTTGAAATGTGGGATTACCATAGCAGCCTTATTTTTTACTGTAGCCGCAGAAGCTCAGGAGCTGGTTCAGAAAGTGACATTTTCTGTACCTGCCAACAGACCGTTGATTGAAGTTTTGGAAGAATTTGCCGGAAAAACGGGAATGAGACTGGCGTATTCCAAGGTAGACATTAAAGAGCTGAAGGTAAAAGGAGTGAAATGCGAAAATACTTCTGTCAACAACTGTCTGAAGGATATTACGAACGGACTTCCTATTATTTACCGACTGCATGGTGATCTTATTTCGATAAAATATGAAAGCTCTGCTATTTCCGCATTGGGAAACGGACGAATTTCCGGTAAAATAGTGGATGAAGTAGGAAATCCCATTACCGTAGCAGAAGTTACTGTAGCTCAGAAAACAGTGGTCACTGATAATAACGGTGACTTTACGATAGATCTTCCCTCGGGAACTTATAATCTGACCATAAAAGCACCTAAATATAATACGCTGAGAGTTGAAAAATTATCTGTTACGAATAAAGAAACCAATGCTGTTTCATTTGCTTTAAACAAGGCCTCAGATAAAATTACAGACATCAAAGAAGTGGTCATTACGGCAGCCCGTAAAGCAGATACTCAGGCAGGACTTCTTGCCCAGCAGAAGAAAGCAGCGCAGATGAGTGATGGTATTTCTGCAGAACAAATTTCCAAAACACCGGACAGCGATGTAGGAGGAACTTTGAAAAGAGTAACAGGAATCACTACTATTGATAATAAATATGTGGTAGTACGATCGATGGGAGAACGCTGGAACACTGCTGCCATGGACGGAATCAACCTGCCAAGTACGGAAGCTTATAACCAGAACTTTTCATTTGATATCATTCCTACGGCAATGGTAGAAAGTGTGGTGGTAAGCAAATCGGCCACCCCGGATATGAATGCCAGTTTTGCAGGAGGTTATGTAGAAGTGCGAACAAAAGATATTCCCAATGAAAATTTTACAACCGTAACGTTGGGAACTTCGTATAATGATCAGTCGGCCTTCAAAGAATTTCTGACCCGTAAGCGTGGAAAGTATGATTATTTCGGATATGATGACGGGACAAGAGATTTTCCCAAAGGACTGGAGCCGATGAACTGGACAGATCCAAGGTTTTTTGAACAATCCAGGCAGTTTACCAATGACAATTTCAGCACCTATAAAACCAGAGGTGACATGGGATCTAATATACAGCTGGCACTGGGAAGAACCTACGCGCTAAAAAACAATAATAAATGGGGATTTGCCGGAGCATTTGTCATCAGAAATGAGCAGAATAAACTGGATATTGACCATACAGGAAGAGGAAACTGGCTGGATACCACAGGACCTTATGTCGCCGATTGGGAAACAAAGGGAGTCGCTCCGATACCATTTTATAATTTCAAAAATAAAGGAGCTTCCTATAATTACAACTCTACGGTAGCGGGGATGCTTAATTTTGGGCTTCAGCTAGGGAAAAACAGAATCTCATTCCGTAATTCATATACTCATATTTTTGATAATACACTGACAAGAGTTACCGGATGGAATGAATATACCACTGGTAGTTCCATGGCTTCCAACGCGGAATTAGCCTATAATTATTTTTATAACGGTATCATCCCCAATAATGATCCTGCTCAGATTAAAAACTTAGACAGGCCTTATACTGATAACACCAATTACCCTATTTTTCAGATGCTTCTACAAAATAAACTGGAAGGAAATCATAAAATAGGAAATGCAGAAGTCAACTGGTTTGCAGCAAGAACAGGGATAACATCTGATACGAAAGATTATACACAATATCTGACACTTTATGATTTTATCGGGAGTGAAATTCTGACCTATCATAAAATTTATAATACCGGAGGAAATTTTTACAGAGGATATATCGCCAATAAAGAAACAGATTACAATTATGGAGCTTCGGTTAAATGGGATCTGGATCTGGGAAATTTAAAAAATACGGTTAAGACAGGATATGCAGGTACATTGAAGAATAATACCAATCAACAACAGAAGTTCTTTCTGCGAGTGGATGAGAACAGAAATGTTCCGAATAGTGAGAAAAATTATTTGACGATGTATGGAGCTCTGGCAGATTGGTTCAATGGATCTCAATATGTACCGGGAGGTATCGGATGGGAAACCAAAGCATTGTATAAAAATGACAAGTATGAAGGAGAGGTGAGTCAGCATGCGGTTTTTGTGATGTTTGATAACCGTTGGAAGAAATTAAGGTTAGTTTGGGGACTTCGTGCAGAATACTTTAAATATGATCTTATCTCACAGCAATTAGACCCAAGTGATACAAAGAATGTAGAAAGAGCGGCTATTGAGGATAAGCCATGGCAATGGATGCCCTCTGCAAACTTTACCTACAGCCCTACCAATAAAATTAATCTAAGGCTTGCTTACAACAGATCTGTGATCCGTCCTCAGTTCAATGAAAGAACAGGACTTCCTTATTTCGATCCGATAGCTAATGGTTTAATCTATAATACCGAAATGACATCTTCTGTCATTAATAATTATGATTTCAAATTTGAATGGTTTCCCGGATTGGGAGAAATATTTTCTGCAGGGCTCTATTATAAAAATATAGACCGGCCGATAGAACGTGAGGGGCATATTTCCAGCGAAGGAAATTTATATCTCTATAATGGTAATTCGAAAAATGCAAAATTATTGGGAGTGGAAGCTGAAGTAAGAAAGAATTTAGGATTTATTGCAGACGGAACCTTTCTGGAAAAGCTTTTCATCAGTGGAAACTTTACCTATAATCATACGAAAGTGGTAGCTTTTAAAGACCTTTATAAAACAGGTGACAATGATGACACCTATGAAGTAAAACGTCCGCTCTATGGACAGACTCCTTATGCCTATAATCTTGGATTGACATATGATGGTGATCGTTTGGGACTGAGCTTTTTATACAATGCTAAAGGAGATCAGTATATCACTGTCGGATATGCTTACAAAGGTGAAGAAATACAGCGCCCTTACGCTGTGGCAGACGCGCAGATCTCCTATAAATTTCTTCGGAATAAAAACCTTGAATTAAAATTAAATGCCAGAAACTTATTCAACAGGGTGAAGGAATACTATAATAATTATAATTCCTATGCGATACCTCTGGGATTGGGGAGTGCCATCGGAACTGAGCGGGAAGCCTGGGGACTTTTACCCGGTGCAACAGACAGATATGATAAAAATATTGATAAGATTATGTTTCGGGCCTACAGCGGAAGAATGTTCAGCCTAAGTGTGAACTATATGTTCTAAAACACGAATATCAAAAACAACAATAGAGAAAGATATCTTAAATATAGCAGCGTACAGGTTTCGGGAACCTGATCAAAACTGAAAATTACTGATGATGCGCACAGCAGTACAGTTCTGAAAAAACCGGACGTTAACAGCTTTTCCCAGGCATTAACGATTCTTATGGGAACGCCCGCAATGCAGTTCCTCCTGCAGCGATGGGATGAACACCAAAAAAACAAATCGAAGGAATAGAGAGGAAGATATTCCTGAATATTAAAAAACTGATCTGGTATAAAAATAACACAGCCGGATTGTACTAAAAATTATAACAATGAAAAGACTAACTCTAATTGCAGTGGCAGCATTATCTCTTACAGCTTGTCAAAATGATCAACTGGCAGATTCATCTTCTCCATTCGAAATGAAATCTACTTCTGCTGAGTACCTTACAGCTTCTGCGCTGCCGGTAACCAGTGTAAGTGGTGATATTACTTCAAATACTACATGGAGTGGTGTAGTTGAACTAAATGGAATTGTAACTGTAAAAAATGGGGCTACATTGACAATCCAGCCGGGTACATTCATTAAGGCTAAACCAAACACAAACAATACAGCTACAGGAGTTTTGGTAATTTCTAAAACAGGAAAAATCAACGCAGCAGGTACTGAAGCTCAGCCAATCATTTTCACAAGCTACAAATTGTTAGATGGAAACGAAGATACAACTGCCGCTCCTGGTGACTTCGGAGGGGTTATTATCTTAGGAGATGCTCCTACAAACACGCCTTTCACAAAAACAATTGAAGGATTATCTGGTCCTGATTTCTATTATGGAGGTACTAATGCTTCTCATAATGGGGGAACATTGAAGTATGTACGTATCGAATTTGCAGGATATGATCTTTTAGCGCCAAACTCAGGAAACGAAATCAACGGTCTTACTTTAGGAGGGGTTGGAAACGGAACTACTTTGGATCATATTCAGGTATCTTTCGGAAAAGATGACTCTTTCGAATTCTTCGGTGGTACTGTAAACGCTTCAAACCTTGTTTCTTTTGCTGCAGATGATGATAACTTCGATTTCGATAACGGATATACAGGAACTATTACTTGTGCATTAGCTTTGGCAGATTACAACTCTACACACAGTCTTAGCGGATCAAGCCCTGATTCTAACGGTATCGAGCTTGATAACAACGCAGAAGGTTCTTCTACAACATTGTTAACTCACCCGGTGATCAACAACCTTACTATCGTTGGTTCTAAGAACTCTACTAAAGGTGCTTTGTATGAAAACGGTATCCACATCAGAAGACATGGAAGATTAACATTAAATAACGCTGTCGTTACAGGATATCCTGTTGGAATCAAAGTAGAAGGTACAGGTTCTGAACTTTCTTCAGCTTCAGCTTACAGCACAATCCAGGTTCACGGATTTACTACTTCCGTTACAGGTACAGGAACAGCGGGAATCCCTGCAGCCAATCTGTTAACTGGAACTCCTGCATCTCTATGGGGTATGAGCCAGCCGTTCTTCAACGAAGGTGGTTGGAATGTATCTCCAAGAAACTGTGGAAACTTCCAGGGACTTTGGACAAAATACAATTTCTCTGTTGTAGAATAATAAAAAACTTTAAAAAGCAGGGAACAGCTTATGCTGCTTCCTTGCTTTTACTTCAAAAACATTAATCATCAGCATTATGAAAAAAATAATTTTATCATCTGCTCTGTTTTTATCCCACCTGGCTGCAGCACAGTCTCTGGTATGGGGAAATTCTTTTGATACTCCTGCCGATCTTCAGGGCTGGACATTTCATGACCTGAACAGCAATGGCAACGGTTGGGTACAGGGGGAAAACATCTATCACAACGGAACTACCTTGGCCTATGGAACTGCAGGTGTTCTCCGCCATTCTATCAATTTGGTTCCAAATGGAAATGCTAACGGATTTACCACAGAAAATGACTGGATTATTTCTCCTCAGATTGATCTTACCAATATTGCAGGAACCATTACGCTGGCCGCTTATATCGGGAGACAGAGATCTACTCATACGATTGTTGCCAGAGAACTTTTTATCTATGTAAGCACACCGCAGAAAGAAGTTCCTACGTTGTCGGACTTTCAGGCGATGACAGTAGATGCAGGTGGAAATGATGTTCAGAGTATTTATAAAATACAGGTAGGTGACTCAGCCAATCCTTTTCCGGCTGATCTTACCCAGTTTGTAGAATCCCTTGTAGATCTTTCTGCTTTTGCAGGAAAAAAGATCTATATCGGAATGTGGTCAAACAGAAAAACAAGCGGAAATAATGTACAGAACATTAATATTGATGAAATAGGAATTTTTAATACTCCATTTTTGGGAACTAAGGATGTAAAAGGAAACAAAACACTTACACAAATAGCAGAAAATCCGGTAAGAGAATCTTTACAGCTGCAGCTTAACCCGGCATTGAAAGAAAACACAACTGTAGTCAATATTTACAATGCAGCAGGACAAAAAGTATTAACCACTCCATATGCTAAAACGATAAATATGTCTGGTATTATAGCAGGAGCGTATATCGCTGAAATTACGGATGGAAAAACTACGGAAAGACTGAAGTTTATTAAAAAATAATCATTCTATCCCCTGGAATCTGATTTTTAGCAGCACTATGAAATTTTATATAAAATAATGGGTAGCCTTCGCAAAAAGGTTATCCAGAACATATCCAACTAGTTTTTTTATAATTATATATTGCCCGGCTCATGGGCCGGGCAATATTTTTTAAGTTTTACAAGAAATAATTGAAAAAGATGAATAAAATCTTTGCATTACTACTGTTTTTTACTGCACTTTTTTCATGTACAGACAGCAATACGATGGAGCTGTATGATAAAGTACAGAAACCCGGAGAGGTTAATATCAAAGGATTTTCCAAACCTGATGTTCTTCAGTTGAGGTTGAACGGACAGCCTGTATCCATTGACGGAAAAACGTCCTATACAAATAAAATTGAAACCCAGCTTCAGTTTGTTCTGGATCAGGAAGAAACTAATAAATTGTCTGTCTACAATAATGAAACAGGCGCTGAAATTGCAAAATACAATATTACATATGACAATATAAATGATTATAAAGACCTCTATTTCTTTAATCTTCCCGGAATTTATCTGCAGACCTATGCGGTAAAACCTCAGGTGAATCTTGGAAAAGTAGGTTTTGAATTTATTTTTCCCAATCTGGGAGAATTTTCCGGAAGCTCTTTGAAAGAGGTGAAAGGAATTTTGAAAAGAGAAAACGGAGTCGTGCTTGCCGAGTTTGATAATATAGGAAAAGACAACTTTACCGCAGTGAAAATCTATAGCTTCTTCAGCTCGACAGCTCCCATATATCTGGAATTGTACAAACCGGGAACTACAGAGCCTTACGCAGGATCTAAAATGATTCAGGTGAAATTAAAACAACACACGGGCGCCAATATGATTGTCCTTCAGGAAAAAATGGAAAATGGAGAATGGGTGGTAAAAGGAGATATTGACGTAGCAGAATATCTGTAATTGTATATGAAAAACTTTTTAAAACTTCAATATATTGCCATCGCAGTCTTTCTCATTTCGTGTACCAATAATAATGACGAAAGCGCATCCGTTTTTCCTGAGGGAAGTACAGAATCTGTGAATCTGTGGGTTCAGGACAGTATGAAACGGTATTATTATTGGGCAGATGAGATGCCTGCAAAGCCGGATTATCAGCTTCCTGTAAAAGATTTTTTCAAAAGTCTGCTGTCTTCCAAAGATCGGTTTTCCTTCATGGTGAATACCGAAGATTCCTCTTCGTATCCACGTTCTATAAGAAATATGTACGGCTTTGATTATACCATTGTTCAGCTTGCCAGTAATCAGGTGGTTACAGTCGTTAAGCTGGTGCTCCAAAATTCGCCTGCGTTCAATGCAGGACTGGAAAGAGGAATGATCATTACCAAAGTGAATGGAAAAGTAATGACTGCTGCGAATGCCGAAGCAATGGCTTCATCCATTAAAGACCAGACGGTTGTAGAGCTTACCGTTGGGAAATGGCAAAACGGAGGTGTTACGGATGAAAAAAACATCACCGTGTACTATGGCTTCTCTTTTGAACAGCCTGTTTTATCCAAAGTTTTTGAGAAAAACGGTAAAAAAGTAGGTTATCTGTACATCTATGATTTCCCTGACGGAATGACTCAAACGCTATATCAAAAGTTTGGGGAATTAAAAGCCGCCGGAGTGAAGGAATTAATTCTGGATCTTCGATATAATTATGGAGGTTCGGTATCATCTGCCGCAGCACTTTGTTCCCTGATTCCTTCAGGATTATCATCCGGTTCACCGTTCATCATTTTTAAAGGAAATAAAAACGGAGGTGAAGTCAAAAGAACATTTGCCCAACAGATTGCTTATGATCCCAAAGCTTTGGACTTTACAACTTTGCGTGCGAATGCATTGGGATTGCAGAAAGTTTTTATCCTCACATCCAATAGTACAGCTTCTGCGGCCGAAATTGTGGTGAATAACCTGAAACCTTATATGCAGGTCGTTCAGCTGGGAGATACTACGCTGGGGAAAGATATGGCAGGATTTGTCGTGGAAGACAAGCGTAAACCAAGAAAAATTTCCTTGCAGATTCACCCGGTGATCTATAAAGTATTTAATGCCAACGGAGGGGGAGAATACAGCAATGGAATTTCACCACAAGTGATCGTCAATGAATTTGCAGGACTTTCATTATTACCTTTGGGTGATCCTGATGAAACCCTTATTTCTTCTGCTCTTAACGGTGGTTATTTCAAATCAGCAGCTCACGAAAAGAATGGAAATATCAAAATTTTATTTCAGAGTGACGTACCTCCGGTTATGATGGAGAAATAAGCTGGATCCAAAAACAAAAAATAATATAAAAAATATCTTTATCCTTTACCAATTCACAAAATAACTAAAATGATAAAATCATGCAGGGAATAGAACCAAAACTTCACATGAACCTGACCAGCCGTATTGAATATTACCGTCTGCTGATAGAAGCTGCGGAAGATCCCGAAAGCCAGCCTTCAGAGGTTATTACTCAGATTTCAGAACTGGGTCATTTGTATGAGGAGTATCTGCTCAACAAGAAAAATCTGGAGAACAGTATTAAAAACTACCGGGAATATCATAACAATTTAAGAAAGAAACTGACATCAAGACTGCGGGAGTTGAGAAGAAAAGCAAGACAGAAATAAGATCTGAAATATACTTTATCAGTTGATTTTGCGGTGAAATTCATACCTTTATGACAATCAAGCTGAAGGATGAAAAACTTATGAATTTTAACCCAACAGAACTTTCCGGTTATTTACAGATATTTTGGCAGTTTTCCTGGCCACAATGGATTATATTCAGTCTGATCACTAATATTTTCCTATATCTGTTTTCTATAGGTTTATATATTTTTATCGAAAAGACCTGCCGTAAAAGTCAGTTACAGGAAAAAAATCATCCTGTTACCAGATCCGACTTTTATCTTAGTCTGCTTACCATAGTCTGTAACAGCTTTGTAATGCTTCTGGGAGCCTTTTTATGGAAAAACGGATGGATCATGTTGGGACAAACAGAATCTGTAATTGGAATAATAGCGGAAGTAGCTGCTTTACTTCTCTTAATGGATTTTCTGATGTATTTATTTCATTGTGCAGCACATTTACCTTTTATCTATAAAGTTTTGCATGGAAAACACCATGAACATGTCAGTACCAATTTTTTGAGCCTTTTTGTTCTGCATCCTTTGGAAACCATAGGATTCGGGCTGATGATGCTGGTTTTACTTATAGGCTATGATTTTTCTGTGATCTCCATTTCAGTTTATCTCTTACTTAATCTTATCTGGGGAACGATAGGGCATTTGAACAGAGAGTTTTTTCCTGCTTCTTTTGACCGTTTCTTTGTGGGAACAACAAGGTTTCACAATCAGCACCATTTGGATGAAAGCAAGAATTTCGGATTTTATACTTCGGTCTGGGACAGAGTATTCGGAACCTATAGGTAAATCTTGGTATTAAAGTTTCAAATGATTCAGTACTTTGTCCAGCAGATAATTAAAGTTTTTTAATTCTTCAGAGGTAAGTATAGAAGCCGTCTGATGTGTCATAGCCTTACGGAAAGTTTCAGAATTATCTACAATGAACCTTCCTTTATCCGTTACTGAAAGATTGAATTTCCTGTGGTCTGCTTTCTCCTGTTCCCGGACAATCAAATCTTGACCAATCAGAAATTTCAGCTGTTTTGAAATGGCTGCCTGGCTTATGTTAAAGGCCAGTGATATTTCCCTTCCTGTTGTTGTTCCTTTCCTCATAATAAATTCAATAATATTATAATGAGCAGCAGTTACTCCGTTAATGTTGCCCCGGTTCATATGAGCCAGAATAAGGCATTGGAAATCAGTAAATGTGTTAAAAAATTCTTTTTCAATGGGTTTCATGAGAATTATACTTAACTTAGTTAATTATTAACAAAGTTAAACATTTTGATCATGGAAAATATAGAAATTACCAATGCCCGGCAGAATAATCTCAAAAATATTTCCATAAAAATTCCAAAGTACAGGATTGTGGTTTTTACGGGAATATCAGGATCCGGAAAATCATCTTTGGTTTTTGAAACCATTGGGGCAGAAGCACAAAGACAGATTAATGAAACCCAGAACAGTTTTATCAGAAACCGCCTGCAGCATTATGGGGTGCCTGATGTAGATAAAATTGAAAATTTGAATGTTCCAATCATTATCAATCAAAAACGGTTGGGTGGAAATGCCAGATCTACGGTGGGGACAGCAGCAGATGTGTCTGCATCGCTGAGGCTGCTGTTTTCGAGAATGGGAGAGCCGTTTGTAGGATATTCCAATGTATTTTCATTTAATCATCCACAGGGAATGTGCCCTGAATGTGAAGGATTAGGTTTTGTTCAGACATTAAATGTCAATGTTTTAATTGATCGTGATAAATCTTTACACGAAGGTGCAGTCCGTTTCCCGACTTTTCAGCCTGGAGGATGGCGTTTAACAAGATATACCTTGTCGGGTTATTTCGATAATGATAAAAAACTAAAGAATTTCACCGATAAAGAATGGGAAACCCTGCTGTATGCGCCGGAACACAAACCTAAGCATCCTCATAAAGAATGGGGAAAAACGGTAAAATATGAAGGAATTGTTCCAAGGATTGAAAAAGCATTTCTGAAAAAAGATTCAAAAGAAAACATTACAAGAAAAGACGCCCTGAACCATGTTGTTATTACCAAAACATGTCCGTTATGCAACGGAAAACGGTTGAATGAAAAAATACTGTCCTGTAAAATCGAAGGTAAAAGTATTGCAGATTGTATGGCCCTTTCAGTGGATGAACTGCTTGAGTTTATTACCTCACTGGATTCAAAAGCATATGAAGTCGTCATCAAAGAGCTTTCCGCAAAGCTGCAGAATATCATTACGATCGGATTGCAGTATCTGACTCTGGACAGAAGTACCAATACGCTTTCCGGAGGAGAATCTCAGCGTATAAAAATGGTTAGGAGCCTGGGAAACAGCCTGATAGATCTGTTGTATATTTTTGATGAACCCAGTATTGGACTTCATCCGAAGGATCTGCAGAATATCATCACTATTATTCAGCAGATCAGAGACAAAGGAAACTCTGTTTTAATCGTAGAACATGATCCGGATCTCATAAAAATGGCAGACCGTGTGATTGATATAGGCCCGGGTTCAGGAAGGAATGGAGGAGAAGTGGTGTATAACGGAACATTTAAAAATCTAAAAAATTCGGCAGGTAAAACAGGTTCTTATTTCGCAACGAAACCTTCCATCAAACAAGAATTCAGAAAACCTGATGGCTATCTTGAAATTAAAAATGCCAACAGGTATAATCTTAAAAACGTAACCGTACAGATTCCAACGGGAGTAATGACAGTGGTAACAGGAGTGGCGGGATCTGGAAAAAGTACTCTGATTAATCGTATTCTGCCGGAAATTTATCCGGAGGTGACCATTATTGATCAATCGCTCTTTGCAGCAAGCGCCCGTTCCAATTTGCTTACTTATCTCGGAATATCAGATATTGTACGTAAGCTTTTTGCACAATCCAACCATGTTTCAGATAAACTCTTCAGCAGGAATAGTGACGGAGCCTGCAAAAACTGTAAAGGATTGGGAATAGAAAAAATTGACCTTGCTTTTATGGATGATATTGAGCAGCCCTGTGAAGTTTGTGGAGGATCTGGATTTGATCCGGATGTATTGCAATATACCTATAACGGAAAAACAATTGTGGAAGTGATGAACATGACGGTTTCTGAGGCTGCTGATTTTTTTAAGGAAGAATTTGTTCTTAAAAATTTTGATCTGCTGATACAATTAGGTCTTGATTATCTTACATTAGGACAAAGGCTGGACAGCTTTTCCGGAGGCGAAAGACAGCGTCTGAAACTCACAAGAGAACTGAAAAACACCAATCAGATCATTATTCTTGATGAACCGAGTACCGGACTGCATCCAAGTGATACCCAAAAGCTGCTTACGTTCTTTAACGGGCTTGTAGACCAGAATAATACATTGATTGTTATAGAACACAATCTTGATATTATTTCGAAAGCAGACTGGATTATTGATATGGGGCCTGGTGCAGGGAAACTTGGTGGTAAAGTATTGTTTGAAGGAACTCCACCGGAGCTATTGAAAAATAAAATATCATATACCGCGGAGTTTCTGAGAAAACATGTGGAATAGAAAAGTAGTGTTAAAAACGCAAAATAAAGCTGCAGAGCTGCTTACGACGCTTAAGAATAAAACTTTTGCTTCATCAGTCGATTGAAAATCGACTCTTTCTTTGCACCCTTAAAATATTAGATCATTTAAAATAACCTTTGCGTTGAAAAACTTTAAGATCATAAACCATTAAGAAGAATGAAAAAATGAAGAGTATTAAGATGAGCAACCTGTCATTGCGAACCAAAGGTGAAGCAATCTCATTAATGTCACTCAACTTAATACTCTTAAAACCTTATCAACCTTAATGGTTAAAGATTATTTTTTATTACCATTTTTTCTAGCTGACTTTATTGCTTTTTCAACCATTCTCCAGTCGTAAAGGTGGAATATCCTACCATTACTCATGGCAACAAAAACGCCTTTAGGGAATTTCGGACCTAAGTTAACGTTTGTCACTTCAGATCCATCACTTTCCAGTGTAGAAACCGGAATTTCTGCTATTCTTCCTTTTGATTGGTCTTCTCTTAAATACACATTGAAGGTGTCATTCTGCTGATTTGAAACCAGAATATATCCTTTCCCTTTAGCAGTAGGATAGATCGAAATTCCTTCCACATCAGATTTAAAATCTCCTTTCCCGAATACCGATAACTCTTCATTGCCTTTTCCAGGATCAGCATAATATTTATGAACCCCAAACTGCTCATCAGAATAATAGATATAGCCCATTTCGTCGTCTACAGCGATGCTTTCAATCTCTTTCAAACCGCTGTATTTCCCAAACTTACGGACAACTTCTCCTGTGACAGATCCGTTTTTCTCCATTAGTTTATACTGCCAAAGGTAGCCGTCAGCCGGACCGGATTTTCTTCCTGCAATCACAAATATATCCCCGGTTTCCGGATTTTTATACATTGAAACTCCCATCGGACCACGTTCTGTTTCTCCTTCAAATACAGAGATTTCTCCCACTTCTTTTAGTTCAGGAAGCGAGTATAATTTTACTTTGTTGGTTTCCCTTTCAGTTACCGCTGCGATATCTGTTTTTTGTCCATTTAAAATAAAACCATATTCAAGATCAACATTGTTGGGACGCTTCAATCCTAACACTTTATTGATGATTTTCCCGTTAAGATCAAAAGCATATAATCCGCCATCAGTATCTTTATCTGTTCCGATGATAATACTTTTGGAAGCATCCTGAGGATTAATCCATATGGCAGGATCGTCCGTATCATGAACCACTGTTTCTGTAATAACGGTAGGTTTTAATTTTTCTATAACTTCTTTCTGCCCTGTACAGTTGATCACAAAAGGAAGAACTGAAAGAGCCAGTAGATAATGTATGTTTTTCATGTGTATTTTAAAAATCAAATTTCACTCCCATCGTAAACCTCGGTCTGTAATATTCAGCCTGAGCGGTTCTGCTCTGGATTCCCTGGTAGTATCTTAACGGCTGGTTCGTCAGATTATTGGCTTCTGCAAAAATTCTCAGCTGGCTGGTAATCTTGTAAGAAGCATTGGCATCAAGGAAGAACTGTTTATCGTAATAACGGTCATCAAATGCTTTGCCGCCAAGCTCGTCAATATAATGAGAAGCATAGTTCATGGAAACTCTCGCCGAAAAACGTTTGTTTTCCCATGAAAGAGATCCGTTGAACATGTGAGGAGCAGCTCCCGGAAGTCCTACATCCGTTCTTTCCACCCCATCTTCATTGGTAATTCCCTTTGCCTTAGATTTGGTGTACGTATAGTTCACATAGACTCCAAGTCCCTTCCAGAAAGCTCCGGGAATGAAATCAAGCTGTCTTTGTAAAGCGACTTCAAAACCATAAATATCTACATTGTCACCGTTACGCTGCTGGGTAAATTTCCAGTTATTTTCTCCGGCAGGAATAGGGTTGGTTTGTCCTGCAAAATCATTCGCGAAGTCATTCGCAGTATAATTTCTCTTTGAATAAGTATAAATAAAGTCGTTCAGGTTTTTATAAAAAACACCTCCTGAAAGAATTCCGACAGATTTGAAGTATTTTTCTGCCATGAAATCAAAATTGTAGGCATAGGTTGCTTTCAGATTCGGATTTCCTGCTGCAACAATTTCATCTTCTGAAATAACATTCAGGTAAGGAACCAGCGAGTAGTAATTCGGGCGGGCAAGAGCCGTAGTAAATGCTGCACGAAGGACAAGATCCTGCATCGGAACATATTTAAAGGAGATATTCGGAAGTACGTTGGTGTAGGTGTTGGTATTATTGATTTGTCCTACCAGATCCTTCTCATTCATCACATAATTTCCGGTGTAATCAATCTGGGTTGTTTCAATACGTGCTCCAACGATCATCGATAGTTTATCATTAAAATCCTGATCCCATCGGATATAGCCTGCATAAATCTGCTCCTTTGCATTGTAATTGCTGGAAAGATATTTTTCAGGTTTAAGTTTGCCGTTAAATAAAGTTGGATTGAACAAATCCAGCCCTCCAAGGAAAGATGGATCAACAAAAGTTCCCGGAACATAATTTCCAGGCTGGAAGTTCTCACCATTAAGATTGATGGTGGGTACAGATAAGAGGCTTCCCATACTGTTGACCGGAGTAAAAGCGTAGAAATCATTCTCTCTTTCCTTTTTCTTCAAACGCATACGGAAACCGGTACGAAGACGTCCTTTCTGTCCGTCAATCACGGAAAACGGAAAACGTATATTCACTTTTGCGCCCAATTCTTTTTCCTGGGTAAAGTTATTGGCATCCGAAAGATCACTCAGTTTATAGCTGCCCAGATTGTCTGCTGCCAGAAGATTGAACATTGGTTTTTCAGGATTGCTAAGATCCGGAGAAAAGTTCATCTTGCTGTTTTCAAATTCTATATAACGCTGATGAGGTTTGTCTTCACTGGCGATGGCATAGTTTACAGACCAGTCAAGATCCACTTTAGATCCTAATAAATGTTCCCCTCTTAAGGCATAGTTCTGCACTTTCTGCTTTTCCAGACGGGTGTTGTCATTATCGGCATCACCTCCTTTATTCTGTCTGGTGATACTTCCTTTCCAGTCTGTAATCTCAGTTTCATCGGCATTGTAAACAGGCTTTATTTTATATCCTAATGCCATTCTGGTTTCCTTATCATTCCGGAAGTTGTACATCGCAGAAGCGTAGATCTTGTTTTTGGAATTGAATTCATAATCCATATTAAGATCAAAACTATGTCTGATACGATGTTCATTATAATAACGTACTCCCATTTTGCTTACATAAACCGTTTGGGCAAGATCATTAGCCTGGCTCCATACAGGTTCTATATTATCAGAACCAAAATTGTTGTTGTTATAGGAAAAGCTGAATACAGCGCCTAGTTTTTTATCCAAAAACCTGTTTCCATAGACAAATCCGGCGGTATAATTTCCTTTTTCACGGATGGGGTTGTATCCTCCGGCAACGGTGGCAGAGATTCTCTGACCATTCGGGGAAGCTCTGGTGATAAGGTTTACAGAACCTCCGATGGCATCGGCATCCATATCCGGAGTTAAAGTCTTATTAACTTCGATGGTGGAAATCATATCAGACGGAATCAAATCCATCTGGACATTACGGTTGTCTCCTTCAGCAGATGGAATTCGGTCTCCATTCAGGGTAACTGAGTTAAGATTGGGAGCAAGTCCTCTGATGATAAGGTTTCTGGCTTCACCCTGATCATTCTGTATGGTGATTCCCGGAACACGCTTCAAAGCGTCCCCAATATTGGCATCAGGAAAACGCCCGATCTGATCGGAAGAAATCACATTGGTTATATTGGCATTGTTTTTCTGTTTGTTTAAGGCTCTTGCCTGATTTTTCAGAGTTGCTCCTGAAACGACAATGGCAGCAATGGAGGTTTCTTTTTTGTCGAAAATAATATTCTGACGGGTGTTTTTCTCAGCTTCTACCGTTACAGTATACTCATGCACACCATAACCAAGGTAATCAATCTTCATGGTATAACTTCCCGGAGGAACATTGAGAAATACAAAGTTTCCATGTTCATCAGAGGTAGTATATATATTTCCCGGGCTTAGAGAAATCTTGGCCCCAGGCAGGGCTATCTTTGAGTCATCATTGATGTTTCCGGACAAAGAACCGGTTTGTGCATAGAAAAAAATAGAGGCACAAAATAAAACAGACGTAAAAATTTTCTTCACTTTTAATATTTTAGATAAAAATCAAAACAAAATTAAACGTCTGTTTGGAAAAGGAGTTGAAGAGAAAATTAAGGTTTTCTTAAGAATTGTTAATATGGAAAGATAAAAGATAAAAGATAAAAGATAAAAGATAAAAGATCTTGTTGTTAAAATTCAATAGGGGTGGGCTTTAGCCCGCCTTACAAATTGTAAATAATTCTATTGGCTTTAGCCCAAACATAGAATTTTCGTTTAGTGAGAAGTACTCAATAGATCCTGTACGATTATTTTAGATTTTTCTATCAGTTCATTGGACCTGTAAAGCTGGCTGGTGAGGATAGAGCTTTCAAAAAGAAGATAGATGTGTGCTGAAACCATATCGTTTTGAATGTCTTCATTGAAACATGCTCTCAATTTATTTTTATGATGACGGATTACGTTGTGAATTTCTTCTTTATCTGCAGGAATTTCCGACAAAATATTCAGAAAACTGCATCCTCTGAAATCTTCTCTTTCATTCATATCAATCAGAAAATCAAAGGATTTCTGAAACTTTTCCTGCAATGTTTCCGCCTTCGATGTAAATTTTTCAAGTTCGGATACCCAGTAATCATACCTTTTATTGAGAAATTCAATACAAAGGTCATCTTTAGATTTAAAATGCTGGTAAAAACTTGCTTTGGATACATCAGCTTCATCAATGATCTGATTGATGCCCGTATTGTTGTAACCCTGTCTATGGAAGAGAACCATAGCAGTGCTTATTATTCTTTCGCGGGGTTTGGGCATAATGTAAAATTTTTACAAATGTAATTAAAATATGAACAGACCGGTACGTGTGGTTTCTAAATAAAACCTCTGGCATAATAGAGCTGAATAACGAAGAAAAGTACGGTGAAAAACCATACGATGTAAGGATGATAGCTGAAGTTATTTTTCAGAATATAATGCAACGCTTTGAAAAGCTTGAAAATTCCGATAATTCCAATGATAATAAAAACCAGAAAGACCAGAAGGAATATATATTCTCTTGTACCATAGTTGCTTATCTTGCCCAGGCTTTCTATATAAGCATCTACATTCATAGTTTGTCCCAGAAACATAGCCGAGCTGATTAATATAAAAAAAGGAGTTGAGGTGTATACGGTTGTATAAATAAAAGAAAATAATAAGGTCCGGAAGGTGACGGTATTTACTTTTTCTTTTTTGTACCATAACAAAGCAACAGTGAATATGACTGCAGTAATATTATTCATCAAAAAAATAAAGAGCGCTTTTTCTACCATGCTTAGCCCCTTGATCTTCGAAATAATATTGTGCTCACCACCATAATCCATTAAAATTACGGAGATAATCACAGAGGTGTACACAGACAATTTGATAGGGGAGAGGTAGTCGTGAAAACGTTCAGCCTCTTCTTTTTCCATCTCATGAACAGACAGGTCATAACATCGGCGCGGGTCCTGAAATAACTTGAAGATAGTTACCGGAACCAATAATATTTCAATAATAATCTGCAGGCACAGCTTCTCAAAGCTATCGATTAATTTTTCAAACATATATGTGTATTTGTATTAGGGGGAACGTTTTGCAATTTAATTATTTTTTGCCACACATCTCAAAAGTGAATAAAAAAGAATGGATGATTCTGAGTGAATCATCCATTTTTTTATCTAAAAGGAATATTTTATTTCGGAAGCCCTTTTTTTAATGCAATATGGGCTCTTTCTACCGCTTTTCTTTCTTTCCAGTCCATATACCTTTTTTTGTATCTGGCTTTCATAAAGTTATCGAAATTACGCTGAACAGCAAGATTCCAGAGAGAATGTGCTTTTACAGCCCAGCTTTTATCCCATGCACGCAGTGAAATAGAGAAAGACCCATCCAGATATTTCATCCAGTGCCACCAGCCTGTAGGCATGAATAATGTATCTCCGTGTTCCAGGAAACACTCAATTCCTTCAATACCATCCAATGCCGGGAATTTTTCAAAATCAGGATTGGCAATATCATAATCTTCCAGTGCATAAGTGGCATACGGAAGTTTATACAGACGTGTTTTCCACTTGTATTCAAACAGAAGAACATGCTTTCTTCCATTGAAGTGAGTATGGAAAATATGCGGCATGTCGATATCGTAATGAAGGAAAGTCACAGAACCTTTACCTCCGAAAAACATACTTGGATATTTATCTAAAAATCCACCCATCAGATTCTTTGGCGGAACATAGTCGTCCAATAGTTTAGGCGCAAATTTTATAGGGTCAAAGAAGAAAATCCTCAGATCAGTAGGCTCTCTCTGAATAAGATCCACATAATCGCGAAAAGGCATTTTCGTAGTCGGACTATTGATAGGAGCTGCAGGATCTGCTTTGGAACTGTCATAAAGGGGAACTTCAACGTCACCTACCACTTCCTTCATGTAATCCATCGTCCATTTTTGATAGGCGGGCCACTTTCTTGCCATATTTCTGATTACCACTGGCTTACATGGCTTTAGATACTTTTCACGGAAATCTTCTTGCGAAATGTCATCTACAATATCAATTGGTTTAAGGATTATTCCCATTCGTTCAAATTATTAAGCTAAAGTATTAAATATTTGCGACAATGAAATGGAAAGAATTAAAATTATTTGGAATTAATATAAATAAATAATAAAGTACCTGTTTCGGCTTTGTTTTTTTGGAGTTATTACGATGTAATTTCATCTTCTGTTCTTTTAAAATTTCTAGTGTTTATACGGTAAAAAGACCGTTGTGAAATACAATAATGGTATGTGTTATTGCTATATTAAAAATGACCATGAAACGTTTTACTACTATTATTCTTTCACTGGTTTTTCACAGAAACCGACCATGATTTTTACTTCAGATATTGTTAATTTTTGGACGGCTTATGACAGCATCCAAAAAACAAATGATTATTCAGGAAAGCTGGATCTTATCAAAAAATTATATACTGATAAAGCTACAAAAGGCTTAAAAGATTTTATGAATGGCAGAAAAGTCTAAAACCGGCTATAAATCGCCTTTTCATAAATAGATGATTAATAAGAAAGATCTGAAAATGAATTTCTTTTATCCTTGAATATATTATTGGTTGTGTGTTAAAATTTTATTGATTTTCTGATTTTTTAGCCTTTTCATAAGATTCTATGGATGGAAGAAGATTTAACCTTTTTCAAAAAAAGGTTATATTCGGCTTCATAAAAATATTGATATGCAAGTATATGAAGGGATTTCTGTGGGGTTGTATCTGTTATTAATGATAGGTATAGGCATATATTCTTATAGAAAATCAACAAGTAATTCAGAAGAATTTTTAATTGGCGGCCGAAAAATGGGGGCTGCCGTAACAGCATTGTCTGCAGGAGCAGCCGATATGAGCGGATGGCTTTTGATGGGCGTTCCGGGAGCAATGTATCTGTCCGGAATTTCAAGCGCCTGGATTGCGATAGGGCTGACCATTGGAGCTTATCTCAATTATATTATTGTAGCCCCAAGGCTCAGAATTTATACAGAAGTGGCGCAGAATGCCATTACGTTACCTGTATTTTTTGAAAACAGATTTAAAAATAAAAATCAGCTTCTGAAAATTACATCCTCTGTTTTCATTCTGGTATTTTTTACCCTGTACACGTCTGCAGGAATGGTATCCGGCGGAAAATTATTCGAATCAGCTTTCGGGATGGATTACACGGTAGGCTTGCTCCTGACAAGTCTGGTAGTCGTGCTGTATACTTTTTTAGGTGGGTTTCTGGCAGTAAGTCTTACTGATTTTGTGCAAGGCACCATTATGGTATTGGCATTGGTGATTGTTCCTATTGTAGCGATTACCCAAATCGGAAGTGTGGGAGAGACTTTTTCTCTGATTGAAGCAAAAAATCCAAAATATCTGGATCTGTTCCGAGGTACCACCACTGTAAGTATTCTGTCTTTACTGGCATGGGGATTAGGATATTGCGGTCAGCCCCATATTCTGGTACGTTTTATGGCCATTGATAAACCGAAGGATCTGATCAAAGCAAGACGCATCGGGATTACATGGATGATCTTTACTGTTGCCGGAGCCTTAGCCATAGGATTGGTAGGAATTGCTTATCTGCAAAAGTTCGATCTGAATACCATGATAAAGTTTGACGGATCAAAGACGGAAGCAGAAACTATTTTCATCTATTTCTCCCGTATATTATTCCATCCGTTTATTGCAGGGTTTCTACTTACAGCCATTCTGGCAGCGGTAATGAGTACAATTTCTTCCCAGCTATTGGTGACTTCAAGCTCATTAACAGAAGATATTTACAAAGCATTTCTGAATAAAAAAGCAACTTCCAGACAATTATTAATAGCAAGCAGGCTTTCTGTTTTGCTCGTAGCTGTCATTGCAGTTCTTTTATCCCTGGATCCTAAGGATAGTATTCTTAATCTGGTAGGAAATGCATGGGCCGGTTTTGGTTCTGCATTCGGACCGTTGATCCTGCTTTCTCTCTTATGGAAAAAGGCAACATGGCAGGGAGGCTTTGCCGGGATGATGGTAGGAGGAATTACTGTTTTAGCATGGGTTTATCTGCAACACCCACTGAAAGACTGGTACGAAATCATTCCTGGGTTTACGCTTTCTCTGTTGACCAACGTGATTGTTTCATTATCAACCTATAAGCCTGATCCTATTATTGAAAACGAATTCAATGAAGTTCAAAAAATCATGCAGGAGTAACCTCCAAAACTTATATGTTACATTTTATTAGATAGAATCTCCCCTTGCATAGACAAGGGGTTTTTTTTGTGAATTTCAGGTATCCTGATGAAAAATATTTATCTTTAGCGTTCGCAATCTGTCATCTTCAGATGAAAATATTATAAAAAGAGAATCTTTAATCCCCATTGAAAAAACTTTTACACCATTTAAAATTCAGATTTCATCAAAGTTTCAGACTGTTAAATCTGAATCCCAGAGCAAGTATTCCTGTTATGATCATGCTTGGCGCTTTGATTGTAGTGAAGCTGCCTGAAGTCTGTTATTATCCACCTTTGTTTTTTATACTGGCATTGCTGTTTCATTATGAAAGAAAAGATATTCCTTTTTTGAAAAAAGTTTTTGTCACCAGCTGGCGATGGGTTATTATGTTGGAAGCAGTATTTATTTACAGTGTTCTGCTTTGTGGAAACATCCATTACAAACTGGAGAGAACAGCATTATTTTCACTACCGGCCTTTGTCGTGCTGGCTTTTATCACACCAAGAACAAGACCCTGGCTGGCGTTACAATGGAATTCTATTCCGGACGATTTATTTGAATGGAAAAGTTTTCTGAGAAAAAATACCTGGCTGGCAATTTTCGGCCTTATCGTAATCTGGGGTTCGGCTTATCATCCTGTAACGTTGATTCTGGCAGGAGTATTCGCACTGGATTATGTCTCACATATTTACGAGCTCAATGAAAGCAAAGAAATGCTGGAAATGTATTTCAGGAAATATACTTTAAAAGAGAAACTCAGGAAAAACTCACTGTTTTTTAATATTTTACTGTTGCCAGTATATGGTTTGTTTCTCGTTCTGCATTCTGCCGAGGCCTTGTACATACTTTATTATTTTGTCTTTATGAATCTGTATTTCTTACTGATTCTCACCAGAAAATACAAACAGTATCATTACAAAGAGAGAGGAAATCATTTTAATATGGGAGTTTTTATTGAATATACAATATGTAGTTTGACCATCATTCCGGCACTATTTGTATGGAAAAAAAATATAAAAGAAGCTTCCCACAATATCAAAACTTATGTTGGAGATTAAAAACGTACAGGTCCATTTTAAAAATCAGAAAGTTTTAAACGATCTGAATCTAACCATAGAAGAAGGCTGCATTGTAGGACTGCTTGGAAAAAACGGAGCCGGAAAGACCACTTTGTTTGAATCTCTGTACCAGAGTACTCCGTTTTCCGGAGAGATCACATGGAAGAACGAACAGTTGAAACGCGAAATGATCTCCTATCTTGAAACTGAAAACTACTTTTATCCTTACATTACTGGAGAAGAATATCTGGCCTATTTCACTTCAAAAAAAGAAGCGGAGGTTAAAGATATTATTGAAAAATTTAATCTTCCTTTAAAAAAATATGTACAGTATTACTCCAGCGGAATGAAGAAAAAACTGGCTCTCACCGGAATGCTGATGCTGGATAAATCTATTAATATTCTGGATGAACCTTTCAATGGAGTGGATTTTGAAGGTGTTCATATTCTTTATGATATTATCAGACAGTTGAAATCCCAAAATAAAGTAGTAATGGTGAGTTCCCATATTATTGAAACCCTTTTTCATACCTGTGATAAGATTGCACTGCTCCAGGATGGGAAAATTGAAAAAATCTACGGAAAGGAAGATTTTGATCATCTGAATGCTCTAAAGTTTTAGAATAGGAAAATCAGTTACTATTTAACACTGTGTGAAACTGCGGCGGTGGAGGCTGTGGAACCCGTTTATGTGCATAATCACTTTTTATAAAGAAACCTTCCGATAAGCGGAAGGTTTTTTCATAACTTCACCATAAAATAGATTCAAGAATATGAAGCTGAAGTTAGGGATATTAGATCAGTCACCCACCACAACGGGAGGAAGTGCTGCAACTGCATTGACAAACAGTATTAACCTTGCTCTATTAGCGGAAGAAACAGGATTTCACAGCATTATGTATTCTGAACATCATGGCGTAGAAGCATATGCCAGTTCAAGTCCTGAACTTTTAGCTGCCATTGCCCTCAGTAAAACAAACCGGATCAAAGTAGGAACGGCAGGGATTATGATGAGAAACTATTCTGCCTATAAAATTGCAGAATGGACCAAAATGCTGTCTACCTTGTATCCTGAACGGTTTATTCTCGGACTGGGAAAAGCACCGGGCGGATTAAAAGATGCTGTAATGGCACTCAACAATCATAAACCAGTCATTTTATCCAATATGGAAACAAAACTGGAAGAGATCATTCAATTCATAAAAGATGAAGAAGGAGTTTATAATGGACTTATCGCGCAGCCGACTCATGTACAGCATATTCCGGAAATTATGTGGCTCGGTTCAGGAATGACTTCTGCCAGAGAAGCAGCCAAACACGGGATCGGATATTCATTCGCCGCTTTTATGAATAGTGCAAATGGAAAAGAAAATACAGATATTTATCTCAAAGAATTTGATAGCACACAATATTTTCCTCAGCCTTCATTACAGGTTGCGGTAGCGGTATCAGTAGCAGATAAAATTGAAGATGCCAGACGGAATGCCTATGGAATGGCCTATCAGTTTTTGCAATCCAGGCAATTGGTAAGTCCCAATGCGGTTCTTTCTCCGGAAGCGGTAGAACAGAAAGTTTTGGGAACAAAGGATGAGGAAGAATTCTTTGCTGTTTTAAACAGAATTATTATAGAAACACCACAGTCCGTTCATCAGAAATTAAATGAGATCGCCCAGAAATACAATACAGATGATCTTCTGATCTTGTGTAATATGTACCGGGAAGAAGATCGTATCAACACCTATAAAAGTATCATTAAAAATAACAGATAAACTCCACAGTATGAAATTTCTGTGGTGCGATGCAGCTGTATTTATCCTTTAATTCAAATCCATGAAACAGAAGATATCAACATTATATATCATTACAGGAGGTCCTGGGGCAGGAAAAACAACGTTGCTGGATGAATTACACCGGCATGAATGGATAACTGTGCCTGAAGAAGGAAGAAAAATCATTAAAGAACAGATGGATTCCGGTGGTGAAGGGCTTCCCTGGCTTAACAAAGAACTTTTTGCAGAACTGATGTTTAAAGAATCTGTAAAAACCTACCTGGAAATAAGCAAAATACCTCATAAGAAGCCTGTTTTCTTTGACCGTGGGATATTGGATACGTTGGGCTATATGAAACTTGAACATATTTCAATTCCGGTGTCTATGGAAGCACAAGCGAGAGAAATGGTTTATCATCATAATGTTTTCATTCTTCCCCCGTGGAAAGAAATCTATGAAAACGATCCTGAAAGAAAACAAACCTTTGAAAAAGCAGTGGAAACCTTTGAGTGTATGAAAGAAATTTATCAGGAATATGGTTATACTGTTATCGAAGTTCCTAAAGTTTCAATAGAAAGAAGAGCCCGTTTTATTCTTGATCGAATCACATAGAAAAAGCCCCTCATTCATCAATCATCATTTATCAACTATTATATGAACAATCTTCCTTTTGAAAAAGAACTGATCGAAATGGCTGACCAGGATCTGTCCGTCAGAGAAAAACTATTGCTGGCTGGTGAATTATCCGGAGGATATCATCCTGAAATGGAAAATATTCATAGAGCCAATGCCAGACGGCTGCGGGAAATTATAGCAAAAATTGGTTATCCCACCATCTCAAAAGTCGGCGAGAAAGCTAATGATGCAGCCTGGCTGATTATCCAGCATGCTATCGGTGAACCTGAATTTATGAAAACATGTTATGCTACGATGGAAGAACATTCCAATGATATTAATCCTTTGCATAAAGCCTATTTATATGACAGAATTCAGGTTTTTCAGAGTAAACCTCAAAAGTATGGGACACAGTTGACCTCTGAAGGAAAAATTTACCCAGTAGAAAACAAAGAAAACTTAAATGCAGAGCGTGAAAAGGTAAATCTACGGGTTCTGCCTGAATCAGATATCAGCAAAATTCCGGAACCTGAAGCTATTCCGGAAATTGATAGCAAAGACGTTGAATATACAGCTTGGAGAAAAAAAACAGGCTGGATTTAAGACTCTTTTAATAAAGGTCTCGGATCAAACAGAACTTTTAAAATACGGATCTTTCCATCTTTTATATGATACCATCCCGAAGATTCTATTGTTTTTTCTCCCATATCAATATTGTACCAGAAACATACATCTTCACCGGAAGTAAAAGTCCTGATAATTTCATACTTAAATTTCATCTTCTGCATATCTTTCATATAAACAGAAGCTCCTTCTCTCTTACCCAATACTCCTATAAATTTAAAGTCAGGATCGAGACAGCTTTCCGCCTTGTCAAAATCTTCTTCATTTAAATAGTGAATAAACTGTTCTGCTACGTTTCGAGTTGTATCGTCCATAAATATTGTTTTTATTGTTGAATACAAAATTAAAGGTTCACTGAACATTCCCTTGTGACTATAATCACAAAATGCTTTTATCTCTTTTTGAATTTATTTTAAAACAGGAATTCTTCCTTTTGCATAGGCAATCTGTTCTTTTTCTTTGTTCTGATCCGGATTGTTTTTAAGATACAGCTGATAGTAGGTTGCTGCATTCTTAGGTTGTTTCAGGTTGAGATCATAAAGAAGTCCCAAACGGTAATAAATAATATTGCTGGTCCCAAAAGTCAGTCCTCTTTTGTAAGCGGTCACCGCCTCGTTATACTGATTTTGAGCTTCATAAATGCCTGCCAGTGCCGCATAGTAAAGGCTGGTGTGGTCTGAAATAGCTTCATCAATAGTCTTTTGAGTATAGATGGCCGCATTCTTATAATCTTTCAGTTCACGATAGCTCAATGCCATAAAATATAATGTGCCTTCATTTTGCACTCCCATATCTTCCAGCATTTTGTAAAGTATAATACATTTCTGATAATCCTTTACATAAAAATAAGCCTGTCCCACATCGTTCATTACATTCACATCAGCATGATTTTTCAGAAGCTTTTCACCAATTTCAATCACTTCCGGATATTGGGTGAGCTGATTGGCCACAGGCAGTAGGGCTTGTTGTAAAGTAAAGTTTTCGGTATCAGCAGCGATCGCTGTTTTCAATACATCATAAGCGGGTTGATATTGCTTAAGACCGCTGTAGGTTAGGGAAAGATCATAAGCCACATCAGGATCGGCAGCATTCAGGGTACTGGCTTTTTTAAGATAATGAAGTCTGGATTCAGGTGTTTCTGCATAAGCAGCAAGTTGTTTGTAAGCACTAAAATTAAGGCTGTCAAGCTGAATGATCTGTTGAAGATAGGTTTTGGCATTAGAAACATTTCCACGTCTCGAATTGATACTTGCCAGGCTGAATAAAGTAGGTACGTTGTTGGGTTGAATGGTATTGATTTTCAGATAATTTTTTTCTGCGTCCGGAAGTTTTCCCGCCATCATATTACAATAAGCAATTTGTGAAAGGGCTTTTATATCCTGTGTATCTCCGGGATATATGCTCTGAAGATAAGTAGCAGCATTAGCATAACGTTGTGTTTCGTAAAATTCAAGAAGTTTTTCAGTATCAATTTTTGCAGACTGGGCAGTAAGATTTTTAAAACTTAATAGAATAATACACAGGCAGATTCCTCTTTTCATCATGGTTATTTTTTAACTAAAATATTGGTTATTTATTGAGCTTCCAAATTTTAGACTCACTTATTGGGGATTATTTTAATGTTATGGCTGATTTAAAATAAAACCCTAACCCCAATATCATTAGATTTCTTATATTCACTTTACGGAAAAAAGCAAAAGATATGGAAATAAAAACTGTGCAGTCATTCCTTGAGTATTATGAAAAAATAAGAGAAAGAACCAACCGTATTATTAAAGTTGTTCCTCCTGAACATATTGATTTTTCCTATAAACCCGGCAAATTTACCATTGGTGATCAGATAAGGCACATTGCTGCCATTGAACGGTATATGTATGGAGAAACCATTACAGGAAGAAAAAGTGCTTATCCCGGATGTGGTAAAGACCTTGCCGACGGCTATGAAAATACAGTTCAGTTTTTCAACGAAATGCACAGGCAGACTCTTCACATCATTGAAGGACTATCAGACGAAGATCTTACCAGAAAATGTCTTACCCCAGCCAATAGTGAAATTTCTGTATGGAAATGGCTTCGTGCCATGATAGAACATGAAATCCATCACAGGGCAGAATTGTATATCTATCTGAATCTTCTGGACGTAAAAACACCTCAGATTTATGGGCTTTCTGCAGAAGAAGTACAGGAGAAAAGTGTGAAATTATAATGTTCAAGGGGAATAGCTGAAGAATGCTCAATCGGTTGAGGTTAATTTGTATATTAGCCCATTCAAAAAATAATAATGACCAGACCTCTTATCATTCCACTTTTGTTATTCGTCAACATTGTCTATGCGCAGACCCAGCTGGAGCTTAAACCGGGAGACACCCTGAAATATTTGCCACATTCTCATAAACCATCGTGGATCTCCGTACAGTCTGCTGATGCTAATCTGGGAATCGCTTTGTTCACAGATGGAAAAAAAATGAGAGAGCAGGATGATTCCAGAGGAATAAAAAGTGTGGAGCGTTTGTATTTTACCCCTGAAAAAGGAAAAAAATATGAAGTAAAAATCTGGGCCAAATCTTATCTTGAAAAAAGTAAAATCGCAAAAGTATCTATTGCAGAATCCAAAAACGTACCTGTTTTGAACGGCCAGTTCAGTTCAGATCAGTTTGTAGAAGACCTTAAAACCTTCCGGTCCATCAGGGAAAAAGCAAATTCTGGACTTTATGTATACAGAAGCAAAAAACAGATGGACAGCATCTACCAGCAGGCGGAACAAGAAGCCAGAAACAGTAAAAATATTTTTGAGTTCTATAAAGTCATTGCCAAACTTACCGGATTTGAAGGAAGCTGTCATAATTATACAGATCTACCCAATCATGCTTCGTATTATCTCACCCAGAAACCTGAATATTTACCCATCACTCTGAAGAATATTGACGGACGCCTGCTTCAGGATTCAAAAGAGGCAGCAATACCTCTTGGTGCTGAAATACTCGCCATCAACGGAGTTTCCGCAAAAGAAATGATCAGCCGCTTTTCTCAATACTATTTTTCTGACGGATATTCCATGCCTTACAAAGAAACAACAGGTTTTGAAAGAGGAATGCTGGATAAATTTTATATGGAATTTGGCAGCCATAAAAATTATGTGATTCAATATAAATGGAATGACACTGTAAAAGAAATTGCTCTGCCGGGAATACCGCTGGAAAATTTTAAAAAACTTCAGGAATCCAGATATTCGCTTGCCTTTGACAAAAAATTGCTGTCTGAAAAATATAGCTTCAGCAAAGAGGGAGAAAATATTTACAGATTATCTTTGAGAGGATTTGATTTTGCAACCGGAAAAGAAGATCCCGCCTATAAAAAATTCAGTGCTTTTCTTGAGCAGATGATGGATACTCTGGAAAAGGAGAATATACAGAATCTGATGATTGATCTTAGAGGAAATACAGGAGGCACAGGAGCACTTTATGAAAAAGTATTCTCTTATCTTACGCAAAGACCATTTCGTGATAGTCACTATGCTTATACCCAGTTCAATGAAGTTCCTTTGGAAGAAAAACTGGTTATCACACCTCTTTTTCTTTCTAACGGAGTACAGGATAAGCATGGACTGAATGCCTATCTGAAGCAGCTTTATCCTAAAAGTGTTCAGGGAAAATATTATTGGGCAGATGACAAAAATCCTTCCATTATGCCTAATGAAAGAACTTTTAAAGGACAGCTTTACCTTATCGTAGACCAGAGGGTAGCTTCTGCAGCTTCACATTTGGCTTCTCTCATTAAATCCTATACCAATGCCATTGTGATTGGAAAAGAAACTGTTGGTGGATACTATGAACATAATGGCCATCTTCCATTAGTGTATGAACTACCAAATACAGGAATTCAGACCGGATTTTCTATTGTTCATGTCATTCAGGATGCTCAAAACCTTCCTGATCAGAAAAGAGGACAGGGAATTATTCCTCACATTACCATACAGCAGACCGATCAGGAATTTTTGGATCAGACCGATGTTTATCTGAAAAAAGTATCAGAAATCAGAAAATAATAAAGAAACTCAATCATATCTATAAAGCAGCTTTACATTAAAAGTGTACAGCTGTTTTTTTATTTCAATCAGCAAAAATATTTTAAATTATTTCTATTTTAAGTGATAAATTAGTGTTCTTCAATTATTAAAAATTGTTAAATATTTGTTTGATATATAGATGTTTATTTCTTTTTTTTAATCATTTACTTTAGAATTATTTATAAAAAGTCGTAGAACTACGACAAAATTTCAGATTACCTGATGAAAATTTTCTGAATAGCAATTACCGTTTTATCTTTGTACTACCACCAATCCAATTATAAAAAATTAATAATGATTAAAATCTGCATATTACAACCATAAAATCAAGAGAAATCTTGAAATTCAACAGGGTTATGAAGTAAACTTACTCTTACACTTTTCCTTTTAAATACCCTGTTTTGATCTCAATATCCGGATTCATTTTTACAAATGAAGTATGGATAAAGAAAATTGTATCTGAATTTTGTTGCTCAGATCAATTTCAGGCTTAAAAAAATCTGACACTCAATCAATCAAAATATTACCATTATGTTTCAGGACGATCATTCACCCAAAATGCCTGTTTCCCAAGATAAAATTTCAGCTGTAAAGAATATTAAAGAAACATTGACAGATCAGGCTGTCAGCAAAGCTGCTCAGGAAGTACAGGAAAAATCGAGCGGAACCATTAAGAAAACTACAGAAAAAATGGCTCAGGCTCAGGCGTATACAGGCCTGGTTCAAAACGGTTCTCAAATGTTTATGAATCAGGTTAAACAACCGAACCCTCCTACACTGGTAGAAGATAAGGTATGGACTAAACAGCCAACTTCAGGGATTTATAATGCCAGTACAATACCCGGAAACCAGGTCGCCGGGATCAATCGTGTGGTAAAACTTGAAATCGTAATTGATGGAAAAGTGATAAAACATTTCAAGCATTTTCAGTTAAAACAAAGTGCGGTAAAACATCATGAATTCGATCTGATGCTGGCTCACGATACCTTAGGAAGTTCAGAAAACCACAATCTGGAAGAAGCTCAGAACTTTCTTGGAAAAAGAATTACTGTAATTTTCAGATATAAAGACGTTGAAGACGGCCCGGAAAGAAACTTTGTAGGAGTGATCACAGAAGTAGGTTTCAGCCAGGAAAAAGGAAGCCTGGGAAATATTGTTCTTACAGGATCCAGCCCTACGGTTCTTTTGGATGCAGCTCCTCATATTCAAAGTTTTGGCGGAGCACAGGAAATCAGTCTCAACAGTATTGCAGATCAGGTAATCAAAGAAGGACTGGGGCAAAGCAGTTTTGATTTCAGAGTAGATGCAGCCCATGGAAATGTTTCTTACAGCTCACAATATGAAGAGACTCACTATAACTATCTGGCCAGGATTGCAGAAGCTTACGGTGAACAGTTCTATTATGATGGTGAAGTGCTGCATTTCGGAAAGCTTCCGCCTCAGGAAAAACCTGTGAAGCTTACGTATGGTAGCAGCGTGAGCGATGTTAAGATAAAAATGAAAGCTCAGCACGTTAATCCTTCATTTTATGGTTATAACAGCAGTAAAAATGAAAAATTAACAGCAGGAAATTCAAAAATTAACCATACCTCTGATATCGCCAAAAGAGCGTATGAAATTTCAGAAAAAACTTTTACAACACCATCGTTGAGAGTTGCTCCCATAAAAGCAGTGTCTTTCATGGATGTGGAAACTTCCCAGAAAGGAACTGCCGGAAGTAAGGCCGCTGAAGTATTTGTGATTTCAGGAATCACCACAGTGCCATTTCTTTATCCAGGCTGTATCGCAGATATAGAAATGAGAAAAGCTGAAAGTAGTGAAACAACCTATTTTACCAAACTGATGATTACGGATATGTATCATGAGGTAGATGCAAGAGGATATTATACCGGAACATTTGAGGCTATAGCTTCGGATACCGGATTTATTCCCCGTCCGGAGTTTCATACCCCGAAAGCAGATGCTCAATTTGCCAAAGTAATTTCCAATGTAGATCCTTTAAACCAGGGTAGAGTTAAAGTACAATTCGACTGGCAGAATGGTTCTACTACGACAGAATATATCAGGGTAATGACTCCCGATGGAGGAGGCAGCGAAAAAGTGAGCAAAAATCGTGGGTTCATGGCGATTCCGGAAGAAGGAGATCAGGTAGTGGTCAATTTCGCACACCAGCATCCTGACCGTCCGTTTGTAATGGGAGGAATGTTTCATGGAGGCGTTGGCGGTGGCGGAGGCGCCGGAAATAATATTAAAAGCTTAAGCAGTAAAAGCGGGCATACAATGAGTCTGGATGATGCCGGCGGAATTACCGTAAAAGATAAAGATCAGAATTCTGTTTTTCTGGATGGAGCCGGAAATATAAGCATAGACAGTAAAATTTCTATTACGCTGAATTGTGGAAGCAGTTCAATTTATATGGATAAAGAGGGAAATATTCAGATTAAAGGAAAAGAAATATTCGTACAGGGAGTCAATATTGGTGTTGGTGGAACAACGAGTATCGGAGTTGGAGTAGGACCAGAAGACGGTGAACCTACTTCCGGTGTCGGAATTAAATCTGATACGCTCGATATCGGAACCAATACGCTTTCTATGAGAGGGGATACTGAAGCCAATTTGAGTAGTGGAGGAAAAATCAACGTAGGAGGTGGAAGTGAGACGAATATTGTAAGTGGAACTGTAAAACTGAATTAATGAATCCGGTAGATTTGGAGCTGGTTAAATTAAAAAGACAATGGCAGAAAGTCGTTTCAAAAAATAAAGAAAAACCTATGCTGATCTGTATAGGAGAAAAACATGAAACCGATCTTTTTGACGGATTTATCAAGTCGAAGCTTTCTGAAGATGAAGAAGGAGATGATGTCTTTTTACTCCATTATCAGGAATTTAACGGAATGAACTCCTTCGGACAAACCTTATTGGATGAATGGACTGAGTTCTATGAGATGCTGAAAAAAAGCGAAGAAAATATACCCCAATGGCATTTGAAAAACCCGGAAGAAAACTTTAAAACAGATGCATATAAGGCATTTTATCCTTTAATGGAATTAAAGAAAAACTTCCCCAATATCAAAGAGTCTAAAATCTACATCTACATTGCTCCGCTCAGGATCAGCGATACCGAAGAACTTTCTTTGTGGGTGAAAGAGTGGTGCAGGATCTGTGAAACATCAGAAAATAAAGATATTAAACTGGTTTGGGCAGAACATCACACCTACAGAACATTGCCGGAAATCTCTTCAGCACACAGGTTCAGAATAGAGGTCGACATTCATCAGTTGATGCAGAATACAGCTGCTCATACCAACCGTAAGAAGAACAGCCCGGATACGGATTTTCAACAGCAGATTCTTATCGCAAGTAATCATTTAAGCAAAGAAAGATTCAAAGAAGCTGAACATGCATTGAAAACAGCCGTAAAACTTGCCCGGGAACAAAAGAACAAACAGGGAGAGATTTCTGCCTATTTTATGCTTACCCAGGCTTATACCGCGGATAGAAAAAAAGAAAAAGCAGAAGATACCTATCAGACGATATTGAAAGAAGTGGAGCAGGATACACCCCTTGAAATTCAGATGTATATGAATTATGGTAGCTATCTGTTAGGGAACTCCAAAAAGGCTAAAGCAGAAAAAATATTTGAAAAAGCTGCAGAAACTGCTCAGAAAATAGGAGAATATGCAATGGCGATTGAGTGTTACAGAATCATCGCTACATTGAATGATACGGTTCTTACAAAAGATAAAATGATCAGATATTTTGAAAAATGTCTGGATATAGCAAAATTGATGGATTCTTCAGCAAGAGAACAGAGCAGCCTGAGGTTTGTAGCCTCCATGCTTATTCTCAAATATGAAGGCGACACCGATAAAAAAACAATACTGGACAATGAAATGAAGACTTATTTTGGTGATGACTGGAAGGTGAGTGTAGAAAAACCAAAAGCAGGGTAATCTCAAATTAAAAGAATCATGGCAGATCTGAATAAAAAAACAGTAAAACCGATCAAGGTAGCAAAGCCGGACATGAACCCGGACCGCTCCTGGAAGGTAAACGCAGACGTTACTTCGGTAAGTTGGGATAAAACCACACAAGGCTGGAAAAACGGAATGAAAAATAATTTTGATTCCCTGAATCCTGTTTCTATGGCTAAATCCATAGTAGGAGCAGATGCCGGACAGCCGGAAGAAAGCAGTGGAGGCGGAGGCGGCGACAGTGCTGTGACAACAGAAAGAGCAGCTCCGGAAAGCAAAGTAAAACTGATTAAGGTCAATAATCCTGCAATGCCTTCCACAGCCATTCAGCATACAAGTAAGCATTTTGATATTGTGCTCGCCATTGATATCCACTGGACGCTCATTCCACCGCCACCTTCCTTCATGTTTATTCCTTTGCCCTTGCCTCATCCGTTTATTGGGATTGTTTTTGATATTATGGATTATATCACCATTAAAATTACAATTCCACAATTTGCACGAAACCTGATGCCCTCTCTTCCTGAAAATATTCCGCTGGGGGGCTCAATATATGTTCACGGAAGGCATAAAGCTACCACTACAACCAGTGTGATGGGAGTGGTTATTCCGTTCAGACATGTTACATCGCTTATTCCGGTGTATATCATTCCTTTTCCTCAGGAAGCTCCACATGAAGGAGAAGTGTATTACGGTTCACAGACCGTTCTGGCGCAGGGAAGTAAAATGAGCGGTAACCAGCCTCAGCAGGTATTAACCTGTATGGGATTTCCTTTTGGAATGACAATGCTGCCCGCAATGCCGGATAAGCCGAAAAAAAATCCACTGGCCTATTTTGCTTTTTACAATAACTTTTCAAGCATGTATATTCAGATCAATACGGGTGGACCGGTATTGGTAGGAGGCGCTTTTGTACCCCATGTTTATACCGCCGGAGAAATGGTGATGCGTCTTGCCGGAATGTTTTTAATGAGAAGTTTAACCAAGAAATTAGGAAAACTTGGTGCTAGCGGTTTAAAAAAGCTGAACAACAGTGTTCTTAAAAAAGCTCCTTTTAATAAATTCAAATTAGCCAATGCCTTATCCAAAAAATTATGTCATTACGGTCTTGAACCTGTGAATTTTGCAACTGGTGCCATGGTTTTTGAATGGGATGATTTTATTATTCAGGGTAGTACACCTTTAACCTGGAAAAATATCTGGCACAGCGACCGGCCTTATGATTTCGGACCTCTTGGAAATGGAGTTTTCAATAATCATGATCTGTTTATCCTTCCTGATGAAGATAATAAGTTTGCAGGCTGGATGCATCCGGACGAAAATATGGCAATGCTGATTTCTGCACCTGAGATCGGAGAAGAAATGACTTATTTCAGAGATCAAAAGATATGGCAGTACAGACCCAATAGCAGTATTTGGATTGTTCGTAAAGGAACTGATATCTACACTTATACCCGTTTTCATCATGTTACAGAAGGAGTGATATATAAAGTTGCAAAGATCGAATATGGTGACGGAACTGTTCGCGAATATGAGTATGAAGCCCGGAATATTGTACTGAAAAGTATAAAAGATGTTAAAAGTGGCTGCAGTATAGAAACTGTGATTCACCCGGAACACAAAAAAGTAACAGAAGTTTATTATTGTTATAAAAAACAGAGAGATCTTCAGGTCAGGTATGATTACGATGAGCGTGGCAACCTTACCCATGTCTGGGATATTCATAAAAAAGCCATTGTGTTTGATTATGATGGAGAAAACCATGTGGTGAGAAGAACCAACCGTAACGGAATGAGCTATCAGTGGAAATATGACAAAAACGGAAGAGTAGTTCATACCAAAGGTACGGATGGATATATGGAAGGAAGACTTCATTACCATGATGAGGAAGGTTACACAGAAGTTATCTATCCAAAGCAAAGCAATAAAACCGAGGAATATCATTATGATGAAAACTTTCTGGTTTACAAAAAAGTAGATGGAGAAGGTGGAGAAACCTGGTACGATTATACAGCCCACAACGAGTTGAAAATGATAGGGTCCCCGGAAGGAAGAGTTCAGGGATATACCTATGATGAAATGGGAAATATTAAAGTTTTCCATACCCCGGATGGCGAAGAATACCATTATCAGTACAATGAATTCGGACAGGTAATTGCCCGTTTCTCTCCTTCTGGAGCTTCGGAAACATGGAGCTATGATGAAGAGGGAAAACTGATCAGCTATACCGACCCTGCCGAAGAAACTGTATACTATGAATATGCAGACGGTGAAAAAATTCCTGAAAGCAGCAGCAGAGAAGAGATTGTTACTTATTATAAATATAACCAAAGAGGTCAGCTTACTCAGCTCACCAACACCGCCGGAGCCGAGCAGTACTGGAAATATGATGAGTATGGAAGGCTGACGGTGTTCAGCCCGGGCTCTTTAAACAGAACCCTCTGGAACAGGGATAAAATGGGAAGAGTGGTTGAAGTGAACGAACAGGGGCAATTCCCGTTAAAACTCCGTTACGATGCCTATGATCTTCCTGTGTATGCCACAGATGGTCGTGCAGAATGGCTCATGAGTTATACGCCGATGGGAAGCCTTAAACGTCAGGTCCGTAGAAATGCTTTGTCCCATAAAAAAGAAGAAACGTTGGTTTTCGGATATGATGCTTATGAAAACCTGATGAGCATTACCAATGAGAAAGGAGAAATTTACCGGTTTGAAAGAAACTATAATGACGAAGTCACCGGGGAGATAGGTTTTGACGGCCAGAAAAAGTTCTTTATAAGAGATAAAGACGGAATGGTTACCAAAACCAGGACTCCTCAGGGAAAAGATATTTTTCATGAATATGATCTGGGCGGAAGATTAACACAGACCCATTATCCCGACGGAACCTGGGAAGCCTATCAGTATGACACTTCAGGATTATTGGTTAAAGCAGATAATGAAAACAGCAGTGTCGCTTTTCAGAGAAATAAATTAGGACAGGTCACCAGTGAAAAACAGGGTGAGCATACGATTCAATATGAATATGACAGTCAGGCAAATCTGATTGGTCTAAAAAGCAGCCTGGGAGCCGAAGTAGACTATTCTTATAATGATCTGGGACAGCTTACATCGGTAACTGCCGCTACTCCGGAAGTGCATGCACCCTGGCAGATGAATCTTGAGATCAGCCGGAACGGGCAGATGCATTCCCGTGAAATGACCGGCGGGGTGGAAAGCACTTTTGAATTTGACCATATCGGAATGCCGGTAAGTCAGAAAGTAATAGTAAATAAAACCAATACTACCTTCCATAAAGATTACAACTGGGGAGCAGGAAGCAGGTTGCTGCATATGCTGGACAGGGTGACGGGCGGAAGAACAAGATTTGATTACGATGCTTTCGGAAGCCTTGTTGCTGCAGAATATTCAAGCGGAGAGGTACAGTACAAAAATCCGGATGCTACGGGATGTTTATATGAAAGTGCCCGGCAGACTGACCGCGTCTACGACAAAGGAGGAAAGCTGATGCGTGATAAAAACTGGTTCTATCATTACGATACAGAAGGGAATTTATTGTTAAAAAGTAAACGGCCAATCAACGATGCCAGACCTGAGCATAAAGAAGAACAGGAGAATACGCATCCTTATTATAAAACCATTGCTTCAGATTGGCTGAACAGCCCGAAACTGCCGGATGGAGCTGATTTACCCAATGTAGCGGAAAACTCTCCAACAGAAATTCAAAGCACGGAATGGTCCGCCGGAGACTGGGCATATTCCTGGAATGCCAACGGAATGCTGGCCAAAGTAAAACGCCCCGACGGCAAAGAAGTAAGCTTTGAGTATGACGCCCTCGGCAGAAGAACCTCAAAAATTGGTCTGAAGAAAATAACTCGTTATATTTGGGATGGTAATGTTCTTCTGCATGAATGGAGCTATGATGCAGAAGAAGTTCCTGTAACGGTTGTAGATGATGACGGGAATGTCAGCGTTGGAAAAGAACCTGTGGAGAATGTGGTGACCTGGGTGTATGAGCGAAATTCATATATACCATGTGCCAAAATTATCAATGGAGAAAGTTACTGCATTGTTTCTGACTATATAGGCAGACCTGTTCAGGCTTTTGATGAAGGAGGGCAAACCATATGGAGTACAGAATATGATGCCTATGGAAACCTTAAAAACTTAAAAGGAAATAGATATTTTATTCCTTTCAGACAGCTTGGGCAGTATGAAGATGTAGAAATAGATGGGCTTTATTATAATCGTTTTAGATACTATGATATTCAAAGCGGAAATTATATAAGTAAAGATCCAATAGGTCTTTTAGGAAATAATCCTACATTATATGGATATGTGAAAGATACAAATGCCTGGATTGATGTTTTTGGTTTACATGAAGTAATAGGTTCCCTTGATGGAGTTCCTGTAACAACTCCTAAAGGTGGTTATTCATGGTATAGTACTCCGGGGTCATCAAAAGCCCCTTTTAATGGATTTGGAGCTAGAGGACATAGTGAAGCAAAATTATTAGAACATTTGGAAAGCACTAAAGGAGGGAATTTAAAAGGAACCAATTTGGAAATTATATCAATGGGACAAATGACAAAAGGAGGAAAAGGACAGCTATCTACTTTGCCTCCCTGCGATAGATGTTTGAAGGGACTTGAAGCTTTCGCAAATAAACATGAAATGGATATATCTTATAAATGGGAAGGTGGTGAAGTTACATTTAAAGGATATAAATAAATACTATATAATGAACATAAATTACATAAAAGAAAAATTAAATTTTCTTAAAGCTAATCCAGGGAAATTGAATACAATCATACAAAAAGAGTTTTTTCTTAATCCTGTTATCCCTGAATCAGAAGTTTTTTCTATTGAAAACAACAATAAAATTAAGTTTCCTGAAGATTACAGAGATTTTATTACGAAAATAGGGAATGGTTGCATTGGACCTGATTATGGTCTTTTATCATTACAGGAATCAATGATTGACTTTAAGCTCAGAACAAAACCTGCCATTAATTTATCAATACCTTTTCCTTATTCTGAAAGCTGGAATGAAGATTGGATTTTTGATATTGATTGGGATGGTGGAGAGCGGCCAGATGAAGACCAATTAAATCCATATATGGATACTAGCCATATAAATGGATGTTTACAGATTGGTCATATTGGGCATGGATGTACATATCTTTTGGTTGTAAACGGAAGTGAACGTGGAAAAATTTGGACTGATGACAGAGCTGATTATGGAGGCATAAATCCTTTACTGGATGATAATGGCCTGGCAATATCTTTTGAACGTTGGTATCTTGATTGGCTTGAGGAAGTTATTGATTAAAGTGGTAAATTTTGTAGAATATTCTCAAATAAGAACTGTCGCAAAAAATCTGGTTTTAAACATAGATGAAGATTGACATACGTTACAATGCTTTTGACGTTGTCAAGAAAATTTGTGACATAGATGAAAGAAATGAAATACTAAAGAAGTTACTTAATGATACGGATTTTCAGAAATATGCTCGGAGAGTTCTTAGTTTTTGAGGCAAGTATTGTAAAGTTTATTAAATCATTAGAATAAAAAATACTGTATAAAATATGTAATCCAAATCCAATTCAAATATATTATGAAAAAAATATTCTCAGAACTTAAAGGTTTCGTGGTGTTTAGTCCACAGCTTTTAGCAAAATATCTGGAAGAAAATCACCTTTCCGGTAATAATATTTTAAAATATTTTGTAGAAAACGAACATGGGGATGAAATAACAAAATCAGGAATTGCTATTCCAATTATAGGGGTAGAGGAAGACTATTACACATTCCGTGTTTCTGTAAATGAGGAAAAAATTCTGAATGATGATGAAGTAGAGGTAGAATCAAGAGGCTGGGTATTTCAGACCGCCAATAATGAAGTGAAAATTGTAGGAATTGGCTATTTAAAAGATATTACTACCATTAATGAGGAAAACAGTATTACGCTATCATTAGAAAACGGATGGCATTCTTTAAAGATTCGGGGAGGAAGTAAAAACGGCGAAAGATTATTTGAGTTGCATATGGAGAAACAGGATGCATACCCGGCTTTCAGCGGAGATGTTACTACCGAATATTATTACGGATAAAAAATATGTAAAAAAAAAGATCCAAGTAGAAATGTTTTATTTCTGAGTTTAAATAGCTGATGTTGAGATTGTAGTACCTATATTTTCTTAGGCTGAGAACACGGCTATCCCTTTAAAACTCCAGAAAATGCGAATTTTCTTGAAAAAATATTTTGTCAGTATTAAAAAACTTTCTATATTTGCACCACTGAAAACAACGGTACTACCGGAGTTAAAGGAGAGTTGGCAGAGTGGTCGATTGCGGCAGTCTTGAAAACTGTTGACTGTAACAGGTCCGGGGGTTCGAATCCCTCACTCTCCGCAAAGAAAACCTTAAATCAATTGATTTAAGGTTTTTTTATTTTAGAGTAATCTTAGATTGGCATCAGTATAATAAGAATACCCTATATAGCTTAAAAATAAAAAGCCCCGCAATTCAAAATCGCAGGGTTTATTGTTGAGAATAAAGTCTTTTTAACTTAAAATCTCACATGGTGCTATACAGATCACCCACGGACATCTTTTAATTCCCGGAGGTGGACAGCATGCTTCGGAACAGCTTACTGCTCCGCCATTAATACTTTTCAACTGATCTCTTGAAATTTTTTTAGAATTTTTCATAGTCAAGTAATTGCATTAAACGTAAATTAAGGCTGGTTTCCACCACCACATCCGTCGTAAGGCATACATTGCCACTTACCACCGATTAAACATAGCTGACCACCTCTGCAGTCAATTCCACCCTTAATTGTTTTCAATTCCTGTCTTTCGATTTTCTTTAAATTTTTCATAATAATTTTTACGTTTAGTTCAATTCGAAATTAATCAAATTTTATCAACTATTGTAGAATTATTGTAAAAATATTTATTTTTTAATTGTTTAATTGTAGTATATTTTATGTTTATTTCATGGAATTAAGTAAAATGATTTGCTGAGACTGGTTTTAAAACCAGTATTGAAAGAGTTTATCTTGTTTCAATAAAATCTTGTCCTGTGACAAGTCCGTTTTCAGATTGACTTGGTAATTTTGATTAAGAGTTTAATTCACCAAATTTATAATATTATGAAAAGTTTATTCAAATTCTCTGCATTATTGGTCCTAACGGTTTTTCTGACAGCATCGAAGGTATATGGACAAAAAACAAAACCCTCTGAAAGTGGCTATGCGCCTGCCAACGGAATTAAAGTGTATTATGAAGTCTATGGTAAAGGAAAGCCTGTCGTGCTGTTACATGGTGCGTTTATGACGATTGATCTGAATTGGGGTGAGCTGATCCCGGAATTGTCTAAAAACAGAAAGGTAATAGCAATTGAATTACAGGGACATGGGCATACTCCCTTTTCGGAAAGGAAATTATCACACGCTACTTTGGCCAGTGATATTACAAAGGTAATGGATTATCTGAAAATTGATAAAGCTGATGTTGCAGGATACAGTTTTGGTGGGGAAGTGGCCTATCAACTAGCGATACAAAGTCCGGAAAGACTGAACAAACTGGTTATTATTTCTTCAACATATAAAACTAACGGCTGGCTGCCTGAAGTCAATAAGGCACTGGAAGGAATGAAACCCGACCTCTTTACCAACAGTCCTATGCATACCGCCTATAATGCTGTAGCACCAGATAAAACAAAATGGACACCATTTCTGGAGCAGATGATGGCGTCTGCCGGACAGCCTTTTGACCTTGGTGATACTAATATTTCTAAAATTCCGGTACCGGTTTTAATCATAGCTGGTGATAATGATGGACTGGACAAAACAGAACTCTCAAAAACGTATAAACTATTGGGAGGTGATGTTTTTGCGGACATGGGAGAAATGCCCAAATCTCAGTTAGCTATTGCTCCGGGGCAAACCCACGTGAGTCTGATGATGCAGACGGCAATGATTCTGAACTATCTGAATAATTTTTTAAAATAGCTTGAGGATGAATCCAAAATTTGAAGCAGGAATTAATATCGCTATAAAAATTCCCAAAAATAAATATGAAAAAACAGTTGCTTTCTACAGAGAAATTTTGAAATTAGAAGTGGAGGAAAGACCCATTAATAATCCTACGGTTTCCAGAACTCACGAGGTAAAATTCGGAAATAATATTATTTGGCTGGATTGTGTCGACAATTATACCCATTCCGAAACCTGGCTGCAGCTCACGGTTCCAGATGTAGAAGCGGCCACAGAATACTTATGGTCAAACGGTGTGGAAACCTGTGACGAGATTGAAGAACTTCCTGACAACATGCACTGGATTACTGATCCTGCAGGTACTGTGTTCAATGTACAGGAAAGAAAATAATAAAAGACAGAATAATGCAGAAAATTTTAATAACTTTAACCATCAAACCATTAAAATTTTAAAACATTCTCATGCAGACGAAACCATTCAATTTCATTGTAACCCTCTTTTTTCTGGCATTAAGTGTGACTGTATTTTCACAGAAAACAGCAGCTTTGAATTCTTTACTGGACAAAAATTCAGAATTTATATTTCCACAGACACCTGATAAAATATCAAAAGCACTGAATGTAAAAACCGTTTTTTATGAAGATGCCAATGAAGAAAAATATGCAAAATGGACCATGAAAACAGGGCTGCAGCTTTATTGTGGTCTTGGGAAAAATAACGCTGTCAATGAGATGTTTTTCGAAACTTCAGACAATACATCTTTAGTAGTGGAAGGGCTTCCTTTTGGCCTTGTCCTGAATAAAAGTACATTACAGGATAGTAAAACCAGGTTCACTCAATACAATACTAAAACACAAAAATTAGGAGCTGACAGTGAATTCCCAGGTGGATCAAAACTGACTTTTAAAAAAGGAAAACATTATGCAACATTGTTTTTTGACAGTAAAAACCGGTTGAAATCATTAGGTTTAACACCAACGCTTGCTGATCCGGCAGCCAATTAAGTACTGGAAAATTAAAATAATAATAACATCCGTCATTATAGACTGCACCCAAAAGTTTAGACAAAATTAAACAATATTATTATATGAAAGAGTTCGGTACTGTACCGGACTCTTTCCTTTTAGATTAAGTCTTATCCTGTCGTTATTGTAATACTTGATATACTTCTTTATTTCTTTTTTGAGCTCATCAATGGTTTTAAATTTCTTAGTATAGAACATTTCAGATTTTAAAGTTCCAAAGAAGTTTTCTATTACTGCATTATCCAGACAGTTTCCTTTGCGGGACATACTTTGGATAATGCCTTTTTCTTTTAACAGGTGCTGATAGGCTTTCATCTGATATTGCCAGCCTTGATCAGAGTGGATAATGAGGTTTTCAGTATTTTTAATTTTTCTGAATCCTTTTTTGAGCATATTCACAACCTGCGCAAAGGCAGGCCTTTCTGAGAGATCGTAACTGATAATCTCGCCATTGTAAAGGTCAATTATCGGCGAAAGATACAATTTACTGCCCGAAACGTTAAATTCTGT
>NZ_QDFZ01000013.1:8313-160892 GCF_003347605.1 Chryseobacterium sp. KLBC 52 | reverse complement strand
AAGCATTTAGTTACACTATAGATTCCTTAGAATATGATTCACATTCCGATAAAGAACTAAATGCTTTTTCATCAAAAGACTTAAATAGAAATTCGGGATTTAAAGCCCATTATAAGGTGTTAAGAATCAGATGAATTGCTCTTCCATTTATAAATTAAACCAAAAGTATGGAAAAAATTGTAATAGGTATTGATATTAGTGCCAAGACACTGGATATCTGTATTAAAAAGTGTGGTTCTTATTCTTTTTATGTTATTGCCAATGAAGCTAAGGCAATCAAAGTATTCTTCAAAATTTTTCAAAAACCAAAATCTGAGACTATAGTTTCCATGGAAAATACAGGAAGATATAATTGGGAATTATATCAGGTTCTGGAGTATTTTAATTTTAAAGTTTTTGTACTTAACCCCTTACACTTAAAGAAAAGCATAGGCTTAATAAGGGGTAAAAATGATAAAATTGATGCTAAAAGGATCTGTGAGTTCACAGAGAAACATGAAAAAGAGCTCATAGAATGGAAACCATGCTCTGATAACATAAAGAAAATTAAAGTGCTGTTTTCTGAGCGAAATTCTAAGATAAAGCTAAGAGCTTCTTTATTAAAACAAAGACATCTGTATTCACAACTTGAAAGTATAGGATATGATTCTAAATTTTTAAGAATGAATAAAAAGGAGATTGAAGTTTTAGAAAAGCATATAGATTTTTTAGAAAATGAAATAGAACAACTCATTGATAATGACTCAGATTTATACTCCAAGAAGCGATGTATACAAAGTATTCCAGGAGTAGGAAAAGTATTAAGCTGGATGATTATTGCCAAAACAGAAGGGTTTACAAAGATTAATAGCCCCAGAAAATTAGCTTGTTATGCAGGTGTGGTCCCCTTTGGCTATCAATCCGGAACATCAATAAAATTTAAACCTAAACTTTCTTATTATGCGGATAAATCATTGAAAACAGTACTCCATATGGCTGCAATGAGAGCTGTGAGACTAGAAAATGATTTAAAAATATATTATCACAGAAAAATAAGTGATGGTAAAAACAAAATGGCAGTTTTAAACGCTGTGAGAAACAAAATTATTCATAGAATTTTTGCAATGATCAGAACAGGGAAACTTTATGAAAAAAACTATAATAATTCTTTGTTTTTGTCATAGAAATCGGAATGACACAATTGCAATGATAGTTTATCCATACAGTTTGTCATTCTGTAGGAATCCAGCCTCCAAAATTCAGAATTACCTAATGTATACTATTACAAACAACTTATATTTTGGCTAAAGCCGATTGAAAAGTGTAATCTTTAACAAACGGACTAAAGTCCGTTCCTATTGAATACAAGCCTTTATGGTAATTATACATTCACCTTTTTCAATGAAAAAACTCCTTCATTCACATGAATGATCACTTTCCTTCCATAATCAATCTGAATACTGAACATATTCTCTAATGGAAACTGAAGCACCGTCTGAAGGATCAGACGAATAACTCCGGCATGCGTAACTATAAGTGCTTTTTCCAGATCTTTTCTCTGAATGAATTCTTGCCAGAAGCTGAGAACGCGATTTTGCATTTCCAGAAGACTTTCACCCCCTGAAGCTTTTACACTCACAAAATCCTGATACCATGGATTGATTTCTTCTTCAGGAATATCCGTCCATTTTTTCATTTCCCAGTTCCCGAAATTCATTTCGCGAAGTCTTTCATCTGTTTGATAATCAAGCTTAAAAAAATCAGCTAAGAGACGGCAGCGTTGAGAAGGACTTGAAATAATTACATCATAATCCTTATCTATTCCCAATATTTTAAAATCTTCAGTGAAATCTTTACGTAAAGGCATTTCAGCAAAACCATAACACCGATTTTCCGGATTGTCTACAGCAGTATGACGGATCAGATGAATTTCCATACGATGATTGTTCCTAAATAAAATAAAACTTCACAAACCTGCTGTACAGAACCCAGACAATCTCCCGTGTAACCTCCGATATGTTTTTTAAAATACCAACCCATATAGATTTTTCCCACATATGCAAGAGCAAAAGCAAAAATCAAATGCCAGTCCTGAACCAGGGCAAATGCAATTAAAACACTGATAAATCCTACCAGCAACGCCATCTTATCCAACGGTTTATTGGCTAAAGGTTTTGATTTACTGACATCAATATCAGTGACATACTGATGAGTATAGATCATCGTTCCCGCAATAAAACGGCTTACCGTATGACCTAAAACAACAATGAGTAAAACACCCACCGGATTACTCATTCCCAGGGCCTGAATGCTATAAAATTTTAAAGCGAAAAGCAAAATGATCCCTATTGTTCCATATGCTCCTACCCGGCTGTCCTTCATAATCGTCAGGATTTTTTCTTTTCCATATCCGCCTCCGAAGCTGTCGCACATATCTGTAAAACCGTCTTCATGAAAAGCTCCGGTCAGCAAAACATTGGAAATCATCATTAAAACAATCCCGATTTCAAGATTAAAAAGTAATGAAGAAAGATAAAGAACCAAAGCGTTGATGAACCCTACGATCAAGCCTACCCAGGCAAAATATTTCTGGGATTTATTCATAATCTCACTGGAGTACGGGATGGTAAACGGAACCGGAATTCTTGTGAAAAACATGAGTGCCGTTGCAAAGTAAATCAGTTCATTTTTTATAGCTTTCATTTAGTTTTTATTTGATACATCTGCATCTTCAAAACTTGACATTTCATTCAGGAAATTAACCGCACTCTGAATAATCGGATACGCCAATGCACAGCCTGTTCCCTCTCCCAGACGTAGATTCAGATTGAGAATAGCCTGCTCTCTCATCAGTCCCAACAACTGAGGATGGGCATTTTCATTGCTTACATGGCAGAAGATACAGTTGTTCAATACTTCAGGATTCTTTTTCCAGACTGTAGCTACAGCAACTGTTGCGATAAATCCGTCTACCATGATCAGCATGTTGTGATGATAAGCTTCTTCTATGGCCCCGATCATTTGAGCTATTTCTAATCCACCAAATGTTTGGGCAATTTCATCCTCGGTCATTTCAACCTGATATTTTTCAATAGCGTCTTTTAAAATACTGATCTTATTGTCTAGCTGATGATCATTCAATCCTGTTCCGCGTCCAACACAGTTGGTAATAGGAATGTCGAAGAGTTTACTCATCATCAGAGAAGAAGCAGAAGTATTCCCGATTCCCATTTCACCGAAGCCAATAATATTGCAGCCTTTTTTCGCAATATCATTCACCACAGCTTTTCCATTTTTAAGCGCCTGCTGATACTCTTCAGGTGTCATGGCAGGTTCTTCCAGAATATTACGGCTGGATTTTCTGACTTTTTTATCCACCAGATCCAATCCTTCCGGAAAATCAAAGTTGACTCCGGCATCCACAATTTTGATTTTAATATCATTCTGCCTGCAAAAGACATTGATGGCTGCGCCTCCGCCAAGGAAATTCATCACCATCTGATAAGTTACTTCCTGTGGATAGGCACTTACTCCTGCAGCAGCAATCCCATGATCGGCTGCAAAAACCACCATATGTGGATTCAATAACTGTGGGGAAGTAGTTTTCTGAACCATTCCGATTTTGTGGGCAATATGTTCAAGATGTCCTAATGCCCCTAATGGTTTTGTTTTAAAATCAATTTTATGCTGTAGTTCTGATGATAACATGGATGTTTATAGTTATGTTAAATGGAAAAATGCAATATTAGTAAAATTCAATGAGTCTTTTTCTTTTGCCTTGACACAAAAGAAACAAAAGGTCAAGATCTTGAAAATTGAGCTAAAAATAAAATGTGTTCTCTAAAAATTCTAAACTCGTGCGAATTCATTATTACTTTTTTGTATCAATATATTTGTCGCACTCAGACAGGAGAATTTTCTTAACGTTCACACAATTTATTTTTTTAACGTCCAATTTTCAAAAGTCAAAAAATTTTAGCCCGCAATATTCACTTACTCACCAACCCGAACCCCGAAACTCTCAAACTCTCCCACACTCAAACCTTAAAACCCATCCCCACGAAACCCGCACCTCGAAACTTAAAACAGCTACGTAAGTACATTACGCACTTCATCTTTTACTTTGCACTATAAATACAAAACAATGACACCAAAAATACTTGAAAAAATAAAAGAAGTTGAGGCTGCAAAAGGCGTAAAAGTCCTTCTTGCCGTAGAATCAGGGAGCAGAGCATGGGGTTTTGCGTCTCCTGACAGTGATTATGATATACGTTTTATATATCGTCACGACAAAGACTGGTATCTTTCTCCCTGGGATAAGGATGAAACGATAGAGTTTATGACAGAAGATGATCTGGACGGTTCCGGCTGGGATCTGCGAAAGACCTTTCATCTTCTACTGAAATCGAATGCGGCTTTACTGAGCTGGTTCTATTCTCCTATCGTGTATAAAGCGGATGAAAGGTTTGTAGAACTCTTTAAACCTTTGGCTGATGCCTGTTTTTCTCCGGTAGCCGTTTCTTATCATTATCTGAGCATGAGCAAGAAATATCTGGAAGCGTGCAGAAGTGATGAAGTAAAATTAAAAAGTTACTTTTATTGCCTACGAACCACCCTCACCGGAAAGTGGATCATAGAGAAAGGAACCGTTCCACCCATATTGTTCAGTGATCTGCTTGTTTTAACAGATGATGCAACCAGACGAAAAATAGAAAACCTCGTTGCCTTGAAAGCCACCAAAGGAGAATCTTACTACCATCCAAACGATTGGAAACTGTTTGATTTTCTGGAGAGAACAGTCGCTGAAAATGAAGAGAAATCGAAAGTTTTATCTGGAGGAAAGGCGGATAAAGGTGAGATGGAGAGGGTTTTTAGGGAGATACTGGAGAAATGTTAAGGATTAAGGAAACCCGTAATTTATCTTGATTTAATTCAAAGTATATTTACCTAAAGCTATTTTTTATTTTCAAAACTAAAATTCATGATAACAAAAATTAAACTTAACAGTATAGCAACCTATAAAAATTTAGTTGAAGTTAATGATCTAAAAAAAGTAAATTTCTTTTTTGGGAATAATGGTTGTGGAAAATCAACTATCGCAAGACTTTTTTATGAATTTTCCAAAAGTGATCTATTAATTGGCCCTTTCTCTCAATGTTCATTCGAAAATTTTGACAGGACTAATGAAAATATTTTAGTTTTTGATCAGGAATTTATACAAAGGAACTTTTATACAAAAGAAGATTTAGATGGTATTTTTTCTTTAGATGAAAAGAATGAAGAAATTGAAGAAAAAATTAAAAACGAAAACGAAATAATCTCTACAGCAAAGATTGCATACGATACTCAGAAAGTAAGCATTGAAAACCTCGAAAAACAAAAAGATCAACTTAGAGAGGCTATTTGGGAAACTTGTTTTGAGTATAATAGAAGATTTAAAAAAGACTTTAATAAGATTGATTTGGGATCAAGAAGAGAGACTTTTTTTCAAACACTTGTCGATAAAAACAAAAGTACTTTCAAAGTAAAAGGTCTTACCCACTTAACAGAAAAATATAATAAATTCCATGTAGAGGAATTAATAAAAATTAATAATACTCTTTCTTTAGATACATTTCAAAAAATTATCGAGTTAGAAAGTAATATAAATGAATTATTTAATGAAATAATTGTTGGTAGTAATGATGTTACAATTGCACCTTTAATCGAAAAACTAAATAATAGTTCTTGGATTGAACAAGGAATTTCGTTTTTGAATAAAGAAGTTGATAATCAACAATGTCCATTCTGTCAACAACCAACAATAACACGAGATTTATTGAATCAATTTGAAAAATACTTTGATACAACCAGAGAGGAAAAATTAACTAGATTAAAGCAGGCATTTTCAGATTATAATAGTGCTTTTTCAGTTTTTGATTTGGAATTACAATCTATTTCCAGTCAGAAAATTATCTCTTCAAAGGTTTTGAAATTACAAAATATAATACAAAAAGTTTCATTTAGTAATCAGACTGAATTTCAAAAAAAATTGGATAAACCTAATGAAAGGAAACAAATAAAATCTATCAGTAATTTGAAAGAATTAGTTGATGAAATTAATTCTATTATCCATAAACACAATTTAGAAGTAGACAATATAAAGCAAAATAAATCTGAATTAAAAGATGATGTTTGGAACTATATAGCTGACCAAGTAAAAAATAATATAGTTGATTACCATACAAAAGATAAAACATATGAGTTACAAATTGATACCTCTAAAAAGGAATTAATGTCACTAAAAAATAATATAAAATTATCTATGGAGAAAGTGAGAGAATGGCAGACACAAACAGTTAACACTCAAAAAGCAATAGATAATATTAATGATTTATTATTAAAAAATAATTTCAGAGGATTTCGAATTGAGAAAAAAGAATCCGAAAATAATATTACAAAATATTTTATTTTAAGAGAAGAAGAAACTTTTGAAACTCATATTTTTAAAACATTAAGTGAGGGCGAAAAGAATTTTATAGCTTTTTTATATTTCTATCAACTTTGTTTAGGAAGTAATGATTCAGAAAATTCTACAAAAAAGAAAATAATTATCATTGACGATCCAGTATCAAGTATGGATAGTCAGGTACTATTCTTTGTTTCAACATTGATAAGAAGATTGATTGCAAAAAAAGGCACAGGAAAAGATCAACAAGGAAATAAGCTTATTGAGCAATTAAAAAATGAAAATATAGAACAAGTTTTTATATTAACACATAATATTTTCTTTTACAAAGAAGTAGCTTTAGCATTTGGTTCAAGAATATGTAGTTCAACATCATATTTCAATATAAAAAAAATCAATAATGAATCTGTTATTGAAAGAATAGAAAACTATAAAAGCATTGCGTTTAATGATTATCATTTACTTTGGCAGGAAATAAAAAAAGATGCTTCTGAAAAAATCTCCATGGCCCTAATGAATAATATGCGTAGAGTAGTTGAAAGCTATGCTAACTTCATGGGCTTAATAGATGACGTTAATTTATGGGATCTTAAAAATGACATCCCCGAAGATAGCGCAGAAAATTTAATTATAACTGCATTAATTTCACAAATGCAAGATGAAAGTCATAGAGTTTCAACAAATGACGAAATTTATTTTACAAGAATATCCGAAGAACCGAAAGATATAGCATTAAAGAGTTTTGAAATTCTATTTGAAAATATTGGCGGAAAAACGCATTATAACAAAATGATGGAAATATGTTAAATATAGAATCAATAAAAACCCGCAACCTCCTCCTCTTCGAAGCCATTTCCGGAAGCCGTGCTTTTGGGCTGGCAACGGAAAATTCTGATACGGATATCCGCGGGGTGTATTATCTACCGAAGGAAGATTTCTTTGGACTGAATTATATTCCGCAGATTTCCAATGAAACGAATGATATCACATATTATGAAATCGGGAGATTTGTAGAACTGCTTCAGAAAAACAATCCTAATATTCTGGAAATTCTGGCAAGTCCGGAAGATTGTATCCAATATAAACATCCATTGATGGATATCCTGAAAACGGAAGATTTCCTGTCAAAGCTGTGCAAAGATACTTTTGCAGGCTATGCTGTTTCACAGATCAAAAAGGCAAAAGGTCTCAATAAAAAGATTGTAAATCCGATTGATAAAGAAAGAAAATCAATCCTGGATTTCTGTTTTATTTTGGAAGGACAAGGTTCTGTACCGTTGAAAAAGTGGCTGGATGAATTCCCCGTGTCCGCAGGACGTGTTGGTCTCCCACAGGAAAATTGCGGATTGATAAGTATTGATCACACCAAGGGAATGTATGCTTTATTTTATGATAAATCAAGAACATTGGGATATAAAGGAATTATTCAGAATGAAGAAGCTAATCAGGTTTCTGTATCCTCTGTTCCTAAAGATGAAAAACCGGTTGCATACCTGTTTTGCAATCTGGATGCCTATTCTGTTTATTGCAAAGATTACAGGGAATATTGGAAATGGGTTGCTGAACGCAATGAAGACCGTTATAATGTCAATCAGACTCACGGGCAGAATTACGACAGCAAAAACATGATGCACACCATCCGGCTGCTGCAGTCCTGCGAACAGATTTTTAAAACCAGTTCACTGACAATCCGTGTTGAAAATCGTGATGAACTCTTAGATATCAAAGCAGGAAACCAGTCTTATGAAAGTGTGATGGAAAAGGCAGAAAACCTCATACAATCTATAGAAAATCATTATTCCACTTCCACTCTACCCGACGCTCCGGATCTGGAAAAAACAACAAAAATATTGGTTGAAATAAGAAAAAAAACTGTACGATAATAATGATGAATTATAAATGATGAGTTATGAATGGCGGGACTGTTGAACTCCAGCGCTCCCACTCTCTCACTCACCAATGCTAAAACACTCTCCAAAACCCGAATCCCGAAACTCGCATTCAAACCCGAAACTCGCACCTCGTACCCCGCAACTCTCATCCACACGCTCAAACCCGAAACTCAAAACCCCGAAACTCACACCTCGTACCCCACAACTCTCCACCACACTCACCCACTCTCAAACCCTCCAACGCTAAAACCCTCCTACTCTCAAACCCCCAAACTCACTTCTTCGCCGCCTTCGCCAACGGATTATAATCAAGACATATTTTAATCCAATACTCAAAATCATCTGTTTTTTGAAAACCAATGGGCTCTACATAGCAATAGCCATTTAACTGTTTCCCTTTCATGATCATTGGGAGAAAGCCTTTCTTTTCGGAAACCTCATCTTCCAGTTCGGGATTGTAGCGACACATCAGATTATCATGGCTGATATTGATGCACATCTTTCCGTTCACCAGAAAAGACAGTCCGCTGAACATTTTCTTTTCCTCGATCTCTATATTATTTTCTATGGAAAGCCGTTCACGTACCCGGTCGGCAAGTTCTGTACTGTAAGCCATGATTTCAATTTTTTTTTGATCTATCCCTTTTAGTAATAATAGCTTCGACAGATTCAGCCTGACAACGCTTAAAATTTCCGGTTGGTATTCAAGTAGTTCCCCTGAGCCTATCGAAGGGCATCAATAAGAAAACCTTTGTTAATTATTAAGCTCGAGTATTAATTAAAGGGATAAGTCGGTTAACTTTTTTGTTATTAAAATTAATTAAAAAACCATGATGAGCACACTATTTCTTTCAATTTATTGATGGATTCTTATTTTAGAAAATAAAATTTTATTTAAATAAATTATTGTTTTACGATAATTAATTATACATTTGCAATATCAATTAAAGTTCGTACCATGAACCAGACCAAAATTATTGCAAGAATTTTATTTTATATCTGTGCGTTACTTTATGCCGGATATTTAATCACTTTTGGGTATTCCTTATTCTGTCTGATCACAGGATTTTCGGTTACACCTTATAAAGAAGGAAAGTTCCTTCATGTCAATTATCCGTTTACAGAACAGCCGTTTCTGAATATTGAAAACAATTACCCTTATATGATCTTTTCCTTTATGTTGGTACTTATCACTTATGGAATCTTTTTCTGGTTATCTGCCAGGGTTTTCAAAGTGTTTTTCCAACAGAAACTGTTTACTCAGGAAAATATCATTCAGCTTAAGAGATTTTACCTGTATAATATTTTCATTCCGCTTCCACTGGTTATTGTCGCGAGTTTCTTTGTGGAAGTAGAAAGTATGATATGGGGACTGGTGTTTATTCACTTTATGCTTGGAATTTTCTGTCTGTTTCTTGCGAATATCTTTAAGCAAGGACTACATTTGCAAAACGAACAAGACTTATTTATTTAAAATGCCAATTATAGTCAACTTAGATGTGATGCTTGCCAAACGAAAAATGCAGAGTAAAGAATTGGCAGAAAAACTGGGTATCACGCCCGTGAACCTCTCTATCCTTAAAACCGGCAAAGCCAAAGGTGTCCGCTTCGATACCCTTGAAGCCATCTGTAAAATCCTGGAATGCCAGCCGGGAGATATTCTTGAATTTAAAGAGTAGTTGTTGGGTTTGAGAGTGAGAGCGTTGGAGTGTTTTAGAGTTGGAGAGTTTGAGGGTGAGAGTGTTTGAGCATGGTATGTGAAACTTCCACTTCTAACTTCTAACTTCTAACTTCTAACTTCTAACTTCTAACCTCTAGCTTATAGCCCCCAGCTTCCAGCCATTACTAACTTCTAAACCAGCTGCCGAAAGGCCGCCTGTCCTTCTATTGCCCAAACACAACGTTATGAACACATTAACCATCAACAATCTTAGCCTTACCTATAAAAATGGTTTCCAGGCTATTAAAAACATTTCACTGGACATTAACAACGGAATATTTGGACTTCTTGGTCCGAACGGAGCCGGAAAATCTTCTTTGATGAAAACCATTGTAGGGCTTCAAAAACCTACCTCCGGAACATTACTTTTCAATGAAGTGGACATTGTTAAAAATCCCGATTATATCAAACAGAATCTCGGATTTCTCCCACAGGATTTCGGAGTATATCCGAAAGTTTCTGCATATGATCTATTGGAACATATTGCCGTATTGAAAGGGATTACCAACAAAAGCGAACGTAAAAAACAAATTCCGGGTTTGCTGGAAAAAGTCAACCTTTCTGATTTTGCTAAAAAAGAAGTCCATACTTTTTCAGGCGGGATGAAGCAGCGTTTTGGCGTTGCCCAGGCCTTATTGGGAGATCCGAAGATCATCATTGTAGATGAACCTACTGCAGGATTAGATCCTGAGGAACGTAACCGTTTCAATACGCTGCTCAACGATATCAGCCAGGATGTGATTGTCATTCTGTCCACACATCTCGTTGAAGATGTCAGAAATCTCTGTTCAGAAATGGCTGTGATGAACCATGGGCAAATCCTCCGAAAAGGAAATCCGGGAAAACTGATTGCAGAGCTGGACAACAGAATCTGGTCAAAACCCATTCACAAAAGCGAACTGGAAAGGTATCATTCCAGCTATGAAATCATCAGCAGACAGCTTTTGGAAAGAGAACTTCATATCACTGTATTTTCTGAAAAATCTCCGAAAGACTTCAGCCCGGTAACCCCTTTGCTAGAGCACGTTTACTTCCATACACTCACCCAAAAACCTTAATCATGAACGCGATATTTTTATTTGAAGCCGGACGCTCTTCCAAGCACTGGCTCACCTATCTTGTGGCCTTACTTTTAATAGGAATGGGCATCTTTTGTGGAAACCAGTTCAATCTTTCTGTAGGTGAAGGAATTTATTTAAACTCGCCCTATACCATTGGTTTTATGACCGGAATGTTGAGCCTCTCTGTGATTTTTTTCGCTACGGTTTATGCCTTGCAGCTGCTTTTTAAAGATCAAGATTCAAAATTTGACAGCATCCTTTTTTCATTTCCTTTTTCAAAATTCACTTATCTGAAAGGGAAATTTTTCATCTATTTTTTACAGACTTTTTTAAGCTTTTCTTTCTTAATGACAGGATTTATCATAGGCCAGATAATGCGGACGGGAAGTGAAATGCAGGCAGGTTTTAACATTGTCCATTATCTATATCCTTTATTCATCTTCGGTTTTATCAACAGTTTGTTTGTCTGCAGTTTTCTGTTTCTCATAGCGGTTGCGGTAAAGAGAAAACTACTGGTTGTAGTAGGTGGATTGCTTCTGTACGTTTTCTACATGATTATTCTACTCTTTTCCAATTCACCCTTTATGGCGGGAAGTCTTCCGCAGTCACTGGAAACACAGCAGTTTTCAGCTTTAATTGATCCTTTTGGATTATCCGCTTATTTTATGCAGGCTCGTGATTTGACTGCTCATCAGAAAAATATACAGATGGTTCCTTTTTCAGGATACCTGTTGTTTAACAGAATTTTATTCTTTTTTATATCTGCTGGAATTCTTCTGCTTTCACTCAGATTATTTTCTTTCTCCAATACCTCTGGACAGAAAGTAAAAACATTAGAAAATACTCTTATATTTTCGGAAACAAATGAAGCAGAATACTCCACTGTTACCCCCAAGTTTAATAGATGGAGTTCTTTTCGATCTGTACTTTCATTTGCCCAAACGGATCTTACTTATCTGTTTAAAAGCATTGCCGTTCCAGCTGTATCTATTCTTTTATTATTCTCTGTGGGAATGGAAATGTATGCCGAAATTGAAAAAGGAATCCGTGTTCCCCAGAAGTATGCAAGTTCAGGACTTATGGCAACCACCATTTCAGAAAACTTCCATTTGCTTGGACTTCTTATTTCCGCTTATTTTTTAAACGATGTCTACTGGAGAAGTTCTTTATCAGGATTTTCTCTGATTGAAAACAGCACCTATTTATCAAAAAACCGGTTTACCGGACATTTTATTTCCATCAGTTTTCTGCTGTTTTTCTTTACCGGAATTTTAATTATTCAAGGAATTATTTTTCAAATAGCTTACCAGTATTTTCATATAGACTGGAAGGCTTATCTCGGTGTCTTTCTTTTCAATACTTTCCCATTGATGCTGTTTTCCGGATTGATTCTTTTAATTAATGACAGAATTCCCCATAAATTCATAGCCCTTGGAGTTTCCATCCTTGCTGTCTTTATATTATCTGGTCCGGTTTCAGGGAAATTAATCTCCTATCCTCTCTTCAGGATTTTTTCTGATTTTAAAGGGACTTACAGCGATTTTAACGGCTATGGAATCTATGAAAAAGCTTTTCTACAAAGACTTTTATTCGGAACGGGGATTATCAGTATTTTATGGATGCTCAACAGCATTATAAAAATTAAAAAAGTTCCTGTATTTGCATCTGGCTTCAGTATCATTCTGCTCATCTCAGGAATCTTTACCGGAGTATTATTTATGAAAGGTTATATTCCAAAAAATGAAGATCAGGCTATATTAAGTTCCGCAGAATATGAAAAAAACTATAGAAAATATGAAAAGCTTCCACAGCCGGATATCACTGATATTGCGACAGAAATCAAACTGTATCCTTCAAACAATGCTTATCAGATTATAGGAAAATATACTCTTAAAAATCAAACCAACCAGCCTATCCATAAGGTTCTGATCAATTTTAATGAGGATTTAAAACTTGAATCTGCTGTGTTAAAGTGTAATACCGAAATCTCAAAAATCAATAAGTCTGTTACAGAAGTTTCATTACAACAACCTCTTTTGCCAGGTAAAACAGCTTTGCTTGATTTTAAATTATCTTATCAATGGTTTGCTGTCAACGGTCACAAGTTTTTCAATGCCATTATTGAAAACGGGTCTTTTCTGAGAATCAGCAGGTATTATCCTACCATCGGTTATCAAAAAGATAATGAAATTCAGGATGAAAAAGAACGCAGTCAATTCAGGCTTGGAAAACTTACAGAACTGAAGAAACCGGAAGCTCCTGAAGTTTCAAAAAAGGATTTTATCAATTTGAATATGATTATTTCCACGGAAAAAAGCCAGACAGCCATTGGAACAGGAGATCTTATCAAAAAATGGTCGCAGTCCGGACGTAATTATTTCGAGTATAAAGCAGATCAGATTCCTTTCCGGTTTGCCGTTTCATCTGCAGAATACGAGGTAAAAAGCATACACTATAAAGGAATTTCCATCAATCTCTTTTATCACCAGAAACACTTTGAGAATGTGAATCACCTACTTGAAAATGCAAAGCTTACTTTAGATTACTGCCAGCAGAATTTTGGACAGTATCCTTTTAAAAGCATTAATTTTGCGGAGATTTCTTCTTTTACCAAAGGTTTTGCAGCAACAGCCTATCCTTCTGCCGTCTTTATGACGGAAGACATGATTTTTCACGCTAACATACAAGCCGATAAAAAACAGGATGTCATCAATGAACTGGCAGGTCATGAGCTTTCCCATCTCTGGTGGGGCAACAGTCAGATCAATCCTGATGACAGAGAAGGTTCTGTGATGCTTACTGAAACCCTGGCGATGTACACAGAAATGATGCTCTACAAAAAAATGCATGGCCGAGAAAAAATGATGGAAAGAATCAAAGTACATCAACAGATTTACGATAATGAAAAAGGACTGTCTGAAAATGTTCCCATTTATAAAGCAACCGGGGATGTTCCTCATATTTCCTATTCCAAAGGAGCTGCAGCAATGGTAGAATTGAGTAATCTATTAGGTGAAGACAAAGTAAATATAGCATTGAAGAATTTCCTCAATAACAATCAATATCCAAAGAAACCTACTTCTCTGGATCTGATCAATGAGTTTTACAACATTGCTCCGGATATTTCCACCAGAAAACAAATCGACAGGTTATTTAAAACCATAGAAAATATAAATTTTACTTCAGGGTCTAAAACTGTTTCTAAAAAGGCAAAACCCAAAGAACCTATCAACAGTTTTTAATTTTTTTGAAAATATTTTTTCAGGAATTGTAACAAAGTAGACACCCCGAAAAACAGGAGGCGAAGAAGATCTGAAATAAAGAGTAGTTAATAAAAATCATTGCGAGCCAAAGGCGAAGCAATCTCACTTTTGAAAATTTAAATAATGAGATTGCTTCAATGCTCTGCATTTCGCAATGACACAAAAAGCAAAAATCCCTCAGAACTGAGGGATTTTTTATGTTTAAGAATGAATCTTATTAAGCTTCGTTAGATGGAGTTTGGTTTTCCACTGGTTTTTCGCTTTGTGGCTTTTCACCTTGTGGTTTCTGTCCTTCAGGTCTTCTTTGTCCCTCTGGTCTTCCTTGTCCTTCTGGTCTTCTCTGCCCTTCTGGTCTGCCTTGTCCTTCCGGTCTTGGAGGTCTTGGTAAAAGAACTTTACGGGAAAGTTTCATTTTCTTACGGTCATCGTAACCCATGAACTTCACTTCTACTTCATCACCTTCTGCATAAGGAACTTTGTCCAGACGAGCCCACTCAATTTCAGAAATGTGAAGAAGTCCTTCTGTTCCTTTAGCAATTGCTACGAATGCACCAAAGTCCATTACTTTCACTACTTTACCTTTGTAAACTTCACCTATAACCGGTACGAAAGTAATTTCATTGATTCTTGCAATAGCAGCATTGATCTTCTCTCTGTCTGTACCAGAAATTTCGATACGTCCGATTTCTCCCATCTCTTCAATAGCAATAACCGTATCCGTATCTTTCTGTAACTGTTGGATAATTTTTCCACCAGGTCCGATTACAGCACCGATGAAATCTTTTGGAATCTCCATTACCACCATTTTCGGAGCGTGTGGCTTCACATCTGCTCTTGGCTGAGAAATAGTTTCCGTGATTTTGTTCAGGATGTGTAATCTTCCGTCTTTAGCCTGCATCAAAGCTTTCTCCATGATATCCATAGAAAGTCCCTGGATTTTGATGTCCATCTGACAAGCTGTGATACCGTCTGCAGTACCTGTTACTTTAAAGTCCATATCTCCAAGGTGATCTTCATCTCCTAAGATATCAGAAAGTACAGTAAATTTACCTGATTTTGTATCAGTGATCAGCCCCATAGCAATCCCTGAAACAGGTTTTGTAATCTGAACCCCTGCATCCATCAAAGCTAATGTACCTGCACAAACTGTTGCCATTGAAGAAGAACCGTTGGATTCCAAGATATCGGAAACAATTCTGATGGTATATGGGTTTTCTGCTGGAATTACTGCTGTTAAAGCTCTTTGAGCTAAGTTTCCGTGTCCTACTTCTCTTCTAGAAGTACCTCTTAAAGGTCTTGCTTCACCTGTAGAGAATGGAGGGAAGTTATAGTGTAAGAAGAATCTTTCGTCGTGCTGCGTGATTACGCTGTCGATCATGTTTGCATCTTTTACAGAACCTAGAGTTACCGCAGTCAGAGACTGAGTTTCTCCTCTTGTAAAGATCGCTGAACCGTGAGCTCCCGGAAGGTAATCAATTTCTGACCAGATTGGACGGATCGTCTGAGGATCACGACCATCAAGACGGATATTGTCTTCAAGGATCATCTGACGCATTGCTTCTTTCTCTACGTCATGGTAATATACTTTAACGAAAGGAGTTACTCTTGCCAATTCCTCTTCATTTTCAGCATATTGTGCTAAGAATTCTTCAAGAACTGCTTTGAATTTTTCTCCTCTTTCTTCTTTGTTAGATGGAGTTTTTGCTACCTCATATACTTTATCATAGCACTCTTTCCATACTTTTTCACGAATTTCTTCATCGTGATCTTCGTGGCTGTATTCTCTTTTAGGGAAAGATTTTCCTACTTTTTCAGCTAATCTCTCCTGAGCTTCGATCTGTTTTTTAATCTCAGCGTGAGCGAAGTTGATTGCTTCAAGCATTTCCTGCTCAGAAATCTCCTTCATTTCTCCTTCTACCATTACGATGGAGTCTTTAGTAGCTCCAACCATAATGTCGATATCTGATTTTAATAAATTCTCATAACTTGGGTTAACAGCCAATTGTCCGTCAATTCTTACTACTCTTGCTTCAGACATTGGTCCGTTGAAAGGGATATCTGTAATTGCAATAGCTGCAGAAGCTGCCAAACCTGCCAATGCTTCAGGCATTACTTCTTTATCGTAAGAAATTAATGAGATCATTACCTGTACTTCCGCATGGAAATCTTCAGGGAAAAGAGGACGTAATACTCTGTCCACTAATCTCATTGTAAGCACTTCATCATCAGATGGTTTTGCTTCTCTACGGAAGAAATTCCCAGGAATTCTTCCACCTGCGTAGAATTTTTCTCTGTAATCTACCGTTAATGGTAAAAAGTCTACACCAGGATTGGCTTCTTTATTGGCTACAACAGTTGCTAAAAGCATTGTTCCGCCACATTTCACCACTACAGATCCGTCAGCCTGCTTAGCCAGCTTTCCCGTTTCGATAGTGATTTCCCTGCCGTCTGCAAGGATAATCGTTTCTGTAAACGCTTGAGGTATACTCATAAATTTGCTTCTTTATACTCCGTATTGAGTATGATTAATATTTAAACTCTTTAAATTTTCGTTTGCAAAGGTACTATATAATAATGATATATTAAATTTTTCGATTGCTTTAATAGGCACTTAAAATACAAAAAATTGGCTATCAATTTATGAACGTTTGAAAATTTATACCAGTAATCTGAACTTATTCATCATTTACGAAAATAAAAATGTGTTTTTTTGAGGATAATGTATTGAAAAATCCTGTTGTTTTTGTATTATTGTCTCAAAAAATGAAAATAATACTTTGATCTGAAAAAAAATATCTGTTTCATTTTAAAAATTAGTAAAATTATTGCAAACCAATAGGCTGATCCCTATATTTGCCCCTACTTCACCAATTACAATGCTGTAGGCTAAAAAAAGTTAAGGAACTATCCTTATCCAGATAAATAAATGTTTATGATTAATAAAGAAGTACAATCTCAAAGCAGGAATTATACGGTTCCGTTGATTACCATTACCCTGCTGTTTTTTATGTGGGGATTTATCACCTGTATGAATGACATCCTGATCCCGTATCTGAAACAACTTTTCAATCTTACCTTTTTCGAATCCATGCTGGTACAGTTCTGTTTTTTCGGAGCTTACTTTATCGGGTCACTGATTTATTTTATGATTTCCATTACGAAAGGGGATCCTATCAATAAATTAGGCTATAAGAAGGGAATTCTGTTCGGAATTTTTCTGGCCGCATTCGGCTGCGTTCTGTTTTATCCGGCAGCTACGTTTTCATATTATCCGCTGTTTCTTGGAGCTTTGTTTATTTTAGGACTCGGCTTTACAGTATTGCAGATTACAGCCAACGCTTATGTTTCATTGCTGGGAAGTGAAGAATCTGCTTCCAGCCGACTGAATATGACTCAGGCATTCAATGCATTCGGAACTACCATTGCACCGGTACTTGGAGGTCATCTTATTTTTGAATTCTTCTCTTCTCCGGACGGATCATTCAGTGCGGTAGCGACAAGAATTCCTTATCTTATTTTTGCTGGAATCCTTTTGCTGGTTGCTTTATTGATTTCCAGAGTGAAGCTTCCTTCCTTCCAGATGGGTGAAGAAGAAATCGTAAAAGGCTGGGGAGCACTTGAATTCAGTCACCTGAAATTCGGAGTATTCGCTATGTTCTGCTATGTAGGCGGAGAAGTTGCTGTAGGAAGTTTTATCATCAGTTTCCTGGAGCAGCCACAGATTATGGGCTTTAATGAGATCATCAGTAAAAATTACCTTTCCTTATATTGGGGAGGAGCGATGATTGGCCGTTTTCTGGGAGCCATTTCTTTAAATCAATCAATAAGCCAAAGCAAAAAGGCTCTCTATATGCTGGGAGCAGCAGCTGCTGTTTTCCTTGTGATCTTCAGTATTGTAAATCTTACGTTCAGCCAGATCAGCTTTTTCATTGTATTCATCATTCTTAACTTCATTGCCTTTTTCGTGGGTAAAGCAGCTCCGGCAAGAACATTATCCATCTTCGCAGCCATCAATGTTGCGTTGTTAATTTCTGCAATGGTAAATCATGGTGAGCTGGCGATGTACAGTATTTTAGGAATCGGAATTTTCAACTCTATTATGTTCTCGAATATTTATACTCTGGCTATTTCAGGATTGGGCAAATATACCAGTCAGGGATCCTCTTTAGTGGTAATGGCTATTCTGGGAGGCGCTATTGTTCCGATATTCCAGGGATATCTTGCAGATCAGTTTGGAGTACAACATTCGTTTATTATTCCTGTATTCTGCTATCTTGTTATTCTGATATTCGGGGCTTACTGTACCAAATATTTAGGTCATGTAGAAACTACAGAAGCCAAATCAGGGCATTAAAATCAAATTCAAATCAAAATGTATAAGGCGGAATATCTCATAGGTATTCCGCTTTCTTTTTTCAGATTTTAAAATGTAACTTTTCATGAGAAAAAGGAACTTATTTTATAAACCAACTCAATCATTATGAAAATACAGTTAAAGCTTGAATACGCTGCATTTCTCCTGTTAGGAATCTATGCCTTTGCACAGACAGGATATTCCTGGTGGTGGTTTGCCGGACTTTTTCTTGCACCGGATATTTCTATGCTGGGATATACCATGAATAATAAAGTAGGTGCTTTCTTCTACAATCTCTTCCATCATTTTGGAGTAGCTGTCATTGTTTATTTTGCGGGAACAGCCTTGTCTCTTCCCTATTTACAAATGATAGGAGCTATTTTGTTTTCTCACTCTGCGTTTGACAGAATTCTGGGGTACGGTTTGAAGTATCCGGATAGTTTTCAGAATACGCATTTGGGAAGGATTGGGAGTAAGACTGAATAGTGCTGTTGTAAACCACCCCGTCAAAAATTCTTTGAATTTTCGCCACCCCTCCGAGGGAGGGGAATTATCGCACCTTCAGTTGTGATAGCTGTCACAGCTGTAATCATCTTCAGTATCTTTTCCCAGATAATAAAGGCTGGATTCCTGCGGAATGACACAATTGGCGTATTGGTCTATCCATACAGTGTGTCATTGCGTAGGAATCTCAATACTCTTTTATTATCACATGAAAATCAAAGACTTTAAGAAATTTAAGTGTTCTTCTTAACCATTTCGTACTTTCTAAAAAAACTTTTGTGGCTTTTGCGGTTAAAAATCCCTTATTGTGTAAAAACAAAAAAGCAACCTCTTTCGAAGTTGCTTTTTTATTTTGAAAATCTTTATAGATTATTTTCTTAAACCTAATTCAGCAATAATTGCTCTATATCTTGCGATATCTTTGTTTTTAAGGTAATCTAATAAACTTTTTCTCTTACCTACCAATTTCACTAGAGATCTCTCTGTGTTGAAATCGTGACGGTTAGCCTTTAGGTGTTGAGATAAGTGATTGATTCTGAAAGTGAAAAGAGCGATTTGTCCTTCAGCACTTCCTGTGTCTTGTGCAGATTTCCCGTGTTTTGCGAAAATTTCCTGCTTTTTGTCTGTTGTTAAGTACATTCCAATATTGTTTAATGATTATTATGTAACGGGTGCAAAATTACGACTATTTTTTGATTCTGCAAACATTATTGATTTCATATATCAAAATTGATAGAAAAAAATGTTAAAAAATTCTTAATAATTTGTATGCATTCCAATGAAAAGGCAGTAATTTTGCATTCGAATTACAAATGAAAAAAATTATATTCTTTACAGCGGTTACTACTTTTTTATTCATCGGATTTACTTCGGTAAAAGCCCAGAAGAATGCTGATGATAAAATAAAAAAAGTTCTTTACTTCAATCCTGAGGTAGAGCCTGATATCGACGAAATAAAAGACCCTACCAACAACGCTTTCTTTGATGCCGTTACCGATAATTTCAGTAACAGAAGAAATAAAATGCTCCGGGCAGAAGTTCAGGTTCCCTTCGACAGTATAGACAAACAGACTATTGCAGATTACTGTCTCAACAATGATGCAGATTTTGCCATTGTTTCCAAAGTGAGATATTTCAAAGTAGGATTTGGAAAATACGTATTCTCCAATCAGGTGGTGGTGAGTATGAAACTTTTTGGTGCTGACGGAACTCTTGTTACAGAAACCGATCATGATACTTATCGTAAAAATATGCGTCTGCTGGGCTCCACAACCAATTCTGTTAAAATAGGAACCGAAGGTGCGATAAAAGGAATCATTAAGAAGCTGAGAAAACTGAAACCTACGGAAGCAGAGCTTTAAAATTTAAGGTTTAAAGTTCTGGGTTTAATGTTTAGGGTTGGAATACACAGCCTTATATCATAAATGGTCAATTTTGCTTCGCAAATCAATGGTGAATTTTGTCAGGAAGATTTTTGAGCTTACCGGACAGGTCTATCTTTTATCATTCATCCTTATATTTTCATAAAGTATTTCCCCTGCCCTGCATTATAAATATTTTCACATAAATAAAGCACTTGTTATCTCTTAGGAACAGGTGCTTTTTATTTAAAACACATCATAAACGACTGATTAACAATTAAATATTTTCACTAAATAATGATTTATTAAATATTTTTTACTATTTTAGACCAACATTAAAACCAAAATCTCATGAAAAATCTAAAGAAACTCAGCAGAGAAAAAGCAAAACAAATTAATGGAGGGTCTATGGAAAGATGCAGCGTAACCAATCCATGTACTGTTGGATGGTGCTGTTTTGGAATCTGCTCCCCTTTCATCTGCCTTGAATAAAAGATAAAACTAAACTATACAAAATCAAAATTTATGAAAAATCTAAAAAAACTCAGCAGACAAGTACAAAAGGAAATTAAAGGCAGCGGGCCTTTCAAAAGATGTACAGAACATTTCGAATGTCCGGGCGGATCATGTTGCCACAACACCTGCGTTGTTAATCCATGTCCTCTGGAATAATATATGATCATTACAGACACCTGCATTAGTAGGTGTTTTTTATTTAAAATACGAATAAAACACTGATTTATATTAAAATATTTTCACCCAAAAATGAATAATATAGAAATATTTACTATTTTAGTCTGACATTAAATCTAAACTATAACGCTATGAAAAATCTAAAAAAACTCAGCAGAGAAGCGGCCAAACAAATTAATGGCGGCATAGGTCCATTCAGATGCAGCATCACAAGACCTTGTTCTGTTGGATATTGCTGTAATGGAGAATGCCTTGACCATGACTGTATGATAGAGCCTTAATATAAAAAATCATACAGGATGAAGAATTTACATTTTAAGAAGCTCAACAGGCTTGAACAAAAAAACATCAAAGGAAGTGGGATAAAAAAGTGCGGCGACAATTCAGATTGTGGCCCTTACCAATGCTGTACAAACGCTGTTTGTACCTATATTCCCACCTCAGAATGCGAACCAATATAAAGAGTATTGGAATTTAAAATTTAATTTTTATACATCCGTTTCGGCGGGTGTTTTTTTTACCCTTATACTGAAGCGATAAACTTTAATTAATCCTTAATTTTGCCAGTTTATTGCTCAGTCTTAAAAATTTGAATTATTTTTGCATATCCAAAAAATTTCACGTTTTGAATTCTAGAGACGAACTTATCTTCAACCCTGCCGATATTGCCGAAACTCTCAGCGAACTTCCTGCTGATGAGAGGTTACTCGCGTTTCTGAAGGTTCCGAAAGAATACAAAGCAGAAGTTTTTTCACATCTTGACCCTGATTTTCAGGAAGAAACCATCAGAAGTATCGGAAGCGATGAAGTGTCCGAAATCCTGAATGCCATGACTCCCGATGACAGAACGGCTCTTTTCGAGGATTTCCCGGATGAGCTGATCAAGTATTCCATTAATCACCTTAATCCGCAGGAAAGAAGAATTGCTTTAAAACTTCTTGGATACAATTCGGATTCGATTGCCCGTCTGATGACGCCTTATTACATCCAGATCCGTAAGGAGTGGACGGTAAAAAGATGTCTTCAGCAGATCAAAAAGGTAGGAAAAAGAGTGGAAACCATGAACTACCTGTATGTGGTGGATGAAAGAAACCGTTTAATTGATGACCTTGCCATCGGAACTTTACTGCTGGAAGAGGAAGATACTTTGGTTTCCGACATTACAGACAATCATTTCGTAGCAATTACGACCACTACTTCCAAAGAAGATGCCGTAACGTATTTTGAAAAGTATGACCGTGGTGCTCTTCCTATTATTACGGAAGCCGGTGTTTTGGTAGGAATTGTAACGATTGACGACATTCTCGATCAGATTGAGCAGCAGAACACGGAAGATATCCAGAAGTTCGGGGGATTGGAAGCATTGGATCTTCCCTACATCCAGACTTCATGGACAGAAATGATCAAAAAAAGGGCGACCTGGCTGATTATTCTATTTGTTTCGGAAATGCTGACCGCTTCTGCAATGGGATATTTTGATAAAGAAATTGAAAAAGCAGTTGTTCTCGCGCTATTTGTTCCATTGATTATTTCCAGTGGAGGAAATTCCGGATCACAGGCAGCAACGTTGATTATCCGTGCAATGGCTCTTCAGGAAATCAGTCTGAAAGATTGGTGGTATGTCATGAAAAAAGAAATTATCTCCGGATTATGTCTTGGAGCAATTTTAGGAGTTATCGGATTTATCAGAATTATGCTTTGGCAGCAGATAGGCCTGTTTGATTACGGCCAGTATTGGGTATATGTAGGATTGAGTGTTTCTGTTTCCCTGATTGCCATTGTGTTGTGGGGAACATTATCAGGTTCAATGATTCCTTTTGTTTTAAAGAAATTAAATCTTGACCCTGCTACTTCTTCTGCTCCGTTTGTAGCAACATTAGTGGATGTAACCGGGCTTATTATCTATTTTACCGTAGCCGGGCTTTTCTTAACCGGAAAACTTTTGTAATTTTAGGCATCATCTAACATGCCAATATGAAAATCGTTTCACTTGTACCTTCTATTACAGAAGCTTTATTTGACCTTGGACTGACCGAAAATGAAGTGGTAGGAAGAACCAAATTCTGTATTCATCCTCAGGATAAAATAAAAAATGTAACCGTAATCGGAGGAACAAAAAATATCAATATTGAGAAGATTAAAGCATTACAGCCGGATCTTATTCTTGCCAACAAAGAAGAGAATGTAAAAGATCAGGTTGAAGCTCTGATGAATGACTTTAAAGTAACAGTAACCAATATTGATACGATTGAGGATAATTATTACCTGCTTAAAAATCTCGGAAAACTTTTCGGAAAGGAAGACAGAGCACAGCTTTTCAATCTTAAAATTTATGATGTTCTGAATCAGGCCAAACTGGAAGCACCGGTAAAAGCCGCTTATCTTATCTGGAAAAATCCTTATATGACCATTGGCTCAGATACTTTCATCCACAGAATTTTATCTGAAATTGGTTTTGAAAATATTTTTAAAGACAAAACCCGTTATCCACAAATTACCACTGAAGATCTGGCAGATGCAGATGTCATTATGCTTTCGTCTGAACCTTTTCCGTTTAAAGAAAAACATATTGAAGAACTGCAGGTTTTCTATCCTGATAAAAAGATAATGATTGTAGATGGTGAAGCCTTTTCCTGGTATGGAACCCATATTGCCAAATGCGAGAATTATTTTAAAGAACTATTGGCGGAAATTCATTTGATGCAGCAAAGCTAATTTTCACGATCAACTTTAGACCCAAAACTTTAAACTTTAAATATTCAATTCACATGTCTGGCACAGTTATACTATCTGAAGGAGAAGAATTCGATTACGTGATACAGGAAGTTTCAAAATACATCAATCTGTATGTAATGGCGTTTGAAAAAGAAGAAAGAAGCATTACACGACTAGAAAAACGCGAAAATATGTATGGAGGAAACGGAACGGTTTATATGATACAGATGTTTGATCAGGAAGAACTGGCCAATAACCGCCTGGCGGCCTACATGGTTTTACTGAATAAAGGAGATGAATCAGGATTCCACACGCACAATCTAAGAAATGAAGAGGAATTGTACGTTGTAGTGCACGGAACCGGAGAATATCGTGAAAGAACAGGAACAGATGGCCCCATACGTAAGAAAACACTTCAGAAAGGAGATATTACAGCCATCAGCTCCATAGGATATCATTCTGTTGAAAACACGGGCGATGAACCTTTACTTATGTTTGTGATTACCACTAATAATCCATAAAAAACTCCGGCTGTTTCAGCCGGAGTTTTATTTGTTTATAGTAAGTTTTGATTACAAAATCTTAGAAACTTCGTTACAAAGCCATTCTAGCAATTCACGGTCTTCTTTCGTGAAAGGATCGATGGTATGAGAATCAATATCGATCTGACCAATATTTTTCCCGTCTTTAAAAATCGGAACTACAATTTCTGCTTTTGTATCGATAGAACAGCTTAAATAATTGCTTTCTTCATGTACATCAGGAACTACAAAGGTCTCATTGGAAACCGCAACCTGCCCGCAAATCCCTTTACCGTAAGGAATAATGGTATGATCTGTTGGCGCTCCTACATAAGGGCCTAAAATCAACTCATCCTTGTCTCCGTTTTTGAAATAGAAACCCGTCCAGTTGAAATAAGGAATCTCCTGATCCAACAGGTGGCAGACTTTTTCAAGTTTTTCTTCTGTATTATGTTTAGGACTTTCAAGAATTGAGGAAAGTCTTTTCTTTAATTCTGACATTGTTTTTATATTTTAAGAGAATTGTTTTAGGGAAAGTTCTTCTTTATATCCAAACATTCCGCGCTCTTTAATCATTTCTGCTACGCCTTCCGGTACCTGAGTTTCCCAGCCTTTCACACAACATGCAATTTTTCTCAATATTTCTCTGGAATAAATCTCCAAAAACTCCGGATTATAGTTGGTAATATCTACAATACGGTTGTTGTGTTTGAAATATTTGTATAATTCTTTCAGGTTTTCTTCCACTTTCAGGTTGGAAGAATCCAGTAATTGATGTGTTTCAGGATCTTTATAAGGATACAGATATACTCTCATTCCGTTTCTGAAAAACTTACCGAATGCTTCAAGAATTCCTCCTGAGAGATTTTTATAATATTTCTCATCGAATACCATCAACATATTGTTTACTCCCATTGCTACTCCGATATCTCCACTTGTGTAAGATGCAAAGTAATCAATCAGTCTGTAATATTCAGAGAAGTTTGAAATAATAACCGTGTACCCAAGTTTTGCAAGAATGTCTACTCTATCCAGGAAATCTCTTTCATCAATATCTCCGTCTGCTCTTAGATTGGAAATGGTGATTTCAATAAGAACCTCTGTTTCTTCATGAGTACAGGTAGCATCTTTGAAGAACATATCCATCCCGTTTTTAAGCATATCAATGTTCACTTTCGTTACAGGTCTGAAACTTCCTCTTACCGCGAAAATATTTTTCTTGTACAGAACATCTGCCGGAAGCATGTTGCTCCCCTGTGAATTGAAGATCACCGCGTCGGTCATTCCATTCTTTACCAATTGAAGAGACATCAGTCTGTTATCAACATAGGCAAAAGCAGGTCCACTGAAGTCGATCATATCAATTTCCAGATTATCTTTTGCAATATCATCGTAAAGAGATTCTACCAAAGTTCTTGGATTATCAAAATAATGAAAGGCTCCGAAAATAAGATTCACGCCCAGATTCCCTAAGGTTTCCTGCTGAAGTGTAGCATCATTTTCTTTGAATTTTACGTGGATTACGATCTCATTGTAATCTTCATTTTCTTTGGTTTGAAAACGAATCCCTACCCAACCGTGACCTTTTACAGTTTTGTCAAAATTGATAGTAGTTACCGTATTGGCATAAGAAAAGAATTTTCTATCGGGATTATTATCTCTTGAAATTCTTTCTTCAATCAAAGCTACTTCATATCGAAGCATTTTGCGAAGCCTGTTCTGGGTAACGTACCTGTTTTTTACTTCCTTTCCGTAGATGGCATCACTAAAATCTTTGTCATAAGCAGACATTGCCTTAGCAATCGTACCGGAAGCTCCCCCTGCTCTAAAAAAGTGGCGAACAGTCTCCTGCCCGGCTCCAATTTCTGCGAAAGTACCATAAATAGTAGGATCTAGATTAATTGTTAATGCTTTTTGTTTAGGAGTTAGTTTCTGATACATTAGGACATGAAATTTTTTGTAAATTTACCAAAATTAAACCAACCTCAAAACAAAATGAAGTTGAAATTTTTAGGAACTGGTACTTCTCAAGGTGTACCCGTTATAGGCTGTACATGTGAAGTGTGTACTTCGGAAAATCCCAAAGACAAACGTTTACGCTCTTCCGTGATGGTTACTACGGAGGAAAATAAAAAAATACTGATCGACTGCGGTCCGGATTTCAGGCAGCAAATGCTTACCAACCATGAACATACCGTAGACATTGCACTGATTACCCATGAACATAATGACCACGTGATCGGGCTGGACGATATGCGCCCTCTGATTTTTAAAAGTGGAAAAGATGTTCCGCTCTACTGCTATTCAAGAGTGGCTCATGAAATAAAAAACAGGTTTCCTTATGCTTTTGCAGATGTAAGGTATCCCGGTGCACCCGCTTTTGAACTTCACGAAATTGAAAATAAACCTTTTCAGGTACTGGATACGGAAATCACTCCTGTGGAGGTGATTCACTATAAAATTACCGTGTTTGGATATAAGTTTAAAAAACTGGCTTACATTACGGATGCCGGATTTATTTCTGAAACGGAGAAGGAAAAATTAAAGGATCTTGACATTCTGATCTTAAACTGCATCAGAAAATTTGATCCCCATCCTGCTCATTTTATCCTTCCGGATGTGATTAAATTGTTTGATGAGCTAAAGCCGAAGAAATTATTTTTAACACACATCAGTCATCACTTAGGGCTGCATGATATTGAAGATAAGCAGCTTCCATCCGGAATACACCTTGCCTACGATGGTTTGGAACTTAATTTTTAAAAAAAATCTTCAAAAATCTTTTGAACATTGAAAAAAGTTCCTATATTTGCACACCAATTTGAAACAAACATCACGTTTGTAATCAACATCAAGCCCAGGTGGCGGAATTGGTAGACGCGCTGGTCTCAAACACCAGTTCTTAGGAGTACCGGTTCGATCCCGGTCCTGGGTACTTAATGAGACAACTACTTGATAGTTGTCTCTTTTTTTATGCCCACAAAAAACTCTATATCAAACTTTTACAGTCTGATATTTTATGGTTTGATTTTTCCCGTATGAAAACCTTAGTCTATCTGAAATTGACAGTCTAAAAGTGCTCTATCAGAGATTTCATCGGCATTTAAGCTTGGTTTGAAATACCATTAAGGTTCTAATATTTCTTTCTCTTTTGGCTTATCGTAATTTTTGGAAATTAAATATAGTAATTCCAATATAATTTTAGCTTCCTTCTCATTTACCTGAATTCCATTCTTGGTTAAAATAATAATTGCTTGCTCATCGTCATTAAATAGTGTGTACTGATTAATTTAATTGTATCTATATATAGGATGACTGAAAAGTAAAATAGCCTTAAAACATTTAAAATAATTATAACCAGAAATAAATACATTGGTACAATCTGTTCCAAGACTTTTATTAGATTACGACTTTATAAGAAAAAGTTAATCTTTTGGACATGTCTATGCCTATATCTTTTACTGAGCAAAGGGATGCTACTCCTATCACTCATGTATAGTATTTTCTTTCTGTTCGTAAAACTTGAACCGCAACATGAGTTTACAGAAATATTTTGATAGTTATCAGTAAAGGACTTTTGACTACTGACATCATGTTGTCACAAACCAGACTTAAATTTGTCTCACAATTATTTATTAAACAATAAAAACATGAGAGACTTACACAGTACAACATCCAATCAAACCGAATTTCCAAAGCCTACTATGATCTCAGTTAACAATGTGGTATTAGAAGTATTTGAAGCAGGAAAACAAAATTCAGACAAACCGATTGTTCTCTGTCACGGTTTTCCAGAACATGCATTTTCTTGGCGTTTTCAGATACCAGCTCTTGTTGCAGCAGGTTATCATGTCATTGTCCCAAATCAACGTGGCTATGGTAACTCATCTTGCCCAACTGAAGTAACTGATTATGATATAAAGCACCTGACGGGTGACCTTATTGCTCTACTCGACTACTACGGATACAAGGATGCCACCTTCGTCGGTCATGACTGGGGTGCAAATGTTGTCTGGAATCTGGCACTATTGTATCCTGAACGGGTTAATAAGATAATAAATTTAGCTCTGCCATATCAGGAGCGCGGAGAACAACCATGGATTGAATTTATGGAAACCATATTTGGAGAAGACTTCTATTTTGTTCATTTCAACAAAAAAGTGGGAGTTGCGGATTCTATAATGAATGAAAACATACCTCAATTCATGCGAAACATATTTCGCAAAGATGTACCTCCCGCTCCACCTGCTCCGGGAATGCTAATGATAAATCTCGCAAGAGCAGAAAAACCTTTTGGGAAGCCCCTAATGGAAAACAATGAGCTATCTGTATTCGTTTCTGCCTTTGAATTATCTGGATTTACCGGAGCTATAAATTGGTACAGAAACCTTGATAGAAACTGGCACCTGATGGCAGATGTAAAGCCAATCATTCATCAGCCAACTTTGATGATATATGGAGAACAGGATACGATTCCAAAGTCTGAAAACCTGAAAAATATCGTCCCTAATCTGGACATCGTCAGTTTAGACTGCGGTCATTGGATTCAGCAGGAAAAACCGGAGGAAGTGAACCGTTCAATTTTAAAATGGTTAACACAAGAGAATGCATCATAAGGAAATTGAAACATATTGTCCGCAAAGCCAAGCAGATTGGAGACAATGGTTGAAAAAAAACCATCAGTCCAGACAATCTGTTTGGCTTGTCTATCATACAAAAAAATCAAATATTCCTTCATTAAGTTGGAGTGAAGCCGTTGACGAAGCTCTTTGCTTCGGTTGGATTGATAGCACAACGAAAAAGATTAACAACATCTCGTTTATGCAGTTTTTTACCAAACGTAAACCTAAAAGCAACTGGTCAAAAATCAACAAGGAAAAAGTTCAGAAGCTCATTGACAGCAAAAGAATGACACAACAGGGCTTCGAAAGTATTGAAATAGCAAAACAGAACGGATATTGGACAATCTTAGATGAAATAGAAGAAGTGATCGTTCCGAACGACTTAGAGCTTGCATTCGAAAAACATAATGGCTCAAAAGATTATTTCCTAAGTTTGAGCAAATCAACAAGAAAAATAATATTGAGCTGGATTATCCTCGTCAGAAAACAGGAAACCAGACAAAAGCGCATAGAGGAAGTCGTAGAAAGTGCAGCGCTGAATCTTAAACCAAAACATTTACGATAGAAAAGCCTCAAACGGGTAGCTATTAATAAAGACTAGATGAAATTGAAAAAGTTGATTTTTTTTTTATTTGGTTCAAATTATAAATACAACTACCTTTGGATTAGTAATCACCAGTTTCTCAAGTAGTTGTCATTTAGCCATCCCTCAAAAACAGTAATAATCTATAAGTCAATGAGGTTCATTTTTTGTATCGAAATATTAAAAATTATCAACAAAATTCAAACAAAAATATAAATAATTCATTTTCAAATACATATTTCTAAAATATTTTCTATATCAATAAAAAAGGAGTTTGGATAGCGTCCTGTCAAGTTCACTTGACAGGATTATGTAATTCTACAATTCTTTCCAAATCTTCTACCAAATGTTTCGTTATCTCTTCGGTTATGGGTACAAAAAACCTCTGAAATTAAAAGATTTCAGAGGTTTTATTTTATACTATAATCTATTAAATTTTACCACCGTGTAAAAAACCGTGTAAAATTTTAATATTTACAAGCGCTATTATCATCATATTTATGCTACATTAACTCCGAAAATATGTCCTACGAGGGCTGTAATTCCCATTGCAACAGTTCCCCAGAAACATATTCTCAATACAGCAATCTTAATACTGGAACCTCCAGCTTTTGCTGAAATTGCGCCTAAAAGCATTAAAAATATGATTGAAAATCCATATTGGAAATAGACCATTTGTTGAAGAGGAGCCAAAAGAGACACCATAAATGGCAATAAAGCTCCCACCGCAAATGAACCGAATGAAGCCATTGCTGCTACCAAAGGTTTAGCCTGCGTTATTTCATTAATTCCCAACTCGTCACGGGCATGTGCTCCCAAAGCATCATGTTCCGTAAGTTCAATAGCTACCTGCATGGCGGTTTCTTTGGTACAACCTCTTTTCTCATATACTTTGGCCAGTTCTCTAAGTTCTATTTCCGGCATTTCTTCAAGTTCACGTTTTTCGCGGAGTAAATCTGCTTTTTCTGTATCTTCCTGCGAGCTTACAGAAACATATTCACCGGCGGCCATAGACATTGCCCCGGCAATCATCCCTGCCAATGCAGCAAGAATAATGATATGACGTTCCGGCTCTGCAGCTGCAACTCCTATAACGATACTGGTAGTAGATAACAAGCCGTCATTTGCGCCCAATACCGCTGCACGAAGCCAGCCTACTCTGTTTACATAATGTTTCTCGAGCTGATGATGCATAACTTTTATTTTGGTGGTAGGTTAAAGTTACCAACTATTTCATCAAGAATCATTTTAAATTATATTCATTTTCACAGGGATGAGCTTCTTCCAGGACCTCATATAACATGTTATAAATCAAAACATACCATGGCAAAACGTCATCATTCTGTTCAGAAAATCCTATTTTCTTATCTTTGCAGCAATGAATTTATTATATATCAACTGGGATGTTAATCCCGAAGTCGTCAATATCTTAGGACTTCCCATTAAATATTACGGATTATTATTCCTTGCGGGACTTGTTTTATCTCTCAATATTTTAAAAAGAATTTATAAAAAAGAAGGTCTGAGTTCACAGGCCCACGAAGCGCTATTCTCCTATGCACTGATAGGAATTCTGGTAGGCGCCCGATTAGGTCACTGTCTTTTTTATGATTTTGAGTATTATTCACAGCACCCGCTTGAAATATTTTTACCGATTCAGAAAGGACCGGATGGAGTCTATCATTTTACAGGATTTGCAGGTCTTGCAAGTCATGGTGGCGGTATTGGTCTGGTGATTATGCTTCTCATCTATGCGAGAAAGTATTCTATCCCGTTCATGACCGTTCTGGATGCCATAGCAATTGTACTTCCGCTGGGAGGTACTTTTATCAGGCTGGCCAATCTCATGAATTCGGAAATTATAGGAACACCTACCGATGTACCATGGGCTTTTATATTCCGTCAGGTGGATAATCTTCCAAGACATCCTGCCCAGCTTTACGAAGCCATCTCTTATTTTATAATCTTCCTTGCGGTGTATTTTATTTACAGGAAAAATATTTTTAAGATCGGAAAAGGGTTTTACTTTGGAATCAGTATTCTGTTGATCTTCATCATGAGAATCCTTATTGAATTTATCAAGGTGGATCAGGTAGAATTCGAACATGGAATGAGTCTGAATATGGGCCAGCTCCTGAGTATTCCGTTTGTTCTTCTTGGATTATTCTTTATCATCAAAAGTATACTGGAGAAAAGAAAGATTAAAACCACTTAATTTTCTTATTTCTTTTATCATAAAAAACTCACTGAAAGTTGTTTTCAGTGAGTTTCTTTTTTAAATAGTTTTTACAATATACTATCTCGTTGTATAGCCACCGTTGGCAAAAATGGTCTGTCCGGTAATCCACCAGCCTTCTGTTACCAGGAATTCTACCAGCGGAGCAATATCTTTAATATCTGTGAGCCCTCCCAATGCGGATGCCGATTTATGATACGCCACGGCATCATCGGTTTCCTGTCCGTAGAAGAAAGGAGTATCCATAGGACCTGGTGCTACCGCTGTTACGGAAACACCTCTTGTCCCGAATTCTTTGGATGCCGCTCTTGTAAAATGTTCTACCGGTGCTTTTGCTCCTGCATACGTAGAATATAGTCCTGTGTAAGCCGCCAGCAGTGAAGTGACAATGGTACAGATTTTCCCATGATCGTTCAGTTTTTTACCAGCTTCCTGCAGAAAGAAATAAGCAGATTTTGAATTGACATTGAACATGGTATCATATTCAGCTTCTGTAGTTTCTGAAAATGGCTTTTTAAGAACCATGCCTACGGTATTGATTGCGATATCGATTCCTCCGAAGCGGGAAATGGTTTCATCAAAAAACTTCGTGATATTGTCTACTTTGGTAAGATCTCCCTGAAATAAGAATGCTTCAGCTCCTAATGCCTGTACTTCAGCCAGTGTTTTTTCACTTTCGGCTCTTGAGCTTTCGCTGTTATAATGGATGGCCAGCTTTGCCCCCCTGGAAGCAAAATCTCTGCTTAATAATCCTCCTAAATTTTTACCTCCTCCGGCAATTAAAACAACTTTCCCTTGTACATTTTGTGTTGACATATTTTTATATTTAAATGTTAATGAGACAAAGGTCAATAATAAAAACTGCCTCAACGTGGTGAAATTTTCGGGAATTTCTATTTATTATTTTTAAACCAAAAGAAAAATGTTTATTATTTTATGTAAACAATAGTTGTTAATAGAATGTTATTTACCAGCCAGATACGCTTCGGTACACGCCATTTCAGTTAAACACTTTTGGATAATTCACAAACCTGCGTCAATTTTAGGCATAACATTTGATACCTTCCTCCCGTATCACGCACCACCACTTCATTTTTAATATATTTTTTTATAATCCTCAGGCTTCTGAGGATTTTTTTATACAATTATTACAACTTCTATGATATGTTTCCTGCAAAATATAAATTATCAATTAAAACCATTTCTGATAATCAATCATTTAAAACCTGATTATTCATTTTATTGTTGTATATTTGCATATTATAAACTAAGTCACTACTTTGTTTTCTGTAACGACCCGAATATTTTTTATTCAGTCTTTGCCTTTTGAGCAGCCATATTTTTAACTTTTATTCTTCTATTAAGAACAATACTTGTCGGAATTTTAAAGCTCTGTATGATTGGAAATATCCAAAACAGGAAACATCGGCGGGCTTTATAGGTCTGAAACAGACCAGATTGAACCAATTTAATTTATAGAAACTAAATACTAAAAATAATTTATGGCAGATTCTTTTTCTAAAAAGGAAAATTTCAAGAAAAAAATTCAAAAGCAAAAAGAAAAGGCGCTAAGACGCGAAGAACGTAAAACGAACAACAACAAAGGAGCGGAGGATGTCTTCATGTATGTAGACGAATTCGGAAGATTAACTTCTACTCCACCTGAACAAAGACAGGAAGTAAACCTTGATGACATTCAATTGGGTGCTGCACCTATCATTGAAGAAGATCCAAGAAAAACAGGAATTGTTACTTTCCTGAGCGAAAAAGGATATGGTTTCATTACGGAAGATAATTCCAAAGAAAACATTTTCTTCCACAATAACAACTGTGCAGAACCGGTGAAAAAAGGAAATAAGGTATCTTTCGAGAAAGAGAAATCTCCCAAAGGATTTTCTGCTGTTGAAATTCAGCTTGTTAAATAATATGTACTTATAAAATGTATTTGCTGTACAAGCAGATGTGTTTTTAAATCATACACAAAGAGACTGCCCATGAGGACAGTCTCTTTTTTTAGGGACATATAAAAAAAGTTAACTCAACTTGTAAAAGTTAGATTGTACGCAAGATCCTGGAATTATTTCAATTAGCATTACGGGAATCCGTAGAATCGGATTAAAACATAAAAGAAGCTGCCTGAAAAGACAGCTTCCTTCATCGTAAAAAAAAGTAAAAATTAATCCAGTTTCCCTCCCAGTGCTTTAAAAAGCAGGACGTTATTTCTGGTATTCTGGTGCTGAAACTGCAGTAAATCCAGCTCAGCAGTTAATTTGCTTTTCTGAGAATTGATCAGTTCAAAGTAATTGGCATATCCTGTAAGATACAGATCGTTGGAAACCTCAACACCACGGTCAAGGAAACCTACTTCTTCTGATTTCAGTTTCAGAACACGTTCATAGATCTTGGTTTGTTTCAGAATCGACTGAAGTTCATTAAAAGCAGTGGTAATACTTTTCTGATAGTTTAAAAAAGCAATTTCCTGCTCTTTGCTCGCTACTTTAAATTCATATTTCAACTGTCCTTTATTGAAAACAGGAACCATTAATCCTCCTAACAACTGCCCGGCAAGGGAACTTGGTTTGAAGAACGTTTCTACAGAAAACGAATTCAGTCCGAAACCTGCACCCAGATCAATTTTAGGATAAAAAGCAGCTCTTGCAGCTTTCGCATCAGCCTGAGAAGCTTCCAAGACATAATAGTTTGCAGCTACATCCGGTCTGGAATGAATCACATTTTCTACGTTGATGGTTTTATTCAACACTTCCATATTGGTAGGCATCAGTATTTTTCCGCGCTTTACTTCTCCGCCGTAGCTTCCTGTCAAAGTAGTGATTGCCTGTTCTACCGTAACAATTTCTACCCTGATGTGTTCAATCTCTGCCAGCCAGTTGTTATTCTGAGCTTTGAACTGCTGAACTGCCAATTCCGTGGCTTTTCCCACTTCACGTTGAGCCAGAACAATTTCAAAAGCTCTTTGCTGAAGTTTATAGTTCTTCTGATAAATAGCAAGACGATTATCCAACGCTACCAACTGGTAATACAGATTGGCAATATCGGTGAAAAGTTCTACCTGCAATAATCTTAATCCTTCAGTGGAAGCCAGATATTTCTTCTGAGCTGCAATCTTCTTATTTTTCAGTTTTCCCCAGGCATCAATTTCCCAGCTGCTTCTTGCTCCCAGCCAGTAATTAGGAGTAAAATCCCGGTTAATTTTCTGATTTTCGGTAATATTAGGGGAAAGATTGGTATCATAGTTTCCAACACCTTCCATTGTATATTTTCCGTAGTGGTCACCGGAAGCCTGTACTCCCACTTCAAGAGATGGTAATAGGTCCATCTTTGATCTTTGAAGGAAGCTGTTGGCAATCTCCACTCTTTGCTGGGCAATCTGAAAATCCGGATTAGCCTGAACTACTTTTTCAAAAAGCTCAAGAAGCTGCGGATCTGTAAAGTAAGCCTTCAGATTGATCTGCTGGAATTCATCCGGAGATTTATTTTTGTCAGCTTTGATGATTTCCTCTGGTAATTCCTGGGCTTTTTTCAGCTCCGTTACTTTGGGAACAGCACACGAAACCAGGCTCAGTGATGCAATTCCATACAATATATTTCTATGATTTAATCTTTTCATCTTTCTTCTTATTTTCAAGTTTTGCAAAGAATATATACAGTCCCGGAATCACCACCAGTCCGAAGATGGTTCCAATTAACATTCCTCCTGCCGCAGCAGTACCAATGGAACGGTTACCAATTGCTCCTGCTCCTGATGCGATACATAATGGGATAAGTCCCGCTACGAACGCAAAAGAAGTCATAAGAATAGGTCTCAGACGCTGTCTTGCGCCTTCAATAGCTGCCGGAACAATATCAAATCCCTGTTTGTTTCTTGCTACTGCAAATTCTACGATCAGGATAGCATTTTTGGCCAGAAGCCCAATCAGCATGACCAATGCTACCTGCGCATAAATATTGTTATCCAGCCCCGCAGCCACCAATGCGATATAAGATCCGAAAATTCCTGTCGGAAGGCTTAATAATACCGGCATTGGAAGAAGGAAACTTTCATATTGTGCTGCTAATAAAAGATACACGAATAAAAGACAGATCGCGAAGATATAAACGGTTTGGTTTCCTGATAAGATCTCTTCCCTTGTCATCCCCGACCATTCAATATCGAATCCTCTTGGCAGTGTTTCTTTGGCTACACGTTCTACGGCTGCAATGGCATCACCGGAACTGTAACCGTCTGCTGGTTCTCCGTTGATCATCGCAGACATATACATATTGTACCTTGTCAGTACTTCAGGTCCGTATACCTTCTCAATGGTGATGAAAGTTGAGAAAGGAACCATTTCACCTTTATCATTTTTTAAATATAAATTCAGAATGCTTTCCGGGGTATCTCTGTGCTCCGGACTTGCCTGGACCATTACTTTATACATCTGACTGAAACGGATAAAATTCGTGGCATAATAAGATCCCAGCATGGTCTGTAGCGTAGACATCGCATTGTCTACCGAAACTCCTTTCTTCGCTGCCATATCATAATCTACATTGATCATGTATTGCGGGAAAGTAGCATCAAAACTGGTAAAGTTATTCTGCAACTCGGGAGCTTCGTTTAATTTCTTAACAAAATCCTTCGTGATCTTATCTGTATTTTCAATCGTTCCTCCGGTTCTGTCCAGTAAACGTAATTCAAAACCGCTGGTATTACCGAAACCAGGAACGGTTGGTGGAGCAAAAATTTCAATCTGAGCATCTGCAATGCTTTTTGTTTTGTCTGAAAGTTCCGCGATCAGATCATTCACTGAAATATTTCTTTCTTTCCAGTCTTTAAGGTTAATCATCGCCATTCCGTAAGAAGAACCTGCAATTTCTGTTACGATGCTGTATCCTGCAAGTGTGGTTACGTTTTCCACTCCTTTAATCTTCTTGGCAATCACCGTCACTTCATCCAGCACCTTTTCTGTTCTTTCTACTGTTGCTCCCTGCGGAGTGGTTACACTTACATATACCATTCCCTGGTCTTCCATTGGAATAAATCCGGTTGGAAGGAATTTGCTGGTCACAAAAGTAAGCCCTACAAATAAGAATAACAGCCCAAAAGTCACTGTAGTTCTTGTGGCAAATTTTGATAAAATGCCTACATAACCATTCGTCAGTCTTTCAAATCCTGTATTGAAACTCTGGAAAGCCCTGTCGATGATGGTTTTCTTCTTATGATGATCATGAGGTTTTAAAATAATCGCACAAAGTGCCGGAGTAAGCGTCAATGCATTTACCCCGGAAATCACGATACTGATGGCCAGCGTTAATGAAAACTGACGGTAAAATACACCTACCGGACCATCCAGGAATGCTACGGGAATAAATACCGCAGACATCACAATGGTAATCGCTACTACAGCTCCCGCAATTTCTTTGGTGGCACTAATGGTGGCATCCATCGCATTCATTCCTTCTTCCATTTTCACATGGACGGCTTCAACGACGACAATGGCATTATCAACAACAATTCCGATGGCAAGAACCAACGCAAACAATGTTAAAAGGTTAACAGAGAAATCCAGCATATTCATGAATGCAAAAGTTCCAACCAACGCTACCGGTACAGCCAGTACAGGAATCAATGTAGATCGCCAGTCCTGAAGGAAGATAAATACTACAATTCCTACCAGAATAAAGGCTTCGATAAGGGTTGTCAATACCGCGCTGATAGAGGCATCCAGGAATCGGGAAACATCATAAGCCATGTTATACTCCATTCCGGGAGGGAAAGATGTGACTTTTAATTCTTCCATTTTTGCCTTTACACTTTCAATAACCTCGGAAGCGTTGGAACCGGGACGTTGTTTCATCATGATCGATGCTGAAGGTCTTCCGTCTGTTTTGGATACCATTCCGTAGTTCATTGCTCCGAATTCTACTTTCGCAATATCTTTAAGCTTCAGAATGGTTCCATCCACATCAGATCTGATGGGAACTTCTTCATATTGTTTTGGCTCAAAAAACTTTCCTTTGTATTTGATTACATACTGAAGCTGGCTGGAGGTTTTACCAGAGGTTTCCCCTACTTTTCCTGGTGCTGCGGAAATATTCTGTTTTTGCAGGGAAGTGATCACTTCATCTGCTGAAATATTATAAGCGGCCATTTTCTGAGGATCCAGCCATACTCTCATCGAATATTCTTTCTGCCCCATAATTTCAGCACGCCCTACTCCATCAATTCGTTTCAACTCCTGAAGGACGTTGATATCTGTAAAGTTATAAATGAACTGCTCATCCTGGCTAGGATCTGCACTGGTGATGTTAAGGTACATCAGCATACTGTTCACCTCTTTTTCAGTAGTTACTCCGGCTCTGATTACCTCTTCGGGAAGTTCATCCAAAATAGTCGTTACCCTGTTCTGAACGTTTACTGCCGCCACATCAGGATCTGTTCCTACTTCAAAGAAAACCTGAATAAGGGTAAGACCGTCATTGGAGGTTACCGTAGACATATACGTCATCCCCGGCACCCCATTGATCGCACGTTCCAGAGGAAGAGCTACGGCATTGGCAGACACTTCAGCGTTCGCTCCTGTATATTTTGCAGTAACAGTTACTGAAGGCGGTACAATATCGGGAAACTGGGTGATCGGCATTTTCAGCAGGGCCATAATTCCCAGCAATACAAATAATATGGAAATAACCAACGAAAGAACCTTTCGTCTTATAAACATTTCTACCATAGTTAGTTGATTTAAAGATTATGAAAGGTTAATATTTCTTTTTGATTTTGATAATATCACCATCTTTCAAAGACTGAGTCCCTTCATAAATGATTAAATCTCCTTTTTTAAGACCACTTTCTACCATATAAGAATCTCTTAAAGTAGTTCCGATCTTAATATTGGTCATTTTCACTTTATTCTGTTTATCTACTACAAAAACATAGGTCTTATCCTGGATGGAGAAAGTAGATTTTTGTGGAATAAGGATCGCATTATTCTGTTGTTCAGAAATGATAAGCTTCCCGGAAGTACCGTGCTTGATCAAACGGTCCGGATTCGGGAAAAGTACTTTATATCTGATAGAACCAGTGGTTCTGTCGATTTCGCCTTCGGCTGTTTTCAAAGCTCCGTTGAACTGGTAATTAACTCCATTCGGAAGGGTTAGCTCAATCTTCTGATGACTTCCAATTTTATCATTAGCTAAAAGCTCAAAATATAAATTTTCAGGAATGGAGAAATAGGCATAGACTTCGTTCAATTGGGAAAGGGTAGTTAATAAAGTTCCGTTTTCCACCAAACTTCCGTCTTTATGAGGAATCACATCAATCACTCCATCAAAAGGTGCTGTAATTCTTGTAAAGCTTATTTTCTGAAGAACTGTTCTCTTTTCTGCATCGGCAAAGGCGTGTTTTGCTTTGGCAGATGATAGTTTTGCTTTCACCATTTCCAATTCATTGTTGGCCACAAATTTTTTAGCATGAAGACTCTGAATCTGCTTTAGTTCTACTTCTGCAATGCGAACGTCTGCTTCAGTCTGTTTTAAAGCTGCATTGGCTTTCAGAAGTTCCATCTGAAGTTCCGCATCATTGATTTTGAATAAAGCCTGTCCCTGATGTACAAACTGTCCCTCGTTGACATAGATATGCTGGATAATTCCTCCGATTCTGGAACGCATTTCCACATTCTTTTTTGCCTGGATATCGGTCACAAACTGGTTGCTCACCAATGTATCCTTTTCCTTGATTTCCAGCACAGGAACTTCTTTATCTCTTTTATTGTTTTTCTCCTTGTCTTTACTGCATGACACAGCGAATAATGTTGCAAGAATGCAAATTATTACAGTTTTAAAATACATTTTTAAATGTTTAAGTTATAAGATTTCCGTTAAAATGATTTGGTTTTCAAAAACTTAAATCTAGTACAACTGGAGGAGATGGAGAAAGGATTTAACTCCACAAATAATAGAAATTGCAATCTCAGGAAGCGTAACTTTTGGAATAACTTTTAAAATTCCTGAAAAATCTGCAATGGCAGGATCATTTTTTTTAACTGAATGTTTTACAATTTTGGCAGCCGCTGGCAATGCATGCGTATTCATATCTGCCTCTTCGTAAACATCCAGAACATGAATATTGGTTACAGGCGGGACATGCGGAATATTCTGCAACGATTTTTCTGCCCAATTCGAATTGAAAAGGGAAAAAACCAGTAGGATATAGAATATGAAAAATGACCTCAGACCTGCCATGCCAAACCAGAACACATTAGTTTTTAAGTAAAAAACGATAGTTCGGCAAAATTAGGGATTTTTACCGGGAAATCCGGCCATTGAACTGTTAAAAAAACTTAAACAATGGAGGAATAATTCTACTCATTCGTATTGGGATTTCTACGGAATGAAAAATAGAATGCGAAGTATATTCATGAAGTCTTTCATTCCAAGGAATCCAACTAGAATCTTTAAAAGTTTTGGCTAAAGCCAATGGAATATGGGTTATCGTTTTTTAAACGGGCTAAAGCCCGTTCCTATTGAATTACTAAAATTGAATAGTTAAAATAATTTACGGAGTACTCTGAAACGGTAATCAAAGATATGTTCCAGTTTCTTTTTCACGAAAAGACCATGGGCAATTTCCCCTAAAAAACCCATGGGAAGTTCATAATCTATGGTGTCTCGCATCAGAACACCATCTTCGTTGGGAATAAATTCATGGTGGTGGTTCCATAGTTTGTACGGCCCTTTTTTCTGAAAGTCAATGAAACTTTTCTGAAAATCTACGTGGGTGATTTCCGTCTGCCACTTCATTTTGATACCGAATAATGGCGAAACATAATAATCGATGAGCATTCCTTCATAGATTTCATCGTTTTCCATTTCTGTCAATACAACAAAGCCCATATCTTTAGGGGTAATTTCGGAAAGATTATTGGCCGAGGAAAAGAATTTCCAGGCCGTTTCTATATCACAATTGAGTTGTTGTTCTCTGAAAAGAGTATGTTTCATAAGACAGAATCAATTAACAGGATTGTTATGAAAACAAAGGTATAACAAAGGTTTAATTATAGATCCACATCAGGACCGGTTTTTCTGATTTTTGAATCATCGGATCTATTTCCTTCATCGCGTTGTTGGAAACGGTCGGGCAACCCCAGCCTTCAGGAGATCCGTTTGGGAAAGTTTCAGTATCACTCATCAGATTCCAGGAATGAAAGACAATAAATCTTTTTAAAGCATTACTGTTGGTTTCTTCAAGGCCGTGCATCAGGTATTTGACATTGATTCCCCAATCGCTGTACCCTCTTCCTTCCAGTTTATATTTCCCTAAAGAGGATAGATGGCTTCCGTCTTCATTACTGAATCCGGGATTGGCTTTAGAATCATCTTTACTCCATGAATTGGAACCGCATCCATGCCCTACCAGATATTTTTTCGAAATCTTATTATTTTTAAAATCCCAGACAAATAAACGGTTAACGCCGGAGTGAAGGCTCATATCAATGAGAATACAGAACTCTTTGCTCAGATTCTTTGAAGCACAGAATTTCAATGCTTCTTCTGCTTTTATTTTTAATTTAGAAAAATCAGCTTCAGGTTTCTTTTCTTCAACTACTGATGTTTCTACCGTTCTTATTATATCATTTTTCCTTTCCTGAGAACATGAACAGATCCAAAAGATGGTGAAAAACCAAAAAATTCTCTTCATATTTTATTTATAATGCTGAAAGATTCCGAAATCAGAAGGTGTCCAAAGTGCGGCTTTCTGTCCTGCTGCTTTCAAAGCGTTATTTGACCAGGTGTTGCAAGTATAAAGAAAACTGTAAGTTCCTTTTGCATCGTAAAAGGCATCGTTATCGCCGTACACCGCATTGGTAGGGATCAGCATGAAGTTTCCGTTTGGATCTCTGTCAAATTTATCTTCCACATATTTCACCAGATTTTCATACTGACTTCTGCTGATCATGATCATTTTACAGTCATCTCCTTCTTTCATCGTATTATAATAAGTACAGTGCATGGCAGAATCACTTAGCCAGAATGCTGCTTTTACAGCTGTTGAAAATTTCAGGTCTGCCCATGTAGGTGTATCAAGATAAAAGCCTTTATCTCCCCATCCTATTCCTATATACTGATAGTCTGTTCTTTTTGATTTTGTATTGGCAAAAGGAATTTTCCGGCTCCAGTCCTGCAGGTCGTTTTTCACAGGCATTACAATATCGGTATGCACTCCGTTGGTATAAATATAGATGGGAATTTCTTTCTTTTGTCCGTCATCTTTTGCAGAAACAGGAATATAGGGAATGAGCAGCCCAAGGATGACATAAATAATCACAATTCCTAAAATAATTCCTAGCACTTTCAGGATATACATTAATATCGTTTTCACAGTCATGTTTTTTAATAAAATTTAATCTTTAATTTTTAGTAAAAGTATTTGTTTTAATCGAAAAATTAGCTATATTTAGTTACGAAATATTCACAAATATGCGTAAAAATACTAAATCCCAAAAAAGGTTTAAAGTAAGAGTAAAAACAGCTCCTAAAAGAATACAAAAAAGACGTTGATTTTCGGTGAGATTTTGATCTCCTGAAAATCAATTTTTCTTTATAGGAAAGGCTTTTTAAGAAACTTATTGATGTAAATCTTCACCTCCTTAAAGCGAAAAATTTAAGGAATGGTCGACTATCAGCTCTGGTTTGGAACTTCAAAAAATTCCAAAAGAGGGATTGTCACCAAAAGTTCAGAGAAAAATCAGTCAGAAGATTTCTGTAAAAACTCAATATTTCTTTTAAGTCCTGTAAATTTGGTTCTTTTCACAGGAGATTTTCTGAAGATTTCTGAAAAAATTTCCTGGGTAAGTTCCTTCCATTCTCCTTTTTTGAAGTTTTTCAATGCTTCATTGGGTTGGAAACGGCTCTGTTTATTAGGCGCGGAGAATCTGTTCCAGGGACAAACATCCTGGCAGATATCACATCCGAACATCCAGTCTTCCATTTTATCTTTAAAATAATCCGGAATTTCGTTTTTGAGTTCTATGGTTGCATACGAAATGCAGCGGCTTCCATCTATAATTTTCTCAGAAACAATAGCATCTGTGGGACAAGCATCAATACATTTCCTGCAGCTTCCGCAATGATCTGTGGTGGCATGATCAGGAATCAGCTCCAGATCACAGATAATTTCGGCCAGAAAATAAAAAGAGCCACTTTGCTTGGTAATAAGGTTGGCATTTTTTCCTACCCAGCCTATTCCTGATTTTTTCGCCCAGGCTCTTTCCATCACCGGTGCAGAATCTACAAAGACCCGAAAACCAAATTCTCCAATTTCTTCCTGCAGCTCAGCTACCATTTCACGAAGAATCTCCTTGATGACTTCATGATAATCTTCTGCATAGGCATATTTTGAGATTTTAAAATTCTCAAGAACGGAGATTTTTTCTTCAGGAAAATAATTATAAGAAAGTGAAATCACAGATTTTGAGCCTTCTACCAAAAGTCTGGGATCAAGTCTTTTGTCGAAATGATTTTCCATATACTTCATTTCGCCATTATAATTATTCTTCAGCCATTTTTCAAGATGAGGAGCATCTTCTTCGAGAAAATCAGCTTTGGAAATGCCACAATTCTGGAATCCAAAACTTTTGGCTTTGGACTTGATCAGTTGGGAATATTTTTCGGCACCGGCATTCATTAATTTCACCCTGCAAAATTAAGATTATTTTATCAATCTTTTGATTTTGGGGAAAGTTCATAGCACAGCTGACTTCTTTTCTGAAAAATTATATTTTTATTAGGATTTTTTTCAAAAAAAAATTGCGTAATTTCGTTTCTAATTTAATATTTAAACCAACAACTATGTCTTTAATAGAAGTAATACAATCCGGAAATTATGAATTAATCGACGTTCGTGAGCCAATGGAGCTTGAAATGGACGGTAATATAGATGGTGCTAAGAATATTCCTCTAGGTGAAGTAGAAGACAGACAGGATGAGATTCTATCTGTTGAAAAACCTGTCATCTTATTCTGCAGAAGTGGAAACAGAAGCGGAAAAGCATTGGATTATCTTAACGCTCAGGGATTAAAGGACGGTTATAACGGCGGAGGCTGGGCTGAGCTGAAAGCTGTACTGGAAGCAAATCAGGGAACTTTTTAAAGTTCCTTTTTTTTATATCTTTATTTCTATGAATCTGAAAAATCAATTTGAACAGCTTTGCTCTTTGTTTACGGAAGATCAGAAATTGATTAACAGTCTTTGGAAAGAGATTGAAACCAGATATTCTGAAAAAGGCAGGCATTATCACAATCTTCTTCATCTTGAAAATATGTTTAAAGAGCTTGAAGCAGTGAGAAATACTATCTCAGATTTTACTGCTCTTTCTTTCTCTGTGTTTTACCATGATATTATCTATGATGCCACCTCCAAAGCCAATGAGGAGAAAAGTGCTGCCAAGGCAGAAAAAAGGCTTGCTGAACTTCATATGCATCAAGATATAATTTCGATAATTTCTGCACAGATTCTGGCTACAAAATCTCACCAAAGCTCTGATGATGAGGATACCAATTATCTTCTGGATGCTGACCTTTCTGTACTGGGCAAAGATTTTAAAACTTATTCAGAATACACTCAGAATATCAGAAAAGAGTATTCTATTTATCCTGATTTCCTTTATAAACCGGGACGAAAAAAAGTGCTTAAGCATTTTCTCGAACTAGAGAGTATCTTTAAAACAGAGTATTTTAAGAAAAGGTATGAAGTTCAGGCAAAGGAAAACATTGCTGCTGAACTGCAGTTACTTTAAATACAATTTCATTTATCATTTATATCAATAAAGACACCCTGATTACAAGGTGTCTTATTACTATATTTTATAAGTTCAGATTAAAAATATTTACCAATAAATTCCGCAGCTTTCTCTAATACAAGCTCAGGAGATTCTTTATGTGGTGTGTGTCCTATTCCGGGAATGATATATTTTTCCGAACTTCCACTGACCTGAGTCACTGTTTTTTCTACCTGATCCAATGTACCGTATTCATCAGCTTCTCCCTGAACAAATAATAATGGAGCAGTAATATTTTTTAAGAGATATTCAATATTCCAGGTTCTGTAATCTTCACGCGTCCAGGTTTCGGTCCAGGCCTTAAAAAGCATTTCTACTTTATCCCCATGATATTTCTGTAAACGTTCCGGAAGATTAGTCGTTTTGTAAGCTTCCCAGGCGTCATAGACTCCCTTTAAAGTTACCTCTTCCACAAAGATATGACCGGCTTCACAAATGACAGCTTCTACTTTTTCAGGATATTTTGCAGCGGTAATCAAGGCTATTGTTCCCCCGTCACTGTGCCCGAACAGAATAACCCTATCAAGATTCATTTCAGTCAATAGATGATTCAACAGATCTGCTTCCAGCTCCATATAATTTACCGGTCTTACATGAGTAGACATTGGAAATGATTTACCGTAACCTAAACGGTCATAAGCCAAAGTATTGCAATGTGTGGCTTCGGATAGTTTGGCTGGAAAATCTCTCCAAAGCTGCACAGATCCTAATGAATCATGCAGAAAAACAATCGTAGGTTTGTCTTGAAATTGATTATTGTGTTCGATATATAATTTTTGTCCCTTTACATCTATTATTCTTCCCGCCATTGAATAAAATTATATTTAAAAAGTTGGCAATTTTGTTTCTTCAAATTCTCTTAAAAGGTGGCTGAAAACAGTTTCTACCGGAAGAATTTCATCAATCAAAGCTGAAACCTGGCCTATTTCAAGTTCTCCATCTTCCATATCTCCTTCAAACATTCCACGTTTTGCTCTTGCTCTTCCTAAAGAAGCAATTAAGGCGTCTTTATCTCTTCCATTCACGTAGATATCTTCCAGTTCATTAAAGAATTTATTTTTAACCATTCTTACAGGAGCCAGCTCCTTCAAAGTAAGATGGGTATCTCCTTCCTGCAGTTCCGTGATTTTCTTTTTCCAGTTTTCATGGGCACTTGCCTCGGTTGTAGCCGCAAAGCGGGAACCGATCTGTACACCGTCTGCACCGAGAATCATGGCTGCTTTAATCTGTGAGCCTAATGCGATTCCTCCGGCTGCGATTAACGGCTTAGAAATATGTTTCTTTACATTCGGAATAAGACAGAATGTGGTGGTTTCATCTCTTCCGTTATGGCCTCCTGCTTCGAAACCTTCTGCAACAATGGCATCTACTCCGGCATCTTCACATTTTACAGCGAATTTGGTGGAAGAAACGACGTGAGCTACTTTTATTCCTTCTTTCTGAAGGGTCTCCGTATAGGTTTTCGGGTTACCGGCTGACGTGAATACAATTTTCACTCCTTCTTCAAGAATGATCTGAATGATTTCATCAATATTAGGATATAACATCGGCACATTAACCCCGAATGGTTTATCTGTTGCCAGTTTACATTTCTGAATATTTTCTCTCAGGATATCAGGATACATACTTCCTGCTCCTATGATTCCTAATCCTCCGCAGTTAGAAACTGCAGAAGCAAGCCTCCATCCTGAATGCCAGATCATTCCTGCCTGGATAATTGGATATTTAATAGTAAAAAGGTGTGAAATTCTATTGTGTGTAGCCTCCATGTCATGAAGTTTTTTTGCAGCGTTAAAATCTATAAAATTGCTCATGTGTAAAAATAATAAAAACAACGGTTTTCCGGGAAAAATATGTCAATATTTTCTATAACAACCAGTCATTCCTTAAGCTTTAATATAAAAAAAACCTTCAGAAATTCTGAAGGTTTTGATTTTATTTTGTCATGGATTGTTTCTTCCAGTTAGACTTAAAGTTACAGCTGTCGTAACGTCCGTCAATGGAAATAAAAGTAGTCGGCAACTTAGAGTTGACAAACTTTTCAACCATTTCACTTTTCTTTTTATTCAGTGCCATCTGCTTGATTCTGCTGAAATCTGTTTCCAGGGTAATCTGGTGAGAAGGAATCACATCTTCAACTTTGATGATCTTGATTTGTTTTCTCTTGTTCTCTTCGTCTTCAAAAGCAGTAGTGATATCACCTTTGTTTAATCCTGCCAATTCGTAGCTGATTGTTCCAGGGATACTTTCTCTTTCAATTTTATCAGAACCATCAGCTCCAGGAATGATCCCTGCATTGAATTTTGTTCTTTTATCGTCTGAGAATTTAAAAGCAGCATCTTTAAACGTCATTTTACCATCCATGATAAGACCTCTGATACTGTCTAATTTAGCTTTTGCGGTTTTAATTTCGTCATCGGTAGGAACAGCTTTCAACAAGATATGTCTTGCATCATATACTTTACCAGATCTTTTTATCAACTGAATAATATGGAATCCGAATTCAGATTCAACAGGATCTGAAATTTCATTTTCCTGAAGGTTCAATGCAGCAGCTTCGAATGGCTTCACCATCTGCCCTTTATTGATATTTTTATATAATCCTCCGTTGGCAGCAGATCCTTCATCTTCAGAATAAATTCTTGCCTGGCTTTCAAAAGTTTCACCTCCGATAATATCCTGCTTGATTTTTTTCAACCTGTTGATCAGTTCTTGTTTGTGAGCTTCTGTAAGTGACGGATAGATCATAATCTGAGCTAAAGTAACTTCATCCTTTACCTGTGGAAGCTGTGTTTTATACATATTGTAAAAATCAGTTACCTCATTAGGAGTTACGTCTGCTTTATCCGTTACTCTCTGGTACTTTGCCTGTCCGTAATACTGGTCTGTATCTATTTTTTCAATAGCATTTTTCAGTTCATACGCATTTCTGAACTTATAAGCTGCAAGCATTGTTTTTTCATCCGGAAACTGAGAAAGCATCTGACGGTATTTTGCATTAGCTTGTTCTTTGATTGCTGCAGAACGGTTTTCAATTAACGTATCTTTTTTTGCTTCGTATACAAGAAGTTTATTGCTGATCAGATTTTCCAGGAACTCACATTTGTCTGTGTTGGCAGCTCCCTGTTGTTTACCATAATTCATCTGCTCGATTACATCAGATTCCAATACAATCTCATCCCCGATAACAGCGGCAATACCATCCACCAAATCTCCTTGTTTTAGCTGGGCATTCATCATATTTGAAGAGAATATCATGATGAAAATCCCAAGAAGAAAAGTGATTTTTAGTTTATTTGTCATTTTACTATTTTAACAAGTTGCAAATTTAGAATTCTTAACGAATTTCACTCAATTTTTTATTATAAATATTTCTTAAAAAGACTTATTTACTGCAGTTCAACATCAAATGTCGTTAATTCTTTGAATTGTCTCAATCTGCTGAACATATCCGCTTCATTTACTTCCTCTATTCTTTCTGTTCCGAATTTCTCTACTGTGAATGATGCCATTGCAGATCCTACGATAAGGGCAGACTTCATTGTTTCGAAATCAATTTTCCCTTTTTTAGCAAGATATGCTGCGAAACCTCCTGCAAAAGTATCTCCGGCTCCTGTCGGATCGAAAACATCTTCTAACGGAAGTGCAGGGATAGCAAATACTTTATTGTCATGGAAAAGTAAAGCTCCGTGCTCTCCTTTTTTAATGATCACATATTCAGGACCCATTGTGTGGATCTTTTTAGCTGCTTTTACCAGAGAGTATTCTCCTGAAAGCTGTCTTGCTTCTTCATCATTGATGGTAATAACATCTGTCTTTGCAATCATATCCATTAAGATATCCCATGCAGAATCCATCCAGAAGTTCATGGTATCAAGGATAACCAGTTTCGGACGGTTGTTCATTTTTTCAAGTACAGATAACTGAACTCCAGGGTGTAGGTTTCCAAGTAATAAAATTTCGGCATCCTGCATTGAATCCGGGATTTTCGGATCAAAATTTTCCAACACATTTACTTCTGTAGCCAAAGTATCTCTTGTATTCAGATCGTTGTGGTATTTCCCGGACCAGAAGAATGTTTTTCCTTCTTTCACGATTTCAATTCCTTCAATGTTTACCTCTCTGTCTGTGAACATATCAAGATGTTCCTGTGGAAAGTCTCCTCCTACTACAGAAACAATTCCGGATTTAACGCCTAAAATTGATGAAGTGATTCCGATATAAGTGGCTGCACCTCCTAAAATTTTGTCCGTTTTACCAAATGGTGTTTCAATTGCATCAAATGCAACACTTCCTACAACTAAAAGTTTCATATATTTTTCAATGTATATTAAAAGTAATTATTTTTTCCATTCAAAAGTGTCCAGCAGATGTTTCATATCATTTTTGATATAGTTCACCGCAGGCGCAAGAGAGTCCGGTTTCGGTCTCGTATTAAAGTATAAGTAAGCAGTCACGAAATGTTTCGTACTGTCTGTAATGTAAAACTGAAGATTGGAAGCGCTCTGCCCTTTCAATTCATAGAAGTTCCCGTACACCTTCTTTTCAGGGTATTCAAAGGATTTTGTATCTATGGAACTGGCTTTGATGGTATGCTCATATACCATTTTCTCGGCTTCCTTAATATGGTCAGCAAAGTCGTTCTGTATCGGATAATAGGTAACGAAAAGCTTAGCTTTCATTTTCGGATAGTTCAGATAGAACCAGCAAGGTTTTTTGGCTGGTGCAATCGAAGCAAAGTGCGAATATTCAAAGGTATAGGCACAATCGTTTTCAAACTTTTGGTATTTCGGTGTCGGATATTCAAGACGCAATTCTCCATAAGGTTTTGGCGAAGGGTCTTTTCCACATGAAATTAAAAGCAGCGATACAAAAATAAAAATGACTTTTTTAATCATTTTGCAAAAGTACAAATTAGATTTCAGATTTCGGAAGACAAATTTCAGTCTTTCAGAGCGTTTTGAATGTAATTTTCCAAAGGCTTCGGAAACGATTTTTCATGAGAGCCTTCAACGTCTGTAATCAGGTACTGATTTTCAACGACAAAATCCTTCCATATCTTTTCAGAAGTTACCTCAACATTCCAGATTTCAATGCTTAAGTTCTTATGGGTCAACTTATGGGTAACTGTTTTTGAACCGGTAATGAAAGGTTCCATATCGGAAGGAATAGCTGTTGGAAACTCAAATAATTTCTTCCAGATGAAGTCATCCGCTCTCTGACGGATCAGAAACTGTCCGTTTCTGTGTACAAAATAATACGTCAGCGCAAGATCTTCTGCTTTTACTTTCTTTGTTTTAACGGGATAAGTGGAAATTTTCTGCATTGAAAATGCCAGACAGTCTTTATTCACAGGACATTCTTCACACAATGGATTTTTGGGTTTACAGATTTCAGATCCAATATCCATCATGGCCTGATTAAAATCTCCCACATTTTCCGGCATTACCAAAGCTGCCAGTTCAGAAAAATAGGTAAATGCTCTTGAATTTGAAATATCAAAATCATCGGCAAAAAGGCGGCTCAACACACGGTAGAAATTCCCGTCAACAGCAGGCATTTTTCCTCCAAAACATATACTTGAGACCGCTGCTGCAGTATATTTCCCTACTCCTTTCAGTTTTAAAATTTCTTCGTATTGATCAGGAAAAATACCATGATAATCATTCATGATCTGTTGAGCAGCTTTATGAATATTGATCGCTCTGGAATAATATCCCAATCCTTTCCAATAGAGTAAAACTTCGTTTTCTTCAGCTTCTGCCAATGTTTTTACATCGGGAAATCGTTTAATGAAATTATTATAATGATTCAGCCCCTGATTAATTCTTGTCTGCTGAAATACAATTTCACAGATCCAGATTTTGTACGGATCTTTTGTCTGTCTAAAAGGCAGATCTCTTGCATTATTTTTATACCATTCTAGAATTTTGCTGCCTATATGCAGAAAATCTGAACTTCGGTTATCCTTCTCCAAAAATTTTTGTTTTGCTTTTATGAGATACTTCGACTTCGCTCAGTATGACATTGCTAATACCAACCGTTTTCAATAAACGAATGTTATTTACTGTCTTATGCATTGCGGAGTCAAAGCATTTTGTATCTGCAAAGATAAAACTTATTTATCAGCTTTAACAGAATATACCGGAGCCGCTTTTAACCACTGGTACTTAAGGTTTCTGTCTTTGGCTATAAAACGATACCCTTCAAGCTTTTTCAGATATACATACATAGAATCTGTATTTTTGATCTTTAATTTATATTGAGATAAAAACATCATGGGCATATCTACAGTGGAATCTCTCACTGTTTTCAATACTTCTCCTGATTTTACTTTATAAAGATAGAATGATTTTCCGCGGCCTTTCGAACTGTCTGCCAGCTTTACATCCGAACTTGCAAGTACGAGTTCACTGCCATCAAAACATTCATCTCTGTTCATGATGTATGCTTTTCCTTCCTGGCGTTCCTGTGCGAAAAGATCATTTTCGTAAGTGCCCGGACTCTGGTATTTTTTTTCACAGCTTATCAAAAAGATGACCAACAAAAAAGGTAATCCAATCACAAGTGTTTTATTCATATTCAATTTCATAGGTGTTGGTTGAAAAAAAACCGATGTAATATTGCATCGGTTTTTGTTATATAAAGTACGTTTATGTTACTCCTGAGTGTATTCTGCATCCCATTCGTTACCATCATCTCCTTTGTGTCCGTCCAGTTTAATAACGAAACTTTTTGTAGGGAAATAAGGCGTCATACGGATATCCAGCCATACTCTGTCTTTGTTTACTCTATCCTGCTCGAAACGAACAATTTTGAATTTCTCGATCAGCTTGTCCGGTCCTTTGATATTGTCAAGGAAAGTAACAATCTGTCTTCTCAAATCGTCTTCGTTTTTAGCATTCCAGTTTTCGAAAGCTCTTCTGTTAAGGAAGTCTAATAATACTTTGGTTACATAGTCGAATACACGAACTACGGAATAGGTCTGAAGACCGATATTGTCTCCAGTAAATAAGGTCTTCGCTGAGAAAGCCATAATTTTTCCGTATTCGTTTACCATTGGTACAAGACCCATTTTTTCCAATTGAGAAATTTCACTTTTCTTCAATTCGAATTTTACAGCGTCTACTTCGTTGATATTACCGTGCTTTTTACCTGCTGCTACCTGAGACATCAGTGTTTTATGGATTTTTCCTGCTAATGAAGTGGAAGGTGGAAGTTCTACGTTTTCTTCTTCCCCTACTTCTTCAGCTTTACCACGCCCTACCAGCCAGTTACACGTCATGATAACGTTACTTCTGTGAAGTTCACCTCCTGTAAGGTTTGCAGAGTGGAATAAATCTACCACGTCATCCGGCTTATCAAGGTTGGCGAAGTCTGTAACCATCATTACTTTGTTTTCGTTACAGATTTTTGCCCATTTCTCTATAACCTTGTTAGATCCTAAATATCCTGGTATTGCAAGGATTGAATAGTTATCTCTAAGGTCAAGACGGTCGTAATAGTTTTTGAATTCTTCTGAAATGGCATCGATGAACAGAGGATTATCCAGATCGGAAACCTGATCAAGGCTTGCATTCACGATACTTACGTTATCCACTTTATCCAATTCCGTATTCTTGTAGAATTGCGCTACTGTTCTGTAGTTGGTTTCCAACATACGAACGGCATCCAGTGTATTTTTTAAGTTTGTTTTTAAGTTCTGATCGGCCTGTTGTGCTTTACTTTTGCACGTATCAGCCATTTTATCTGCAGATTCATTACCTTCTAAAAGGTTTACCCAAAGATTAATCTTCTGAAGAAGTTCTTTTCTTTCGTCTGCTTTATTGCTGTCATTCAGGAAGATTTCTTTTCTTGCCTTTCTTGTTGGGTTCATATTGGCAATACCGTCTACAACGGATTCAACAAAGCCAAATCCTCCCATTTTATTGAGCTCTGCAAGCGGGTTGCCCTTCGGCTGCCCTGCGTGTTGCTGCTGCCCCTGCTGCTGGCTCTCTTGTGCCTGTAATTTGCTATCCATGATTTAATGTAAGTCTTTAATTATTTTTCAAGTTCTTGTGCCACTTCTTTCAATACTTCTATGAACGCCGCTCTTGTCTGATCGTTCTCCAGCATGTTGCGTAGAATTTTGTTAGTTTTCAGCTGACGTACGATTTTATTGTACTGCTCCTGTTCCATGCTCAATTGCTGCAGATAATCTGACTTCTGAGTAAGGCTTTTAGGGGTAAAGTCTCCAAGGTTTTGAAAACGGAATTCTTCTTCTACCACTCCACCATCTTCTGTTTCGTGCTGTACCGATACTGAAGGCTGAAAATGTTTGAAAACGTCTTCCACTGTTTTTAATCCTGTTACGATTTCAGGGGTATAAGACTCGTCTGTTGTAAGTTGGCTTACTATCAGTGATTTATTTTCCTGTATTTCCTGAATAGCTTCATTAGCGTCTACTTTTACCTCGTTTCCGCCAACACCATAATTAAACATTGCCATATTATTGTTATTTTGAGATTTACTATTTTGGTTTGGATCTGTCTTTGAATAATTTACCGATGAATCAAATAAATTACCAATCCAATGTTTAAATTTAAAAAAAAACTGTAACATACAAAATTTTACTAAGATTTTTCTTGAATCATCTAAATCTATTTACATTTATTCAACATAAAATCACCATATTACGATATCACTAAGCTATGAAAAAATAAATAAAGTCTTCCAAGAAAAATAAAATAAAATTTTTGTTTGCTGTACTCTTTTATAAACATGCCTGATAAATGTTAAAATAAGAATTCCTCAGATTTTACAAAAAAATATTTTTTATATTTAAACAAAGTGAGCCGTGTCATGAAAGATGTAAAAATAGCGTTCAGAAAACCGATATTTCCCGTTTCAGAAGCATTACAAGAATATCTGGAAAAATATAACAGAACTACCAAGATTAAGTTTCTGTATGAAGATCTTTTAAGATTTAGTGACAGTGTAAGAATTCTGGATAAAGAAGGCAAAGATACTTTGTGGCTTGGGGTGCTGTATTCTGAATATGAGTTTAAAGAAATAGAGGCCAATTTAAATAAAATTTATACCCTTCTTCATTCTGATGGAGATATTGCCACTTTACCCTATCTGAAAGTGGATACGATTGACTTTTGTACTTTCGGAAATTCTAAACCTTTCCGGATTCGGGTGAGAAATGTACTGAATGATAATTATACCTATTTTTATATAAAACAGGCCGATGCTTCCCGGATATTCGGACTGGAGCTTGAAGACCTGCTTTCTCCTAACCGGATTAACTTTCTGGTCTATAAGAATACTTTGATAGAGGAGCATATTTTAGGAATTCCCGGAGATGTTTTTATTCAGAAGCATTTACCCAGCTGCTCAGAACTTGAAAAAGCACAGATTTCCAAAGAATTTGTAAAATTTAATGAACGTTGTCTTATCGGGCTTCTTGGAGACATGCGTTCTTATAATTATGTTGTGATTCCTATACACGATTTCGACCAGGTCATTTACAGAATCCGTCCTATCGATTTTGATCAGCAAACGTATGAGGGAAGCCTGAAGGTTTATCTTCCACAGTATTTCAAAGAGAATAATCAAATGGTGAATATGGTATTGGAAAAGCTGAAGCCAAGTTCCATAGAGCAATACCGCAAAGAAGTACGTTCCCAAATCGTAAAAAGAGTGACCACCAGTAAAAACAGATTTGATGAACTTATTTCTATTATGAAAAAAGATAATCTTGCACCGGAAGCCAATGTCATAGAACTAAGGACGGCTTTACAAAAACTCACCTATGATGTTAATTTCAAATATTGTAAAACCATGGGAGATATTATAGAAACGGGAATAAAGTTTGTACTCCGGAATTATAAGAAAGAATATTAAAAAGAGAATCCGTCTCAAATGTGAGGCGGATTCTTTCTTTTCTAACAATTTAAGGTAAAATTACCAGATTTTTATTCTGTCCTGAGGAGCTTTATATAATTTGTCTCCCGGTTTGATATCAAATGCTTTGATGAATGAGTCCTGATTAACCAATGGTCCAAAAGCCCTGAACATTCCCGGAGAGTGTGGATCTGTTTTCACCTGGTTGATCATATACTGATCGGTAGCTTTAGTTCTCCAGACCGTAGCCCAGCTCATGAAGAATCTCTGATCCTGAGTGAATCCGCTGATCTTTCCTGGGTTTCCTTTGTCTTTTAAATACATCTGAAGCGCATCGTAAGCCACTGCTACTCCACCTAGGTCTCCTATGTTTTCACCGCTTGTAAATTTCCCGTTCACAAAGCTTCCTTTTACAGGTTCGTAAGCGCTGTACTGAGCGGCTAACTGTCCTACTTTTGCATCAAAGTTTTTACGGTCTGCATCCGTCCACCAGTTGTTAAGGTTACCATCTCCATCGAAACGTGAACCGCTGTCGTCAAATCCGTGAGAAATCTCGTGACCGATAACGGCACCAATACCGCCAAAGTTTACTGCTGCGTCAGCTTTAGGGTTATAGAAAGGCGGTTGAAGAATCGCTGCAGGGAATACAATTTCGTTGTTTGATCCACTGTAGTAAGCATTTACCGTTTGTGGAGACATTCCCCATTCTGTTTTGTCAACAGGTTTTCCTACTTTATCTAAACTTCTCTGATACTGCCATGCTGCAACATTCTGAAGATTAGAATATAATGTAGCACCTTCTTTTGGTGATTCTACTTTCAACTGAGTATAATCTTTCCATTTATCCGGATAAGCAATTTTCACGGTAAACTTGGATAGTTTTTCCTGAGCTTTTACTTTGGTTTCAGGAGACATCCAGTCTATGTTTGCAATGTGTGTTTTGAATGATTTTAAAAGATAATCAATATACGTTTCCATCTGCTTCTTAGCTTCAGGAGTGAAGTATTTGTCAACATACAGTTTTCCGAAAGCTTCTCCCAGAACACCATTGACAAGGGTAAGCCCTCTTTTGTTCATCGGACGCTGTTCTTTTTGTCCCTGTAAATATTTAGCATAGAAATCGAACCTGATCTGCTCTAAATTGTCATCCAGGTTGCTTGCATTTCCGTTGATGATATGGTATTTCAGATAATCTTTCAGTAAAGGAAGGTTTTTCTGGGTAATGAACTGATCCATGTTCTGGTAGTATTTCAGTTCGCCGATGATCACTCGGTCTGTATTTACTCCTGCATCTTTCAGATATTTGGCAAGGTCAACATTTTTCACAAGCCCTGATAATTCTGATACGTTTTTAGGATTATATCTTAAATTGGCATCTCTGTTCTGCTCTAAAGTCAATAAATAATTGGCCAGCTGTTTTTCAAAATCTACCACATTCTGTGCAGCCTGAGTCGTATTTTTATATCCTAAAACTCCGAATAACTTTCCAACATAAGTCTGATATTCCGCCAGGGTTTTAGTATTGGCATCGTTTACTTTCTGATAGTAATCTCTTCCTAATCCTAAATCCGGACCGCCAAGATACACCGCGTTCATCTTTGAATTCTTCATATCAGCACCTACTCTCCATCCGTAGAAAGAGTTGTCACCTAACCTTGTAGCTTCCAAAAGGTATTTCTGAAGATCGCCCAGACTTTTAATAGCATCTACTTTGGCAAGATCAGCTTTGATAGGAGCGAGACCTTCTGCATTTCTCTTATTGGTATCCATAAAAGAGGCATACAGATTCTGGATTTTCTGTCCTTCTGATCCTGCAGGATATGATTCTGTAAGAATTTTGTTTAAGATATCTAATGAAGCATCATCCACATTTTCTCTCAACGCATTGAAAGATCCCCAGTTTGCTTTATCGGAAGGAATCTGAGTCGTTTTCACCCAGTTTCCATTCACATAGCTAAAAAAGTCATCTTGTGGACGGACACTGGTATCCATATACGATAAATTGATTCCCTCTTCTTTTGCTTCTTCTTTTACCGGTTCAGCCACTTTTGCTGTAGCTTCAGTTTTATTGTCTGTCCCTGCATTCTTAGCAGCACCACACGAATTAAGAAATACAATACCCGAAAGAGCAAGTATTCCAATATTTAGCTTTTTCATTAAAGATAATTTTTGATTTTACACAAACTTATCAAATATACAAACTTTAATGATATGTAGTGAATGATAATTGATATATGGTGAAAAGTGAAAATTCAATGTTTAATGTTTAATGTTTAATGTTTAATGTTTAATGTTTGAAGTTATTACGTATAGAACCACCCCGTCAAAAATTCTTTGAATTTTTGCCACCCCTCCGGGGGAGGGGAATGATGGAAGCCGTTATTGTAAAAATTGTCCCTCGATTGCTTATCAAAGAACTTATTACTTATTACTTATTACTTATTACTTATTACTTATTACTTATTACTTATTACTTATTACTTATTACTTATTACTTATTACTTATTACTTATTACTTATTACTTATTACTTATTACTTATTACTTATTACTTATTACTTATTACTTATTACTTATTACTTATTACTTATTACTTATTACTTATTACTTATTACTTATCACTTATTTTCCCTAAAACCCATTCCCTGCAACCTATCATCCATCACCTGCTACCTAAAAAAAATAAAACCGCCCATTGCTGAGCGGTTGTTATTGTTACCAGATTTTGATTCTGTCTTCCGGAGCTTTGTAAAGTTTGTCTCCTTGTTTCACATCGAATGCTTTGTAGAAAGCGTCAACGTTGATAAGTGGACCAAAACTTCTGAAATATCCTGGTGAGTGTGGATCAGTTTTTACCTGATTTACCATATATTTCTCACTTGATAATGTTCTCCAAACGGTTGCCCAGCTTAAGAAGAATCTCTGATCCTGAGTGAATCCGCTGATTTTTCCTGGGTTTCCTTTGTCTTTTAAGTACATCTGAAGAGCGTCATAAGCGATATTTACTCCACCTAAGTCAGCGATATTCTCACCGTTTGTGAAAGTACCGTTTACAAAAGTTCCTTTTACAGGCTCGTATTTGTCATACTGAGAAGCAAGAGCTTTGGTTGCTTTTTCAAAGTTTGCTTTATCTTCCGGAGTCCACCAGTCTACTAAGTTACCGTCCGCATCGAACTGTGCTCCTGAATCATCAAATCCGTGGCTCATTTCGTGGCCGATAACCGCACCGATACCTCCGAAGTTTACAGCAGCATCAGCTTTAGGGTTAAAGAATGGCGGCTGAAGGATCGCTGCAGGGAATACAATCTCGTTGTTTACCGGGTTGTAATATGCATTTACAGTTTGTGGAGTCATTCCCCATTCTGTTTTATCTACCGGCTTGCCAATTTTAGCTAAGTCTTTGTTATATTGCCATTCGGTAATATTCTGAAGGTTCTGATATAGGTTTCCTCCTTTAGCTTCCGAAACGATATTTAATTTTGAATAGTCTTTCCACTTGTCCGGATAAGCCACTTTTACAGTAAACTTGTTCAGCTTCTGCATTGCTTTTTCCTTCGTGGTTGAAGACATCCAAGATAAGTTGTTGATGTGAACAGCGAAACTTTTCTTTAAATAGTCGATCAATTCTACCATCTGAGCTTTTGCTTCAGCAGGGAAATATTTCTCAACATATAATTTTCCGAAAGCTTCTCCCAAAGTACCGTTGATCAATTCAAATCCTCTTTTGTTAAGAGCTCTTTGTTCCTGTTGTCCTCTAAGGTATTTACCATAGAAAGCAAATTTCATGTTTCCTAAGTTTTCGCTTAAGTAAGAAGCACTTCCATGGATCATGTGGAATTTCAGATAATCCTTGATTACAGGAAGATTCTGAGCATTTACCAATTTATCGAAGTTCTTATAGAATCCTAATTCGCTGATAATTACTTTGTCAGAATTTACGCCTACTTTTTTAAGGTAACCCGGAAGGTCAACATTTTTTACCAAAGCAGAAAGTTCAGCCATCGTCTTAGGATTGTACTGAAGCGTATTATCACGGCTCTGCTCGTTGGTCAGGTAAGTTTGCGCGATGCTTTTTTCATAATTAACGATACCTTTTGCTGCTTCATCAGCATTTTTGTATCCTAATTCTTTTAGCATAGAAGCTACATATTTCTGATACTCAGCAATAGCTTCGGTATTTTTTTCGTTTACTTTCTGATAGTAATCTCTTCCTAAACCTAGAGAAGCATTACCCAGGTAAACTGCATTCATTTTAGAATCTTTAAGATCTGCATCTACTCCCCATCCGTAGAAAACATTTTCACCTTCTTTCGTTACAGAAGTAAGGTAATTCTGAAGATCAGCCATATTTTTAATAGCGTCAATCTTGTTCAGGTTTTCCTGGATTGGTTTAATTCCATCAGCATTTCTCTTCTGCATGTTCATATAAGTAGCATACAGATCCTGAATTTTTTTCCCTTCGCTTCCGTCAGCAAATTTATCTTTAAGAAGAGAATTCAGGATGGTCATGGAATTGTTATCCGTATCCTCAGCCAGTTTGTTGAAGCTTCCCCAAGTTGGTTTGTCAGATGGAATTTTGGCAGTTTTCATCCAGGTTCCACTTACATAGTTGTAAAAATCATCCTGAGGACGTACTGAAGTGTCCATCAAGCTAAGGTCTAAGCCTTTATCTGTGTTATTCACTGCTACTTTAGCAGTTTTTGCTTGTGCGCTCATCGTAGTCTGAGTGCAGATCCCTGCTATTAAAAACAAAGAAAGCGTTATTTTTTTCATTATGATAACAATTTTTAGAATATGTATGATTTATTTCGGATTTGTTACTTGAATATGAAAACAAATTTAAATAAATATCATGAAAGTATCCTAAGTGGGAAATTGGGAGCAGGAAGCTGAAGGTTATGGAAGTCATAAAACAACCTCCAGCTACATGATCACATTTTTTTAGTCCAAACTTTACTGGAAAAATCAGACAATAGGAGGCAGAAGCTGGAAATTATAAGAATCGTAAAAAATGATAACTGAGAAAACAACCTCCAGCCTCACTCTTCCAGCCTCCAAACCTCATTAAGAAGTTGCTATCTCTTTTACATTCCCGGTTCTTTTCAGGAATCCCCAGGACTGCATTTCGCCTTTCAGTGCTTTTCTTAAACTTTTAAATAATACAATATACATAAGCCATCTGTACCCGAATCTCTGCGGAATAATATACAGGAGATTGATCAGTTTTTCCCGCTGTATGATAAATGCTACTAATGCTAATGAAGCATCCACCAAAAGGAAGATCAGATAATAGGTGAATATTTTGTCTCCGTTTCCGGACAAGATTCCAAAGAACATAATCACATCTGCCAATGGCGAGAAAAATGGGATGATGTATTGGAATAATAAAATATTCGGCATTGCCCAAAGTCCCAATCCTTTATATTTGGGGTTAAGGAAAGTCTGTCTCTGTTTCCAGAACATCTGCATGATTCCGTAGGTCCAGCGGAAACGTTGTTTTAAAAACTGTTTTGTGGTTTCGGGAGCTTCTGTTACTGCTATTGCTCTGTTTTCGTTCGCAACAGTATATCCGGCTTTTAATATTTTCACCGTAATATCACAATCTTCTGCCAGCGTATCGGATGAATAACCTCCTGTTTCAATGATCACGGATCTTCTAAATGCTCCGATAGCTCCCGGAATAACCGTAATCGCATTGATATGAGCATATGCCAGCCTGTCAAAATTCTGACTTGTTGTATATTCTATAGCCTGCCATCTGGTAAGCCAGTTGACTCTGTTTCCTACTTTTACATTTCCTGCTACCGCGGCTATTTTTTCTTCCGCACTTGAATTTAAAAATCTTGCAATAAGATATTTCACGGCATCCTGCTGTAATTTGGTATCGGCATCAATACACACTACATATTCTGCATCAGTCTGTGATATCCCAAAGTTCAGAGCTGTGGCTTTTCCACCGTTTTCTTTGGTGAAAATTTTCAGTTTCGGATGATTGGGGAATGCTTCCAATGCTTTTTCATAAGTAGAATCTTTGCTACCGTCATCTACCATAATGATATTAAAATTAGGATAAGTCTGCTTCAATAAGTTCTGCAGGGAAGACACAATATTCACTTCTTCATTATAAGCAGGAACAATGATGGAAACTTTCGGATAAGATTCCAGAACAGGAAATCCGCCCAGTTTTTTCTCTTTTTTTCTTTCTTTAAATGCCCAGTATGCCATCAGCGATAATCTGATCAATCCTAACACAATGAAAATGGTAAATAAAGCAACCAGGAAGTGGCTTATTCCATAGATAACCGTTGCCAACACAAGGTTCAGCTGCATGATGTAATACGATCTCGTTTTAGGAACTTCAGGCATTAGTTCGCTTCTGCTTTTGTGCAGAATATTGGTCAGATTGGTAAAATGATAGCCTTGTTTCTGAAGCGTCGGGATCAGAATTTTTAAAGCTTTTACTGTTTCCTCTCTGGTATCTCCGCCTGCATCATGAAGAAGAATGATATTCCCTCTCTGCTGTTTGATTCCGGCCATTACACGTTTTACAATCTCATCTGCTTTTATTCCCGGCTGCCAGTCTTCCGGGTCTATATTTTCCCCTATATCAAGATAGTTTTGTTGTCTTGCCAACGCTACCGGAATAATCTCTTCTGAAGTGGTAGGTTCAGAGTCTGCGTTGTATGGTGCTCTGAACAGAATGGTACTGTGACCTGTGATACATTCGATCAGCAGTCTTGTCAGTTTCATTTCCAGCAAAGCTCTTTCCGGGCTTACTTTTGCCACATTCTCATGGGTAAAAGTGTGATTTCCTATTTCATGTCCTTCCCGATAAATTCTCTTTACAAGCGGAAGGTTTTTTTCTGCATTTAATCCTACCAGAAAGAAGGCTGCCGGAACGTGGTATTTGGACAGAATATCCAATACCTGTGGTGTATACGTTTCATCCGGACCATCATCAAAGGTAAGAACGAGCTCTTTCTGAGGAGCACTTCCGTATTTTTTCACTTCGTAAGAACTTGGGTAAGTGATATAATTTTCGTCTGTGATAATTTTCTCTTTCGGATCGATTTCAAGTGCAATTTTTCCGTCATGAGGGGTATTCAGAACATCCAGTACTTCTCCATCTCCGATGTAATCCACCATGGTCTGCCCTTTTACATTTTCAAGCGATTTCAAATTCATTTTGGAAAGTCCGGCGAAAGTGAGATCTTTATCATAAAAATTCCATACTCTGCTGTCTTCACTTCCCAGTCTCCAAAGCGCTGTTCCGGCTAGAGGATATTCTGAAGAGAAACGCATTGTGTTGAAAATAGAAGCCGCATCATTGAAAAATACAGTGTGGGTTAAATTTTTAGAATCGGTGTAAGAATAATTTAGATTAAAGGTATTATCATTAAAATCAATAACCGCTTTACTTGCACTGGCTTTTGTAATCGCCTGCATGTAAGTAACGGAGGTGTTATCATCTTTATTGGAACTCCAGTCATACCCATACGCTCCTAATCCAAGAATGATTTTTTGCGGAGAAGTTTGTTTTACGATTTTTCCCGTCTGCTCTTCAATCCATTTCTGAGAAGAAACCGGACCGGCATCACTTCCTGCGGAATACTCATCATACGCCATCAGTACAAAGTAATCTACATAAGGATTCAGTCTTGGGATATTGTAATCATCATTATCCGTCATGATATCCATAGTCACCAGCAACTGATTCTTTTTGAAAGTCTCTGAAAGTTCTTTCATAAAAGCAATCAGATTATCATCAGAATTGAGGTTCATATCCTCAAAGTCAATATTAATTCCTTTGAAATGATATTTTAGACATTGTTGGGTGATTTTTTGAATCAGATGGGTTCTTTTCTGCGGATCGTTCAGAACTTTTACCAGCCCTTCTGAACGGAATTCTCTGTCTGAGTTATTACTCAACATGGGCATGGCTGCAACCCCTGTTCTTTTGATCACTTTATATCCTTCCGGATCTACATTGGTTTTCAGATCACCTGTTTTGGGATCAAGAAAAAACCATTCAGGGAACACAAGATTGACATGTCTGATATTTCTTTTCAGAGACATCAGCGACTGAGGATCCCACGCAACATAAAATGCAGAACGGATTCCTCCCGGAAACTGAGCCCAGTTTCTGTTCTGATTTTTATATCTTTCTGCTCTTGCTTTCTCGATTTTGTCGAGATTGGTATGAATTGTTTTTTCAGAAATAAAGCTTCTGAAACCTTTATATTCCTTTGAAATTTTATTCTCCTGAAGGTAAGGTTTATTGGCTGTAATTACCGCTTTATAATCTTCTTTAAAAGGTATTTTAGGACTTCTGTCCAGAGTCATCATCAGACCTAAAGCAAGCAGAAGCAGTATTCCTATAAAAATAAAAACACGGCTTCCCCACTGTACACTTTTCCAGCGTTTTTTACTGCTGGTCTGAAAAATCTGTTTGGAATTTTCCACGATTTTTGAAATTTATTGAAGGGCTTTCAAAAAGCGTGAAAAACTGTATGAAAATTAATTAAAAAAAAATTAAAAAAACAGGCTCGTATTTAACTGTTTACAAGAAGACTTACCAAATCCTGAATCACTTTTTGGGAAACAAAATCCATGAAGTCTACTCTTTCCAGATGAGGCATGTATAATTTGGAGGTTACTTCCTGATCATTGATCCTGATCGTATAGTAAACCGTTCCTACATCTTTACCATCTTCTCCTTTTCCCGGTCCGGCAACGCCTGTTGTAGAAAGGGAGATATGGGTTTCAAACAATTGCTGGCATCCTTTCGCCATTTCCTGCGCCACCTGTTCGCTCACCACAGTGAACTCATTAACGGTTTCTTTGGAAACATTTAAAATTTTAATCTTTTTCTCTGTGGCATAGGCTACCATTCCACCAAGGAAATATTTTGAACTTCCGGAAACCGAAGTGATCATTTTGGCCAGTTCGCCTCCTGTACAACTCTCTGCCGTAGAAATCGTCAGATTCCTTTCGGTGAGCATTTCTGCCAGAATATTTTCAATTTTATCTTCAGATACTGCGATCACATCACCTTCTACCAAAGGAAGTAATTTCTGGATTTCTTCTTCTGTCCTTTGTTTCAACTGTTCTTCATTCTCACCGGAAGCCGTCAGACGAAGCTTTACACGCGTTCCTACCGGAAGATAAGAAAGTGCTATATTTTCAGGAAGTGCCAGCTCCCAGTCTTCAATTTTGTCTGCAAGAATGCTCTCAGGAATTCCCACCACAGAAACAATTCTGGTATGGATATAATGAAGACTGAATCTTTGCTGTAAATAAGGAATGATCTGATCCTTAATCAGTGGTTTTACTTCGTAAGGAACTCCGGGAAGACTGTAGCACAATTTTCCATCCTGCTCCATCATCATGCATGGTGCTGTTCCGTAATGGTTTTGAAAAACGATGGATTTCGTAGGTACAAAAGCCTGTTCTTTGTTTCTCTCCAGAATATCTGCCCTTCCCCTTCTTTCCATATAGCCTTTCAAATGATTGAAGGTTACCTCATCCAAAGCAATTTCATCATCGAAATACTCTGCCATTGCTTTTTTCGTTTTATCATCTCTGGTTGGCCCGAGTCCTCCTGTTGTAATGACTAAATCACCTGTTTCAAAGGCCGTGCTCAATGCATTTTTAATGGTTTCAATTTCGTCTGAGATGGTAAGAATCTGAATAACTTTTATTCCTATATTTTTAAGTTCAGTTGCGATAAAATTAGAATTGGTATCTACCGTATTTCCGGAAAGGATTTCATCCCCGATAGTAATCAGAACAGCTTTTTCCATATATCTTTTTGTTGAAAAAAATTCTATGCAAATGACGGAAAATTCTACGGCAGCGGCAATATAAATTGATTTTTTCTATTTTTGCCTGAATTATCAAAAACTACAAGAAGAATTATGTCTAAATATGATGATGCTTCATGGCATTATGGTGGTGATTTTCCGGAAGGACTTCCTCAGAAAAACGGGGCAACACATACAGGAATGTTCCTGAACTGGTGTATTCACAACGATCTGATCTCCGATGAACTGAAAGAAGATGCTGCAGAAGAAATAGAAAAAGTAAAACGAAGAGAAATGACCGGAGCAGAATTTGTTATGGATTCCTGCGACGGAAAATTTTCTGAATATGATCTGAATGAACTGGGAAATCTTTTTGCCAAAGACTATTATGCAGACGACACAGATTTCGGGAACAGATACAGTTCATTTGCTGATGATTACGTAAATATTTTTGATGCTAAAGCAGAAGAAAACGACTACGAATATGAGACCTTCTACCATATCGAGGATACTTATGAAAACTACGATCTGATGAAACAGGTGATTGATCACCGTTTTGAAGAATGGAAAGAATACATTAATAGCTAATAATGAAAAGATAAAATCGCAAAACGGCTGATTTACAAATTGACCCTTTTGCGATTTTGTTTTTTTACTAATTATGCTTTACCCAGATCAGTTCATCGGTATTATAGCCGATTTTTTTTGCTTTCTGAATGAAACGCTGGCGGATGCTTTCAGGAATATTGGTAGTACGGGAAAGTATCCACAAATATTTTAAACTGCTTCCAGCTACCAGAGCATATTGATAGTCTTCATCAATATCTATGACGTTATAACCCGCCCATATCGGTTTAAAAAATGAAACTTTAAGACGTGCTTCTGTCGGGTCTTTTACAAATTTTGCCTCCCCAATAGATTCATTCCATACTTTTTTAACGTAATCATACCCTTTATTTCTGACCTGAACTGTTCCATCCGGATTCTCTGTATACTCTGCAGTAACATTATCCATATTTTTCTCGAACCTGTAATCAAAACGGGCGATCTCATACCATCTGCCCAGATATTTTTTAAGATCAAAATTCTTTACCGCAGATGCTCCTCTGGGAATCCTTACAGAATAGGAATTGAAAATGATAAGCCCCAATGCTCCTAAAGAAACGGGAAGTATAATTTTATGAATAGTTTTCATGACAGAAAGATTTTGTGTGGTTGTTATAAAAACGTCAAAAATAATGCCTTAAGTCTGTTAAGGTACAATAAATTCTATGAAAATACTTTCAGGAAATTATCTTTAAAGCTTCCTGAAACCTCAATTTCTGTATCGTCAGACAACATCACTGTTCCGCTTTTGTGATAGGATTTTACAAAACCTGTATTGATAATATGGGAACGGTGAACCCTCACAAACGGGTTTTCCAGAAGGTCATCAAAGTGCTTCAGAAAACGGCACACCATCTTCTTTGTACCATCTGTAAGATATACCTGAGTAAAATTTCCATCCGCCTGAAGTCTTACGATATCTTCGGTCTTTACTACATCAAATCCCTGTAAAGTTGGTAAAATCAACTGCTGTTTTTCAGGTTTTAATTTCAGGTTTTCAAGAAGAATCTTATTCCGGTTGAGTTCCTCTTTTTTCTCAAGACTTTCCGCTACTTTATTCACCGCCAGAATCAGTTCCTGAATATCGATAGGTTTTAAAATATAATAGCTTGCTGATTTATTTAAAGCCTGTAATGAATATTGAGAAAATGCAGTAATAAAAATGGTTTCATAGGAGAAATCTTTGGTAGCTTCCAGCACGTCAAAGGCATTACCAAAAGGCATTTCTACGTCCAGAAACACCAGTTGAGGCTGTTTTTCAGTGATTAACGGAACAGCTTCTTTGATATTTTCAGCTTCACCCAGAATTTCCACCTGCGGGCAGTATTTGGTCAGATAGTTTCGCAAGACTTCTCTTGCTATGATTTCATCGTCAACAATAACAGCTTTTATTTTCATGTGAACAAATATTAAGTGGCAGGTAACAGATTGCAGATGCAAATTAGTGATATTTAAGCAATCATACAATCGTTCCAAAACTTACAACCTCCGTAATTCCGGCTAGGCAAGATTCATCCGGATAGTCACCAAAACTCCACTGTTATTTTCTTTATCCTTTATGGAGCACGTGATCTCTTTTTTGTAGAGATCATTCAAAAGCTGAATTCTTTCCAGCGTATTTTTCATTCCTCTTCCCTCTCTCATTTTCTGGTGCTGGGTTTTCTGCTTTTTACTTTCTTCAATACCTATTCCGTTGTCTTCAATAAGGATGTTCAGATGAGATTCACTTTTCGCAAAGCTTAATTTTAAAAATCCTTTTTCAGCTTTGTAACGGAGTCCGTGCCAGACCGCATTTTCCAGAAACGGCTGTATCAGCATTCCCGGAACTTGCAGATTTTGCATATTCAGATTTTCATCTGCCTCAATTTCATAATCGAATTTATCGGCAAAACGTGTTTTTTCCAAAGCCAGATAATTCTGAAGAAGATCAAGCTCCTGCTGAAAAGGAATAAAATCTTCTGTGGAATTTTCCATTACACCGCGCATCAGTTTGGAAAATTTGGTCAGATACTGATTCGCTTCCAGTTCATTATTGGTAGCTATAAAATGGTTGACACTATTTAAGCTGTTAAAAATAAAATGAGGATTCATCTCACGACGCAGCGACTGCAGGGCAATTTTTTTATTTTTGGTCTGAACCTTTTTCAAAGTTCTGAAAATAAAAATGATTAATCCTGTCAGCAAAATCAAAGCTCCGATCAGACTGTAATTAAAGACATTCTTCTTTCGTATAAGTTCGTCTTTCAACTCTTTTTCTTTTTCCAGCTGTGAAATTCGCTGTTCTGTATCTTCCAGAATTTTATTATCAACCAGGCTTCTGTCTTTGGAAACAAGATTCGGAAGTTTTCCCAAAAAATCTCTGTACAATTGAACTGAAGCATCTACATTTCCTGAAATCGCATACAGACTGTCCAGTTTTTTTACACTTCTCTGTGCTTCCAGTGTATGACCTTTATCCAAAGCAATTCCGTAGGCATTTTTCAAAAGGTCCACAGCTTCTTTAGGATCATTCTTTTTAATATAGATATCGGCCAATTCCTGAATCTGGTTAACTTTCTCCTGTGAGTTTTCTTTCACAAAATCCTCCTTCAGAACTTTCTTTTTGGCTTCAATCGCTTTCTCAAAGTTTTTGTTTTCCACATAAAGATCTGCCAGTTTCTGATTAATGGCAAGCGCTTGCTGAGGAGCTTCTTTTTTAGAAATTTTATAGGCTGTATTCAGGTTTTCTTCGGCACTGGAAATGTCCTTTTGTTTCAAATTCACATCTGCAAGCTGGCTGTAACTTTCTGCAAGATCGCCTTGCTCATTTTCCTTTTTAGTCAGATTGATATTATTCTGGATTGCTTCTGCTTTAAGCTCCGGTGTAGGTGAAGAAAGTCTTGCTACATCATTAGCATTAACAGCTTTACTTTTTTCGCTGTAACTCATCTGTGCGGCCATGCTGTAATTGCTGATCGCAGGCGTTATTTTATTCTGCTTTTCCTGTGACTGGGCTAATCTTCGGGTTGCTTTCTCGATATTGGGTTTATCATTGAGTTTTTCATACAGCTTTTTCGCTCTTGTGTAATACTCTTCACTTTTGGGAAAGTTTCCGCTATTGAAAAATGTTTCTCCAATATTATAATAAGAATCTGCCTGGGCAGGTTCATTTTTCTTGTCCATTGCTTTTTTCAGCTTCTTCGTTTCTACCTGCACTTCTTCCACAGCAGCCGCGCTGTTGGTAGTAGTTTGGGAATGAATTATATTTCCCAAAAGCATAAGTAAAAAGATTGTAAAGAGTTTAAGCATTTTCATAAAACAAAGATATACATATATATAGTCTGCTCAAAAACTATTCACCAAGTGAAGTTTCCCTTTCACCAAGTTGAGTTTTTGATACTCTGACTATAAAATGATTTTTTGGAAATAAAGAGAAGAACACCCGTTAGGTATTTAAGCAAGTCTCTGGATTTTATGAATGGTTGAAAAGAATATTTTTCAAAATAATTCTTTTTTCTCAAGGTTCACCAAGTGAAAACTCCATTTCACCAAGTCTCCCGGAATCTGGTTTCTGATCAGTGTAATTTTACATCAGAATTAAAAATTTAAAAACAGGAAATTATGAAATTGAAACATTTTTTATTAATCGGAATTTTAACCCTTGGAAGCTTTGTAAATGCTCAGGAAATAAAGAAAAATGCCATTGAAGTAACAGGCGTTGCCGAAATGGAAGTAGAACCGGATGAAATTATCTTCAGCATCGGGATAAAAGCTGATAATAAAAACGATCTGGCAGATAATGAAAAGAAATTATTTGATATTTTAAAAAACGCGGGAGTAAAGAACGAGGATATCAAGTTCAAAGCGATGTACCAGAATATCTATTCTAAAACGGCTAAGTTTTCAAAGAACTATCAGTTTAAAGCAGGTACAAAATCAAATCTCAGTAAAATATTTGAAGATCTGAATCAAAAATGGGTAGGTAATCTGAACATTGCAGAGGTAAAGAATACTAAAATTGCGGATTTCAAAAAAGCAGTGAAGATCAATGCTTTGAAAGCCGCTAAAGAAAAAGCTGACTACTTACTGGAAAGCATGGGTAAAAAGACAGGAAACGCTCTTGAAATTGTAGAGATCGAAGATTACACCAGTGATGTGATCATGCCTGCAGCTTATAAAGGAAGATCTTACGGTGTACAGGTGGAAATGGCTGACGCTCCTGTAGATTATTCTTTTGATAATATTGAAAATATCAAGTTGAAGTACAGCATCAAAACAAAGTACGAAATCCTTTAAAATAACAGATTTATGAAAGCTGCCTTTTGGGCAGTTTTTTTGTTTTGCACTATTGGGTTATTGACTTTCTGACTAAAGAAAAATACCTGACGATTTATTAAATCTGGTCAATGGTTGGAAGGCTTCGACTCCGCTCAGCCTGACACTCCTCACACTAGTGAAATTACATACCAGATCAATATTATTACACTAAATAAATAATCAGATCCTTCGTTTTTATCATCCACCAAGTGAAACCTTCCGTTCACCAAGTTTCCCGATTTTCAGCCTTAAATAGGGATAATTTTACTTCAGGAATTCAAAATAATAAATGATAAAATGCTATCACAACAAATAACCAATAAAAAATAACAATATGACCACGTTAAAAATCTTAGCACTTGCAGCAGGTACAGCTTTTTTAGGCACCGGTAATATTCCGGATAACCGCTCCAATAGTAATACTGACAATAAATTACCCGTAGAAAAAACGACATTGGTTCCGGTACACTCAACGGTAAAGGATAATAAAATTCAGGTCGCGCTTTTACTGGATACTTCCAACAGTATGGACGGACTGATTGATCAGGCAAAATCCAGACTATGGAATATTGTGAATACATTGACCACTCTTAAATACAACGGACAAGCTCCCCAGATTGAAATTGCCCTGTATGAATATGGCAATGACGGAATTCGTGATGAAAATTACATCCGTCAGGTCACTCCTCTTACTCAGGATCTCGATCTTGTTTCTGAAAAATTATTTGCCTTAAGAACCAATGGCGGCAGTGAATATTGTGGTGCAGTGATTCGGGATGCCTCTGCCAACCTCAACTGGGACAGTAATGAGAAAAGCATGAAGCTGATTTATATTGCAGGTAATGAAGCATTCGATCAGGGGAAAATAAATTATAAAGATGTTGTTTCGAAAGCAAAAAGTAAGAATATTTACACCAACACCATTTTCTGTGGAAGCAGGGAGGAAGGAATCCAGACTTCCTGGCAAAACGGAGCTTCATTAGGAGGTGGAAAGTATTTCAATATCGACAGCGACAGAAAGGTTCTTTATATTGAAACGCCTTATGACATCAGAATTTCAGAATTTAATGCAAAACTGAATGATACGTATATCTATTACGGAAATCATGGGTCTGAGTACAGACTTAAGCAGATCACACAGGATAAGAATGCAGAAGCACAATCAGCATCCAACTTAGTGGAAAGAACAGTTGCTAAATCTAAAAAGAATGCTTATAAAAATGACCATTGGGATCTGGTAGATAAAGCTGAAAAAGATGCAGGATTTATTGCCAATGTTAAAGAAAGTGAACTTCCTGCTGAATTGAAAGGAAAAAGCAAAGAAGAAATTCAAAAAACAATTGCTGCCAAATCAGCAGCACGAGATAAAATTCAAAAAGAGATCGAGGAACTTTCCAAAAAACGCCAGACTTATATAGATTCCGAAATGAAAAAACGGGGAACTGGTGATTCTGATGATCTGGGAAAAGCTATTGAAAGCTCTATTGTAGAACTTGCGAAAAAGAATGGGTATAGTTTGTAGTGTAAGCGGGTTGAGGCCCGCTTTTTTTTTACCACCCCGTCAAAAATTCTTTGAATTTTTGCCACCCCTCCGGAGGAGGGGAATTGAGCACTTTCCATTGAAATATAAGCTTACTCACGCAATCTTTTATTCCGAACGAATCAAAATAATCCTTATCGATTGTAATTTAAATTCATGGATTTTCTTAAAATTTTTGTACGCTTTATATCCGTAAAGTTTTAAACTTGAAATAAACAAAGATTCTAAAAACTTTTGTGACTTTTGTGGTAAAATAAAGCATCACCTACCAAATTGAAAATACCTTGACAACGGATGTTTTTTACCCTTCATAAACAAGGAAGCCATTTCCATTCCTGTAATTGAAAAAGTAATTCCGTTTCCTCCGAAACCCAGTACGAAGTAAGAATTTTTAAATTTTTCATGTTCACTGATATAAGGTAAACCATCTTTGGTTTCACCGAAAGTTCCTGCCCATACAAAATCTGTATAAAAATGATAGTCAGGTTTTATTTTCTTTAAATTTTTAAGGATTTCCTTTTCTTTTTTATACAATATGGCATCACGTTTTTCGGCATCATAAAAGTCTTCGTCTCCTCCTCCAATGAGAAGTCTTGCATCATCAGTAGTTCTCATGTAAAGGTAGGGGTCATCGGTATTCCAGACTAAAGTATTTGTGATATTTTTAAATTTGTCTTTATCTATTTCAGAAACGACAGCATAGGTACTTTTCAGGTTGACAAAGTTCTCTTTCAGCAGATTTTTACTTTCGTAGCCTATACAGTAAATGATTTTTTTTGCTTTAATCTCAAATCCACTGTCTACAGTAACCGTATTAAATCCTCTGTGCTCCTCCACTTTTACCATTTCAGTCTTATCAAATACCTTAAGCCCTTTCTTCACATTATGCATAAACAGTTCATGCGCAAATTGAAAAGCATCGATACTGGCGCCCTGTTCTGATACAATTCCACCGTAAGTATTTTCAAATTCAAATTTTTTCAGAATATCTTCTGCTTCCAGCCATTTTACTTCGAATCCGTTTTGTTTTCTGGCCTCACATTCTTTCATCAACCATTCTACATCTTTCTTTTTTGAAGCAAAATACAATGATTTCTTTCGTTTGAAACCTGCTTTAGATCCTATAATTTTTGTGAGTTTTTCTATTGTATCAATAGCATCACTGCAGGCTTTATAACTTAAGACAGCACCCTTTTCGCCTATTTTTTCTATCAGTTCATAAAGTGGAACATCTATTTCATACTGAAGCATTGAAGTTGTGGCAGAAGTACTTCCGTTACAAAGTTCTCTTTTATCAATAAGAATTGTATTATAACCATCTTCTATCATCTGATGAGCGATCAGACTTCCTGTAATACCGCCTCCTATGATGAGGACATCACATTCTTCGTTTGATTTTAATGAAGGGTAAGATGCTAATAATCCGTTTTTTAAAAGCCAGAAAGGTTCGTTTGATTTCAGATTCATATTGATATTTTCCATTTAAAATATCAACATTTATACCTTTTTTAACAATTATACATCAAATATTGGTGTAATTATTGTTATTTTTTTAAACTAAACCACCAAAAAATATTTATTATGATAACAATTATTCCAGAAGCTCCGGAGAATGTTGCAGCATTTAATGCAACGGGAGAAGTAACGAAAGAGGATTTTGAAAGATTGGTTATTCCGCGTGTAAAAGAGAAGGTAGAGCAATTCGGTGAACTGAACTATTTATTGTACTTGGATACCGATCTGGATAATTTTACTGTGGGAGCATGGCTTGAAGATTTGCTGTTGGGATTGAAAAATCTTACGAACTGGAATCGTTCTGCCATTGTAACAGACAAAGAAGGCATACGCGATTTCACCAGTGTTTTCAGTGTTCTGATGCCGGGAGAGTTTAAATCTTTCCCCAAAGAAAATTTATACAATGCCCTCTATTGGTGCAAAAATGGAGATGAGGTAGAGGCATAAACTTATCCTATAAAAAATCGCCTGTTTCATTTTTCACTGAAACAGGCGATTTTATTTTTAACAATGATTCTTTATTTATCACATGATACACACTCAGCAGCCACTTCTTCTTCATTTTGAGTCTTTGAACCGTACAGATACATATATCTTACACTGATCACTACTCCAATAAAAGTCATCCCTACTCCTACCAGTGATGGATATTTGAATGAGTAGCCATATTCTAAAGGAATTCCGCCAAGAAAAGCTCCCATTGCATTGGCAATATTGAAACCTGCCTGCATAAAAGCAGCGGCCATCATTTCACTTTTCGGGGCAGCTTTCATCATCATAATATTGATAGGTGAAGCAATAGACATGGATAGAGCACCACACATGAATGTGAGAACCAAAGCAATATTTTTATATTCTGCAAGGAAGAAAACACCTCCGAGAGAAATCATCATCAGAAAGATCAGTAGAGCACACGTCTTTTCCGGGCCTAATTTATCTGAAACAATCCCGCCAACCAGGTTTCCAACCACCATTCCTGCTCCGGCAAGGACCATTACATAAGCCATCTGGCTGCTTTTGATTCCGGCAACGACAGTCATTAAAGGGGTGATATAGCTCAACCATGTGAACAATCCTCCAAATCCTATTGCTGTAATGGCCAATACCAACCACGATTGTTTATTTTTAAGGAATTTCAGTTCTTCCATGAAATGGGTATTCTGATTGGATTCCATTGCAGGAAGCCATAGTTTTAAAAATAAAATGGCAAAAAGCCCGATTACAGCTACAATAGCAAAGTACAGCCTCCAGTGGAAGGTGTGTCCGATATAAGTGACCAGAGGTACCATTGCCAGATTGGCGACCGTGAGTCCCGTAAACATCATGGATATATAAAAGGCTTCTTTTCCTTTTCCAGCCATTCTTGATGCGACCACCGTTCCTACTCCGAAGAACGCTCCGTGAGGAAGTCCGGACATAAAACGGATAACCAGCATACTGTTGTACCCGGGAGCAATAGCAGAAAGCCCATTAAATAATGTAAAAAGGATCATGAAAGCCATCAACACTTTTTTGGGTGGAAATTTCACAGAATATCCAATCAGGATGGGCGCTCCGATAACCACTCCCATGGCATAAGCTGAAATCAGGTGTCCCGCTTGCGGAATCGTGATCTGTAGCGTTTTGGCAATGTCCGGCAACAGTCCCATTACCGTAAATTCCGTAGTTCCTATTCCTAAACCACCGATAGCCAGTGGTATTATTCTTTTATCAATCTTCATTATCTAAATCTTTTTTCTGAATTAATTGGTTCAAATTAAAGGTTCATCTAGGCGTCTTTATTTTGAAAGTGCAAAAATCGAAAGAAAGTTTGAATTTCACACCTCTTTGAATGATAAAAATTTGCTCCATATTAACCTTTTTATTTAATTTTAGATTCAGAAACAATCAAATAAGAACAAAATGAAGATCCAGAAAGAAATTATTGAGTTTGAAAAAGGAAAATCGTTTAAACTTTTTTCCCCTTCACTGAAAAATTGCTTTTTCTGGCATTACCATCCGGAAATCGAACTGGTCTATGTAGAAGCAGTGAATGGAATCCGTCATGTTGGAAAAAATATTTCCGGTTTTACAGACAGTGATCTTTTGCTGATTGGTTCCAATGTTCCCCATCTTAATTTTGATTATGGAATTCAGACCGAATGCAAGCAGCTTGTATTGCAGATGCGGGAAAGTTTCCTTCAGGATATCATCCTTCCCGTTCCTGAATTTGAAAATATTAAAAATCTTTTAGAACGTTCATATCTTGGACTTTCATTCTCCGGAGAAACCAAAAATACTGTTGTTGAAAAATTACAGATAATCAAGGATAAAAACTCTTTTGAATCTTTAGTTGGATTAATTGAAATACTGCAAATCCTCGCAGATTCTACCGAAGTAAAAGAACTCAATAAAGATGATACCCGAATTAAATGGTTTTTAAATGATAAAATCAGAATGGGCACCATCTACGATTATATCCATGAAAACTACGACAGAAAACCCAACGTAAACGAAGTAGCGCAGGTTGTCAGTTTGAGTACTCCTGCTTTCTGCCGGTATTTTAAAAAACAGACAAATATGACTTTTACAGATTTTGTCAACAATTACAGGATTAATCAGGCCAAAATATTCCTGCTGAAAGACCAGTCTGTGACAGAGGTCTGTTTTCAGGTAGGTTTTGAAAGTCTTTCTTATTTTAATAAACTGTTCAAGCAGCATACGGGAGAAACGCCTTCTGAGTTTAAGAAAAAGCATTTCAGGCCGATCGAAATCAATGGAAGGATTGGAGTGATTAAGAAGGATACGACTTGTTAAGTAATTTTTAATGAAAGTGGACTAAAGTCGGATGCTATGGATGTTTTTGTGAGTGTCCTACGAACCACCCCGTCAAAAATTCTTTGAATTTTTGCCACCCCTCCAAAGAATGGGAATGATGGCAGCCGTTATTGTAAAGATTGCCACATTCATTAGCTAATTCCTCACAGCTGATACCTGCAACCTACCACCTATCATCTGCTACCTGCCACCTGCCACCTAAGAAAACAAAAAACCGTTCATTGCTGAACGGTCTGTATTTTTAGTGAATATGTTTTTCTGCGTGGTAAGAACTTCTTACGAGTGGAGAACTTTCAACGTGTCTGAAGCCCAGGCTTCTTGCAAAATCCCCGAACTCATCAAATTCTTCAGGCGTGATAAATTTCTTTACCGGAAGATGTTTTTTAGTCGGCTGCAGATATTGCCCAAGGGTGATTACGTCTACATTGGCATTTCTGATATCTTCGATCGTCTGGAAAACCTCATCTTTAGTTTCACCTAATCCAAGCATTACCCCTGTTTTGGTTCTTCTTTGTCCGGCTTCTTTCAGGTATCTTAATACTTCAAGGCTTCTTTCATATTTTGCCTGAATTCTCACTTCTCTGGTCAGACGTTTTACGGTTTCCATATTGTGAGAAATCACTTCAGGAGCTACATCTACTAATCTGTCAAGGTGTTTTGTAAGTCCCTGGAAATCCGGAATCAAAGTTTCCATTGTCGTTCCCGGAGAAATTCTTCTGACAGCATTCACTGTTTCTCCCCAAAGAATAGAACCCATATCTTTCAGATCATCACGGTCTACAGAAGTAAGAACGGCATGTTTGATCTTCATTAATTTGATGGATCTTGCTACTTTTTCAGGTTCGTCCCAGTTTACATCAAGAGGTTTTCCTGTTTTTACCCCACAGAATCCACAGCTTCTCGTACAGATATTTCCTAAAATCATGAAAGTAGCTGTACCTTCACCCCAACATTCTCCCATGTTCGGGCAGCTTCCGCTTTGGCAAATGGTATTTAATTTATATTTATCAACCAAAGTTCTCAGCTCTCTGTAATTCTTTCCGGTAGGAAGTTTTACGCGGATCCATTTTGGTTTTTGAACGGTAGTGTCTTGAACTGAATTTTCCATTTCTAAAATTGAAGTTCAAAGTTAAGGATTTTTTAATGGAAACCATCAACCGGATATATTGATGAAATTGATCATTCAAATTTCATTTGTATATTTATCCGCTCAAAATATTCTTATGAAAAAAATATTCTTCCTTTTATTCGCGGTATGCGGAACATTTTGTCTTGCCCAGAAACAATTTCAACCTGCAGGATCCACCATTATCGAAACAGTAGATGGAGATCTTGATGGAGATAAAATTCCTGAAAAAGTAATTATTTATAACACCAGGGACACCACAGATATGGGAAACATCCGCGAAATCCAGATTCTGAAAAAAGTTGGCGGAGCATGGACAATCCTTGAAAAATCCAGAAATGCTGTTATGGAAAGCAATGGCGGCGGTATGATGGGTGATCCTTACAGAGAAACTAAAATAGAAAAAGGAATTCTGATCATTTCTCAAAATGGCGGAAGCAGCTGGAAATGGGATGTTACAGATAAATACAGATTCCAGAACGGGCATTTTGAACTCATAGGGACCTCTTCCACTTCCGGAAGACCTGGTGATTACTGGAAAGATGTAGATTTTAATCTTTCAACAGGGCAGCTGAACTATTCAAAAGAGGTAGAAAATACAGCTGATTATGGTAAATCTTTAAAAGAAACTTATATCAAAAAAGGGCTGAAAATTAATCTGCAGAACAGAAATCAGGAAAAGCAGCAGAAAATAATTCTTCCAAAAACAAAAGAAGAGGTTTATTTTTAAATAAAGGTCGTGGGATGTAAGTTTGGGCTAAAGCCCATTGTGAATCTTGTTGTTCTGGAGAAGGAAGAATCTTATTGATGAACAAATTTATGAGATTCTTCACTGCATTTCATTTCGTTCAGAATGACAAGTCCGTTTCTATTGAAGAGTATTAATTGAATTTAATGATCATCAAATTCATTATTCTTCAACAGTTCAGCCAGGACTTTTTTGGCCCGCATGACTCTTACTTTGGTGTTGGCAACGGAGATTCCCAGCTCTTCAGCAATTTCTTTGATACTTTTTTCTTCAAAAAACCTCAGCTTGATAATATCCTGGTAATTGGCATCCAGAGATTCTATGGTTTTGATGATTTTCTTTTGTTCTTCTTCAGAAATAAGAAGTTCTTCGGGTGATTTTGCATATTGATTTTTGACCTCATCAAGGTTTTCAACGGCGTCTTCGTTATCACGGTTTTTCTTTCTCCAGAAATCAATAACGGTATTCTGGGCAATGGTCAATATCCAGGTTTTAAACTGAAAATGAGGATCAAACATATCCAGCTTCGACAATACTTTTGAAAAAACATTCACGGTAATTTCATCGGCATCATTTTCATCTCTTACCTTTTTCATGACAAAAGAGAAAACATCCACCCAAAAAATATTAATGAGTTTAGTCTGGGCCTTCTGATCTTTATCTTTGGCCTTCTGGATGAGCAGGAATAGCTGTTCGTCGTTCATTAATAACAAATATAGATTATTTGGGTCGAAATACAAAGTGATAAAAAGGAAAAGTTCTTCTATTTGCCAGGTCAACGTGTAAAAATTTTGTTATATTTTATTTTGTATTTCTGCCTTTCGTCCTTTTGCTTTTTTACCCTTAATACTTCTGAATTTACTATCTTTGCATCTTAAAATTTTAAAGTTAAAAATCAATGAATTCCTTTATAGAAGAACTGAAATGGCGTGGTCTGTTTGCCGATATGATGCCAGGAACCGATGAACAACTGAATAAAGAGGTAACTACTGCATATATTGGTTTTGATCCTACTGCCGATTCTTTACATATCGGAAGTCTTATCCAGATAAAAATTTTAGCACACTTCCAGCTTCATGGCCACAAGCCGATTGCATTGGTGGGAGGTGCAACAGGAATGATCGGAGACCCGTCCGGAAAATCTGCTGAAAGGAATCTTTTGGATGAGGAAACGCTTTTACATTATGTTGACTGTTTAAAAAATCAGCTTTCAAAATTCTTAAACTTTGAAGGAAACGAGCCTAACAAAGCTGAATTGGTGAACAACTACGACTGGATGAAGAATATTTCTTTCCTTGATTTTGCTAAAAATGTAGGTAAAAATATCACGGTCAACTATATGATGGCTAAAGATTCTGTGAAGAAAAGATTCTCAGGAGAATCGGGTGCTGACGGAATGAGTTTTACAGAATTTACGTACCAGCTTATCCAGGGATATGATTTCCTTCACTTATATCAAAATAATAATGTAAAGCTGCAGATGGGAGGTTCAGACCAATGGGGAAATATCACTACAGGTACAGAATTGATCCGTAGAAAAGCTCAGGGTGAAGCATTTGCATTAACAGTTCCTTTGATTACCAAAGCGGACGGTTCCAAATTCGGAAAGTCTGAAAGCGGAGAAAACTACTGGCTGGATAAAAAGAAAACTTCTCCTTACAAGTTCTATCAGTTCTGGCTGAATGCTACTGATGAAGATGCTGAAAGATTCATTAAGTTCTATACTTTCTTAGGAAAAGAAGAAATTGAAGCTTTAATTGAAGAGCACAAAACAGCCCCACACGAAAGAAAGCTTCAGAAGAAACTTGCAGAAGAAGTTACCGTTTGGGTACATGGAAGAGAAGAGTATGAAAAAGCACTGAAAGCTTCTGAAATTCTTTTCGGACGTTCTACAGCTGAAGATCTTGTAAGCCTTGATGAGGAAACATTCCTTGAAGTTTTTGACGGAGTTCCTCAGAAAGAAATTGCAAAAGCTGATGTTTTAGGAGTAAATATTATTGATCTTCTTTCTGAAAAATCAGGATTCTTAAAATCTAAGAGTGAAGCTCAAAGAGAGATTAAGGGAAATTCAATTTCTGTCAACAAGCAAAAAGTAAATGATACTTTTACAGCCAATGAAACAGATCTTATCGATGGTAAGTTCTTATTATTACAAAAAGGTAAGAAAAGCTACTTTATTGTAAGAGCAAACTAGTAGAAAATACATAAAAAAAACCGGCGCTGAGAAGGATCTCAGCGCCGATTTCATTTCCTAAATAAATTTAATATTAAAATGTATAGCTTGTAGTAGCCGACAAATATTGTCCGCTGGAAGTTCCTTCTTTCTTCAGTTCTCCGTCTACCCAGATCTGAACTTTCAATGTTGCAGAAGCATCCGGTCCGACAGCGTTTACTCCAACGGTGGCATTGTATGCTCCCGGTTCTGATGTTACCTCAGGACTGCTCCATGTTGTTCCGCTAAGACTTGTTGCAGTGGTAGGGTTACCGTCTATTCCGTAAACCGCTACATCAATATTACTACCTGAAGAAGCGATTGCTTTAAAGACCAATTTATGACTTTTCCCTGCTCCATTCACATTGTTGTCGTCATCGTCGTTACTGCAAGACGCGGTAAATCCAATAAGCATTGCTGCTATTACCGCGACGAATGCTCCTCTTAACAGCTGATTCATTCTCATTTTTTTCATAATCTTTTTGTTTAAATTTTAGTTACTATATTGAATATTCTATGATTCATGATTTGATTCTTGCAAAGCTATGAGCATCACTTACGTCTATCAATCCTCAAAAACCAGTAATTTTTTCTACCTAAATTCAGGTATTTTTTATGCTAAAATTTTTAATTAAATTGAGCGTTTAAAAAAATATTTTACAGAATTGATCCATAATGAAGAGATTACTTGTCCTGTTAAGTCTGTTTTTATCTTTTGCGTTACAATCCCAGCAAATCATTCCGCTTGATGAAAAGTCTTATATAGACAGCTTACAAAGCGTTACAAATGGTAATTATCCCGATACTTCAAAAGCAACTGCGTCTCTCCTTTTATCCAATTATTACAGGAACAGCGATTCCGTTTTGAGTAAAAAATATCTTTCCAGCGGAAAAAGGCTGGCTCAAAACAATCCTTTTATCCTGGCAAAATATTATTATTACGAAGGACAATATTATCTGGACAGGAATAAGGAGAAAGCTGCTGCTTCCTATCAGCAGTCTATCTGGACTTTATCGAAATTTAAAAATGAAGAATCCGATTTTCTTCAGGCTCTTGCCTGGTACAGCTATGGTGTTTCGCAAAAGGATAAAGAAGGCTATATTCCTTTGGTTAAGACCATGCTTGAAAAGAGTATTCCGCTGGTTGAAAAATATGAAAACAGCAAAAATCTTGGTTTCCTGTATACTCAGCTTGCTGTTATTCTTACGTATAATGCCCAGTTTAAAAAGGCTGAAGGGTACAATGAAAAAGCTCTGAAAATTCTTGAAAAAAATTATCCTAACTCTGCTGAATTATTTTTCACCTATCTCAATTCTGCCAACAATTTCTGCTATCAGGCTAATGGGGATCAGGCTGAAAAGTATTTGAATAAAGCTGAAAAACTCATCAGGACATATCCTGAATCTTCATCCAATGCTTTTTATTATTACAGTAAAACCCTGTTGTATATTACCCGTCAAAAAAATGAAGAAGCGCTTCCTGTAATCGAAAAAGGCATTTTTTATACAAAAAAATACAATCAGAATCTTCTGGCTCAAATGTTTTATTTCAACAAGTATGATATTTTAAAGAAGCTTAAAAGATATAAGGAGGCTAAAACTACTTTGGAGAATGTTTTAGCAGAGAAATCTCTGGCTATTGATCTTAATAACCGGAAAACCTTCTACAAACAGCTTTCTTTGCTCAATGAAGAATTAGGAGATACCAAAGAGGCTCTTGTATGGGAACAGAAATATTCAAAGCTGAATGACAGCCTTAATACAGAGAATGTAAAAATTGAAATCAACAAACTGGAGTCTAAATTCAATACTGCTGAAAAAGAAAGAAAAATAGCAACTTTAAATGCAGAAAAAAACCAAAAGGATCTGGAAGTCAACAAGAAGAATTCCTATTTGTGGGGAATGGGTCTTGTTTTATTACTTGCGTTAAGTCTTCTGATCTTCCTGTTTATTATTTTCAGAAAAAACAAAAAAATAAACGAGCAGAAGCTCAATGAAATAAAGCAAAAAGAAGAATTATCATTAACCAAAGCCATTCTTGATGGTGAAGAAAGGGAAAGAGAACGTATTGCAAGGGATCTTCATGATGGTCTGGGAGGAATGCTTGCCGGAGTAAAGATCAACTTTTCTACCTGGTCTTCCAGTCATTTAAATCCTGAAAAAGATCAGGAATTTTATAAAATATTAGGTCAGCTGGACAGCTCTGTAAGTGAACTCCGTCATGTAGCGAGAAATTTAATGCCTGAATCATTGCTTAATTTCGGTTTGGAAACCGCAATACTCGACCTGTGTGAATTTTACAACAGAAAAAATCTTGAAATTGATTTTCAGGCTATTGATATTGACAAAGCACTCCCTTTAAATATCCAGCTTAATATTTACAGGATTGTACAGGAGTTACTGGCCAATGCTGTAAAACACGCCGAAGCAAGCAGTATTCTGCTTCAATGCTCCCAATCCGGCGAGAATTTTCTGATAACGATTGAAGATAACGGAAAAGGATTTGATAAAAATATAGAAAACACCACCAAAAGTATGGGACTTCGTAACCTGAAAAACAGAGTCAATTACCTGAAAGGAAAAATGGAAATCAATTCTGATGATCAGGGAACAGTAATTAATATAGAACTCAGCATCCATGGAGAATGAAAAAATAAATATTGTCATCGTAGATGATCATCCCATTGTCATTGAAGGTCTAAGAATGATGCTGAAAAGCCAGCCTTTCTTTCATGTAGCAGGAAGTTTTGCATCCGGGGCAGAAACATTAAGTTTCATCCGTTCAGCAATGATAGATATTGTTCTTCTGGACATTACGCTCCCCGATTCCAACGGAACAGAGCTCTGTAGAGAAATAAAAAGAATATCACCCGGCACCTCTGTAATAATGTTCAGTAACCGTTCAGAGCGAAGCATTATTATGCAGTCTATACAAAACGGAGCAAGCGGTTATCTACTCAAAAACACTTCTATTGATGATCTTGTAATAAGTATAAGAGGAGCACTTTCGGGAGATATTGTTTTCTGCAATGAAACCAAACAGATTATCAGTCTTCCTTCTCAGAATAGCGTTCCTGTCCCAAGACTCACAAAAAGGGAAAAACAAATTCTACAGATGGTAGCCCAGGGAAAAACAAGTAATGTAATTGCTGAAGAACTGTTTTTAAGTCCTCTTACCGTAGACACTCATCGTAAGAACCTGCTGCAGAAATTTCATGCAAAGAATTCAACAGAATTGATCAGCTTAGCTGTACAGCAACATATGATTGAAGAATAAAAAAAACCGCTTTGAAAGCGGTTTTTTTATATATTGTTAAAGTAATTTAAGGTTCTAAGAAGCTATAATCAATTGAAGCAACCAATACCCCTTTACCTTTCTTCTTCACTGTTCTTGCTATCTCACCATCAATGTAAAGATTGATTGTCAATTCAGAATTATCATCCGGCATTGACGCGTTAGCATCAAGATTGAGCTGTGCCTGGCTAGAATTCACGAAGAATTCTCCACTTGTCCATGGTGAAGTTACAGGAGACTGCGGAGTATTGTATATGGTATTCTGAGTTGTACCTACTTGTGTTACAACACTTATGATCTCCCCTCCGGCAGTTGTCTTCACTTCGAATTGAACCACATGATCCTGAAATTCTTCATCATCATCTTTTTTACAAGAATTAACAACGGTGATTACAGAAAATAATAAAACGAATAAAAAAGAAAGTCTAAGTAAACTTTTTGAATTGTAAAATTGCTTCATTTCTCCAAATAGATTTTTTAATGTTTCAAATATAAGTTTTTTATTAATATAAAAATAACTTTTATGAAAATTTTCCAATAAAGATTTCCAAATAATATCAAATCAATAAAAATAAAAACCCAATTAAAAATTCAAAAATATACTCCAGATATTTAATCATTACACATAAACCAACATGCAGCAGAAGTTCATTGTATGAATAATAAAAATCAAAATTCTGTAGGTAATTTAATTATCTTTGCTCTATGAATTTAGATTATCTAGTAAGAGAGCCGGAAAATATTACTTCGCAAACTCCTATTCTTTTTATGCTTCATGGCTATGGCAGCAATGAGCAGGATCTTTTCAGTTTTAGAGAAACTCTTCCCAATGACTGGATCATTGTCAGTTTCAGAGCTCCACGTGATACCCAGTTTGAAGGATATTCATGGTATGATATCAATTTTAATGATCCGGAAAATTTCATTGATGTTCCTCAGGCAAAGGAATCGTTGAATGCTGCTCTTGAAAGTATGCTGAAGATTATCAACCACTATGGGCTTACGGAAAGCAAGGCTCATCTTTGCGGCTTCAGCCAGGGTGGTATATTATGTTATGCTTTGGCTTTAAAACATCCTGAACTTTTCAATCGTGTTGCCTGTATGAGCAGTTATCCTGAAGATAAAATTCTGGACGGTATTGTAAAAGATAAAAAGAAACTGGAGGGCCTTCGTTTCTTCATTTCTCACGGCACAGATGATGCTGTAATCCCGCTGGAATGGGGAAGAAAAGGGGCTGATCTTCTTTATGATCTTAGCTGTTACTTCACATTCAGAGAATATATGAGCGGACATGGTGTTAATCAGAAGAATTATATGGATCTGATGGATTTCTTTTCCAAATAGACAGAATCCAATTTGAAATAAATTCAACAAAACACAATGATTTATTGTAGTTTACATAAACATTCCAGCTTTTGGAATGTTTTTTTTATTATCATATAGATAAATTCACTAAATTCAGTAAATGAAATTTAAACTGCTTTTAATGGGATTATTTGTGAGCATTTTTATAAATGCCCAGAATTCTTTTGAGTTGGTTAATACTAAAAAAGCAGTGATTCCTTTTCAGTTTATCAACAATCTAATCTTTATTCCCATCAATGTAAATGGTGCGGAGCTTACTTTTTTATTGGATACAGGAGTTTCAGAAACGATCCTTTTCAGTCTGGAAAATAAGGAAGTCATGCTAAGCAATGTTGAGAAAGTAAAATTTTCAGGTCTTGGAGGCAGTATCAGTATTGATGGCTTGAAATCTGAGCGGAATATAGGTAAAATTGGAAATGAAATTATCAATACCTCGATGTCTCTTTATATTATTATCGATGAAGAATTTAATATTTCGCCCCACGTGGGAATTCCTGTGAACGGAGTTATCGGATATCATTTTTTCAAAGACCACCCGATTTATATAGATTATAGTTCTAAAAAAATAACCGTGTATGAAAACGAGGATGGTCTGCAAAAGAAAATCAAAAGATTTGAAGAGTTCCCTATCACTATTGAGAAGGATAAACCCTATCTCTATGGTGATGTAGAAATGACAAATGAAAAAAAGGACTCAAAACTGTTGATTGATCTCGGAAACAGCGATGCCATCTGGCTCTTTCCCACTCTTATTAAAAATTTTGTTTATAACAGACCTAATATTGATGATTTCCTTGGCCGTGGCTTCAATGGCGATATCTATGGAAAAAGAAGCCGTATTCATAATTTCTACCTTGGAAAATTCAAGTTTGAAAAACCACTTACTGCTATGCCGGATGAATTCTCCATACAGCACGTTAATATGGTGGAAAACAGAAAAGGTTCCATAGGCGGGGAAATTATGCGTAGATTTACTGTAGTCTTTGATTACACCAATAAAAAACTTTATCTGAAGAAAAACAGATACTTTGATGATCCTTTTCATTTTAATATGAGCGGGCTTGATTTCAAGCAGGACGGACTTGAGTGGCAGGAAGACAGACTAAAAATTGAAACCCAGAAATCGGCGATGGTAACAACGGAGGTTTATAGAGATGCTTTTCAGTATAAATTTAGTTTAAAACCGATATTTTCCATTGCCGGTGTAAGAAAAGATTCTCCCGCTTATGAAGCCGGTCTGCAAAAGGATGACAAAGTTCTTACCATTAACGGAGCGCAGACTTCAGACATGACTCTGGAAAAAATAGTGGAGCTCATGAAGTCCAATGAAGGCAGAAATATTACCATGGTCATTCTAAGAAAAAACCAAAAACTTACATTACGTTTCGCTTTGGAAGACCCTATTCCCTATCAAGAATAACAATATGAATACTGAAGAGAGCACCTTAGACAGAATAAGAACCAGACCCAGATTTAAAATGTTTACTCATCTTACCAAAGAAGAGTATGCTGAAAACCTGAAAAAATATATGGAAGAGCATACAGATGAGTTTTCAGGTAACATTAATAAAGAAGTAGCTACCATCTGGGTGAAAACAGAATACGACAACTACTGGAAACCCTGTCTTGCCTTAAGGGTTGAGATGGAAGATGAACATACAGCAATACGCGGGGTATTTGGTCCGAGTTCTGCAGTGTGGACTTTCTTCATGTTCTTATACTTTTCCTTTTCTATTCTGTGGATGACTTTCTTCACGATGTATTATGTGGAAAAGCAAATAAAAAGCGCCGAATACCCGTGGGCACTGAGCGCTTCTTTTATCATGTTATTCTTTATTCTTCTTACCTATATTGCCGCCAGATTCGGGCAGCATAAAGGAAAAAAAGAAATGCTTAAATTGAGAAGATTTGCAGAAGAATCTACTTTACAATTTGAAAAGAAAATTAATTAGATAGAGATTCTACAGGCTTTTCATTCTGAATAGGTGCAGCTGCTGCTTTTGCTGCTTTGATAGAATCTACCACTTTTTCTCTGTTGTTTTGTTCTTTGAGCATTTTCGGAACATCCGGTTCTAAAAGCCTGGTTAATTCTTCAACAGAAATATTGTTGGCATTAGGATCATCCAGAAGATTTCTCCATGGTTTTCTTCCTCCCCATTTATAATCTCCAAATACCATTACTGCAGTACCTCTGGCTTTGGTGGTTGCACCACCGGGATTCAGAATCCAGGTGTCTGCATAGGAATACAGCCATTGGGCATCTTTTCTCAGCAGTCGTAAACAAGAGTGCGAAGCAGGATATCCAGGAAGTGTATATTCATGCCATCCAATTCCTCCAATATTGTGAATATTAAAATTGTATGGAAGTTTCCATTCGGTGCTCACGGTGGAAATAGCAAGTTTCTTTTTCCAGTTGGCAAAAGTAAGTCCTCTGGTGGTCTGGGCTGCTTTTTTACCCATACTTGTTGGTCCCCATTTCACAAGGCTTCCATTAGAGTATACAGCAAAAGCTTGTATAGGATATGAGAAAATAACGAACTTTTTTACTCCGCTTAATACATCCAGCTGCATTGGAAACGGCGAATATGCCATCAAGGTTGTATCTATTTTCGCAGGAACTACCAATGTATCGGCATTCCATTTACTTTTAGAATCTAATCTGTTTAAGGCTAAAATAGCTGTTCTTTCCTCTACAGTATATTTCTTGCTGAATTCTGCATAAAAGGAATCACGCATTTTTTTATCCTTAGGAAGAACAAAAGCATTATAAAAACCATTCTCCTGCATAACAGGCGGAACGGATTCTTTTTTCACTACAGGAACAGAATCTTTCTTTATAGAATCCTTTTCTACCTCCTGAACTTCAGAAGAAGAAACAGTATCTTTAAAAGTATCGCTTATTTTATCTATTTCCTTTTTACATGAAACAAGTAAAAAAGCGCATAAGCAGGCATAAAAAAAGGATTTTTTCACAGATATGTTTTTCATAAATAAATCGGCCATTTAGTTGGGCTACCCAGTACAAATATCAGACCTAAATTTGAATCCTAAAAGACATTCGTGAAAATACCGTAAAAAAACGGGGGCTTTATCACTGTAAATGAGGAGTTATTATTAAAGACTGGAAAAAAAACATAGATTCCAAGGATATTTCCAAACATTGTCATACACGTTATTCGCTACCCTGTTCTCTTGTAGAAATCTATTCTAAAGTCCCGTTTTTCCCCAATCGGTAAACATCCTGATGCCATCTTGCTCCACCTCTGCATCCTGTTATTAAAAGTTTCTTATCTTTTTCTACAGTGACATCACACAGACATGAACATCCTGAGCGGGAAAAATCCGGTTCTTTAAGCTTTTCAAAACATTTGTTTTGTGGATGATACAGATAAATTTCAAACATCCTGTACACTCCCATTCCATCATCAGGAACAGAAAATGCTATATCATCATAACCGTCAAAATAAATAAGCAGATATTGCAGAGAATAGATTCGTACAATGAAATCATTAAGCTAATTGGGGTAAAATAAATAAAATAAAAAAAGTCTTCTATTTCTAGAAGACTTTTTCGCGATCCGGACGGGACTCGAACCCGCGACCTCCGCCGTGACAGGGCGGCATTCTAACCAGCTGAACTACCGGATCAATTAAGGTAGCATTTGCTTTTAACTGGTGCAAATATATACCTTTTTTTAGCTTTTCCAAAGAAACGTGTTCCTTTTATTTCAAAGATTTTGTTAAGGCACAGATTGTCAAATACAAAAAAAATAAGATTTTCTACTTTAAAAACTTTTTAAGAGATTATCCTTCAAAATTCACGTAATTTTTTCTTCTACAGCAACAATCAACTTTCTATTGAAATATTCATCCGAAACTTACTGTCCCCCTGTTATTATAATAGCAGTAAAAACGATTGTATAAATGCCTACCTGATCTTCCTGTTTATTCTGTTTGTTCGATAACTTCGACAAATTTCTTACACAAAATAGACTTATCATAAACTGTTTCAGCCAGTTTTCTTGCATTTTGTCCCATGCTCTTTACCAATTCAGGATTATCTTTCAGATGGAGTACTTTTTGCACCAGTTCTTCCGGACGGTTTGGATTTACATAATATCCGCAGTGGTACTTTTCTGCTATATCTTTTGTCCAACCGGCAGAGTTGACAATAATCGGTTTTCCTGCAGACAATGAATCGAACAGTTTATTTGGAGAGTTGGTATACAAAATCGGCAGATCCAAAAAGGAAATCATAGAGACATCCGAAAAATTGACAATTTCAGATACATCGGTCATAGGAAACTTTCCGAGAAATTTCACATTTTTAAGATTATTTTTTTCTACTTCGTCTACCAAATCCTGTTCGGTAGAACCTCCTCCTACAAACAAAAATTCGATATCTTCCCTATCTTTTAATAATTTGGCGGATTCAATAATTGAATGAGCTCCGTTTGCTAATCCCAGAGAACCAAAATGAACTATTTTGAATGAATCTTTTTTTAAGCCGAGCTTTTCCATCAGTTGATCGTTTTTTCCCCTCGGCCAGAATTCGTCCATTTTAGCCATATTAGGTATCATTGATGTCTTTTCTTTGGGAATATATTTTGTGACGCCAGCCTGCATACCGGGAGAAAGCGCAATAACACGGGAAGCGTTTTTATAAATCATTTTTTCCAGCAGACGAGTCGTTTTTATTGTCCAGCTGTTTTTTATAGCTCCCATCTGTATAGGTACCTCCGGCCAGAGATCTCTTACTTCAAAAACAAAAGGCTTTTTTTTAAACCACTTTAATATAAGTGCAGGAATACCTATGGTAAGAGGAGTAGATGTAGCAATCACCAAATCGATATCTTTTTGTTTCAATCCTACCACAGAAGATTTGTACATAAATTTCAGGAAAGCCTTTAGCCTTCTGGAAACGCTCATATTCTGGTCATAGTCTTCTTTTATATAAACGACTTCAATACCATCAATGTTTACAACTTTAATATCTTCTGAAAATTTGGATGATGAGGTGAGCATGGTAACTTTATGCCCGTTCTTAATAAGTTCCTGTGCCAGCCAGTACGATCTTGTTCCTCCTGGTTCCTGAGGAGTTACGAAATATTGGTGGATGTATAATATATTCATTATTTTTTTTCTTTATATAATTGTTGATATACTTCAGCTATTCTCTTCCAGTCATGATTTTCTAACAATTGTTCAATATCAAAACTATAATGATCTCGTTTTTGGATTAAACGTTCAAGCCCTCGTTCGATCGCAGAAACAGAAGTGTCTTCTACTTTTTCGCCTATAGAATCATCGTAAAAACCGTCGATTCCTTCATTTTGTGTGTACATTACCGGTAAGCCCTGCAGAAGCGCTTCTATATAGACCAATCCAAAGGTTTCTGCTTTGGAAGGCATTGTAAAGAAGTCACTTCGTTCGTAATAGGATTTTAGAACAGGCAGGCTGTCTACTTTTCCTACAAACTCAAAGGAATGATCATTTTTAATAGAATCCAGGATTCTTTTCTCGTCATTTCCTCCACCTCCGATCAGTGTTAATTTTATCTTATTCTCAATTTTTTGATTATGATTCTTAACAGCATTAATAAGGTTAAAGACATTTTTTCCTTTATTAAATTTCCCTATATAGAGCATCTGAATGCTTTTTTCATTCTCAACATTTTTCCTCTCTACAACCTTTGATTCTATCCAGTAAGGATCTACACCATTTGGGACTACCGTGAGTTTTTGCTGTACATCATTCATGATATAAGACAGTCGGGAATCTTCAAGCATTCTTTTTTTATAGACTGCCGAAATGGTTATGATCTTACTCGCATTCTGAAGAATTTTTTTTCCGTACCCTCTTTCGTGCAGAAAATACTTCAAAAACACATTCAGATCAGTATTACGTACCGCTACTATGTATGGTATATTATATTTTTTGTGAAGTTCATAGGCCACTCCACCATCGCTGTACCATGTGTGGGCATGAATAAATCTGACAGCCTTGAGGTCTATTTTTGCTTCAATGTCCTGTACGATTTTTTTAATTTTTTTCCGATACAAAACACGATCTGCATATTTTGATAAAATATGACTGTAGATAATCTGAGAGCGGGTATTTTTAAAATCTATTTTATTTTTCCCTATTCTGGAAACCTCCCGAAATGGATTATATACAATCTGCTCCACCCCGTTATTATCCAGCTCTCTCACTAAATTTTTATACACTGTAGATCCTGAGTAATCGTTTGTAATGTGGAGTATCATTTATCTAAAATTTTTAATGTACTATTTAGCTTCTGATTAATATTAATTGTTTCTTTCGAGGGTTCCCAATAAATAATACCGCTTACTTTCCTTCCTTTGTAGCTATAATCTTTTATCAGTTTTAAATAAGTATCATATAAATTTTCATTAACTACACTCCCACCAGAAATTTTATTATAAGGATGAACTTTATACCAGATAAATGGTAATACAGGTTTTTGAACTTTTTCTGCCATTTGAAAGTTCAGATCTAAATTATTTGTGATGTAGTCTTTAAAATAACTATCACCTTTTTCGAAATTAGAATACATTAGATATAATGAAGGAGCAAGGTAATCTACACTTTTTAGTAATGGCTTTAATTTTTCAAAATCATTAAATTTCTTTTGAAAATCATAGTTAAAGTTAAATGGAACACCATATAATACAACCTTTGCATTAGGTCTCATTTTTTTTACCAGATTTACCATATCTACCAGTTTCTTTATATTTGAAGCATAATTGACATCAAATCTGCTTTTCTGCTTGACATCCTGGTAAACCTTATTCTCAATATCAAGTACTATCAAATCAGAATTTTGTACATTAGGTATGATAGAATCAACACCCTGAGCTAAAGTAGTAAGGTCAATGATATTTTGTTTATTACGATCAATGTAATGTTGTCCAAAAAAATAGTAATTTTTTATACAATTTTTACATTGTATATTATACCTTTTATTTTGTGTATATACATTAAATTCTTGTCCATTAAACCAACTTGGCACCAGGCACAGGAGTACGATGAGCATTAAAATATTTTTCATATCTAAAAGTAATAATTGTTAAAATCAATAAATACCATAGTAAATTGTTGGAATAAATATTATTGGAAAACATACTGAAAATAAAAAACTGGCAAAAAATCATCGGAATCCAACCTGTCGAATGATCATTTTGTATAACATACTTTCCTTTTATAAAAAGGGTTCTTATAAATAGTATTACAAGTATCATTCCGATAAAAAAACCTGTTGCCATAAAAGCTTCGACAAAAAGGTTATGGGGATAAGACCCTATGTATGGTTTTGTTTGTATTAAAAAATTCTTTCCGAAAAAAGGATTATCCATAAATTCCCGTAAAGCGACCTTGACTAATTTTTCACGCTCATTATCCTTTTCAAAAGTTGAAACCAATCTGTCTAAAAAATTACTCTTAAACAGGCTTCCAAACAATTCCATGATCTGAAAAAAGAAAACGGAAATAAAAACGGCAGGTATACTCAAGTAAAAAACTCCTTTTGTTCCTTTTTTAATAACAAAATAAAATACAGTCGACAAAATCAAAGCTATAAATGGACTTCTACTTGCTGATACGAAGATAATCAGTGCCCCTAAAATTATACCGGCTATATAAAGAATAGAAAAAATTCCTTTTTTCTCATTTGCCAGCTTATAAATCGATAATAATGCTAACATAGTACCATATTGTCCATATACAAGGACACCTATTTCAAGATCTCCAACATCTCTTCCGGTAACATTACTATTATTTCTTGATAATAATGATACAAAGAGTAAAGCGTATATAGTATAATAAATTATGTTGAGTATTCCCTTAAAGTTTAATTTCTTAAAGTCTAATACCATAAAAGCGAAACAAGGTACTAATACAACTCCAAATGCAAACTGTACATATTCTGAGTAAGTCTTATTGGAAGTAAGTCTGATAGGCTCAAAATAAATATCTTTCAATAGGAAAATGGAATAGATTCCCCAAAAAATTAAGAATAGGGTGTAAAAGCTAAAAGTTTTAATATTAAATTTTTTAGAAAAAACATTGCTGCTGATAATGATAAGGCTGAAAGCTAGTACGAGTACACGATAGATTATATTAATACCCTGTCCTTGTATTTTTAAAATAGAAGGTAAAAAGCTAGATATTAAAAAACCAGCTAAACAAAAGATTACATAAAAATTATAAAACTTTTTAATTTGCATTATGCACTTTATTAATAAAATTTATCCAATTTATTCTCCATTTTTGTTCATTGAAAGAATATTCTACCGTCTCTTTTGCTTTTTCCGAAACTCTTTTTAAAATATCAGGATTTTCAAGCAAAAAGCTTATTTTTTCAATAAAAGCGTTGCTATCAGGATTCATAATGTATCCATTATAATCATCCAGAATAATATTGGTCATTCCCCCAACATTGGAAACAATAGGTACTGCCCCAGCAGCCATTCCTTCTAATAATGAGAATGAAGTCCCCTCACTTCCATAGGTTGGCACTAACGTAATATGATGTTGTAAATTGAACTGCTCGGATTCCCCAATACCATATTTAGTAATGGTGACATTTGGGAAAGAACCGATTTCTTTTATTAATTCATTTTTTAATGGTCCTTCTCCACATATCGTAAATTCTACATTATCATATTTTGCTGTGATATTTTTCACTATATCTATCAAAATATGCACCCCTCTCATCATCTCAAACCTTCTTGCAAAAAGAATTTTAATTTTATCCCCGGCAATCTGATTGATACTGACTTCTTTAGAAATGGTAGCATAATTAGGTATCACTACCGTATTTTCTGAATAATTTCGAGGCAGGATTGTTCTTATCCAGTTTGTAAAATTATAATCTACACATACAACGTTTTTACATATAAGAAAGTCTTTTGCATTTTTGTAACATTGTAAAAGTTTATAGAATATACCTACGATATTCTTTTTAAAAAATCCGGGAAAGGCATTATAGGAAATATAATCAAATGAAATCCCATGTTGAATAGAAATCGTTTTTGAATATCCTTTTAATTTAAATGCGATCTTATCTGTACCAAAAACAATTATATCATTAACTGAAATTTTATCATTAACCTGGTTAAAAACATCTTTCGTTTGCTTCTTTAATGATTCCTTAGGATTGTTTTTCTTACCTATAATAGTGATTCCTTTATATTCTGACACAAAGTTTTCGTCTGCACCCTGATAAATTACTACCTCGTATCCTGCATTTTTTAAAGCTGTACCTAGACCTATTAAATAATTCTGAATACCTCCAACTGTAATCTGCTTACCCAAACGATCCATTACCGCTAAATAAAAAATATGTATTTTCATCTGATATTATTGTAATTGATTATAATATTCTTTTAATTTTAAAAACATTTGATCAGATAACGTTTTAAATGCAAGCATTTTCTGCGTTAAATATGTTTTTCGTTGTACATAGTTTTCATTGAGTAAAGAAATCTTGGAATACAAATCTTCCAGATCGAACGGATTTCCCCAGCTATATGAACTTTCAGAATAGGTTTCTGAAATAAACTTTAATTTCTGTTCAACTTCAATTGTTATAAATGGCGTATTCAGTAAGGAAGCGAAGATAGCCCCGTGAAAACGAGCTGTAATAAATAAATCGCACTTTGAAATTTCTTCCAAAAAAGAATCAAATGTATCCTTTTCCGGATTCCAGATGATCATATCCAATTTGTCTTTTTTGCTATACCAATAGGAATCGGATTCGGCATCAAAAAGGATATACTTTATCTCGTATCCATCTTCCTTAAGCTTTTCTGTAGCTTGCTGTAATTTCTCATAGTATTCTCCACCCCCATTTGCATAATTCCAGTCTCTTACAATAACTCCAATCTTCTTTATTTCCTCGGCCTCATTTTTATATGAATCTAAAAAATGGCTGTTAAAAGAATAACAAATATCTGGTGAAAGAATTGGTTTTTTAACGCCCCATTCTCTTGATTTTTTTAAAGCGAATTCGTCTCTTACTCCTACAAATTCAGCTTTAGCAAACAACTCAGCGGTCTTTCTCTCTATCGTTGAGTTTTCTATATCAAAAGGTCCTACACCCACACCAACCAATGCAATGTGTGAAGCATAATTGCTGATCTGGAATTTGTTTTCAATAAAGTTTTTTTTTACTATTCTTTTATCAATATAGTTTTTAATATGGTTGAGATTAAATATCTTATCTTTTAACCCTTTGCTGAAAGTATTTTTTTTAAAATGATAAAATTGTGTTCCTCCTCCATATACTAATAATTTTGAATGTACAGGTTCTTTAAGTTTATGATAATCAATAACTTTAACACCAGACAAAATATTATTAATATAAGAAGCTGACTGGCAAAGGAGTACAACATCAGTAGAAACTTCATTTAATTCCTTTACAATAGTATACATTAAGGCATCATCACCAAAATTGCCGAAACCATAACCACCTCTTATAACTATATTAGTTTCCATTTTTTTGCTTTAAATAAATATTATCTAATTCCTTATTCTTTAAATAATCACTTATATTAGATCTCTCCTTTATTACTTTTGCAGGATTTCCTCCTATGACAGAAAACTTTGGAACATCTTTTACAACCACACTTCCTGCAGCAATTACTGAACCTTCTCCAATAGTAACTCCAGGTACAATAATTACACTATCTCCAATCCATACATTTTCTTCAATGACAACATCCTTTATAAGTAATTCCTTATCGTAAGGTATTGCCTTAATATCATTAATGTAATTATGATTTGCTGTATAAATTACTACTCTGGGACCTATGATCGTACCTCTTTTTATGATAATTTTTCCAAAACTCGATAAAAATGAATCACGCCCCATGTACACATAGTCTTCTATATGTACATTTTTAATATTTGTAAATTTAAAACCCGTAGAAATTTTACATTTTTTACTTATATTACTATTACCTAGTACCTGTTGAATTCTATAATTATGTATTTTTCCGTCTACAAAATTCTTTATGTGAAATAAAATTTTACCTATCATTTTATATATACTTTATACCATTTATAAAAAGTAAAGAGACTTGCTGTCAGCAAAAGAACAGCGATCAAAGTTCTTAAAACAATATTCTCTATACAGATAAAAGACACACAACCTAATGAAATAATAATAATCAAAACAAAATGCTCCTTGCAAAGAATTAGTTTTTTACTGATTAGCTTCTTTTTCAAATAGAAAGGAATAAAAATAACAGTATTGACAAAATACCCTATTAAAAATCCTACTGCTCTTCCTATTGCACCATAATCTATTAAAAAATTACATACAATTATTGTAGTTACAGCCCAGGTCATATTTGAAAAAACGCTGAACCACATAAAATTCCCTGCGGCAAAGTTTCTGGCAATCCCCTGCCTTTGTGCTATAATGATCGTTGATAAAGAAACAAATAGTAATGTCAAATACATATCACTATTCTGATATTTCCCTCCATACAATTGAGAAAACAAATCTGGCAAAACTAAAATTGGCAGAAAAAGTACAACTCCAATGACGTATGATTGGTTAATATTAAAGAAGTCAAATCTTTTATTATTTTTACCAAAATTCTTCATTGTAAGTGGATAAGTGACTTGTCCAATTACTCCAAGCAATAAAGTACCTACCTGAGAAAAATTAAAAGTGGCATTATAAATTCCTAGTTGATAATAACCATGTATATGATTTTTTATCAACATGGAATTACAAATCAGTACCACCGGACTTAGCATCATACTGCTTATAAAAGATGGTAGAGTGAAATTATATACTGTTTCTAAATGCTTCTTCTGTCCCTTTATTGTAAACTTTATTTGTTTAAAGTTTAATTCTCTCTGCAATAATATTGCTGAACAGAGCCAAATAGAAAAATTAATTATAACAAGAGAAACAACAACACCATAAATCCCAAATTTATATGCAGAAAATAATATCAATGGTAATGAAAGGATCCCATTTACCATATTGACAAATGATATGCTTTTAAAATTTTCAAGACCAGCAAGAGCACCAGTTTGCAATCCGTTAAGGGATGAGAAAAAAATAGCAAAAGCACACAGCAGTACCTCCTTAGACATATTCTGATTTCCCACTATATACTCACCTACCTGTTTATTAAAAACTAAGGAAAGAACAAGTATTGCCGCTGCTAAAAAGAATACTGACAATCTTGTTAAAGAATAAATCTCACTGGCCTTTTTCTTATCATTATCTGCATATAAAGCAAGATATTTTGTAGCAGTTACACCAAAGCTTGCAAGGCTGAATGTAGTAAATGTATTAATGTACGATTGCAATAATCCCAACTTTCCATATTCGTCTACCGTCAATATTCTTGCAACTAAAAAAAGAGCTATAAAAACAAATCCTTTAGATATAAGAGTTCCCAAAAAGGACCAAAATACTCCTTTAATTATCTTTTGTTGGTTTCCCGTCCCTAAAACTTTCTTATATAATGATTTTATATTCACCTTTCAAAATTATTTGGATGATATAAAGTCTACGATTCTTTTGCACGCCTTCCCATCTCCATACGGGTTATGAAGCTCACTCATTGATTGATAACGTTCACCATTATCGAGTAAACTTTGTGTTTCTGAAACAATTTTATTTTTATCTGTTCCTACTAAAATGACTGTTCCGGCATCTACCGCTTCCGGACGCTCGGTTGTATCCCTCATTACTAAAACCGGCTTACCCAAACTTGGAGCTTCCTCTTGAACCCCTCCTGAATCTGTAATGATCATGTAAGACTTATTCATAAGCCACACAAACGCGGGATAAGCTAGAGGAGATATCAAATGAATATTATCAATCCCTGATAGAATTTTATAAACAGGTTCCTTTACGTTTGGATTTAAATGAACAGGATATATCACCTGTACATCTGGATTCTCAACTGCAACTTCCTTAAGGGCTTCACAGATATTTATAAATCCCGCTCCGTGATTTTCGCGTCGATGGCCAGTTACCAATATAAGTCTCTTTGAGGAGTCGACGATACTTTTCAAATGATCAATTTCATTATTGGATATTGTGTTGACTCTGTCAGTACTATCTAATAAAGCATCGATAACAGTATTCCCAGTTACAAGAATATTTTCATTTTTTATATTCTCATTTAATAAATTTTGTTTCGATTGTTCGGTTGGTGCAAAATGATAGTCTGATATACGTCCAGCAACCTGGCGATTTATTTCCTCTGGAAATGGTGATCTTTTATTATGTGTTCTTAATCCTGCTTCTACATGGCAAACTTTAGCTCCTGCGTAAAAAGAAGCGATACTTGCAGCCATTGTTGTTGTTGTATCTCCATGAACATACACAAAATCAGGTTTAAACTCTTCGAGAATAGGACGAAGTCCTGTAATAATATCGGCTGTAAGAGTATATAAATTTTGATTAGGCTTCATTAAGTTTAAGTCATAATCAGGCTTTATATCAAAAAAGTCAAGTACTTGATCCAACATTTCTCTATGCTGGGCAGTCACACAGACCCTTGTTTCAAAATCGTCACGTTGTAAAAGTTCCTTTACTAAGGGAGCCATTTTTATAGCTTCTGGACGAGTTCCAAATATAATTAGATGTTTTGTCTTACTCATTAAATTAATTATAATGCAGTTATATTTTTAATCATTACCAAATAGATCCCTTGTGTACACTTTTTCCTGTACATCGCCAAGTTCAGGTGCATTACGGTTAGAAATAATGACATCGCATTCTTTCTTGAAAAGTTCTAAATCTTTTACCACTTTGGAACCGAAAAAGGCCTCCTCATTAAGGGCTGGTTCAAAGACTTCCACTTCCACTCCTTTAGCTTTAATCCTTTTCATGACTCCCTGTATGGCAGATGCCCTGAAATTGTCCGAGCCTGATTTCATAATCAGACGGTAAACTCCTACTTTTTTGGGCTTTTTGGCCAATACAGAATCTGCGATAAAATCTTTACGGGTTCTGTTTGCATCTACAATTGCCTGAATAATATTATTGGGAACAGCGGTATAATTTGCCAAAAGCTGTTTAGTATCTTTAGGCAGGCAGTATCCTCCATATCCGAAAGATGGATTATTATAATGTGAACCAATTCTTGGGTCCAGACCAACACCTTCTACAATCTGGCGGGTATCCAGTTCATGGATCTGAGCATAGCTGTCTAATTCGTTAAAATAAGCAACCCTCAATGCCAAATAAGTATTTGAAAACAATTTAATGGCTTCTGCTTCGGTAGGATTAGTAAACAAAACCGGAATATCCTTTTTTACCGCACCTTCTTTCAGTAATTCTGCAAAAATCCTTGCTCTTTCGCTCTGTTCCCCGACAATAATTCTGGAAGGATACAAATTATCATACAACGCTTTGCCTTCCCTCAAAAATTCAGGAGAAAATACCACGTTATCTGAATGCATTCTGCTTTTTAAATCTACGGTATAACCTACCGGAACTGTAGATTTAATAATAATGACAGCATCAGAATTATACTCTGCTATTTCCTTTATTACATTTTCAACACTACTTGTGTCGAAATAGTTAGTAGTAGGGTCATAATCTGTGGGTGTGGCAACAATAATATATTCCGCTTTATCGTAAGCTTCCTTTTTATCTAAAGTAGCTTTGAAATTAAGTGGTTTAGTACTGAGAAATGTGCTGATCTCTTGATCTTCAATAGGAGATTTTTTAGAATTAAGCAATTCTACTCTTTCCGGAACAATATCTAAAGCTACAACTTCATTATGCTGAGCCAATAAGACGGCATTAGATAAACCTACATATCCTGTTCCTACTACTGCTATTTTCATTCTCTGATTTTTTATAAACGGTTATCGTATTTCTCTAAAATTCCCTTAACATCATACACAACTCCTCCTTCTTTCAGATACTGGGAAAGATCAATATTCAGGAATTCGTCATGAGAAACTGTGAGAACCACTGCATCAAATTTTTCATTCACATCGTCCAGAGAACTTGTAGATTTTATACCATATTCGTGCATTACTTCTTCCGGGTTTGCCCATGGATCATACGTTGTAACTTCTATAGAATAATCTTCTAATGCATTGATAACATCTGCGGCTTTCGTATTTCTTACATCCGGGCAGTTTTCCTTAAAAGTGATTCCAAGATTCAGTACTTTGGCATCCGGAATGTTGATTCTTTTTTTAATCATCGTTTTTACGACCTCGGAAGCTACAAATTGCCCCATAGAATCATTCAGTCTTCTCGCTGTAAGGATAAGCTCAGAATAATATCCTACATCCTGCGCTTTCTGGGCAAGATAGAAAGGGTCTACCCCGATGCAGTGCCCTCCTACCAATCCGGGTTTGAATTTCAGGAAATTCCATTTCGTTCCTGCAGCTTCCAGAACTGCATGTGTATCGATATTCAAGAGATTAAATATCTTTGCAAGCTCATTCACAAAAGCAATATTAATATCACGCTGTGAATTTTCGATCACTTTTGAAGCTTCAGCTACTTTGATCGTTGGTGCCAGATGCGTACCTGCTGCAATTACAGATTTATATAATTCGTCTACTTTTTCACCAATTTCCGGTGTAGAACCTGAAGTTACTTTTAAAATTTTCTCTACGGTTCGTTCCTTATCTCCCGGGTTGATTCTTTCAGGAGAATATCCGGCAAAAAAATCTTCGTTAAACTTTAATCCGGAAACCTTTTCCAGCACAGGGATACATTCTTCTTCTGTAACGCCGGGATAAACAGTAGATTCATAAATAACAATATCTCCTTTTTTCAATACTTTTCCCACTGTTTCTGACGCTTTGTATAAAGGCGTCAGGTCGGGACGGTTATGTCTGTCTACCGGTGTAGGAACAGTTACAATATAGATGTTAGCCTCTTTAATATCTTCAAGATCAGATGAACAAAGCAGTCCTTTTGATGAGCCTGAAAATGGGTTCTCTTTTACTAAAACCGGCTGTAATACTTCATCTTCCACCTCCAAAGTAGAGTCTTTTCCGCTATTAAGTTCTGCAATTCTGGTCTGATTAATATCAAACCCAACGACCGCGTATTTTGTTGCAAATAAACGGGCCAGAGGTAATCCTACATATCCCAATCCGATTACCCCGATTTTGTTCTGTATATTCATATTATATGTGATGTTCTTACTTTATTTTAAGGTTTATTTTGAAGAATTGATTATTTATTAAAAAGCTTTTGCCACCATTTTTTCTTCTTATCAGCTGTATATCCGTAACCGTAGCCATAGTTGTATCCGTACCCATAACCACCAACATTTTTAGCAACATCATTGATTACGAAAGAAACGTTTGTTATTTTTGATTCTTTAACCAGTTTATTTGCAAAATCTATTAATATTTTTCTTGATACTCCCGATCTCACCACATATAAAGATGCATCGGCTGTATCAGAAATACTCAATGTGTCTGAAACAAGCATCAGAGGAGCAGAATCAATCACAATATATTCATAACGCGAAGACATCTCATCGATAAGCTTCTGATAACGACCGTTGGAAAGAAGCTCCTGAGGATTGGGAGGAATAGATCCTGCATAAATTACATCACATTCAGGATTAGTATCAGAAGTATGTATAAGATCTTCCACATCTGTGGTTTCATCATATAAATATTCTGTAAGACCAGCATTCTTAATACGCTCATCATCATATCTCTGTATCTGCGGATTTCTGACATCCGAACCAATTAGCAATGATCTTCCGTTTTTGCTTCCCAATGTCAGAGCCAGATTCACTGAAACCAGAGTTTTTCCTTCTCCTTTCACTGAAGAAGTTACCAATATAACTTTCGCCGACTCTTTCTTGGGAAGTAGAAATTTAAGATTGGAAACCAATATTCTGAATGCTTCAGCCAATTCTGTGAAATCGTTTTTCTGTACCAGGTGAACCTGATTTTCTTTAAGAGCAGGAATATCTGCAAGTACTCCAAGTGATGAATTTTCTGAAATATCTGTACGGTTGTAGATTTTATCATCCCACATAAAGAAAAGATAGAATACCCCAAACGGTAACATTAATCCTAATAAAACAGCAGCCAAAAGAATGATATTCTTCTTAGGTGAAACCGGAACATCATCAGTATAAGCAGGGTTTACAATTTTAGCTTTCGGAACATTAACAGAAAGATTGATTGCATTTTCTTCCCTTTTCTGCAAAAGGAAAAGAAAAAGCTGTTCTTTAAGGTTCTGCTGACGTTCGATACCTCTATAGATTTTCGACTGTCCCGGAACTTTTTCAATCATTCCTGTGTTGGCAGAAATCTGACTGTTCACCTGGGCAATAGATGCCTGGATTGTTGCTTTTTGCTGACGGATGTTATCTCTTACAATTTCTTTTAGTGAAGAAATTTCTTTATTCATTTCTATTACCGCAGGATTCTCATTGGTTGCCTGCTTCAAAGTTTTGTTTCTTGTGATAACCAGCGTATTATACTGCGAAATTGCCTGTTCCAAAGAAGGATTAAGTCCTAGGTTTGAAGGCATAAGCTGATTATCTCCTTTTGAAGCTTCATTTTGAAGAGAGTTAAGAAGATCCAGCTGAGTTTTCTGCTGAAGAAGCTCCTTTGTGCTTTCGTTTGTATTTTGAAGCGCCAATTGAGCCTGCGTCTGCAGGTCTACGATTTGATTACGGTTCTGGAAATCTTCTTTCTGATTCTCAACACCGGAAAGATCCCGCGAAATTACTTCTAATCGTTTATCAATAAACTCCTGTGTATTCTGAGCTTGTAAGTTCTTATCTGTCAGCCCATCCAGATTATATTGTTTAGTTACTTCATTAAGGATAGCTTCTGATTTTTCCGGAACAGTTCCCACAATGCTAATATCCATAAGCATCGCTTTCTGATCCGGAAGATCAACCTGGATCTTCTTTTCCAAAGATTTTACCTTCTCTATTGGATTCCAGAAAACAATTTTATATTTATCTTTAAAGGTAAGACCTGGAACTTTTTGAAGAACAACAGTTCCAAAATCAAGCGGCAGGTTTTTATCAAAAGTCCCTTTTATTTTTTTGTTTTCCTTATCTTCTAAAACAAATTCGTTTCCATTTACCTCTTTTACCATATATTGGGAGGAAACAAATTTTTTGACATTATTATAAGAAATAATTTTTGCAACAATCGGTACCTTGGTAAACAATTCGGAATCCCTTATCTCACCTGAATTATAATATTGTATATTAAGATTTAGGTTTTCAACAACTTTCATCAGGATAGGTCTTGAGCTTACGACAGCAACTTCACTTTTGAGTTCATCTGCATTTCCTAAACCAAGGCCTAAATTATCCAAATCAATTAATGCACCTGTTAAATCGGATTGTTTTTTATCAAATTTTAAAGTAGTAGTCGACTGATATTGAGGTACTGCGTATCTCAGATATATAAAGGCTATAATAACAAGTAATAAGACAGATGCTATAAACCAAGGCCATTTGACTAAATACTTTCCAATGATCTTTCTTAAATCTAAAGATTCTTCACTTTCCTGAAATTCTATCTGCTGCATATTTTATTTACGAGTTAAAGCAATAATAAGTGTACCAGCTGTCAGTAAAGCACCAATAATCTGGAATGTAAGGGCCCGGTTAGGATTTGAGTTAGCCTGAACCTGTTTGTTTTTGTCCGGCTGTACATACAATATGTCATTTTGCTTCATATAATAGTATGGTGAACTCACAATATCAGATCTGGTAAGATCTATATTAACAATCTGATCTGTCCCGCTATCATCACTACGAATAAGTTTAACATGGGTACGGTCTCCAAAATCAGTCATGTCCCCTGCAAGTCCAAGTGCCTGAAAAATATTGATCTTCTGAGAAACACTTTCTTTCTGCCCGGGTTCTTTCACTTCTCCCAAAACACTTACATTGAAATTTTTAAGGGTAATAGTTACCAACGGATCTGTCAGATACCTCTTAAGACGTGATTCAAGTTCCTGTTTTAGCTGAACCTGCGTCATTCCTTTAGTATAGACATTTCCTAAAACCGGAAAAGAGATATAACCTTCTTCATTCACAAGATATTGACTTGGTTCTACATACTGGTTAATTCCCCTGCTACCATCACCTCCTACCTTGTTTGCTGTATTAAGGTTAAAAGGTTTCACAGCAATTTCATCAAGTGCTGATACAAGGATCATGAGAACATCGCCCTCCTGAATATGTAAGCCCTGAAACTTGGCTTTTGCAACCTCCTCTTCCATATTATGCTTTGACATATATACCATATTCTGCTTCGGTCTGCATGACAATAAAGTAACCGATAACAGTACTATATATGCAATAATCGTTTTATTCATATGTTATTATTCTTATCTACTTGTGTTATTATTTAGGTTTATAGAATTGATTTCAACTATATTCAAATAATATTTGCAATAAAATCATTATATTATTTAAATATTTTAAAACGTACTTTAAATTCTCATGTTAAAATCACTTCTTTCTCTAGCAATTTTCATTCCGTTTAAAAACAAAACGGCGAAATTATTATTTTAATATGAATTTTTTTATTTAATAAATTCTTTAATTTTAATTATATGCTTCATTTTCAGATATTCTGTAGTACTTGTAAATTTGCAACTACATTTTTTTTTTACAATCCATTAGTTTAAACTCCTCATTCCAATCCTAATCTCGGCATGTTCCAAACTTGAGGAATTATTCTGACATATACTTCTTTAAAAAATTCGGGCGCCATTTTGAAAATCAGAAAAACAAAGAAAAATAAAAACAGAACAGAGGATAGGTAAACAGATTGATCCGGTACAAAACGAACTATACCATTCAATCCCGGAAATACCAGAAATGCACTGATGTACAACCACACAGTTTTAAAAAAATCAAAAGAAACAGAATATCTTTTAATTTCCCATTCTGGTTTAATTTTGAGTATAACCAGAATAGTAATCCCTGTTACCAAAACTAGTTTTTCATTTTGAAGCCCAATCGAATGAATTTGTACCTCTAGGCTTTTTAAAAGTAAATATGAAATTAAAGCTAAAAAAAATATGAAAGAAATATCAATAAGAAAAACCGACCACCCGATCACATATTTTAACTTCCTGATTTTAAAAACATTCCCCATACACAAATAAATCTAAAAGTAGATTATCCATTAATTCAACAACCGGTGGTTTCTATTATCGAGCGAAGATAATAATTATAATTAATATTTTTAATAGCATACGTTAATTTTTATTCAAAATATAAATCCATGCTATCGAAATATTTTTGACACATACATATCAAAAAAAATACTGTAAAATATATATTTTACAGTATTTTGACTACTTTGATTTTGTCGTTGCGATCCGGACGGGACTCGAACCCGCGACCTCCGCCGTGACAGGGCGGCATTCTAACCAGCTGAACTACCGGATCAATTTTTTAAAAAGAAATTGAGAAAACTTCTGCGATCCGGACGGGACTCGAACCCGCGACCTCCGCCGTGACAGGGCGGCATTCTAACCAGCTGAACTACCGGATCAATTTTTTTAAAAAGAAATTGAGAAAACTTCTGCGATCCGGACGGGACTCGAACCCGCGACCTCCGCCGTGACAGGGCGGCATTCTAACCAGCTGAACTACCGGATCAATTTTTTTAAAGTAAATTGAGAAAACTTCTGCGATCCGGACGGGACTCGAACCCGCGACCTCCGCCGTGACAGGGCGGCATTCTAACCAGCTGAACTACCGGATCATTTTTTAAAGAACGTCGTTTCTTTTTCGTGGTTGCAAAATTACAACTTTTTTTGTTATCTGCAAATTATTTTAAAAAAAATGCCTCCCAATACTGGAAGGCGTTCATTATCAAACTTATTTTTTTTATAAGTGAGCGCTTAATTTTTCAGCAATTACCTCTTTTGGAGCTACACCCACTAATTTATCTACTACTTCTCCATTTTTAAAAATAAGAACTGTAGGAATATTTCTGATTCCATACTGCATAGAAATCTCCTGGTTGTTGTCTACATCTACTTTCCCTACTACTGCTTTACCTTCAAAATCTGATGCTACTTCTTCGATGATTGGTCCTAAAGTTCTGCAAGGTCCGCACCATACTGCCCAGAAGTCTACTAATACCGGTTTGTCTGATTTTAAAACCGTATCCTGAAATGAGCTGTCTGTAATTTCTAAAGCCATTTTTGTTTCTTTTATTTTAATTAATATTATTTTCTTTTACTCCTTATTTGGATATTCAAAATTACGCTTTTTAGAGCACAAGACTATCTATGCTCAACATTAGTTTTTTCTATATCGTAATCTTTTGAAATTTCCTTTAATGCATTTACTAATGTATCGATCTCTGCTTTCGTTGTCATATGGCTGAACGAAATACGTAATGGGGTACAGTGATCCATTTCATCCTCAGAAAGCACCATCATCATCACCATTGAGGGTTTTGACGCTCCAGATGAACATGCACTTCCCTGAGAAACTGCAATTCCTTTCATATCCAATTGAAGTCCGATCAGCGGGTTTTTATAAGGCAGCAAAGCACTTAAAACCGTATAAAGACTGTTTTCCTTCTCAGCACTTCTTCCATTGAATTTAATCCCTGTAATTTCTGCAGAAAGTCTTTCAATTGCATAATCCTTGATATCCTGCATATGGTTGGTATATTCCTCCATATGATTCAGAGAAAGTTCTAATGCTTTTCCTAATCCTACGATACCACAAACATTTTCAGTTCCTGCTCTAAGGCTTCTTTCCTGAGGTCCTCCGGTAATAATTCCTTTTAAACCTGTTGCTTTTCTGATGAATGCAAATCCAGCTCCTTTTGGCCCATGGAATTTATGGGCACTGCAGGATGCAAAATCCACGGGAATGTCAGAGAAGTCAAGGTTCATATGAGCCATTGTCTGTACGGTATCTGAATGGAAAAGTGCCTGATACTGTTTGCACAGCTGGGCAACCTGTTTAAGATTAATGATATTTCCTATTTCGTTATTGGCATGCATTAAGCTTACCAATGTTTTTTTATCTGAAGCTTTTAAAAGTTCTTCTAATTTGGCAAGATCAATATCTCCTTTTTCATTCGGGCGGATGTAGTTTACTTCTACTCCTTTTCTGCTTTTCATATCCAGAATACTTTCAGAAACGCATTTATGTTCCAGAGGAGAGCTGATGATTCTTTCTACTCCAAGGTGTTCTACCGAGGATTTGATGATCATATTGTTTGATTCGGTACCACAGGAAGTGAAAATGATTTCAGCAGGAGTTACATGAAGATAGTCTGCAACCTGTCGTCTTACATTTTCAATAAGGATTTTTGCTTCCTGACCAAAACTGTGTGTTGAAGACGGGTTTCCGAAATTCATTTTCATAGTGCCAACCATTGCATCTATAACTTCTTCTGCAAGCGGAGTGGTTGCGGCATTATCTAAATATACTTTATCCATTATTATTTTGAATATTTTAATTCTACAGAGGTAAATTTATAATCTGTGGGAACAGTAAATATAAACCAAGGGCTTGAGATCACCTGAATTTCCATTCCACCGGAAGGTTCACCAGCCGGAACTTCTACATACAGAATCTGATTTTTAACAGATATATTTTTGATCTCTTCAATTTTGTGACTTCCTGATCTGAAGGTTCCCAAATTGTATAAAACGACTTTTTTATTTTTCGGAAATTGCGGGTATTTGATATAAGATTCTTTTCCCAGTTCTGAAATACCAAAACTTCCGCTGATAATATTGCGAAAATCCTTTTCGTCTTTAATGATCTTAAAGCCGGGAGCATCGGTTCCTCCCTGATTTTCAGAAACAAGGAGCTCCGTATTTTCCTGCATGGCAGAAGACTTCTGAGATGAAGTGCTTGCACAGCTCATAAAGATTGCTGCACATGCAATTAACAGGCTTTTCATTTTTTACAATTTTATCTCCCAAAATTAGTGAAAAAATTGGTAATGTCCCTCATTTGCCCATTTCAACATTGGCCGATCTCCTGAGGTATCACCAAATGCAATAATTTTATCGTATTTAGAATCGTTGATTTCCTCTTTAATTCTTACCAGTTTTTCTTTCCCGTTACAATTTTTTCCTACAAAATTTCCTGTGAAAACCCCATTCTTAAACTCTGCCCTGGTAGAAACAAGCTCCATTTTCAGTTCATCCGCGAAAGGCTTCACCCAGATGTCTAACGAAGCGGTTACCAATAAACTCTGTGTATTATTCCTATCGATATTTTTTATAAAGTCTAATGCATTTTCCCTCACTATTTTAGGATAATGGTGTTCAAAAAATTGTTTAGATTTCTGTTCGATTTTTTCCTGAGTTTGCCCTCTTAAAATAGAACCGATAAAACTTTTTTTCACTTTTTCTGTTTCAGCCAGTTTTAGCTTCAGGAGAATAAAGAGAGGTACATGTCTTAAAAATTGTATACGATATTTTGTAGAATCGTAGAATTTAAGATACATAAACATGGTATCTTTATACGTAAGGGTTCCGTCAAAATCAAAACAATACAATTTTTTCATTTTTTAAAGCTTTAATTTCTTGAATATAAACTCAGGGATATTCCTGATAATCATCATGATAATACTCCAAACCGGCAAAACATATGCCACATTTCTTTCCTTTTTGAAGGCTTTGTAAATACAGGAAGCAGCCTGTTTGGGAGTTGCTGTCAGTTTCGGATTTAAAGGCAGGCCTTCTGTCATCTTAGTTGCCATAAACCCGGGTTTTATGGTAAGAACGTGTACTTTTTTATCAAAAAGATAGTTTCTCAAACCGCTCAGATAAGCAGTAAAAGCTGCTTTTGCACTACCATAGATAAAGTTACTCTGCCTTCCCCTGTCTCCTGCCACGGACGACAGCCCAATAATTGTTCCGGATCTTCTGCTTTCAAATTTTTGAGCAAAATAATTCAATACAGGCACCAGTTTTGAATAATTGATATCAATGATACGTTCTGTATTTCTGTTATCATACAATCCCTCTTCGGTTCCTTCGCCCAAATATCCTACAGCACAAAATAATACATTTGAATTGATATTATCAAATCTATTGTAATCAATTTCTTTTGTCAGATCAAGTTCTATAACCTCCGCCTGCTGCAGAAACTTTACATCAATATGTCTTGCAAAACGCTCTGTAGTTTCTTTACTTGAGGTAAAAAGATAGATTTTTTCAAACTTTTCTCCTTCCTGAAGTGCTTTTTCCACAAAAGCCTGTGCCACTTCAGATGTACTTCCCAGAACTATCATTATGAATTGTTATTTATGATTCTTTTGTGCTGTAAAGACACAAATTTCGGATTTTGAATATTTTTCAGGTAACTGGTAAGGGATGATCTGCTCATGCTGTCCTTGGTAAGATAAATTCTTCCTCCGAACTCCTGAACAATAGCATCCAGCTGATCTACCAGTTTTTTCAGTTTTGAATTAACTTTAAAATCCAGAGCCAATGTGTACCCTTCAACAGGGAATGAGTTATAAGCCTGAGGATTGTTTTTTCCAAAAAGTTTTAACACTGCTAAAAATGATCCGTTTCCACTTCTGGCAATTGTTTCAAGAATTCTTTTCATTCCTTCTTTTCCTGTTTCTTTAGGAATGACCATCTGATACTGTATAAAACCGGATTTCCCATAAATTTTATTCCAATCGGTGATCGCATCTAAAGGATAGAAAAACGTTTCATAATCGATAAAGTTTTTCACCTCTTTTTTAGACTGCTTTTTATAGTACAGCCAGTTGAATATTTTTACAGTAAGGGCATTCAGTACAAATCCCGGAAAATAAAAAGGTACGGTAGGCTGTAATTTTTTCTTTAATCTTAAAGGTGTTTTTGAAAAACTCTGAGGAAGTTCATGCTGAAAAGCATGCTCTCCTCTCATAAGAATACTTCTTCCTATATTTTTTCCTTTCTGAAGACAATCTATCCAGGCAACAGTGTAGGTCCAGTTTTCACTTTCATCGAACAGTTTAAATATCTCATCCAGATTGTCTGCTTTGATACTTTCCTGGCGAATGTATGCGGACTCTATATTTTTAAGTTTAAATTTTGCAGTAAGAATAATTCCTGTAAGTCCCATTCCACCAATGGTAGCCCAGAACTTTTCAGAATTCTCTTCTCTGGAACAGGTAATAATTTCACCTTTCTCAGTCATGAGCTTAAACTCGATCACATATTCTGAAAAACATCCTTCTGCGTGATGGTTTTTTCCATGAACATCAGAAGCGATAGCTCCTCCTACTGATACAAATTTTGTCCCGGGAGTAACATATAGAAAGTAACCCTGTGGAACTGCTATTTCCAGTACATCTGAAAGCAGCACTCCGGATTCACATTCTATGACTCCGTTTAAACGGTCAAAATTGATGAATTTATTTAATTTCTTAGTTGAAAATATAGATTCTCCCAACGAAGCATCTCCATAGCATCTTCCATTTCCTCTCGCAATAACTTCGTTGTGACTGAGTACAAATTCTTTTATTTTTCTGAAACTGTCCTCAGATCTCATTTCCTTCTCTACTATTGGGAAATTTCCCCAGTTTGTAACTTTCTGTATGAAATTCGGTTTCATTTCTTAAAATAAATTTGAATTAAAAATGCAACGACCCAGAGCAATAAAGTAACCTGTATATAACGGTCTCTGTACACAATTTTCGTGGGAGATTCCGTTCTGTTGTAAACCAGGGTCTGCTGAAGATATCTTAACAACGCAAATACCACAAAAATCACGGTATAAAAGACTCTTTCATGAAACCTTGCCTGAACTTCCGGAGAGAGTGTAAACATCAGATAGCAGACAATAGCCAGTGTAATAGAAATGGATAAAGCAATATCTGCAAACTGCACGTTATAGCCATCCAGCGCTTTTCGTGTTTTTCCTGAAACCTGGGCATTGATAAGTTCTCCCCTTCTTTTTCCTATAGCCAGTACCAAAGCCAATACAAATGTCAGCAGAATCGCCCATTGTGATATACTGATTCCGGTGATATAACCTCCAGCCAGTACACGCAGTACAAACCCAATGGCAATAATAAAGATATCAATAATAGGAACATGCTTCAACCTGAAAGTATAGGCAAGATTCATCATCACATAGAATCCTACGATGGTCGCAAATTTCCAAAGATATTCGTGGAAATAGATCTGTGTAAAAAATACAAGAGCAATATCTGTAATGACCAGGCCTATAAGAATTCCTATCGCTTTTGATTTTGAAATAGCCCCACTCGCTAATGGTCTTCTTCTTTTTTCCGGGTGCTTTCTGTCTGCTTCAATATCATTGTAATCATTCAGGATATAGACCACACTTGCAGCAAGCGAAAATATAACAAATGCAAAAATGCTTTTGAGAAGCAGATCTATATTGGTAATATTACCTGAAAAGAACAGAGGGACAAATACAAAAAGGTTTTTCACCCATTGCTCCACACGGAGCAGTTTTAAATATTTCTTCATTTATGTTATTTCAAATACAAAAATAATAAATTCAAAATTTCTAGCATAAAAATACAAAAAAAACCGCCGGGGCGGTCTTTTACGAAAATATTTATATATTAAATTAACTATTGCCCTTGTTTGGCATCATTAATCATTTTTTCATTGGCAGTAATAGCAAACTCTACTCTTCTGTTTTTAGCTCTTCCTTCATCGGTATCGTTACTTGCTACAGGCATTGCTTCACCTTCACCTTTTGTAAACATTCTGCTTGATGCAATTCCTTTTCCTGATAAGTAGGCTTTCACAGCGTCTGCTCTTCTTTGAGAAAGTTTAAGGTTGTACTCATCCGAACCTTTGCTGTCTGTGTGACCATAGATATTGATATTGGTATCTGGATTATTAGCCAATACTTCAGCTAATTTATCAAGGTTGGTTTGTGCAACAGAAGTAAGGTTTGAAGAGTCGAAAGCGAAATTAACAATACTTTCATTCATGGTTACTTTAATACCATCTCCTACTCTTTCTACCTGAGCACCTGGTAAAGTTTCTTTAATATCTTTAGCTTGCTTATCCATTTTGTTACCGATAACGTTACCTGCAACACCACCGATAATACCTCCTAATACAGCTCCGATAGCACCGTTTCCTCCTTTACCTACATTGTTACCAAGGATACCTCCCAGTACTGCTCCTGAAGCAACACCTACTGCTGTACCTCTTTGTTGGTGATTTGAATTCTGAACCGCTTCACAGCTTGTCAATAATAATGCTGATGACAAGAAAAGGGCTCCTACGTATGTTTTTGTAAATTTCATTTTTTTTGATCTTTTATGTTGATAAATTATTTCATTCCTGTTCTCTGGAAGTTGTAAACTACTTTTACATTACCTCCTTCAAAAGGAACATCCTGCTCCAGTGAAAACTGATCTGTACTCTGATTGATCATGGTAAGGCTGTAACCAGCTGTATTTTGTTTTGCTTTAGTACCTGAAGCAATTTTTTTAAACATAAACGTATTACCGCCTTTTACTTCAAATTTGATAGGCTGTGTAATTGCCGGGCAATCTCCACCACCGTTTAAAGTATACGCTCCTGTCCAGTTATTAGGAATCAATCTCCAGTGACTTCCTACGAAGCACTGTGCGTCTGCACCTTCGTCAAAAGGTTTAATTTTATAACCTTTATCATAATCTATGCTCACAATCTGCCAGTCTCCTTTCATTTTAAGGAAGTCGGCTCTTTGATTTTGAGATGTAGCTGCTTTGTTAACAGAGGAACACGAAACTGCAAAAAGTGATGTTCCCAACATCCCTGCAAGTAGTAACTTTTTCATTTTGTTGTTTATTATTTTGTTACTATAAAGTTACAAAAAACCGTGCCAAAATTTAAAATAAAAAATAAAAAGTCCGAAAAAATTCGGACTCTTTATGGTTTCTCCTTAAACAGAGGGAGATAAATTATTTTTTAACAGCCTTTTTTACGGATTTCGAAGGCTTGGCAGTGCCTGAAGGTTTCCCTTTGTAGAAATTCGTATATGCGTATTCTGCTGCTTTTTTAAGGTCGATAACTCCACCAGCCTGAGATTGGTCTCCAAACCCATCTGCTGTACTTGGATTGCTGCTTTTCACAAGAGCTTCAATGATCTGATACGGTTTCAGATCAGGCATATAAGCCAGTAAAACAGCTGCTCCTCCGGCTACAACAGGGGAAGCCATAGAAGTACCCTGAAGGTATTTATATTCGTTTTTAGGAACGGTAGAATAGATTTCTTCTCCAGGAGCAAAAACGTTCACCATTTTTTTATTGTAATTAGAAAAATCTGCTCTCAGCGCATTGTTTTTATTGGTACTTGCTCCTACTACAAGAACATTGCTTACAAATGGTTTTTCGTCGGTAACATTTTTAAAGTTGGTAGGATATGCCAAGTGCTCTGCTACATCTTCATTTTCGTTACCGGCAGCTTTTACTAAAAGTACTCCTTTATCTTCAGCATATTTGAAAGCATCCCAAACCACATTTTTACCAGGAGAAACAGGTTTTCCAAAGCTCATATTTAATACTTTCGCTCCGTTATCTACTGCATATCTGATCGCATTGGCAACGTCTTTATCTCTTTCATCACCATTAGGGACAGTTCTTACGGACATGATTTTAGCCACTTTGGAAGCAACTCCGTACTGAACTTCTTTTCCTTGCGGAAGTCCGGCAATAATACCTGCCACGTGGGTTCCATGTTCTGCATCAGGTCCTTCATAGTGATTATTTCCATAGATTTTTTCAGAATAGTCATCATAGTTATCCCCTACAATTTCTTTTCTCGGATCGTATGAAAGGTCATATTGTTTTGCTGCAGGAGCAAAATGATCGATGGCTTCTTTCATTTCCTCCTTCATCTTTTTTTCAAATTCCGCGGCTGATTTTCCTTTGAATTCCGGGCTTTGTGAAATCTGGCCTAAAAATTCCTTCGCAATGGCATCTCTCTGATCTGTCGGAGCTTTGATCGCAGCAATAGTTTCAGGGGTTACAGGCTTACCTGCCAGCAGTTTTACCATATTAGGAATCAGCTCGTTCAGCATAGAATAAGTCTGAAAGTTTTGTTTTGCCTCGATACTTTTTTTATTGAACATATCTTTGGCTTTCATGTACATTTCAAACTCTTCCTTCATTTTAGCCTGGTTGGCTTTATTTTTTGTGGAATCATCTCCTTCGAAGACAGGTTTATATTTGGCAACCACTCTCGTCACCTCCATGTTATCGATATCAATATCACCGTTTTTTCCTCCTATGAAATTCCATCCGTGTACATCATCAATATATCCGTTTCCATCGTCATCTTTACCATTTCCGGGAACTTCATTAGGGTTTGACCAAAGATTCTTTACTAATCCAGGGTGATCTACCTGTACTCCGCTGTCTAACACTCCCACCACTACGGTTTTAGGCTTCAGGCCTTTAGATTCCAAGTATTTATAAGCATTTGCTGTATTTACTCCATATACTTTTGAAGTTGCAAAATCTTTATGATACCATGTCATCAGATCTTTATCTTCGTTGGGATCAATACTTTTAGCTTTAGATTCCTGTGCAAAGGACAAACTAAAACCTGCAAAAAAAACTGCAGCTAATAATACCTTTTTCATATGTTGATATTTAATTTTTAAAGACATATTCCAATCGCCACCTTATGTTTTCTATCCTGAAAATTTCATCAAAAGCGATTGTATGTTAACCTAATTGTTTTACATTTTTTATATACACCAATGATTCCGGGCCTTTATTACAAATAAGATCAAGAACCGAAAGGTCTTCCAAAAATCCTAATTTATCAGAAAACGTCTGGTAATATTCTTCCATTTGAAATTCCGAAGGAAGTTTTGCCGAAAACTTTTCTCTGAAACTGTTACTCTCCGGATTTTTGATATATTCTTCATTCAAAGAGTGTGCCTTTTCTGTTTTAAGTATCTGTTGGATTACTTCTATCCCTTTAAGGTTAAAATCCAGAAGGAACTTTTCTTTAAGGTCAAATATTTTTCTGAACTTATCTTCATAATATTCGAAATAAGGGGAGCTCTGGTATGCGGTCTTAATGGATTTCCAATGAAGCGTTCTCCAGTCTTCACGATAAGAGATCTCTACGTCTTTAAATTCTCTTTTCCCGTTATGGTTAATGGGAATTATTAATGACAATTTTCCGTTAGCTCCATAGATGTTGGCTCTGTTTCTATACGTCTGCTTCGGGAAATTTTCAAACTGTTCAAATACAATTTCATTCTCAGGATTCAAAAATACTGAGAACCATGAGATTGGGGGCATATAAAATGCCGGCAATAATACATTCGTCATATTCATAATACAAAAATGAAGTATTTTTTCAAATACTTCATTCTATTTTAAGTTTAATTTTTCTATTAGTTGTCTTCAGTCTTTTTCTTTCTGAATAATTTCATGAAATACTCCCATCCGAAGAACAGAATAAGGATCATCGCAGCAATCCACCAGTAAGAAGTTTTATTGGATTCTCCTGTATTGGTTGCTTTGAACATTCTTTCCCAACGGATTTTTTTAGGAGCCTGATACGTTGAGCTCGCATCCGGGAACACTCCCTGCACACTCATCCATGTAAACATTGGTTTTCCAACAATATTTTCCTCAGGAACAAAACCAAAGAATCTTGCATCTAATGACGCATCTCTGTTGTCCCCAATCATCATATAATAATCCTGCTGAATGGTATACTGACTCGCTTCTTTACCATTAATGAAGATCTTTCCGTTTTTCTTTTCTAAACTGTTGTGTTCATATTCAGAAATAATCCATTGGTACATTGGAAGTGTCTCCTGATTAATCGCCACCACATCTCCCTTTTTAGGAATTCTGACAGGTCCGTACCAATCCTGATTCCAAGGTTTGTTGATTGGGAAAATGGATTGTGTGGTATCAATTTTAGTTTTAGCTTCATCTCTGTAATATACGGCAGCTTCTCCTTTTGGCGAAACTTCTTCCTTCATATCAATAACGTGAGGAAGTTCTTTAATTTCTTTAGCTGTTTTATCTGTTAAGCCCTGGAATCCATAAAGGAAACCTCCGTTATTCTGCTGTACTTCCTGAACCGGTAAAAATCCATAAGCTTTATATAAAGTAGGGATATCCAGTTGCGCGTCCGTCGTTACAATATATCTGTGCTGTACTTCCTGATCTCCTAAAACAACTTCCGGCTTTCCGTTCACGAAAAGTCTTCCGGCTCTCATTTCAAAAGTATCTCCTGCTGTAGCCACACATCTTTTTACATAAGGATCTTTTCTGTCAATAGCAGTATGTACGGAATCCTGAGGATAGTTGAAAACTACCACATCATTTTTCTGTGGTTTGTTGAACTGTAAAATTCTTGTATAAGGAAGCTTTACTGCATCTACATAAGATTTAGGATCATCTTTTGGATTTCCTTTCTGTCCGGTATCCATAATGGTTCCCTGAAGGAAAGGTATGGCTACAGGGCGCATTGGAAGTCTGTAACCGTAGCTCCATTTGTTTACAAAAAGGAAGTCACCTACCAATAATGTTCTTTCCATAGATCCTGTAGGAATCCCGAAAGGCTGTGTTACAAAAACGTGGATAATGGTAGCGAAAACTACAGCAAAGGTAATGGAACCAATGAATGTATCTTTCTTCTTATCATTTTTCTCTTCGTCTGTAAGGAACAGGTCGTTTGCATTTTCATCTTCTAACTCTACATCTTTAGAATAGTTGATGACCGCCATATAAATAAACGGCAGAATCACGGTAAGAATCTGATCTTTGAAAAGTGTTTTCCCGAACTTCTTCACTAAATAAAGGTGGAAAACAGACATCATGATTGGCCCTACTATCGGAAGATAAGAAAGGATTGCCCACCATTTCGGATGTTTTGTTTCTTTAAGAATAATGAAATAGTTATAGAAAGGGATAAAAGCAAATAAAGGGCTATACCCCATTTTCTTGAACAGTTTCCAAGATGAAATCCCCATCAATACGGATAGTATGAGGACATATACTGTATAAGTTAAAAAATAATTCATAAATTTTTGTGCCTATTCTTAAGATATAAATAATAAAAATGATGAGTAATAAATGATAAAAGCATCCGCTGTTTACAATTCACTATTCATCATTTCCTGCTTATTGGTCTGCAATTTACAGAATTTGTTACAAATTAAAGTCCCAAAACGTCTTTCATTGCGAAGTTTCCTTTTTTATCTTTAATCCACTCGGCAGCGACTACGGCTCCCAGTGCAAAACCGTTTCTGTTGAAAGCGGTATGCTTGATCTCGATTTCGTCTACTTCACTTCTATAATATACGCTGTGTGTTCCCGGAACTTCATCTTCACGAACCGCAAAAATTCCAAGCTGCTTACCTTCTGTTTCTTCCAGCTTCCAGGCATCGAATTTCGGATTATTTTGAATGATTCCTTCTGCAATGGAAATTGCTGTTCCACTTGGAGCATCTTTTTTATGGATGTGGTGAATTTCTTCCAGCTGACAGGAATATTCATCAACATTTTTCATCAGATCCGCCAGTTTTTCGTTGAGCGCAAAGAATAAATTCACGCCTAAACTAAAGTTAGAACCATATAAGAAAGCAGTTCCATTATCTACCGCCAGTTTTTCAATTTCAGCTTTTTGATCAAGCCATCCTGTTGTTCCGCAGATCACCGGGATTTTATTTTCAAGACAAGCTTTGATGTTTTCAAATGCAACTTCCGGCAATGAGAACTCAATCACAACATCCGGATTATTAAGATTCTCAGCAGTTGGGGTTTCCTTCAGGCGGGCAACTACTTCATGACCTCTCTTCTGTGCGATCTCATCAATGATCTTACCCATTTTACCATACCCGACTAATGCTATTTTCATATAATCTTTTTATTTTTTAATCTGCATCCGATCCTCAGAGCTTCTGCAGGTGTATTGTCTTTTAAAATCTGTAACTTAAACTGAATCCTGTTTTTGGTGCGCTGTACCCATACTGATCCTGAATAACTGATGGTTTAAAAACCAAATCCGGATCATGACGGCTTTCGTAAAGGTGGGCATCTACTACAGCATCTACAATATTCAGAATATAGATCAAACCTGTAATAGCAATGGCATAATCCCTTTGTCTTTTGGCTCTGTCCTGCGCATTCCCCAAAGCTTTTTTGTCCAGCCACGGGTGACTGTCTACAAATTCATTGGGAGTACCATTCAGTTTTGCCACGTAATATTCGCGGTATTTTTTGTATTGATTATCATTCCATACGGCAATACCAACTCCTGCACCTACCGCTCCCCAAACAATCGGAATTTTCCAGTATTTTTTGTTATAAAACTGTCCTAATCCAGGTAATACGGCGGAGTATAATCCCGCTCTGGTAGGGTTTAGCTTTAAAGTTTTTGCCGTGGGGCCATTGGCTTTTTCAAGATCTTCTATAATCTTTGCTTCTGTTTTGCCTGGTTTTACCACACGAGGTTCTTCCTTCGGAGGAGTCTGCATCCGAACGGTATCGATAGGTTTTACTTGTGAGTAAGCCAGTGCAGCGATACACAAGAAAAATGTGAAAAATATTTTCTTCATTTATTTAATATGGGATAAAATATATTCCAGCTCTTCTTCATTTTTGAAGTCCAGAACAATTTTACCTTTTTTACCATTTCCAGAAGATTTGATTTCCACTTTTACGTCTAGGATATCTGCGATGGTCTTCTGGGCTTTTTTATAGTTATTGGAAAGCTCCACTTTTGCTTTTTTAGCAGCGGGAGACTTTGGGTTCTTCAATGCAGCAGCAGCCTGTTCAGCCTGACGAACATTTAATTTTTCTTTGATAATAAGATCAAATAAAACCTGCTGATCTTCTTCACTTTCAAGACTGATAATTGCCCTTCCGTGTCCTGCAGAAATCTCACCGCTTCTGATGGCATTCTGAATATCCGGATTTAATCTTAATAGTCTGATAGAATTGGTAATGGTACTTCTGTCCTTTCCTATTCTCTGGCTCAGGTTTTCCTGAGTAAGACCGATTTCCTCTAAAAGCCTGTGATAGGTTAATGCTATTTCGATAGCATCAAGATCCTCTCTCTGGATATTTTCAACAAGAGCCATCTCAAGAAGCTCCTGGTCATTGACTAAACGGATATAGGCAGGAATAGTCGTTAACCCTGCAATTTTAGTTGCCCTGTAACGTCTTTCCCCGGAAATGATTTCAAACTTTTCACCATCTTTTCTCAGGGTAATCGGCTGGATTACGCCTAAGTTTTTAATGGACTGTGCAAGTTCGTTTAATGCTTTTTCATCAAAATAAGTTCTCGGCTGCGTCGGGTTCGGATAGATATCTTCAAGCGCAACTTCCACAATATTTCCCACAAACTTATCTGCTCCTTCATCAGTAGCGGAATTGATCGTTGCTTTGGATTCTGCACTTAAAATGGCGCCCAAGCCGCGTCCCATAGCTCTTTTTTTGTCCTTCATAGATATAATTGATAAATGATGTTTGAAAAGTGATGACTGGCATTCACTCGTTGGCCATTTATTATTAAATTAATTCTTTATTAAGTTTTCATTCTTTAAAAGAACTTCTTCAGCTAACTGAATATACTGAACCGCTCCTTTACTTTCTGCATCATAGTTCAGGATACTTTCTCCAAAACTTGGTGCTTCACTCAATCTTACGTTTCTGCTGATGATGGTTTCAAAAACCATTTCAGGGAAATGCAGATTTACTTCTTCAACCACCTGATTGGATAATCTCAATCGGCTGTCGTACATCGTTAAAAGAAGACCTTCTATTCCAAGATCTTTATTGTGGATTTTCTGCACATTTTTAACGGTATTCAAAAGTTTGCCAAGCCCTTCCAATGCAAAGTACTCACACTGGATCGGAATAATTACAGAGTCTGCTGCTGTAAGCGCATTCACGGTAATAAGACCTAAACTCGGTGCACAGTCGATGATAATATAATCATAATCATCTCTTACGCTTGCCAGTGCTTTTTTCAGCATATACTCACGGTCTTCCTTGTCTACCAATTCAATTTCCGCAGCTACAAGGTCGATGTGTGACGGGATAATATCCAGATTTGGAGTTGCAGTTCTCTTGATACAAACTCTTGTATCCGCACTATGCTCCAGTAGATTATAGGTAGAATACTGAACATCCTCAACACCCAGACCGGATGTTGCATTCGCCTGAGGGTCAGCATCAATGATTAATATTCTTTTTTCCAATACTCCTAATGCTGCCGCCAAATTTACAGCGGTGGTAGTTTTACCAACACCTCCTTTTTGATTAGCAATACCTATGATTTTTGCCATTATTAGAACTTTAAGTTTCAAAAATACACTTTTTTCTTTGCTCTCGGTGAGTGGAGAAAATCAAAATTGAGTTAAAATATTGTTAATAAGCAATTTAACAATAAAAAAAATTATCCACAAAAAAAATTCTTTGTGGATAACTATTTGAAATTTACTTTTCCGTATTAATTCTCAAATTTCATGGAGATAGGAAATTTGAAATAACTTCTTACGTATTCTCCTTTTTTGTTTTTGGCCGGGATCCATTTTCCTCTGTTGGAAATTGTTTTAATTGTTCTCATTGCCTCATTATTAAAATCGGCGTTGGTTCCGTTAGCTTTTACCCCTGAGATGGTTCCGTCCATTTCTACAATAAAGGTAACTGTCGTCTTTACAACATCTTCGGATTCAAATCCTGAACTGTCGAAGCTGTTCATTACTTTATTTCTGAAGGAGTCTATTCCTCCTGCAAAATTGGCTTCTACACTTAATTCCGTTTCAATCTTTTTAGGATCTGTCTTTTCCATTACCGGATCAGCCTTTACAGCGGGTGACCCATCTCCTCCGATAATACGTGGAACAATTGGAATATAGGTTGTATTGGGTACTTCTTTGCCTTCCGATGTTTCTGTGCTTGCTACTGCATTCGTTTTATCTACAACTTGTTTTTCATTGGTAACAATTGCTTTAGGCTCTGGCAATCTTTCATCGTATGTTTTTACTGCGGGAGCTGGCGGCGTTGGTTTTACAATTTGTACCGGCGGATCTTTCGGTTTTTCTATCTCCTGAATTTCAACGACTCTCGGAAGTTCATATACTGTTCCAACAGGCTCGTCCACAGGTTTCATTGCAGAAATTACAAACGGTGTAATGGATACTGCAGCCATTAAACTTGCTCCGATAAAAAGCGCTTTGGTTAATATTCTATCTGATTCGTTTCTTAATACATAGGCACCATAGTCTTTATTGCGGTGCTCAAACAGGACTTCGTTGAACCGAAATTCCTGGTTTTGGTTATGTTGTTTCATCACTACTACTATTTAAACTGTTAAAAATTGTGATTATTAGTTTTGTTAGCTCTTATCGATAAGCAATATTGTAATATCAAAACATCTGCCAAAATTTTAGCAAAACAACATAATATTAGAAAATTTTATGACAATGTTTAAATTTTAACATTTACAAATAGAAAGTTTATCTAGAAAAACACTACTATTTTTCATACAAATAAAGAAACACAAATCACAGATTACAAGCTGAGTAAAGACATTATAAAAGCAGTAGAATAAGAGTAAGCGGTACTAATAGTCCCAGTGCATTAATAACAATCAGAATAATAGAACTGATCTTTGTTTTCAAAAAGCTTTTTGCAGCAAAATAGATTCCGCCCGTACTAAAAAGCAAACTGCAGACAATAAAAAGGATTAGTAAAAAATTTGAACTTAGACGGAATGGTAGCCCTAAATATACTATAAATAAAACAGCATAAGCAATGGTAAGATACAAACTGATCACAATATTATCCAGAAAACGCTGGGGTATTTTATTCTCTTCCATAATTTCTCTTTTGTACACTTTGTCTTAAAGCAAAAGTATGCAAAAATTCAAAATCGGGATTATTGCTTGAATAAAGGGCTGCCTATCCTTGTCAAGGTTTTTATCCTTGTCAAGGTTTTTAACCTTGACAAGGATAAAAGTAAATTTTTAAAACAAAAAAAAGAGACCATCCCATGATGATCTCTCTGTTATTTATATCTTTAAGAATATTAGAATAATTCTTTTCTGATGATGTTCTGACTTCTTTCAGGACCTACAGAAACTAAGTATACATTGATTCCTAAGTATTTTTCAATAAACTCAATGTATTTCTGAGCAGTATCAGGAAGTTCATCATAGCTTCTTGCTTTGGTAATATCTTCGCTCCAACCTGGTAAATCCTGATAGATTGGTTCGTAGTTGTATAATTTTTCTGTTGAAGAAGTGAAATAATCTATGATTTTTCCGTCTTCAGTTTTGTAATGTGTTACTACTTTCAGGTTCTCAATTCCTGTAAGAACGTCAAGCTTAGTGATCACCAGGTTGTTGATCCCGTTGATCATACAAGCATGCTTTAAAGAAACAAGGTCTAACCAACCTGTTCTTCTTGGTCTACCTGTAGTTGCTCCGAATTCACCACCAATCTGTCTGATTTTTTCACCCAGCTCATTATCCAATTCAGAAGGGAAAGGTCCGTTTCCTACTCTTGTACAGTAAGCTTTTGCTACTCCGATAAGGTTCTGAAGTGAAGTTGGTGGAACACCAGCTCCTGAACACACCCCTCCTGTAGATGGAGAAGATGAAGTTACGTATGGATAGGTACCGAAATCGATATCAAGCATTAATGCCTGTGCTCCTTCGAATAAAACGTTTTTACCGTCTCTGATCGCCTCGTTAAGCTCTAATTCAGTATCAACGATTCTGTCCTGAAGCTGCTTTCCGATGGCTAAATATTCGTTGTAGATTTCCTCAACGTCTAATGTTGGCTTTCCGTAATATTTTTCAAAAAGAGAATTCTTAACTTTTAAGTTTTTCTCAATTTTATCTCTTAAAATCTCAGGATTTAAAAGGTCTACCATTCTGATCCCGACTCTTGCAATTTTATCTTCATAACAAGGTCCGATTCCTTTTTTGGTAGTTCCGATCTGAGTTCCTCCGTGTTCCTCTTCACGGTAAGTATCCAAAAGGATGTGGTAAGGCATGATGACATGCGCTCTTCTGCTGATAAAGATATGATCTGTTCTTAAGCCTTTGCTCTCGATCTGACCAACTTCTTTAATGAAAGACTTAGGGTTTACCACTACTCCGTTCGCAATGATACATTTCCCTTTGCATTGAAGAACTCCTGAAGGAAGAAGGTGTAGAACGAATTTCTCATCACCCACATAAACCGTGTGACCAGCGTTGTCTCCACCCTGGAAACGCACTACATAGTCCGATTTTGCTGATAAAACATCCGTGATTTTACCTTTACCTTCATCTCCGTACTGAAGACCTACAACTACATAAGTTGACATATTTTACTTTTGTTTTTAGATTCGTGCAAAATTACTTTTAAAAAATTGGGTGAGCAAATTTGTGATGGATTTTATTTTTGAGTGGGGTGGAAATTATAGTATTTTACTTTATTATCTCATAGATCTAATCTTGTTAAAACAATCGGTAAATTATTTAGCAACAAGTGATGAAAGTTATGTTGATTTTTGATAAAGAAAACAATTATTCTTTAGATGAATACAAAGAAATATTATTCAATAACTTAGTTTAATTTTTTTTGATAAAATACCAAAAATTGGTATCTTTGATTAAAATTAACACAATGGCAAAAAACACATCCATACTATTAGGCGATTATTTTGACAACTTTATCAGCCAACAAATTAAATCCGGAAAATTTTCTTCTGCCAGCGAAGTTATAAGAACAGCTTTAAGAATGTTCGAACATGAAGAATCTAAAAAAACAGAATTAATCAACGAATTAAAAAAAGGGGAAAAATCTGGTTTTGTTGAAAATTTTGACCGTAAAGAATTTTTGAAAAACCTTCATCAAAAACATTCTGCTGACTAAATGAAATACAAAATCAGTAAAGAAGCGTCAAATGATTTAGAAAAAATCTGGCTTTACACCTTCGAAACCTGGTCAGTAAAACAGGCAGATCATTATTTTGATTTACTTATGAATGAAATTGAGTACTTATCTGAGAATCCAAAATCTGGAAAAGATTACGGTGAAATCAGGAAAGGATATTTCCGTTCAAGGGTGAAATCTCATTTTATATTTTACAAAATCAATCTTAAAAATAAAGAAATTGAAATCATAAGAATTCTTCATCAACAAATGGATATTTCATCAATATTAGATGAATAGAAAAATCATTAATTCTGTATCTTTAATTACCTTCCAAACCAAAAGAGAATCCCACCCATGAGATCACTACTAAAATCAGGATACTTATCTGTAACCTCAAACGATCAAACCCAACTCTTTTATACTTTATTTTATCCGGAAGCATCTTCTGTGAAAGCCACCCTTCTCATTGTTCACGGTATGCAGGAACACAGCGGAAGATATGCTGAGATTGCTGAATATTTTGCCAGTCAGGGAATTGCTGTATTGGCTTATGATCATCTGGGACATGGAAAATCTGTAAAGGAGAAAAAAGAGATTGGTTTCTTCCAACTTGAAAAACCGGATGAAAGGCTTGTTGCAGATGCTGAAATGATGGCAGATCATCTTGCAGAGCAATATCCTGATGTTCCTCATTTTATTTTGGGACATTCTATGGGATCTTTTATAACACGCTGTCTTCTTCAAAAGGCAAGCAATAAATTTTCCGGAGCTATCATTACTGGAACAGGTGGACCTTTGCCTGGAATAGATCTATTGAGAGGTTATTTGTCATTGGCCAATGCCATAGCGCCTCATCATCGTACTTTTTTGAATTCTGTTTTCACGAGTGTCAATAACAAACATTTTAAAAAGGATAAAGACTTCAGTGATACCAGCTGGCTGAGTGTAGATACAAAAAACAGAAAAGCTTTTGAACAGGATGAACTTTGCGGAATTCCGTTTACCCATAATGCTTTTTATACTTTATTTACCATTTATAAAAAGGCTACCGCAAGAAACTGGGCTTCTTCTGTTTCAAAATTCTTCCCTTTTTTGTTTGTAAGCGGGCAGAATGATCCGATTGGTGATTTTGGAAAAGGAGTCATGCATACGGTCGATAACTTAAAAACTGATGGTTTTCAAAATGTAGATGTAAAGATCTATCCGGAAATGCGCCATGAGATTTTGAACGAATCCATAAGAGAAGAGGTACTGAAGGAAATTTATAAGTGGATATTTAAATTCAATAATCATAGAGAATAAAAATTCCAGATAGCAATTATCTGGAATTTCTGTATAGGTTTTGGCTAAAGCCGATGGAGTTGTTTTGATGTTGAAGGCGGGCTAAAGCCCACCCCTATTGAATATCTAAAGGATTTTGTTTGATTTGCAAGAAATATAATAATTACCCCAGCATCAAATCTCTGTCAATTCCAATCTCCTTCAGAAAAACTTCATCATGGGAAATAACCAATAGGGTTCCGTGATAATCTTTGATAGAATTGGTGAGAATTTCTACATTTTGCAGATCTAAATTATTGGTTGGTTCATCAAGGATAATCATATCAGGCGCTTTGTTACTGATGGAAAGTCCGCAAAGAAGTAACCGTAAACGTTCACCGCCACTCAGCATCCCACATTTCTTGTCCCAGGTGTCTTTCCAGAATAAAAATCTGGACAGTAATGTTTTCACTTCGGATTCCTGCATGGCACTGTCATTGAAAGTCTGTACAAAATCATAAATCGTCGATTCATGATCAATCAGGGAATATTCCTGATCAATATAGATGCTGTTGAATTCCGTCTTATTTATTTTCCCTTCCGAAGGGTCAAGTTTTCCCAACAGAAGCTTTATCAATGTCGTTTTCCCGGACCCGTTTGAACCTTTCACTGAGATTCGATCTCCGCTTCGGACCTCAAGGCTGATATTTTCTTTCCAGAGTTTTTCTTTTCCGTAAGTGAAATTAACATCTTCAGCGGCAACAAGGATTTTTCCTAAATGCAGATTGGAATCATTAAAATTAACTTTCATCTGATCAGAATTCTTTAAAGAGGAGCGCAGATCTCTCAAATCACCGGAAATCCCACTGATTTTCTCTGCGTGTACACTTTTAAGTTTTGCACTGTTCTTTTCAGCATTATTCCGAAGCGTATTCATCATAATTCTGGCGACTCCGGATTTTTCCTGCTTTCCTTTACCTCTTGCATCCAGCTTTTGCTTTCGTTCCAGGGTTTCCCGTTCTTTTTCTTTTGCTTTTTTCAGAGCCCGTTCTTTGGAATGGATATCATTTTGCAATGCTTCCTGCTCCACTTCTTTCTGCTCTGCATAAAAGTCATAGTTTCCACCATAAGTTGCAATTCCCTGATTGCTTAATTCGAATATGGTATCCACAAGATTGAGCAAAGTACGGTCGTGGCTTACGATAACCACTGTTGCATCTGTTTTGCCAATAAGATCATACAAGAGTTTTCTTCCTTCCCTATCCAGGTGATTGGTCGGCTCATCCAATATGATCGTATCAGGTTGATTAATCTGAATTCCGGCGAGAAAAACTTTAGTCTTCTGTCCTCCACTCAGGCCTTCCAGCTTTTGAGTTAATTCAAAATTTTCAAGTCCCCAATGCACCAAAGCATGCTGACATCGTTCTTCAATATCCCAGTCGTCATTGAGTGTTTCAAAATACATTTCATCCACTTCTCCATTGGTAATTTTTTGAAGAGCATGGAGTTTCTGATCTATTTTCAGACATTCTGCAATGGTAAGATGATTGCAATTCCCGAACATCTGCGGTACATAAAAGATATTGCCTGGGACATTAATATTCCCTTCTAAAGGTTGTATTTCGCCCGCGATTATTTTCAGCAGGGTTGATTTCCCCATACCGTTACTCCCTACCAGGGCAGATTTGGTATGAGACTGTATTGTTAAATTGATATGATTGAATAGAAGATTTCCTCCCGGAAACCCAAAGGATATATTTTGCAGTAAAATCATGATTTCTTTCTTAATAAAGGTTGAACACCGGCAACATTATTGTTACCGTTTTATTGAGTCTGAAAGAAATGATATCCTACATATCCGTTTTTTTTGGCTTTGAAAGAACAAAGATAGTCATTTTCCGTAATATATGATTCTTCACAAAAATACAAGACATTTATCATCATATTGTTCTGCCTTATTTCAAACACCTGTTTTTATCGCTTTCAAAATCCTTTTTTTGGGGCTATATCATTCTATCTCATTAAAAATCTTATCATTATTACTCTTTAAACATTGTTCGTTATCCTATTCAATTTTGCTGTTGCGATATCTTTTAACTTTCGAACTGATAAAAACAGGAAAGTATTTTAATCAAAAATCCGTAACTTTGCCAACTACTAAAAATTTTATGGAAAGCATTAAAGTTCACGACAAAACTTTCGTTCCTTATTTAAAGGATGCCGAAATTCAGGAAATTGTAAAAGAGACAGCGTTAAGAATTTATGAAGATTACAAGGATGAAGTTCCTGTTTTCATTGGGGTATTAAATGGAGTGGTGATGTTCTTCTCTGATCTTTTAAAATATTACCCGGGAGAATGCGAAATTGCCTTCATTCAAATGAGTTCTTATGTAGGAACTGAATCTACAGGGATCGTTTATCAGAAAATGGAGCTTACTAAAGAAGTGAAAGACCGTCACATCATTCTTGTAGAAGACATCGTAGATACAGGAAATACGGTTGAAAGTCTTTTCAAATATTTCAAGGAAACACAACGTCCTAAATCTATAAAACTGGCTAGTTTCTTATTGAAACCTGAGATTTACAAGAAAGATTTCAAACTGGATTATATCGGAAAAGAAATTCCTAATAAGTTTGTACTTGGATACGGACTGGATTATGATGAGTTAGGAAGAAACCTACCGAATTTATATCAGTTGGAAGACGGACAAATCAACCATTAAATGCTGTTGGCTATTAGCTGATAGCTTTTAGCTTAAAATTATATAAAGAAATAAATTTAATAATAACTTAAAAAAGCTGAAAGCAAAAAAGCAAGCCGCCAAAAGCCACGAGCCAGAAGCAAAATGCCCATTGCTGGAAGCGTATCAACATTATGATAAACATTGTTCTGTTCGGCCCTCCAGGAAGTGGAAAAGGAACACAAGCTCAGAATCTAATCGAGAAATTCAATTTAAAACAGGTTTCAACGGGTGATCTTTTCAGATACAATATGAAAAATGACACTGAACTTGGAAAACTGGCTAAGTCATATATCGATAAGGGAGAACTGGTTCCGGATCAGGTAACAACAGATATGCTGATCGACGAGATCAAAAAACCTACTGATACCAACGGTTTTATTTTTGACGGATATCCAAGAACCACTGCACAGACAGAAGCTTTGGAAACGATCGTTAAAGAAGTACTGAATGACGAGATTGACATCTGTCTTTCATTGGTAGTAGAGGACAAAATTTTGGTTGAAAGACTTTTGAAAAGAGGTGAAACCAGCGGAAGATCAGACGACAGCAATGTAGAGATCATCGAAAACAGAATTAAAGAATATTATACCAAAACAGCAGAAGTTGCCGAGCTTTATAAGCAGCAGGGTAAATATGTAGAGGTAAACGGTGTTGGAGAAATTGATGAGATTTCCCAAAAACTTTTCGCTGAGGTAGAGAAAATTAAATAATCGGGATACGGGTGCGGGATAGAAAATTTCCTCCCGTAGCCTGCAACTCGCAACACAAACTATATGTCTAACTTTGTAGATTACGTAAAGATCCATTGTAAAAGCGGACACGGAGGTGCTGGTTCTGCCCACCTTCGCCGTGAAAAGTATATCCCTAAAGGTGGTCCTGACGGTGGCGACGGAGGTCGTGGCGGACACGTCATCATGAGAGGAAATGCTAATGAATGGACTTTGCTTCCACTCCGATACACCCGTCACATAAAAGCAGAACGAGGTGAAAACGGAGCGAAAAACCAGCTGACAGGAGCTGACGGTTCTGATATTTATATTGATGTTCCTATCGGGACTATCGCTAAAAATGAAGAAGGTGAAATTATTGGAGAAATCCTTGAAGATAAGCAGGAAATCATTTTGATGCAGGGAGGAAAAGGTGGAAAAGGAAACGAACATTTCAAATCCTCTACCAACCAGACTCCAAGATATGCTCAGCCTGGAATGGATGGTGAAGAAGGCTATGTGGTTTTCGAACTTAAAATCTTGGCCGATGTAGGACTTGTTGGATTTCCAAATGCTGGAAAATCTACACTTTTAGCCTCTGTTTCTGCGGCAAAACCAAAAATTGCCAACTACGCTTTTACCACATTGACTCCTAACCTTGGAATTGTAGATTACAGAAATTACAAATCATTTGTAATGGCTGATATCCCGGGAATTATTGAAGGAGCAGCAGAAGGAAAAGGCTTAGGACACAGGTTCCTGAGACATATCGAAAGAAACTCTATCCTTTTATTCTTAATTCCTGCTGATTCTGAAAATCATTTCCAGGAGTTTAAAATTCTTGAAAATGAATTGAAAGAATATAACCCAGAATTACTGGATAAAGATTTCATTGTTTCCGTTTCAAAATCTGATCTTCTGGATGATGAACTGAAAAAGGAAATCGCTGCAGAGTTCCCGGAAAACAAACAGCCTTTATTCTTCTCAGGAGTTACCGGAGAAGGTCTTATGGAGCTGAAAGATGCGATCTGGAAACAATTGCACGGATAAAAATGCATTGATTCATCAGTTTTATTTTGAAAATAGAACTGCATCATAAAAAATAGCCTCAGATTTTCTCTGAGGCTGTTTTTATTTATACAATTTCTTCCACTCAATATTTTAAACCATTAAGAAGGATGTAGGAAATAAAGAATAGTTAAGATGAATCATTCTGATTATTAAGCACAAAGCGAAGCTTACCTTAATACTCTTAAACTCTTATTAAATCTTAATGGTTCAAAAAATAAGGTTTAAATAGATTTTTCATTTTATATTTAACATAAAAACAAAGAAAGGTTTTATCTTTTGGAACAATTATTGGGAGATCCTTTCAAATTAAAAAAACTATGAAATATTTGCTAGCCATTTGTGCATTTGTATTTTTAACATCCTGTACAACTTCTCAAAAAGTGAATTCAAAATATGCTGCCATCGAATATGAAGCAACTCCATGCTTTGGATTCTGTCCAGTTTTTAAAATGACAGTCAATCCAGACAGAACTGCAGTCTTTGAAGCGGAGCACTTTAATTTTAATGATAAACCTTCGAAGGATGAGTTTTCAAAGCCACGTGAAGGAACTTTTAAAGGAACCATTAAAGAAGAAGATTACAATAAATTAATCAGTTTACTTGATGGCTTAAATATAAAAAGTTTGAATGATAAATACGGTGAGCACAATATCACCGATCTTCCAACGTCTTATTTAAGAATCAAATTCGCTGACGGAACTTCAAAAAATGTGGAAGACTATGGAAAACGTGGAAGTGAAAAGCTTTCGGAAGTGTATCAGTTTTTTGAAAACTTAAGAAAGAATCAACAATGGAATAAAGTGAAATAGATTCACTAAAATATTTAAATTATCTTTGTAACAGTAATTCCTTCGTTTGGAGGAATTATTTTTTTTTAAAAACTTTTAATCATTTAAAAATAAATATGAAGAAGAACATTTTCTTTATCACAGTATTTGCTTTCTCAGCAATATTTAATGCACAAGAAAACACAAAAGATCAAGCATCTATGAGCTTTGGCGTAAAGGGAGGATATTCATTATCCAATATGAAGTTTTTTGGAACCGGGCTGGATTCAAAATCCTATTTTTATTTAGGTATTGCAGCAGAGCAGCCTTTATCTTCTAAATTTGGCTTACAGGCTGAATTACTATACACTCAATTGGGTGGTAAAGACGCTTATCCCTGGTATGAGTTGGTAGGCAATGAAGTGGTAGACGTGGGTGATATGCACTTTAATTACAAATTCAACCAGATACAGGTTCCCATTTCAGTAAAATATTATATTGTTCCAGAGCTTTCTGCTTCTGTAGGGATGAACTTAGGATTTAATATATCATCCAAAGTAAAAATGAATACTGTTTTTGATGAGGCTGAAACCCACAATTACGAATCTTTAAAAACCTTGAATTTATTTCCTTTTCTGGGTGCAGAATATAAGATTAATCAAAAGTTTTTTGTTGACGCCAGATACAATTTCAATTTTATAGAAATGAATAAAAGCAATGCTGTTCCTACTAAAATTGGATTTCTTCAGGCTGGTGTAGGATATAGATTTAAATAAACATTAGTTTTTACATCAATAAAATGACTGCTCATATACGGGTGGTCATTTTATTTTATATCCTTAGCAGGATCTTTATAAAAACCTAAAATACTAAAAGGATATCTTAATTTTTTTTAAACTACCTTTGCAGAATGTAATTCTTTCAGACTGAAGGAATTTTTATTTAAATTTTAAAATAATTCATTTGAATTTTACAGACTTAAACTTAATAGAACCTATTGCAAAAGCAATCCAGGAGCAGGGATACACGACTCCTACTCCTATCCAGGAAAGATCTATTCCTGATATTCTGGAAGGCAGAGACTTTTTAGGTTGTGCACAAACAGGAACAGGAAAGACAGCAGCTTTTTCCATCCCTATCCTACAGAATTTATCCAAAAATAAAATTCCCAATAAACATATAAAAGCGTTAATCCTTACTCCAACCAGAGAACTGGCTATTCAGATTGAGGAAAATATTAATGCTTACGGTAAATATCTTCCTTTAAAGCAACTTGTTATTTTCGGAGGAGTAAAACAAGGAAATCAAGAGGCAGCTTTGAGAAAGGGTGTTGATATTCTGGTAGCAACTCCGGGAAGACTTCTGGACTTTATTGCTCAGGGAATCATCAGTCTGAAAAACCTGGAGATTTTCGTTCTCGATGAAGCAGACAGAATGCTGGATATGGGATTCGTACATGATGTAAAAAGAATCATTAAGCTCTTACCTCAGAGAAGACAGACTTTATTTTTCTCGGCAACAATGCCTGGTGAGATTCAAAAGCTGGCCAATTCTATTCTGAACAATCCTGTGAAAGTAGAGGTAACACCCGTTTCTTCTACCGCAGATACCATCAAACAATCTGTATACTTTGTAGAAAAAGACAACAAACTGAATTTGCTGTCTCATATTCTGCAAAATGACATTTCAGACTCTGTATTGGTTTTCGCCAGAACGAAGCACGGTGCAGATAAGATTTCAAGAAAACTTCAGAAGGATAATATCTCAGCAGAAGCAATTCACGGTAATAAATCTCAGAATGCAAGACAAAATGCCCTGAACAATTTTAAATCCGGAAAAACAAGGGTTCTTGTAGCGACAGATATTGCAGCAAGAGGAATTGATATTGACGAACTGAAATTCGTGATCAATTTTGAGCTTTCTGATGTTTCTGAAACCTATGTACACAGAATCGGAAGAACAGGAAGAGCCGGAGCTGAAGGTAATTCCATCTCTTTTGTAGACGGACTTGATCTTTTGAACTTAAAGAATACTGAAAAACTAATTGGAAAGAAAATTCCTGTGATCAAGGATCATCCTTTCCATACTGATGATCTTGTTGCCCAGAAAAGGGATTCGAATAACAAACCTGTTCCTGCAGGGGGTGGGAAGCCCAAAACAACAGGTAGCGGTAATAATTCAAGATCGAATAACAACCGTAAAAAGCCTGCAGCGGGAGCTTCAGTAGGATTTAAAAAACCTAAGAATAAGAATTTCACCAGAAAGAAATAAAAACGAAACCCTTTTCAAAAACGAAAAGGGTTTCTATTTATCTTAAAGCTCAGAACTTTATAATTTAAAAAGTTTCTTTGCATTTTCTGTCGTGATGCGGTCTATCTCAGAAAAATCTTTTCCATAGATATTCACCAGTTTTCCGGCCACCAGATCAAGATAGGAGCTTTCATTTCTTTTTCCTCTGTGCGGAACCGGAGCCAGATAAGGAGAATCTGTTTCCAGAACAATTTTATCCAAAGGAATTTCGTTCAGAAACTGGTCTATTTTCCCATTTTTAAAGGTCACTACCCCACCGATTCCTAAAATAAAATTAAGATCAATAGCGTGCTGTGCCTGTTCCAGATTTCCTGAAAAACAATGAAAGATTCCTCTTAATTTAGGATGTTTTTTTCTTTCCAATACGTCAAACGTTTCATCAAAACTTTCTCTTGTATGGATCACAATCGGAAGATCTTTTTCTATCGCCCAGTCAATCTGCTGTTCAAAGGCTTTTACCTGAATATCAAGTGTTGTTTTATCCCAATATAGATCAATTCCGATCTCTCCTATTGCCGGAAAATGTCTCTGATCAAGATAATTTTTTACGATTTCAAGTTCTTTTTCCCATGATTCAGGTTTTACATAACAAGGATGTAATCCCATCATTGAAAAAATCTGTCCCGGATATTCTGTTTCCAGCTGCAGCATTTTCTCATGCGATTCAGAATCGATAGCAGGAAGATAAAATTCTGTAATCCCTTTATCTAAAGCTCTCTGAATGGCTTCTTTTCTGTCTTCATCAAATTCTTCTGCGTATAGATGTGTATGTGTATCAATCATTTTATGTAAAATTTCAATAGATCTTCGTAAGGGTTTTCAAGTCCCAGCAATAGTCCGAAAGCGGGTTCTGTTTTTATTCCCTTTTTTTTAAGTTCTATTATTTTCTGTTTAAATTTTTCTCCTTTTTCCTGTAATATTTTGTATTCAGCAATCATATGAAGGTATGCATTCTGCTCTGTTGTAGGCTTATTCTGTCCAAAAATCTCAATAGGAAACCCGTCCAGCATAAAATTTAATGTAATGCATTTCTCTCCGTTTACAATAGGATATTCTACTTCTACATGGTGAGGAATAAGCTGACAAAATAGTAAATCATCCAAAAAATCCTGTTCATATTGTAAATCCACTTCGAAAATAAGATCCAGATCGCTTCCTTTGATATCAATCTCAATAGGAACAGTTCCAGCTAAAATTGGGGAATAATCCTTCAATTTTCCGAAAACACGATACTTTGTAAGAATTTCGTACGCTTTTTTCTGTCTTTCATTCCCATCTTTCAGATAATCAATTCTGGTGAAATCAAGCATTTAAAATATTTTATGTTTTACCTTTTTACGCTGCATTTCAATTCTTTGATCCAGCTTTTCTCTGAATTCTATAAATTTCGGATCTTTCTTATCACTGGTTTTATGTTCCAGAGCTTTAACGATCTTAAAATTTTCTTTGATAAAATCCTGCGTTTCTTCTGAAAAATAAGATTTTCCAAATTTCTCAAAAATATAATTAACCGCTTGGGTACTTGGATGAATCATATCTTCCTTGTAAAAACGATAATCCCGGAGATCATCCATTAAAATCTCATAAACAGGCAGATAATGGCAGTCTTCAAACATAGAAATAGACTCGTGAATAGCAGTAATGAGTTTGGATTTGCTCAACTGATTTTCTACCATTCCATCTTTTGTATGCCTTACTGGTGACACAGTAAACAGGATTTGTACTCCTTCTTTGCAAATGTCTTTCAGATCCAGAATGGTGTGGTAAATCGAGCTTGTTAATTCCTGATGGGAAAGCAGTCTTTTCTCAAAAAACTTTTGTGGAATCTTGTGACAGTTGGCCACCAGTTTTTTCTTGGGAAGAAATTCATAGATAAATGAAGATCCGTAGGTGATGATGATCCAGTCGGCTTCCTGAAGAAAGGCATTTCCCGCTTCAATAGCTCCGTTAATCTTATCTAGGGTCTGATGAATATATCGGGTATCAAAACTGGTGTGATGGTCCAGAGAAATATATTCTTCGTTGTAAGTGATCAGTTCCTCTTCTTCATAAAATGCAGAGTCATGTAATCTGTTGACCGCATTATTGATAGAAAAAGGATTAAAAATAGTCCCAAAAGGGTTATTGAGAGTCTGAAGTTGCCCGTCCTGGAGTAAATCCGTCATCTCAGAGGCAAAACATGAACCTATTGAAAATATTTTATCTTCAATCTCAATCTTCTTTTCTGATGCGGGAATGTCAACTTCTGTTCTGAATTTCATTGTATAAGGATTAGGCTGCAGAAAATAAGTAGCGGGTAAATTGCTATTACCTGCTACCTACCCTCTGCTACCTATATTAACTTTCTCTTCTCAACAAATAATTTGCCAGTTCGATAAAAGGTTTTTTCTTTTCTTCCGGAACATCAATTTTCTGAAGATAGCTTTGTCCGATCTCATTATGCTTTTCAATCAGACGTAATGCTTTCTCATCCACTTTTGTTCTTCTGAAAATCTTTTCTACTCCATATACTTTATCAACATTTTCAGTCTTTTTAGAATACCAGTAGTCCAGTTCTTTTCTTTCTTCGTCTGTAGCATGTTCTCTTGCTAACAGATACAAAACGGTTTTTTTGTTTTCGTAAATATCTCCTGCATGTTTTTTACCAAACTGAGCCTGATCTCCGAATACATCAAGATAATCATCCATAATCTGGAAGGCAATTCCGATATGTTTTCCGAAGTTGAAAATAGCTTTGGCATCTTTAAAATCAGCTCTTGCAATCAAGGCTCCGATTTCAAATGAAGAAGCACTCAATACTCCGGTTTTATAGGTAATCATTCTGATATAGTCGTCAAAAGTAACATTTTCCTGAGTTTCAAAGTTGATATCATACTGCTGCCCTTCACAAAGCAAAAGCCCTGTGTGGGTAAATATTCTGATACAAGCTTTGAAAATTTCAGGTTCAAGATCTTCAAAGAACTTATACGCTTTCAGCATCAGTCCGTCTCCGGAAAGAATTCCTACGTTAAGACCATGTAAAGTATGAATGGTTGGTTTGTTTCTTCTTAAAGGAGCTTCGTCCATAATATCATCATGGATCAGGGTGAAGTTATGGAAAAACTCGATAGCCAATGCCGGTTTGATCGCCTGTTTAAGATCTCCGCCGAACATATCACATGCCATCAGCACCATAATAGGACGAAGACGTTTCCCACCATGGGAAATAATATAATTCATCGGATCATACAGCTCCGAAGGTTTATCTTTAAAAGTATATTTAGTGATGGCATCTGCAACAATCTGCTGGTATCTGTCTAAAAATTCCATAAAATCTTATAATTTGAACAAAAATACGATTTTTCAAGGCTTTATAAAACAAAAAACTTTGCCCAAATGGACAAAGTTTGTATAATTATATGATTTGTTTTTTAGAAAAGGAAAGTTACTGCGAGATAGGTAATTGCAGCTACTATTGCAGAGATTGGAATGGTAAGAACCCAAGCCCAAAGTAAGCTTACAGTGATTCCCCATCTTACCGCTGAAATTCTTTTCGTTAATCCTACCCCGATAATAGAACCTGTAATCGTGTGTGTAGTAGATACAGGAATACCGAAGTGGTCTGTGATGAATAAGGTAATAGCACCTGCAGTTTCTGCACTTACTCCTTCTAATGAAGTTACCTTGGTAATCTTAGTTCCCATTGTTTTGATGATCTTCCAACCACCGCTCATGGTACCTAAACCAATAGCAAGGAAAGAAACCAGAGGAACCCAGATATAGTGCTGTGCAAAATAATCAAAACGTTCTGCAGAAGGAATATTCAAATACTGCGCATCCTGAAGCATATTAACGTGATAATAGATTACGGCTGCACCAATGATCCCCATTACTTTCTGTGCATCATTCAAACCGTGTCCCAAGCTGAATAAGGCTGAAGAAGCCAGCTGTAATCTTTTGAAAGACTGGTCTGCTTTGTGTGGGTTTGATCTTTTATAAAGGTGTACAATGATCAGAGTAATAATGATCGAGATAATCATCCCTATGATCGGTGCCATGAAAATGAACAGGAAGATAGGAATTACTTTATCAAACTTTACGACACCCTGCTGTGTTACCTGGCTGAAAGCTTCTTTAATGGTATCCCACATCCCAAGCCCGGGTTGTGCTGCCGCCACATCATGATAATCCATCATGAAAGCATGCATAAGAGCTGCTCCTAAGAAACCTCCGATCAGCGTATGTGAAGATGATGAAGGGATCCCGAACCACCATGTCAAAAGGTTCCAGGCAATTGCGGCGATAAGGCCGGAAAATATAACTTCAAGGGTGATAAAATTCTCGTTAACTGTTTTGGCAATTGTATTACCAATTTTGAATTCTCCAATAATGTAAGCAGCAATAAAGAACGCTGCAAAGTTCCAAAGTGCCGCCCACAGTACAGCCTGGAATGGAGTTAAAACTTTTGTAGAAACTATAGTTGCAATTGAGTTGGCAGCATCATGGAAACCATTGATATAATCGAAGATCAGGGCCAGCGCAATAATAACTACAAGTAAAATCGGAAATTCCATTTTTTGCTATGTATTAGGCGTATTTAATCATGATGTTCTCAATCGTATTGGCAACATCTTCTGCTTTGTCTGTTACAATTTCAAGGTAGTTCAATACGGATGAAACTTTAATAATGTTGATCGCATCATTGGTTTCAAATAATTCTACCATTGAATTGGAAAGCAAATCGTCAGCAATATTCTCAATAGAGTTCACTTTAATACAAGCTTCTTTCACCTGCTCCATGTTTTTGAACCCTTTAAGGTTTTTCATTGCATTCTGAATTTCAAGACATGCTTTGTGGATCAGTAAAGAGAAGTCTGAATAAGCCTTCATCTCAGGTGATTTGTAAAGGAAAATATATTTTGTGGAGGCGTAGATATAATCAGCGATATCATCAAGTCCTGTTGCCAGTGTGTGGATATCCTCACGGTCAAAAGGTGTAATGAAGTTTTTCCCTAATTCTACGAAAATTTCGTGAGTAAGTTCATCATTCTTGTGTTCGAAGTCGCTCATTTTCTTCAACATTGAATCGTCATTAAGATCGAAATCCTTGATTCCTGCGTTGAATTCTTCTGACATTGCAACTAGATTTTCAGTTACTTTTTCGAAAAGTACAAAGAAGATTTTATCTTTTGGTTGAAAAGCGTGGAAAATATTACCAATTCCCATTGTTTAGTATTTATAATTCGTGTGCAAATTTCTTAAAAAAGGATTGTACGTGAAACTATATAACATTAAGTTTTGTTAACATTCGCTTACCTACTGATTATCAAATAAAAAAACCGGCATTAGCGCCGGTTTTGTATGATGTAAGAAGAGATTAGTTTGCTACTTCAGCTCTCATATCTTTTCCTTTAAACTTCATGGATTGAATATTGCTCAACACATTATCTTTGAACGATTTTTCAACTTCGAAGAAAGAGAATTTCTCTAAAATTTCGATATCACCGATTTCAGCTCTCTTCTTGCTTTTTCCGCCAGCAGTAGCTTTGTTGATAATATCTAAAACATCAAGTTTCTTCAAATGGTCTTTTTTACCAAGGTTGAAGAAGAATCTTACCATGTTTTCATCTCTTCTTCTTGGTTTTCCGCCACGATCTCTGTCTCTTCCACGCTCTCCTCTATCTCTGTCGCGACCTCTATCTCTGTCTCTGTCACGTCCACGGTCTCTTCTTGAGTAGTCGTCATCTCTGCTGCTTAATTTCTGCTCAACAAGATCGTGCTTGTCTTTGTAGTATAAAGCAAGATCTTTCAGCTGGAACTGCAGAAGCTGGTGTACCAGTTCTTCTTTTGTAAAGTTGCTCAGATCCGGGATTAAGCTATCATCAAATTCGAAAAGATCCTCGTGCTCCGTCAATAATTTTTCGAATACACCACCTACCTGAGCTTTGATAATATCATCACCTGTAGGGATTGTTCTTTCGTTAATTTCAATTTTCGTTGCCGATTTGATCTGCTTCAGTTTTCTGCTTTCTTCAGGTTTAATCAAAGCCATAGAAATACCATCTTTTCCAGCTCTACCTGTTCTTCCGCTTCTGTGAACGAATACTTCAGGATCATCTGGTAAAGAGAAGTGAATAACGTGAGTAAGAGAGTTTACATCCAATCCTCTTGCTGCAACGTCTGTAGCGACAAGAATATCGATGTTTTTCAATCTGAATTTCTTCATTACGGTATCTCTCTGTGCCTGAGAAAGATCACCATGAAGAGCATCCGCGGCATATCCGTTCTGCATTAAGAAATCGGCAACCTCCTGAGTTTCCATTCTCGTTCTACAGAAGATAATGGAATACTGGTTAGGGTTTGCATCGATAAGTCTCTTCAATGCTTCTTTTTTCTGACGGTATCCTACAACATAGTATTCGTGAGTAATGTTCTTCTTCACTTCGTTGATAGAACCTACTGAAATACGATGTGGTTTTGTAAGATAATTTTTGGAAATTCTTTCCACTTCTTTATTCATCGTTGCAGAGAATAAGAAAGTTTGTTTTGTTTCCGGAGTTTCGCTTAGAATGGTTTCCAATTCGTCTTTGAATCCCATAGAAAGCATTTCATCAGCTTCGTCTAATACTAACCAATGAATCGCAGAAAAGTCTAATGCTTTTCTGTTGATAAGATCAATTACTCTTCCCGGAGTTCCCACGATAATCTGTGGCTTATCCTTCAAAGATCTCATCTGCTCTACAATACTACTTCCACCATAAACTGCAGTTGTCTTGATGTCTTTCATATACTTAGAGTAATTCTTTATGTCCTTCGAAATCTGAAGACATAATTCCCGTGTCGGACAAAGCACCAATAATTGGATTTTGCGACTCGTATCGTCAATCATATCCAAAATCGGAAGCGAAAACGCTGCTGTTTTGCCTGTCCCTGTCTGCGCAAGTGCGATCAAGTCGCGAATATCTGAAAGAATAAAAGGGATAGTCTGTTTTTGGATTTCTGTTGGGCTTTCGTAGCCCAGTTCGCCAATTGCCTTAAGGATATCAGGACTTAAATTGGTTTCCGTAAATAAATTCATTAACTATTTTAAAATTTTTGCAAAGATACAATAAATATTTGATTTGTTTTTGAATAAATTTTTAAATATGCAAACTTAAATTCACAATCCTTTAATATATTTTTAATTTTTTGAAAATTAAATCCAAAAAAACAAGGCTTGGGTTAAAAAGTTGTTAAACATTATTTTTTTTTATTAAATTGGATTGATTTTTTCAGTGTTATTTATGAATTTTCAAAAATAAAGCCATGAAAAGCAAATTTTTCTTTTTGATATTCTCATGCCTAGTCGTTGAAATATTTGCCCAAACACCCCATTATCCATCCGCCTGGACTCTGGAAAATTGTATTGAATACGCTAAGGAGAATAATATTTCCATTAATTCTCTCCGGCTTTCAAAAAATTCTGCCCAACAGGATCTTCTTCAGGCAAAAGACGCAAAATACCCCAATGTAAGCGGAACCGTTTCACAAGGACTTTTTGCCCTCAATGGAAGTGACGGACTTCACATGACCGGAGCACAATCCCAAAGTATCGGAGCCAATTCTTCCATGACCCTTTATCATGCCAACTATATTAAAAACAATGAAGCTTCTAAGAATCTTCTGGTACAAATGGCAGATTTGTCTGTACAGGAATCCGAAAATAATATCACTTTGAATATTACTCATGCCTATCTGAATATTCTGATGAACCAGGAAAATATCATTTCCCTTGAAAATGTTCTGAAAACTACCCAAACTCAGTTAAAACAAGGGGATCAACTGTATAAAGCCGGAAGCCTTTCCAAGTTAAATTATCTTCAGATCCAGTCTCAGGTCGCTCAGGATCAGTACAACCTGGTAGCCGCTCAGAACAATCTACGAACCAATACTGTTAACTTAAAACAAATTCTACAGCTGCCTTCGGGTTATGATTTTCAGATTGTAAAACCCGACAGTATTATTGTTGATGACCAGTTAAAACCTCTACAAGATGTTCAAAATCTGGCACAAAATCGACGCCCGGAAGTAAAATACGGTGAACTGAATGTAGAAAACTCCAATACCAATCTAAAAATGGCTAAGGCATCTATCCAGCCGACATTAAGTCTGGTAGGAAATATTTCCACCAATTATTCCAACGGAAACGGAAATTATTTTAACCAGCTGGGAAACAATTTTTATATGCCTATCGGATTAAGTCTTGGCATTCCGATTTACAACAACAGAATTTACAAAACACAGATTGAAAAATCAAAAATTGCCATCGAACAGGCCAACCTCGACTTACAGAACACTAAAACGATCCTGAATCAACAGGTAGAACAGTCTTATATCAATCTTCAGAATGCATTGTCTCAATACGATTCAGCTTCTCAACAAATGAATATCAGTAAGCAGAGTTATGACATCGTAAATGCCCAGATGAAAATCGGAAGCATTGATTACGTACAGCTTCAGCAGCAACGATTGCTTTATATACAGTCTGTTCAGAATTATCTTCAGGCAAAATATACGGCAATTCTCAATAAACAGATCTACGAATTTTACGCAGGTAACCCTATAAATCTAAAGTAAGCTATGAAAACAAAGAATAAAAAATGGTTGTACTGGATTGTGGGCGGCATCATTGTCCTAGGTGCAGTCTGGTTTTTCTTCATCCGGGAAAAAGAAATAAAAATACAGCTGGAGACCGTGAAGCCTGATATGGGAGAAATTTCAAATTCCATTACCGCTACAGGAACTATTCAACCTGTTGATACTGTTGCAGTAGGTACTCAGGTATCGGGAATCATTAAAAGCATTTATGTTGACTTTAATTCTACGGTGAAAAAGGGGCAACTACTGGCTACTTTAGATCCGGATCTGCTACAGTTTCAGTCGGAGCAGATCAAGGCCAACCTTCAGAATGCAAAGAGCAATCTTGCTTACAATGAAATCAACATCAACAGACAATCCCAATTGTACAAAGTGGGCGCTATCAGCAAAGCGGATTATGATGTTGCCACTAATCAGTACAATGCCGCAAAAGCTCAGGTAGGTTCTGTAAATGCCCAGCTTTCCACGGCTAATAAAAATCTGTCGTTAACCAATATTTATTCTCCCATTGACGGAACGGTACTCAACAGAAATGTAAGTGAGGGACAGACAGTGGCTTCAAGTTTCAGTACTCCTACCCTTTTCAGTATCGCCAAAGATCTTACCAAGATGAGAGTACGTGCCTCCGTGGATGAAGCGGACATTGGAAATGTAAAAGTAGGTCAGAAAGCCACATTTACAGTAGATGCTTTTCCGGATGAGACTTTTGACGGTGAGGTTTCGGAAGTTCGTCTTCATCCTACCGTTTCATCAAATGTTGTGAATTATACCACCATCATTAATGCAGATAATTCAAGCTTAAAACTGAAACCGGGAATGACAGCCAACATCACAATTTACACCCAGGTTTTAGACAACATCATGAAAATTCCGGTAGCGGCTACGAGTTTCAGGCCCGACAGTCTGGTCATTAAAAAATACAAAGTAAACTCTCCATTTGCCAATGGTAAAAAACATGAAAAAGGACAATGGAAAAATCAAAACAAAGGAACTGAAAACAAAAACGAATCTGCGGTATGGGTGATTTCAAAAGACAGTACCATTTCCCGTAAAAAGATAAAAACAGGAATGGATAATGACACCGAAATACAGGTCGTTTCAGGATTAACTAAAAACGACAATATCATCACCGGCTATAAAGTTTTGTCGAAAAAATCTTCTGGCGGACAGGCTAAAAGCCCATTCATGCCTCAAAGAAGAGGTAGTGGAAACAACAGAAACAGCGGTGGCGGTGGTGGCGGACCAAGATAACAAGAGTTTATATTGATGACCAATCAACCAGCAACCAGCAAACCTAAAACAAAAAGTCATGGCAGAAAAAATTCTGGAGATTATGGATCTGAAAAGAGAATTCAGGATGGGCGAAGAAGTTGTTCATGCACTGAAAGGTGTAACCTTTACCGTGGAAAGAGGCGAATTTGTCACCATTATGGGAAGCAGCGGCTCGGGAAAATCCACCTTACTGAATATTATTGGCTGCCTGGACAAACCTTCAGGAGGAGATTATATTCTGGATGGTGTTAACATTAAAAATCTTGACCGCGATGAGCTGGCTGTTCTGAGGAATCAGAAAATAGGTTTTGTGTTTCAGTCTTACAACCTTCTTCCCAGAACTACAGCAAAAGAGAATGTAGAACTTCCACTTCTTTATAACTCAAAAATATCTACAGAAGAACGCCACAAAAGAGCCATAGATGCTTTGACTGCAGTAAAACTTGAAAGCAGGATTGATCACCTTCCGAATCAGATGTCCGGAGGTCAACAACAGAGAGTCGCTATTGCCAGAGCTTTGGTCAATGAACCCGTCATGATTCTTGCAGATGAAGCTACAGGAAATCTGGATACCAGAACTTCCTATGAAATTATGGCACTTATGCAGGATCTTCACCATCAGGGACGAACCATTGTTTTTGTAACCCACGAACCTGATATTGCTACTTTCAGCAGCAGAACGGTTACCCTTCGGGACGGAAAAGTGATTAAAGACATCAAAAATGAGAATATAAAATCAGCCAGAGAAGCCCTGGAAAATCTTCCGGTAAATGATGATTATAAATAATTTTAACCTGAAAATTTATCGCAATGAACCTCTCAAATCTCTTCAGAATTGCATGGAAAGCCCTTTTAAGAAATAAGCTTCGTGCATTTTTAACGATGCTCGGTATTATTATTGGGGTCGCTTCAGTGATTGCAATGACCGCTATTGGAGAAGGTTCAAAAAAAAGTATCAGTGACCAGCTTTCTTCGATGGGTTCCAATATGATTACCATACGTCCGTCCAGTAATGTGAATGTTTCCGGAGGAGCAAGAATCGGTGCTTCGGGATTACAGACTTTGAGACCTCAGGATGCAGACGCTATTTCAAAAGGAGCTCCTGATGTTTCTTATGTCTCCCCTGCCGTACAAACCAACGGACAGTCTATTAACGGAGCCAATAACTGGCCTACCCAGCTACAGGGCGTGAATGAGGAATATTTTAGTATCAGAGACTGGAGCATTGCAGAAGGCAATCTTTTCACCAAAAAAGATGTTAATTCTTCTAATAAAGTCTGCCTTTTAGGCCAAACAGTTTACAACAATTTATTTCCCAACGGTGAAGAGGCTGTAGGAAGCATCATCAGATTCAATAAAGTTCCTATGAAAGTGATTGGAATTCTGGCGCCAAAAGGATCTAATGCCTTCGGACAGGATCAGGATGATGTGATCATTGCCCCGTTCAACACCGTTCAGAGAAGATTTTTAGGAATTACCTATGTTCAGACCATTTATGCAGCTTCTTCGAATGAAAACACTTCACAGCAGGCAACAGATCAGGTGTCAGAGATTCTGAGAAAACAGCATAAACTGCCTGTTGACGGAAGCAATGATGATTTCAGTGTGAGAACTCAGGCTGAGCTTATCTCAACCATGAGTTCTACCAGCCAGCTTCTGACGGTACTTTTATCAGCAATTGCAGGCATTTCCCTTATTGTAGGAGGCATCGGAATTATGAATATCATGTACGTTTCCGTAACAGAACGAACTAAAGAAATTGGGTTGAGAATGTCTATCGGAGCAAGAGGAAAAGATATTCTGTATCAGTTTCTTATTGAAGCGGTACTGATCAGTATTACCGGGGGAATTCTTGGGGTACTTTTAGGCATCCTTTCTTCGGAACTGGTTACTTTTTTCCTTTCATGGCCCACTTTTATAACAGAATCTTCCATTATTGTTTCATTCATTGTCTGTGCTGTGACGGGAGTATTTTTCGGATATTATCCTGCACTGAAAGCGTCAAAACTGGACCCAATCGAGGCGTTGAGATATGAATAGTTTTTGTACATTTGAGTTATGAGATTCGGGATTCGGGTTGCGAGATTCGGGATTCGAGGTACGAAGATTCCGGGTTTAGAAACCGTTTTGAATCTCACATAATAACGGAGTTATTTAGACTTATAAAAAATATTGAAAATATTAAAACCATTAAGAAGGATTTAAGAAATAAAATAGAGTTAAGATGAATCATTGTGATTTTTAAGCTTAAAGCGAAGCTTATCTTAATACTCTTAACACCTTAAGATCATCTTAATGTTTCAAAAATAAAAGTTTAAACAAGTTCAACAATAAAAAACACTTAACACAATATGTCTGCAAGTATATCTTCCAAAACATTTGATTTTTTAAACAAATTAAATAAAAATAACAACCGCGATTGGTTTAATGAAAATAAAAATCTATATACAGAATCTCAGCAAAATGTGGTTTCATTCCTAGATGAACTTATCAGAGAGATGTCCGGTTTTGATGAAGAACTTGCTAAAATAGACAGTAAAAAGGCCTTATTCAGAATTTACAGAGACACCCGTTTTTCCAAGGATAAATCTCCTTATAAAACCAATTTCGGCGCTTCCCTGGGAATGGGAAAAGGAAATCAGAAAGGAGGTTATTATCTTCACATGGAACCTGGAAAATCTTTTTTAGCCGGAGGAATTTATATGCCGGAGTCTTCCGTACTGAAAGAAGTTCGTAAAGAAATTTCTTTGTATGGAGACGATTTTCTAAAAATTCTCAACAATAAGGATTTCAAAAAACATTTTCCGGAGCTCGATCAGGAAGACAAACTGAAGAAAATACCTCAGGGTTTTGAAAAAGAAGATCCTATGGGAGAATATCTGAAATTGAAGAACTTCATTGTTGTTTATTCCCTGAAAGACGAGGAAGTACTGGATAAAAATGCAGTGAAAAACATGAGCAAAGTTTTCAAACTAATGAAACCTTTCAACGATTTCCTGAATACCCCTTTTCTTTAGAACCTTTCTTTTTAGGATCTACTGATTTTTAACCACAGATGACACCCATTCTCACAGAGGGTTGGAGTTATTTGGATGAAATTAAATTGTATTGACTTTTAAAAGAGACCCTTGTCATATACAGATGTCTCTGTGACAAATCATATATATATTAAAATTCAAGGGGGCTACAAAAGCAAATTCCAAAACTATATACTGAAAATCAAGTCTTTATAATTAACATTTTTTTAAGAAAGTTTTACATTTTTACGTATCTTTGCTATTCGCCAAAAAGCCAAAGATGTCTTTATACCAAAAAATTGCAGAGAAACTACAGTACATAAGCCCGAATTTCTACAAAAAAAGATATTTTAAAGCTTTAAATAATCTTAACAAAAATAACTTTTCGGAACGTAATGTAGAACCGGAATTGGTATGGATCAAAGAATACCTTCCTAAAAATGCTGTGATACTGGATATTGGTGCCAATGTGGGAACTTTTCTCTATCAGCTGGAAAATACTTTGAAGCATGAGCATATTTATGGTTTTGAACCTAATAAAAAGCTTTACAGAAGACTGAAAAGATTATTTTCAGATATGCACATTCTTCCATTGGCTCTTTCGGATGAAAACAGGATTGCAGAGTTCAAAGTACCCATTATTAATGGAAAAACGATTGCTTCCCGCGGTACTTTAAACACTTCTTACAAAGAAAAAGGAGAAGAGAAAAGCTACACGGAGCAGGTAAAAGTTATTAAGCTTGACGAATGGGCAGCGCTGGAGCATTTCAACAGACTTGATTTTATCAAAATAGACGTTGAAGGAAATGAAATAAAGACCCTTTCCGGCGCGAGAGAAACTATCAGACAGTTCAAACCAACCCTTATGGTTGAGATGGAACAAAGACACCATGAAACGCCTATCTGGAATGAGATATCCGAAGTGATGAGCTGGGGATATGATGCCAAATATCTGAACAGAAACAGCTTCACGCTGGAGGATCTTACAGAAGATATTATTACACAAAATACAAACGACGAAAAAAATAAAACTCAGTACATCAACAATATTATTTTTATACCTAAAAACATTTAAAACAACTTTATGAGTGTAGTAGCGAGACAAGGCTTCAAATATTCCATTATCGGTTATATTGGTTTTTTGCTGGGCACCGTTTCCGCAATATTTATATTTCCGAATGATTTTGAATTTTACGGAAAACTGCGCTACATTCTTCCGACGGCTGAAATGCTGGTTCCTTTTGTTGTTTTGGGTATTTCCTATTCGAATGTGAAATTTTTTCACAAAGTAGAAAAAGAGGGTAAAAAACAGAATATGCTGTCACTGTCACTACTGGCGGTTTTTATCAACTTTGTTATTTTCACGGCTGTTTTTTTTGTGCTGCCCTATTTTTACCCAAAATTCAGGCATTCCGAAGCATGGAAAATCAAGGAGATGATTCTGCCATTGATTTTAATTCTTTCTTTCTGTGCTATTTTCAATAAATATACGTCCAATTATAAAAGAATTGTAGTTTCCAATATTTTTGATAACCTGTTTCCGAAAATAGCCAATCTGGGAGCATTCTGTCTTTTTTTCTTTGCTTTATCACAGAATATTACAGCTTCTACGTCTCAGATCATTGCCTATGCTTTCTTTTTTGGAATTTTCTTTTTAATGCTTTTGGGATATATTTATTACACCAACAAACTGGAAAAAATTCAGCTGGATTTTAATACCGATTATTTTAAAAAGAATAATTTCTGGAAGGAGTTTTTCAATTACAGTTTCTTTGGATTCCTGGGAACTTTTGGAAATTATCTGGCGATCAACAGCTTTATGATCGGAGAATTTATGGGAATGGAAGAGGTTGGAATCTATTCTGTCCTTTATGCTCTGATCTCATTGATTTCTATTCCACAGCTTGGATTATTTAATATTTCAGCACCCATCATCAACAAAACTCTGGCAGACGGAGATATGGTGGAACTGGACAGATTTCACAAGAAGACATCCTTAACCTTATATTTCCTTGGAGCTGTTTTATTCTCCTGTATCATGGTAGGATTTCCTTATCTGACGCAGTTTATGCCAAAGAACGGAACCATGCTCAGAGAATATGAACCCGTTGTCTGGATCTGGGGTTCTGCAGTATTGATAGACCTTGCTACAGGATTCAACGGGAATATTATTTCGCTTTCAAAATATTACAGATTCAATATTCTGGTGATGCTTTTGCTGGCCGGATTAACTATCGGACTGAATTATTATTTCATTAAAAATACACACCTGAAACTGATCGGAATTGCCTTATCTACTGCTATTTCACTGACCATTTACAATGTCGTAAAAATCATCTTCAATTACATCGTATTTAAGGTTTCACCTTTGAGCATTGAAATGATTTTTGTCTCCATTATCTGTACTTTAGCGATTACAGTAGCCATTGTTCTTCCGAACTTCAACAGTAATCTGATTAATCTTATTTACAAACCTGCGGTTGTCCTGATACTGATCTATGTCGGAAATTACTTTACCAAAATTTTCCCCGTTGAAGATTATCTGAATATGAGGTTTATTAAGAGTGTATTTAAGATAAAATAAATGCTTTTAAGACGGAAAGATAGAATAATCTGAAGCTTTTTACAGCAAGCCTGTTAGAAATTGTTCCAGTTTTTTCTGAACCTCTTTCCTGCTGTATATTGTATAAAAATCAAATGGATTTTCAGAAACGGTTTTTAGCTGTTCAAGAACATTTTCTTTTTCAGGAATAATAAAACTCAGTTTGGAAGGATAATTTCCCGGAAAAACAGCCAGTTTTCCATAAGCTATGGCATCGCCAAGGTTTCCCGTCATTTTACTAAGTCCATACGTTTCTTTCATGCTGAAAAATTCTGTATCCTGTTGAATCGGACACCACAAAACATCTGCTTTCCGCATCCATTGTTCAAAGTCTTCCGGGGAAACTCTTTCTGAAAAATAGGTGATTTCAATATTTTCAGGTAATTTTCCAGACAGATTTTCAAGCTGTTTTAATTCGTGTCCGTTTGCTTTTCCAAGGAATATAAACCTGCAGCGTTTATCTGTATTGAGTTTCTGAAGGGTTTCGAAAATATAATGATAATTTCTTCTTTTCTGAGAAACGCCGCCAGGAATGACCACCAGAAGATTTTCATTTTTTACCTTGTCAAAATCTCTTGTATAAAACAGCGGCAAATACTTATATTTTTCTGAAACCAATGCCTCATCCAATACGAAAAGATTTCTTGAAGTCTGATAAACCTTGGTTTTGTAGAACAATCCCTCTTTAAGCCATAACTTTAATCTGAAAATAAAATCTTCTTTAAAAACGCTTTTCATCAGATCCAGCTTTGAAGCTTTTATAAAATTAAGATTATGAGTAATGATTGCGGTATTGTACTTTTTAGTAACTGCTAAAAATGTATTGAAATAACGATGTACAGTCCCAATTACAACCAGATCATACTGCTTTCCCTTTAACTGATCCAAAATCATAGAACTATCCGACAAAAAAACAGCTTCATGACGGTGGCTCACCTGATCTTTGATTCTTTTTGAAAAATAATAGTCTACCGCAAAATCCTGAGAACCTTCCATAATATCTATGAAAGCCTGGGCAATTTCCGCGTGGGTATCTATTTCTATGTAAGCTATTTTTTTCACAGGCTAACGGGAGTTATATCTTAAGTTTTGGCTAAAGCCAATGGATTTTTATTTTTTTAATTAAACGGGCTAAAGCCCGTTTCTATTGATAAATATTTAATGTACCTTTTACATTTTCAGCCATTTCTTCTTCAACATTCTCCAACGTTGATCATTAACGGCTTTCTGTTCTTCTTTGGTAATTTTCAGTTCTAATTTCTTTGATCTGCAGCTTTCATAAGATGTAATAATATCGAAGAAAAATGAAGCAGATTTGCTTTTCATAGCTTCTTTTGATGAGGCAATATAAGCCAGAAACCTGTTCAGTCCCAAGAAATAAAAATATCTTCCGTAATAATCTGCAGGGCGTATCGTGTAGTCGGCTCCTTTTACTTTAATCAGCTTTACATGGAGCTCCGGAAGTACCACTTCTTTCCATCCATGATTTTCCAACAGTATGGAATCAATATTATCCCAGCCCAATGTTTCCCTTAAACCACCGATCTGCACAAAGCATTCTTTACGGTAAGCTTTCATAGGACCTCTTACGTGATGTTTATTTGAATTTCCTTCATACATCCAGTTTCCATCTTTTTCTATGTACAGAAGACCTCCTACAAGTCCGTATTCAGGATGAGTGATAAAAGCTGTTGCTACCGCTGTGAGATAGTTGTCCGGAAGAATGATATCAGCATCAAATTTACAGATGATGTCAAATTCATCCATATTTTGAGTCTGAAGTCCATTTTTAAAGGCATGAACCACTTTAGAACCTGGCTGATGTTCAGATTTCTGAAGATTGACTGTTTCAAAACGGGAATCAGTTTCTGTATATTTCCTGATGATCTCAGACGTTCTGTCCGTAGAGCCATCATTCACTACCACTACTTTAAAGTCTTTGCTGCTTTGCTGCTGTAAAGAATCAAGAGTAAATGGGAGGTTATCTTCTTCGTTATGGGCAGGAATTATGATTAAAAACCTCACGAATTATAGTATAAATGATGAATAATAAATGATCAATGATGAGAAGCTTTTGAGGGCATCAATTACCATTGATCATTTATCTTTGATGATTTTATTTGTTATGCGGTTTCAGCATGTTTTTAGGATCAAGAATTTCATCCAGTTTTTCCTGGGAAAGAATTCCTTTTTCCAAAACAAGGTTGTAAACACTTTTCCCTGTTTCCAATGCTTCTTTTGCAATCTGTGTAGACTGTTTGTATCCGATATATGGGTTCAATGCCGTTACAATCCCGATGCTGTGTTTCACCATATTCAGGCATACTTCTTTATTGGCAGTAATTCCTACTACACATTTGTCACGAAGCGTATCCAAAGCGTTGCAAAGGAAGTTGATATTTTCCATGATGGCATGAGAAAGTACCGGTTCCATTACATTCAGCTGTAATTGTCCTGCTTCTGCGGCAAAAGTGACAGTAAGATCATTTCCAATTACTTTGAAACAAACCTGGTTAACCACTTCCGGAATTACAGGATTTACTTTCCCTGGCATAATCGAAGATCCCGGCTGCATTGGCGGAAGATTGATTTCAAAAAGACCCGCTCTTGGACCTGATGAAAGTAATCTTAAGTCGTTACAGATTTTAGATAGTTTCACTGCAAGACGTTTTGTTGCTGAAGAATAAATTACATAAGATCCTGTATCGGGTGTTGCTTCTACTAGATCCGGTGCTGAAACAATCGGGAATCCTGTAATCTGAGCTAAGTTTTTAGCACAAAGAGTAGCATATCCTACCGGAGCATTTAAGCCTGTTCCAATAGCAGTCGCTCCCATATTTACTTCTACAAACAGGTTGGCGTTGTTATTCAGTTTAGAGATATCCTCCTCCAAAGTGGCTGCATAGGCTTCAAATTCCTGCCCCAAAGTCATTGGAACGGCATCCTGAAGTTGTGTACGTCCCATTTTAATTACATCATGGAACTCCTGTCCTTTTGCACGGAAAGCCGTGATAATTCTTTCCAGTTTTTCTACCAGCCCGATATTCATCTGGAGCAATCCCATTTTGATTGCCGTAGGATACGCATCGTTGGTAGACTGAGAAAGGTTGATATGGTCATTAGGTGAACAGAATTCATATTCTCCTTTATTTTTTCCTAATTTTTCCAATACGATATTAGCGATCACTTCGTTCGCATTCATATTGATGGAAGTTCCTGCTCCTCCCTGAATCATATCTACCGGAAACTGCTCATGATATTTCCCTGCTACAATTTCATCACAAGCTTCTGCTATTTTGAAATACAGGTTTTCGTCTAGAAGTCCCAATTCATAATTGGTTTTAGCCGCTGCTTTTTTTACAAATGCCAATCCTTTAATGAAATCAGGATATGAAGACAAAAGCTGTCCTGAGATTTTAAAATTGTCGATAGCTCGTTGTGTCTGAACCCCATAATAAGCATCTAAAGGCACATTCAGTTCGCCTAATAGATCACTTTCTTTTCTGAAATTTTCCATTACAGATATTTTACTGTTTTTGATCGTTTAAAGATAGCAAAAACGCATCTAACCGATGCGTTTTAATTTGAATTATTTTGTTGGATATTTTTGATTTAAAGCCTGGAGTATTGCCCATGTTTCAGCATCCATAATTCCGTCATAATTCTGTGGACGGAAGTGGTACTGGAATGCTTCAATTGTTTTTTTCGTAGCATCATCCCATTTTCCGCTAAGATCAATTGCATATCCGAATTTCTGCAATGAAGTCTGAATAAGGAAGATAAAGCTGGAATCGTTATACCTTGCAGCCAGGTCTGCCTGTGCGGGCTCAAGATAAGTCTGTTTCGCTGCTTCATCATACCACATTCCCACCTGATATTCATCATAAAGCTTTTTCCATGGGAACATAGGTCCAGGATCCTGTTTTCTTGTGGGAGCAATATCTGCATGTGCCAATACATTCGTAGGCTGGATCTGATATCTTGTCACAATATCTTTCACAAGGGCGGCTACTTTTTTCACCTGTTCATCGCTAAATGGAGCAAAAGTTCTTTTCCCTGTACTATCTGTAGTATAACCTGTATTTACAATTTCAATACCGATAGAATTATCATTGAGATTTTTGTCATTTCTCCACGCGCTAACTCCTGCATGATATGCCCGTTTATTTTCATCTACTAACTGATAGATCTCGTTATCTCCTGTATTATTTACCAGATAATGGGCACTTACAGCCTGCTGGGTAAGAACGGTAAGAGATTTATCATCTGCAAGAGCCGTATAATGTAGTATCAGATAACGTTGTCTGAAATTCTGAGCAACTGCCGGAAAATACGTTTTCACCACTTTATATCCTGCTGGTTTTGCAGATACAATGGAACCATAACTTGCCGTATTATCATTTTTTGTTGGGTCTGCTATATTAGTAGTAAAAAAGTCTACTCCATGATCAGATACAACTTTTGGTTTTGGAGCAACCGGAGGTGTTGTCTTAACAGTTGGTTTCGCCTGTGTTATTGGGGTTTTCGGTTGGTAAGTATTTTTTTTTACATTTTGTTGAGAAGTACATGAAAAAACGAAAGTACTTAATCCGATGATATATAATGTTTTACGCATCAGTTTGGTTTTTGAATGATTTATTACCTCAAAAATACACAAAAATTTCTTGAATTTTATTTGGTAAATAAAGAAATCTGTTCTATATTTGCACTCGCAATAACGGAACAACGATCATTAAAAAATAAACAAAAAGGAGGGTTGCCGGAGTGGTTAACGGAGCAGTTTGCTAAACTGTCGACGCGAAAGTGTCGCAAGGGTTCGAATCCCTTACCCTCCGCTCTTCTTATATATTCGGGGCGTAGCGTAGTCCGGTCATCGCGCCTGGTTTGGGACCAGGAGGTCGCAGGTTCGAATCCTGCCGCCCCGACTTTTTAATATGCTTATTTACTAAGCGAGAATCAACTTTTAAGGGTGCGTAGCTCAGCTGGATAGAGCATCTGCCTTCTAAGCAGACGGTCAAAGGTTCGAATCCTTTCGCGCTCACATAAAGACTTACTATTTTTAGTAGGTCTTTTTTGTTTTATTCCTTACTCAAAAATCATTGTAAATCAGATTGGATAGAGCATCCCGATTTCAATCGGGACGGTCAAAGGTTCGAATCCTTTTGCGCTCACATAAAAACTTACTATTTTTAGTAGGTCTTTTTTGTTTTATTCCTTACTCAAAAATCATTGTAAAGCAGATTGGATAGAGCATCCCGATTTCAATCGGGACGGTCAAAGGTTCGAATCCTTTCGCGCTCACATAAAGACTTACTATTTTTAGTAGGTCTTTTTTGTTTTATTCCTTACTCAAAAAT
>NZ_QDFZ01000013.1:0-8179 GCF_003347605.1 Chryseobacterium sp. KLBC 52 | reverse complement strand
GTAAAGCAGATTGGATAGAGCATCCCGATTTCAATCGGGACGGTCAAAGGTTCGAATCCTTTCGCGCTCACAAAAAACCTCACAATTTTTATTGTGAGGTTTTTTGTTTTTAAGAAGAGTAATTTTTAGTAATAAAATTAAGACTTTTTGTATTTGGTTTCAAATTCCGTTGCCGCCTGGTTGACATTACCAGACATATTTTGAAATGCCTCATTTTTTGAGACAGTTTTTGTTTTTTCTTCTATCCTTTAGAATATTTATGCAACTCCTTTTATTTTTGTTCCGTTCTTAGCCGCTTCGATTTTCTTATTATTTCTAAGCTCACGTTTCATTTTACGGTAGTCCCAGGGAGCCATAGCATTAATATCCTGCCACAGACCCATTTTTTTAAGTTTTGCAGTTTCCTGAATTTCGCCCAGAGACGCATCTTTTGAGTAGGAAAAATACCACCATCCCAATCCTGCTTTGATAAGCTCTTTGGAAAGGTATTTCCCATCGTCATAGTACACTTTTGCAATGGATCTTCCATAACGGTCTGTAGTGGTTTCAACAAAGCTTACCGTTTTCCCGAATACTTGAGCAGAAGTAAACTGTTTCGCATTTTTACCGAACGCCTGTCCGCTTTCCGGACAATCAACTTCGGCTAATCTGATTTTTTTTTGTTGATTACCTTTTAACAGTAAAGTAATAGTATCTCCGTCTGAAATTTTGATCACTTTTCCGGTAGTCTGTGAGAATAGAAATACAGGGAAAAGTACGTACAGCAGCATTAATCGTTTCATGGAGCAAATATAGGGATTAGAAAGTCTTGTTTAATTACAAAAACCTCGCAAAATGCAAGGTTTTTGTAATATCAAATTAAACTATTTGTTTTTTTCACCTCAAAGTCGGGAGACTTTGCGGAACGGGGTTATTGATATTGGCTAAAACCAAATATATTAAATCATTGCCCCTCTAAACCAAACTGATCTTCATAATCCAGTTTTTCAATTTTATCAGAATTTTTTATAATCACTTCTAAAGATCCTTTGGGTTTTATTATCGAGTCTCCAACCATAACTTTATCCCACCAATCTCTGTAAACTAAAATACTATCTTGATTGCCATACACCAGAAATGGTATATTGTGATTATCATGATTCATATACTTTTTTCTAATTATTGATTTTATATCCTTTTCTCTAATTTCATCTAAAAAACTACCTTCGTTTTTTGACGAAAATATCACTTTGTATAAGAATACAAAAACAATAATAACCAATATGACTACTAAACTTTTATTTCTATTTATTATTTCTAATCTTAAAAAATTCATTCTATATGCGTACTGAAGCAATTATATTTATACTATTCTCACCAGTTAAACGGCATTGCTACATAAGTATTTTCAAAAATAAGTAAGGACAAAAATTCCATTGGTTGTATGCAGGCTTCTCCCTTCTTCACAATGCAAACTTTAAGTAATTCTCTCCGATGATGGTAGCCATTTAAGATGAGCGCCTGAATACCATCAGTATCCAGAATCCTGATCAACGCTCGGAATTTATCTGCTGTATCTGTTACTTCCAGAAAACTTAAATCAATATCCGTAAAAGAGATACTTTCATCGGTTACGATCTGAACAAAACGTTGTCCGGCATCATATGCAGTAAGGTCTTTAAATTTTTCATCTGCAGTTACAAAACTGGTTTCCAGGCAATCCAGATATACTTTTCGCTCTCCCGACAAGTAGTTTCGGATATGCAGCTTATCTTCCTGTACAATCTCAATATTATTTCTTCTGAAAGCTCTTTTCCATTCATCAATCTTTATTATAATATCCGGATTTGAATACTCCCACAAAAAAGAATAAACCTTCTGATCAGGAAAAAAGGGTTCCATTTGAATTCCGTCTTCATGGTTATAAAACAACCAGAAACTATCATAGTTCAATTCACTCTGTTTAAAAAAATTTGAAAGGTAATGATGATGAATATTTCTATATTTCTTCATAAAACACTAATGTTTTTTTGTAAGGTATTTCAGTTTTTTCTGGAATAATTATAACTCCCAACAGCCAATATTGACAGGTAGCGAAGAATAATTTTCAATAAAAACATTATGATCAAAACGATAAAAATAAAAATTTTCTATATTCATCTCAATATCCTGTATCGTAATGTCCAGGTGTAAAAAAAATGCAACAAATTCTCTCACAAAATCATTGATATTAATTATTATATTTTCATCAGCATACAATCCTCCATTGATCTGATTATCTGAACAGCCACCTCCCCAATTCACTGACCAGTCTTCAATAAAAGCAATGAAACGGTCTACCAGATTCTCTGGCATATCTTCATGAATTACAATTTTAAACTCAAATATATCTTTCATTAATTCTTATTTTAGTCAACAACTACCTGCTTTCTACAAATCCCTATACAGACAAGTATATCATACAAATCTCTATACAGACAAGTATATCAAGTATATAGTGTTGAAATATCAACAGGAAGCTTAATCGTTCTGATATCTGAATTTTTCACTTTACTAAAAGTAATATCCGAACCCACGTATAATGATACTGTTCTCAATAAAAATACATTATCACTTTTGTTATTCTCTTCAAAAATACGATTTATGGTACTCCAATCCCTTTTAGTAAAAATCTTCTTCCCTATGATATCACGAATCTTTTCACATGATTTTTCATCTGTTTTTACCCCATAATATATTTTCTCTCCGTTTGTAAAATCCTTCTGAATACAGGTAAAAATATAAGAATCATTTTCCAATGAAATCCATGATGTTATCATATCATCATACCAGTCGAGTATATGTAATTGAATAATGGTCATTTCAATTTAATTTATTTTTTCATCAATATTAATGGGAAACAGGGCTGACAGCTTCATAATTTTATCATATCCGACCTTTATGTAATATGTCTCGCGGGTAGTATGATTGATTAAAAAACATTCATCACAATAAACACTGAACTTTGCAACATATTTCAAATCAGATCCCCAGAGAATCGGTTTTCCTGCTCGGTTTTAGAGAATCTATAAGCGTAAAATTCAATGTTCCTATTTTGGGGTAGAGAATACTGTCCTGATCGGATAATTCAGTTATATAAATCTTATTTTTCTCCGCATCAGAATCCCATGGTTCTTTGTTATACTTGTACACCTTAATGTAATCGTATCCGTAAGGGCTTGTATATTCCTTATTACATGCAATAAAGAGAGAAAGCACTGCAGAAAGACCAATGATGAGTCTTGAACATGATAGCCATGATTTCATATGGGATATTTACGGATTGAATTTAATAGTTTTAAAAACTTTTAAAAATAATTCTTTATTCTCCTCACTCAAATCATTGATAATAATTGCCATTTTCTTTTGATGAATATCTACACTGTCAAAATGAATCCCAATAAGTCCTTTATCCATTTTTTTCGGCATCATAATCTGAGCTCTGTGCTTATTGATTGTATCGTAGTAATAATAATTAACATTATAAATTCCGTTTCTGTAATCTCTATCAGAATTATCAGAAAAATACGCTTTTAACTCCCTATTTTTATATTTTCCATATAATTCTTTATCATCTGTAATGAAAAAAGAATTTTCTTCAAAAGGTTTATAATCACCATAGTAGATATATTTAACATGCTTATTTCCAGCATTAATGCTATATACCTGGGAATCTTCAGCCTGTTCTTTTTTAATGACCATTGATTTGGGTAAACTCAGTGATGTATTTGCAATAGTGTGACTAACAAATTCCTGGTTCTTACAGCAAGAATACATCATCATCAAAAAACAACAGAACAGAGGAAAACGAACTCCTGCTTTCCATCCTGTTTTTTTATATTTTGGGATACGAATGTTTAATGTGAGCAAAAAAAAGAAAATTCTTTCAGCATTTTTAAGCGGGCTAAATCAATGGTTATTAACAAGGTAAAGGTAATAAAAAAGAGTGCATAAAAAATTAATTAAAAATTATACCTTATTTTCTTTTTTTATTACAAAAAGAATCGCAACTTTGCAGCCCTAAAAACGATGTAAAATTCGTTATTGATGACCCTTTCGGGGCGTAGCGTAGTCCGGTCATCGCGCCTGGTTTGGGACCAGGAGGTCGCAGGTTCGAATCCTGCCGCCCCGACTTATAAAATTTAGGGTGCGTAGCTCAGCTGGATAGAGCATCTGCCTTCTAAGCAGACGGTCAAAGGTTCGAATCCTTTCGCGCTCACTTAAAGACTTACTGGAAACAGTGAGTCTTTTTTGTTTTTATTACTTTTTAAAATCATTGGTAAAGCACACCAGATAGAGCATCCCGATTTCAATCGGGACGGCAAAGGTTCGAATCCTTTCGCGCTCACTTATAGACTTACTGGAAACAGTGAGTCCTTTTTTGTTTTTATTACTTTTTAAAATCATTGGTAAAGCACACCGGATAGAGCATCCCGATTTCAATCGGGACGGCAAAGGTTCGAATCCTTTTGCGCTCACTCAAAAACTCATTGGAAACAGTAAGTCTTTTTTGTTTTTATTACTTTTTAAAATCATTGGTAAAGCACACCGGATAGAGCATCCCGATTTCAATCGGGACGGCAAAGGTTCGAATCCTTTCGCGCTCACTTAAAGACTTACTGGAAACAGTGAGTCTTTTTTGTTTTTATTACTTTTTAAAATCATTGGTAAAGCAAAAGCAAAACGGATAGAGCATCCCGATTTCAATCGGGACGGCAAAGGTTCGAATACTTTTGCGCTTACTCAAAAACTCACTGGAAACAGTAAGTCTTTTTTGTTTTTGCTCGAATTAGGTACAATGAACCATTTTTAGCATTGGATTATAAAAACATTCTAAGGCAATGATTTTTAAATAAGTAGAATACATCAAAAGTCAGTCATGAAAAATTAATTAAAAATTATTCATAATTTTATTTTTTTATTTCAAAAAGTATTGTACCTTTGCAACCGCAAAAACGAAGTAAATATCGTTACTGATGACACCCTCGGGGCGTAGCGTAGTCCGGTCATCGCGCCTGGTTTGGGACCAGGAGGTCGCAGGTTCGAATCCTGCCGCCCCGACTTATAAAATTTAGGGTGCGTAGCTCAGCTGGATAGAGCATCTGCCTTCTAAGCAGACGGTCAAAGGTTCGAATCCTTTCGCGCTCACTTAAAGACTTACTGGAAACAGTGAGTCTTTTTTGTTTTTATTACTTTTTAAAATCATTGGTAAAGCACACCGGATAGAGCATCCCGATTTCAATCGGGACGGCAAAGGTTCGAATCCTTTCGCGCTCACTTAAAGACTTACTATTTTTAGTAAGTCTTTTTTGTTTTTTATTACCCTACAATAACCAGTTATTAATCAGACCGGATAGAGCATTCCGATTTCAATCGGGACGACAAAGGTTTGAATCCTTTCGCGCTCACTTAAAGACTTAATGGAAACAGTGAGTCTTTTTTGTTTTTATTTACCCTACAACAACCAGTGATTATCAAATTGGATAGAGCATCCCGATTTCAATCGGGACGGCAAAGGTTCGAATCCTTTCGAGCTCATTTAAAGACTTACTGGAAACAGTGAATTTTTTTGTTGTATTCTCATCAAACAAAAAGAGATTATTCATATTGGATAAAATAGCCCCATTAAAATGGACAATAAAAACCATTTTAATGGGATACTGATGTACATCTGATACCCTAAAAATATCTTGGTAAATAAAAAACCATATCAAATTCTGTTTTTTTTCATTTTTCTTTTCAGATTTCATTTAAAGCTGGCGCAACTGCAACTTTCATTACAAAGTCCTCATACAATGCATTCAAGCAATAAACATACACCATACATACAACCTGATAGCAACCCTTACAGATAAAGCAAAAATCACATGATGTACCTATGATGTATTCTATAATTTTCTTAATTCTTTTCTTTTTTTCAAATTGCAGCCAATTATCGATTCTAAAACACAAGAATGATCAAAAAACCTTTATGATGCCAACAGGTGGGATTAATAATCTCACCTGTTTTTTACAGAGGCATTGTGGTTAATGACAGGAATTGATAAACTACTGCCTATATTCTAATGAATTCACTTGCATCATATCCGACTCTTGTAATTATCTTTAATACAGTATTTATTCTATGACCACGAACTCTTTGAAAAACATTAATAGAATAATCTATTGCCTGATTTTTACATTTTGCTGTTCAAAACTATTTCCACAACACTATAATAAACAGCAAATAGATACCTTACTCATCAAAACAAACGAAGAGCTTAGAACCAGAATATCTAATAAAGATCTGATCATTTGGAATCAAAAGATTATAAAAGAAGCTATTCGCAACAAATATCCTATAGGAGAAGCCTGGGGGTATGCCAATATTGCGAATCGTCTCTGGCTGGTAGGAGAATTTAAAAAGGCCATAGAATATCTGAACTACGCTGAGGAAAAATCAAAAAAGATTAATGATGACTTTCTTGATGGCAAAATTAATCAGGAGTATTCACAGGTCTATAGCAGGATGAATCTACCTAAAATGGCTTTAGATTATAATTTAAAAGCCATGAAATCTGCTTTAAGATTAAAAAAAGATAATCAGGACTGTCGTTTTTTTTTACGGTATGTCTATTCAACACGAGCCGTTTATTTCAACGGAAATGAACGGCCTGATTCCTCACTCATTTACCTTCATAAGGCCATTAAAGTAGATCCTAATCCTTTAGATATTGCACATGTAGCCTATCACTATACAAAATACAACTTGAATTCAGATTCAGCGAGGCATTATTTAAAAAAAGCCTTTGATCTGCTGGAAACCAAAAGATTTAAGCATAATAAGTACCAAAGAGCAGTAGTTCTATATGATTATAGCAGTTTTATGCAGGTTCAGAAAAAAAATAATGAGGCTATCGACGCTATTATAGAGTCTATTGAACTGGCGAAAGAAATCAACAGACCTCAGCTGGTTTTAAATAATTACAAATTACTTGCCTCATTGTACAAAGAGCTTAAAGTAGCTGAGAAAGAAGTTGAATATTTAGACAAGGCAACCTCGTTAAAAGACAGCATAGATAATGACCAAAGCAAAGCGATCACATTAGCGTTTAATAAAATATCAAAGAAAGAAGAAGAAAAACAAAAAACTAAATTTCAGAAAGCTTTATGGTATGGAGGGATTTTATTTTTACTTGTTTTGTTGCTGTCCTTTTATTTTTATTTCCAGTTTAAAAGAAAGAAAAAAAGACTGATGGAAAGCAAAACCATTATTCTTCAGCACGAAGAAGAAGCCAAAATTTTAAAAAGAAAGCTTAATGAAAATCACGAGCAGATTATCCAACTGGCAAAGAAAAACAGTGCAGGTTTTCTAGCATTATTTCAGGAAACTTATCCTGAAGTCTGTCAGCAGCTTTTAAAAATCAACTCTAATCTTTCCTTATCAGATTTATCTTTCTGTGCTATGATATGCCTGGGGTTCTCTTCAAAAGAAATTGCACAGTACTCTTCTATGGAACACAGATCTGTACAGACAAAGAAATACCGTTTACGTAAAAAATTACACCTTGAAACAGAGACGGATCTTTATCAATTTATCAAATCAATTTCTGATGCTCAATAGATCGTGATCATCTTGATAAATCGAAAATAAACTGCTGAAATTATACTAGATCCCCCAACCACAAATAGACTGCACCCAAAAGTTTAGACAAAATTAAACAATATTATTATATGAAAGAGTTCGGTACTGTACCGGACTCTTTCCTTTTAGATTAAGTCTTATCCTGTCGTTATTGTAATACTTGATATACTTCTTTATTTCTTTTTTGAGCTCATCAATGGTTTTAAATTTCTTAGTATAGAACATTTCAGATTTTAAAGTTCCAAAGAAGTTTTCTATTACTGCATTATCCAGACAGTTTCCTTTGCGGGACATACTTTGGATAATGCCTTTTTCTTTTAACAGGTGCTGATAGGCTTTCATCTGATATTGCCAGCCTTGATCAGAGTGGATAATGAGGTTTTCAGTATTTTTAATTTTTCTGAATCCTTTTTTGAGCATATTCACAACCTGCGCAAAGGCAGGCCTTTCTGAGAGATCGTAACTGATAATCTCGCCATTGTAAAGGTCAATTATCGGCGAAAGATACAATTTACTGCCCGAAACGTTAAATTCTGT
>NZ_QDFZ01000012.1 GCF_003347605.1 Chryseobacterium sp. KLBC 52 | reverse complement strand
ATCAGAGTAGGAATTTTCCTATTCTGATTTTGTTTTTTGTATGTTTTTAATTTCACGTTATTTTTCATATGCACTTGGCTAGGGATGTTATAATTTAGGGAAAAATGAGGTCTTAAATTATTATAATAATAAATTGATTGATCAAGCTGCTGTGAGAGATTCTTAAAGTTTTCAAAAGTATCAATCAATCCAAACTCATATTTCAGAATGCCGTTTACCCTCTCTGCTACAGCATTCTCATAAGGATCCGAGTTCTCGGTCATACTGATAAGAATATCACTTTTCCTTAACGTTTCAGTATATTCTTTACTACAATACTGCAATCCTCTGTCTGAATGATGAATTAAAGAATGTTTATACACCCTGTTCTTTATGGCTTGTTTTAATGCTTTCAATGTGGAGGCAGTCTGTAAATTATCACTTAGTTCATATCCTACAATTTTCTTTGAATAGGCATCGGTAATCAAATGAAGATAATAATTTTTCTCTTTAGTCTTCAGATAGGTAATATCTGCAACCCAAACTTTTTCTGAACATTTCAACTCCTTTTCTTTAATAATATTCGGGTATTTCTTCATCCAATGTCTGGAATTGGTTGTTTTAAAATAACTGTGTCTTCTGGGAATTAAAAGATAATTCGATCTTAAAAGTTGAAATAGCCGATCTCTTCCTATACGAAGATCCTCTTTTGAAAAATCATTTTTAAGTAATACATAAAGTTTTCGAGTCCCTATTTTAGGCATCTTCTTACGAATTGATAATACCAGTTCTATAATCCTTTTTTGATTATTGATAGAATCAGGCTGTTTCTTCCTTTTATAATAAGCTTGTTTACTGTATCCAAACAATCGGCAGATATCTTCCAGTGAAAGATTTGTATACGGCCTTATTTCCTGGATTGATTGGAACCAGACTTTTTTACAATTTCAATCTTCAACTCACGCTCTGCGATTTCTATAAATCTCTTAAACACTTTGAGCTCTTCTTCCTTTTTGGATAAAGCAGCTTCAAGCTCTTTAATCTTTTGTTTCTGTGGATCTTTCATAGGTCTGCCTTTACTTAATTGTTTTTCATAAGTAAAGTTACCATATTTTATTAACCAACTTGAAATGCATGAATTACCCCGAATATTGTATCGAGTTTGCAATTGGGATTTTGTATATAATCCCCGTTCATATTCAGAGACAACTTGTCGTTTGAATGCCTCACTGTATTCTTGGACAGGGGACGATGTTTTTTTTAGATTCATAAGGGTGACTAATTTTATGGTTTTTTAGTCAACCTTTTTCAGGACGAGACATACAATAAAAAAACCGGAACATTTCTGTTCCGGTTTTCATATCTGTTATTGTAAAAAATGATTATTTTGCTCCAGCAGCTGTAAGTTCAGCTTCTTTAGCTTTCATTTCTTTAACTTTATCCATGTTTTTAGTTACAATGTAAATTTCTTTTAACGTAGTAACTGCATCAAGGCTTTTTGGACTAGCTTTATACCATCCTTCTGCAAACGGCAATGCCTTGTTGAATCTCTCTCTTCTCGCATCAATCAGTTTAGACGCTTCATCCGGCTTATCTTTTCTTAAAGCATTGATATCCGTAACTACTTTAGCATCATCCCCGATAGTTGTATACACAAGGTTCTGGTAGGCATCAGAGAAATCCGGCTTCAGCTCAATTGCTTTTTTGAAAGCTTCCAGAGCATCATTAACAGTAGCTGGATTTTTAGCCTGCATTACTCCAAGGTTATACCAGTTTGTGGCATCATTAGGATTTTTAGCCAGCTGCTCTTTCAATCCGGAAACGAATTTATCTGTGTTTCCTGACTGAAGATATGCGGTAGTTTGAGCTTCTTTCAGCTTAGCATTATTAGGAAACTTTGCTAATCCCTTCTCAATAACAGGAAGAGCCTCAGCGCTTTTTGCATTCAGAAGTAAGGAAGCAAGAGTTTCATATAAATCAGATTCTATACTTTTTGTCTGTTCTGTTTTAAAATCAGTATAATCTGAGTTCTTTTTCATAAGATCCCAAGTCGCTTTATCAAGATTAACCACCTGTCCTGATTTTTTTTCTTTGGCAGTATAAGTAGTTTCTACTCCTGTAAATCCGGAATTTATAAGATCTGTAAATATTTTGATAGACTGATCACTGTTGTTAGCTAATGCATGACTCAATCCGGCATAATACATATATATTTTATTATCCTGTCCGTTAGCCTTCAATAGATCATAAACTTCTATAAACTTTGGTGCTGCTGCAGCATAATTTTTTCCATTATATGCATCCATAGCAACCTTATTTGCTTCCTGAAGCTGAGCATTTAAAGCAGCGGCATCTTTTTTCTGCCCAAAAGCAAAAGCAGACGCTACGATAGCCATTCCTAAAATTAGTTTCTTCATAATAACTATTTTATATTTATATTGTACAATTTATTCTTCAGAATCAGAATTCTCATTTTCCTCTGCTGAGTTTTCATTTTCAGCCTGAGGTGTTACATTGTCATTTTCCTGGTTATCAAATAGTGATCCTACCACTCCTTCTTCTGTTTCTTCAAGTTCTTCAGCATCTTCTTCTACATCTTTATCCATTTCTACTTTTGCAATGGCTGCAATTTCGTCATTTTTCTTAAGGTTGATAAGTTTCACTCCCTGCGTATTTCTACCCATAACTCTCATTTCATCCATTCCCATTCTGATCGCAACACCAGATTTGTTGATAATCATCAATCCGTCTTCGTCTGTTACATTTTGAATAGCGATAAGATTTCCTGTTTTTTCAGTGATATTCAGGGTGATAACTCCTTTTCCTCCTCTGTTGGTAATTCGGTAGTCTTCTACTGCAGTTCTCTTTCCGTATCCTTTTTCAGATACCACAAGTACTGTTTCGTTCTCTACATCGTTCACAACAATCATACCAATAGCTTCGTCACCATCTTCAAGCAAGATCCCTCTTACCCCGATAGATCCTCTACCTACTTCTCTTACTTTCTCTTCAGGAAAACGAATACATTTACCATTTTTAGTAGCGATCATGATCTGAGATTCTCCGTTGGTAAGGTAAGCTCCTAATAACTGGTCATTATCTCTAATTTCGATAGCATTTACCCCGTTTACCCTTGGTCTTGAATACGCTTCCAATGATGTTTTCTTGATGGTCCCGTTTTTGGTTACCATCACAACACTCATCTGATTTACATATTCAGAATCCTTAAGGTTGTTCGTTCTGATATAAGCTTTAATCTTATCATCCGGTTCAATGTTGATAAGGTTTTGTACTGCTCTTCCTTTTGCCGTTTTAGAGCCTTCAGGAATTTCAAATACTCTCAGCCAGTAACATCTTCCTTTTTCCGTAAAGAACAACATGTACTGGTGGTTGGTTGCAGAAACGATATATTCAAGGAAGTCGGAATCCCTGGTTGTTGCTGCTTTGTTTCCTACACCACCTCTACTTTGAATTTTATATTCTGAAAGCGAAGTTCTCTTGATGTATCCTGCGTGAGAGATCGTAAGAACTACAGATTCATTAGGGATAATATCTTCAATAGACATTTCTCCTCCTGAATAATCAATTTCAGTTCTTCTTTCGTCTCCGTATTTTTCTTTGATTTCGATTAATTCTTCCTTGATGATCTGGAATCTTCTCGGCTCGTTAGCTAAGATGTCTTCCAAATTTGCAATTTCTTTCATGATTGCATCGTATTCATCACGGATCTTGTCAAGCTCCATTCCTGTCAGACGAGCTAATCTAAGATCAAGAATTGCCTGAGCCTGAATGTCTGAAAGCTCAAAAGCCTCGATCAAGCCTTCTTTCGCCGCCTGAGGGTTGGCACTGTGACGGATAATAGAAATCGCTCTGTCTAATGCATCCTGAGTTCCGATCACTTTCATGAATCCTTCAAGGATGTGTGCTCTTTCTTTTGCTTTTTTAAGCTCATACTGAGTTCTTCTTACGATGACCTCATGTCTGTGCTCTACAAAGTGATGAATGATATCTTTAAGGTTCAACTGCTCCGGTCTTCCGTGTACCAATGCAATATTGTTTACACTGAAAGAAGTCTGAAGTGCTGTATATTTATATAATAGGTTAAGAACTACATTCGGAATTGCATCGTTTTTCAATTCATATACAACACGAAGTCCTTTTCTATCCGATTCGTCTCTGATCTCGTGGATACCAGGTATTTTTTCGTCTTTAACAAGCTCTGCGGTTCTGGCAATCATTTCCGCTTTGTTTACCTGATAAGGGATTTCAGTAACGATAATCGCGTTTCTGTTTCCGATTTCATCAAAGTTCACTTTAGCTCTTAAAACAACTCTACCTCTACCTGTATGGAAAGCATCCCTTACTCCGTCATATCCATAGATGATACCACCTGTAGGGAAATCCGGCGCAATAATATGCTGCATCAGCTCATCAATCGTAATTTCTTTATTATCGATATAAGCACAGATAGCATCTACAGATTCAGAAAGGTTGTGTGGCGCCATATTGGTTGCCATACCTACAGCAATACCTGAAGCTCCGTTGACCAAAAGGTTCGGGATTTTGGTAGGCATTACGGTGGGTTCCTGCAAACTGTCGTCGAAGTTATTCTGGAAATCAACGGTTTCTTTGTCAAGGTCAGAAAGAACCTCATCAGAGATTTTTTTCAATCTTGCTTCGGTATAACGCATTGCTGCCGGCGGGTCGCCATCCATGGAACCGAAGTTACCCTGCCCGTCTACCTGAGGATAACGCAAGCTCCATTCCTGAGCCATTCTCACCATCGCATCATATACAGAAGAGTCACCGTGCGGGTGATATTTACCCAAAACGTCCCCAACAATTCTCGCAGATTTTAAATATTTTCTATTAGAAAAAACCCCTAATCCATACATACCATAAAGTACTCTTCTATGAACGGGTTTCAAGCCGTCTCTTACATCCGGCAGCGCTCTTGAAACGATAACGGACATCGAATAATCGATATAAGACGACTTCATTTCATCAACAATGTTGATAGGAATCAGTCTTTCTCCTTCTTTTTGCATAAACAAATTTTATTGTAATGATATTCAAACTCTTAGCTGTAAGTCTGAAAATTATTTATTTCCAATTTTTATTAACGGGCTAATTTACGAAAAAAATGCCGATTTTTGCTGCAGAATTTATCCAAAAAAATCTTAAAAATTCATAAAAATATGAGCGTATTAAGTATAACTTTCCACTGTACGAAAGATAACCTGGAAGAATGGGAAAATTATATTGATGAAACACTGGTTTTAATGACTGAAAACCTGATGGATGTCAACAAATATATTCTTTCTGAGGTACACAGTGACTTTATCGAGGAAGGTAAAAATTATAATCTCCTGTTAATTTTTGATAATGAAGAATTACGTGAAGATTTCATTAAAAGTGAGCTTTTAAATATTTCGGAAAGAATTGAGAAAAAGTTCGGACAGGAAGTGATGGTCTTTAATACTTTCCTTAATCCGAAAAAATCGAGATTATAATGAGTCATAAAAAAAGCACTGAAAAATTCAGTGCTTTTCTTTTTTTTATCTGTGATGTCCATGACCGCGGCCTTTGTGATGATGACCACGATCGTCATAAATATACACTTTCTTTACCTGGCCAGGTGCATAGTACCTTGCACTTCCGCCATAATACTTTTTAGCATGCCCGGGTGGCATTCTTCTTCCATGATGCTCATGTACCACACAAGAAGACAGCATTAATACGACTACTGCTACCCCAGCAATTTTCAACATACTTTTCATTATTTTCACTTTTTCAATTTCGATAGCGAAATATATCAATGTTAATGCCAAAAGAAATTAAAATTAAGCTAATGTATGTTAAAACTTACGGCTCATATTTTTATTTTATATGTTTATTAGTAGCCACTTCTCTTTTTCACCTGTCCCGGGGCATAGTCTTTTGCACTTCCTCCAAACACTTTCTTAGCCTGTCCTGGAGGGATTGTATTTCCTCGGGCTCCATTGTCATGAACTACGCATGATGACAGCATAAACATCACAACAAGGACTCCTGTAACTTTAATCAAATTTTTCATTATTTCTACTTTTTCACTTATTAATATAACAAGGGGAATGCCAAAATAGTTCAAAGTTCAAAGTTTAGGGTTTAAAGTTTAAGGTTTAAGGTTTAAGGTTGAAATATATTGACTTTTAATGCCAATGGTCAATTTTGCTTCGCAAGTCAGTAGTGAATTTTGTGATGGAGATTAATGTGCCTATCAAACAAATTCATCATTCATCATTCATCATTCATCATTTATAATTCTTTACATGGCTCCGCTTCTTTTTTCCATCAGAACAACGTCTTTCCACTCTTCATTGAGTTTTCCGATTTTTTTACGGATACCTACGATTCTGAAACCGTTTTTCTGATGAAATTTGATAGAAGTTTCATTTTCGGAGAAGATATTGGTCTGTAATGTCCAGAATCCGTGATCCTCACTATCCAAAATCAGTTTTTTAAGCAATACGGAACCCAAACCCTTTCCCTGATATTCGTTATCAAAATAAATGCTTACCTCTGCAACTCCTTTATAGCATTCTCTTTTGCTGACCGGTTTTAAGGCACACCATCCTACTACTTCATTTTTTTCATTTTCCAGCACCCAGCGGCAGTCGTTAAAATAGCCCATGCTCCAGGCTTCAGCAGTGGGAACTTCTGTTTCAAAAGTGGAAATCCCACCGTCTATTCCCTGGCGGAAAATTTCAAGGACCCTGGCTTCGTCGCTGGGAAGCATTTCTCTTAATTCGTAATTCATCGTATTTAATGGTATTTTCTTTTAATTTTTCTTTTAATTCTTGAATAATGGGTTTGTTTACTCTTCTCGTCCTGAGAAACCACACTGATATTTCCATCCACTTCCAGAACGGAAAGCTTTACATTATCTATATTTTCAATTCCATGTTCTCTTATCGCTTCTTCCAATTCGCTTTCTGTGATCTTTACCCGGTTTAAAGCGGCCTGATCTGCTACTCCATCTCTGATCAGAATAACCGGCTCATCTTCCATAAAAGTCTGAAAGGAACGGCTGGAAAACATAATTCTTTTCAAAATAAAATTAGCAACAAACAAAACCAATGCCGCAATAATTCCGCCCTGGAGAGAGGTATCGGGGCCTACCATTGCATTCTGAACAGCATTTGAAATGAGTAATAGTAATACGACATCCCCTGCATTGAGCTGAGAAAGCTGGTTTTTACCAAATAAACGGATGGCAATTACCATGAAAAGGTAAACGCAGAGGGAACGGACAGCAACGTTAAGAATAGGATCCACAATTTTTTTTTATCTACTCAAATGTATCGATTTTTGCGATTCGCAAAAAATATTTTACGGACAGATTTTGGTATACATTTTGAGCCTGGAATTCTGATACATACCACAAAATAAAACCAATGAAAAAATTACTTCTCTGTTTAGGAATATTCCTGTTTTTTGTATCCTGCAAAAAAGACAAACCTCAGCCTGCCATGTCTCCAGAGTCAGCCATTACTGAAAAAGTAAATGAACTGTACACGCAATGCGGCAAATCTAATGAAGCAATTTACAACGAACCGATTCCGGACAGTTTGTTTTCCCAGGATTTAAAAAAAGTTTTAGACAATGCTATAAATGCCTCAAAAGCAGATATTGAAAGGGTAAAAAAGAGTGATCATCCTGATGAAAAGCCATTAATTTTTGAAGGAGCTATATTCTCCAGTTTGTATGAAGGGTTCACAAGTTATACAATTAAATCTGTCAAGATAAAGGATAAAACCGCTGAAGCATTGGTATCCTTTGAATATGATATGGGTGCACTTAAAGAAACCTGGATGGATACAGTACACCTTACCCATACAGAAAAAGGATGGAGAGTAGATAATGTTACTTTTGATAAAATAGGGAATTCTAAAGATCTTAAATCAAGATTAACAGAATTTGTTGAAAGTACAAAATAACAGAAAGCCGCTTACAAAAGCGGCTTGTTTTTTTTATGGACACTGAACAATTGGAATATCACTGCAAATTACTTTATTTGCCCATTCGCAAAATGTACAGTATTTTACAGGTGCTCCTCCGTACACTGACTTCAAATCTGATTTTGTCAGCTTTTTTAAATTTTTCATATCGTTTTAATTTTATGGTAGCCCAAAACTAAAACTTTACGGTTTATTGTTTATTACAATTTAATCTGATAAGTTTTCATTATTCACACATGATTGAATAATATGCTATGAATACTATCTGCTGTGGATCTCTACTGTCACAGGCATTACGTAAGTATAGGCAACCATATTATCAGTTAGTTTTTTGCGGTCTACTTTATAATCAAGATCACTTAATACGGTTTCAATTTCTTTGCTTACGGTTTTACAGTCTCCACTGGAGTGAACATTGACGATTTTCCCGTTTTTGGCAATATCAAATTTCACCACTGAGTTTACGGTTCCCTGCTTGTAATCAGGGTTGGTAAGGTCAAAATTGGCTTCTAATTTATTTCTGATATCGTTAAATGTTTCACTTCTGCTCAGTTGAATTTCCTGAATGGTATTATGAGCTGTAGTTTGAGCTTTAGCACTGTTCAAAACAGCAGCAAATCCGCAAACGAAAAGTGAAGCCATTACTATTTGAATTCTATTTTTCATAACTAACTGGTTTTAAATGTTATACTAACCTATTTTTGTATCTCTTACCCAAAGTTATTAAAAATAATTCATATTAATTTTACATTGAGTTAACATTGAGTTAACATTAAAATTTAATTAATTGATTATCAGTATAATAAATTTTAAAAATAATTGAAAATTTAATATTGGAGGGTTATTCTAAGCATAAAAAAGGCTAAACTATTTTAAGTTTAGCCAATAATTATCTCAATTTTTATTCTGATATCTACTCCAATTCCCTCTTCAAAAACTTCCCTGTCAAGCTTTTCTTAGACTTTACAATTTCCTCAGGAGTTCCTTGTGCTACAATCTGTCCGCCATGTTTTCCTCCTTCCGGTCCTACGTCGATGATATGGTCTGCTAATTTGATGACATCCATATTATGTTCGATGATGATGAATGAGTTTCCAAGTTCTACCAGTTGGTTGATGGCATCCATCAGGATTTTCACATCTTCAAAATGAAGTCCTGTTGTTGGTTCATCAAGGATATAAAGGGTGTTTCCGGTTTGTCTTTTCGCCAATTCAGTAGCAAGCTTGATACGTTGCGCCTCACCTCCGGAAAGGGTTGTTGATTGCTGTCCAAGCGTAATATATCCCAAACCTACATCCTGTAATGTTTTCACTTTCGCAAAAATCTTGGGAATCGGCTGGAAGAAATCTACCGCTTCATCAATCGTCATGTCCAATACGTCAGAGATTGATTTTCCTTTGTAACGAACTTCCAGCGTTTCTCTGTTGAAACGTTTCCCGTTACAGGTTTCGCAGTGTACATATACATCCGGAAGGAAATTCATTTCGATCACTTTCAATCCTCCACCCTGACAGGTTTCGCATCTTCCGCCTTTTACGTTGAAAGAGAATCTTCCAGGCTTGTACCCACGGATTTTACTTTCCGGCAGCTCTGCAAAAAGGTTTCTGATATCAGTAAACATTCCGGTATACGTTGCAGGATTCGAACGTGGCGTTCTTCCGATTGGAGTCTGATCTACGTCTACAATTTTATCAATATTTTCTAACCCTTCAATCTTTTTGTATGGTAACGGTTCCTGAACCGCTCTGTAGAAATGCTTGTTAAGGATCGGATATAATGTTCCGTTAATCAACGAAGATTTTCCGCTTCCTGAAATTCCGGTTACTACCACCAGTTTTCCAAGAGGAATATCCAGGGTTACATTTTTAAGATTATTCCCTGTAGCTCCTTTTAAAACAATATTTTTACCGCTTCCTGCTCTTCTTTCTTCAGGAATTGCAATTTTTCTTTTTCCATTGATGTATTGAGCAGTGATGGTATCGGCTTTCAATAAATCTTTTGGTTTCCCCTGCCAAAGAATTTCTCCACCGAATTTTCCTGCTCTCGGACCAATATCCAGCACCTCATCGGCTTCAAGAATCATGTCTTTATCGTGTTCTACCACCAATACAGAATTTCCGATGTCTCTCAGGTTTTTCAGGGAATGGATCAGTCTTTCATTATCTCTCTGGTGAAGCCCGATACTTGGTTCATCAAGGATATACAATACATTGACCAATTGCGAACCGATCTGCGTTGCCAGACGAATTCTCTGTGATTCTCCTCCTGAAAGGGTTTTTGAACTTCTGCTCAGACTTAAATAATCCAACCCTACATCCAGCAGGAACTGAAGTCTGGTTTCGATTTCTTTTAAGATTTCGTGAGCAATGATTTTATTTTTTTCTGAGAATTTATCTTTAACGTCAGCTAACCAGTCTTTTAAATCTGCTAAGCTTAAACCATTAACTTCCGCAATATTTTTTCCGTCAATTTTAAAACTTAAGCTTGAAGGCTGAAGACGGGTTCCATGACATTCCGGGCAGGTTTCTTCTGTAGTGAAATGTCTTTCCAATAAAATCGCTTCGTATGACTCTCTTTCATCGATAATTTCTTCCATGAAAGCAATCAAACCATCGAAACCAATTTTTATTTTCTTGGTAATCCCTGCGTATTTCAGGTCTTTATTGAATTCTTTGTGACATCCGTTATAGATATAATCCAATGCCTCTTCAGGAATATCCTGCAAAGGTGTTGTTAATCCCAATCCGAAGATTTCAAGGATATTTTTAATCTGCGACAGAATCCATTTGTTGGATTTAATATCTTCCAACGGCAATAATCCTCCCTGATTGATTGATAACTTTGGATTATCGATGAAATAATCGGTATTGATCTTTTTAATGGTTCCCAGACCTTTACAATTCGGGCAGCTTCCTTTTGGAGAGTTGAATGAGAAAGTATTCGGTTCCGGCAGCGCCAGAGAATGTCCGGTTTCCGCATCCATCAGGTTTTTGGAAAAGTATTCGATATCCGTACTTCCCAGTTTCTGAATTCCGATAATACCTTCTCCCATTTCCATTGCTGTACGCAATGATTTCTCCATTCTTCCTTCTGAAGCATTCTCCCCGATAATCCAACGGTCGATCACAATGTCGATGTCGTGGGTTTTATAACGGTCAAGTTTTAAATCATATTCAATATCCTGCAGCTCACCATCAATTCTCGCCTGTCCGTAGCCTTTTTTAGCCATCTGAACAAAGAGCTCATGATAATGTCCTTTTCTGGAACGCACCACTGGCGCCAAAAGCATAATCTTCTCTTTTTTATAATTTTCTTTGATGGTTTCAAGGATCTGATCTTCAGTATAGCTCACCAATTTCTGCCCTGTGGACAAAGAGTAAGCATCCGAAACTCTTGCATACAAAAGACGCAGGAAATCATACAGCTCAGTAACTGTTCCTACCGTAGAACGCGGATTTTTATTGGTTGTTTTCTGCTCGATAGCAATAACCGGAGAAAGTCCTTCAATTTTATCTACATCAGGACGTTCCAATCCACCTAAAAACTGGCGGGCATAGGCAGAGAATGTTTCGATGTAACGACGCTGGCCTTCCGCAAAAATGGTATCAAAAGCCAATGACGATTTTCCACTCCCGGAAAGGCCGGTAATCACGACCAATTCATTACGTGGAATTTTTACATTAATATTTTTTAAGTTGTGTTCACGTGCTCCGTAAACTTCTATATATTCTGTTGATTTACTCATAATTTGGAGTGACTTTGCCTGAAAATCACAACGTGCAAAAATACGAAATTTTATAGACTTTTTTTGAATATAAAAGGGATAAAAGTTTCATAAAAAATTCTTAGGTTTTGTTAATGTACTAAACCCGATGTTATTGAATTTTTCCGGAAAGATTTTATAAGTTTTGGCTGAAGCCAATGGAAAAGCTCATTGATAAAAAACGGGCTTCCTTCCACTACGCTCAGGATAATAGCCCGTTCCTATTGATATCATTCAAAAATGCCGCAACTGATACGGCATTTTATATTTTAAACTGATTTATTTTTTAAGAATTACATATCCTGGAAGTCAACATCTTCATTGGTAATTCTTACAATATATTCAATTCCGTCGATGGCCTTAGCGATGATCTGGTTTCTGATAATATTGGCCATATTTTCCCAATAGGCCCTTCCGTAGAAAGAATAGTTCTGTGGAACAATTTCTACTTCAACGGTTCTTACAAATCCTTCTTTGGGTTTGTTGCTGATCATCGTTCCTCTTCTTACCCTTACTTCTCTTACCTCATCTTTCAGAATCATGCGGCAATAGTTTTTAACGTCTTCCAAAGAAATAATTTTATCTCTGGTCGTCAGTGCATATTTATAAGCCTGAATACTGTCTGTCCCTTTTTGTTCTTCAGCTCCGCCTAATGTTTCGGTAAGCAATACCACAGTCTGAGATTTCAACTGATTGGAAAGTTCTGTTCCCGGACGCATATGATTGGCCAGCGTACAATGTGTTACCCAGAAAGAAGCGTAAGTATGATCTGTTTTTTCTACCGGTTCCATGATCACATAATTCAGTTCCTGTCTGATATTCCTTTTGGCATTGTTTACTTTCTGCACCATGGATTTCATTTTGTCAGACATTTCACTTAAGACACCTTTTACATTATCTCTGTTCAAAAGGGAAAATGCAGCAATTTCGTCTCTGGTCAGTTCCAGAACATTAGCAATCATATCGACTGCATTTCTGCTGGTGAATCGTTCCATTCCTCCTTTTCTTACAGTATACAACCCTTTTTTAAGATCATCAGCAGGAGTGAAAGGAATTTCCGTATATTTTCTTCCGTCACCATCCTGTACCTCATCTACATAAAGAAAATGCTCTCCTTCGTCGGTTACCAAAGGAATATTATTTCCCATGATATCCAGGCTGTATTCTGTTTTTTTCCAACCTCTGTTGTAGATAGGAAAAGCATTCAGGACAAATGAGAAATTATCTAAAATTTCTGCTGAAAACTGCGGTGGAAACTCAAACGTAAGCCACAGATAACTTTTATTATCGAGGAATTTGGAGATTTCTTCTTTTCCAGCCAGGAAATCAAGGTTCTGCGGAAGCTGTCCCGGTTCTGAGAATAGACTTTGAGAAATTCCTGTTACTTCAATAAATTTATGGCGGTAGATACTTTTAATATCCTCAATCACCTTATTTCTGATGGATTGTTCTTTGAACATCTGCTCGTAACCATCATTCTGACTTTCTGTAAGATAGCTCAATCCTTCTCTTACAAACAGAGGATTTCCATTACTTGATACTGTGATATAAGGCAATAATTTGTAAACGAAATCCAGATGCTCAAAAGCAGGATTAGAGCAGAATATGCTCAGGTATTTCGGAAAGTTTTCACTTACATATTTGCTTACATCTACGCCTATTGTGATTTTTCTGTAATCTTCAGGTTTTCCCTGAAATCTTGCAATAGGAATTTTATTAAATCGGTCATCAATACTGTAGCAGGTATTTCCTACAAACATGATGGAAGTGTGAACTTTATTGATTCTTACATTTCCCACCGGAGTAAAAGGAATGTTCAGCTGCTTATCTGATTCTGATTTTACCGTGGAAGTCATCTGTTTACGGAAGAAAAATTCCGTGTGCTCCAATAAAATCTCTGAAGACTCATAAGGCTGTGTAAAAGCTACAGAATGAGCCGGAATAGGATGGGTATAGATGGACGGTGTAAGAAGCTTTGCCAGTTTTTCCAATATACGGGCATTGACCGTCTGTATTTCATTATTCGCTTTGAAAACTTCTGTACTGAATGCATCTATCAACAGTTTTACAAAAGGATCTAAAGACTGTGGACTTCTCAATCCCCAAACCTTTGTTGCATTCTGCAGCATTCTTGCTTTTACAGATTCTTTGGAATAAATATTCTGATCTAAATTCATAATTTTCTTTCGCTGTTAAAAATATTAATCAATAGACATCGGGCTTAGAAACAATTCTGTGGAAAAACTAAAACGCTCTCCTGTTTCTTCCATTTTTGCATTGATGGCAATTCTTACTTTCTTTTTAATTTCGGTGTGTTCTTTAGTATCGTAACTGTGCTCTACGAATTGTATGTGAGCGTCAATCTGCGGGTTTACGATTCTTGGTTCATATTCCTGAATCTGTCTTCTTAAGCTTTTGATAAAAACGCTTTCCCAGATGGCACTTGTAACTCCATTATCGAATTCAAGGTTCCAGACATCGTTTCCATAGTTTTCATCATATCTGTTCTCCCCTTTTTTTGTGGTGATCAGCAGCATAATATTGTGGGCAATACTTTCGCCCATATCGCAGGTATCGATACTTCCGCCTTCGGTCATTAAAGTAGACGGTACGAAAGGCATTCTGTAATTTGGTGTATCCATAGCTTATTGTTTTTACTTCATGGTCCTGTTTTAAAAACGAAATACCAAATTACACATTTTCGACAAATAATGATGACTATACTTCAAATTTTATTCAAAAATAAAGGCCTTCAAACTGAATTGAAAGCCATGAATATGTTATATCATTTTTTATATTAATTATCGACCTTTTTACGGTTGATAAAATAGTACACAGGAAGTCCCAGCAATACCAGAACAAAACCAGGCCATGTATACTGCTGTTTGTAAATAAGCAACAGGATACAGAAACAAGTTCCGATAACAAGGTAAATAACAGGGGTTATGGGATAAAGCCATGTCTTATAAGGTCTTTCCAGCTCCGGCTGTTTCATTCTTAAATAAATAACCCCAAAAACCGTAATCATATAAAACAGAACGATCACGAAAGAGATCATATCCAATAAATTTCCGTACTGCCCGCTCAGACATAGAATTGATGCCCAGATTCCCTGCATCCATAAGGCATTTTCAGGAACTTCATTTTTATTATTTTTTTCTGCCGATTTAAAGAACATTCCGTCTTTTGCCATCGTCTGGAAAACTCTTGCTCCGGCCAGAATCAATCCGTTATTACAACCGAACGTTGAAATCATAACCAATAAAGCAATGATGATCGTTCCCGCACTTCCGAAAATATTCTGGGATGCGGCTACCGCTACCCTGTCGTTGGCTGCAAATGCAATCCCGTCTCTGTCCAATGCATTTAAGTAGACATAGTTCACCGCGATATAAAGGATCATTACAGCAGAAGTACCGTAAATCATTGATTTTACTACATTTTTTTTAGGATTTTCAATCTCCCCGGAAACAAATGTTACACTTTCCCACGCAACGGAACTGAAGACAGAACCTACCATTGCAGCAGCAATTCCACCTAAAAGAGTCATTCCTCCGATGGGTTCCCAACCTTCTTTAAGGAAATTACCACTCAGATCTTTTTTAAGATTATTGAAAGAATCTGTTCCCCAGCTGAAGTTTTCTGCTAAATGAGAAATGTCTACCAATATAAAACCGGCAGCAATCAACCCTAATAATGCAATAATTTTGGACCCGGTAAAGATATTCTGAAGAATTTTACCGCTTTCCACTCCTCTGGTATTGATATAGGTAAGTAAAATAATGACAGCAATGGCCAGAATCTGTATCCATGTAATTTTAAATTCACCGCTCTGGAAAATAGGGGCAGCATCGTTTAATGAAGGAATCAGATACGCTGTAAATTTCCCAAACGCCATGGCCACGGCAGCAATTGTTCCGGTTTGTATTACGGTAAACAATCCCCATCCGTAAAGGAAACCCATTCTTTTACCAAAGATCTCTTTCAGATAAGTATATTGTCCTCCGGCTTTCGGAAACAGTGCGGACAGTTCTCCATAGCTTATCGCTGCGGCTACTGTCATTATTCCTGTGATCACCCACACCACAATGAGCCAGTATCCTGACCCCAGGTTTCGCATCATGTCAGCACTTACAATAAAGATCCCGCTTCCGATCATAGATCCCATCACAAGCATGATGGCATCCCATAGTTTCAGTTTTTTTTGCATAGTCAAGTATAGGGGTCAAATATAATCAAATCTGTCTTTGATTTTCAATTTTGTTGAAAATTCATCAAAAGACTTGTTTTTTGTCATTTTTTATTCCTTTATGATTCAATTTTAATTAGTATTTTTGAGAAAAATATTAAACATGAAATTTAAAGTTTTATTATTTGCTGCCGCTTTAGCGGGTTCTTCATTAGCATTTGCTCAATCAGGACCGCCAGAAGGGAAAGCTTTGGTAGGTGATACTTATGGAAGTCAGGTAACTTCATCTGCTGAATCCAAAGCGATCACTGTAGACAAATTGAATAAGCAGCTTAAAAAAGACAACAAAAAAATTGAGAATGTATCTATCAAAGGAAAAGTAACGGATGTATGTGACAAAAAAGGTTGCTGGCTGACGATCCAGACAGAAGATAATTCTAAGTTTTTTGTAAAAATGAAAGACTATGCTTTCTTCGTGCCTACAGCGTTAAAAGGAAAAAATGTAGTATTGGATGGTAATGCAGAAAGAAAAGTAATTTCTGTAAATGAGCAGAAACATTATGCAGAAGACGCTAAACAGCCGCAATCTGAAATTGATGCTATTACTGAACCTAAAGAAGAGATCAGATTTGTAGCGAATGGAATTAAAGTGGTTAAGTAACTTTAATTATTGAATAAAATTTATTTCTAAGGTTAGGTTTTGGCTAAAGCCGGATGAATATTTATTTAAAATAAATGGGCTAAAGCCCATTTCTATTGACTATAAATTTTACTTACTAGCTCAAATTCTGAAATCAGATATAAAATACAGATTCGGCAGGCCTAAAGGCCTGCCGAATTTTTTATAGATGATATTAACTGATCCTGTTATTTACTCAGTTTCTTTTCTTTTTCTAACATTACCGGATAAACAGGTAGAAAATCATACGATGGATAAAACTCTGTCTTGAATCCACCCCAAGCTCCGCTTTCAAAAACCTGATTCACTTCTCTTGTGTATTCAGGTTTAAATCTTAAAGTAATAATCTGCCCTATTCCCATCACAACATTCCAGGATACAATACGGGTGTGACTTTTACTGAGCTTCTGATAAAATTTTTGCTTCATCACTCTTGCCTGGATTGAGTCCACAGGATTTTCCTGCATGTGGCGGAGGACTATGGTCACCATTACACTATCATTTGCTTTATAGGGAATGGCAGATTGATTTTGTGCCATCAAAGGCAATCCCATACTTATCCATAAAATTAAGGTCAGAAAATTTTTCATCATAATAATCCTTATAAATTAATTTAGTAATAGAGATTATCTTTATATCATTGTTTTAATCTTCAATTTTAAATTCTACCACAGCATCCAGTTTCGGATATTTAGTTGCAGAAATAAATTTCTTTCCGGTACAGTCTATTTCCAGCCAGCCTTTCTTTTGTTTCACATCGCCTACTTCCATTACAAAAGGAATAAATGAGATTTCATTTTTCCCTCCTTCTTTAAACTCTCTGTACTGAACGGCAATATCCAGTATACATTCGTGTTCTGTATTCAGCTTTACATTTCTGTAAATAACATCATAATGCGTTTCCTGGTTCTCGGGAATTTCAAGATAAGTTTCCCAGCCTGTAGTATCAGAGTTCAGTTCACTGATTGCTTTTAATGCATAATAAAGAGCAATTGTATAGTATTTTCTGGTTCCTTTCCGGGTATAATCTTCTACAAAGTGTCCGCCTTCAAATAAGATGGTTGGCATCCCTGCTTTGATAAAGTTATCTCCGGTAGAAGTCGGATAAAATTCATCAGAATATCTTCCGATCTGGTTGGGAATCATTTCTTTTAAATGGTTGTATACACTTCCAATGACTGCCATACATTTTTTTCTGTTTTCGGTAACCGTCCGTTCTACATTTTCAGAAGGTGCCAAAAAGGAAAGCGTAGCAGGATGAATTCCATCGGTAGTAAAAATGGTTCTCTGCTCATGAAGGTTTAAAGCATAATCGTATTTTTTGGAAGCAGCTGCTTTCTTCAGGAATTTAATCTCTTTACTTGCTTCGTTATGAAAATCTCTGTTCAGGTCAATATCGGCTGCATTTAATCTGGTCCATCGTTCAGATCCGTCCGGATTCAGCATGAATATAAAATCAAGCTTTATCTTACTGAATAAATCTTCTTTCATTTCGGGCACTTTATCAAGACTTACCAACAGGTCAAGCATAGCATGGGTCGCATTGGATTCATTTCCGTGCATTTGCGACCAGGCCAATACCTGAATGTTTCCGGTTCCGATGCTTAACTGATAAATAGGTTTATCTAAATAGGATGTTCCGATCTCCTGAATATAATCGCTGAGATTGGCCTGTAGATAAGAAAATAATTTTTCAGGGGAAATATAGCGATTTGAGAAATCGGGGTTTTGAGAATAGATCTGTTCAAAATTCATTGTAGGAATAGTTTACAAGAATCAAATTTAGCCATTTTTAGCCAAAATCTTAAGTTAACATTTGTAAATATCTGTAAAATCAACAAATTTACATTTGACATCTGTTTTAAAAATTGTTTACAAGGTTTAAATTATCCAAATTGAGAGTTATAAAAACAAGTTGACACTTGTAACATTATTAAACAACACTGCAGGACAATTTGTCTGTGGATAAAATTGTGGATTGCGAATAATTTAATATTAAATATTTAAAATACTAAAAGTCAGTACTTTATAAAGTTTAATTCAATTATATTTATAACAGTACTTTAAGTGTAAAAATAGGGTGTTTTTGCTATTTGAGGGTTATTTTACTAAACATAGAAATTGTGGAAAACCAGGTTGTTGAGAGGTGTATACATATGTAAAATCAAAGAAAAATCTAATGGATCTCTGAAAATTACTTAAATAATACTTTTTATCAGGAGTTTTAATCTTTGATAGAATGAGCTGTTTAACAGGAACAGTATTTTCCATTCAATTTGGCCAGATATGGGCTTAAAATGGTGTATTTACATCAGTAATTTACCAATGTAACTCTTTAAAAAGTGCTTTTATATGCGTTCTATAAGGTATTTATTGATAATTTTATTTCCGGAAACGATTTAAGTGGTTTAATAATGTATATTCTGTTTTTAAAGATATTTAATGAACAAAATAGCTCGATCGATGGGCTTAATTTACATTTTTAAACCAGTTTTTTTTTAAGAATAGTAGTCTTTTACCAGATCGAAACTATCTGTCTATAGCGCCAATGGTAGATTCATATGACAAGTAAATACAATTGTAATTTATATATAATGATTTGATTTTAAAACAATTAAAACCTTGTTACAAATGTATACAAAAGAAATTTCAAATTATTTACATTTGTATTTTGCATTTGTAAATTATATATATTACATTTGTAAAATAATTAATGACTTATTTTTATGAGTTTAAATGAAAGAATTTCCAAAATTATAGAGTATTCTCGTCTTACTCCTTCTGAGTTTGCAGATGAGATTGATGTACAGCGTTCGTCTATTTCTCATATCACATCAGGAAGAAACAAACCGTCTCTTGAATTTATCATAAAAATAAAATCCCGTTTTCCGGAACTTCTTTGGGACTGGCTGGTAACCGGTGAAGGTGAGATGCTGAAATCTCAACTGCCGGAATCAGAAATTAACGAAGAGCATACCGAAGAGGAAAAAATAAAGACAACTCCACTACCCGATCTTTTCACCATGATGAATGATGATGATGAATTTGGAAGTAATGAAACGGAAGCGGAAGCTCCAATATCAAGTCCTGGAGAATCGTTTATATCGTCCCACGATAAAGCTCCGGAAAAAATATCGGATTCTCAGCGATTAGAAAATTCGGGCGATCATATTTTAGGTCAAATATTTGGTAATCAACAAAGTAAAATAAAACGTATTGTTCTGTTCTACGAAAACGGAAAATTCGAAAGTTTTGAACCTTAAAAAAACCTGATCAAGAAAATGATCAGGTTAAAAAATATTTGAAGAAGAAAACTAAAGCTATTGCTTTATTTTATTGTAAAAAATTTTAACGGATATCAGCTGGTAGAATTTTTATCTTTTATGATCAGCTGATCCCTATTATATTTTTATAATTTTAGTTTTAATAAGAGTGATTAGTATATTGGAGAGTTACTGTCATAGGACAGAAGTGTACTGGTAAATGAGATATTGTTTTATGTTTTTTTATGGCTTTATCAAATATAACTATTTTAAATCAAATCAGCAATAAAAATCGAATTATTTTACACTATAACCAATACATCTTATTATTGTATTCATTATCATTAATTTACTGTTTCATTTGCGCCTTTTAATTCCAATAAAAAAGACCTGCAAAACTGCAGGCCCGATATATATTGTGGACAATATTTTTATTTCTTTCTTCTTTCCAATTCTTTTTTAATCAGTCCAAGTTCTCTTCCGGTTTGTCCGGCTACAGAGGTATTTTCCTGGGCTCTTCTCGTCAGATAAGGCACAACATCCTTTACAGGTCCGTATGGAAGATATTTAGCCACATTATAGCCTTTATCAGACAAATAGAAGGTAATATTATCACTCATTCCGTAAAGCTGCCCGAAATAGACGTGCGGATTGCCGTTTTCCAAAGATTTTGCTTTCATTTTATCCATAATCAACTCAGAAGAGATTTCATTATGGGTTCCAAAGAATGCTGAAACCTTATCCAGATGATCCATCACGAAGTCTATTCCTGCATTATAGTTTTTATCTGAAGCTTCTTTGGTTGGCTGAATCGGATCTGCATACCCTTTTTCTGCTGCTCTGGCTCTTTCTTTTTCCATATAAGCGCCACGTACGATCTTGTAGCCAATGAAGTAATTTTTCTCTCTTGCTCTCTGTAGGTTGGCTTCCATATACTCCAGTCTTCCTGTTCTGTACATCTGGATGGTATTCCAAACGATAGGTTTCTGCTGGTTATATTTCTCCATCATCTCTTCGCAAAGATGGTCTGCTGCATCCTGCATCCAGGTTTCTTCGGCATCTACCATTACTTTTTTATCATGTTCATGGCAAAGACTGCATACTTCATCAAATCTTTTTACGACTCTTTCCCATTCTTCTTTCTGGCTGGTAGTAAGCTCTGCTCCTTTTCCAACAGCTTCATACAGATCAATTCTTCCGAAAGCAGTAGGTTTAAATACAATAAAAGGAATCGCCGGATTTCCTACTGAAAATCTTACAATATCCTTAATTTCTTTGCAAACGGCGTCAAAGGTTTCCTCATCTTCTTTCCCTTCAATGGAGTAATCGAAAATACTTCCAACTCCTCTTTTGAACAGCTGTTTCACAACTTTCATACTTTCTTCACGGGTTTCACCACCACAGAACTGCGCAAATAAAGTATTTTTTACAATTCCGGTTACGAAAGGGAAGTTGTTGTGTACTGTGAAATTCAGAACAGATGTTCCAAGGCTTGTAAGAGCGGGCTGTTCAATCATTTTAAACATCCAGTAAGCCTTTCTCAATTGTGCATCAGACTTGTCTGCAAATGCAATTTTAGTATCATTAAAAATGGGCATTCCTATTTATTAAATTTAGTTATGCAAAGGTAATAATAACCTCAGTTTATTTAAAGAATTTTTTTACAATTTATGCTCTATTCCATTTAAAAGCATTGCGATGATTCCAACGAAAACCCAGAATCGTAATATATTCAATGTAAAGAAGTTACTTCTTCGGGAAGCGTTTAAAAGGAGATAAATGCATATGATCATAACAAAAAGCCCTCCGGCAAAATAATAAGCCATGAATCCGGTGATGCCGGTTTTTGTAATAATATTCATTGAAACTGCCATGGTAACGATCAGTAAAGAAGTCAGAATGATTTTTGTATTTCTGCTTTTAAAATAATTGGGAATCGTGGTGTATCCAAATGCTTTATCGACACTTCTGGTAAGAGTATCTTTCACAATATCAATACAGAGCAGGATAAGAAACAGAAAGACAGCCATCAGGAAAACCTTTTTGGAAAAGGTTTCGTAATACACCATCATTCCAAAGAACGGATATAAAGTGAGACTGACAAAAGTAAGATTGTTCAGGATCAGTATTCTGCTCAGCTTATGGCTGTAAAACCACATAAAGAACTGATAGACCACAAAAAATACAAATACATTGTGAGAAATCATCCAGGCTACCCCTAAAGAAATAGCACTGAGCGCCAGATAGGCATAGAGAAAATATTTCTGTTTGATGAAGCTCTGAACTCGTGTTCTGAAGGGTTTTACTACATGATCTTTCTCCAGATCGTAGAATTGGTTGATAATACCACCTGCCAGAATCGTAAGGACGGTACAAAAAATAATACCGTGAACTTTAAAATCAAAGACAAATTTTCTGAAAGATTCATCCTGATTGAACAGGAAAAAAGTAGAAACATAGAGAGCAAACGTTAACAGAGCGGCTACAAAAAAGCGTGCTCCGAGAAGAAAGCCCACGAATTGTGAAAATCTGTAGAATAGAGATTTTGAGAGATAATTTTTAGATTGGAAAGGTTCTTTTTCAGAATTCATTCCAATCTGTTTAAAATCTGTAAATCACTTCTTTTTGGAAGCCATCAAGCATTTTTTCTGCTTTTGCATAGTCTTTGGTAAATCCTAAGATATAGCCGCCTCCACCGCTACCGCACAGTTTCAGATAATAAGCGTTAGAATCCAGACCTTTTTTCCAGATGTTAAAAATACTTTCAGGAATCATAGGACGGAAATGTTCATAAGCCCAGTGAGAAAGCTTTTTAAGATTTCTGAAGAATGGATTCATGTCTTTTTTAAGGAAAGATTCGATACATGCGTTGTTATAACGGATGAACTCTTCTTTCAGGGTTTTTCGGAAACCTTCTGTTTTCATTTTTTCGAAGAAAATCTGAATCATAGGTCCTGTTTCACCAGTCATTCCGGAATCTATCAGGAAAATAGCTCCTTTTCCTTCTTCACCTTCCGGAATATCTACCCTGTCTAAATTTTCTTTATTTTCGATAAGAATTGGCAGATTCATATAACAGATCAGTGGATCCATTCCTGAACTTTTTCCATGGAAATAGCTTTCCATTTCACCGAAAACAGCTTTTAATTTTTTAAGATTATCTTTTGAAATGTTTTCAGGATTTAGTTTGCTGACTGAATATTTTTCAAAAATAGCAGCTACCAAAGCCCCGGAACTTCCTACTCCATATCCCTGAGGAATATTGGAATCAAAGAAAAGTCCGTTTGAAATATCATTTTTGAAGCTCTCGATATCCAACTTAAAGTCGTCGGAAAGGTCAAGTGCTGTAAGAAATTCAGAATATTTCTGCAGATGTCTGTTGGAATTTAGTTCAAATTCAGAACTCAGATCAGAAAATTTCAAAGTTCCTTTATAGAAGCTGTAAGGTACTACAAGCCCCTGGGAATCTTCAATCATTCCATATTCTCCAAACAGGATTATTTTTGCATAAAATAAAGGGTTGGTCATATTGACAATAAATCTTTTTGCAAAGTTAAAAATTATTCCGCTGAATATAAGCAAAACTCAGGCCGAATTGTCTTCTATTTTACTTTCTACAGTTCTTCTATTAAAAATACGAAAAAAATATGGTAAATAAATATAATTTCATAGATAAAATTCAGTGAATTACCGTAATAAAAAAGACGTTAAAAATAACGTCTTTTAATTTTATAATGTTTCTCTGTCTTTTCTCATTTTAACCTTCAGGAATCTGATTAAAACCAATCCTGCGGCGAAGAATATAGTCATGGACAATGCTGCAATACGCATATTATTGAAATGTTCGATCAATGTTGCAAAGATAAATGTTCCGATGATAATAGCAATTTTCTCCAACACATCATAGAAGCTGAAATAGGTTGTATTCTCCATTGAGTTCTCAGGAAGAAGTTTTGAGTAGGTGGATCTCGACATCGCCTGAAGACCACCCATTACCAACCCTACTACTGCAGCAACTCCATAAAACTGGTATTCTACTGTAGGATTTTCTTTATTCAGGAAATAAGCCCAAAGACAAGCTACAATCCATAGGATGATCGCAATTGAAATAACATTTTTGTTACCGATTCTTTTGGATAATCTTGAGAAAATAACGGCTCCGATAATCGCTTCAATCTGAATCACCAAAAGAGTTCCGATCAGCTTATCCTGAGCAAGATTAATTTCACTTTTTCCAAATAATGTAGCCATCAGGAAAATCGTCTGCATCCCTACACTGTAGAAGAAGAAACTTGAAAGGAAGAATTTCAGATTTCTATCTTTGAAAAGCTCGCCTCCCACTTTAAACAGTTCGTGAAAACTTTCTTTTGCAATATCTTTATAGAAGCTCAGATTATCTTTAAATACTTCAAAGAAGCCACCCTGCTCCTCATGTTTTTTGAAGATATTCTTATAGTTCAGGAGTACTAAATCTTTAGGAAGTTTATCTTTCACATCCCCAAATTGTGGAAGATGTTTGAAGGTATATTGAGAAAACCCGAACCACCATGCTCCTGTTAAAAGGAAACTGATTCTTGTGAACAATAGCTGCTGGGCTGCTCCTTTGGCAAAAACCTGAATCAATACCAAACAGATGACCACTAAAACTACAGAACCAATATATCCATATACATATCCTCTTGCAGAAAGTGCATCCTGCCTGTCTGGTGTGGCAATATCCGGAAGGAAAGAGTTATAAAAAACTAAACTTCCCCAGAAACCTACACTGGCTGTAATACTGAATAAAAGTCCTAAAAATACGTTATGCATTCCTGTAAACATGGCCAATCCCATACAGGATGTTGCACCAAGATAACAGAAAAACTGCAGGAAAGATTTTTTGTTTCCAATGGTATCCGCTAATGAAGACAAAAATGGGGACAGTAATACCACAACAAAGAATGATATGGTAAGGGAATATCCGTATACAGCATCCGGCTGATATTCTTCGCCGAAAATTTTGATCATATGCCTTACCGGAACATCAATCCATGTTTTTGTTTCCGCCACATATTCTTTTTTCTCATAAGCGGTAGTAAGGATAGAGTAATAAATGGGAAAAATGGTAGAGGTAATCACCAGGGAATAAACAGAATTTGCCCAGTCATATACAGCCCAGGCTTTCATAATTTTCGGATTATTCTTTATGTTTTTAGGCTGTCGATTCTCAGTTTCAGACATTTCAAATATATATTAGTAGCACAAAAATAGAAAAACTACGGAATATTCTACGGTTTTTACTATTATTTTGAAAATAATAATTGTAAGGCATTGAAATCATTCAGCAAAGTTTTAATCTTACTGTATACTTTATAGAGTCTGAAACACCTCCGTCTATATTGGTAAATGATGTATTGATGAGTCTGAATGATGATTGAAGTTAGTATCATTCTATTCTGTAACAAAAAAAATCGGGGTACAAAGACCCCGATTTTTTATATCTTAAACACAACATGTGTTTGTATGTGTCAATTATAAGTTTTCAATTACAATTGCAGAAGCACCACCACCACCATTACAGATCGCAGCAGCTCCGTATTTCGCATTATTTTGCTTCAATACGTTGATTAATGTAACGATGATTCTTGAACCTGAACTTCCCAGTGGATGCCCTAATGCTACAGCACCTCCGTTTACGTTTACTTTCGCAGCATCCAATCCTAAGATTTTGTTGTTAGCTAATCCTACTACTGAAAACGCTTCATTGAATTCGAAGAAATCGATATCAGAAACTTCTAATCCTGCTTTTTTAAGAGCGATTGGTAACGCTTTTGCCGGAGCAGTTGTAAAGTTTTCAGGCTCGTGTGCTGCATCAGCATAAGAAACGATTTTTGCCAGAGGCTTCAATCCCAGTTCTTCCATTTTTTCTTTGGAAACAAGGATTAATGCAGAAGCACCGTCATTCAAAGTAGATGCGTTTGCTGCAGTTACTGTTCCTTCTTCTTTTTTGAATACCGTTGGAAGTGTTGAAATTCTGTCAAAGTTTACTGCTTTGTATTCTTCATCTTCAGCAAAGATAACTGGTTCGCCTTTTCTCTGAGGAATAGAAACCGGTACAATTTCTTCGTTGAATTTACCTTCGCTCCAGGCTTTTGCAGACCTTTTGTAAGATTCTACAGCGAAGTTATCCTGATCTTCTCTTGTAATATTATAGTCTACCGCACATTTTTCTGCGCATACTCCCATATGTACTTTGTTGTATACGTCTGTAAGACCGTCAAGTACCATTCCGTCAAGCATTTTGATATCGCCTAATTTTGTAGCCACTCTTGCATTGTAATAATGAGGAACTAAAGACATATTCTCCATACCTCCGGCAACAATTACGTCAGCATCACCAGCTTTGATCGCCTGAGCTGCCATTGTTACAGCCTTCATTCCTGAAGCACAAACTTTATTTACTGTAGTAGAAGGTGTATTGATTGAAAGACCTGCTCCTAATGCAACCTGACGAGCCGGCGCCTGGCCTTCTCCTGCCTGAAGAACATTTCCCATATAGATTTCCTGAACATGATTAGGATCTAAACCAATTTTATCTAATGCTCCTTTTACGGCAGTTGCTCCCAGTTTTGTAGCCGGAACTGTTGATAAGCTTCCCATAAAACTCCCCATAGGTGTTCTTACTGCGGAAACAATGAATACTTCTTTCATGTATATAATTTTTATTTAGCTGAAACGGAATAAAGATTCCATTTTTATAGTTAGAATTTATTTTACTTTTACGTATACCAGATCAAACTGAGTCCCTTCAATTTTGGTATTCACTTTCAGAAGATTATCCTGAGTGGCTACTATTTTATTATTGAAGACATCTCCTATCTGTGCGGGATCATTTTTATCGGACTTCTCCATCACGATTGCTTTATAATTGCAGTCGTCCACAAAAACCAATGTCGATTTGATATAGTCTTTTCCATTATTGAAATATTCAGTTTGAATATTATCTTTAATGGTCATATACCATATTGCTTCAGGGTAATTGGGTCTTGTAAACTTCCCTTCTTTTATATTCGCACATTTAGGCGGATTATCCGGTTTTTTCTGTTCTGCTGCCTGAGCGTGAATCTGTGTTGCTGCGGTCAACAAAATACCTGCTGAAAATATTTTTAAGAAGTTCATATCTATATTTGTGTTCTGTTGTTAACTTTTTTATTTCCTCCGGCAAAAACCATCAGAAAAGCACCTAAAAACTCAACTGCCCAACCCCATTTCAGCTTAACGATTCCTGCAAAAGTTTCCTGCCAGGATTTGAATGGTAAAAAGCTAAAGTATTGAAGCGATTGCATTTTTACAGCCACTAAGGTAAATCCGAATAAAAGAATAAGCAGAATACCAAAAAACCTTACAATTTTGGCACTGTTATTTACAATTCCAAAAACGGCACAAGCAGAAAAAATCCAGCATGCTATAGCCAGATAATGATCAAGCTTCCAATAGTTCCAGTTCCCGATGACAGGCACGTGTACCAAGGGTAAAAAGCTGCCTACGATTACTAATAGTAATCCTAATAACTGAATATTTTTCATATTTACTAAAGTGCCAAAATACAAAAAAAAACACACTTTTAAAGAGTGTGTTTTAAAAATAGAAATTCCGTACCCGAACACTTGTTAGACATAAAAAAGAGTCGGTATTTTTAATTATTATTTAAATAAAAGTAAAATTTGTTGTCAAATTAAAAATCAACATTCCGTATTTATAATCGATCTGAAGTCTATATTTTTCTTCAGCGAAGCAATATTTGATAAAAGTATATTTGAATATAAAAAAATTGCATCTTTTTTCAAAAATGCAATTTAATATCTTAATAAAAATAAGTTTCAATTAATGTTTCACTGAGGATACATCTTCCGGGTTATGTTTATGCTTAAACAGTAAAGCAAAGAAAACTGCCAGTATTAATGCATAGATTGCGAAAGAAAGCCATATCTGCTGCCAGTCTTTTACCATCACGACAGAGGAAAGTGTTCCATCTGTATTAACAGCTGCGTTGAAGCTGTTCTTTAAAATGCTCAGGAAAGTAGGATTATCAGGTGTTGTTTCCAGATAAGCAGACAAATCTGAAGCTGTAGAAAACTTATGAGTAAAGAACTTATCAATAGCCCATCCTGCGGCATAACTTCCGAAAACTGCTCCAAAACCGTTCGTCATCATCATGAATAATCCCTGAGCTGAAGAACGTATTTTTTTGTCGGTAGTTGTTTCTACGAAAAGCGATCCTGAGATATTAAAGAAATCGAAAGCCATACCATACACGATACATGAAAGAATGATTAACGAAAGTCCGAATCCGTCCGGCACTCCATACGCAAAGAATCCAAATCTTAAAACCCAAGCCAGCATAGACATCAGCATTACTTTTTTAATTCCGAATTTCTTCAGGAAAAAAGGAATTGCCAAAATAAAGAGGGTTTCTGAAACCTGGGAAATTGACATAATGATGGTAGATCTCTGTACCACGAATGAGTCTGCATATTTAGGGAAATTGGCAAATTCACTTAAAAATACGTCTCCATAGGCATTGGTAAGTTGAAGTGCAGCTCCCAAAAGCATTGAAAACATAAAGAATAATGCCATTTTATAGTTTCCAAAAAGCTTAAATGCATTTAAGCCTAATTGCTCTGATAACGGCGAATTTTTGTCAATAAGTTTTTGTGGGGGGCATTTTGGAAGTGTAAGGGCATAAATTCCTAAGAAAATTGCTACAACACCTCCGATATAGAACTGACCTTCTGTTGCTTTATTTCCACTAAGATTGGTAATCCACATGGCTACAATAAAACCAATAGTTCCCCATACACGAATGGGTGGGAAGTCTTTCACCACATCCAGATTATTATTTTTCAGGATTGTATAAGAAATTGAATTGGCCAATGCGATGGTAGGCATGTAGAAACACATGGCCACGAGCATTACCGAAAAGAAGGAATTCGGATCTGCAGAATGAGGCAGTATAAAAAGAATAACCCCATAAAGAATATGTAATACTGAAAATATGCGCTCCGCATTTACCCAACGGTCAGCGATAATTCCAGTAATGGTTGGCATAAAGATGGAAGCAATTCCCATTGTTCCGAACACAGCTCCAAACTGAGTTCCTTCCCAATGTTTTGTACCAAACCAGAAGTTTGCCATCGTAATCAGCCAGGCTCCCCAAACGAAAAACTGGAGAAAACTGAGGATGGTCAGTCGTAATTTTAAATTCATAGTTTATATAAAAAGTATCTCTTTAGTCAATTTTCTTTTTCCTCCTCTTGATTTCTTCCTGGATTTCAAGGGCGGTATCATAGTCTTCTTCTTTAACGGCTTCATCTAATAATTTCTGAAGCTCTTCCATAGAAAGAGATTTTAAGTTATCTTCTGTCTGTACAGTTTCTGAGAAAGATTGATCTTCTTTTGAAACATCTTCCAGTTCCAGTAAAATTCCGGCTTCATTTAAAACCTGCTGTGTTGTAAATATGGGCGCGTCAAATCTTACGGCCATGGCAACAGCATCGGAAGTTCTGGCATCAAGGATCAGTTCTTCTTCTGTTACTTTATTTTTAAAGTTGATATTGGAGAAGAAAACTCCGTCTACAATCTGATAGATGATGACGGAAATCAGCTCATAATTGGCAGAAACTATAAATTTTGTAAATAAATCATGAGTAAGAGGACGCGGTGGATGAATATCTTTTTCCAGTCCAAGAGAGATAGACTGGGCTTCGAAATTTCCTATAACAACAGGTAATTTTATGTGTGTTTCTTCATGTTCCAGTAACAATGCGTACGCCCCCGACTGGGTCTGGCTGTACGATATTCCGCGAATAATTAGCTGCTTATAATCCATAGCACAAATATAGATTAATTTTTTATTGTGTTTTCACTTTTTTACGCAAAAATAAAAGCCCGGAAAGCCGAGCTTTTATCTGTATTGTTGATGATTGTCAAACGTCAATAGTAAATTTTGCTACGCAAGTGAATTATTTAATTAAAAAATTGACGAGCGAAGCGAATTGACTATTCACAATTCACTTTCTTATCCTTTAATTGCTTTAATTTTCTCTGTTAGTGCAGGAATAATCTGGAAAGCATCTCCTACTACTCCGTAGTCAGCAGACTTGAAGAACGGTGCTTCAGGATCACTGTTGATTACTACGATAGTTTTTGAAGAGTTAACTCCGGCAAGGTGCTGAATCGCTCCTGAAATCCCTACAGCAATGTAAAGATTCGGAGAAATTGCTTTACCTGTTTGTCCTACGTGTTCTGTGTGAGGTCTCCATCCGATATCAGAAACCGGTTTAGAACATGCTGTAGCTGCTCCTAAAACGTTTGCCAGATCTTCGATCATTCCCCAGTTTTCAGGTCCTTTCATCCCTCTACCAGCAGAAACAACAACTTCAGCTTCTTTAAGGTCTAATTTACCTGAACTCTGCTCGTGAGAAATCACCTTAGTATCTTCATTGGCAACAGATAAGTTTTTCACTTCTTCTGAACCTGATACTGCGTTTTCTTTAACACCGAAAGCGTTTTGAGAAACAGTAACAATTACTCCGTTTCCTTCTGCTTTTGCATGCATGAAACCTTTTCCGGAGAATGCTCTTCTTTTTACCTGGAAAGGAGAAAGGCTTTCAGGAGCTTCCAATGCATTAGTAATTAAAGAATAGTTCTTCATTACCGCAAGCATAGGAGCAATAGAAGAAGCATCAGTAGTGTGAGGGAAAACGATGATATTTCCGTCTGCTACTTCACTTACAGCCTGAGCAAATGCTTTTGCTGAGAAATTTTTAAGACCTTCGTCTTTGATATTGATTACATTTGATGCTCCATATTTGTATAATAAATCTGAAGAATCTGTTGGGTTTACAGAGATTGCGGTAACGGTATCTCCTGCTTTATCAGCGATAGCTTTAGCATAAGAAACTGCTTCAAAAGCTGCTTTTTTGTAAACTCCGTTTATATTTTCTGCGTATACGAATACTGCCATTTCTAATTTGTTTAAGGTTTAACGTCCAGGATTCAAGGTTATCCAATTCTGAATAGTGATGAAATTCAGATTATGTCTGGTAACATCAATTTTATCCTGAATCTTTTTACTTTTTACTTGATTCTTATTAAATTACTTTAGCTTCTTCGTGAAGTAATCTTACCAATTCATCAAGATTATCAGGAGAAACCATTTTCACAGCAGCTCTTGGCGGAACGCTGTCATAAGATACTCCCTGAACTTTTACTTCTGAAGAAGAAGGTTCTACTACCTGCAAAGGTTTTGTTCTTGCAGACATAATTCCTCTCATATTCGGGATGATAAGATCTTTCTCATCTACCAATCCTTTCTGACCTGCAATAATTGCCGGTAATTTTACAGAAATAGTTTCTTTTCCACCTTCAATTTCTCTTACTGCAGTAGCTTCGCTTCCGTTAACGTCTAATCCTACTGAAGCATTTACGAAAGGTTGATTTAATAACTGAGCGACCATTCCAGGAACAGAACCTCCGTTATAATCGATAGATTCTTTTCCGCAAAGGATAAGATCATATCCTCCGTTTTGAGCTACAGCTGCAATTTCTTTTGCTGTAGAATAGCTGTCTTTTGGATCAAGATTTACTCTTACTGCATCGTTAGCACCAATTGCCAAAGCTTTTCTGATTACAGGTTCTGTAGCAGCATCCCCTACGTTGATTACTGTTACTGTTGCTCCCTGAGATTCCTGAAGTTTAACCGCTTTTGTCAACGCAAATTCGTCTAGAGGATTAATTACCCACTGAATTCCGTTTTTGTCGAAAGCAGATTTGTCTGCTGTAAAGTTAATTTTGGAAGTAGTATCCGGAACACTACTAATACAAACTAATATTTTCATATGTTGTTCTTAATTTTTTATTGGTCATATGTAACCTTAAGGTTTCATGTGTCTATTTTATTTTTTCCCTTTTGACGCATAAAATCATGACAGTTTATGCAGAGATTTTGTTTGAATTAATTTTTGCTAATATAAATAAAAAATATATTATGCATGCATAATACTTATTAAATTATTATTCAATACATTAGATGTAGTTACTTAGCTGGTTTTGTTGCCCTAAACTCTATTTTACTTGGCAAAACTCTTGGATTCATCTTTAAAATATCCAATATAAGATTCCCCATATCTTCAGGCTGGATCTTCCAACTGTCCTTTTCAGACGGAATATTTCCGTTAAAATGAGTGGCTACAGATCCCGGCATAATCACCGTAGACTTAATATTGTATTTTCTTAAATCGATCATGGCGGCCTGTGTGAAACCTACCACTCCGAATTTTGAAGCGTTGTAACCTGTACCATTTTCAAAGAAATTTGCTCCTGCGAGACTGGAAATGGTAATATAGTACCCTTCTGTCTTTTTGAGTTCTTCCACAGAGGCTTTTAAGGTATAAAAAACGCCCGTAAGATTCGTTTCTATCATATCGTTCCACTCCTCTGCCGTCAACTCATCTACAGGCTTAAAAATACCCAATCCAGCATTCGCAATGATATAATCCAGTCTTCCGAATTTTTCAACGGTATATTTTACAGCTTCCTGCTCGCTTTCCAGGCTTCTTACATCAGAAACAATCCCCAAAACATTTTCTGAATATTGCTTAAGTTCTTCTTCCGCCTTCATCACATCTTCTCTTTTTCTTCCTGAAAATGCTACAGAAATGCCATTTTCAAGTAAAATTTTCGCAATCCCGAAACCTATTCCTTTGGTTCCTCCTGTTATATAAGCTGTTTTATTATCTGACATATGATTAAAATTTTTAATTCTCTAAAATAACAAAAACGCTCCAATTGGAGCGTTTTGCTGATCCTAAGATTTATCAGTAATTATTTTTTGATGAACTTCTCTGTGAAGTTTCTTCCTTCTGTTTCTATATTCAGTAAATAAGCTCCGGAAGACAGGTTTCTAACATTTACCTGATCTCCGTTTAACGTTACATCCACTTTCTTTCCGGACATATCATATGCTTCAACATGTTTGATTTTGTTAGGCGTTGTGATTTTTATCACATCAGTAGCCGGATTTGGATAAATAGATAGTTTTACGTCATTTTTAACGGCGTCTTTGGTAGACAAGGCTCCTTCATTATTGATTTTGATATTATCAATATAGGCAGAACCTCCATAGTTATCGTGTACAAAATCCATTCTGTTAATATTATTATTACTGAACGGCTGTCCTGTATAGATCAGAGCATCATTCAGGTAATATTGGATTCCTGTAGCCGTAGAAACTATTTTTACCCTGTACCATGTATTGGCATTCCATGTTTGATTGGTATTGACTAAATTATTTGAACCCGCTGTTGCAATCAGAATGCTTCCATCATAAGAAAAATCAATATAAGTAACAATTCCTCCTGTTCCTACGGTATTTACTGTTCTAAAAACGAAATCTGAGCTTGATGTGCTTTTTTGGGTAAGTCTTACATCAAATGATTGGGTAAAGCTATTGTATGTTAATGGTGTAGTGAAGGTATAGAAACCTCCCATTACAGGGCTCTGCTGTGGCCCGTAAGGTGCGTCTGTAGTTATTTTAAAACTATTTGACCCCTGGCTTGCCATTTCAGCTGATACCAGTTGGCTTGTCAGGTATACCGGTGGTAATCCTCCATCATTGGTAGTAACCCAGCCCTGCTGCCCGTTAATGTTTCCTGCAGTATATCCTTCACTGGCTTCAAAAGAAATAGTTTGTTGAGCAAAAGATGAGATTGAGATCAACGAAATTGCGAAAATGTAAAGTTTCTTCATGATATTTTTTTAGTTCCAAGCAAATATATACGTTTTAAATCTAAAAAGCAAAACATATGAATATTTTACACATATTAACAAATTAACATAATATTTTTAATCAAAATTAATAAAGATATTAAATCTAAGAATAAATAACAATTCCGAAAAATCATCCATAAATACATTAAAGCACCTAAAAGAGCATATGTTTCCACTGACAGGAAAATATTTATTTAATGAGGACTTTTTCAGTAAAATTTCTTTCTTCAGTTTTTATATTAACCATATACACTCCTGTGGCTAAGCCTTTTACCTCTATTTTATCGTGATTTATTTCAGTCCTTATCAGCTTACCTGTTTCGTCATAGAGCTCTATACTTTTTACTTTGGCAGCAGCATTAATATGGATAAAATCAGTTGCAGGATTAGGATAAAGAGATATTTTTGCGGCATTTGCACTGGAATCCTGAACACCCATTGTTCCCAGCTCGCTATTAATTTTAATATGATCAATATAAGCTGATCCCAACGAATTATTATGAACAAAACGAAGCTGGTTTATATTCAAGGAACTTGCTGCTGTACCCGTATAGATCAGTACATCATTAAGGTAGTATCTGACATCTGTGGCACTTCCTACAACTTTTAACCGATACCAGGTATTCGGCAACCAGGCTGAGGGTGCAGAAATAAGATTTTGTAGGCCGGACAAAAGATCCAGGATCTTTACCGACCCGGTTTTTCTGAAATCCAGTCTTACGACAAACTGATCATCCATATTGTTTACAGCCTGAAAACCAAAATCAGAACCGTTGAGCTGTGACATATTGATATCGAATGATACAGAAAAATTATTGTAAGCAAGAGGAGCGGACATGTTATAAAAACCTCCGATGATTGGCTCAGCCTGCGTTCCATACGTACTTTCTTTAACAATTCTCAGGGAACGGCTTCCATCACTGGCTTTATCTGAACTGATGGTTTGATGGGTAACATTTTCCGGTACCCCGCCTGTGGGAGTACTGATCCAGCCTGCCTGTCCATTGATATCTCCAACGTTGAACCCTTCAATAGGCTCAAAAGATATGACCTGTTGGGCGAAAATACTTAGTGATGATAGTAAAAATGCAATTGAGTAGTATTTTTTCATAGTAAATCAAGTTTTGTATTAAAAATATAAACTTTCAATGAATAGTGAAATAACTTATTGCAAATAAAAATTAACCCTTTTATTTTCAGTGAATTTAATTTTTAAAATTCTTAAAAAGGCTTTGCCGGCAGTTGATAACAGAATAATATAAAGCAAAAAAATAAGGTATTTCTTTCCAGAAATACCTTATGATGTCGTAATATTGATCAATTATTTTGAATAATTCTCAAAGAATAACGGAATACTTTCAATCCCTTTATAGAAGTTGAATAATCCATAATGCTCGTTTGGAGAGTGGATCGCATCAGAATCCAATCCGAAGCCCATCAATACAGACTTAGCTCCTAAAACCTGCTCAAACATAGCTGTAATCGGAATACTTCCTCCTCCTCTGTATGGAAGAACTTCTTTTCCGAATGCTGATTCCATCGCTTGTTTTGCTGCTGCAAATTCTTTGGTATCCGTTGGTAAAACATAAGGCATACCTCCGTGGTGAGGAGTAACTTTAACTTTTACCGTATCCGGAGCAATCTTTTCGAAATATTTTGTGAATTTCTCTGTAATTTCCTGAGGAGTCTGATAAGGAACCAGACGCATTGAAATTTTAGCAAAAGCTTTTGAAGGAATTACTGTTTTTGCTCCTTCTCCTGTATAACCGCCCCAGATTCCGTTGCAGTCTAAAGTAGGACGGATAGAAGTTCTTTCTAAAGTTGTATATCCTTTTTCACCTTCGATATTACCTAATCCGATTGATTTCTTGAATTCTTCCGGGTTGTCTTTCAATTTGTTCATATCAGCTCTTTCAGCATCTGAAACAGTTTCAACATTGTCGTAGAATCCATCAATGGTGATATGACCGTTTTCATCAATCAGATTAGCGATCATTCTTGAAAGTACGTGAATAGGGTTCGGAACCGCTCCACCATAAAGCCCTGAATGCAGGTCTCTGTTTGGACCTTCCACTTCTACTTCTACATAGCTTAAACCTCTTAAACCAGTTGTTACAGTAGGTTGTTCGTTGCTGTAGATATGTGTATCAGAAATTAAGATACAATCGCAGGCTAATTTCTCCTTATTCTCGTTTACCCAGTCTCCTAAGCTTACAGATCCTACCTCTTCTTCTCCTTCTAAGATAAATTTAACATTGCAAGGAAGAGCATTGGTTTTCATCATTGCTTCAAAAGCTTTCAAATGCATAAAGAACTGTCCTTTATCATCAGCAGAACCTCTTGCGAAGATAGCTCCTTCAGGATGTAATTCAGTTTTTTCAATATAAGGCTCAAAAGGTGGCTTCGTCCATAATTCCAACGGATCTGCCGGCTGAACATCATAGTGTCCGTATACCAAAACTGTAGGTAAGCTTTTATCTAAAATTTTCTCCCCGAAAACAATTGGATATCCTTTTGTGCTGCAAACTTCCACATTATCAGCGCCTGCATTTTTAAGGTGTGCCGCCACTACATCTGCACATTTCAAAACGTCATCTTTATACGCCGGATCTGCAGAAATAGAAGGAATTCTCAATAACTCAAATAATTCATCCACGAAACGCTGTTTGTTTTCGTTAATGTAATTTAATGTCTCTTGCATTGTAAAAATTTATTTTGTTAAAATTAAAAAAAATGCCCGGCAGGGACAAACAAAAAGGAAGGATTTTCCCAACCTTATGCTAATGAACCTTATAGCCCTCTTTTTTAATAAAAAAATGCCCTGCAGAAACAGGGCACTTATATATTTTGTACTTCTAATTAGTGTTCAGCTTTTGGTGCTTTATCAGCTTCAGCAGGTTTTGCAGCCGCAGTACTGTCTGCTTTTGGAGCAGCAGCTTCTTCTGGTTTTGCATGAGCCTCTTCTTTATGTTCTGCAGCTCCCGCTTCATGTCCGTGAGCTTCTCCCTGAGGGTCGTCAGAATATCTTTCTACTCCTTCTTCAAGTTTCAAAGTACCTCTGTTTCCTCCTTGTGGAACTTTCTTACAGCTTACCGCTACCGTTGCAATCGCTAAACATATAACTAATTTTTTCATATGTAAAATTATTTTTTTTAAAAGGTAAAATGAAACCGCACTATTTTAACTTATTTGATCCTCCAAACAGCAAACGATTTCATGCTTCAATTTTTGATTGCCCAAAAGTAAGAAATCCTGCTTTTTTCGGCAACATTTTTATACTGATTTTAATATTATTTTCCCTTTTTTGGATTGGGTAAAAATAAGATACTGGTCTCCTCCGTCTTTTAAACCATATTTCTTTTTGATTTCTTCAGGTTTCAGAGGATAATTTTTTGTAATAATATTGAACTGTCCTTTCTTTTTAATACTTTTAGAATCAACAGATTCCATTTCTAAAATTCTTCCGGGGAAGCTTCCAATTCTTTCGCTGGAAGTGTAAAGATGGCTGTTGGGATGAAGTTTTTTTAATCCGAATTTCTGAGAGATCAGATTAAAGACTCCAGCCTTCAGAATGGAGTGATTGGGAATGTAAATGTATCTTTCAGGTTCAGAATATTCAGATTGCGCAGTTTCTTCTTCCCCAAATGTAAAGCTAAAGATAGATTCATTGCTTTCAAGGTTCACACAATTACAGATGATCTTATCCGTATTTTCGTTGGAAAGAAATACGACAACTTCTTTCACATCATTTTTCAGAGCGATAATATCAATCCTTGAAATACCCGGCAATACCGAAACAAGATACTTAAGATCAATAAGCGGAGAAAGCTTTATCACCACAAGATCGGATATGGAACATAATTTTTCCTGAATTTCAAGAATATCAGGAGACAGATCTTCCAAAAGAAAAACTTTATTTTTTTGCTCATCTCTTCTGGCCGGATCAAGATAAATGACATCAAAGTGTTCGGTATTTTCATTCAGAAAATCTTCAAGCTTAAGATTGATAAATTTCGCTTTGCGACCTAAAATCCCCCAGTTATTTTCAACAATCTTTAAAAGCTCAGTATTCTGCTCTATTAAAGTGATATTATCAAAATTTTGAGACAGATAAAAGGCATCAATACCAAAACCGCTTGTCAGATCAATGAAATTATTTCCTTTTAGAAATCCTGATTTATATAGCGCCGTTTTTTCAGATGATGACTGTTCAAGATTAAGCTGTGGCGGGAAAAGAATACCTTCTTTTAAGAGAAACGGAAATTTTCTCTCTGCCACCTGTTTTCCTTTGATCTGCTGCACAATTTCATGCATAGAAACCTCCGGAAACGGAGATTTTTTCAGCAGTAATGTATGTAAATCTGTATTCAGATTTGCATTGATATAGTTTTGAACTTCTTTGTTTAGTAATTTAACCACAGATTTTCGCAGATTTACACAGATGATTATGTTATATATTTTAAAGGATTCCAAATAAATTATGTGCAATCATCTGAGGAAATCCATGTAATCTGTGGTGAAATTAAAGTATCCTACAGTTCTCATAAACTTTCGAAGATGATTATTCTTTATTTTTTAGTCTAACTTTCCATTTATCTTTCTAAAAATGCTTTTATCAATATAGTCGGTATTAAAGTTAACTAAAATCCCTAATTTCAAATTTGTTAGTTTTAAATATGTTAATAATTGCTGATGGTGGATATTTAATATTTCAGTAACTGCCTTAACTTCTATGATTACTTTGTCTTCAACAATTATATCTGCTATAAAACTTGAATCAATAAATACATCTTTAAATTTAATATTCATTGAAACTTGGGTCTGTACTCTTAAACCATTATTTTCCAGTTCATAAGCTAAGACTTTTTCATAAACTTTCTCCAAAAGACCTGGACCTAGTTCGTTGTAAACAGAAAATATAGATTTTCTGATGTAAAAACTTATCTCATTTTCTTTCATTACATTGTATTTGTATCAAAAGTACAATATTATGAGATAGCACTATAGTTTCTTAATTTAACCAAAATTCAAATAGAAATTATATTTCAACCTTAATTGGTTTTAACCTTAATATAATTGTTCATATTTAAACTTTTGATAAAAAAATTCACAGAATATTATGAATAATCATCTGTGAAAATTTGTATAATCTGTGGTTAAAAATATTATTCAAACATTTCCGCCCAACGAACGGCTTTTATTTCTTTTTCGTTGTAAAGATCTGCAATAGACTTTTTAACGTCTAATTTAGGGTACAAATTCACTCCGATAAGCTTTATTTTCCCTTCTTCAATCCATTGCTGTTCTTCTATAGCATGATCATAGATTTTTTTCTGAATAACTCCCTGCTTCAACAGTTCTAAATATCCTCCAGCTTCTTCAATCTCAACGAACAAAGCCCATGCTTTTTCAGCAAACTGCTGGGTAATATCTTCCACATAATAACTTCCGTTAGAAGCATCTTCAAATACATTGATGATACTTTCGTAAGCCAGAACAATCTGTTGTTTGAAAGAGATCTCTTCTGAGTTATCTGTACTTCTGTCAACAAGATAGTTATTGGAAAATACAGCATCTGCCCCACCAATCATTGCAGAAGCAAGCTCCAGTGTAGAACGGATAAGGTTATTTTCGTTGTCAGCAACCGCTTTATTTCGCAGTGAAGTCTCGGCAAAGATGTAAGGAACTTCGTCCAGTCCGTATTCTTTGGAAAGTTGGTTAAAAACAATTTTAAAAGCTCTCAGTTTGGCCATTTCAAAGAAATAACTTCCACCTACTGCAATTCTAAAGATCAGTTTGTTTAAAATTTCAGCGCCATAAGCTTCCACCAATTCCTTAGCTTTTGCAAGGGCAATTCCAAGCTGTTGGTAAATAGCAGCTCCGGCATTCTGATGGAGTGAGATATCTACACAAATATTTCTTTTAAAATCTTTTGACAGCAATTCTTTTACCAGCTGATCATCAATACTTCCTTCTTTTTCATTAAAGACATCAATCAATGAAAAATACTGATCTTCTTCTTTAGGACTGATATGCCCTGCAAGATCTTTATTATTCACAAAAAGAGTTTTCTGATCAAGATTTTCTACATTCTGATCAAGGATGAATGCAAATACTTCTTCTTCCAGACTTTCATGGTATCTAGCTACCAGATGGGTGCTTTCTTCAACTCTTGGCAGGTTGACCAAAGGTTTCTGTACCTCTGTGTAAAAAGGCTTCACCTCTATTCCTTCCAGATTCTGTTTCTCTAAAACAGGGTAAATATCCTCTGTTTTAAGCTGTTTTTTGACTAGATTTTCCCAGTTTGAAAGTATATCTGTATTTGACATTAGTTTTTTTATTTGTGAATGGTCAATGGTGAATTCTGCTTCGCAAGTGAATTTTTAATGTTAAAAATTCATTTCATCATTGAAATCATTCTATTTAACTTTTATTACTTTTTAGCCACTTTTGTGCTGTCTACTACCAGAATAAAGATCTCTTCATTCGGTTTTTTCATAAAATAATTTTCTCTTGCGTACTTTTCTTTTTCTGACTTGTTATTCATCAGTTTTTTATAAAAAGCATCATTTTTCTCGTATTCTTTTTTATAATAATCCAGCTGATCTTCATATTTATGAATCTCACCATTCAGTTCATTAATAACAAGAAATGAGGTTTTATCGAAAAAAATCATCCATACCAAAAACAGACAGATCGTAATGGTATACTTATTCAAAACATATTTCTGGATAAGTTTGAATGTTTCAGATTTCGGCTGAATGTCTTTGATAAGGTTGTTTTCTTCCATTTTTTTAATGTTTTTTCAACGAATTTTTAATAACGGTAGTTAAAAAATCAATCGCTACGGAATTCTGCTTCATATTGGGAATAATAAGATCCGCATCATTTTTAGACGGCTCGATGAATTCCTGGTGCATTGGTTTCAATGTGGTCTGATAACGGTGTAATACCTCACTCAGATCTCTTCCTCTTTCCTGAGTATCTCTTCTGATCCTCCTGATCAGTCTTTCGTCAGAATCTGCATGAACAAATACTTTCAAATCAAATTCTTTCAGCAATTCTTTGTTGGTTAAAACAAGAATTCCTTCTACTACCAATACGTTTTTAGGTTCTACAGTGACATGATCTCCTGTTCGGGAATGCGTGACAAAGCTATAAATCGGCTGTTCAATAGACTCATTATTTTTTAAAGCTTTTACGTGTTTTATCAGTAAGTCAAAGTCTATAGATTTCGGATGGTCATAGTTCAGAGCTTCTCTTTCCGTCAATGTAAGACCTTGGTTGTCGTGATAATAATTATCCTGAGAGAGGATATTCATTCCCTCAATATCAAGCTGCTGAAGTATCTTATCAACAACTGTAGTTTTGCCGGATCCTGTACCACCGGCAATTCCTATTACAAGCATTGTTTTTTTGTTTCTTTATAGTTGGTACAAATATACTATTTTAGATAAAATATGACAATGTAAGTGTATTGAGAAATTAAAAGATTAAAGCATTTAAATATCAAAATATTTTCAGGAAAGCTTTCAGTCTTTATGATTTATTGTTATTACTCAAATGTACTCTCTTGATTTAATAAAAAAATCCGACAATTCATTTGCCGGATTTTATTTTATACGATTTCGCTTGTTAATTCACGCGAAATAAGTTTTTCATGCATAGGCTTCAAAACATCCATTGAGCCGGTTTTTACGGTACATTTGCCTTTGTAATGAACCAGAATCGTACATTGCTCAGCTTGTTCCAGGGTATGCTTGCATATTTCGATCAGACAGTCTATGACATAATCAAAAGTATGAATATCATCGTTATGCAGTACCAGTTTATACACTTCATCCGTATCATCTAAAACGAGAACTTCTTCTTCGTACTGACGTTTCGGATTTTCGTAATCTTTTATGCTGTTATAAAAATTCATTTTCATTCTTTTAAACTTCACCTATTTTGTCTGCCAGATTATCTATAGCATTAGGTTCCTGATAAACCAGTTCCACAAGTTCTACACTTTTGTTATTCATTTTCAGGATTTTGAAGTGATAATCTTCAAGATCAAACTCCTGGTTTTCTTCAGGGATTTCTTCCAGCTCATAAAGAATGAATCCTGCGAGTGAGTTGTACTCGCTTTCTTCGGAAAGAGGAAGTTTTTTAGGTAGAAATTCGTTGATTTCGTCCAAAGGCTGTGTAGCCTGTACCCAATAGGTATTGTCCGCTATTTTATCAACTATTTTTTCTTCATCATCTTCTTCATCCTGAATTTCTCCTACAAGTTCTTCAAGAATATCTTCTAATGTAATAATACCTTCAGTTCCTCCAAATTCGTCAATAACAATGGCGATATGTTGTTTTTTAAGCTGGAAAGTCTTCAGTAAGTCTGAAACTTTTTTGCTTTCCACCACGAAGAAGGCATCACGCATTAAGTCTTTAAGATCTTCATGATCCAGATCTCCTTTTCTCTTTACAAATTCTCTTATGATTTCCTTTGTGTAGAAAATACCGATCACATTATCAATAGAATCAATATAAACAGGAATACGCGAGTAACCGCTATCCATTATTTTGTTGATAATATCATTAATATCTTCTTCAAAATCTATGGATGTAATATTCTGTCTTGGAACCATGATCTGCTTGGCAGAGTGATCTGTAAAATCAAATGCATTTTTAATGATCTCGTAGTTTTCTTCTTCAATCTCACCACTGTCTGCACTTTGTTTTACCAAAAGCTGAAGTTCTTCGGTAGAGTGAATTTCCTGCTCAGAAGCAGGGTGAATTTTTACCAGTCTTAAGAAACCATTTGACATGGAGTTCATCAACCAGATAAACGGTTTAAAAATCGTATAGAAAACTCTCAACGGAACTGCTGTTGCCATTGTCGTTGATTCAGATTTTCTGATGGCGATTGATTTTGGAATAAGCTCACCAAATACGATGTGCATGATGGTAATCAATACAAAACTTGTCACTACCGAAATGGTAGTAATGGTTGTCTGAGTCAAATTAATACTCAAAGACGTAAAAATATTTTCAACAATATGATGCAGGGCACTTTCTCCTACCCAACCAAGGGCAAGGGATGCCAATGTAATTCCTAATTGTGTAGCGGAAAGATATTCATCAAGATGTTTGATGATATGCTCTGCCTGTTTAGCCATAGAGTTTCCTTCTGCAGCTTTTAACTGAATTTGTGAATAACGAACTTTAACAATTGAAAATTCTGCGGCTACGAAGAAGCCATTTAGTAAAACAAGAAATAAGGCCAGCAAAAGCCTGACTATGTCCGAGTCCATTTAGAGGTTGTATAAATTTTATTAAGTACAAAGATATGTAAAATAAAAATAACCTGCCTGAATCCGGGATTGATTATTTCGATGAAGAAATTTTCTTACAAAAATAAGGCTTGATATAATAGGGCTAATTTTAAATAAAAAAAATAATCTGGCTACGTGTTCATTTTTTATAAAAACAAAGATTTTTGAGCCCTAAACAGCAGTTTTAACCTTATAAAAACAAAAAAGCACCGAAAATTTCGGTGCTTTTATTTGTATATAAAATAATTCTTTATGAATTTTTCAAAGCTTCTGCTCCGGAAACAATTTCCAGGATTTCGTTGGTAATTGCAGCCTGTCTTGCTTTGTTATAGAAGATCACAAGATCATTCTTTAAAGCCTGAGCGTTGTCTGTTGCTTTGTGCATTGCAGTCATTCTCGCTCCGTGCTCAGATGCTACTGAATCTAAGATCGCTTTGAAAACCTGGGTTTTGATAGACTTTGGAATCAAGTTATCCAGGATTTCAGCTCTGTTAGGTTCAAAGATATAATCTGTTTCAACCTGTGGCTCAGTATTTTCCGGCATTGAGATTGGAAGAAGCTGTTCTGTAGTTACTTCCTGAGTAGCAGCATTCACGAATTTGTTATAGATAACATAAACTTCGTCAAATTTACCTTCTTTGAAGCTTGTCATTACTCCTTCAGTGATATGAGCAACAGCATCAAAGTTCAGATTATCATATACAGTACTTCCGTTAGTATATACCGTACGGCTTTTTCTTACAGCATCATATACTTTTTTACCTACAGGAAGAACTTCAACCTCGTACTGGGCGTTGTTCTGAAACTGAAGGTTAAGCTCTTTTACGATAGAAGAGTTAAAAGCTCCCGCAAGACCTCTGTTTGAAGTAACAGCGATGAATAATACTCTTTTAACCTCTCTTTTCTGAGCATATACAGAAATCTGATCAGGATCAGAGCTAGAATTCACATTCTGGATAAGCTCCTGTAATTTTTCAGAATAAGGTCTTAACATTACGATTGCGTCCTGTGCTTTTTTAAGTTTCGCTGCGGAAACCATCTTCATAGCACGTGTAATCTGCATCGTAGATGAAATTGACGTAATTCTGCCTCGTATTTCTTTTAAGTTTGCCATTAATTTGGGTTCAAAGTTTAAGGTCTAAAGTTTAAGGTTTAAAACACTATATTTCAAACCTTAAACATTGAATTTTTTAGTTGTATTTAGAAGCTAAATCGTTAGCTGCCTGCTTAAGAACACCTGTAATATCGTTATCGATTTTTCCAGCTTTAAGCGCAGCCATTGTATCTGGGTGCTTAGATTTCAGGAACTCGATATATTCGTGTTGGAATTCTTTAATCTTGTTCAATGGAACGTTTCTCATTAAGTTTTCTGTTCCAGCATATACGATCGCTACCTGACTTTCTACAGGAAGTGGTGCATTTACCGGCTGCTTAAGGATTTCTACGTTTCTTTCACCTTTAGAGATAACTGCTAAAGTAGAAGCATCAAGGTCAGAACCGAATTTAGCAAACGCTTCTAGTTCTTTATATTGAGCCTGGTCAAGCTTCAATGTACCAGATACTTTTTTCATTGATTTGATCTGAGCGTTACCTCCTACCCTTGATACAGAGATACCTACGTTGATTGCAGGACGAACCCCTGAGTTGAATAGATCAGACTCCAAGAAGATCTGTCCGTCTGTAATAGAGATTACGTTTGTAGGGATATATGCAGAAACGTCACCAGCTTGAGTTTCGATAATCGGAAGGGCTGTTAATGAACCACCACCTTTTACGATTGGCTTAAGAGACTCTGGCAAATCGTTCATTTGCTTAGCAATTTCGTCATCAGCGATTACTTTTGCAGCTCTTTCCAATAGTCTTGAGTGAAGGTAGAAAACGTCTCCAGGATAAGCTTCACGGCCCGGTGGTCTTCTCAATAGTAGAGAAAGCTCACGGTAAGCAACAGCTTGTTTAGATAAATCATCATAAACGATAAGTGCTGGTCTACCAGTGTCTCTGAAGAACTCACCGATAGAAGCTCCTGCCATTGCAGAATATACCTGCATTGGAACCGGATCTGATGCGTTAGCTGCAACGATTACCGTATAAGCTAAAGCTCCTTTATCAGAAAGCGTTTTAACGATTTGTGCTACAGTAGAAGCTTTCTGACCGATAGCAACATATATACAATATACTGGTTTACCAGCATCAAAGAATTCTTTTTGGTTGATGATCGTATCGATAGCAACAGTAGTTTTACCTGTTTGTCTGTCACCAATGATAAGCTCTCTCTGACCTCTTCCTACAGGGATCATCGCATCAATTGCCACGATACCAGACTGTAAAGGCTCAGTTACCGGCTGTCTGAAGATAACTCCAGGAGCCTTTCTTTCCAATGGCATTTCATATAAATCCCCAGTAATAGGACCTTTACCATCGATTGGGTTACCAAGAGTATCTACTACTCTTCCTAACATACCTTCTCCTACTTTGATAGAAGAGATTCTGTTTGTTCTTCTTACTGTATCACCTTCTTTTACTAATTTACTTTCACCAAGTAGAGCAACACCCACGTTGTCTTCTTCAAGGTTAAGTACAATACCTTCTACATCACTAGAAAATTTCACCAACTCTCCGTATTGTACGTTTTCTAACCCGTATACACGAGCAATACCATCACCGATGGTTAAAACTGTACCTACTTCCTCAACGTTTGATTGAGTATCGAAGTTGGCCAATTGCTGTTTTAAGATCGCAGATACTTCTGCCGGATTTATTTCTGCCATTGTATGGTTGTTTTTCTTAATTTAATTGGAAATCTTTTTTAACTTGGTTCAATTTTGTCTTCACAGACGCATCTACCTGCTGGTCGCCTACTCTCAGAACATATCCTCCAAGAATTTCAGGCTTCACATTTACTTTCAGATCAAAGTTTGAATCAGCATTTACAAGATTGGTAGATCTTAAAATCTGGTCAAGGTTTTCTTTTGAAAGCGGAGTTGCTGTTGTAAGTGTTACTCTCTGTACACCACTAAGGTCTTCAACTTTATTGATGAATTCCTGAGCGATATTTTTCAATTGGTTTTCACGTCCGTGTTTAATAACCAATCTGATCAGGTTTTGAGAAGAAACAGATAAACCTTTGAAAATTTCGTTTGCTACTTCTATTTTCTTTTTAGAATCGATGTAAGGAGTAAGGAAAAACTTGTTTAAATCTTTAGATTCAGTCATTACCTTTACTACATCTTTCATTTCAGAAAATACAGTAGCCGTTTGCCCTGCTTCGTTGGTGAAGTCAAGTAAACCTTGTGCGTATCTTTTAGCTACTTTAGATGTAAGCATTCTTAGTTAAGGTTTGATTTGTTTAAATAATTTTGAACTAATTCGTTTTGAGCTTCGCTGTTGTCCAGCTTTTGCTTCAAGATAGACTCAGCAATGTTTACAGATAAAGTACCAATCTGAGTTTTGATGTCTGCCATTGCAGCATTTTTCTCAGCGTTGATAGTCTGTTTAGCAGCTTCGATCATTTTGTCTCCTTCAGCTTTAGCAGCATCCTTAGCTTCTCCTACGATTCTATCTTTAATTTCTCTGGCTTCTTTAAGGATCGCATCTCTTTCGATTTTAGCTTCACGAATGATTCTTTCGTTATCCTCTTTTAAAGTTTCCATTTCTTTTCTAGCTAATTTAGCTTGATTAAGAGCGTCAACAATAGATGTTTCTCTGTCATTGATAGACGTTAAAATAGGTTTCCAAGCGAATTTACCTAACAAAAATAATAATGCTAGAAAAATTACAGACTGGATAATAAATAACCCTGATGAAAACTGATGAATTAATTCCATTATATAAATGTATAAATAATTATTACTTTTTTTTAAAGAACCATTACCTGTAACCAACCGTCACAGATAATGGTTTGAGTTTAATTAGTTTACTGCGAATAGAGCAGCAAACGCAACACCTTCTACAAGTGCAGCTGCGATAAGCATAGCTGTTTGGATTTTTCCAGATTGCTCAGGTTGTCTAGCGATAGCTTCAAGAGCAGCAGCTCCGATTTTACCAAGACCGATACCTACACCTAGTACTACGATACCAGCACCTACAATTTTAGGGATTTCCATAATATATAATTTTAAAAAATTTGTTTTACTTTAATTTATAATTTCAATTAGTGAGCTGCATGATGTTCGTGCTCGTGCTCTTCTACTGCCATTCCAATAAACAGTGCTGATAACATTGTAAAGATATAAGCCTGTAGGAATGCTACCAATACTTCCAGTAAATAAATTACTAATGTTAAGAATGGGAATGCAACACCTGCGATGAAATTCTTGAATACATAGATCAATCCGATCAAACTCATTACTACGATGTGTCCTGCAGTCATGTTGGCAAAAAGTCGGATCATCAATGCGAATGGTTTAGTGATTGTTCCTAATAATTCGATAGGAAGCATGATCAGTTTCATTGGAACCGGTACTCCTGGCATCCAGAAGATGTGTTTCCAGTAATCTTTGTTCGCTGAGAATGTTGTAATCAAATACGTAAGGATAGCCAGGAAGAATGTCATAGTGATATTACCTGTAACATTAATTCCGAAAGGCATTAATCCAAGAACGTTAAGGAAAAGGATAAAGAAGAATACTGTTAATAAATACCCCATGAATCTCTTATACTTATGTCCGATGTTAGGAATAGCAACTTCGTCTCTTACAAAGATGATCAGTGGCTCTAAGAATCTTGCTGCACCTGTTGGGATCGCTGACTTCTTATAAGATTTAGCCATTCCAACAAATAATACAAACATAAAGATTGACACTAATAAAATAATCAATACACTTTTTGTAATAGAAAGATCTAGAGGCTTCACGTTAGTTGGATGACCGTCTTCACCAAGTGTTAAAGTTCCAGCTGCATCAGTCTTGTAGATTTTTTCATGGTGCAATACATAAAAAGAACCGTCTACTTCAGTAGGCTCTCCGTGCATGAACCCTTCTTTGTTACTCATGAAAGAGTGGAAACCGTTATCATAGATAATAACAGGAAGAGGGAAACCGATGTGGTGACCATCTTTATCAACCATCAATGTGAAATCATGTGCATCCAATAAGTGATGATCGATGAACTCTTTGTTTTCTTTGCTTACTTTGTCTTTCTCTGAAAGCTCTTGAGCAGGAGCTGCGCCAGCAGTAGCCTCACCGTGCTGTGCAGACACTAAGTTTAATACAAAAATACTGTAGAATAAAACTGCGAATTTCTTAAACATTGATAGGTTTTTTTCGTTGTGCAAAAATATGATATTTTTTCTAGTTTCAATAAATTATTTTACTGTTTTTTATCATGATTAATCAGCTTGATGGCATAGTATGTAAGCAGGGCTGTCAGGACAAAATAGGGCATAATAAAATGAAATTTATAGCCAGGAATCACTTCAAAGTTCAGTTTTTTTCTGATTAAGTACATCAAACCGAATTTTAAAAGGATCAAACCAATAACAGACAATCCTAAAAATTCCGGCGCTACTCTATTGATTAAGATAATAAGGGTGATCATCATCATAAACATGACGCTTAGAAAAAGGTAAAATTTAATGATCACAATTTCATCCAGGTGAAAAACAAATTTCCAAAGGGAGAAATGCACTAGGAAGGTCAGAAAGAATAAAATGACAACAAGAATATTGGGATTAATTTTCATTCTATATTTTAATTGATCGCAAAAATAGACTTTTTCTATCGGATTATACTATGATTTGATATTTATCATTTTTCTTGTCTATAATAATATTACGTATATATATAATATTACGTGATTAAACACTTTGGATATGCTAAAAATTCCTTATTTTTGCAAACCTATAATTTACAATAAATATGTTTAATAGTTTACAGGATAAATTAGACAAGGCATTACACAATATTTCCGGAAGAGGAAAAATTACTGAAATCAATGTGGCGGAAACCGTAAAGGAGATCCGTAGAGCATTGGTGGATGCCGACGTTAACTATAAAGTTGCGAAAGATCTTACAAAGAGAGTTCAGGATAAAGCATTAGGAGAAAACGTTCTTACTTCCCTTACTCCGGGACAGTTGATGACGAAAATTGTTCATGATGAATTGGTAGACCTTATGGGAGGTTCTCAGGAAGGAATCAATCTTTCAGGAAAACCCTCTGTAATCCTTATTGCAGGTCTTCAGGGATCTGGTAAGACTACTTTCTCAGGAAAACTTGCTAATTATTTACAGACAAAAAGAAATAAAAAACCTTTATTGGTAGCGTGTGACGTTTACCGTCCTGCAGCGATTGACCAGCTGAAAGTATTGGGAGGACAAATTAATGTCCCTGTTTACACTGAAGAAGGTGCTACTAACCCATCTACCATTGCTGAAAACGCGATCAATTTTGCAAAGGCCAACAACCATGATGTAGTAATCGTGGATACAGCTGGTCGTTTAGCGATTGATGAGCAGATGATGAACGAAATCAAATCTGTACATTATTTCATTAAACCAAATGAAACCCTATTTGTTGTTGACTCAATGACAGGTCAGGATGCTGTGAATACAGCAAAAGCATTCAATGATGCTTTGAACTTTGACGGGGTTGTTTTAACGAAATTGGATGGTGATACAAGAGGGGGTGCTGCACTGACGATCCGTTCTGTTGTTGAAAAACCAATCAAATTTATCTCTACAGGAGAAAAAATGGAAGCTTTAGATCTTTTCTACCCGGAAAGGATGGCAGACAGAATCCTGGGAATGGGAGACGTTGTTTCCTTAGTAGAAAGAGCTCAGGAGCAGTTTGACGAAGAGGAAGCTAAAAAACTTCACAAAAAAATTGCTAAAAACGAGTTTGGTTTTGATGATTTCCTTAAGCAGATCAATCAAATCAAGAAGATGGGTAATATGAAGGATTTGATGGGAATGATTCCTGGAGTTGGAAAAGCCATTAAAGACGTAGAAATCAGTGATGATGCATTTAAACACATTGAAGCGATCATCTACTCTATGACTCCTGAAGAAAGAAGAAGGCCTTCCATTATCAATACACAGAGAAAAAGTAGAATTGCTAAAGGAGCCGGAAGAAAAATCGAAGACGTGAATCAATTGATGAAACAATTCGATCAGATGGGTAAAATGATGAAGATGATGCAAGGACCTCAAGGAAAGCAAATGATGCAGATGATGAGCAAAATGCCAAACATGCCTGGAATGGGTGGAATGTTTGGAAAATAAGAAAGACAAAATCATTCATAAAAAAACTCTCAGAAATTCTGAGAGTTTTTTGTTTTTATACTACAATTTGTTTATTTAAACTTGTATCCTACTCCTAACTGGAAGAAATTCATCTTTAGTTTTTCTCCATCTACAGGATTTTTGATCATATTGGTAAGACCAAAACTGTAACGGGCATCTACAAATAGTCCTTTATATACATTATAATCAGCACCAAGGAACAAACCGAATTCTGTCGATTTCAGTCCATTATCAAAATAGTTTTCAAGATATTTTTCACCTTCGTTGATAGCAGCTGGATTCGACTGAGCTCCGCTCACTTCAATTTTAGCTTTTGTATTGGTTCTGAAACTTACATATGGGCCGGCATAAAGCCCCAGTTCGGGAGTTGCATAATATCTTGCGGATACAGGAATAACAATTCTGTTAAAATGCAGTTTTTCCGTTACAGTAACTCCGGAAACCTTCACCACTGCTTTACCTCCAAGGTTAGCGTATTCCACTTCTCCCTGTAATGCAAATTTACTGTTCAATTTATGCTCAACCAAACCACCGATATAAAAGCCGGATTTAGATTCAAGACTTGCTCCAATTCCGCCAAAATCGACACTGTTTGCATCAGAATTTAATGTTGATAAAGCATAACCTGCCTTTATTCCAAATGTAGTTTGCGCATTCAATCCTGCAAATAAAGCAATTGCAGATGCTAATAAGATTTTTTTCATGATTAAAATAGTTTTAAAATAAAGAAGCCCTAAGATAGCTATCTTAGGACTAATATATCTATTTTATTTTGCAAATACATATTTAACTCCAAAAGTCACGGAACTTAAACTGATACCAAATTTGTAATCATCCGTTCTTTTTGCCCCATCAATATCTCTTTTGTAAGTATTGTATCCGAATTCCCCAATTGTAGCTTCAATTGACCAGTTTTTAGTCACGAAATAATCCAGACCCGGCTTGATATTCACTCCAATATTGGTATAGTTATTTTCTCTGTTCAAGGCAGCTGTAAGCAAAGGATCCACATCATTAATATTACTGTTTGCATTCATTTTTTCCTTACCAAACTCCAATGGAACCTGTAACTGCCCGAAGATGTATAATTTATCAGATAAAGTCCAGTATTTTCTCACGAATGGTGCTACCACAAAAGCATTATCTGTATATTTAACTTCAAATACATTACTTATGGCAGGGTTGCCCAATTTATATTTTGTAACAGAGCTTTTATAGCCTACGCCAAGTCCCACAGCCAGGTTAGTAGTAACGAAATACCCTGCCGTAGGAAGGATTCTGATCACGTCATCCTTTCTATTGGTTTCAAATTCGTTTTTCTCATTGTGATAATATCCTACCTGACCTGAAAGATAAGAAGTTCCTTTTGCGATCTGTGCATTTGATAAACCGAAAAGCGCCACAGCACCCATCAATACGATTTTTTTCATGATTTTTATATTAGTTTTGTATAGAAAAAAAGCCCTAAGGGTTTCTCAGGGCTTTCTTGCTATATGCTTTGTTTATTATTTTGCAAATACATATTTAACTCCGAAAGTTACAGAAGATAAATTCAATCCGAAGTTGTAGTTGTTTGTAGCATCACCATCTTTTGGCTTGTAGTTGTTATAACCGAACTCACCGATAGTAGCTTCGATAGACCAGTTTTTGTTTAAGAAATAATCTAAACCTGGCTTAACAGTAACACCGATTTGAGTGTATTTAGCTTCAGTAGAAGTAGAGTTAGAAATTGTAGTATTTCCAGCTGTAGTTACAGAGCTAGTTTCAGTTTCAGTTTTTCCGAACTGCATTGGAACTGCTAATTGTCCGAAGATATACAACTTGTCAGACAAAGTCCAGTATTTTCTTACGAATGGAGCAACAACGAAAGCTGGTTGCTTAACTACATTTTCGCTTACAGTTGTAGCGTTTCCGATTGTAGTAGTCGTAGTAGCTGTAGTTTTTTCAGTTTGGTATCCTACACCTAATCCGATTGCTAAGTTAGTGTTAACGAAATATCCAACTGTAGGTAATACGTTGAAGTTTTCAGTTTTAAGGTTACCGTTGTTCGTTTCTACTTGAGAATAACCAACAGATCCTGATAAATATGTAGTTCCTTTAGCAATCTGAGCGTTTGATAAACCAAAAAGTGCAACAGCACCCGCTAATAATATTTTTTTCATTGTAAAAAATTTTAATACTTTCTGAGGGCAAATTTACAGTGGTCCCCACTAATATTAAAATTTGTTAATGTGATTAATATCATTGTTAAAATTTGGAGTTTTATAAAAATAAATCCTAGTTAAGAAGACTTATTAAGTTTTTCACAATATTATGAATAAAAAAATCACTTTTTTTCAACAAGACACAAATATATTTAACTTTTTAAATTTTACCATTTTTTGCAAAACCCCATAAATTCTGGAAAAATGCTAAAATTAATTAACCTAAATTACTAATTTTAAAGTTATTAACTCTTAAAATTTAAACAATTGTTTATTATTTAAGACTATTTTCACGTATTTCTAATCGTTACAGATCTACTCTATTAAAAATTTATGATTAACACTCTGTACATTTATATATAAGTAATGAAAAAACTCCGGCCTTCGGCCGGAGTTCTCATATGCACTTGTTTTTTCTTATTTCAAAAAGAAATTATAACCTAGGTTAACCGCTCCTACATTCCAGCTATATCTTCCCCATCCTGGCAGGTCACGCTTATTACTGATAGATTGGTAACCGATGTACAACTCTCCTTTAGACATCTGATATCCAAATTTAGGCTGTGCATAGAAACCTCCATCTACTCCATCCTTTGTAGAAATACCATATCCAAGGTCTAACCCTACAAAAATAGGAGCACCCTTAAATCTGTATTTCCCGGAAACAGCTACAGGAACAAATCCGAAATCATCAAAGTGATCTTTTCCAAAGAAATGAGAATATCCTGTGGTTACCCCAAGGTCAAAACCTTTAGCAATATTCCACATATAAGCTGCATCCACTCCTAATGTAAACGAAGATACATCACTTGCGTCAGATACAGGAACACCAATATGTCCACCCAATTTAAAACCTTCCTGTGCCTGAGCAGCACCTCCTAAAAGTGCAAAAGCACCTAGTAATAGTAGTTTTTTCATTTTTTTAAGTTTAAATTTTACCCTGCAAAAATACTAATTATTTTCATCATTAGAATAAAATTGCCTTATAACAGAAAAGCAGGACAAAATTTGTCCTGCTTTTATTATCATTTGAAAGTAAATTTTTCAGAATTAGTTTCCTCCGAATTTAAAGCCTACACCTACCTGAGCAAAGCTATTCTTTACAGTACCTCCGCTGTTGTCATTGGATAGGTTGGATACTCCCAAGCTGTATCTTGCATCAAAGAAAAGTCCGTTTTCCAGCATATATTCAACACCTAAGAAAGGGGCAAGATTTAAAGACTTGATATCTTTTTTAATATCTACATCACCGGCATCTCCTTCCATTTCTACGTCAAGGAAATCTGAACCTATTACAGTCTTTTGTTTGGCAGTAAGAATGATTCCTACGTTAAGACCTGCAGCTACAGAGAAACCTTCTGTAATAAAGTATTTCGCAGAAACAGGAACCAAAAGAGTTCCAAAAGTTACTTTAGTTGATTCACCAAAATACATTCCTCCGGCGTTTACTCCATCAATTTTCTCCTTGGCTCCAAGTGGTGAATACAAAACCTCTCCCTGAACAGCAAAGTTATCATTGAATTTATACTCAGCCATTCCACCAATATAGAAGGTATATTTAGGAGACATTTTTCTTCCGTCAAGATCATCTTGCTTATCGTCTAGTTTAATAGTAGACATTGCGAAACCAGCCTTTGGACCAAATCGAAATTCCTGTGCGTTGGCACAAATTCCCATAGCAGCGACTGCTGCAACAAGTAAAAGTTTTTTCATGTTTAGTTAGTTTTTACATTTAAGGTCTGCAAAACTAACTATTTTTTTCAAATTAACAAATTTTAACTAACTATTTTAAAGTTAACAAAAGGTTAACAGAAACTTTTACAAATTCAGAACTAGTCGTTTCTCAGTCTTTTCTCCTCATCGTTATACGCCAGAATAATCTTTCTTACTACCGGGTGTCTTACTACATCTTCTTCTGTAAGATGCACAAATCCGATTTCTTTTACTCCATTTAAAATTCTCATAGCCTCTTTCAGTCCGGATTGTTGGTTCTTAGGAAGATCAATCTGACTCGGATCTCCTGTGATAATGAACTTAGCATTCATTCCCATTCTGGTAAGGAACATTTTCATCTGTGCATGAGTGGTATTCTGTGCTTCATCCAGAATCACAAAAGCATCATCCAAAGTACGCCCTCTCATGAAAGCCAATGGTGCTACTTCAATCACTTTCTTCTCCATGAAACCTTCCAGTTTCTCATGCGGAATCATATCACGAAGCGCATCGTATAAAGGCTGTAAATACGGATCCAGCTTTTCTTTAAGGTCACCAGGAAGGAATCCAAGACTTTCTCCTGCTTCTACGGCCGGTCTTGTCAGGATAATTCTTTTCACCTCTTTATCTCTCAAAGCTCTTGCCGCCAATGCAACGCTGGTATAAGTTTTTCCGGTACCTGCAGGCCCAATGGCAAAAACCATGTCCTTTTTCTCCGTCTCTTTGACCAGCTTTTTAAGATTGGTCGTCTTAGCTTTAATTACTTTTCCGTTAACTCCTTTTACAATGATATCCTGATCGAATACCAGTTGCTTCTCATTTTCGTCTTTAATATTCAATATATTTTCAACATCTTTCAGCCCTATTGAATTGTTTTTGGAGATAAAACTGACAATATCGTCCAGTTTTTGTTTCAGTATGTCTAAAGCTTCCTGATTTCCCATGGCAAAGATAAAATGATCTCTTCCTGTAATTTTAATGGTTGGAAAGCTTGATTTTATTAAGTTGAAATATTGGTTATTAACTCCATAGAAGATTTTCGCATCGATATCTTCCAAATCATATGTTAATTCAAACATGCAGTATTTTTATTTTTAGATTTTAAAATTAAAGCTTTTTTTCAAATTTATATCAAATTCTTTTCAACAATCTTTCGGGCTTTCTTTTTATTTTAAATAACTTTGCAATACTACACTATTCTATAAATTGCTCATGTCAATTATTACCCTTACTTCGGATTTCGGAAATTTAGATTACAGAGTTGCCGCTGTGAAAGGCAAAATTCTGTCTCTAAACCCTGAGGTTAATATTATTGATATCACCCACGAAATCCAGGCATTCAACCTTATACAAACATCGTATATTGTAAGAAATGCATATAAATATTTTCCCAAAGGAAGCATCCACATTCTTTCCGTAGACAGTTTTTACAACAAATCGAGAAAGAATCTTATTTATAAAGCTGACGGATCTTACTTCCTGGCGGCAGATAACGGCCTTTTAAGCCTCATATTTTTTGATATTAAACCGGAAGCGATCTACGAGCTTACACTGAACAATCGTTTTGATGACGTTATCAACTTCACTTCTACAGACATTTTTGTTCCTGCAGCAGTGCATCTTGCCAATGGTGGACTTCCTGAAGTTATAGGAAGAAAAATAAACACTGCAAAACAACTCATGTTTCCAAGAGCGGTTTATAATGAATCGGAAGGAATGATTATTGGTGAAGTGACTTATATTGACAATTTCGGAAATATAATATCAAATATCAATAAAGATTTTTTTGAAAACATCAGTAAAGGCTATAGCAGTTTTACGATAAAATTCAGAAATTTAAGCCTTTCACGAATATTTTCAAGCCACACAGAGGTGGTTTCAGACTGGAAAAGGGAGACCGAATTCCACGGGCAGTCTGCTGCTATCTTCAATGATAGTCAGTTATTGGAGCTTACCATCTACAAAGGAAGCAAGAAAAACGGTGCTAAAAGCCTGTTTGGACTGAATGTAGGCGAAAATATTTATATCGAATTTAGCTAAGATTATATATTTCTTAAAAAAACCGATTTTTTTTATATATTTGTCAAAATCTAAAAATCAAAAATGGCAGAATACAAATTATTGCTTCCATCCATGGGAGAAGGGGTTATGGAAGCGACAATTATCACTTGGTTATTCAATGAAGGTGATAACGTAAAGGAGGATGACTCCGTAGTAGAAATTGCAACAGATAAAGTAGATTCAGACGTACCGACACCAGTTTCGGGGAAAATTGTAAAAATTTTAAAGCAAAAAGATGAAGTTGCAAAAGTAGGTGAAGCCATTGCTATTTTAGAAATTGAAGGAGAAGGCACAGCTTCAGAAGAAGTAAAAACTGAAACTCCGGCGGCTACTCCGGATGCTGAAACTTTAAAAGCGATTGAAGAGCCTTTACAAACAATGGCTGCTTCAAACGTAGAATTCTCAGGAGATCTTTATCTGTCTCCACTCGTAAAATCTATCGCACAACAGGAAAACATTTCTGAAACTGAACTGAAAACTATCAAGGGAAGCGGTTTAGAAGGAAGAATTACCAAAGAAGATATATTAGCGTATGTTGCTAACAGAGGAAGCAAGCCAGCTCAGCAGGCGGCTCCGGCACCAGCAGCATCTACTCCACAGCCGGCAGTATCTGCTCCTGCAGCTACCATTCCGGTAAGTGCAGGTGATGAGATCATTCCAATGGACAGAATGAGAAAGATCATCGCTGAAAACATGGTAAAAGCAAAACAAATTGCCCCACACGTTACTTCTTTCATTGAAACAGACGTTACCAACGTTGTAAAATGGAGAAATAAAAACAAAGCTGTATTCGAAAAACGTGAAGGTGAAAAACTGACTTTCATGCCTATTTTCGTAAAAGCGGTAGTGAAAGCCATTCAGGATTTCCCAATGATCAATGTTTCTGTAAATGGTGAAAACATCATCAAAAAGAAAAACATCAACATCGGTATGGCTACTGCCCTTCCGGACGGAAACCTTATTGTTCCTGTGATCAAAAATGCTGATCAGTTATCTCTTTCAGGTCTTGCAAAGGCAATCAATGACCTGGCTTACAGAGCAAGAAACAAGAAATTGAGACCAGAAGATACTCAAGGGGCAACGTATACAATTTCTAACGTAGGAAGTTTCGGAAACCTTATGGGAACACCTATCATTCCTCAGCCTCAGGTAGCTATTTTAGCCATCGGAGCAATCGTTAAGAAGCCTGCAGTTCTTGAAACAGCTGATGGAGACGTAATCGCTATCAGAAACTTAATGTTCATGTCTCACTCTTATGATCACAGAGTGGTAGACGGTTCCCTAGGAGGAATGATGCTGAAGCACGTTCACGACTACCTTGAAAACTGGGATCTGAACACAGAAATATAAGTAATAAATAATCAGTAATAAGTAATTTTGCTTATTGTTGATCATATAAAATGAAAGCCTTCGATTAAATCGGGGGCTTTTTTGTTTTTTCATTACCAAGCTTAACAATACTCCAAAAGACTAATTATCCTACCAAATAAATATCAAATATTCAACAAAAACAACAATTATAAATCAAATCAATAATTATTTAAAATATTTATATACTGTGCTAACTTTTTTGGAAATTAGATTGATTAGCATTATTTTTAAACAAATATTATTTGCGAAAATGGATCCGGATTACAGAAAATATGACATTACACGATTTTTTGATTTCACAGAGGAAGATGAAAAATTAATTACTGAGGTTTTTGATCTCCTTTCTGAGTCATATGATATTTCAGTGATTGATAATAAAGAATCTCCTTATGAACGATTCAGCTCTCATGATATGTATCCGTTATTTATCCCGCAAATCTGTTATTTAGTAAAAGACAAAAACCAAAAAAGTACTTTCTATCTTTTTATTGTCAGTAAAGTTGGCATGACTTCCCGAGGTGCACGTTTAGGACGTAAATATGATACCATTCAACTTTGGGGATTAAAAGAATTAGATGAAAACTTTGGATATATTTCCCTCAATAAAAAGAAATTAATGGATAAGGTTGCAGGAATTTTCAGCAGTTTCAATATTAATTTTAAAGACCGTGAGTTTAAAGATTTTTATGTAGTAGGAAATGATCAATATAAAACCATGAATTTTTTAACTCAAAAGAGAAAAGAAATTATCAAAAGTTTTCCCAATGAAAATTTTAAACTTGAAGTGAGAAACAGTATTTTAAGCTTTGGTATTCCTGATATTCTTACGGTTGAAAGTGCCGAAATCATCTCAAAGTTTTTAAATGAAATATAATTTCCAGATTTTACCGTAATTTCATCCCTCAAAATCTGCAGATGCTGAAAATTTTCGCCCTCATAAAAAGATCTCTCAAAAATTCCTTCGATAATATACGGAATGAACAACTGAAACACAATCTGCTTCAGGCTATTCCCTTTTGGATAGGATCTGTAATTACAGGCTTTTTTGCTGTGATGTATGCACAGGTATTTGCATGGGGTGAACATCTCATGAATTTTATTTTCGACTGGCATGCATGGATGATTTTCATTATTGCTCCTATAGGATTTGTATTATCATGGTGGTTGGTGAAAGAATTTGCGCCCAATGCCAAAGGAAGTGGTATTCCACAGGTGATGGCAGCTGTAGAACTGGCCAACCCAAAAGAACATAGAAAGATTCGAAATCTGTTAAGTATTAAAATTATTTTTTTCAAAATACTTTCTTCCGTGATCCTCGTAATCGGAGGAGGTGCGGTAGGATGTGAAGGTCCTACTATTCAGATTGCGGGTTCCGTTTTCAGAAAAGTGAATGAATACCTTCCCGAATGGTGGCCGAAAATTTCAAAGAAAAACATGATTATGACAGGAGCGGCAGCCGGACTGGCAGCAGCATTCAACACTCCGCTTGGAGGAATTGTTTTTGCGGTTGAAGAGTTGTCAAAAACCCATATCAATTACTTTAAAACGGCTTTGTTTACGGCAGTAATTATTGCAGGCCTTACCGCTCAAACATTGGCAGGATCTTATTTATATCTGGGATATCCGAAAACCAATGATGTTTCTTTAATGGTTATGTTTCCGATTGTACTGGTTGCGGTTACTGCCGGCATTCTGGCGAGTCAGTTATCGGTTATCATGCTTACAATCAATAGCTGGAAGAAGAAAAAACTGAAGACAGATAAAGCCAATGTAATCTTTCTGATCATTTGTGCTTTAATTATTGCTTCCATCGCTTATTTCATCAACAGAGAAGTTCTGGGATCGGGAAAAGAAATTATGGAGCGTGTTCTTTTTACTAAAGATAAACATGAAGACTGGTATGTTCCCATTCTCAGAATGCTGGGCCCTGCACTTTCCTTTACTTCAGGAGGTGCCGGCGGAATTTTTGCTCCGGCTCTTACAGCGGGAGCAAGTATAGGCTCTGTTATTTCTGGAGCTATTCATTTAACACCCAACGAAACCAATGTGGTAATTCTGGGCGGAATGGTAGCTTTTCTTACCGGCATTACGAGAGCTCCGTTTACTTCCGCCATTATTGTACTGGAGATGACGGACAGACATTCCCTGATATTCCATCTGATGCTTGCCGGAATGGTATCTTCTATTGCCTCTATCCTTGTAAGCAGACATTCTTTGTATGATGTTTTGAAGGTGAATTTTCTGACGGAGATCAGATCCAAAGATGAAACCGAATCCAGAAATCTATAAAAAGATGAATAGACATTCTCAGGAAACGCTAACTATTTCACCAATCCTCTTGCATATAAGAAATATATTTTCTACTTTTGCACCTCGAAATAATTAACAAATTTTTTAACATTATGAACAATTACGAAACTGTTTTCATTTTAACTCCCGTTCTATCTGAGGCACAGGTAGAGGAAGCAGTGAACAAGTATGTAGATCTAATCAAAGAAAAGAACTGCGAAATCGTTGCTAAAGAAAACTGGGGATTAAAAAAATTAGCTTACCCAATTCAATTGAAAAAGAATGGGTTCTATACTTTAATCGAATTTAAAGGAGAAGGTACTGTAGTTGCTGATTTAGAATTAGCATTTAAGCGTGACGAAAGAGTAATCCGTTACCTTACTACAAAACTTGACAAGCACGCTGTAGAGTACGCTGTAACAAGAAGAGCTAAAGTAAAAGCAGCTAAAGCTTAATTATTAACCCTATTTTTTAAAAAAGACAAGACATGGCAATAGATGAAATGGCTAAACAAGCCTCAGCAGGAGGAGAATCAGAAGTAAAATTCCTTACTCCACTTGATATCAATACAAAATCTGAAAAGAAATATTGTAGATTCAAAAAATACGGAATTAAGCACGTTGATTACAAAGATGCTGATTTCTTATTACAATTTGTAAACGAGCAAGGTAAAATTTTACCAAGAAGATACACTGGAACTTCTTTAAAATACCAAAGAAAAGTTTCTGCTGCTATCAAAAGAGCAAGACACCTTGCTTTACTACCATACGTAGCTGACTTATTGAAATAAGACAAAAAATAAATAAAAGAAGAGGTATTCCTCTTCTTTTGTTGCTGAATACATCATTAATTCTAACTTGATTTTAGATATAAACTAAAATCTTAAAAAGGACAACAACAATGGAAATTATCCTAAAAAAAGACGTAGAAAACTTAGGACTTGAGTTTGATACAGTAAACGTAAAGCCAGGTTATGCTAGAAACTTCTTGATTCCTCAAGGAATTGCTCTTTTAGCTACACCTAAAAACAAAGCTGCTTTAGAAGCTACATTAGAAGCTAGAAAAGAAGAAGAAGCTAAATTAATCGCTGCTGCTAACGCTGTAGTTGAGCAATTGAAGAAAACTTCTATCACGATCCCTGCAAAAGTAGGTGCTGGTGACAAATTATTCGGATCTATCAACAATGCTGATCTATCTGCTGCTTTAGAAAAAGCTGGTGTTTCTGTAGAGAAAAAATACATCAAGATTCCTGGTAACACGATCAAAAGAACTGGTAAATTCGCAGCTCTTATCAGACTTCACAGAAATGTTGAGTACAACTACGAGTTTGATATCGTATCTGATGCTCCAGTGGAAGCAGCTCCTAAAAAAGAAGAAGCTAAAACTGAAGAAGCTTAATAAGCTACTGAGAATTTCTCAAAATACAGACCACTTCAATTTATTGAGGTGGTTTTTCTTTTGTATAGGGTGACGTTGGAGTAAGATTGATATGAACTACCCCGTCTTTTTGCTTTGCAAAAATCCACCCCTTCAGGGAAGGGGAATATAGGAAAGCTTATCTGCTATTACTCGTTAAATTAGCTTTTTAACAACCTTATACGTAGGAACAGGCAAGAAAGTTTATCCCGCACTATAAAACCCGTTACCTCGTAACACGCACCCCGTAAACCAAATCTCAAACCCTCAAACCCTCCCACTCACTACTTATCCCCTCTCAGTTTATGCTGATACTCCGTAGGGGCAATACCAATTACCTTTTTGAAAATATTACTGAAAGACGACAGGCTGTTGTACCCTACCATCATGGCAATTTCGTACATATTATATTTTCCTTCCAGCATCAGCTCAAGCGAGCGGGTAATTCTCAACGCCCGTAGAAAACGAATGTAATTCATGCCCAGAATCTCTTTAAATTTCCTGGAAAGGGTTCTTGTACTCATTCCGAATTCTTTTGCCGTAGATTCGATCGTGAGAGGCTTTTCAAGGTTAGCATGGATATATCTTGCAATCTTCAGTAAGGTTTCATCTTTGGGAAAAGGATGTTGTATGGGAAAGGCAAGATGTTTGTGTTTTTTCTCCTGTAAAACACCTTTAAGAGCTTTGAGAAAAAAATATTTAGACGTATCATTTTTTGTGATTTTCCCATCCCATTCTTTAGTATATAAAATCATTTCCCGAAGTAAATTATTTACGGAATAAATATTAATTTCATCAAAAAAGCCACTTTCATTTTCTTCCTTTTTAAAATAGAAGTTATATAAATCAACCTTCGGACTGGTAGAAAAAATATAGTGAGGAGTTCCGGCCGGAATCCACATAAAACACCTGGCAGGAAGATACCAGTGTTTCTGATCTGTAAAAACATGTACAATACCGCCTTCTGCATAGACTAACTGTGCAGAACTGTGATAATGAATCTCTGTGGTTACATTTCCGGTAAGGACGTGATAAACGTAAAATTCGGTATCATCTTCTTCTACTTCTTTAAAATGGCTGTTGTTCATTCCATAAAGGTAAGAAGAATTTCTAAATTGGCGTAAATGAGCAAATCTTTTTCTGTTTTCACAAATAGGGTCTGTAGCTTCTCATCGTAACTTTGCTGCATCAAAATCATTTTAGCAAAAATCCTTTAATTAATTTATGAATATCATATTGAACGCATGCCGGTATATGTGCATTGCGTTGTGCTTATTATTGAGCAACTTTTTACATTCACAGATGATCGATTACCAGCATCTCGGCTTACAACAAGCTGTAGAGATTGGTTTGAAAAACAACAAAAACATCCAGATCAGTCATCTGAAACAGGAAATGTCCGTTACCAAAGAGAAAGATCTCAAAATGGAAAAACTTCCGGACATTGAATTTCATACAAGCTACAATCAGGTCACCAACCTGTTTCAGCATCAGAATGGCGTATTTAATAATGCGACCAAGTACGATGTGATTAATGGAATGTATGATTTTACATTATCCGCTTCCATTCCGGTATACATGGGAGGAAAAATTAAAAATACAGAGAAAAAAGCGGCGATAGACACTGAAATTTCAACTTTAAAAACCCATCTGGACGAAAGACAGCTTAAAATGGCCATCATTACTGCTTTTCTACAGATTCATCATTTAAAAGAGCAACAGAGTCTTATTAATGATAAAATGAAGGAAGATTCCGTCAACATCAAGCAGGTAAAAGCGTTGAAAGCTAATGGTGTTGTAACGGTCAATGAAGTCTTAAGAACTTCTTTACAGCTTTCCAATCATAAAATGAGCTGGACAGAACTGGATAATGATATTCAGATTGCAGAACATAAACTGAAAACGATTCTTTCACTTCCTGAAAATCAGGAAATGCATGTCAATACAGAAGATCTTATTTCGGATAATGCTGCCATTCCTTATGTTGATGAACTGACAGAAACAGCTTTAAGCAAAAATGAGTCTGTTGAAATCACCCATAAGAATCTTTCTCTGAAAGAACTGGATCAAAAGATTACCAAAGCGAATTATTTACCCAAAATTACAGCTGGGGGAGAATATTTTTTAAAATATCCGAATATGATGTTCTTTCCTCCTGAACCCTATGCATATCGCCTGGGAATGGTGGGGGTAAACCTTACCTATCCTATCGAGAATCTGTACAAAAATAAGTACAGAATGCAGGAAGCAAGGGAAAATATTGATCTTGCCAAACTGCAGATTGAAGAAAACGAGGAAAATGTAAGACACAATGTTTACGAAGCGTATAAAAAGTTTGAAGAGACAGACCAGAAGGTAAAAATTGCTGAAGAAGCGATTAATCAGGCTAAGGAAAATTACCGTATTGTAAGAACTAAATACGCCAATAAACTAAGTCTTATCACTGAACTGATAGATGCAGACAACACGTATCTGGAAGCTGAATCTAATCTTATTTCCGTAAAAATTAACCGACAACTTAAATACTACCAACTCCAATATACTATTGGGAACTTATAAAAACTATGGCACAGAAACAATTGACACAAAAGGAAAAAAGAATCAACAAGTCCATTACTTTACTGGCCTGGATCCTGATCATCAGCGGAATCACAGGAATGGTAAGCTTTTATCTTTTTTCGAGAAAAAATGTGACGACGAATGATGCGCAGATCGAGCAATATATTACGCCTGTATCCAGTAAGGTTTCAGGGTTTATCAAAACGATAAAGTTTAACGAAAACCAGTTTGTACATAAAGGTGATACATTAATCGTCATTGACAACAGAGAGTTTGTGAATCAGGTACATATGGCTGAAGCGAATCTTCATGCCAATACGGCAACCATCAGTACTATTGAAAGCGGTGTTAACACCAAAGAAAGTGATACAAAGATTATTGATGCTAAAATTGCTTCTGCAAAAATTGATATATGGAGAACGGAACAGGATTTTAAAAGATATAAAAACCTGTTGTCAGAAGATGCAGCTACAGAGCAGGAATTTGAAAATGTAAAGGCTTCTTATGAACAATCAAAAGCCAATCTTTTAGCATTGGAACAGCAGAAAAACGCAGTAAAAGCCGGAGCGAACGAACAACAAACCAAAGTTGCTCCTGTAAAAAGCCAGATCCAGCAGAGTTCTGCAAGTCTTAATAATGCTAAACTGTACCTTTCCTATACTGTAATTACGGCTCCTTATGACGGGTGGGTTGGAAAAAAGACCATTCAGGAAGGGCAACTGATTAAGGAAGGGCAAGCTCTGGTTCAGATTGTCAGCAAAGAAAAATGGATCATTGCCAATTATAAAGAAACACAGCTTGGACAGATTGATCAGAGCAAGGAAGTAATCATTACTGCGGATGCTTATCCCGATGTTGAGTTTAAAGGAAAAATTCTTTCCGTTTCTCCAGCTTCAGGTTCTCAGTTTTCCCTGGTAAAACCTGATAATGCAACGGGAAATTTTGTGAAAATTGAACAGAGATTTCCTGTGAAAATTATTCTGGAAAACAATAAAGACAACGAAAAACTGCTTTCCGGAATGAATGTTCTGGTGAGTGCGAAGAAGATATGAGTTTGAGTGTGGGAGGGTTTTAGGGTTTTAGAGTTTTAGAGTTTTAGAGTATAAAAATATCCGGTTTTATTATCATTTTCAAATTCTCTCATTTTCAAATTTTCAAATTAAATTATTTTTTTAGCGAAAAGGCAAACTGCAAAATAGCGAATCTGCCAATTTTTTCTTATGCATATTTGCCATTTTACCTTTTACTTATTTACACCTTTGCCCTTTGTCTTTTCGCATTTTTAAATCCGGTTCAATGACGATTTGTTCATTTACCATATCCTTTTCTAAGCTTAATGCTTACAAATTATGCAACACAATACAGTTTATCATAAATGGGTACCACAATGGCTGAAACTGCCTCTTCTTATACTGGCATTGTTTCCCCACCTGATGTTGTTGTCGCTTTTACATTCGAACAGCGCCTTCACATCTTCTTTTATGGATGTAGATTCAGATGACATCCAGTATTTAATGATTTTGATGTACGGGACATTTGTGGTTACCCTTTTAGTTTTACAGCGGTTTATGGCCTATTTCAGCGTCAAATATTATGTACTGCTGATGGCTTCCATTTCCGTAATCATTCTTTACGTTTTATCAGTCACCCATGATTATCATGTCATATTGGTGATCAGGTTTTTAGAAGGAATTTTCGGGTTGCTGGAAGGCGCTATTTTTCTGCCTTTAATTATTGCTGAATTAAAAACAAAACATGCCAAAGTTTTAGCATATCTCTTCATGTATACGATCATGCTTACCGGAGGAACGATTACCACTTCCCTGTTGAAATCAAGTATTGAAGATTACGATTTTCAGCATATGATTCTTATGATGGTGTATTTCCATGTATTTGTCCTGATTATTGGTATTGCTTTATTCAACAGAAACAGATTCTTTCCTAAAAAACCTTTGTACCAATTGGATATTACCAGCTGGTTTTTGCTTTGGGTATGTCTCCAGGCTGGCGGTTATGCTATTATTTATGGCAAAAGACTCATGTGGTTTGAGTCTGATACCATTATTATGTGCCTGTTTATATTTCTTCTTTCAGGAGGATTATTTATGTTGAAACAAAGAAATTCCAAGAGACCGTTGTTCCATTTTGAAGTCTTCAGCTCCAAAAATGTGATTGCAGGAATGATTCTGTTTTTCATTTTTTATCTGATCCGTTCCGGGTTGAATAATGTCTACAGCATCATGGCTACCGTATGGAAATGGCCCTGGGATTATATTGTGAACATCCAGTACTGGAATGTGGCAGGAACTCTTTTGGGAATACTATTATCAGGAATCTGCCTGGTTCGTGGAATTTCTTCAAGGATTGTTTTCTTCACAGGATTTCTGTTACTGGCCATAGATTGTGCATGGTTTACCTATACTTTTTATCCTGACACTACCCTTTCTACCATCTGTCCGCCATTATTTCTGCAGGGAGTTGCGCAGGGCTTATTATTTACCCCCCTTGTTTTCTTTCTGATTTCAGGAACTCCGGAAGAATATGTATCCAATGCTACAGCGTTAGGAACGACAACCCGTTTCTGGACAACCGCTATCGGATATGCATTGATGCAAAACCTGATGCTTTTTTTAACATTAAAACATGCTGATACCCTCAGTGCTAATTTTACAGATACCAATCCTGTTTTTTACAATCAATGGAGTCAAATTTTCGGAGCTAATATTTCCAAACTGTCAGTGAATGATTCTTTATCCATGACGGCAGGAGCTTTTAAAGCTAAAATAAACGCTCAGTCTATCCTCCTTTCCAATATGGAAATTTTCACGGGATTATTCTGGCTGGCACTTGTTACGGCAATTGGACTGCTGTTGTATCATCCTGTAAAAATTGCGGTAAGAAATATCATGTAGAATTATTCTCCCCAAAAAGACCAGACTGTTCCGTTGAAAACTGCCAATTGCTTTTTCTGGGTATCATAAACCATCATACCCGCGGCAGGAGAAATAATATTGAGATGGGGAGAAGCTACTTTCGGTAAAATCATGGCTTTATTATTGTCTTCGAGCACCAGAATTCCGGAAACAGATGATGGTGTTCCTATAGAAACCTTTGCATCAGGCTGATCTGCCAGACTATCCTGCAGACTCGTATCAGCAACGCCTGCAGCATCCACGGAAAGGTCTTTCCAAACATTATTCTGATAGACTTTCACTTTCATATCTGAAGTATCAAATATTAATGTGCCATTCACCACATTTTGAATACCGGAAGTATCTATTACCCAAGGAAGAACAATACCGCGGTTTTCATTTCCAAACTCAACAGATGATGAAGCTGATTCTAATGTCGTTTTTCCTAAAGCAACCTGGGCATTAAAGATTCCGGAAGCTGTTATTATAATGATTAAGGCTATTTTTTTCATAACGATTCAGTTTTTTGTTAATCCGGACAGGTTTGGGTATTGAAACATTTCCAGCCTGTGGCAGTTCCGTCAATATTAACCTGCAGACAATTTTGTGTCGTATTGTAAACGATCATTCCTTCTTTAAGGTCTGCCTGTGGGATGGCTGCAACCTGAGCATCGGTAAGCCTGTTAAGAACAAAACCTTTATTCTTTGATTCCAGTACAGCCCACGCTCCTGTTCTTACTCCCGGCCAGTTACTTCCTCCTTTATCTGCTCTGCTTAATGAAGTAATTCCAAAATCCGCAGCAAGTACGGTTCCTGCTGTCACTGCAGGTTTATAACAAGGTACATTCCCCTGAATCGTAACAGTTACCGTTGCCGTATCACAATTTGACGGAGAAGCGGTCTGGCAGATCTGATAGACTAAAGTATAATTGCCAGGAGGAGTTCCCGGAGCTACCAGAATATGTCCGTCATTTGTATTCAATGAAATATTGGGATTTGATGTTGATATCTGAGATAAAATAACATTGGAAAGGGTTGCCTGTGCTCCGCCATACGTTTCAAAGTCGTTATCCAGAACAATTCCTGCAGAAGATCCTCCTGCAACAATAGTATAGGTGTCATCTACCGCCATTGGGGGCAAATCTCCATTAATAGCAGGACAAAATCCAGGGTTGATGATCAAGGGTGCACTACAGTTGTTGGTAGAAGCACAATCATAGGTAACATTCGTCAGAAAACTTGGATTACTGTTCATGAAAACCGTGCCTGGATCAGATACGCCAGTAGTTCTTCGGAAATCGAGATTAGGACCAATCACGACATTTCCCACCTGAATAGGATTTTGCAAAACGATATATCCTTTTTTTGTAGAGGAAGCAGGTCCCTGAATGGCAGCATTCCCCCCTTGATATTGGTTCAGTGCCAGTTCTCCTTCATTATAAATAACAGCATCAGCAGGGGCATTATTCATATTTCCCGTGGAGGTAAAAAGACCAAAATTGTAAATTTCGCTGCTGCTTCCGGACAAATTAATATCTCCCCCCACGGTAAAAAATCCTGTGTTAATAATTTTACCGCCATTAATATTAAATCCGCTCTGAGAAATAATAGTTCCACAATTCACATAGACACTCTGTTCACTATTTCCATAATTTCCACTGAGCAATATCAGTCCGCCTCCTTCATTTCTGAACAAAGTAGTTGCAGAACTGCTCATATTAAGGTTTCCGTTGATATTCAGATTCCCATAATTATCAATAGTATTATTGGTGTTATCACCTAACTGTAAAACGCCAAGTTCAATAAGTCCTTCATTAATAATGTTATTCACCTGCCCGTCCATCGTAAGGTTACCATTGCCTCCTCCAACCGTTATATTTCCGGTATTATAAACATGTACATCAAGATCGGCAACAGCTGTCAATGTCTGATTAAAATTAAGCGTTCCATGAACTTCAAAACTCAACGGAGCATTAATTACTCCACTGATATTATTCTGAAACTGCAGGGTAACACCGGAAGCAATGCAGATTTTAGCGTTTGTTCCGAATGTCGGATTATTAAATGTCATATCCGAAGTAAAACAAACCGTAGTATTATCCGGAAAATGATAGTTGGGATCTGTAGGGTTTTGAACGTCGCAGCTTGTACATTGTGCGTAACTGAAATAACAAAAGAATAAGGGAAATAAATAGAACAATTTTCTCATCCGCAAAATTTATACAAATAAAACTACAACATTTTTATCACCAAACAATGAATTTCACAATATTTATGATTAAATTAATTAAAAAATAATATAAAATGATTTTATTTAAATCAATATTTAATTATCATTAATAAATTTCCCATCCATACGATCCTGAAAATAAGAACGTTTAATATTATAAAAGTCACCAATGGAAGTTGAGAGCATTCTACTGAAGCAAAGAGATTTTTTCAAAACACAGCAAACCAAAAGCATTGCTTTTCGGAAAATGTATCTTGAAAAGCTTAAAAACCTTATTATTTCCAATGAAAATATGCTATATGAAGCTATTAACAAGGATTTTGGAAAATCAAAATTTGATACTTTCACTACGGAATTATCTTTTATTCTGAATGATATTAATTATTATCTCAAGAACCTAAAATCTCTGTCCAGGCCTAAAAAAGTAAGTACCAACCTTGTCAATCAGCTGGGAAACAGCAGAATTTACTCAGAGCCATTGGGCTGTATTCTGGTAATTGGAGCCTGGAATTATCCTTATCAACTATCACTTTCTCCCATTATTGCGGCAATAGCTGCCGGAAACTGCTGCATTCTGAAGCCCAGTGAAATTGCGGAAAATACCATGAAAGCAATGTCAGCCATCATCAATGAAAACTTTCCGCCTGAATATCTGTATGTGTATGAAGGAGGTATTGAGGAGACAACCGCGCTTTTAAAACTAAGGTTTGATAAAATATTCTTTACCGGAAGTACAAAAGTCGGAAAGATTGTGTACAAAGCAGCTGCAGAGCACCTTACTCCGGTAACCCTTGAACTCGGCGGGAAATCTCCGGCTATTGTCACGAAAAATGCCCATCTCGAAATGGCAGCTAAAAGAATTGTCTGGGGTAAATTCCTCAATGCAGGGCAAACTTGTGTAGCTCCCGATTATCTCCTGGTGGAAGAAACCATTCAGGAACAGTTTCTGGAAATGCTCAGGAAATATATTAAAGAATCCAAATATGATCAGGATTCTGAACAGTATACAAGAATTATTAACCTAAGGAATTTTCAACGCCTGGTACGTCTTATTGATAAAGAAAAAGTCTATTCCGGAGGTTATTGTGATGAAGAAAAACGCTATATCGAGCCCACAATTCTGAATCATATAGACTGGAATGACGACATCATGCAGGAGGAAATTTTTGGACCTCTCCTGCCGGTTATCAGTTTTCAAAATTACAATGCAGCACTCAACTCCATTGTAGAACTCGAAAAACCTCTGGCCGCCTATCTTTTCACCCAAAATGCTGAAGAGAAAGATCAATTTACCCGAAAGCTTTCTTTTGGAGGAGGATGTATCAATGATACCGTGATGCATTTAAGCAATGATAATCTTCCGTTTGGAGGTGTTGGAAACTCAGGAATAGGAAATTATCACGGAAAGTATGGTTTTGAAACCTTCTCTCACCAAAAAGCAGTTCTTGAAAAAGCAACATGGGGTGAACCGAATATCAAATATCCTCCCTATTCTGAGAAAAAGTTGAACTGGATTAAAAAATTATTATAATTTCTCCCTGAAAAGGGATTTTAATTAAAAAAACAATATATTTACGACCTAAAACTAAAATCAATAACCATGAAAAATTTGAAAAAATTATCAAGAGAGAAATTAAGTAAACTAACAGGAGGAGTATCATGTGCTTCATCTTGCTCGGATGGAAGTATGGTATATATCAGTTCTTGTACTTCGTGTATTCAGTATTCAGGCGCCGCAGCTTGCTATGATGCTAATGGAAGAGGTGTAATACGCATGGAATTTTGTGCTGCTTCTTAATATAAAAAAACAAAAACCCGTTCCTGACGAACGGGTTTCTTTTTAAAGAATCTTTCCTTTTTCCAGGAATTCTTTTACTTTTTCTCTGCTATAGCCTTTTCCTGATTCTAAAACTTCACTTTGCTGAACATGAAGCTTTTTGCCGTCCTTATCTAATATGATAAAGAAAGGATAAAACTGTTGTTCCTTAATATTGATATATTGAGCAAAAACTTTTTCATTCTTATTGTCTGGAGAATAGTTCAGATGGTAATATACATAGTTTTTATCTGCTAATTCCTTCAGTTCAGGAGTAGTTTGTACGAAATTATTAAAACGAAGACACCAGATACACCAGTTTCCACCCGCCTGGATCATTATATTTTTGCCTTCTTTCTTAGCCTGGGCCACTAATTTATTAATATCTGCCTGAGCATCAGCTTTTGGATCATAAGGTTTAGGAAGCTTAGCCTTTTCTTCAGCTGCCTTTTTCTGAGCCTCTAATTTAGCCTGCTCTGCAGGAACTATAAGAGCTGCTTTTTGTTTTCCTTTATCAGTCGAATTCTTTACATCCTGCGAAAAAGCAAAAGTACTTAAACCCAGGAAAGCGAATATTATCAATTTTTTCATAATATAAAAGTAAAAAAAATAATATATATCCTTCTGCAAAAATAGAACCATAATTTTATTATCACTAAATTTGCGTGTTTTATGAATTTTCTAATCAAAATATTATATCTGATCTCCAAGCTTCCGCTGAAAATATTATATGTTTTTTCGGACGTCATCTTCTTCCTGAATTATTATATTGTAGGATACAGAAAAGAGGTTATTACGCAAAACCTTAAAAACTCTTTCCCTGATAAATCTGAGGAAGAGATTAAAGACATCAGAAAAAAATTCTACCTTAATTTTTCAGATTATCTGGTAGAAACCATCAAATCTTTCAGCATTTCGGAAACAGAATCCCGGGTGAGGATGCAGCATATCAATCAGCATTTATTTCACGAAGCTAAAGAAGAAGGTAAAAATATTATTCTTCTGGCAGGGCACGTTTTCAATTGGGAATGGATCAATGCACTGGCAAGAATTATTCCTCAGGCGCACTGCCATCCCGTTTACAGAAAGGTAAACAGTGATTTTTGGGAAAATCAGATGAAGAAAGTCCGAAACAAATTTGGAAATGAAGCACTGGAAGCCAATGAAGTTATTCTGAATATTTTCAGATCTAAAAATAACGGAGATTCAGCGTATATGTTTGTAGCTGACCAAACGCCTCACCACGCTCATGTCACTTACGGACTGGAATTTTTGAACCAGCGTACTCCAGCTTTTATAGGCTATGACAGGCTTGCCACAAGGATGGATCTTGTTTTCATCTATTGTGAAATGAAAAAGGTAAAACGCGGTTATTATCAGGTTAATTATCACAGAATATATCCGGATGGTGAAAAGTTTACAGAAAATGAAGTTGTGAGAAAATTTCATAAATTATTGGAAAACACTTTGCACAAATATCCTGACAACTATCTTTGGTCACACAGAAAATGGAAATATCAGGATTCCATTAAGAATTTTGATTCTGAAAAAAAATAGATTGACATGCAGAAAAAACTGGCAATTGCCATCTTAAACTGGAATGGCAGAAATTGGCTTGAGAAATTTCTTCCGGGTGTGGTACAATTTTCTCAGAGTGCGGATATCTATGTGATAGACAATCTTTCTACGGATGATTCCATTGCGTTTTTACAAAGGAATTTTCCCACCGTACATATTATTCAAAATGATCAGAACTATGGGTTTGCAGGGGGGTATAATGAAGGATTGAAATCCATTCCCAATGAATATTACTGTCTTCTGAACTCCGATGTAGAAGTTACTGAGAACTGGACAGAACCTGTATTGGAACTGTTGGAAAAAAATCCTTCTATTTCAGCGGTACAGCCTAAAATTTTATCTTATCATAAAAAAAGTTATTTCGAGTTTGCAGGTGCTGCCGGGGGCTTGATAGATAATCTTGGATATCCTTATTGCAGGGGAAGGGTTTTTGATGATCTGGAAGAAGATAAAGGCCAATATAATGACGAAACGGAGATTTTCTGGGCATCAGGATGCTGCTTTTTCATCCGTTCAAAAGATTTCTGGGAACAGAATGGTTTTGATGCAAGATTTTTTGCTCACCAGGAGGAGATTGACCTTTGCTGGAGGCTTATCAATTCAGGAAAAAAGATTTATTACACCGGGAAATCCAAAGTTTATCATGTAGGAGGTGGAACGCTCAACAAGCAGAGTGCACAGAAAACGTATTTAAACATCAGAAATAATCTTTCTATGATGTTTAAAAATCTTCCTTTCCCCCGCTTGATCTTCCTGATATTTTTCAGATTATGTCTGGATGGAATTGCCGGAATTTATTTCGGTTTAAAGCAAGGTTTCCCCCATCTGTGGGCTGTAGTAAGAGCCCATTTTGGATTTTATGCCCAGCTTCCCGGAACATGGAAACTTCGCCAGAAACATCAGAAGAGTCAGTTCTACCAATCGAAATGGCTGATTTTTAAACATTTTTTGGGTGGCAGATGATAGGTAATAGGTTGCAGGTAATAGGGATTACGGAAAACTACAACTTTCTTTACTTATCATGAACTAAGGATTCATTAGGGTAAAAATTTATAACTTCAATTAATCTTAAATTCAAAACCTTAAACCTTAAACTTTAAACCCTGAACATTAAACTCTAAACTATAGAACCAGCAACTGAATAACAACCAACAACTTATAATAAAAAACAATGGATTTCTGTGCAATAGATTTTGAAACGGCCACTCATGAGAAAAGTTCCGCTTGTGAGATGGGAATTTGTGTGGTACAGGATTCTAAAATTGTAGAAACAAAGACCTGGCTGATCAAACCTCCGAGTTTTCCTTATTTCAGTAAATTCAATATTGCTGTACACGGAATTCAGCCGGAAGATGTAAAAGATGCCCCTACCTTTGATGAAATCTGGTATGAAGCTCAGGATATGATGTATGGCAGTCTTATGATTGCTCACAATGCGGGATTTGATGCTTCTGTTTTAAGAGGATGTCTGGAGCACTACGGAATGTTTACCCCAAAATTGAACTATCTGTGCAGTATTCAGCTTGCCAAGAAATCATGGAACTACCTTCCGAAATACGGGCTTAAGCCATTAGCAGAATATCATCAAATTGATTTTACCCATCACAGAGCAGGAGCTGATGCAGAAGTTTGTGCTAAAATATCTTTACTGGCATTTGAAAAGCTCTTCCTCACCAGCAATGATGAAGTAAATGAGTATATGAAAGCAAAAATTAAAAAGCTTTAGTCATCTTACAAACAAACAGAACCCGGGTTCCTTTGTAAAAACCTGTACTTGGTACAGAACATCTGTTATTAATTACTCAACACTTCAGACAACAGATTGAATTTTGGAATATCAATCTCAAAAGTTTCCTGTGTCTCCATGTTTTTAACCAGGTATTTTCCGCTCATATTTCCTACTCCGGAACGAAGCATTACATTGGAAAAATAAGCAAAATTTTCATTGGTTCCTATCTCGGGAGTCAATCCAATCACTCCGTCGCCTATAATTTCTGTGTATCCGAATCCGACATCGAAGATCAACCATTTTCTTTTCAATACTTTGATAGGAAAGCTTCCGTCATTTTCTATCGTGATATTGTATTTAAAAACGTAACGGTTTTCGGAAGGATAACTGTTTTTACTATCATATTCAGGTATTACTGAAACTTTGATATTAGAAGTCATTTTTGAAAACATCATTGTAGTATTTTCTTAATAAATACAAAAATCTCGCCTTTTTTAAGGCGAGATCATATATTATGTTATAATTTTATCAAAAACTATAATCCAAGGCCTTTTCTTTCGTCACCTCCCATTAGAATTTCAACAGGATTGTCGATACCTTCTTTTACCGCTACAAGGAATCCTACAGACTCTTTACCGTCGATAATTCTGTGGTCATAAGACATGGCAACGTACATCATTGGTCTGATTACTACCTGTCCGTCCACCGCTACTGGTCTCTGGATAATGTTGTGCATTCCCAAGATTGCAGATTGTGGAGGGTTGATGATTGGTGTAGACATCATAGATCCGAAAGTACCTCCGTTTGTAATGGTGAAAGTACCACCAGTCATTTCGTCAACCGTAATTTTACCGTCTCTTACTTTAGTAGCAAGATCTTTAATGTTGGCTTCAACACCTGCAAAAGACATATTTTCAGCATTTCTCAATACCGGAACCATTAATCCTTTAGGACCTGAAACGGCAATTGAAATATCGCAGAAATCATAGTTTACTTTGAAGTCTCCGTCGATAGATGCGTTTACATCCGGATACATTTGTAGTGCTCTTGTTACTGCTTTTGTAAAGAAAGACATGAAACCAAGTCCTACTCCGTGTTTTTGAGCAAATTCTTCTTTATATTGCTTTCTTAATCTGAAGATTTCAGACATATCCACTTCGTTGAAAGTCGTCAGCATTGCTGTTTCGTTCTTCACAGAAACCAATCTCTGAGCGATTTTTCTTCTTAAAACTGAAAGTTTAGTGGTAGTGGTAGTTCTTGCACCTGTAGCAGTCATAGGGCTTCCTCCTAATGCAGGAACTGCCGCTAATTCAGCATCAGTTTTAGTGATTCTTCCATCTCTTCCTGTTCCTGAAACCTGAGCAGCATCCATTCCTTTCTCGTCAAGGATTTTCTTAGCAGCCGGAGATGGAGCTCCTGTTGCATAAGTTTGTGGAGCAGCTACCGGAGCAGCTGGTTTTGGAGCTTCTTGTTTAGCAGGCTCAGCAGCTTTCGGAGCTTCTTCCTGTTTTGGAGCTTCAGCAGCAGGTGCAGCACCTTCTGGTCTTGCAGCATCCATATCAATTAAACAAACTACCTGACCTACTTGTACTACATCACCTTCTTCTGCCTTCAAAGTGATCACACCACTTTGTTCTGCAGGCAATTCAAGAGTTGCTTTATCTGAATCCACTTCGGCGATAGGTTGATCTTTTTCTACATAATCACCATCTTTTACAAGCCAAGTTGCAATTTCAACTTCTGTAATTGATTCGCCCGGTGAAGGAACTTTCATTTCTAAAACTGACATATCGAGTATTTTTTATTTTTTAATTGATTATTATTTAAATTAAGCTGTAACGGGTCTTTTTGCAGGAGCATCATCTCTGTCGAAAACTCTGTTGATCACTGCATTTTGGTTTTTCTCAAACATTTTGTGGCTACCTGGAGCTGGTGCACCGCTTGGTACCGGAGCTACTACCTGGATTCCTGTATCTCTGAAGTTTCTCAGGATATAAGACCAAGCCCCCATATTTTCAGGTTCTTCCTGAGCCCACACGAGTTGTTTTCTGTTTTCATATTTGTTGAAGATGGCTTCGATAGCATCTGTCTGAAGCGGATATAACTGCTCAAATCTTACTAAAGCAATGTTTTCACAGTTCAGTTCTTCTTTCTTCGCCAGTAATTCGAAGTACAGTTTACCTGAACAAAGAACTACTTTTTCTACTTTTTTAGGATCTGCAGTAGGATCGTCCAAGATTGGCTGGAATGAACCTGTTGCGAAATCTTCAAGCGGAGAAACCACTTTAGGATGTCTCAATAAAGATTTAGGGCTCATTACGATCAATGGTTTTCTGAACGCCCATTTCAACTGTCTTCTCAATAAGTGGAAGTAGTTGGCAGGAGAAGTAATATTAGCTACTACCATGTTTTCGTTAGCACAAAGAGTAAGGAATCTCTCCAATCTTGCCGAAGAGTGCTCTGCTCCTTGTCCTTCCGAACCGTGAGGCAATAACATTACCAATCCGTCCTGAATTTTCCATTTTTCTTCTGCAGCAGCTAAATACTGGTCAACAATAATCTGAGCACCGTTCACGAAATCTCCGAACTGAGCTTCCCAGATGGTTAATGTATTTGGAGACGCCATTGCATATCCGTAATCGAAACCTAGAACACCATATTCTGAAAGGTGAGAGTTGAATACATCAAATCTGTTTTCAGAAACATGTCTTAACGGGATGTATTCTTCTTCTGTATCTTCAGTTTTTACCACAGCATGTCTGTGAGAGAATGTTCCTCTTTCCACATCTTCTCCGGAAATTCTTACATTATGACCTTCTACAAGTAGGGTTGCATATGCTAACCACTCTCCTAACGCCCAGTCTAATGAGTTTCCTTCAATCGCTTTGATACGGTTATCGAAAAGTCTTGTAATTTTATTGATGAACTTTTTGTCTGCAGGAAGTGTTGACATCTTAAGCGCCAATTCTTTCAGCTTCGCCAGGTCATATTTTGTATCTACCGGTAACTGAACTGCTCCTCTCTTACCAATTGGATAGTTTACCCAATCTTCAGCCATGAACACATCCATTACGTTTTTCTCAATCTCTTTAGAAGCGTCAAAATCTTTATCCAGAAGAGCTTTGAATTCTGTTTCCATTTTAGCAATTACGTCGTTTGAAGTAACGCTGTCTTTAAGCAATTTATCTTTATAAATTTCTCTTGGGTTCGGGTGTTTTGAAATAGTCTTATAAAGGTTAGGCTGGGTGAATCTTGGCTCATCCCCTTCGTTGTGACCATATTTTCTGTAACCTAAAAGGTCGATATAAACGTCTTTTCCGAATTTTGCTCTGAAGTCAGCCGCAAAGTGGATAGCGTGAACAACTGCTTCAGCATCGTCAGCATTGACGTGCATTACAGGAGATTCTGTAACTTTAGCAATGTCTGTACAGTATGTTGAAGATCTTGCATCCATATAGTTCGTTGTAAATGAAACCTGGTTATTCACAACTATATGAACTGTACCTCCTGTTCTGTATCCTTCCAGAGTCATCATCTGAGCCACTTCATAAGCGATACCCTGTCCGGCAATAGCACCATCACCGTGGATGATGATTGGCAATACTTTAGAATAATCTTTGTATTTGTCGTCTACTTTTGCACGGCAGATACCTTCTACCAAAGCAGCCACCGTTTCAAGGTGAGACGGGTTTGGTGTAAGGTTGATACAAACTTCTTCTCCGGAAGCTGTTTTGATCTTTTTAGAAGATCCTAAGTGATATTTAACGTCACCAGAGAATACATCTTCTTCGAATTCTTTTCCTTCAAATTCTGAGAAAATCTGCTTGTAAGATTTTCCGAAAATGTTAGTCAAAACATTCAGTCTACCTCTGTGAGCCATCCCTAGTACTACTTCATCTACTCCTAGCTGAGAAGATCTTGAGATCAATTGATCCAAAGCAGGAATTAATGTTTCACCACCTTCTAATGAGAATCTTTTTTGTCCTACAAATTTTGTGTGAAGGTAGTTTTCAAAAGCAACCGCCTGGTTTAATTTTAATAAGATTTCTGTTTTTTCGTTCGCAGAAAGACTTGGGTGGTTTTCGTTTACCTGAAGCCATCTTTTGATGAAATCTTTTTCTTCAACATTGTTGATGTGCATATATTCTACTCCGATAGAATCACAGTAGATGCTTTCAAGGTGCTTGATCAAATCTGCCAAAGTAGCAGGTTCTTTCATTCCTGTTTCAACAGCACAGTTGAATTTTGTATTTAAATCTTCTTTAGAAAGACCGAAATTTTCGATGTCTAAAGTAGGGGTATAATGTCTTCTTTCTCTAACCGGGTTAGTCTTTGTGAAAAGGTGTCCTCTTGTTCTGTAAGCCTCGATAAGGTTTACTACTTTAAATTCTTTCTTGATATGCTCAGGAACTTCTCCGTTGGATACTGCCTGAGAAATCTGTTGTTGAACTGCCGGGGCAGCGTTGGCTGAAGCCTGAATAAACTGGGTGTTATCGTCATCTCCGTAGTTCTCCAAAGCAAAATCGAAGCCTTGAAAGAAAGCTTTCCATGATGGTTCTAAAGAGTCCGGGAATTTTAAGTACTGTTGGTATAAATCCTCAATTAACTGAGAATGAGCTGCGTTTAGGAATGAAAATCTGTCCATTATTACAGTTTATCTATTTATTAAAATTTATTTGTAGAATTAATCTTCAAATTTAATAAAAAAAACCGAGTTAGAACAGTCTGAAACCGTTAAAAAAACTTAAGAAAAAATAAAATAAAAAAAATTTACTTATACACTGATAATGAGAGCTTAACGTTCACCTCCTGACCTTCCATCGGACGTTCAATAAAGGTCTCACGGATATCTCCGAAGCGCATCTCGTCTTTTTTGGCTTTCTGAATAAGCTGCTGAATTGCCCGAATTCGTCCCTCGTAGTTCCCTTTGTAGTACATTACGTAATTTTGAGACGGATTTACGGACCTAAAATTGAAATTATTGTCAGAAACTCCAATCTTTTTAGAAAGTGGAATTCCGAGGAAATAAGAAACCTCCTTGTCTTTGTAATTATCGGCGTCCGTAATCAAGACCGGATATCCGAATTCATCATCTCTTTTCCCAAGGTCCATCGTCACGAAATTATAGACTTTGTTATAATTCATCACGATATTTTTGTACAGCGCATCTTTTTTGTTTGAGGTACTTACATTGATTCCCAATAACAGTTTATCTTCTTCATTCTCCACTATTAAACTGTCATATTTGATGGCTGCCATCTGGTTATCTTTTTCCACTTTATTTCCTAAAGAGTTTTTAAGATTTACCATACTTTTATTGATATTTTCCGCAAAACGGTCTTCAGTCCAGAAGTTTTCCACTCTTTTCCAGACAGACAGTTTCGGGGTATGAACATACCAGGTAATCTTTGTTTTTTCAGCGGAAACCGGTTTGAATTTAACGTCAACCAATGTCGGATTTTCATTTTCATCCTCAAAAAGCTGATATTTCAATGTTTTATTGAGGTTCTCGTACCTGATGAACATTTCTCCATCGGTATCATTTTTAGGATCTACATAGCTGATGGCACTTCCCTGCCCTTCATACGGCGTATAATAATCAATATCTATGGATGGTGAGCTGGTAAAAAAGTTATTCCATCTCGTAAAATTCTGAAGGTTATTAAACTGGGAAAAAACCTTATCCACGGGATAATCGATCTCTTTTTCAATCGTAAAGTTTTTACTTTCATCCACAAAATAATACATGGACGCAGCATAAGCTCCCCCCAAAAGAATAATGATTACCGCTAAGATTTTAAAAATACGCATCGCACAAAAATAATACAAATAAAAAGAGTGAACAATATACAGATTGTTTTGAAAAAAAATAATGCATTAAAAAATATTGATTTAATGATTAATATCAAATAATCTGTGGTATATATGGTATGCATATTGTTTTTTGGAACAACTTAATTTTATTTTTATGAAGAAGTTATGTACATTTCCATTGGTTTTGTTATCATCAATTGTATTTTCCCAATACTCAATTTCTGAAATCCCACAGGATGGATACCTGAAAGACTTCGATATTGCAGTTGATATCATTCAGAAACAGCATCCCAATCCTTACAGATTCCACAGCAAGGAAATCATTGCAAAAAAAATAGATTCTCTCCGTAATATTGTTAAAAAAGATCCAAGCTATATCAGCCTGCTTATGAACAATCCTACTAGAATCATTGGGGACGGACACAGTTCCTTCAGTGCAGATTCCAATTATTTTGAAAATATTTTAAGCTCCCTACATTTTTTTCCTTTGCAGATTTATGTACAGAATGGGCAACTATTTGTAAACGGATCCAATCCTTACGCTATTGAAGTAGGCAGTGAGATTATGGAGATTAATGGTATAAGCTCTAAAGAACTTTTACAGGCCGTTCCTAAAGCCGCAGACGGAAATATCAAAGTGGAAGATATAGATGTGTCTTTTTATATTCCTTTTATTTTAAAAAATCGTACGAATGATTTCTCATTACGATACAAAACATCTAGCAGGGAACAGAAAACCATGAAAGTAAAAGGTATTAAATATCCCAGATTCTATTATGAAAGCAGGCATTCTGTATTGCCTGTTGATCTGATTTCAGAAAACGCTGGAATTTATGGTTATACAATTGATTCTGACACTTACTATTTATCTGTGAAATCGTTTTCTTATGATGAAAGTTTTTTTTATGAAAGGTTAAAGAAATATTTCCAGGAAATAAAAGATCTGAAAATTAAAAACCTTATTCTGGATATCCGCAACAACCCGGGAGGAGCCATCAGTAATGTTCCCCTACTGTATTCTTTCATTGCTAATGATAAAACATTCAATAATGAATACAAATACGGAACTAAAGTTGTTGACATCAATTACAACGATCATCTGGTAGATCCCCAGACCAACCGTTATTATTCTGATAAGGATATTGCCGACCAGAATAATTTCATGAGACAGCGGTTCGATAAAGCAGAAAAAGGAGATTATTATTTTGGAAACTCAAGACTGGATAATACGTATATAAAAAGCTATCCCAGAGACGGCGCATTTTTTGACGGAAAAATTGTTTTATTGATCAATAACCGTACTTTTTCTGCAGCCACCTATTTTGCTTCTCTATTTCAAAGTGAAAAAAGAGGCGCAATTGTAGGAAAGGAAACGGGTTCCTGCAGCAATTTTACGACTGCAGCATGGTTTCTTACGTACAGACTTCCTCATACCAAGTCCACTATTTCTATTCCCAGAACGGAAATATTCTTCAACAGTGATGATAAGGAGAATGTTGCTAACTGTAAGGGGGTAATTCCTGATCATACGGTGAACACCCAATTTTTCTTACAATCATTAAAAGAACACAAAGATCCAGACCTGGAATATTCATTGACCTTATTTTCTAAATAAAATCATGATAAACAAAAAAAAGAAACCTGGTTAGGTTTCTTTTTTCCATATACTTTATTATAAGGTGTATGATTTTATAAGACAAATTTATACCTGTATTTTCATATTAAGAATTCTTACCCAATATGTGTTCCCGGAGCAATCACTGCTCCTTTCTTCACTACCACAATCCCATCCTGAACAGAATAGGTTCCATAATCACCATCCGGAATATGTTTTCCGCCGATGATTTTCACATTGTCACCAATGTAACAGTTTTTATCAAGAATTGCTTTTTCTATGTAGCAGTATTTTCCAATTCCCATATTAGGACGTCCACCTCTGTCATTGATGACAATTTCAGTAGTATTTTGGTAGAAATCAGCTCCCATGACGTAGGAATTCACAATGGTACTTCCTTTATCAATTCTGGTCCTGTTTCCGATCACGGAATTTTCAATTTTATCTGCCATAATGATGCATCCATCTCCAAAAACAGCTTTACTTACATAGGAACCGTTGATTTTTGAAGGCGGAAGCATTCTGGCTCTGGTATAGATCGGTGAGGAAGAGAAAAGGTTAAACTGTGGCAGATCCAGACAAAGGTCGAGATTTGCTTCGTAGAAAGATTCTATGGTTCCGATATCCGTCCAATAGCCTTCATACTGATAGCTTAGTGTCTTGTACTTTCCGATAGAACTCGGAATGATATCTTTTCCGAAATCATCTCCTGCGCCTTCATCAAACATCTTTTTAAGGATGTTCTTGGTGAAAATATAAATTCCCATGGAAGCCAGAAACTCTTTTCCGGTGTGTTTATTTTCTTCTGAAACTTCAGACTTCAGGCCTGACAGCGTATCAAAATCCGGTTTTTCATAGAAAGAAGTGATATTTCCTTCATCATCGGATTTTAAGATCCCGAAACCTGTGGCATCTTTTGCATTGACAGGAATGGTAGCAATGGTAAGGTCTCCCCCGTTTTCAATATGGAAATCCAGCATTTCCCTGAAATCCATCTGATAGAGCTGATCGCCTGAAAGAATAAGGATATAATCATAATCATATTTTTCAAGATGTTTCATCGACTGGCGTACGGCATCTGCTGTTCCCTGATACCAGCTGTCATTTTCCACATTCTGCTCGGCTGCCAGAATATCAACAAAGCCTTTGCTGAAGATGTCAAAGTGATAAGAATTTTTAATATGTGAATTGAGGGAAGCAGAATTAAACTGCGTTAACACCAGGATTTTATTCAATCCTGAGTTCAGACAGTTTGAAATAGGAATATCTACCAGTCTGTATTTTCCTGCAATAGGAACAGCCGGTTTTGATCTGGTATACGTTAACGGGAATAATCTTGTTCCTCTGCCTCCTCCTAAAACAATAGAGATTACATTTCGATTCATAAATATCTTGCGTTTTATTTTATTAAGTTTACTGTTCTGTTCTTAGTGTTTACTGCTACTTTAAAACATTCTTTGTTTTCATATTACATTCAAATCAGCTATTATATAAAGCTATGTATTTTTCTGCAGATTTCTCCCATGCAAAGTCAAAATTCATGTTGGCATGAATAAGATCATCCATGACGCCTTTTTGATTATAAATCGCCATCGCCCTGTTCATCGCATGTACAACATCATCTACACCGGGATACGTAAAATTAAGTCCTGCTCCCCCTGTTGAAATATCTTCTACGGTATCTCTGAGACCTCCCGTATATCTTACCACAGGAACGGTTCCGTATCTCATGGAATACATCTGATTCAATCCGCAGGGCTCTACCCTTGAAGGCATCAAAAGAAAATCTGCTGAAGCATAGATCTTATGGGAAAGATGTTCTTTATATCCAAGATCCAATGCGAAATTGGTGTAGGTATAGTCGTACTCTTTCAGTTTATTTTCAATATAGGTATTTCCTGATCCGAGAATCATAATATTTAAAGCACCATAGCTCTGCTTAATGCTTCGCCACACCACATCAGGCAGCAGGTCTGCACCTTTTTCCGTAGCAAATCTTCCGATAAAAGCAAATAAAGGAAGCTCAGGTTTTAATCCATATTCTTTGCAAAGCTTTTCTTTATTTTTCTTCTTTTGAACTACTGCATTTTTGCTGTTAAAATTAAAATCCAGCATCGGATCAGTTTCAGGATTCCAGACTTCAGTATCAATACCATTGATAATTCCGTATGCTTTTCCGAATTCCTGACGAACCAGACTTTCCAGTCCGCGGAAGCTGATGAAAAGTTCTTCAAGATATCCTTCCGAAACAGTAGTGAAAGCATCGGCACATTTAATCATACTCGCCAGAGGATTCATGAATCCGTTCCAATCCATCAGTCCCCATTTGTAATGGTCAAAAGAAGGCATATATTGTGCCATTGTCCAGCTCATCATGCCCTGATATTCGCCATTATGAATCGTTCCTATTGTTTTTACTCCTTTTAAGAATTCAAATTCATGGCAGTTTTCTACCATAAAAGGAACAAGACCCGTATGGTAATCATGGCAATGAAGTACATCAGGGCGGATTTTCATCGCAGAAAGCCAATGCAAAACGCCATGCTGGAATGCCAGAAACTGGAAGTTTTCATCCTGGTATCCATAAGGGTTTTCCCTGTCCAATAATCCCGGAATTCTTACCATATACAGTTCAAATCCCAACACATTGCTCTTTTCTTTCAACACCTGAACCTGCAGCATATTCGTTCCCTGATGAATAAATCCATCAAAAACAATTTCAAATTCGTGATCGTGAATAAAAGGTTTATTGTACCATGGCATCACGACCTTAGCTTCTATTCCTTTTATTTTATTCTGATACTTTGGTAATGCTCCCACCACATCTGCCAGGCCCCCTACTTTTGCGACAGGATAACATTCTGTACTTAAATGATAAACAACCATTCTTTATCTCTTGTGTTTAATTCTATGTAATTTATATTTTTTATCTTTCTTCTGACGTAAAACAATTCCAGCCAATGGCGGCAATTTCACGGTCATTGTTTTTGGATAATTTCTCCATTCTTCATACTTCTCTTCCAGAATTTCGGGTTCTACTCCACTTCCACTGTATTTTTCATCATCAGAATTTAAAACAACTTCCCAATGGGTTCCTGCAGGAATTCCGATTTTATAATCCAATACTTTTGGTGCGAGGTTTAAAACTACCATCAGGACATCATCTTTTCTTTTTCCTTTTCTGAGGTATATATACACTGAGTTTTCCAGATCATCCGCTTCTACCCATTCAAAACCATGTTTGTCAAACTGATTTTCGTAAAAAGCGGTTTCCGATCTATACAGGTGATTCAGTTCTTTTACCATCTCCTGCATTCCTTTGTGAACAGGATATTTCAGCAAATGCCAGTCGAGGCTTCGGGTAAAATTCCATTCACTGGTCTGCCCGAATTCATCACCCATAAAAAGCAGCTTGGCTCCTGGATGGGTATACATATATACATATAAGGTACGGAGATTGGCAAATTTCTGCCATTCGTCGCCTTTCATTTTATAAATAAGGCTTGCTTTTCCGTGTACCACTTCATCATGTGACAAAGGCATCATATAATTTTCATTATACATATACATGGAAGCAAAGGTCAGTTTATGATGATGGAATTTGCGGTTAACAAAATCTTCTTTGAAGTAATCCAGCGTATCATGCATCCATCCCATCATCCACTTCATTCCAAATCCAACACCACCGTCATGTACAGGCTTTGTAAGCATAGGAAAATCTGAACTTTCTTCTGCTATGGTCATGATAGTATTCCCAAATTCTTTATAAACAGCCGTATTGAATTCCTGCAGAAAGGCTTTCGCTTCCAGATTTACATTATCACCGTAGATATTAGGTTCCCACTCGCCTTCGTTTCTTGAATAATCAAGATGAAGCATTGAGGTGACCGCATCCACACGCAATCCGTCTGCATGATAACGATCCAGCCAGAACATGGCATTTGAGATCAGAAAGGATTTCACTTCATTTCGTCCATAATTGAAAATATGCGATTTCCAATCGGGATGAAAGCCTTTTCTAGGATCTTCATGTTCATACAGATAGGATCCATCAAAACGGTGTAGTCCGTTAGCATCTCCGGGAAAATGCGATGGAACCCAATCCAGAATAACGCCTATGTCATTGTTATGAAGTTCATCAATAAGAAACATCAGATCCTGTGGTGAACCAAAACGTGAAGTTGCTGCATAAAAACCGGTAATCTGATATCCCCAGCTCGGTTCGTAAGGATATTCCATCACGGGCATGAATTCCACATGGGTAAACCCCATTTCTTTGATATAAGGGACCAGTTTTTTAGCAATATCTCTGTAGTTTAAAAAACGTTGGGGCTGATCTTCTTCTCTTACCCAGGAACCCAAATGCAGTTCATATACCGATAGCGGAGCTTCCAGCCTGTTTTTTTCCCAGCGGCTATCCATCCACTTCTGATCATTCCATTCGTACCAGGTGGTGGAAACCAGAGAAGCGGCCTGAATATTCTGTTCCCAGCTTACCGCATAAGGATCACTTTTTTCCAGAATTTCGCCCCCTTGGGTTTCAATAGCATATTTGTATAGTGTTCCCCAGGTTAATCCTTCAATAAACCCTTCCCAAATTCCTGATTCATCCCATCTCGGAAACAAAATATGATCTTTGTGATTCCAGTTGTTAAAATTTCCGATCACGGAAACTTTCTTTGCATTGGGTGCCCAAACGGAAAAATATACGCCCTTTACGCCCTCTTTTTCTGCAGAATGTGCTCCAAATTTACCATACAGCTTATAATGTCTGCCTTCTTTGAAAAGGTACACATCATGATCGGTGAAAAGCGTGTAGGTCTTAACAGAATTCATCAAGATCAGTTTATATTTATATTTTCCCTGAAACTACGAAAAATACTGACAATAGCGATGAATTATTCATCAAATAATTGTCAACATCATTCCGTGTTTTGTCTATCTATCAAATATATCATTTTTTACCGCACATTTTTATGATTTCAAAACAATCTTTTTTTATACATTTAACATCAATATTTTATTAAACACAACGATGAGGTTTGAACTTTATACAGAAGAAAAAGACGACAGACCGGTATTTATTACCGGAAATTTCAATATATGGAACCCTAAAGATTATAATTTCCAGCTTCAACAACTTGATGCTTCCAATTATTGTATAGAAATCGAAGATCAGGTACTTCCTGAGGATATTGAATATAAATTTACAAAAGGCGGATGGGAGAATGTAGAACTGGATCAGTATGGAAATATCACGCCCAACCGGAAAATCAAAAAGAATGCCGGTAAAACTTCAGATTCTGTAGAAAAATGGAGATTGAACTGGGGACCGTTCAAAGAAGAATATTATCCTATAGCAGAAGTTATTTCCGAAAATTTTTACATTCCGCAGCTTGACCGTTACCGTAAGGTTTGGGCACTGCTTCCGTACGACTATCATAACACAGATAAACGGTATCCTGTTTTATATCTTCAGGATGCACAAAACTTATTCAATGAAGGAAGCGGCTTCGGAAACTGGGAGATTGATAAAAAACTGTCTATCCTTGCAGAGTACGGACGTGGTGATCTTATCATCATTGCGATAGAACATGGCAGCGAGGAAAGAATCAAAGAATATATTTTTGATAATGATCATGTAGCGAACGGTTCTGAAGGAAAAAAATACATCCGCTTCATTGCAGACACTTTAAAACCTTTTGTGGACGAAAATTACAGAACCCAAAAAGACCGCGACAATACCGGAATCGGGGGCAGTTCATTGGGCGCACTTATTAGCATATACAGTGGATTTCTTTATCCTGAAGTGTATTCCAAATTATTGATCTTCTCGCCTTCTCTTTGGGTAGAACCGAATAATAACTTTCCGATGATGAATTTCAGAGTTCCGTTTAAAACCAAAATTTATCTCTACGGCGGAGGTCAGGAAGGCTCTAAAATGGTCAAAAGAATTCATATTTTTGAAGAATATCTGAAGCGATGGGAAGAGAAAAAACTTTTTGATTTTGAATTTAAAACCAATATCAATCCTGAAGGCACTCACAATGAATTTTACTGGTCACAGGAGTTTCCAAGGGCTATAGAATGGCTCTTCTATGATAATACAGAAAATCCGGTTGAAGTAAAACCACAACAACAAAGCATAAAAAACTAAATCTAAAATGGCTGTAGAAAATTTCAGACAGAACCCAATGAAGACAGCAATGTTTATGAATTTAGAAAATATAACCTCTATTTATGAAACTAATCAATAAAAAAAACAAAAATTACACTCAGGTTCTCCACCTGTTTACCGAGGAAGAATGGACAAAAACCAGTAAAAATTTCAATAAAAACATTTCCACTTTTTTTACAGGAAAGAAACATGAAGTTTTTGTCAATGCTCATGAAGAAGGAATTACTTATTTCATTGGATTAGGGAAATCTACTTTACAAAATTTCGAAATTCAGCAGGTAGCAGCTAAGTTTTCACAGACACAGAAAGAAAAGCTGCAGGCAGTGCCTACGTTGGCTCTTGCCGATTTCATGAACGAAAAACAGTTCGAAGAATTTGTAAAAGGACTTTTGATTGGAACGTATAACTATCCTTTTGATAAAAAACATGTGTTCTGGAATGCAAAATTTGAGTTGCATTTTGAAAATTTAAGCCAGAAAAAACTAGACCATATCAATCAGAAAGCTGAAGCACTGGTCAACGGACAGACTGCCTGCCAGGACTGGCTTAACAAACCAGCCAATCTGAAAAAACCGGATATCTTAAGTGCCTACCTTAAAAATCTGGCTAAAAAATATGACTTAAAGTACACTGCTTTTAACAGGAAGAAATGTGAAGAACTTGGATTAGGCGCTTATCTTTCTGTAAACCAAGGAAGTGCTTACGATGCTGCTTTCACTATTTTAGAATATAAAACTACCGTTAAAAACGCCAAAACTTTCGGACTGGTAGGAAAATGTATTTTATTTGACACCGGAGGAATATCAATAAAAAGCTCTGCAAACCTGCATTATATGAAATCTGATATGGGTGGAGCGACCGCTGTTTTGGGAACGTTGATCTATGCCGCTGAAATGCAGCTTCCGGTAAACATTGTTGCTGTTCTTCCTATTACTGATAATGCTGTTTCAGAAAAGGCTCTCCTTCCAAGTGATGTGATCACTGCTTACAACGGAAAAACCATTGAAGTTCTTGACACGGATGCGGAAGGCAGACTGATTCTTGCAGACGGTTTATCTTATCTTTCCAGGAACTATAAAACAGATTTCCTGATTGATCTGGCGACGTTAACGGGAAGCTCAGTAAGAATGTTCGGTGACACTTGTGCCGCCATGTTCTCCAATAATGAGGAACTGAAAAATAATCTGATCAAAACGGGAGATCAGACCAATCAGAGGGTATGGAATCTGCCTTTATGGGATGTCTGGAAAGACGATATTCAGTCTGATGTAGCCGATATGAAAAACATCTCTCTGAAACCTGTAGGAGACTGTATTATTGCGGCTAAATTTCTGGAACAATTCATTGAAAATCACCCTAAATGGGCTCATCTGGACATTGCCGGAGTAGCCTTTGGAAGTGTAGGCTATGCTAAAGAAAAAGCAGCTACCGGTTTTGGGGTTCAACTCCTGGTGAATTTAATTGAAAATTATCACTAAAAATTAGTTTTTTACAAAAAAACTCTGTATAATTGATTAGTGGATTTTCAAAAACTCATGATATTTCATTTTTTACTATTAATAAAATAATAAATAAATGCTTTTATTTTTGAAAATCCACTAAATATTAAAAAACATTATATGGAGAAGAAAACTATTGTGTGTATTTCGTGCTATTACAAAGGCTACGATTTTATGGACGAAATGAAGAAGATCGGCAATAAAATCATCCTTGTAACCTCCGAAAACCTCAAAGAAAAAAACTGGCCCTGGCATGCTATTGATGAGGCATTCTATATGCCTGAGGTAAAGCCTTCCGTATGGAATCTGGAACATTTGATTCAGGGATTTTCCCACCTGATGAAAACCAGAAAAGTAGATGCCGTAGTGGCTTTGGATGATTATGATGTTGAAAAAGCAGCATTAATCAGAGAGACCTTCCGTATTCCCGGAATGGGACAGACTACCCACCGCTATTTCAGAGATAAACTGGCGATGCGCCAAAAAGCAAAAGATTCCGGGATCAGCGTCCCTGAATTCACCGCTGTTTTCAATGATCATGAAGTGGATGAATTTACAGACCGCGTTTCTGCTCCATGGGTACTAAAACCACGTTCCGAAGCATCCGCATCAGGAATCAAAAAAATAACTTCCAAAGAACAGCTTCTTGAAGCACTGGAAACTCTGGGAGAGGAACGTCATCTTTTTTTACTGGAAAGCTTTAAATCAGGAGACGTTTACCATGTAGACAGCCTTACTTTCAACAAAAAAATAGTATTCACTTCTGCTTCAAAATACCTTGCTCCTCCTATGCAGGTATCTCATGAAGGCGGAGTATTCCGGTCCAAAACTTTAGGAGGATATTCTGAAGAATTTAAAGCACTGGAGGAAATAAATGCTAAAGTATTATCCAATTTCGGACTGATCAACGGAGCCACCCACACAGAATTTATCCGTGGAAAAGAAGATGGAAAATGGTATTTCCTTGAAACTTCATCAAGAGTTGGCGGGGCTCATATTCCAGACCTGGTTGAAGCCTCAAGCGGGATCAATATCTGGAGAGAATGGGCGAAAATTGAAGATGCTCTTCTGAGAGGACACGATTACAGTGTTTCTCCTCCTACAGGCTATTATTCAGGCTTAATTGTGGCACTGATTAAAGATAAAGAACCCAACTACACCAATTTTGAATGCGAAGAAGTTGTCAAATTTCTTCCCATAGATTATCATGTCGGAATTGTATATAGATCCGGAGACGCCTCCGTTGTACAGGACAGACTGGATTCTGCTGCTGAAATGATTCATGCGGATATGCTGAACATTCTGCCACCGAAAAGCAATAAATTAAGTTCTTAACAATGAACCGAGACATTGATATTCAAAATGTTATTGAATTCATAATATACAATCTGTACCAAGATTCCCTACTAAAATGTAATTTAGAAAAGATAAAACCAAATAAGGAAAAATGCCTCATATAGAACATACAGAGTATTATTCAAATATTTTGGGAACAAGCCTCAAAGTAGAAGTGACCGGACATTACGGCCACCCTATCATCATGTTTCCAACTTCCCAGGGACAATATACCCAGAATCATGATTTTCATCTCAACGGAAGTATCAACTGGTTTATAGAACAGGGAAAAGTAAAACTTTACAATGTACAGACCATCGACAGCTGGAGTTTTTACGATGACAACATATCTCCTCAGCAAAGAATAAGAAACTACGAACGGTATGTACAGTTTCTGATCAAGGAATTTGTTCCTTATATTCAAAAACTTCACAAGACCCATCGTGTTGCTGTGGCAGGTGCTAGTTTCGGAGGATATCATGCTGCTAATTTCGCTTTCAGATTTCCGGATGTGGTTTCTCACCTGTTTTGTCTTTCGGGAGCTTTCAGCATAAGGAATTTTATGGATGGCTATTCTGATGATCTGGTATACTTTAACTGTCCAAGAGAATTTGTAAGAAATGATGAAGCCTGGAAATACAAACATATGCACATTGTCCTTAGTACTTCCGATCAGGATATCTGCAAGGATAAAAATGTTGAAATGTCCGAAATACTAAGGATAAAAGGCATAGATTTCTGGTATGATGAAAGAAAATGGATTGGCCACGACTGGCCGTTGTGGAGAATGGTCTTCCCAACTTTTATAGGAGCCTTTTTCTCTTAAAGCAATAAAAAGACAAATAGAAAAAATATACACCCACCTTAAAAACAAAAATTATGACAAAAAAAGTAGGAATTCTTTTCGGTATGGAAGACACATTTCCCTGGGCATTTATAGACAAAGTAAATGAAATGGGAGGTGGAGATATCATCGCTGAACCCGTTACGATTGATAAATTGGAACAGGGTGCAGATTATGGTTATGCGGTGATTATCGACAGAATTTCACAGGACGTTCCCTTTTACAGAGCTTATTTAAAAAATGCAGCCCTTAACGGTACTTATGTAATCAATAATCCGTTCTGGTGGAGTGCTGATGAGAAGTTTTTCAACAATGCACTGATGTCTAAACTGGGAATTCCACTTCCTAAAACAGTTTTGCTTCCATCGCACGAAAGGCCGGATAATACTTCAGAAACTTCATTCAGAAACCTGAAATTCCCTCATGACTGGGAATATATCTTCAATTATGTAGGGTTTCCGGCATACATGAAACCTCACGACGGTGGCGGCTGGAAAAACGTGTACAGAGTAGAAAATCCGGATGATCTCTGGAACAAACTGGGTGAAACGGAACAGCTCGTGATGATGGTACAGGAGGAAATTATCTTTGATGATTATTACAGAGTGTATTGTCTGGGCCAAAAATATGTCCACATTATGCCTTATGAGCCGAGAAATGCACCTCATCTGAGATATGCCACCACCCATCAGACACAAGGTGAAGAACTTGAAAAGCTATTGAAAACCATTCATGATTATACCATTAAAATGAATCAAGCGTTGGGATATGATTTCAACACCGTGGAATTTGCAGTAAGAGACGGTATTCCTTATGCTATCGACTTCTGTAATCCTGCTCCTGACGCAGACCGCAATTCTGTAGGAGAAGAAAATTTTGCATGGATCATAGAGCACGCTGCCAAACTGGCTATTGAAAAAGCTAAAGAATATGTTCCGGGGAAACCTAACATTGCCTGGGGAACATTTGTGAAAGATTCCATAAAATAACATTGAAAAAGAATTAAAAAACACAAAATAAATGCATCATCAGTTTACTATTGGAATTGAAGAAGAATATCAGATCATTGATGTTGAAAGCAGAGATCTGGTTTCTCACGTTTCAAAAATCATTGAAGGCGGCAAAGCGGTTTTAAGTGAGAACTTAAAGCACGAAATGCACGAATCCATGATTGAAATGGAAACGGGAATCTGCCAGAATATCCAGGAAGCCAGAACAGAATTAACGAATTTAAGGCGTCACCTCATCAATATCGCCCATGAACAGGGACTTCGTGTTTCCGGAGGTGGCACTCACCCATTCTCTCATTGGTCTGACAACAATATCACTCAGGGAGAAAGATATATTAAAATCGTTGATGATATGGGAGATGTAGCCCGTGAAAATCTTATTTTCGGACTGCATGTTCATATTGGAATTCCCAACCGTGAAGAAGGTGTAAGAATTCAGAATGTAATGAGGTATTTCCTGCCTCACGTGTATGCCCTTTCTACCAATTCACCTTTCTGGATCGGAAGATATACAGGTTTTAAATCGTACAGACAGGAAATTTTCGTAAAATTCCCAAGAACCGGTATTCCGAGTTACTTTAACTCTCTGGCGGAATTCGACAGCTATGTAGATCTTCTGGTAAAAACAGGAACCATCGACAATGCCAAGAAAATCTGGTGGGATTTAAGGGTACATCCGTTTTATCCAACAATCGAATTCAGAATCTGTGACATGCCGTTAAGAATTGATGAAACCGTATGTCTTGCTGCCATCATGCAGAGTCTCGTTGCCAAAATCTATAAACTTCACCAGCAAAACCTGAGTTTCAGAAGCTACAGAAGACTCCTGTTGAACGAAAATAAATGGCGTGCCTCCAAAAGCGGTATAGAAGCCCATCTCATCGATTTTGGGAAAGAGGAATCCGTTCCTTATCCTCATTTATTGAAAGAACTTTTAGAGTTTATTGATGATGTGGTAGACGATCTGGGATGCCGCCACGAAGTGGAATATGCCTGGAAAATTCTTGAAAACGGAACCGGCGCAGACCGGCAGCTTCAGATCTTTAAGGAAACAGGCGATCTGACGAAAGTGGTTGATTATATGATCTCTGAAACGGAATATGGCATCACCCATGGTGAACCTGCTTCATAATATTTTGGTAACTTTGCAAAAAATATGATGTAATGAAAGATATTCGAATTGCTCTGCTGGACATGAACAACAATCATGTAAATCAAGGTTTCAGAAACATTAAAGAAATTTCTGACTCATTTCAGCAGAACTCTGAAGAAAATGTGGTGATCAGGACATTTGACGTGAGGTTTAAAGATGAAATGCCGGAGATCGGAGATTTTGATATTTTCATTTCTTCAGGCGGTCCGGGAAACCCACATCGTGAAGGTTTTGCCTGGGAAGACCGGTTTGCAAATTTTTTGGACTCTGTTTTTGAGCATAACAAAGACCATGAAGATAAAAAGTACCTTTTCCTGATCTGTCATTCATTCCAGCTGGCAAGTATTCACTGGAATCTGGGAAATATCTGCAAAAGAAAGTCTTATTCTTTTGGAGTAATGCCTGTTCATAAAACAGAGGAAGGTAAAGAAGAATTCTTGTTCAAAAATCTTCAGGATCCTTTTTATGCGGTAGATTCCAGAGCCTACCAGTTTATTGAACCGGATCATGAGCGTTTTGAAGAACTGGGAATGACGATTATGGCAATTGAAAAATTCCGACCTCATATCAATCTTGAAAGAGCGGTAATGGCCGTTCGTTTTTCGGAGGAAATATTCGGGACACAGTTTCACCCTGAAGCCAATCCTGAATCTCTGATCGAAAACCTGAAGGATGAAAAAAACAAGGAAGCCATGATTGAAAGCTTCGGAATGGAAAAATATCTTGAAACCATGGACAGAATAGACGATGAAGATAAAATCATTCTGACCAGACATCAGATTCTTCCGCGATTCCTTCAGTTTGCAAAAAAAAAACATTTTGAAAAAAGCTGAATCTTTGGCTTAAAAGATTGGAAGCTGGAAGAAGGATGCCGGAAGTTATTATGAGTTGGGACTACTAGATATCCTTTTATTCATGAACTGATCGTGTAAATATTTTAATGTTTATAAGAACTTCCCTCTCCCAGCTCACAGCTTCTAGCTACCTATAACAATCGGGCATAAACGTCCGATTTTTTTAACACCACAAAAGAAAAAAATATGATTCCAAAATACAGAAAACAGTACAATCAGGAGTTTTCGGAGGAAAAATACAGTCAGCTCAAAAGTATCCTGGCAGAAAAAGGAGGAACAGAACCTACGTTCAGAGTTTCAGAAAGTCCTATTTTTTTGACTAAAGAATTTGAGAATAAGCTTATAGACGCCAGCGAGAGTATCATCAGCCAGATTAAGGCAATGCCGGCAGAACTTCTTCAAAAAGCCATTCCTGAAAACTGTAGAGTTCCCAATGATACCCATCAACCCCATTTTTTTACCATAGATTTTGGAGTCTGTAAAAGTAAAGACGGAGTAATAGAACCTCAGCTGATAGAACTTCAGGCATTTCCTTCTTTGTATGCTTTTCAGAAAGTATATGAGGAAACCTATTGTGAAGTTTATCCTTTTCTTGCAGAGATCAGAAATCCTATGCCGCATGAAACTTTTAAAAACTATTTAAAAGAACTGATTGTAGGAGATGAAAATCCTGAAAATGTCATCTTGCTCGAAATTTTTCCGGAAAGACAGAAAACGGCTATTGATTTTGCTCTGACAGAAAAATTAATAGGCATCAAGACCGTATGTCTGACGAAAGTAAAGAAAGAAGGACGAAAGCTATACTATGAAAATAATGGTAAGCTAACTGAAATCAAAAGAATCTACAACCGTATTATATTTGATGAACTGGATAATATTCCTGATCTTACTACAGAATTTGATTTCCGCGAGGAAGTGGATGTCAAATGGATCACTCACCCGAATTGGTTCTTTAAAATATCAAAGTTCCTTTTGCCTTTACTGAAGCATCAGTTTGTTCCAACGAGTTATTTCCTGCACGAATTCCCGGAACATGAAAACCTGGATGATTTTGTATTAAAGCCTTTATTTTCATTCGCGGGAAGCGGTGTTAATTTAAACCCTACAAAGGAAATTACAGAGGCTATTCAGGATAAGGAAAATTATATTTTGCAGAGAAAAGTGTACTATGAACCCATTTTTGAAGATATCAACGGAGATTTTTCAAAAGCAGAGATCCGTTTGTTGTATATTTGGCGGGAAAATGACGAACGTCCTATCCTATTGGAAAATCTTGGAAGAATGACAAAAGCCGCCATGGTAAATGTAGATTTCAATAAAAAAGATGCCATCTGGATCGGTAGTTCCAATGCTTTTTTCGGATAAAAACCTTATAAAACTAATACTCCATGGAAGAAAAGCCAACCGCTTTTGCAGAATTTGAAAACCACACTTTAACACGAAGAAGAAATTTATTACCCACCTGGATTAAAGTTTTCTTGTGGATCTTTTTAATCGGAGGCGCACTGGCTGCTATTTTTTTGATGGCAGGCTCTCTGATGACTCATGTCTCTTTATCATTATACGGAATGAATGCCAATCATCCCTATTCAATGACCGGACTTTTGATCTGTGTCTTGTTTTTATTTAAAGGGATTGTAGCCTACGGACTTTGGTTTGAACAAGATTGGGCACCACAGGCAGCAATAATTGATGCAATCATAGGAATTAGTATTTGTCTTGTAATGATGGCTATTATTCCGTTCATCAATCCAACAATCAGCTTCACCCTTAGATTAGAACTTATTCCTTTGTATTTTTATCTTAAAAAAATGCAGAGTATAAAGAAAACCTGGGAAAACTTATAGAAACCAACCTCCGAAATTCCGGAGGTTTTATTTTTTATTCCTGAAGACCTCTCCCATCATAAAAAAATCCCCCAAGAAGGAGGATAAAAAAATTGACATGTACGCTGTGTTTTCACAAACATGGTAAATATACGGATATAGTGCAGGGATACACTACGGGAAACCGTAAGGACTGGTTTTTAATTGTTTGTATATTAAGTTTCCCGTAATGCTATTTAAAATTCGCCTTACAGTACTTCACCTTATCATAACCCAGCATATTCTTTCTTAGCATCAAAACTAGGACAAGCTTTATGAACATTGGGAAAATCTGTATGTCCTTGAATTTTAGCTTTAGGAAATGTTGATTTTAATTCTCTTAACAGTTTGATAATAGATTTTTTTTGCTCTTCCGTTCTTGTATCTTCTGGATTACCGCTTTTATCAATACCTCCAATGTATGATATATTGATAATTTGAGAATTCCAGCCTGCAACTCCATTGGATACCTGACCGATGGGCAAAGTGTTCACTATTTCTCCATCCGCTTTTATCATATAGTGATACCCTGGATTTTTCCATTTCAGGTTTTCCTTCCAATACCTTTTAATGCTTTCTATTTTAACATCTGGCTGTGTTGCTGTACAATGTATAACGATGTAATTGATTGTTCTCATGGATTTCATTTTATTTATTGTTGAGCAAAATTAAATCTGTAACTCCCAAAATAGTGAGGGAAAAACACCCTATTTTAAATTGAGCAGCAGGACGCCTGAAAACCGGGGAAAGCTGATAAAAATTATTTAGAAAACAGTAGATCTCTGCAAGAAGTCTATAGATTCTGGGCGACGATGTCTAAACTTTAAAATATAAGAACAAAAAATCCCTCTTAGCGAGGGACCATTTTATAAATCGGGACATGCCATTTCATTATCATGTGGAATGCACACTTTTTCATTCCATGGAAGCGGGCAATCATGCCAGCCTGGAGGACACCCTCCATTTCCTGTAATACTTCTTAATTTCTCCTTGGAAATTTTTTTTAAATTTTTCATGGTTTTGATTTTAGTTAGAAACCAAATATAAATATTATTCTCCAATAAGAGATTTAACATAAAAAAATAATCGTTACGGATTTCCGTAAACAAAAAACGTTCAATCAAAGTATCTTAGAAAGATGAAAGATTTTATTAAAGATTGCCTGCTATTTCAAAGCCCGGACTGGCAATTGAAGCTGATTGGATTTATTACCTGGACATGTGGACTCGGATGGATTGTTTTAGTTTATCAAATGTTTATTAAGTAGTATATTTGAACCATGGAAAACATGGAAGAAATAGAAGCTAAAATAATAGAGAAAATAAGGGAAGATCATAAGAAGAATGGAGGTTGGAACGGTTCAGATATCAATGAACTGGATAAAATAATTAATTTATCCATTCCTGAAAGAAACAAACTGTTCGAAAAAATGGTAGCTGAGAAAAAGATCGCTTATCTTAAACCTTTAAACACTACCCGAATCACTCTGCCAAAATAAGCCGCCATACTTTGTCTGCAGCGAATACAAAGAAAAACCTCCCGGATCACCGGGAGGAAATGTGTGGCTTTTTTTTCATGTGAAATTTTCAAGCATTCAAATATAATATGCACTACAATTCGGAAATACGACTACAGTCATAAAAAAACAAAAACCTTCCCAAAAGGGAAGGCATTAAAAAAACTTCTTGTACTTTTAGTTTATACAAACTCCGTAAATATAAGGACAGAATATATTGGTAACCCTACGGGAAACCGTAATAAAAGAATTTAATTGTGCATATTTCCTGAGATAAAACAACTACAGCACAGCAAAAATAAAAATTGCAATACGTTTTTTATTCCGTATTGCAATTTTTATAAGTTTTATAAGGATGTATTTATAAGTTTTTATCGTCTTCCAGCAATTCCTTGGCCTGGTATTCCTGAACCAGATCGATGGCATTGGAAATAACATCACTTAAAGCTGTGATAAATGTTCCTTCTTCTGCCATTCCAATAGCATGTTTCAATGCTTCAATTTCTTTAGGAATGATCTCATAGCTTACGTTTCTGCCAGCAGAATTAATGCCGTCAATAATCAATCCGTTGATTTCCTCTTCCGTTCTTCCGCGAAGATGCTTTTCATTTCGGATAATAATATAATCGAACATTCTTCCGGCAATTTTTCCGCACTCTCTGATATCATTATCCCTTCGGTCTCCGACACCGGAAATAATACCGATTTTCTTGGTAGATTCTACATTTTTCAGATAATCTTCAATCGCTTCGTATCCGGAAGGGTTGTGAGCAAAGTCAATCAGCACCTTAAAGTTTTTGAATTTAAAAACATTCAGTCTTCCTGGTGTCAGCTGAGCACTTGGAATAAAGGTTCTCAAAGAGTTCGAAATATCCTCAATTCCGAATCCGTAAAGATAACTTGCCAAGCTGGCTGCCAGCACGTTTTCGATCATAAATCTGGCCTTTCCTTCCATCGTAATCGGGAAGTCTTTGGCTTTTCCTATTCTGATTTTCCAGTCTCCTTTTTTGATGGTGACAAAACCTTCTTCATACACGCAGGTGATTTTTCCTTCTTTGGCAAATTTTACGATATGAGGATTGTTTTCATCCATACTGAAAATAGCCACATTAGAGTCGAGATCACTCACAATCTTCATGGAATAATCATTGTCGGCATTCAAAACACTCCAGCCGCTCTTTTTCACGCTATCCAGTACCACACGTTTTACTTTGGTAAGATCCTTTAAACTGTGAATGTCATTCATTCCCAGGTGATCTTCCTCAATATTGGTTAAAACTCCGATATCACATTGTGAAAAACCAAGTCCGGAACGTAAAATTCCACCTCTTGCTGTTTCCAGAACTGCAAATTCTACGGTAGGATCTTTTAAGATAAACTCTGCGGAAAGTGGTCCGGTTGTATCTCCTTTTGACAGCATGGTATTTTGAATATAAATTCCATCTGATGTCGTAAATCCTACCCGGTAACCATTACTTTTTACAATATGAGAAATAAGTCTTGTTGTGGTTGTTTTTCCATTGGTTCCTGTTACTGCAATAATCGGAATGGTAAAAGGCTTTCCCGGTGGATACAGCATATCAACTACCGGCGCTGCTACGTTTCTTGGCAGTCCTTCACTTGGTGCAAGATGCATTCTGAATCCAGGCGCAGCGTTGACTTCAATAATAGCTCCTCCACTTTCCTTTAAAGGCTGTGTAAGGTTTTCTGCCATCACATCAATCCCGCAGACATCCAATCCGATAATTTTGGAAATTCTTTCTGCCATTGTGATATTTTCCGGATGTACCATATCTGTTACATCAATGGAAGTCCCACCGGTAGAAAGATTGGCTGTGGATTTCAGATAAACCACTTCTCCTCTTTGAGGAATCGTCTCCAAATTATATTGAAGTTTATCAAGTAATTCTAAAGTGTCTTTATCTACTTCAATTTCGGTAAGCACATTTTCATGGCCATAGCCTCTTCTTGGGTCTTTATTTTCTTTCTCTATAAGCTGCTGAAGGTTCATTTCTCCATCTCCTACAACATGAGCAGGAACTCTTCTGGCAGCAGCCACCATTTTATTGTTGATCACCAGGATACGGAAATCATATCCCGTGATGTATTTCTCAACAATTACTTTTCTTGAATATTTCTGAGCATGCTCAAGGCCGATCTTAGCCGCATCCCAATCGTTGACATTAATAGAAGAACCTTTTCCATGGTTTCCATCCAAAGGTTTGATAACAATAGGATACCCGATTTTTCTGATCACGGCATTTAATCCTTCTTCATCAACCGTCAGATCTCCAATCGGTACCGGAATCGCTGCATCGTGAAGCATTCTTTTCGTCAGTTCTTTATTACACGCAATATCTACTGCAATAGAACTTGTTTTTCCGGTGATGGTAGCCTGAAATCTTTGTTGGTTCACACCATAACCAAGCTGTACCAATGAGTTGGTTCCCAACCTTATCCATGGGATCCTTCTGGAAGCAGCTTCTTCCACAATACTTCCGGTAGAAGGCCCAAGACGGACACGCTCCCTGATTTCTTTTAATTTATGAATACATGCATGCAAATCATATTCTCTGCCTTCAACCAGAGCCTCTGCGATTTTTACAGATTCTTCTGCAGCATAAATTCCTGCATTTTCTTCAATATAATTAAATACTACGTTATATACTCCAGGAGTTTTTGTTTCACGGGTTCTTCCAAACCCTACATCCATTCCTGCCAGGGTTTGTATTTCCAAAGCAATATGCTCAATGACGTGTCCCATCCAGGTTCCCGTTTCCACTCTATGGAAAAAGCCTCCTTCCACTCCTTCCGAGCATCGGTGTGTAATTAATGAGGGAAGTAATTTTTCAATCCTTTCCCGGAATCCTTCAATTTTATTGGTAGGATAATTCTCCATTTCTTCTAAGTCTAACCTCATCTGTATCAGCTTCTTTCTTCTGATACTCCAGATGTTAGGACCTCTTAGTGCCTGAATCTTTTCGATTTTCATAGTCTATTGGCATTTTAACAGTTAACAATAACTCCTTTCAAAACCAAAGATAATGTAAAACCCTAAACGAAACTATACCACATTTAAAGATTCGTCAAAAAAAAATTAATTTTAATTAACATTCCTAAAACATTAAAAATCAAGTAAAGATGGCATGAAATTAGCCAAAGAATGTGAATTATTTTTTAATTTTGTACCATGATGAAACCTGTTGGAAAATTAATAGTTATCGGAGGCGCTGTAAACAAAGGAAGTTTTGCTGAAACCGATTATGATCAGAATATCGAAAAGAATCTTAATTTTTTTGAACGTGGGATCTTACGAAAGATCATCAACGAATCAAAACTAAAGGAAAATTCTGTCATTGAAATCGTTACCACTGCTTCTCAAATTCCCCAGATCGTTGGTTTTGAATATAAAAAAGCATTTGAATTCCTGGGAGCAAAAAATGTGAATGTTCTGGATATCCACAACCGTGAGGAAGCCAATTCTGATGCTATGGTAGCAAGGGCAAACGCCGCCGATGTAATGATGTTCACCGGAGGAGATCAGCTGAGACTGACCTCTATTCTTGGAGGAACAAGATTTCATGATACGGTTTTATTAAAATATCAGGAACAGGATTTTATCTATTCAGGAACTTCTGCAGGTGCCGCTGCAGCTTCTGAAAATATGATCTATCAGGGAAGCAGCTCTGAAGCTTTATTAAAAGGCGAAATCAAAACCACTCAAGGGCTGGGACTGATTGATAATGTCATAATTGATACGCACTTTGTACAACGGGGAAGAATCGGGCGTCTCTTCCAGGCGGTGGTCAACAATCCAAGAACCCTGGGAATCGGATTGGGTGAAGATACAGGACTTTTTATTCATAATGACGTGATGACTGCTGTAGGATCAGGTCTTGTAATTCTGGTAGACGGAAGATTTATCAAAGACACTAATCTTACGAATATCAATCTGGGAGAACCGATCTCTATTGATAACTTAACGGTACATGTGATGTCTATGAACGATCACTATGATCTTACAACAAAGAAATTGACTATTGAAAACTCTCAATTTAATCCGATACCACAGGATAAATAAAACAATAAATACAGCTATACAAACGGGACCTCGGTTCCGTTTTTTATTTAATATTCATATTTTAAGTTTGGCTAAAGCCAATGGATTTAATCTGTTTATTGTAAGGCGGGCTAAAGCCCACCTCTATTGATGTTGATATCCAGATTCATAATGGTTGTTTACCAACTTTATCTTTTATCTTTTATCTTTTATCTTTTATCTTTTATCTTTTATCTTTTATCTTTTATCTTTTATTAATAAATTACCTTCGTAAAAATATTCATCAACTCTTATTCTATGAAAATCATCATCCACGGAGGCTTTTTCTCGGAAAGCGACCAAAGCCACGAAGTAAAAACAGCAAAACAGAATTCTTTAAAAGCAATTGCTCAAAAGGCATTCGACTACCTTAAAACTCACTCGGCTTTTGATACCGTTGCCTATGCCGTTTCTCTACTAGAAGATGATCCGCTATACAATGCAGGAATCGGGTCTCAAATCCAGAGCGATGGTGTTATCCGTATGAGTGCTGCCATTATGAATGGAAATACTCAGAGACTAAGCGGTGTGATTAATATTCAAAATGTGCAGAACCCTATTTTTGTTGCTAAAGACCTCATCAATGAAGATGACAGAGTTTTAGGAGGAAATGGCGCTAAACTCTATGCTACGGAAAATGGTTTTGAAAATTTTTCTACAGAAATTCCTCAAAGAAGAAAAGAATACGAAGCCAAACTAGCCAATGGAGGGAAAGGAACTGTAGGATGTGTAGCGATAGATCACGAAGGAAAACTGGCTGTTGCCACGTCTACCGGAGGGAAAGGTTTTGAAATTCCCGGAAGAATTTCAGACTCTGCCACTGTGGCCGGAAATTATGCCAATGCCTTTTGTGCAGTAAGCTGTACCGGTGTAGGTGAAGACATTGTAAGCAATGCTACTGCTGCAAAAATTGTAACCAGAGTTACTGACGGTATGAGCCTTGAACAGGCCTTTACCAAAACGTTTGATGAACTTAAAACCATCGATGGGTTTGCAGGTGCCATTGCTATTGATAAAGAGGGAAATATCTATCATCAGGACTCGTATCCCACTATGGTTTTTGCCAGTTTTGATGGTGAAAAAATTGAAGTCTTTTCTTAAATTTAACATTTTTTTATAAGTCCAGTTATTTTTTTGGCACGTATTTTACATTATTCATAACAACAAATTTTAATATTAATACATAAAAAAATAGAAATCATGGGAAACAAGACAAAAGGTTTATTAGCTTTACTAGGATTAGGTGCATTAGCTTATTGGAAATATAAGAATTCAAGCCCTGAAGATCAACAAGCTGTAAAAGATAAAATCAATACTGCAAAAGACAATCTTAATAAGTGGGGAAATGACCTTAAAAGCAAAGCGAATGATGTTGCTTCCCAGGTTCAGAATAAAGTGGACGAAGTAAAAACAAAAGCTGAGGATTCCCTAAGCTAACCAACACAGAGCAGTTTTTTTTAACATTCATATATAGGAAAAAGTCATCGTAATAGTAATTGCGATGACTTTTTATTGTATATAACCGTTAATAAATTGAAATGATACAGAATAGACTTATAAACCTGAGTAGTCTTTGATTCTTTTATCTTTTCTGTGCTGCCAGTGCAAATACCAGAGGTATTTTATTTCCAAACTGTGGAATTCTCCATTTTCCTGTTTCAAATTCTTCTACGTGTCTGAAACAAGGATATGGCGACCAGTCAAACTCCCGGAAAACATTCAGTTGTAAATTTTTTTGTATCAAATTATCAAGAACTTCTGCTAACGAGTGATTCCACATCACATATTCCTGTATAATGGGAGCAGACTGATCTGCATAAGTACCTTCATAGGTTTCTACAATCGGCTTCTCATTGAAATAATTGTAAGCTACTTTTGTAAAGTCATCATCAAACATCCAGACAACAGGATGAAATTCTGCCATAATGAATTGCCCTTCCGGTTTTAAAAAATGATTGATAATTCCAGCCCATTTTTCAAGATCTGGAAGCCAACCAATAGTACCGTAACTTGTATAAACGATATCAAATTTCTGATCAAGAACATTTGGCAAGTCATATACATCTGAACAGATAAATCTTGTATCCGTACTACATTGCTTTGCAAGCTCTCTGGCTGCATCAATCGCTTTGTCGGAAAGGTCTATTCCCGTAACCTCAGCTCCCATTCTGGACAGGGAGATAGAATCCTGTCCGAAATGACACTGCAAATGCAGAATGGTTTTTCCTTTTATATCTCCAAGAAGATTCAATTCTATTGAGTTCAGGGAAGTTCTTCCCTTTAAAAATTCATCTACAAAGTAGAAATCCGATTTCAGATGAGGTTCTACTTTAGCGTTCCATGATTTTTTATTAATTTCTAAGTAATTTTCCATGATTTTAGTTTAAATGTATTAGTGATTTTTATTATTCAGTATACACCAATCATAATTTTTCCATCAATTTTTTCTTTTGCTCAAGAAATTCTTCTTCGCTTAAAACCCCTGCTTCTTTTAATCTTCCCAATTGTTCCAGCTGATCTAAAACACTAGGTTCAACTTTACTCTCAAAATGTGTTTCCGGATGTGACATAAAATCTCTTACTTTTTCACAAAACAGCTCAGCATGATACTTTCCTACTCCGTCAATCTCTACAACATCATCACTAACCTGAATATCTATAGAGGCGAGTAAGAATTCCTTTTCATATTGGATGGAGCTTATTTTACTGTAAGAAAAGTCTTCTACTTTCAATCCGTACATGAATTCCTTATCTACAAAAATCAACCGTCTGTCGGTGGCTACTAAAATAATATGATGGTCGTTCAGTTTGTTTCTACCTTCTACGAGATAGACAATTCTTTCCTCCGGTGAAAGAATATCCGGCAATTCATGAATTTCTTTCCGGGCAAATATGGTAGGACTGATATCGAGATTTTTAAGTTCTTCTCTTATTTCGTTAAGTCTTGATTTTTCACTCATAGCATAAGGTTATAGGTCTAATTTACTGTTTATTAAGAATAAAAATTTAATTCAATAAAAACATTTAGTCTTCTGAGGGTATCACAATGGAAGTATGCAGACTGTACAACTTCCAGCCTAAGGTTTCATACAATAGTTTTCCTTCTTCCGTGGCTACTAAGAGATTATTTGAAAATCCTTTGGACAAAGCGGTTTTCTCCAATTCTTTCAATAAAAAACGGGCAAGTCCTTTCCTTTGATGATTTTTTTCGGTAATGATCCTGTCATAAATAGCACAGTCATCTATAAGCGAGACACGGCCTATGGAAGCCTGTTCGCCATTTTCAGCTACAATTCCGATCACAAAGGTTGTATTATATTCAGAAAACTCAAGATGATACCCTTCTGCAAGGCTGGTTTCCGGAAATTTCATGGGATGAAAGCAGGTCATCATATATCCCTGTGACTGCAGTTGCCATCTTTCAGGAATTTTCTCTATAAACTGGTCAGGAGAAGTGGATACTTTCAGATAAATCCAGGGTTCATCAATGGATTCGGCAAGCTGGAAAAAATCATCATTAAGCTCAGGAAATACAAAACGTTCTTTCTGATTTTCATCTCCTACGTTCACATGAAATCCGGATTTATAGAGTACAGGAAAAGACACTTCTCTTGACAGGCACCATCCTTTCAGCCAGCTTTCTACAATTTTTGAAGATACTTTATCCTTCATAATTTGGTGTTAAAGGTTTTATTTTAATTGCTCCAATAATTTCTTTTTTTGCTCTGCAAATTCCGCATCGGTTAAAATTCCGTTCTCTCTCAGCTTTCCTAATTTTTCAAGCTGATTAAAAACTTCTTCTGATGAAACCGAAACACTTTTGCCTGCTGTACCGATTTGTTTTGGAGACTCTTCCTGAGAATTGTTGTAAATATTTTTTATGGTATCATAGAACTTCTCTGCGTCTTCCTTATCCATATAGCATTCAAACTCCACTATTCTTTCTTCCAGATGAAGTTTAATAATAGGAGATCTAGGATGGGTTACAAAGCTCACAGACTGTATGTTTTCATTAGGGTAAATATTAATCTTTGCGGCACCAAACATTCCTTTTGATACAGAAATCATCCTTTTGGGTGTTGCCACCAACACTCCGGCATCCAATGTATTGACAAACTGAGCATCGGTAATTGCTGTGATCTGTTCATCTTCTGAAATCAGATAAGGAAGCTCTTTGATTTCTCCTTTGGTAAACATGGACAGATTAGCATGAAGCATTTCCAGCTCATTCTTTATTTTCTGATGTCTTCGCTTATAAACCTCTTTTGAGATTTGATGAGATCCGGAATTTATGGCTGCAGGAAGGTTCTGTGTTGCCATTGTAACTGCCTGAATTTCTTCAGCTTTTTCTGCACTCATCATTTTATTGATATCCTTAATGCTGAATTTATTAAGATTGTAAAGCAATTCTTCATTGATATCGCTCACTTTATTCAAACATTTATTGCATAAAACATTACCATCCGAAAGCGTATTCGCTCCCAGAAGCGTATCCATGGATGTTAGTTCTGTATTACACAATGCACAATTATTAGTCATTCCTTTTTTATTCAAAAGTATTTAAATTCTCAACATCCATCAAAAAAAAACAACCACAAAAGTAATTTTGCAGTTGTTCTGTTTTTTAAATATTAAAAATTATTCTCCTAAAAACTCCTCTAAAGAAACAGTTTTCTGTTCTCCAGCTTCAAGATCTTTAAAAGTAACGGTATTATTTTTAATTTCTTCTTCACCCAGAAAAACAAGATTTTTTATACCTTTCTTTTCAGCGTAGGTAAACTGCTTGTTGATCTTTGCATTTTCAGGATATAATTCAGCTGAAATTCCTTTGGATCTTAGCTTCATGATCAGCTTTAAGGCATCAGTGATTCCTTCACCTCCAAAGTTGGCAAACAGATATTCAATTTTGGCGGATGCTTCTTCAGGGAAAAGATTCAATTCTTCCATGACCAGATAAATTCTGTCTAACCCGAATGAAATTCCAATTCCCGGAATGTTTTTCACTCCAAAAACTTCAGTCAGGTTATCATATCTACCTCCTCCTCCGATGGATCCCATAGCAACTTCATCTGCTTTCACTTCGAAGATCGCTCCGGTGTAATAGTCCAGGCCTCTTGCCAAGGTAATATTGAAGACCAGGTTTTGAATATCAACACCAAGGTTCAGGGATTGTGTAAGAACAAATTCAAGTTCTTCTACTCCTTTCAGACCGATTTCATTTCCTGCAAATTTTTCTTTCAGCTGAAGAAGATTTTCCAGCGCATCGTCTGACTGGCTGAATAAGAAATCCAGTTTATCAATAGATTCCTGAGAGATTTCTCTTTCTAATAATTCTTTTACAACTCCATCTTTTCCAATTTTATCCAGTTTATCCAATGCTACAGTGAAATCAATCAGTTTATCTGTAATTCCTGCATATTCTGCCAATCCGGAAAGAATCTTTCTGTTGTTCATATGAATGGTTACGGGAACTTTCAGATCGGCAAAAGACTTCAGATACAACTGAACCAGCTCTACTTCCTGTAATAAACTCTCACTTCCTACTACATCAGCATCACACTGATAAAACTCTCTGAATCTTCCTTTCTGAGGTCTGTCTGCTCTCCAAACCGGCTGGATCTGAGAACGTTTGAACGGAAACGTCAGTTTACCATGATTCATCGCTACAAATCTTGCAAAAGGTACAGTAAGGTCATAACGAAGGGCTTTATCGGTAAGACTTTCTGCACTGAATGGCTTTTCTAATGCTTTTTGAAAGTCATGAAGCATCTGATTCTTTTTCTCTTCTTTTGCCTCATTGATACTTGAATTTAAAATTTTAAAAATCAAGCGGTCACCTTCTTCTCCGTATTTTCCTGTCAATGTAGAAAGGTTTTCAAAACTTGGTGTTTCCAAAGGCTGAAAACCGAATAATTCAAAATTATTCTGTAAAATATTGATGATATATTTTCTTCTTGAAACTTCCTGTGCCGTAAAATCTCTCGTCCCTTTTGCTAAACTTGGCTTCATTTGTTGTATGTCATTTTGATAAATGCAAAAGTAAGGAATTGAAAGGAATTTTACATAGTATAAAAAAGCTGAAGAAAGACTTCCCTCAGCTTTTCCTTTAATACTATCAATTATTCCAAAAAATCATACGCTTTCCAGGATTTCAAGGATCTCTTCACCATAATTTTCAATCTTATGCTTTCCGAACCCTTTGATTTCAAGCAACTCTTCTTTCTTAGCAGGTTTATACTTAGCAACAGATATCAGTTCTTTATTACTCGCGATGAAATACGTGGGTAGATTTTGTTCTCTGGCTTTTTCTGATCTCCAGAGTTTCAGAGCATCCAGAATTTTTTCTTCATCTGTATTCAAAAGATCATTTTCTGCAGAATATTTTACTGCCTTTGGTTCTTTTACTGTATTTTTTGTCAGTTTTAAATCTTCAAAATACAATATTACAGACCAGTATTTTTCTTCACTCACAAAGGCTGTTTCTACTTTCATAATCTCATTACCTTCCAGAAAATCATCCAGCATTTTCTGGTCTTTGTAGAGAAATTCTTCAGGCAGCCTGATTTTAAAAACTTTTACTTTCATCATTTGTGTTTTTTTAGAATTATTTTCCTCCCAGCAACAGGATTTCATCTACACGAATTTCCGTGATATACCGCTTCACCCCATCCTTATCATCATAAGATCTGTAGGTAAGCTTTCCTTCAACAGCGATTTCTTTTCCTTTGGTAACATACTTTTCAAAGATTTCTGCTGTTTTCCCAAAGGCAATCAAATTGTGCCATTGTGTTTCTTCTACCTTTTCTCCTTTCGCATTCGTGTAATGATCACTGGTGGCTAAGGATACACTTGCTTTTACGTTTCCGTTGTCGAAGTTTACCATTTCAACTTCTTTTCCTGTGTAACCAATTAATGTTACTTTGTTTCTTAGTGACATAGCTTTTATATTTTAAAGATTAATAAATTCAGATAAGAGACGTTCACTGCTTTCTCAAATCTCTGTGGCAAAGATGGCGATGCTCCGATATCACAGTCGGTTATAAACTATTTAAATCCGTTTGTAGTCGTTTGTAAACGAATAACAGAATAAATATAATTATGTATAAAACAATATTTATCAAGCTTAAAAAGCAATAATTGTCAGTTTTAAAGTAAAAATTAAATGTTGAAATGCCCTATCCTAAAATAAAATTCTTCTTTCAAAAAACATTGGAAAATAGATGTATGACAAGGATTTTTTTTCTTTTTAATTTAATTTTTTTTTGCAAATTTGTAAAAATGTCTGATATGCAAAAAGAAAAACTCCGTACAGTAAGAAAGATGAAAGGTTTCACTCAACAGCAAATGGCTGAGGTGATTCCCACTGACGTTTCCAATTATAGCAGAAAAGAAAGCGGTACTGTATCTATAACACAGACAGAATGGAATAAGCTTGCTCAATTTTTAGAGGTTCCTGTAGAAGAAATCTACGAAGAAGAGGATGCTAAAATTATCATTGAAAACCCTGTTTTTAATGATAGCCCAGGATCAAACGTTGGAAATAGTGGTTTTTCAGCCAATAATATGGGATATATCACAAATGAATTAAGCATAGAAATCATCAAGACGATGCAGGAATATATTGGTCTGCTTAAGGAAGAAATCGAAAGACTTAAAAAATAAATTGGCAGATCAAATTAAGTCTTTTAATAAAAAAAACATCTTTGACAGATGTTTTTTTATTATATATTTAATTCAATTGGATTGTAATTTTTTGCTCTTTCACCAGCCTTTTTAAGGAGAGAACGACGTTCTTCAGTATCTTCAATGAATTTATTATAAAGTGTAGGATCTGTTAATTCTTTTCGTCGATAATCAAATATTTTTTCTTTTTTTACTAGTTTAGCATTAGGATGTAAATTGGCAGAATTACAATAATACTTCCTTTTTCTGAAATTATACATCATAAAATGATAATCATCTTTGTCATCAAATACTTCTATAATCAACCCTGGTAATTTACTTAATTTATATGGACCAAAGGAAAAGGGTATTTCTTTGGTAAAAAAGGCAGGTTCTGCCATATTTCTTTGTTATAGCTTTTTGACATTTATACTTTCCAATTGTTTTGAATTCATTTATAAGTTGCCAATTGATAGTATTTGTTTCTTCATATTTAAAGTATTCATTAGATGTTTTAAAAGTTACATAAATCTTTCCTGTTGTTGTTCCTATATTTTCCGGAAAGTCAGAAGTGTATTTCATTTGTTCTTCAATCGGGCTGTTTTCATGAAACTTTTTTTCAAAACGAAGGGAATCCCCAACATATTGATTCATATTTTTATAATAAGATTCTTTTTCGTTCATTAAAAGAGCAAACGCAGCATCCTGAATAATCGCATTTTTAGTTTGATTTTTATAAACCAATTTATAATCAGCTTCATATAAAACATTAAATCCTCCTTGAGATTTAATAATGATTATAAAGAAAAAGAAAAATAGGCTGTAATAAATTTTCATAGTTTAAATAATACAAACAAAACATATTTATGCTTTGCCAGAAAATCTGAATTAGAGTAATTAATGAATATAGAGCGTTATTCCTTTGGGCTTGGTACCACACTCATTATAATTAACAAATTGTAAAAAGTTTGTTATTTGCTCCATTGTATATCCCTCTGTCTGCGTAACATTTACAACAGTACCGCAAGAGGTTCTGAAAGGGAAACCGGATCTACACCAGCTAATAAAATAGCACCTAATAAAATTGTTTTTTTATAATTTGTTTTTTTAAATGATTCATAATAAATTTAAAAAGCTCTATAAAATTATAAAATAAATCAAATGTTATGTGAATTATTTTATTACGTTAAATATCTAAAAAAACAGAAATTTAAATAACAAAAAAACATTCACATTTAAAAATTACAATGTTATATACTATCTGTAAAATATAATTTCTCATTATAATTAAATAAGAATATAAATTTTAAATTATATGGAAAATTTTCTGTTCTGGCTTTCATCTAAAAAAATCCAACAAAAAAGGCACTCAACAAAATTATTGAGCACCCTTCCTACTTAATCATGCAACTAAAATTTGAAATTTATATTTTTTCACATTCCACAATGCTTTTTGCTTCTGTTCCAATATGAATAAGCTGCTTATACTGAAGACCTGCTTTTTCAATGATCATTTTAAACTCGTTTAAAGTTCTTTCTTTTCCGGTAAGGCAAGCCAGCATAACAATATCCAGAAGTTTGGCCATATGGCGTTTATTTAAGGAATCATCCGGGATAACGGCATCTATGATTAGTAGTTTTGCCCCTTTAGCCATTGCATTATAACAGTTTTTAAGAATCTGTACGCATTCATCATCACTCCAGTCATGCATAATCCATTTCATGGTATATAAATCTGCTCCCTGAGGAACTTCATTAAAAAAACTTCCTGTAGCTACAGAACATCTTTCTTTCAGGTTTTCAGGAATCATCTTAATTGTTTTTTCAATCACATTGGCTTCATCAAAGATAATCCCGGAGCTTTCCGGAGCATTATTCAGAATGGCATGGATCATTACTCCGTTACCACCTCCTATATCGACAATTTTTTTATAAGGTTTAAAATCATAGTTTTCTATAATCCCTTTCAGTTCCATGCCGGACATTCCTGTCATTCCTTTACCAAAGTTTTCCCCTATTTCAGGAAATTCTTTATAAAAACCCCAAAGATCTTTCCCATGAATATGTTCAAATGGTATTTTCCCTTTCTGAACTGCATATGTCAGGTCTCCATAACCAGGAAAGTGTTCATTCATAATGGTTAATACAAAGTTTTTTGCTGTTCCTGGCACGTCAGTTTGCAAGGCAGCTCCAAAATCATTCAAAGTAAAAGTTTTGTTTTCTGATTCTTCAAAGATTCCTGCGCCACACAACGCTCTCATTACCCGGTACAGTTGGGCTTCATGTGATTGTGTTTCCTTTGCAAGGAAGGAAATTGTTTTCGGACCAGAGGCCAGCCAATCTGCGATATTGAGCTCAGCAGCTGTTTTTACGCATCCGGTTAACCATAAGCCTCCTAATATTTCATACATTTTAAAAGTAAACTCAGGTTTAACGGCTTGTTTTTCCATAATAAGTATTGGTTTAATCTGATAGTTATAATTACTGAGCATGAAAACAAGAACAAACCTGATGAGTTTGTTCTTGTCTGACTTTTGTCAAGTTTGAAAATAAGCTTTAATAATGAGATTAATCTTTGGCTTGAGAAATCCTTGTTACACTATCAATAGTAGCATCTAATGTTGTATCAGATTTTATTTTAATAAGATACCCGGTACCTATAGATAAAGGATCGGCAACACTCACCAGATAAAAAACAAGATTTCCGGATGTTACCCCGTTGGGAGCAACAGCAGTCTGATCTATGGAAAATGTTGAAGGAGGAAGTGGATTGGAAAGGTTTACTGTCACAAATGCTACAGAACCATTATTCTTATTGGCATAGCTTACAATAACCCTCCACATATGAACCTGACCTGCAATAGGGTTTTCCAAAAACTGTCCTGAAGTAGGGTTGTATATATCTCCGGGTACCGGACTGGTAATATTTTCAGGCCATGTGGTGGTAGGTGGTGCAGCAAAATCTGTCACAATGTTCATCGGTGTCTGATAAACAACATTCTGATACGTCATTAAAGGAACTCCTCCTGAAGATTTGAAGGCAAAGAAGGGTTTCACACCTGCTCCACTATTTAACTTAACCACTCCTTCATTGGCTGTTGTTAATGTTTGCGAAGAAATTACGGTACTCCATTGGGTGCCATTATAATACCTTAAGGTCTTATTGGTGGAATCGTAGATGATCATTCCCGCAGTAGGTGTGGTTACATTGGCAGGAGGATTGGCATTTCTGGAGAGTACAACTGCTGAATTAGCTGAGGTAACATCTAAAACTCCTTGCGGAGATGTGGTGTTGATCCCTACCTGTCCAAAAATAAATGAAGAACACAGAAAACTGAGTAATAAATTGGATTTTTTCATGGTTTGTTTTTTGAATGTTGATATCAAAATTACAAAAAAACACAATACAGTGAAATAAAAATTACATTTATTTATATAAAAACAAGATAGTTATACATAACAATATAGCTTTATGAATAAATATTTACGCAAAAACATTGATGAATATTGAATTTTTCGAAACATATGGAAATAAAAAAACAGGCTTAAAAGTTCTAAAAATTTATCTAATAAATAATTATTTTGTTTTCATAAAATATACCGAACCCCTGATCAGTGTTTTTTCAATTATCCATTTACAAACGGATAATTCCTTATCTTTGTGAAAATTCATCTATGAAAAGGAGCATCAATATTTTTGAGTTTCCTCTCAATTTGGGACTTACCAAAAAGGAACATGAGACGGAACCCGGAGTTCGAAAACTTCCGGAATGGCTCAGAAAATTTGGTTTTCATAGCAGAATTAATCCTGCCAACGTTTTCAGACTGGAAGCTCCTGAATATTCTATGGACTTTGATGAGGAATCAAAAGTGCGAAATGCAGATCAGGTTATTGAATATGCTAAACAACAGGCTGACTGTATTCTCCATCATTACGAAAAGAATACATTCAATATTATTCTTGGAGGCGACTGCAGCATTCTCATAGGAAATGCCATCGCTCTGAAAAAACTCGGAAATTTCGGACTTTTTTATCTTGACGGGCATACAGATTTTATCCCGCCGGAACTTTCTGAAACCGGAGGAGCGGCAGGAATGGATCTCGCCATTATTACTGGTACCGGACATCAGAAACTGACTAATATTGACGGTTTAAAGCCTTACCTTTCCGAGGAAAACATATTCTGCTGTGGAAATGCAGAAACTGATGATAAAGAATATGTTGATCAGATTATCAATTCCAATATTCATTATTTTGACCTTTATCACCTCAGAGAAAATGGTTTCAGAAAAACGGCTGAAGACTTTCTGACAATGGTAAATAACAAAGGCCTGGACGGATTTTTCATTCATTTTGATGTAGATATTCTGAAAGATGAACTCATGCCCGCCGTAGACAGCAGAATGGAAGACGGAATCAGTTATGATGATCTCAGAGAAATGCTGGAGCCTTTATTCGAAAACCCTTTGTGCTTTGGAATAGAGATCACCATTTTAGATCCCGATTACGATGAAAACGGAACGTACACCCATCCGTTTGCAGACAATTTAATTCAAATTATAAAAAATAAAGAAGAGTAAATGAAGAAGACCATCAAAAGAACATTCAGAGTTTCAAAATATGTGATCTATAAAGAGACGCTTGTTGATTACAAGGAGCATTTCTGGTCATTTTTAGGCGCATTTTTTGGGATCGGGATCATTGCATTTATCCAGTCTCATTCGCTGGCAGAAACGGAGAATATATTCCTGATCGGTTCTTTTGGGGCATCGAGTGTTCTTATTTATGGAGCGATACAGAGTCCACTGGCACAACCGAGAAATCTTATCGGCGGACATGTTCTGTCGGCATTGGTAGGAGTTACTGTATATCAGTTTGTTCCGGATATCATCTGGCTTTCAGCCCCTTTGGCTGTCGCATTTTCCATTGTTTTGATGCAGTATACAAAAACGTTGCATCCGCCAGGTGGAGCTACTGCTTTGATTGCGGTAAGTTCTACAGGAAAAATTCCGGAATTAGGATATTGGTATGTTCTCTCCCCTGTTCTTTCAGGATGCATTATTCTTTTGATTGTAGCCTTATTTTTTAATAATATTACACCCAACAGAAGCTACCCTACCCACAGCATGTTCAAAAAACTGCTGAAAAAAAGACACAAACATCACTTAAAATAAAAATCATGAATTGTCTGGAATGTGGCGAGAAAATCATCGGAAGATCAGATAAAAAATTCTGCAACGATGCCTGCCGGAACGCCTATAACAATAAACAGAATAAGGATTCCAGTAATCTGATGCGGAATGTTAATAACAAACTTCGCAAGAATTACCGTATCCTGATGGAAATAAATACCGATGGTAAAACAAAAGTCCCAAAATCCAGACTGGATGGCTTAGGTTTTGATTTCGATTATTTTACCAACCTGAAAGTTTATAAAAACGGCTCTGAATACAAATTCATTTATGATTACGGATATAAACTTCTGGAAGATGATTTTGTACTGATTGTAAAAAATCAGGCATAACTACCCACCACAAAGATAATACTATGAAAGAAGTTGTTCTGATTACCGGTGCCAGCGGTATGATTGCCAAAGAACTGGCAAAAAAAATAGGCAAGGAATACGAAATCAGGTTTCTGACCCGAAAAAAAGTGCATGATCATGACTATGAATGGGATGTCCAAAAAAAAACTATAGATGAAACTGCCTTTGACAATGTTTCCCACATTATTCATCTTGCGGGTGCCAATATTTCGGAAAAGCGCTGGACACCGGAAAGAAAAAGGGAATTGATTTCCAGCCGTGTAGATTCCGCCGAACTACTGCGAACAACTTTAAGAAAAAACAAGATTAAGCTAAAGTCTTTTATTTCAGCTTCGGGTATTAATTTTTACGGTACAAAAACTTCAGAAAAAATTTATACCGAAACCGATCCACCAGGCAACGATTTTCTAAGTGAAGTGGTTGTTTTATGGGAAAGAGCCGCTGACGATTTTAAGGAACAGGATCTGGCAGAAAGAGTGGTCAAAATACGCACTGCTGTAGTGCTTTCTGAAAAAGACGGAGCTTTAAAGAAAATGATCCCTCCCATTCAATATTATATCGGATCTCCATTGGGAAGCGGGCAGCAATACATGCCATGGATTCATCTTGAAGACATCTGTTCTATTTATGAATTTGCTTTAAAAAACTCAGCAACAGATGGCGCTTTTAATGCTGTATCTCCGCAGCATGCCACCAATAAAGAGCTTACAAAGAAAATTGCCCAGGTACTTGAAAAACCATTATTTATGCCTAATGTTCCCGGATTTGTCCTGAAACTCTTATTCGGAGAGCTGGCTACTGCTATATTGGAAGGTTCAAGAGCTTCCTCAAAGAAACTTCAGGATGCAGGTTTCCATTTCAAATTTCCGGATCTGGAGAACGCTTTAAAAGACTTATTAAAGAAGTAAATTCAAAAAAAATTAATTAAAAAACTCTAATACCATTTATTATAACACAGAAAATATTCTCATGAAAAACCCGAATATAACTCTATTAAACACGGAAATCCTTTCAGACAACTGGTATACTTTAAACAAGGTTACTTACTCTGTTTTAAAAAAGGACGGAACAACAGAAACCCAGAGCAGAGAAGCGTATGACCGCGGAAACGGAGCTGTAATTCTTCTTTACAATACAGATTCAAAAACCGTTATTCTTACCCGCCAATTCAGGTTACCTACTTATATCAACGGAAATTCTACAGGAATGCTCATTGAAGCCTGTGCCGGACTCTTGGATAATGATAATCCGGAAGACTGTATCAAAAGAGAAACTGAAGAAGAAACCGGGTATAAAATTTCCAAAGTTGAAAAGGTATTTGAAGCCTATATGTCGCCCGGATCTGTAACGGAAATTCTTTATTTTTTCATTGCAGCGTATTCAAATGAAATGAAAATCAATGATGGAGGCGGATTGGAAGAAGAAGGTGAAAATATTGAGGTTCTGGAATTATCATTTGAAGAAAGTCTGAAAATGATTGATACCGGAGAAATCAAAGATGCAAAAACCATTATGCTTCTGCAACATTTGAGGATCAAAGGAATCATGTAGCAATCAATGATGATTGATATTTGAAAACCTCATATTTAAATAAAAACATTAACTTATCACTCATATTTAAACTATTAACAGATGATTGAACATGTGAAGCTTGCTATTAATCCCAAATTTCAGGATTGGGTCCTTTTTGAAAATGGCACTTATATTATTTTTGATGATATCAGTATCATTAAGGATGTGAAAGAAGAAGCATTACAATTGATGAAAGAATTCGGTCCGGTTTATGCCGGAGGTCCTGCCGGCGATTTCAATGTAATTCATTTAAGCCTTACTGAAGGCTGGCTGGTTTCGGGGCATGGATATGGTATGTATACATATGTACATCCTTCCGAACTGGACAGTGATTCTCCGAATGATCTTGAAATAGGGCTTTATGGTAGATCTAAAAGAGATTCTGATGGTCAAAATCCCGAAATTATTCATATCAACAGAAGTGAAATTTCATAAGACCTGCTATTCATCACTTATAATTTATAATTCAAAAAAATGCTTCAAGATCATATTACGATAGAGAACCGTCATAAAGACTTCATTAAAAAAATTACTGAGACAGAAACAGTATATGCTCTAAGAGATGGCAATGGCTATGCAACCACCTATTCCAACGAGTCAGAATTTGAAGACGGCGAAGAGGTACAGATCATTTGTTTCTGGTCTGATGCTGCCAGAGCAAAATCATGCATACAAAACGAGTGGAATCATTTTGAAACTTCTTCTATTCCTCTCAACGAGTTTGTAGAAAACTGGTGTCTGGGAATGAATAGTGACGGGTTATTGGTAGGAACTAATTTCGACAGTCATCTTTTTGGCTACGAAGCCGAGCCTTTAGAATTAATCCTTGATATTATTGCAGAGCTCAGATCTTCAGGAAAGTCACTGGAATTGAGAAAATTTGAAAACATGGAAGATCTGGAAAAACAGATCAGAGCCGTACTGGAAGATTAATCGTTTATACCCTATGAAGCCTTTGGGAATAAAGATCATTAAAGTAAGTGCTTTATTTTTGGTCCTTCTTTTCAGTATTCTGATGCTGAAAACCATTTCCCAGTATACTTCTCTTGAAAAAAACATAGGATTTCTGGCTTTTAAGCAGCAGGTAGTGAACAATCCGTACTGGATGACTTTTTTCTATATCCATATCTTTTCCATAACGCTTTGTCTTCTGGCGGGTCTTACCCAGTTTTCAAATCGGTTTTTGACTGAAAACAAAAACCTTCATAAGATAATTGGGAAAATATATGTTTATAATATTCTAATCATCAATGTTCCGGCATGCTTTGTATTGGGACTTTTTTCCAATGGCGGCATTATCGGAATTACAGGATTTCTGATCCAGGATGTCCTTTGGGCTTATTTCACTGTTGCCGCCATACTTTGTATCAAAAATGGGAATGTGAACGCACACAGAATGTATATGATCTTAAGTTATGCAGTCACCACCACAGCCATTACCTTCAGAATTATTAAAAATCTGTTTTATCATGAAACCCGTCATGACTACCAACTTTTTTATGGTTTGAATGTATGGGCAGCTCTTATAATCAATCTTTTTATTGCTTATTTAATCTTCAGAAAAGAAACTTTATTACCTCGAAAAATCAACCGTAGAAAAGAAAATACAAAGACTGAGGAATGACACCAGAAAAAATGCCGCAAGAAATAGTAAACAGTCGAAAATCAATCCATATTTGTTATTCCGGGTCCATCTTTTGAAAAAACGCATTATCAGATAAGAGATTCCTCCCAAAACGGCAATAATAAAAAGAAGAAAAAAATAATAAATCATGGCTTCATGTTAATGTCTGTAAATCTATTATTTTAAATCTAAAAAAACAATCAATTAAAGGACAATAACCTTCTGAATAGACTTAATTTTGATCAGCGTTATTATCTAAAAATTAATGTATGAAAATTAAAAATCTCGACCATCTTGTTTTAACGGTGGCAAATATTGAAAAGACTATTGAATTTTATACTCATGTTATGGGATTTGAAGTCGTTACTTTTGGAGACAACAGAAAAGCACTCATTTTTGGAAATCAAAAGATTAATCTGCATCAGAAAGGGCATGAATTTGAACCTAAAGCAAAGACTCCAACCTGTGGTTCTGCTGATCTTTGTTTCATTGCAGAGACAGATGTTCATCAGGTAATGGAAGAACTCCGACAGAAGAATATAGAAATCATTGAAGGGATTGTAGACAGAACCGGAGCGGTAGGAAAAATCAAATCGGTTTACTTCCGTGATCCGGATTATAATCTTGTTGAAGTAAGTAATTATTATTAACAAAAACAACTCTGTATCAGTTTATTACTATCCATTTTTTAGAATTTAAGGTTCCTGAATTTCTAAAACATAAAATTGTCAGTATAAAATTCATATAAAATTTGCAAAAACCATTGAGAAAATCTATTTAATCCTTCATATTTCGAATTTAAAGCCTTAATTTTGCATAGAAATTCAAAAAATCCGGATTCTTTCAACAGGTTATGTACATGAACAAAATGATGATTGGGCTTGCTTTGGCCTTATCCATTACTATCTGGGGGCAAAAAACTCCTGCAAAGGCAAACAATCTGACCCCTTACAGCTATCAGACTTTTAACTGTGACAATAAAGGGTATTTTGACCCGGCCAAATATAAAAAAGAAGAAATAGACGGGATCAATAAACTTTTGTATCAGTTCAATGGCGTTGTATTTGATACGCAGCCTGTTTTTAAAATTGCCCAGCTGGAAGAAATCCGTAAAAACAGAGAAACTTATCTACAGGAGCTGGAAAAGCAGTATGAAGAAAAGAAAAAGGAATTGTACAGCCTTAAAGTAATTGATCTTCCCCAATGGAAAAAATTAATGGAAGAAACCATTGATTCCTTTGAAAATGAATACCAGCTCAATAAGGAGGAAATCCTTGCGTATTCTGATCCTTTCACATTGAAAAACAGTAAATATTACGATACCTGCAGAGAACAGATTGATGCTATATCCTCTCCCGACAGAGAAAAGATGTTTGCAGCATGGAGAACATACACTGAACTTAAAAGCAGAAATAATGCTGATCCAAAGGGGGTAATGGCAAGATTTGATGCCAAAATGAATGATCCTCAAAAAGAAGATTATGCATTAATCGATATGATTGGTCTGGGTTTTCACAACTGTGCCAACAGCAGTTTCAGACAAAAGCGTGATAATGAAGAGACCTCTTACAAGGAGTTTGATAAGATTTTCACCAAGCTGAAGAGAACTTGTGATCAGCCGTAGACTCATTAAAAAGATTGAAAGACTTAATCATAAAAAAATAGAATAGCAGCACTCAGATCGGGTGCTGTTTTTTTTGGTAAAGTTTGCAGGGAACGGTTAAGGAACGGTTAAAAGAGGGTTAATGGCTTGTTATTTCTTTGTGAAAGTGATCATTCGCTCTATTTTCGCCTTTAAAACTACTCCATGAAGTCAATTGTTATTCTCCTGACCTTGGTATTGTCCATAACAGTACCAGCTCAAAAAACACCTACTATCCTTCCCTTTGCTCTGGAAAACAATTCCGTGTATGTGTATGGTAAAGTGAATAAAACCGACAGTATTAAATTCCTTTTTGATACCGGTGCGGATGGCTCCGTCATTAACAGCAATTCAAAGAAAAAGATCCCGCTGAAAATTGATGGAAAGTCCGAGAACAAAGGTTCTAACGGACTGAATACTGTAGATTACAGCAGTCATAATACAGTACAGTTTGGAGATTTCGAGAAAAAAGAAATACAATTTACTCTTATTCCTTATGAATCTGCCTATTTTGATGGGGTTTTCGGAACGGATCTGATGAAAGGAAAACTCATTGAAATAGATTATCATAGAAATGAAATCCGGTTTTATGAAGAAGATGACCTGTCTGTGGATTTAACAGGTTATGAAAAGGTAAAACTCCATATGATCGACAACTACCCTGCCGTAGAAAGCAGTATTATTGTGAATGATAAAGTATATTCAGGATTCTTCGGGCTCGACAGCGGTGCCGATGATGTGCTTACGATTGCTTCTCCTTTTGCAAAAAAAAATGTTCTGGTAACAACCATGAAAACAATAGGTAAAGCCACAGCGCAAGGTTCTGACGGATCTGTATATGAAATGCCTGTTGTTCTTTGTCCGGCTGTTCAATTCGCTCAGAAATATCTTTATAACCTTCCGATTACCCTTTCCGGTTCTACAGAAGGAATTGATTCCACAGAAAAAATGGCGGGATTTTTTGGCAATCAGTTTTTAAAAAGGTTCAATACGGTGATTGATTTCAAAAATGGATTCATTTATTTTAAACTGAATAAAAATTTGTATTCAGCATTTAATTAGCTGTGGAAGTTAATTTTACGATCTTCACCTACCCCTATCTATCATAAATTTCCAAGTTCAAAAATATTCAAATAAATTAATAATGAATAAGTTATGGTTTATCAGATTAAAATCCGTAATTTTGCACCCCGAAAATAAGGATTAGAGATATGAAAAAAATTGGTGAACACAGAACCCTTCTTGGAGTTGATAAAAACGTTACGTTAAGAGAATTAAAGACGATTTACAGAAATGTGATGAAAGATACCCATCCTGATAAATTCATTAATGATGAAGCAGGAAAGCAGGAAGCTGAAGAAAAAAGCAAGTCTGTGATTGAAGCCTACCACTTTTTGGTAAGTATTAATCCGGAAACACAGGAAAAATATAAAGAAGAATATACTGAAACCATTACAAAATCTAATATTCAGGATTTCTATCTGGAGAAATCAATTTTAACGGTTCAGCACCTGAACGGAAATATGTATGAATATATGGGTGTTCCTAGAAACACATACATCAAAATGATCAACGCTGATTCGCCAAGCCGTTTTGCAAGAAGACATATCTACGGAAACTTCGTTTACAGAAAGTCCGGAGAGGCTATGGCAGATTAATTTTTTCTACCACAATATAGAAGAGCTTTCGGTTTTACCGGGAGCTTTTTTGTTGCCAAAACCGGATGTTATGTTTTGGCTAAAGCCAATATTGGCTGTTATAAATTTAAGCGGGCTAAAGCCCGCTCATATTGAATATTTTCTTAATTCGCAATAATCATCAATAGAAATGGGCTTTAGCCCATTTACAATAATAAAAACCATCCAACGGCTTTAGCCCAAACCTATATAATCCAATTTTAAATCATCAAATATCAACAAAAAAGCGCCTCAGAAAATCTGAAGCGCTTTCGGTTAATTAAAGGTTTAATTTATTTGTCTAAATGCTTAGGAGTAAATCCGTCTTCATTTAGTTCTCTGTGTACATAATCTGCTTTCATTTCAGCTTCGTAGTCTACTTTAGTATCTTTACCCATTCTTCTTAGAACAGAGTCAAATAGAGAGTATACTACCGGTACAATGATCAATGTAAGGAATAGTGATGATGTCAAACCACCAATTACTACCCATGCAAGACCTTTGTTCATCTCAGCTCCGGCCCCTGTTGCCAATGCGATCGGTAACATACCGAAGATCATCGCAATGGTGGTCATCAGGATCGGACGAAGACGGGCGTGGTTAGCTTGTACCAAGGCATCGTGAGTGTTTGCTCCGGCTGCTTTTCTTGCATTCGTAAAGTCAACGATAAGGATCGCATTCTTCGCTACCAGACCAATCAACATGATCATCCCTAACATCGTGAAGATGTTCAGTGAGTTGGCCGTTAAGGCAAGAATTACCATTACCCCGATCATCGCTAACGGGATTGAGAACAATACCACGAAAGGATATACGAAACTGTCATATAGGGAAACCATTACCAGGTAAACCAATACGATAGCTGCCAATAACGCAATTCCTAACGTACCAAAACCTTCCTGTTGGTTTTCCATATCTCCACTCCAGATGTAATCTACACCTACAGGTTTTTTGGTGCTGTTCATGAACTGATTCGCCCACTCATTAGCAACATCTCCTACTGGTCTACCTACTGCTTTAGCTCTTACTTTTACAGATGGAGATTTATCTCTACGTTCAAGCAAACTTGGTCCTGAACCCATTTCTACATTAGCAAACTGGCTTAAACGAACCTGCTGCCCCTGAGGGTTTGTAAACATAAGGTTTTTAACGTCATCAATAGACTGTCTGTTCACATCCCCGAAACGGATATTGATATCATATTCATATTCTCCGGCTCTGAATTTTCCGTCAGTATTTCCGTTGAATGCAGTCTGCATCGTCTGTCCTACACTTGAAAGGTTTAAACCTAAAGCAGACATTTTATCTCTGTCGATACTTACCTGAACTTCAGGGCTACCTGTATCTGTTGACAATTCTGCATCTACTGCCCCAGGAACTTTTTTCAATAGTTCAAGGATTCTTGTTGCTTCTTTTACTGCCGTAGCGTTATCCGGAGCGGTTACAACCATTTCAATTGGAGCGTTTTCAGCACCCATGATACCGATCGGAGCTGTTTTAAACTCAACTCCTGTGAATTTCTCTTCCAGCTGTCTTTTAATTTTTGCAGCTTTGATGTTGGTACTTTCAGTACGTTCAGACTTATCTGTTAAGTTCACCTGAACCTCAGACTGGTATGTGGTTGCCTGAGCTCCACCAAAACCTGTAGACTGCTGTCCAACAGTTGTAATAAGATCTACAACATCTTTATCATTTCTTAAGAATTTCTCAACCTCTAATGTTAACTGGTTTGTCTTCTCAACGGTTGCATCTTTTGACAATTCCATTTGTACCAGGAACTGGCCACGGTCAATTGGCGGGAAGAACTCACCTCCAATGAATCCAAATACTACCAGCATGAATGAACTGATTAAAACAATGAATGTAATCACTACGGTTGAAATTCTTCTTAAGGTCGTTTTCAGACACCATTCAAGTATTCCTGTGATCCAGTGTGTGAATTTGTCAATTAATCCTTCAAACCAAAGAATGAATTTCTCAAACCAGTTCTTACCTGTTAAATGCTCCAGCTTACCGAATCTTGATGATAACCAAGGAATGATGGTAAATGAAGCCAACAATGATAACAAAGTGGCAATAACTACCGTGACGCAGAACTGTGCCAGGATATTGGCTACAAGACCTGAACTCATTGCGATTGGTAAGAATACCACCACAATTACCAAAGTAATCGCAGCAACGGTAAATCCGATCTCTGAAGCTCCGTCATACGCTGCTCTGATCTTACTTTTACCCATCTCCATGTGACGGTAAATGTTTTCCAGAACTACAATCGCATCATCCACTAGGATCCCTACCACAAGGGATAGTCCCAGTAAACTCATTAAGTTCAAAGTATATCCCATCAGGTTCATTCCGATGAACGCTGCCACCAATGAAGCCGGGATAGAAACCATTACGATGAATGCGTTTCTGATACTGTGAAGGAATAATAACATTACAATTGCCACGAGGATAATCGCTAAGAATAAGTCGAAAATAACGTGGTTGGCTGATTCTAGGGTAAATTCTGTAGTATCGTTTACGATTTTTACTTTTACTCCCTGAACTTTATAAGCTTCTTCTACTGTTTTAATGGTCTTCTGAACACTTTCAGATACTGCTACCGCATTCGCATCAGATTGTTTTTTAACCTGCATCAAAATAGTAGGAAACTGATTGAATCTCGCTACTTTTTCAACATCCTTCTGAGAGTCAAACACCGTTGCGATATCAGATAAACGTACCTGTGCTCCATTCTTATTGGAAACAACAAGGTTGTTCATTTCTTCAGTAGATTTATATTTTCCTGAAAGTCTGATCGTAGATTTTGTAGTTCTCGTCTTCAAACTTCCTGTAGGGAAATCTAAGTTTGATGAAAGAATGGCCTGTTGTACGTCTCCGATTGAAAGTCCATACCCCTGTAACTTTTTCTCATCAAGATTTACCTGAATTTCTCTCTCCTGTCCACCTACAAGGTCCACCTGAGCCACACCGTTTACACGGGAGAAAATAGGTTCAATCTTTTTATCCAATAGATCATAAAGGTCCTTACTGTTCAGTTTATCCGATGAAATACTCATCGTGATAATCGGTAAATCATCTAAGGAGAATTTATTCAGAGACGGTGCTTTTACATCTTCCGGAAGGTCTGCCAGAATAGCATTTACCTTTCTCTGTGCATCATTCAAAGCGTAGTCTACATCGGCTCCATCATTCAGCTGAACCATGATTACGGATAAGCTTTCGTATGAAGAAGATTCTACCTTTTTAACGTTTTCCAAAGAACCTACGGCATCTTCAATCTTTCGGGTCACGGAGGTCTCCACCTCTGCAGGTGAAGCTCCCGGATAGACCGTAGAAATGGTTACCATGTTGGTTTCAAACTTCGGAATCAATTCGTATCCCATGAGCGTATAACTCAGGATACCTCCCAACGTCAGAATTGTAAATAATACAATTACCAGCGAGGGTCTTTTGATCGATATTTCTGCTAACTTCATAGATCTGCTACTTTATAATATTCACTTTAGATCCGTTGTCCAAATTGATCTGTCCACTGGTTACTACCTGTTCTCCTCCATTCAAGCCGCTTAAAATCTGAACTTTATCTCCGTAAACTTTTCCGATGGTTACTTTGATCAGTTTAGCAACTCCATTCTGAACAACGAATAATTGTCCTGAGCTTACTCCATTTACAAACGCTTCTGCAGGAACGGTCAGCATGTTCTGAGTTTCCGCACCATTGTTTGTACTGAATTTAGCAGTTGCATACATACCTGCTTTCAGGTTTCCTCTGTTCTGTACTTCAATTTCTACAGGGAAATTCAGAGAAGCATCACTTTTAGGAGCGATGAAAGTAATTCTCCCTACAAAAGAATCTTCAGGTAAAACATTTACTTTAATCGGAACCTCCTGGCCTAACTGGATTTTTCCGATCTGGCTTTCATCTACTAAAACAGAAAGTTTAAGGCTGTTGATATTTACGATTTCAAACATTGACGTTCCAGGGGAGACTACTGTTCCAGGTTCAACCATTTTCTTGTTGATGGTACCGCTGATTCCCGCACGGATGCTTGTATCATTTACTTTTACACCTTGTGCTCTTACTGCAGCCTGAGCATTTTTCAGCTGTAGTCTTGAATTATCAAGCTGCTGTTTGGTAACTCCGCCTGTTTTATATGCGTTTTCATAACGCTGGTTATCAATAATAGCATTCTGCAGATTGTTCTGAGCCTGGGTAACATCCACTTCGATAGCATCTTTTTTGATCGTTGCTAAAACCTGTCCTGCTCCTACCCTTGAACCCTCTTTCACCAAAACGCTTACGATACGTCCTGAGATTTCAGAAGACTGGTTCATTTCCTGTTTTGGAATAAAGGTACCGTTGGCTGAATAGTCTGTATCAATATTTTCTCTTGTAACGGTTACAATATTAACATTGATTTTATCTACCTGCTTGGCAACTTCTTTTACTTCCTGCGTCTGCTTTTCTTTGTTACCGGCAATCTTGTAAGCGGCTAACCCTACCAGTACAGCTGCTACGATGATATATATTAAAGTTTTTTTCATTTTAGTTTATTATAAGTTTTGTAGTGTGTTTAGTTCACCCTTAGCTTTTATCAGCTTGATCTCTGCCTGCTTGTAATCTAACAATGCATTGGAATAGTTCTGTTTTGCCTCTGTTAAAGCATTTTCAGAATCCAGTACTTCTGTAAGCGTTGCCAGGCCATACTGATAGTTCGACTGAGTATTTTTCTGAACTCTTTCTGCCAATCCTACATTATCTTTCATGCTTTCGATATTAATCAGTGCATTTTCCATATTGGTGACTGCATTTTTATAATCAAGATCTAAGCTCAGCTGAGTCTTCTGAATATCCTGATCTATATCCTGAATATCAATTTCTGCCTGGTTGATCTTCGCTTTTGTAGCTCCTCCCGTGAAAATAGGAATATTTACATTCAAGCCAATTGCTGAATAATCACTCCAAAGAACGCCGTTACTAAGACCATTGGTCAACGGAAATTTTGCTCCGTTTGCTCCCCATCCGTAGTTTGCCGTAAGATTTACTGATGGATAAAGATAAGCTTCAGTGGCTTTTTTATTGAAAACCAAAAGTTCCCTGTTTTTATTTAAAACCTTAATCTCTGTACGATTATTAAGATTTACGCTGCTCGCAATCAGCTCTGGCTTTGGCTCGATTTGTTTTTCTTCAAGCTCGATATCTGTAGAAATGGGGATTCCCATATAAAACTTCAGTGCATTCTTTGAAAGTTCCACAGAGTTGATTAAGGCCTGCTTATTGGAACCAATATTGGTAAGCTGAACATTGGTTCTGTCTAAATCAATCGATTTTGCCAAACCATTATCAACCAGACTCTTAATAACATTTCTTACTTTTTCAGTATTGGCATAGCTGGCAGTTACCGTTTTAAGATTTTCTTCCTGTACGAACACCTGATAATAAGCTGTTGCTACATTTTCAATAATCTGTTCATTGGTTAACTGAGCATTCAGCACATAAAATTCTCTTGTTGATTTTGCTGCTTTCAATCCTGTAAATACTCTTTGATCAAAAATCGCCTGCTGAAGCTGCACAGAAGCTGTTGAACCCCAGGGCTGCCCAAACTGAGCTCTGATTTTTTCTCCTCCAAATTCCAGTAAAGATTCCTGAATAATCGGATTATAGGTTAAACCTGCCGTTGCACTCACCTGTGGAAGGGCGCCGGCTCTGGCTTCATCAATCTTGTATTCGGCTTTTTTGATCTGTAAAGCAGCTTTTTTAGCTTCTGCTTTATTCTGGAGTGCCTGTTTTATTGCTTCCTGCAGGGAAACCTGCTGCTGGGCAGACATCAGTGTTGAGCCGAAAATCATAAATGCTGAAGCTATCCCAATTTTTAGCTTTGTAGCAGTTATACGTTTTCTATTCATAATTTTATACTTCGTTTATTTTTTATTTAATTTTCAGTCATTATTTATTTCTATTTGACGAATCATTTTCAGAAATACTTTAGTTTTTTTAGTTTTTGAACAACATATTGATAATAATCTCTTTTCTTTCAGAAATAATCTTATCATATTCTTCATCATTAATTAAAAGATTTTCCATAAATAATGGTCTTATTGCACTTGGGAACACCAATAGCGCAACCATATTCAGAATAAACTGAACCGGTGCCATTTTCTCAATATTTCCCAATTCCATTTCTTTTTCAATATCCTTGTACATATCGTTCAGGATATCTTCTTCAATTTCTCTCTGATGACAGGTTCCTTTATTGATCTGGGACACGATATACGTTTCCAGATACGGATACTGAAGACTGGTAGAAAGACTGCTTTCTATGAACTGACTGATCTTTTCTTTAAAAGGCAGATCAGAATTCTGAATGATCTTCGATTTTTCCTGTTCTACTCTTTGTGCTTCATCAAAGATGATCTGGATAAGCTTATCTCTTGAACGGAAATAGTAATTAATAAGGGTTCTGTTCACTCCGGCTGCATCTGCAATCTCCTGCGTAGTAGCATCAAATTTTCCTTTCACAAAGAATAAATTCTTCGCTGTCTCCTTGATCAATTCCTGTGTTTGGTCTTTTTTTGCTTGATTTGACATTTTTGTTAAACAAATTTGTGCAAATTTATAGTAAAAAATATTTTTGACAAAATTGTTAAACAAAAAAATTAAACAAAAATGTCATGACATCGATCATGTTTATGAATGAAAGTTTACGATTACTTATTATTCAATAAGAAACCTATTTTTATATCTTTGCCGCAAAAATTACTAACCGATGTAGAAAATTCTTTCGCTGTTCTCTTTTTTGAGCACGATACTTCTATTTTCACAAAATTTTTCCTGGGTAAAACAATTTAAAAGCTATACTGATTATGATGATTTTATTACCAAAATTGATAAAGATGATGAAGGTAATATCTATCTGTTAGGCAGAACACTTGGATTCAGCGGAATTGATGCTGATCCGGGGCCTAATGTACAACTCATAGTTCCAACCAATTACTCAAGTTCCGGTACCTATGGAACTACTTTTATTATCAAACTTGATAGTAATGGGAATTACTTATGGAGTCATAAAATCAGCAATATGCATAATGATTATGATTATGATCTTAAAGTAAAAAATGGAAAAGTATATGCATTAACAAGTAAGTCCTCACAACAAGGTATGTTTATCAATGGATATACTACTGTAACAATCTTAAATACCAACGGAACGCTTATTAATGAAACTGAAATTACCAACTCTACGCCTCAATCTTTCTCTGTAGATGATAACGGCAATATATACATAAGTACATTTGCTTTTTCCAATCTTATATTTTCACAAGCTTCAAATACTCCATTTAATGATACAAATTCTTCAGCGGCCACCTATATCATGAAACTTCAGCCCAACCTACAGGTTGAATGGTTAAAAAAAATAACAGGAGGTATAGAAGGCCAAATAGCTTTAAACTCCAATAATGATGTTTATTTTGCCATGAACACTCTATATGGTCCGGGAGGATATGTATTAAAGAGATACTCTTCTGTGGGGAACCTGATTTGGTCTGGCGAATTACAGGACCAGAGTTTTTCCAGGATTACCATTGATAAAAATGATAAACTGATTGTTTCAGGGCACTGGCAGGCCCAGTTTCTTCCGATTGACGTAGATCCCTCTGGCAATCAGTATCTGCTCTCATCAAATACTTATTTAAGTGTTTATTTATTATGGTTCGACACCAGTAATACTCTGCTGGATGTAAAAAAATATATAAATACAGGACAACATTTCCCACTTGTAATTTTTGGATTAGACTGTGATGATAATAACGAAATTCACGTAAGCGGAACCTTTGATAAAAGTTTTGATGCCAATCCAGACATTGCCACCAATATGATCACTAAGGGAAATGGATATATAGAAGGCTGTACGATTTCCTTTGATACAAACAGACAATACAAAAATTCTTTTAAAATCGGGTCGGATACCTATAATTTCCCCAATTCCGTCTCACGAATATACCAAACAGTAAACAAGAGTAATGATTATTATTATATTGGAACTTTTGACTGGCATTGTGATTTCGACCCATCTCCTAATCAGTATTTTCTCCATGCTATCAATGGCAACCAATTAAACATGGATGGCTATTTACTAAAAATGGAAAAATGCAACAATATTCCACAAAACTCTAGTCAAAACATCTGTATCGGATCTGATATTCAACTCAACGCCTCAGGAGGAACTGTATACAACTGGACGGGGCCTAATGGATTCTCATCCGACCAGCAAAATCCTTTAATTCCTAATTCTTCAACTGTTCATTCCGGGATATATACCTGTCATATTTCAGGAACAACAAACGGGTGCGACGGTAATTTTTCAATACATGTTGTTGTAGGGGATAATACACCACCTGTTCCTAATGTAGCACAACTTCCGGCAATAACGGGAGACTGCAATACTGTTATCACGTCTTTTCCTACAGCCACAGACAATTGCGCAGGGACAGTTACAGCAACCACTCCCGCTCCTCTTACGTATTCGGTTCCGGGAACCTACACAATCTTTTGGACCTATGATGATGGGAATGGAAATATTGTAACACAAAATCAAACAGTGGTCATCACTGCAACCCAATCGCCTGTTGCTGGCTTAAATCAAACCTTCTGTGCTACCAATAATCCAAAAATTTCTGATATTCAGATCGCTGGACAGAATATAAAATGGTATGATGCAGCGGGAAATATTTTAGCTGCAACAACTGCTCTTGTTAATGGACAAAATTATTATGCTTCTCAGACTATTAACGGATGTGAAAGTAATAAAACAGCAGTTCAGATAACAGTAAATACAACTCCTAAGCCGACAGCAAATGTTAATCAGGATTTCTGTGCTGCTGCAAACCCAACACTAGAAAAGATAGTTGTAACTGGAACATCTCTTAAATTCTATGATTCGGCAGGAAATGTAATTCCTTTGACAGCTCCCTTAGTAAACGGACAGACGTATTTTGTAACCCAAACAGTAAACAACTGTGAATCTGAAAAACTAGCTATTGCTGTAACCCTATCCACAGATAATGTACCGGCAAAAGATATTACACAGGTACAATGTAATACGACTACTGCCAATTCTATGGTTGTTAATCTTCACTCTTATGAAGCTAGTATTATTACTAATCCGGGGAATTATATTTTCACGTATACTGATACTGCAGGAAACCCTATTTCAAATCCTTCAGCTTATGTTTTAAATGTCGGGACAACTCTTATCCATGTAAGGGTTTCAACTCCGGACGGATGTTTTAAAGTGGTGAGATTAAATCTTACTCTTAATCCAAAACCTATTGTTCTGCTTCCTGATACCCTTGATTTCTGTGAAGGAAAATCAGTTGTTTTAGATCCGGGTCCGGGATTTAAGTCTTATGAATGGAATACGGGAGCAACAACTCAAACCATTACAGCATCTACTCCGGGAACATACACTGTGAAAGTAACCAACGTTTTCGGATGTGAAAGTACAAGCTCTACCCAGGTGAGTTATTCTGTTTTGGCTCATATTGTTTCTGTGAATATTACAAACAATACAGCAACTGTAATTCTTTCTCAGAACGGAAATTATGAGTTTTCTTTAGATAATCTCACATGGCAGGATTCTAATATATTTACTAATTTAAATATGGGAGAATATACAGTGTATGTGAGAACAAAATCCGGATGTATTATCGGGCAGAAGAACTTCTCGATTTTCAATATACCCAATGCAATCAGTCCCAACGGTGATGGTATCAATGATACATGGAGAATTGCAGGCCTGGAAAATTATCCGGGAACAGAGGTAAGTTTATATGACAGAAGAGGTGCTGTAATCTACAAAGAGATTATCAGAAATAAACCTTTCCAGTGGGACGGAAGATATGAATCCCATCCTATTTCTACAGGAAATTATTGGTATACGATCAAAGTTTCTGATGGGAGAATCTACAACGGATGGCTTCTGATTAAAAACAGATAAACAAAAACGAGCAGAAATTTCTGCTCGTTTTTGTTTTTATAATAATTTGATCTTATCGTCTGAGATATCGATGATTTTATCTTTATAAAGTCCTCCGATTGCTTTCTTGAAATTTTTCTTACTCATCTGAAGTTCATCCTTAATCTCTTCAGGTGAAGATTTATCGGATACATACAGAAGTCCGTAGTTTTCTTCCAGTTTGTTCAGAATCTTTTGTTTAAACTCGTCAATATTTTCAAATCCTTCCGGCTGTAAAGAAACATCTATTTTACCGTCTTCACGGATCGCTTTGATAAATCCTGTTTCTTCTGACAACGGATATAGTTTTTTGAAAACATCGGAAGCATAGATCAAACCAATGTATTGTTTGTTGATGATCACATTCCAGCCCAGTTCACTTTCATTCATCATGATCAGGTCTACCTTGTCTCCTTTTTTGAATGGAAGCTCATCATACTGAGGATTTCTCTTGAATTTCGTAGTACCGGTAATCAGTTCCATATCTTCGTCTACGTAAATATAGACCAGGTATCTTTTCCCTTCAATGATTTTCGTTTTCTGCTGTTTGTAAGGGATAAATAAATCTTTAATGATTCCCCAATCCATAAAAGCTCCGCTTGGAAGACTTTGTACACAGCTCATTACCGCAAATTCACCTACTTCTGCCAATGGGATCTCAGTAGTTGCTTTTAATTTATCGTCATCCTGATACACAAAAACTTCAACCTCCTCACCTGTTTCTTTTTCATCCTGAATAAAGATTTTAGGTAGAAAAGCCTTTTCACCGGATTCATCCACAAGGATCCATCCTGAATTAATTTTTTCTGAAATTGTTAAAGTTTGAGTTTTTCCGAGTTGCATTGATGATAAAATTAGCTGACAAAGGTACGGAAATTTGAAGATGCGATCCTAGTCTATATAATTATAATTCTTTTAAGGGCTTTATAAAAAGTTATGAGACTATGAAAAACGTTATGTTTTAGAAAATATGTTTTGGCTGAAGCCAGTGGATTGATTGTATAAAATAAACGGGCTAAAGCCCGTTTCTATTGAATATTATAAGTTCGAAATATAGTCCATCAGTTCACGCTTGCTGCTTTCAAAATCAAAAGCATCATAAACCAAGAAATAACGGTCTTTATCTGCACAATTACGGTACATCGATTTGGCAAGGGCCAATTTCTTATTATCAAAACCGAGTGCTTTCACCAGATCTCTTATTTGCACGGAGGTGAACATAGAGGTACGCATCTGCTGATTGATCATCTTAATTTTCCCTTCATCAAAACTCTCATTGTTCATCATCATATCAAAAAACTGACCGAAAGAATGTTTATCCATCACATTTCCCTGAAGAGACCAGTCTCCGGAATGATTTCCGTAAGGATTGTTCCAGATATCGTTCCAGTCATTAAATCCATATTGATTTTGCACAGGATAAGAATCCAGGAGATAGAGACCTTCGTTGGTAAAGAAATCCAGAACCATTCTGTTGTTATTTCGAAGCATCAATGTTGTTCTGTAGATCAGAAAACCATTCTCATAGATTGAAATGGGCATTCTCACTGATGACAGATCAAAGAATCTGTACTTTCCGGAACCGTTTGCCATCATCTGATCGCCAACTTCCACAGTGAAAAATCCCTGCTCGGGAATTCTCAGAAAAACTTCTGCATAACCGTAGTTTTTATTCCACTGATAATTAGGATTTTTTATTCTATTTTCATTTCCTCTTCTCTGAGGAATTGGAGTATTTTCAGATCCCGGCTGATCAAACGTTTTATTTCTTTCATCAGGACTTTTAGAGGTTCTCATTTCTGTAGTAGAAGCCTCATTTTTTAATAATTCTCCTGCCTTTCCTGCTTCCTGTGCCCATGAACTGATTCCCGCCAAAAGCATCCCACTGATAAAAATCTTTTTCATACATGAAATTTTGCAAAACCATGTCCATTTTCATGCCAAAAGCACCACCAAAAAGGCTGCTTCCATAAGGAAACAGCCTTTAATTTATACTATTTTAAATGATTAAATCTTTTAATCAAATATTACATATGAATAGGTCTTTTTGCCGTAGCATCCAATGCAGCTTCTTTGATCGCTTCTGCATAGGTTGGGTGAGCGTGAGAACTTCTTGCAATGTCTTCAGCACTTGCACGGAATTCCATAGCAATTACCCCTTCAGCAATAAGGTCAGCAGCTCTTGCTCCTACGATGTGCATTCCTAAAACCTCATCAGTTTTTTCATCTGCAATAATCTTCACAAGACCATCGATATCACCACTTGCACGGCTTCTACCTAAAGCTCTCATTGGGAAAGACCCTACTTTGTAAGCTACACCTTCTTCTTTTAACTGCTCTTCAGTTTTACCCACTCCTGCAACTTCCGGCCATGTATAAACAACACCAGGAATCAGGTTATAGTTGATGTGAGGCTTTTGTCCTGCCAATGTTTCAGCAACGAAAACTCCTTCTTCTTCAGCTTTGTGAGCCAACATCGCACCTTTGATAACGTCACCGATTGCATAGATATTAGCAACATTGGTTTGTAAGTGATCGTTTACTTTTACTCTTCCTCTTTCATCAAGCTCTACACCTGCTTTTTCAAGTCCAAGACCGTCTGTGTAAGGTTTTCTACCTACAGAAACTAAACAGTAATCTCCTTCTACTACTACTTCTGCTCCTTTTTTATCTTTAGCAGTGATCTTTACAGTATCTCCGTTTCTTTCAACCGCAGAAACCGCAGTAGAAAGCATAAACTTCATTCCTTGTTTTTTAAGAACTTTAGTCAATTCTTTGCTTAAAGCTCCATCCATTCCAGGGATGATTTTATCCATAAATTCAACAACAGTCACCTGAGCTCCTAATCTTAGGTACACAGACCCTAGCTCAAGACCGATCACTCCACCTCCGATTACTACTAAATGCTTTGGAATTTCTTTAAGGTTTAAAGCTTCCGTAGAAGTAATCACTCTTTCTTTATCTAAAGAGATGAAAGGCAGTGTAGATGGTTTAGAACCTGTTGCAATGATGGTATATTTAGACTCGATTGTTTCAGAAGAACCGTCGTTTTTTGTTACTTTAATCTGAGTAGCAGATTCGAAGCTTCCTACTCCTTCAAAAACAGTAATCTGATTTTTATTCATCAGATAGCTGATTCCGTCTGTATTCTGCTTGATCACTTCGTTTTTACGCTCGATCATTCTTGCAATATCCGCTTGCGGCTCATTGATGATGATTCCGTGACCTGCAAAATTGTGTTTTGCATTTTCGAAATGCTCAGAGCTGTCAAGAAGCGCTTTTGACGGAATACATCCAACGTTAAGACAAGTTCCGCCTAAAGTTGAATATTTTTCAATAATTGCTGTTTTGAAACCTAATTGTGCTGCACGGATAGCAGCAACATAACCACCGGGACCAGAACCTATTACGGTAACATCGAATTGACTCATGTTATTCTATGAATTTGTTTATTATTATCTATCTTAATTCTCACAAATTTACATATAAATTACCAAGCACCAAAGTGAGTTTTATCAATTTTAAAAATGATAATTATATGCTTTAGTTTGATGAAAAGTATTATTTTATGAACTTTATATTTTCCTCATTCCCTTTCTTCAGGTAGATTGCGGTAAAGACAAGGGGTTTTTCAGATGATGCATTGTCAAAATGAAGGATTTTCACATTTTTAGGTTCGTAAAAAGCATCGCCTTCATGAAGTACTACTTTCTCTTGTCCTTCGATCTGAAAAACAGCTTCACCGGAATTGATGATTCCCAAAACGGGACAGGGATGCAGATGTTCAGGTGCTCCTTGTCCGGCCGCCATTGTTATTTCCTGAATCTCTGTAGATTTCACTTTCTGATCAAGAGCTGTTTTTAACAATTCTTTTCTGGAGATGGACTTCTGCTGAGCCGTCATTACAACAGCATTCAGCATCAAAATAACAATGATAAATGGTTTCATAGGTTTGATATTATAAATCAGTCAAATACTACACATTCAATTTTCCCTGTCCGAATTCGCCTGTACTTTCAAAAAACGAACCGCCATACACATACCATTCAAGGCTTTCCAGAAATTCTACTGCATTTTCAGGAGTAATGTGAGGACGATCTTTTTTTGAAACAATTCCTTTGTACCATCTTCCTGACTTGGAATAATGCTCATATTCCACAAAATAATGAATCCATATTCTCTGGCACAACTTGCACTGTTGAATCGTTACTTCTCCATATCTTCCGTTGGTATGATCAATTCCTAATGCTGAGCTTCTATATTCGGTATAACTGGAGTTCGGTTTCTCACAGGCGCATCCTAATTTCTGGATTTTATTCATGGATGAAAAATTGGTTTTCAGATAAAATTTATAGCTCCAAAAGTAAGAAATTAACACCCTACAAAACAAATGGGGCTATCAAGGTTTGATCAAATCCAGTAAAACCTTTTCATATTTATCCATAATAATATTCTTAGAGAACCTTGATTTAATAGAGTTTTTTATGGCGTCTCTGTTATAGTTATTCTGAAGAACGTTCACAATCTGTTGGGCAAAGCCATCATAGTTTTCAATATTGGCAACTTCACCGTTTACATTATGCTGGATGATCTCATTGATTCCTCCGGGACAGTTGTTGGCTAAAGAATAAGTTCCACACGCTCCTGCTTCCAGAAGAACGTTGGGGAATCCTTCATATCTTGAAGAAAGCACAAATAAATCTGCATATTTCAAATATTGGTAGGGATTTTCCTGTCTCCCATGGAAAATCACTTTTTTTAATCCTAAAAGCTCTTTTGTCTGAAGCAGAAGATCTTTGTCTTTTCCATCTCCTAAAATATGAAGCATAATGTTTTCATTCTTCAGCCTTGAAAAAACTTTCAGCAGGTTATCAAATCCTTTTCTGGAAGACAGATTTCCAATGGCCACTACATTTTTATAATTGTATTTGAAACATTCCGGTTTTAAAGACATAGACATTTTATCTTCAATAAAGTCAAAGTCTACAGGATTATTGATCTTGACAATTTTTTTCTTTTTAATATTAAAATTATCCACAAGATCCTTCATCATATCATCACTTTGAGCGATGATTTTCTGATAGTTATTGTAAAAATTATAGAAAAATTTAATCTCTTTACGCGTTACATGCTGTGTGACAACATTGGTTTCCCTTGCAATGAATTTTGTTCGCGGAAAAAGTTTTATGAACAGGGACAAATAAGCATTGACTTCACCAAAACCGGAGAATACAATATCTGGCTTTCTTCTATAGATTTCTCCTAAAATGGGTTTTAAAGAATGTCTTATTCTTTCGGTATTGATATCGATAATTTCGACATCTTTTTTCAGAAAATTCAAATATCCGCCTTGTTTACGTAACAGCAAAATCTTAGGCTCAAACCGATCTCTGGAAAGATGATTCGCTATTGTGGTAACAATCCTTTCTGCGCCCCCGGTTTCTAAGTCCGGCAGAATAAATATGACAGATATTTTTTTCATCCTATCAAAGTTACTAAAAAGTTTAGTTATCTTTCAAATATTGTAAGGGTGAAGATAGCCGTTTTCATGGTAATTAACAGAAATTAACTAAGCTTTAAATTCAATTTGACTATTATTTACTATAGAGCTAATACATCATAAAAAAAGTAAGTTCTTCTATTGAAAAACTTACTTATATAATTTATATTCTAAAATATATTATCCTTTTAGTTGGCAACGTCACTGATAAATTTAATTCTCAGCATTCTTACTTCTTCATCAGATAATTCATCCCCGAATTCATCCAGCAATACTTTCATACTGTCGCTTTCAGATTCGTTCATGAATTCCATGAATCCGTCTACAATGTCTTCATCAAAATTATCTTCAATATAATAGTCGATATTCAGCTTTGTTCCCTGATAAACGATCCTTTCCATTTCTTTCAGAAGTTCATCCATAGAAAGGTTCTTAGCTCTTGCTATATCTTCAAGGTCAATCTTTTTATCAGTGCTCTGGATAATGAAAACTTTATGGCTGGATTTATTGGCCACCTGCTTCAATACCATATCCTGAGTACGTTCGATATTGTTATCTTCTACGTATGTTTTGATGTAATCTGCGAATTCTTTACCGTATTTTTTGGCTTTTCCTTCCCCTACACCATAGATTTTGGTGATCTCATCTACACTTATTGGGTACTGAACCGTCATATCCTCCAAACTTGGATCCATAAATACGGTGTATGGTGGAATTCCATGTTTTTTGGCTACTTTCTTTCTTAATTCTTTCAACAGGTTGAAAAGGTTCTGATCCAGTCCTCCTCCAGCCTGCTGCTGTACCTGATCACTCTCTGCTTTTGCCTGGGTAAGATCAAATTCTCTGTCCTCAGCAATTAAAAAGTGGTCTTTAGATTGGCCATTCAGGACACTTTTTCCTTTTTCTGTAATTTTTAAAACCCCATAGGTTTCAATATCTTTCTGTAAAAAATTCTGAACAGTAGCCTGTCTTAAAATTGTTTTCCAGTAATTATCTTTTTCGTCTTTTCCAAAACCAAAATGAGAACTTTGTTCCAGCTTATAAGATTTTGTTACCGCATTTTCTTTCCCTACAATAACTGAGATCAGATCTTTAGACTTGAACTTTTCTCCTGTATCACTGATCAGCTCCAGCGCCTTTTTTAAATCTGCTGTAGCATCCTTTAATTTTGGCGGGTTGGATGAATTGTCACACATCTTGGCTCCGTCTCCGTTTACCGGATCGAAACTTTCTCCAAAATAGTACAGAATGTATTGTCTTCTGCTCATGGAAGTTTCGGCATAGCCTACCACTTCATTCAGAAGCTGTAATCCGATTTCTCTTTCTGAAACGGGTTTCTGAGCCAGGAATTTCTCGAGTTTTTCAATGTCTTTCGGATCATAGAATGCGAGACAATGACCTTCGCCTCCATCTCTTCCTGCTCTACCGGTTTCCTGGTAATAGCTCTCCAGTGATTTTGGGAAGTCGTAATGAATTACAAAACGTACGTCCGGTTTATCAATTCCCATCCCGAAGGCAATGGTAGCCACAATTACATCTACTTCTTCCATCAGGAATTTATCCTGATTTGCCACTCTCACTTTCTGATCCAGTCCAGCATGATAAGGAAGGGCGTTGATCCCGTTTACCTGCAGAAGCTGGGCAAATTCTTCCACTTTTCTACGGCTCAGACAATAAACAATTCCTGATTTTCCTTTATGCTGATTGATAAATTTTACGATTTCCTTATCTACATTAATTTTAGGACATACTTCATAATATAGATTAGGACGGTTGAAGCTTTCTTTAAAGACCAATGCATTGGTCATTCCTAAAGTTTTCTGGATATCATCCTGAACCTTAGGAGTTGCCGTAGCCGTTAAAGCAATCACCGGTACATTGGCGATTTTGTCAATAATCTGTTTCAGATTCCTGTATTCCGGTCTGAAATCATGTCCCCACTCTGAAATACAGTGAGCCTCGTCGATAGCAAAGAAGGAAATTTTCACTTCTTTCAAAAAATCCAGGTAATCATCTTTAATTAATGATTCAGGAGCTACATACAGAAGTTTGGTTTTGCCGCTTTTGATATCGTCAAAAACCTGTTTGGTCTGCGTTTTGTTTAATGATGAATTCAGCACGTGGGCTACTCCATCATCGGATGAAAGGCCGTTCACGGCATCTACCTGATTTTTCATCAACGCTATTAAGGGCGAAACTACGATTGCTGTCCCTTCCGAAATAAGAGCCGGAAGCTGGTAACATAATGATTTTCCGCCACCTGTAGGCATTAAAACAAATATATCCTTCCCATTCAATAGGTTGTCTATAATTTGTTCCTGCTGGCCCTTAAATGTAGAAAACCCAAAATACTTTTTCAATTCGCCTGATAAATTGGCTTTTTTTGCGCTCATCTAATTTTCTATTGCTAAATTTGCATCACACCCAAAGTTATAAAAATTCTGCTTAAAATAAAAGCGAACGAATTTATAAAAAATAAAATTTATATTAAATATTCTTTTTAAAATATAACGTTTTTTAGGAACTTTTTTGTATACCTTATCATCGTAAAATGGATAGAACCAACATTATATCAATTGCAAAGAGCACTTTAGAAATAGAAATTTCTGAACTAGAAAAATTAAAAAACAGAATTGATGACCCATTTGCGCGGGCTGTGGAGATTATTCACTCAGCGAAAGGGAAGCTGATTGTGGTAGGAATAGGAAAATCTGCCCACGTGGGTAACAAAATTGTTGCTACCCTGAATTCTACGGGTACGCCTTCTCAGTTTTTGCATGCTTCGGAAGCTATTCATGGAGATCTTGGAGTCATTCAGAAACAGGATGTTGTTTTATGCATCTCGAATTCCGGAAACTCTCCTGAAATTGCCAATCTTGTCCCTTATTTAAAGGATTATTCTTCGGCTTTAATAGGAATGACAGGAAATAAAACCAGTAAACTGGCTGAATTTTCAGAAGTTATTCTGGATACTCATGTGGACGTTGAAGCTTGTCCGAATAAACTGGCTCCTACAAGTTCTACAACTATACAGATGGCTTTGGGAGATGCTTTAGCTGTTGCTTTAATGGAACTGAATGATTTCAAAGCTAATGATTTTGCTAAATTTCACCCCGGAGGAAGCTTAGGAAAGAATCTTACTTCTAAAGTAGAACAGTTTTTATCTTCCCAAAAACCTGAGGTAACAGAAAATTCTTCCATAAGAGATGTCATCATTTCCATCAGTGCTTCAAGCCACGGAATCACTGTAGTAACCAATGAAGATCAGATTATTGGGGTGATCACGGATGGAGATTTAAGAAGAATGCTGATGAAAGGAGAAGATATCAGTAAGGTATCGGCTAAAGATATTATGTCTGCCCGTCCAAGAACTATCGAAAAAGAAGCTCTGGCAAAAGAAGCCATGAAAGTTCTGAAAGAAAATAATATCGGCCAGCTGGTAGTAACAGAAAACGGAAAATATTTCGGGATTATAGACCTGCATAAACTGCTGGATGAAGGAATTAATTAGAAGATAAAAATTCAGAAGTTGGAGGTTAATAAATAAAAGATAATTGGCAGATTAAAAGTAAAATTTAACTAATAACCTGCAGACTCTTGCTTCTGTCATTTTTTTTATAAATTTGCGCTTTAAAAATTGTATTCTGTGAGTGATGGTAAAGACATGTCCTTCCTTGGACATATAGGAGAATTAAGAGGGCATCTGATCCGTTCGATTATTGCTATCATAATTGCGGCTTTTGTGGTTGGTTTTAATATCAACTGGATAATGGACCATATCTTTTTTGGGCCCACCAGAAATGATTTCCCGACCTTCAGAGTTGTTAATCATTTTTCAAGAATGATTTTAGGAGAAGACAGTATTCATCTTCCAAAGGACTTCCCGGTTCGTGTACAGAGATTGTATCAGCAGTTCAATGTAATGATGGCTGTTTCAATTTTTGGTGGAATGGTGGCTGCATTTCCGTATATCGTATGGGAACTGTGGCGTTTTATTGGTCCTGCTTTGCATCCAAGAGAAAGAAAGAATTCTATTTATATTATTAATGCGGTATGGATTCTTTTCATGACCGGAGTATTATGCGGTTATTTCCTGATTCTGCCGTTTGCCGTTAATTTCGGGGTTATTTTTAAAATCTCAGACATTATCGTTCCGCTTTATGATTTAAGTGATTATACCACTTTATTTTTACAGGTGGTTTTGGGTATGGGCGTTATTTTCCTTTTCCCTATTTTGATTTACTTCCTTACAAGCATTGGAATTCTTACCCCTACATTTATGAAGACCTACCGTCGTCATGCTATCGTTTTGATTATGGTGGTAGCAGCAATCATTACTCCGGCAGATGTTTTGAGTATGCTGATGGCTGCGTTCCCGCTGCTTATATTATATGAGTTCAGTATTATGATGTGTACCTTCACTTATAAAAAAGTCCAGAAGAGCAACGGAAATCTTCCTGCAGTACAGAAATAAACGGTATTTTTTACTAAATAAAAGCTTAAGCGCTACTATTCAATTGAATGGTAGCGCTTTTTTTATTAAAAAAATCAACATTAATTATATTTATTCTTAATATAATTAAAAACAACGATAAAGTTTAACTAAAATTATAAAGTTTAGAGAAATTAACAATGTATCACTAACTAAAGATTTAAAAAAATAAACTATCTTTAAAACCTAAATAACAATCAATAAAAAAATATGAAAAAGAGAATTATTTTCGTCTTTGCATTGGCTTTAAGTCTGGGTGGTCTGCAGGCACAACGCTGGGAACCGGTCTCAGAGAAAGTTATGCAGGTAAGAAAAGAAGTAAAGGTAGAATATGCCTACAAATTTGATCTTTCTGCATTAAGAAATCAACTAAAAAATGCTCCTGAAGCAGGAAAAGGAGGAAACGCCGTAATTGTTTCTATCCCTACGGCAGATGGAAGAATTGAAAGGTTTTCAGTGTACAGTTCGCCGGTAGTAGAAAAGTCTATGGCGGACCGATATGAATTGGGAGCATATGCAGGTATCGGGCTGGATAATCCGCATAAACAAATCCGGTTCAGTACAGCACCCAACGATTTTCAGTCTATGACATTCAATACAGATACAGGAAAATACGAATTCATAGAACCCATCAATAAAGAAAAGGATGTGTATGGAGTCTTTTTCAAATCCAACAAATCTCATGAAGATCCTTTCGAATGCAGAACTGCTGAGCCTGAGAAGGCAAAGAAAGAAATGAATAAGCTGCTTAAAACAAAAAACGTTTTAAAGGGTTTAGGGAACGCTAATAAAAGTAATGAACAAAAATACAGAACCTACAGAATTGCCATCTCCGTAAATGGTGAATATACGCAACTTGCCGGAAGTGTGCCTTTGGCTGCAGCCCGTATTAATGCTACCATGAACCGTGTAAATGGTGTTTTTGAAAAAGATTTTGGAATCCATATGATTGTACAGGATCTTCCCCAACTTATATTTGCAGATCCCGCTACAGACCCTTATTCAAATGTAATCACCAATTCAAACGGAACCTATAGCGCGCCTGGCGCCTGGAACCTGCAGCTTCAGCAAACGCTTACCAATACTGCCGGTGTAGGGAATGCCGCCTATGATATAGGACATTTCTTTGGCCACAGAGGTGGCGGCGGAAGTGCCGGAGATGTAGGAAATGTCTGCAGAAATCCTGCAAACAACAATGATGCTACTTCTAAAGGAGCAGGAATAACTTCTCCTTCTACTCCGGATCAGCCTTTTGGAGATAATTATGATATCGATTTTGTAGCTCATGAAATCGGACACCAATTCGGTGCAGCACACACGATGTCTATTGCTTTACATGGAGCCCACATGGAGCCGGGATCGGGATCTTCAATTATGGGATATGCCGGTATTACCAACTATAATGTTCAGATGCATTCTGATGCTTATTTTCATACTAAAAATATTGAAGAAGTAGGTGCATATGTCAATGCTCAGGACTGTGGAGTTATTACTAATGTGGCCAATACACCTCCTTCTATACAGCCAATGGCTAATAAAATGATCCCTAAAGGAACACCTTTTGTGCTAACAGCTTCTGCAACAGATACACAAAATGACCCTATGACTTATACCTGGGAACAATATGATCTGGCTACATCTGCTTTTGGACCCGTGAGTGCAACCAGAAATAATGGGGCAAATTTCAGATCATTGATGCCTACAACCTCGCCTACTCGTTACTTCCCTAAATTCACCAATGTTCTTAACGGTACTCTTACCAGTGCAGTAGACTGGGAAACTGTATCCAATATCCCAAGAACGATGAATTTCAAAGTAACCGTGAGGGATAATAATCCGGATGCTGCACAACAACAGACACAGAGCAGCCTGATGAAGGTGGACATAGGAAATGAAGGTCCTTTCAAAGTAACTTCAACTACGGTTTACAATAATACACCTGGAGCGATTACCTGGGATGTGGTAAATACCAATAATGCTCCATATAATGTTCAAAACGTTAAAATAGATTATACTACAGACAATGGAACGACATGGACAGTTATCAGCCCATCTACAGCTAATGACGGATCTGAGCCGTTTTCTTTCTCTTCTCTGGCAACAGGTGCCAGCGTAAAAATAAGAGTAAGCGCCATTGATAATGTATTCTACGCTGTTGGAAATGCTACCGTATCTGCCTCTGCAAGTGCTTGTACAACATCTGCTCCAACAGGAATTACAGTAACCGGTATTACAAGAACTTCAGCATCTGTAAACTGGACAGCGTTAGTAGGAGCAACATACTCTGTAATGTATAGAAAAGTAGGGACAGCAACATGGACTACTGTTCCTGTTTCAACAAATTCTTATACTATTTCAGGGCTTACAGAAGCTACTCAATATGAAGTACAGGTAGCCAATGTTTGTAGTGCTTCGGTTGGTGCTTATTCAGCATCAACGAATTTTACAACGTCTCCATTTGCGAAGTGTTCAATCACAGGAACAAATGCTGCTGACGAGTATATTTCCAATGTTACAGTAACCGGTGCCGGAATGAGCCCTGTTTCAAACAATAGCAGCAATACACCTTACACAGACTATACCACAGACCCATCGAAACTTATTACCCTTATGTCAGGATCTACAGGGAATAATGTAAGCATAACCAAAGGATGGACAAGTGCTCAGTACAATGACGGAGTAACAGCATGGATAGATTTTAACAGAGACGGAGTATTCTCTTCTTCTGAAGTCATCTACACCAGCGCAGCTAGTACCATATCACCTGTTTCCGGAACATTCTCCGTACCGGCAGATGCTTATACGGGAGGAAACGTAATTATGAGAGTTGTATTAGGATATGAAAGCCAGCCAAACAGCGGATGCAGCAACCAGCAATATGGTGAAGTTGAGGATTATCCGGTATTGATTCAGCAACAGCTTTCTACCAGTGAGACGGTGAAAGATAAGAACTCAATCCAGATCTACCCTAACCCGGCAAGTGATGTATTGAATGTAACTCAGATTTCACCTAAAGCTCAGTTTATCATTACGAATATGGCGGGTCAGAAAGTAATGAACGGCCAGATCAATGACAATAAAATCTCCGTATCAAAACTAAGTACAGGAGCTTATATTATTTCAATTGAAGATAAAGGAACGACTTCAAACCTGAAATTCATCAAAAAATAAAACCTAACCAGTTTTTACAGCCCGGCAATGACCGGGCTTTTTTTATGTCTTCTTAAAATCTGTATTTAATTTGATTTCCGGCATGTGCTATTAATTTAATTTTATACTTTTGAAAAGATTTAATATACGTTTAAATGAAAAAATTGTCATATACACTCTTATTTGCGTCAGGGCTGGTTTTCGGACAGTTCTTTGAAAAGGATAAGGTTTTCACCAAACAGGATACTTTAAAAGGTTCCAATACTGAATTCAGAAATTTTTGGGATGTCAAAAAATATGATCTTTCCGTAGAACCGGATTTTGAGCAGAAAAGTATCAAAGGAAATAATAAAATCAGCTTTGAGATTATAAAAGATGTTACCAATCCTGTTTTTCAGATTGATCTTCAACAGCCGATGAAAGCGGATAAGGTGGAAGGGAATTTTCCTATTGCCAATTATAAGCAGGATGGAGACTTTATCTTCATTACAACGAATAAGAAATTCAAAAAAGGCGAAAAATATACCATTAACGTCACCTATTCCGGAAAGCCTACCATAGCCAAAAAAGCACCGTGGGATGGCGGCTGGGTTTTCACGAAAGACGAAAAAGGAAATCCATGGATGACTGCTGCTGACGAAGGAATAGGAGCTTCAATCTGGCTTCCTACCAAAGACATATGGAGTGATGAGCCTGATAACGGGATCATTATGAAAATTATAACGCCTAATGATCTGGTGGGTGTGGGGAACGGCAGACTCACTGATAAAAAAACAACCGGCAGTAAAACCACTTATACCTGGGAGGTTAAAAATCCTATCAATGCCTACTCCATTATCCCGAGTATAGGAAAATATGTAAACTTCAAAGATACATTTGAGGGTGAAAAAGGAAAACTGGATCTGGATTATTGGGTAATTGACTATAATCTGGACAAGGCAAAAAAACAGTTTGAACAGGTAAAACCTATGCTATCAGCTTTTGAATACTGGTTTGGTCCGTACCCGTTTTATGAAGATTCATACAAACTTGTAGAATCTCCTCACCTTGGCATGGAACATCAGAGTAATGTAGCCTATGGAAATAAATATCAGAACGGATATCTTGGCAGAGATCTCTCCGGGACAGGAGTTGGGTTAAACTGGGATTTCATTATTATTCATGAAAGCGGCCATGAATGGTTCGCCAACAACATTACAGCAAAAGACCAGGCTGATATGTGGATTCATGAAAGTTTCACCAACTACTCCGAGACTCTTTTCACAGAAAAATATATGGACAAAAAATCTGCTGACATCTATGTTCAGGGGATCAGGAAATTGATAGACAATGACATTCCTGTTATTGGCCAGTACGGGGTAAGAAATGAAGGCAGCGGAGATATGTACCCGAAAGGAGCCAATATGCTTCACACGATAAGACAGGTGATCAATAATGATGAAAAATTCAGACAGATTTTAAGAGGTTTAAATAAAGATTTTTATCATCAGACGGTTACCACGCAACAGGTAGAAAATTATATTTCCTCAAAATCAGGAATTGATTTTTCAACGGTCTTTGATCAGTATCTGAGAACCATTAAAATACCAACCCTGGAGTATACTCAGGATGGTGACACTTTAAAATTCCGATATACAGATGTGGTAAAGAATCTGAAATTACCTATCATCATCAATGGAGATCAGACCATAAATCCAACAGAAGAATGGCAGACCGTAAAGCTTAAAAAGAACATTCCTGTTGAGTTAAACCCGAACTATTACATCAATTATAAGAATACTCAATAAAGAAAAAAGGCAGATTTGCACACCCGCAAATTTGCCTTTTCGCTTTTTGATATCAAAACTTTAAGAAAAGTTTAATACTTTTTCCGTAACAAACTCAGAAAAAAAGCAACTATTTAACTATTAATTTAAACCTAATGAGAAAAACAGTACTTAGCCTTGGTATTTTTGCTGCTTTTTTAGCAAATGCTCAGTCTATAAAAACCACCATTGACCTTGTTAATGTAAAAGATGATAAAGTAGCCGTTACCATGGAATTCCCGAAAATGAAATCCGGTGATATTAAATTTCATTTCCCCAAAACGGTTCCAGGTACATATTCTGTAGACGACTACGGAAGATTCATTGAAGGAATCAAATTTTACGATAATAAAGGAAAAGAACTTACTTATACTAAAGTAAACGACAATACCTATTCATTGAAAAATGCTCAGGCACTTTCCAAAATCTCATATCTTGTGAATGATAGTTTTGATGATGAATTGGATACATCAAAGCATAAAGCTGTATTTTCTCCTTCAGGTACTGATATTGAAGAAGGAAAAGTATACATGATCAATACTCATGGATTCATAGGATACATTGAGAATATGCAGGATGTTCCTTATCAGCTGGTGGTTCAGAAACCAACTGATTTCTATGGAACCACAGCATTGGTAGATCAGGATAAATCAGATAATACGGATACCTATACTCTCGCCAACTATGCTAAAGTAACAGATTCTCCGTTAATGTACACCAAACCGGATTATATTACCTTCAATGCCGGAGGAATGGATCTTGTACTGGGTGTATATTCTCCGACAGGAAAATACAAAGCCGCAGATTTTAAAGACAATCTTGAAAAAATGGTTGTTGCCCAGAAGAAATTCCTGGGGGATATGAACACGAATAAAAAGTATGCCATCATGCTGTATCTTTCCGGTGGTGACGGCCCTACAGTAAAGGGTTTCGGAGCGTTGGAACATCACGAGTCTACAAGTGTGGTTCTTCCTGAAGCTATGCCGAAAGATGCTATTGACAATACCATTACAGATGTGGTTTCCCACGAGTTTTTCCATACTGTAAACCCTTTGAAGACCCACTCTGAAGAGATTCACTATTTCGACTATGCAGATCCAAAAATGTCTCAGCACTTATGGATGTACGAAGGCGGAACGGAATATTTTGCCAACCTATTCCAGATTCAGGAAGGATTGATCAACAAAGATCAGTTCCTTGAAAGAATCGGTGAAAAAATTGCCAACTCCAAGAGCTATGATGATACAATGCCATTTACGGTAATGAGTAAAAATGTATTGGTAGAGCCTTATAAAGATCAGTACAGAAATGTATATGAGAAAGGAGCTCTTTTAGCCATGTGTTTAGACATCGAGCTTAGAAAATTGTCCAACGGAGAAATGGGATATCGTGATATGATCAGAAAATTGTCTCAAAGATTTGGTGAAAACAAACCTTTCAAAGATGATAAGCTGATTGACGAACTGGTAACAGTAACCGGATATCCTCAGGTAAAAGACTTCTATAACAAATATATTGCAGGAAACCAGCCAACCCCTTATGCACAATATCTGAGCATGGTGGGCGTAGATATTAAAAAACAGGAAAGCCAGCCTCTTTTCTGGTTTATCAAAGATCCCAACCAGACTGGTTTTGATGAAAAGACCAATGCTTTTGCTTTTGACGATCATTCTGCATTATCTCCATTTGCAAAAAGTATCGGATTTAAAATCACTGACCAGGTACTTGCTTTAGACGGAAGAACGGTAGATATCAAAAAGGTACAGGACTTTATTGGTTATACCAGAACCATCAAAGAAGGACAGGAAGTTACGGTAACTATTTTAAGAGATAATGCCGGTAAGAAAGAGAAAATGACCTTAAAAGGAAAGGCCGTTCTGGATAAGATGACCATGGAAACGCCTATATTCAAGGCAAATCCGACTCCGGAAGAACTGAAACTACAAACCCAGTGGCTTACTGGTAAAAAATAAAGAGAAAAGCGGGGAAATTTTCCCCGCTTTTTATTTTCTTCAAGTTGAGCATTTTAAACAAGTCTAAGATGACTTGATGCAAACCTAACAGGTTTTGAAAACCTGTTAGGTTTCTTATTTGTAAAATGTTTTTTTACTTAAATGTAGTTTTCATCTATTTTGTCATATTATTTATCAAATACTTATTCTGCACCCAACAAATTATTCACCTTTTTAAAGTCAAATGTTCATGTTGTATAAACTAATAGGATGATTTTAAAAATAATACACATAAAGAATATAAATTAATTATAAAAAGTTATGAATTTAAGATTTGAACCATAAAAATATTATATTTAAAACACTAACATTAAACACTTAATTATGAAAAATCTAACAAGAAAACAAATGCTTAATTTTTATGGAGGACTTTTAGATGGAGAAAAGTATAAAGTTAAAACAACAATGTTTTATGGATATTGTTCCGGTACTCCTGGTGGCCAAATGATATATAGTAAATACTATGCAATTGAATGGTCTGATGGTTCTGTTACCTATTTTAATGTTATTGGAAACCCAGTTTATTCATCAAACTAATTTCCTTAAAATAATTCTAAAAGTAGTGCCCTTACCCACGTCGGTTTGGGCAATTTTAATATCACCATTATGATATTCGTGAATTACTCTTTTCGCTAAAGACAATCCTAACCCCCAACCTCTTTTCTTAGTAGAATAACCTGGTTTAAAAGCATTTATAGACTGCTGCTTTGTCATCCCGCTTCCATTGTCTTTTACTTCAATGAGAATATTTTTATTTCTTTCAAAAACAGACATGGTGATAGCGCCTTCTCCTTTCATCGCATCCACGGCGTTTTTCACCAGATTTTCAATCACCCAGCTCATCAGAATTTTGTTATGAGGAACCAGCACAGTATAAGTAGGTAAATTAAGTGTAAAATTGATTTTTCTGGAGATTCTTGTTTTTAAATAATCATAATTCTCCTGAATAGTTTCACTAAAATTTCTGTCATTTAACTCAGGAATAGAGCCTATCTTTGAAAATCGTTCTGAAATCGTTCTCAGTCTTTCAATATCTTTTTCAATCTCATGTACGCCATCTGAATCCGGATTATCAAGCTTCATAATTTCTATCCACCCAATCATAGAAGACAGAGGAGTCCCAATCTGATGAGCCGTTTCCTTAGCCAAACCTGCCCAAAGATACCCTTCATCTGTTTTCTTTATCGTTCTTAAAAACCAAAATGAAAATAACAGATAAGCTAATATGAATAATCCTAAAAAATAGGGGTAATATCTTAAATTATTAAGCAGTTCTGAGTTATCATAGAAAACAAGTTGTTTATCTCCATTTGCAACTTCAATTTCAAAAGGATTATAATGACTTTCCATTTTAGTAATCAGATTGTTCAGTTCATTAGGATCAGCCAAAATCTCCTTAGCAATATTTCGTGAGCTTCCCTCAAACAAAAATGGTTGTTTATTTTCGTCTGTAAGTATTGACGGAATCTGATCATTCTCCGTAAGAATTGCAAAGAGAAGCTCCTGAGTTTCTGAACTTTTTTGTTGATTATCCTGTAGAATTCTTATTGCTGTAGCAAAAACTTTTATTCTTTCAGCCTCTTTTTCTCTTAAGTTTTTAATAAGAAAATTAGATGAAACAATTAATGCTACAACCACCAATGTAAGCAATGCAAAAACGAAAAAATTATTGATTCTTGACAGAAGCGGACGATTTTTCATTAAATTTTATTTTAAAACATTCAGGATTTTCTGCAGCTCTGTATTTCCACTTCCCTGATAATTGTTGATGATAATCGAAAATACATATTTTTTCCCATCTTTTGCGGTGTGGTATCCTGCGAAAGATTTGGTGTCTCTCATCGTTCCGCTTTTCATCTTCATTCCATTATCCTGAACCGGAAATCCATCATAGTACGCTTCAAACCACGATTGTTTTTTAGCATATAAAAGAGCCTGAACTTCAGCTTTTGCGGACACATAATTCTGTGGAGAAAGCCCGCTTCCGTCAGCAAAATTGATCATATTAGAATTAATTCCCTTTGATTTCCAGAATTCTTTCAGATAAGAAACGCCGCTTTTGAAACCTGAATTTCCTTTTTTCTCTTTTCCTAAAGTTTTAATCAGCGTTTCTCCGTAAAGATTGATACTTTTTCTTAAAAACCAATAGACAATTTTATCCAGCGTTGGAGACTGATAAGTGAGGATTATATTATTTTTCGGAGCTGCTAAAGCCTGTTTTCCTTCTATTTCAAGTTGAGAATTCGTGACTGCTTTTCCTGACAATTCAATTCCGGATTCTTTCAGCCATTGTTTTACTTCTGTGGCTAATTGGAGGGGCGGATTAGGAGTAGAACCGGAAACGGTTACTGTTTTTCCCGCCGGAAGCATTCCATTAATCAAAGCAACATCAGAATGAGGAGCGGTAAAAATCAGACTTTGATCGGAGCTTCCGCCTGTTTTAAGATCATTGAGCCACTTCACACCTTCCAGCGGATAAGAAAAGCTTTTAAAATCGGTTCCGTTGATATTGATATCAAACTGGTTTTCTTTCCAGTTGACTCCCCAAACTCCAGCTCCGTAGTAATTGCCAAGATCGTCCCATGGCCAGCCTCCCGGAATCGTCTGATGGTCAAAATAAGAATCGTCAATCACCAGATCACCGGATATTTTTGAGATTCCTGAATTTTTAATAGCGTCAATCAGTTTCTTTTTAAAATTTTCGGGTTTATAGCCATCATACCTCCAGCTTCCTAATGTAGGATCACCATTGGAGCTGATGAAAAGATTACCGTTCAGCGTTCCTCCGGAGATATTTCCGGAATAGCTTGAAGTGGTGGTGAAAGTATAGTTTTTTCCTAATGTTTCAAGTGCTGCTCCTGCCGTGAAAATCTTTTGTGTAGAAGCAGTAGAAAGCCCCTTATTTCCTTGATATTCATATATAAAATTGCCATTTTCATCGGAAACATAAAAAGATAAACCGGAGGATACTGCTCCTGAAGAATCCATAAGATCCTTTGTTACTTTATCTAATTTTTGGGCTATATTCTGTGCAGCAACTATCTGTACAGAAAGCACAAGAACAGCAAGTGTTTTTTTCATTGCATTGTTGTTTGGATCTAAGCAAGCAGGTATCAGATACAGTTCGCAAGACTATTGATGCTGGTCGGTAACTGAACCTTTTGCACTATTTAATTCTAATCAAATATAGTTAAAATAAAAGCTTTTTATACTCAGTGAGATCATCGGAAGTGAAAAGAATCTGATGGTCAGGAGATTTTTCAAATGAACGATCATGTTTAAAATATTTCTCATAATCGTCTTCATCTATGAAAATATCCATCTGGCATTCTTTGATATAATTTGATTTATCACCATAATCCTGAACAAAATATCCGGAATCATTCCAGGGTTCATGATGACAGCGCAGACAATTTCTTTGGTGCACAGCTTTATAACCGCATATTTCACAACCATTCAAGCTTTGAAACAAGGTAGAAATTTCCTGCTGTCTGTCTTTTGGAAATAATGATAAAGGAATTGTTTTTAAAAGCAGATAGTAGTTAGGCTCCTGCCATGAAAAATATTTCTTTCCTTCCCAATCAATCTGTCCCGTGTAAAGACACAATCTCTGAAGATCATATTCTACCTCAGCTTTAACAATATTCTGAATATTCAGAACAGTCTCATTGCCTCTTTTGACATTCTGGTTGTCATCAATTTCAATAACGGGCTGCTGTTCCAGAAAGTGATTCAGGCACAATGTGGTCTGCCATGAACCGATTGTTCTCATCTTACTTTCTTCTCCACAGATCTCACACGTCCTGACAGACAGTTCCGAATATTTACTTTTGATTTTTTTAAGTTTGTCATTGAGCGTTTCATCTTCAGAATAGGTATAGCACCTCAATTCACCAAACTTTTCTTTTCCAAAGACACGATGATCCCTATTCCAGCCTGCAACAGCAAATTCATGCAGCAAGTTGCGGATCAGGTCATTCCACCCTGTACTGTTTACTGAAAAATTAGTCAGATTACGTTCTATAAAAAGGTCAATTTCTTCTTTGTTCATTAAAGTCTGCTTCCTGCTTCTATTTCGTAAGGCTCTTTCCCTTTTTCAAAAATCCTTGTCAGCTCACTTCCTTCCACAGTAATAGAATCATTTGTTCTTCTGATCCAGTTCCCTTCTCTAAGTCCTACCACTTTGATATCATTTTGGGTAAGGAATTCCTGAATACGGGTTTCTCTGGTTTCTCCATTATGTTTCAAATCCGGATTAGGATCAAGATAGTGCGGATTGATATTGAAAGGAACCAATCCCATACAGTCGAAACTTGGCGGATATACAATGGGCATATCATTTGTCGTTTTCATATTCTGACCTCCGATATTGCTGCCTGCACTGCATCCAAGATAAGCTTTTCCTCCTGATACATTTTCTTTCAGGACAGACATCAGTCCTTCCTCGTGTAATGTTTTAACCAATAAAAAAGTGTTTCCGCCTCCGGTAAAGAACCCTTTTGCCTGATGAATGGCTTCTTTTTTATCTTCAAATTCATGAAGTCCTTTTACTTTTATATGGATGGTTTCAAAGAAAGAACGTGCTTTGGCAGTATAATCATCGTGGGAAATCCCGCCTGGTCTTGCGAAAGGGATAAATACAATTTCGTCAATTCCCTTGTATAATTGGATTAATTCTTCTCTTAAGTATTCCAGATATTCTCCACCAAAAAGTGTGGATGTCGAGGCTAATATAATGTTCATATGGCGAAATTATAAATATTAATAAAAAAATGAATCACAAAGATAGGTTCAAAGATGAACGAATCAAAAATTAAACTAAAAAAATACTATTTCCCGTTAATATTTTCTAAAAAAACTTAAAGCCTCTAAAATTTAAGATTTTGTGGAATTATTATTGAATTTTAGATTTTGAATTTAAAATATAAGATTATGAAAATGAGTAAAATTAATAGTAGAAGTCTATTTTTAGGTTTAATACTAGCGGGAAGTGTAAGTTTTGTAAACGCACAAACAACGCAGCCGGAAACGTCGGCTTCCACAAGCCAATCAGCAAACCCAACTATTGAAGGTCTTAAAAAACAGATCGCAGCCAATCCAAAAGATGCAGAGTCATTAGCAAAACTGGCTAATGCCTACCAGGAAGCTTCAGACTGGCCCAATGCCATTGATACCTGGAAGAAAGTGTCTGTTTTATTACCAGACTGGGCCCCATCTTATTACAGCCAGGCCTACGCCTATCAGTCTGCAAAAGATGATGCCAATGCAAAAATTGCTTACGAAAAGTATATTGCAACAGTAAAACCTGAAGAAGTAGAGCAAAATAAGAAAAATCTTGCATACGCTTATTTCTATCTTGCCTTTACAGAACAGCAAACTGATCCTAATAAAGCAAAAGAACACATTGCAAAATCGATACAGTATGACCCAACCAATGAGGATGCTGTAAAGCTTAGCAAAACATTAAATTCTTAGTAAATAAAAAAGACCGGAAAAATTTTCCGGTCTTTTTGTTTAGTTATATATGTTTTAATATCAAAAATCATGATCTAAATTTAACGCAAAGATCGAGTAAATGTTGTTAAATTTTTGAGGAAGCAAAGGATGGAATCAATGAAATTGATTCTTTCTAAGCGCATGGATATCATAAAGCTTCATCAGCGACATTGTATTATTTGAAATTTTGTCTTGCTATGATCCTACTCAATCATCTTTCCGAAAAAATCTGTTTCCCCATGCAGATGTCTGATAATTTTCTCAATATTTCTCTGAATACTGGCTTCTGTTTTTAAATTATTGATATACCGGATCAGCTCATGTCTTCTTGAAGGAATCAGGTTTTCAAAATTTGCTGTTGCCAGAGTACTTTCTTTAATTGCTTTTTCCAATTGCGGGTGGATAGAAATACTTCTGTCAGAATCATCAAACTCCAGAACAACCTCAATAGTTTCTCCGATTCTTTTCGGAGAGTTTTTCAGCATTGTCAGATTCACATACAGCCTCCATTCTCCCAGATATTTCATCAGGTTCTGCTTAAATTCTTTTCCATTTACCGTCCCTTTTACAGCGATGGGACTTTTATTTCTCCCTGATTCATTAAAAATCTCTTCCAGAATTTCTTCAGGAATAAAAACAAAAGGATTAATTCCTATAATTTCCAATGTAGCGGTAAAACTGTTGTTTTTCATGGATGATAAATTTAAACTAGTCAGGCTGGAAGCTGGAAGCTAGAAGCCAGAAGCCAGAAGCAAAAATAACTATTTGATTTAAGATCAACATACAATTATTTTTTTCAATTACTCAAACTCTCTCACTCTCAAACTCTCCTACACTCAAACTCTCTTACTCTTAACTCTGTAACTCAAACTCTCTTACTCTTAACTCTGTAACTCAAAATTCATACCTCAGAACCCAATTAATTCCCTATCTTTGTATCAATAAATCTATTTATCAAAATGAAATTTTTTATTGACACAGCTAATTTAGAGCAAATCAAGGAAGCAAGAGATCTTGGGATCTTAGATGGGGTAACTACCAATCCTTCATTAATGGCAAAAGAAGGAATTCAGGGAGCTGAAGCGATCAAAAACCATTATAAAACGATCTGCGAACTTGTAGACGGAGATATTTCTGCAGAAGTTCTTTCTACAACGTATGAAGAAATGATTAAGGAAGGAGACGAATTGGCTGCTATTCACCCGAATATCGTTGTTAAAATTCCGATGATCAAAGACGGAATCAAAGCTTTAAAATATTTTTCTGATAAAGGTATCAAAACAAACTGTACATTGATCTTCTCTCCAGGACAGGCTCTTTTGGCGGCTAAAGCGGGAGCAACTTATGTTTCTCCTTTCTTAGGAAGATTAGATGATATTTCTACAGACGGCTTGAACCTTATTCAGGAAATCAGATTGATTTTCGATAACTATATGTTCGAAACTGAAATCTTAGCAGCTTCTATCCGTCACTCTATGCACATCATCGACTGTGCTAAAATCGGAGCAGATGTTATCACATCTCCACTTCCTCCGATCTTGAGCTTATTGAAGCACCCATTAACAGACAGCGGACTGGCTCAGTTTATTGCAGATTCTCAGAAATTAGCATAAATCACTGATCTTATTCAGATATAAAAAATCCCGGAACGCTGTTCCGGGATTTTATTTTTCTATATTGTAAGTTTATTTCAGCAGATCCAGTTCAAGAATATTATTCTGTTTTTTAATATTGGCTTTCGCCACAGCTTCCTGATCTCTGCTTGCCTGTACCGGGTCCAGTATCTTTCCTGTACTGTCTCTCATCTCAATGATGGTGCCCTGTGCCAGCATTTGTTTTTGACTCTTCATAGGATCCTGGCGGTAATCATTAAACGCTTTTTTAAATTTAGCTTCGTTGAGTGTGATAAGGGTATGATAACGCTGTTTATCTTTGGTACTCTTCCATTCATATCCAGCCGGAAGTTTCTGGCTGCCTTTTAATTCGAATGAATGAGAATGGGTATTATCTTCCACTTTTACAATCAATCCCGGAAGTCCATAAAACTTGTACGGTCCGTCCTGAATGGGAAGATCTGTAGTGAACCATGCCGTCCATTTTCTGCCGGCAAAATCACAAACAGCTTTCTGTGCACTAAATTCTCCTATTTTTTCTTTTTCGGGAAGAATTGTCCAGTTCTGCTTTCTCTTTTCCTCTACCTGGTATTCATCAGAACCCAGAGTAGTAAAGAAGTTGGTGGAATATTCAGGATACATTTTTTCAATGTTGTAGCGTATTTTGCCTTTAAACTTAAAATTTCCGAGGTTAATATGTAAGCTTTCAGTATCTTTTTCAGTAATAGCCCTCATCGTGGAGTCGGACTGGAAGTAATCTTTGCTGTAAAATTTGGATCCTTTGGAGGCTACTTCCAGGTACATGGTTTCACTTAGCTCTTTATCTCTCGCGGTAGAGTCAGTGATAAATTTGTACTCGTAGATAAATCTTTGATTCTGTGCACTAGTCATTACAGCCAGTATAAGGCTGAATAGAGTGATCATTTTTTTCATGGTTAGTTTACTATAGTTTTTAGTTTTTTTCTGTTATAAGTTTAACAACCTTACATGGATTGCCCACGGCTACTGCATTATCCGGAATATCCTTTGTAACAATACTTCCCGCTCCAATCACCGAATTATTTCCGATAGAAACACCCGGAAGTACCACCACATTTCCCCCCAGCCATACATTATCACCTACTCTGATCGGATGTGCATATTCCAGTCCCTCATTCCTTTGCTGTACATCAAGCGGATGACCCGCTGTATAAAAGCTGCAGTTGGGACCAATAAAGACATTATCACCAAATTCTACTGTAGCGCAATCCAGAATAACAAGGTTATGATTGGCATAGAAATTCTCTCCTGCTTTTATATTATATCCGTAATCGCACCAGAAATTGGGTTCTATACAGATATTTTCTTTACTACTGCCAATAATCTTTCTGAGCAGTCTGTCTCTGTTTTCTGTATCTGAGTTTTTCAGACCGTTATATTCCTGGCAAAGATCTTTGCAGGCAATACGTTCCTGAATCAGTTCTTTATCATAATTGGCATTGTATAAAAGCCCGGCTGCACATTTTTCCTTTTCTGTCATAAGATATAACGTTGATTATTATTGCTTATTGCTTATTGCTTATTGCTTATTGCTTATTGCTTATTGCTTATTGCTTATTGCTTATTGCTTATTGCTTATTGCTTATTGCTTATTGAAAGATAAAAAATATAATATAACATCATGAATTGATATTTGTCACATTTTGTTTGACTACTTTTGTCAAACAAAAACAGGATGACACGTTTGCCATCCTGTAAATATTAGAAAATATAATTTTAATTTACCAGATCCGGTTCAATGGGATTGTTATCTTTTTTTAGGGCTTCTTTAGTATTTTTTTCTATTTCCCTAAGTACCTGATTGGGATCTGAGATTTCTTTGCCATCTCCTGTTCTCACCTTGAAACTAAATTTGGTATTGCCATCGCCATTTTTCATCATCATTTCTCTCATATTTTTAGCAGGATCATTTACATACGACTTCCATACTTTTTTAAATTGATCTTTCGTTACTTCCAGCTCTTTTCCGCCTATTCCCAATACTTTTACATGATCAGGCATCTGCATTTCCGATTCACCGGCCGGAGTATTAATCGTTTTATTACCTTTCATTGTCATGATATGAGATCCGGTAGTGTCCTCAATTTTTACGATAAGGCCGGGAAGTCCGTAAAAAACATAGGGTCCATCCTGAAAAGGAAGATCTGTCGTAAACCAGGCTATCCATTCCCTGCCTCCAAAGCTGGCAGTGGCTTTCTGAGTCTGATACTCTTCTATTTTCTGTTTCTCAGGTAATATTTTCCATTCCGGTTTCTGGTCTTCTTTTATTTTATATTTATCAGTGGAAACGCTTCTGAAAAGATAGGTTTTGAAATCAGGATATTGTTTGGTCACTTTATAAGAAACCTGCCCGGGCTTTTCCCGTCTGTTAACACTGATATTTCCGCCTCCGGCTTTTAACTGTTTTTCAAGTTCTGCCTTTCCAATAGAATCTGATACAAATTTATCTCGGCTGTAATAGCTTGATCCGCCTTTATCGATATCGAGCAACATCATTTCGGTCTTTACATCTTCCTTATTATTGGAATCCGGAATAAACTTATATTCATAAAAAAACCTGTTAACCTGTGCACTGGCAAGCACACCCAGAAATAAAAAAAATAGAATTTTACTTTTCATAATGTATGTTTAAAAAAGACTTTGCCAATCTGAAACTGACAAAGCCTGATGGAACTTTATTTCTTTGTTTCGATTCTTATTTCCCCCTGCTTAACATCTCCTTTTTTCTGAGTATTGACATTAACTTTCGATATATTGCCTGTATCCAATGAGTTTACATCATCCTTAGAAACTTCTCTTCCGTCAATATAATACTTGTATTGTACATCATCATTACCGCTTATTCTGAAATTTTTCACCCCATTCATGGCAATATTTCCGTTGCCATCCTTTTTGATAAAATCAGCATTCATTACAATAACATCAGGTTTACCGTCAAATTTAATAAATGCTCCGTTTCTAAAACTGACAGATCTTTTCTCTGCTTCTGCACGGGCTTTTTCAACTTGTTTTCGGATTTTTTCCCCATCAATTCTGATTCTTTCAGCCTTCACTCTGATTCTGTCTCCTTCAGCTCTTGATGTTTCACCTTCCACTCTGGCTTTTACCGCTTCTTTCATCGCATCTCTGGCTTCTGCCATTGCTTTTCGTACTTCTTCTTTTTCTTTAGCACTCAGATCCTTATAATAAACGGTGTTATTATTTTTAAAGTAAACTACTTTGGGAGCCTTTGGGGCTAGTGGAGCTTCTGGAGCAATTGGCGCCAGAGGTGCATCCGGTGCACTAGGCGGTGTGGGCGGAATGATGTGTTTTACTGCTCTTGCAGCCTCTCTTCCCGCTTTTTTAGCTGCTCTTTTTATTTTGCGAAGTTCTTTCTTATCAAGAGGATCCATATTTTCAAGTTCCTTCATTTGATTTTTCCATTCAGCAGAATTGAAATATTTATCAACTTCAACTTTTGAAGCAATTTCTCCTATCTCTGAAGCCAGATTGCTTATTTCTTCTATTTTATCGCTGAAGAGATCACTTTCGGGATCCAATCCTTTCAGCTCTTTCTCTTTTTCTTTTATTTTCTTTTCAAGCCCTGCAATTTTTGTCTGGTCTTCAGGCGATACGGTTTTCAGTTCCGCAATTTTTCCCTGAGCCGATTTTTCAGGCCTGATGGTATCTTTTTTTATTTCTGAAACTGCTTTTTTAATAGAAAGGTTTGTTTCTTCAATTTCTCTGTTTTTGGCATTTACCAGATAAGCAAAAGCAACAGAGAATACTACCGGTAAGGCAAAAATTCTTCGCGCATATCCGAACTTGGTTTTTGGTTTTTGTAACATCTTAAGTCTTTTTTTAAGGTTTGAACTTAGAAACGGACTGGTAACAGGCAACTGTGTTCCGGAAAAGTGGCTTGCTAAAAGCATCTGCGCAAATGCTTTGGTGTCCGATTGTTTTACGGCTTTTTTATCAGCCAGATATTCATGGATTAAATTAATTTCTCTTTTAATGAGATGAAAGAAAGGATTGAACCAGAAAACAGAAGTTACCATCTCGATAAAGATCTTATCAAAGGAATGTTTCTGCTCAATATGTACCATTTCATGCTTTAAAATCTGTTTTCCGATATCAGAATGCAGGGTAATTGTATTCTTCCAGAACAGGTTTTTAAAATAAGAAAATGGAGCTTCGGTAAGGTCTGTACGGTAAAAATTGATCCCGTCAAAACTTTCTTTCTGAAATTGGTTTTTAAACTGCTGGATTTTGAAAATCCCATACAACAGCTTCCCTAAAAAATAGAGAGAAACCAGTCCCAGAGCTGAAAAAATAATGTTAAAATAAAGGTTACCATTGTCTATGTTTTTTTCTGTGTTAAAATTCTGAATCTTGTCAAGAAGCATATACATATCATTATTTACCTCTATCGTAAAATCATCTATTCTGATGAGTGGTAACAAAAGTGATATCACAATCGCACCCAGCAGATAAAATCTGTTATAATGATGGAATGTCTTGTCTTTTAATGACAACTGATAATACAAAAATGTTACACCTGAACATAAAATAGTTTTCCCAAAGTATAAAAGTATGGCTTCCATAGGTCTTAGTCTTTCTTTTTGAGTTCATCTAATAACATCTCAAGATCTTCTACTGTCATTTCATTTTTTTCTACCAAAAATGAAACGGCACTTTTGTAAGAACCTTTGAAATAGTTCTTCACAAGACTTTTTATGGTCTTCCCTGAGTATTGTTCTTTTGAAACAAGTGGAAAATACTCATGTTGTCTTCCATGGACACGATAGTCTACAAATTCTTTGTCCTTCAATACTTTTAGAATGGTAGAGACTGTATTGGTATGGGGCTTGGGATCCGGAAAAAGATCAAGAACATCCTTTAGAAATCCTTTTTCTATTTTCCATAAATACTGCATTACCTGTTCTTCTGCTTTTGTTAAAGTCTGAATTTTCATATCCTGTTCATTTATCAGTTATAGTGATATAAACCTTTCGATATTACTATCACTAAGAAATTAGTTATACAAATGTAGAAATAAAATCGAATCAAACAACTATTTTTTTAGTGATAAACACCTACGTAATATTAATTATCTGATAATCAATGAAATAAAAATAGTTAAAATATATTAAATTTTTAAGAGAGTGAAAATACAGCCTGCTTAATCGATAGAAAAAGAAGCTTTTCAGAGGTAAATTCTTAAAACTTGTTAATTTTTATTAAATAAAATTAAAATGAATTTGTTTTAACCGGGAAATTATATTTATTTTAGTGCTTTAAAAATTTCTCATGAAAAGATATAATTTACTGATTGTACTATTACTGCTTATTTTTAACGTTACTACAGCACAAAAGAAGGGTTCTCCTGCTGCCGATCTTAGCATATTAAAAGATACAAAATCAAAAATTGAAGCTACCGTTCCTTTGGTTATTCAGCATCTTCAGACGATCTCTACCAAAGAAGGAGATAATAATATTGTGAATAACGGGAAGATTGCTCTGGGTAGAGAATATGGTATTTTAGAATCTGAATGGTTTTTATACAGAAACAATATGAAAAACTGTATCCTGAACAATTCTTCCAAAAAAGCTAAGAAATGTATGGAATATCACAACAATATGTTGAGAGGTACAATGATCAATTACAACAATTATATTACCAACCTTACAAGAAAGAACGGATATTTAGGAGTTGAGGGAGATACAAAATTTGAATTCAAACCTGCTGATATTGCTACAAAACTAAGCGAAGCTTATTTCAATGCAAATGATGCAGCCGGCAGAATGAAAGCGGATCAGAAAAGAGACTTTTTAGGACAGACAATGTCTGATGACAACAAGCTTACTCCTTACGCTCAACTGGCTCAATAATATTTAAATATATTTAAGAATAAAAAAAGAGAATGACCATCGTCGTTCTCTTTTTTATTCAAAAGCAAAAAATCTCCGCCGGAAAAAGCAGTTTTGTGGTACTAATCATAAAACCGTGGGGAAAAAGTAGAAAATTAGGCAGAGATTTTTTTGCATACGCTCTACAGATCAACTGTCCTACCCATGATCTGTAAGAGCTTTACAAAAATAGGATTATACCCTTCTGCAGGTTGAAAATACCTGTAGAATTAAGTGTTAAGAACTGTAGAACTAATACTACTTATCATTATAGAAGTAAAATACCACAAAAAAAGATCATCTTCTAGCGGCTTTATTCTATTTCCACCAATGGTAATAATTATGCAATCCGTCATATTCAAACCCACAGCGTGGATATAATTGGTTTCCTATATCATTCGTCTTTTCGGTTTCAAGCATCAGCCCGCATGCTCCTGTTTCTTCACACCATTGTTTACTACGGTCAATTAATGCCACAGAAAGTCCTTTTCCTCTATAATCAGGATGAACAAAAAGATCACTTAACAGCCATTGTTTTTGTAATCTGGTATAATGAAATAATTTGTAAAGCTGCACGAATCCTACGGCTTTTCCGTCCACTACTGCCAGAAAAATATCGGATTCACTGTTTAAAAACCGTTCTTTGAGAAAAGCCTTCCCTTTTTCTACATCTGATTCCTGCCTGTAAAAAATACGGTAAAGATTGAACAATTCAGCCGTTTCATCAAGATCCTCAAGACTTGCCTTTTTAATCATGTAATTCATCGTTATATCTATTTTTATTAACAGAGCAAAAATAGCTTTAAACAGGACCAGTGATATCATCCAGAATCATATTAAAACAATAGTCCAGACAGACTTACTCTGATCTTTTATTAAACTACGCAATGAATACCACATGTTTCGGATTGTATTGTTCTGAGGAACTATAGATTTTTGCAGAATAAAATCAAACCAATGAAAGATATTGTCCGTACAATCAAAAATACAGACTGGCAGAACGTTACAGAAAAAATGCATCAAAACGGGTATGCCATCATTCCTGATCTGTTGTCTGGGGAAGAAGGTGAACTATTAAAAGCAGATTACGATCATTCTTCTCTTTACCGCAAAACAGTTGTCATGGCCAGACACCGTTTTGGATTGGGTGAGTATAAATACTTTACCTATCCATTACCAGAAATCATTCAAACTATACGAACAACAATGTATCCCTATCTGGCTTCTATTGCCAATACGTGGTTTAAAGCTTTAGATATTGACATTCATTTTCCTTTAGAGCACCAGGAGTTCCTGAACCTGTGCCATCTTAACAGCCAGCAAAAAGCTACGGTTTTAATTTTGAAATATGGAAAAGGTGGGTTTAATACGCTGCATCAGGATTTATATGGAGATATCTATTTTCCCATTCAAATTGTTGTTATGCTCAGCGAACCCGACAAAGATTTTACAGGCGGTGAGTTTGTCCTTACCCAACAGATTCCGAGAGCGCAGTCAAAAGCCATTGTTTTAAAACCTAAAAAAGGAGATGTCCTTATTTTTACGACTCAGTTTAAACCGGAAAAAGGAACCAAAGGATACTACAGAGTCAATATGAAACATGGAGTAAGTGAAGTGAGAGAAGGAAACCGCTATGCGCTAGGTATTATTTTCCACGATGCAACCACCTAATTATTAAATAAATGAACTATGATTCAGCATTCTCAGATCACAGCCGAAAGTCTTAGAAGTAAAATCCACCACCGAGACATTTCTTTTGGAGGGAATAAAAAACTGAAAATCTATGGATTGCTCAGCTGCCACTCAGGAAAAAGAATGAAGAAAGAAAACAGGATCTTCTTTGCAGACGAAAAAGAAGCTTTAAAAAATGGCTATCGTCCCTGCGGGAATTGTATGAAAGAGGCATATAAGCTGTGGAAAAACCAATAATAATTACCATATAACCTTTTCCCTATTTATTTTACCGAAGATAAAATCTTTGGGTCTTACTCAAAATGTAAATTCAGTTATAAAAATTTGTCTCTTCGCAGTATTCCGAGCTAAGATTGCTTCACTTTGTTCGCAATGACTGGATAATAAATAAAAAAGAGAAGCAATACATATTGCTTCTCTTTCGTTTAGTAGCGGGAACCGGACTCGAACCGATGACCTTCGGGTTATGAGCCCGACGAGCTACCTAC
>NZ_QDFZ01000011.1 GCF_003347605.1 Chryseobacterium sp. KLBC 52 | reverse complement strand
TGTCATTCCGATTTCTATGACAAAAACAAAGAATTATTATAGTTTTTTTCATAAAGTTTCCCTGTTCTGATCATTGCAAAAATTCTATGAATAATTTTGTTTCTCACAGCGTTTAAAACTGCCATTTTGTTTTTACCATCACTTATTTTTCTGTGATAATATATTTTTAAATCATTTTCTAGTCTCACAGCTCTCATTGCAGCCATATGGAGTACTGTTTTCAATGATTTATCCGCATAATAAGAAAGTTTAGGTTTAAATTTTATTGATGTTCCGGATTGATAGCCAAAGGGGACCACACCTGCATAACAAGCTAATTTTCTGGGGCTATTAATCTTTGTAAACCCTTCTGTTTTGGCAATAATCATCCAGCTTAATACTTTTCCTACTCCTGGAATACTTTGTATACATCGCTTCTTGGAGTATAAATCTGAGTCATTATCAATGAGTTGTTCTATTTCATTTTCTAAAAAATCTATATGCTTTTCTAAAACTTCAATCTCCTTTTTATTCATTCTTAAAAATTTAGAATCATATCCTATACTTTCAAGTTGTGAATACAGATGTCTTTGTTTTAATAAAGAAGCTCTTAGCTTTATCTTAGAATTTCGCTCAGAAAACAGCACTTTAATTTTCTTTATGTTATCAGAGCATGGTTTCCATTCTATGAGCTCTTTTTCATGTTTCTCTGTGAACTCACAGATCCTTTTAGCATCAATTTTATCATTTTTACCCCTTATTAAGCCTATGCTTTTCTTTAAGTGTAAGGGGTTAAGTACAAAAACTTTAAAATTAAAATACTCCAGAACCTGATATAATTCCCAATTATATCTTCCTGTATTTTCCATGGAAACTATAGTCTCAGATTTTGGTTTTTGAAAAATTTTGAAGAATACTTTGATTGCCTTAGCTTCATTGGCAATAACATAAAAAGAATAAGAACCACACTTTTTAATACAGATATCCAGTGTCTTGGCACTAATATCAATACCTATTACAATTTTTTCCATACTTTTGGTTTAATTTATAAATGGAAGAGCAATTCATCTGATTCTTAACACCTTATAATGGGCTTTAAATCCCGAATTTCTATTTAAGTCTTTTGATGAAAAAGCATTTAGTTCTTTATCGGAATGTGAATCATATTCTAAGGAATCTATAGTGTAACTAAATGCTTGCTCTTTTCTAAATGTAATCATTTTATTTCATAGAACTAATCTAAAGGTAGGAATCCAGCAGCAATCCCATAAACACATACACACAAAGAAAACAGTACAATCCCGACCAATCTCCCAACTGAAGACGTGAAAATTCTCCTCCTCGGAGGGGTGGCAAAAATTCAAAGAATTTTTGACGGGGTGGTTCTCAAGTTTCCCTAACCCAACCACCACGAAAAAACGCCACCCGATACCATCAGATGACGTCATAGAATTTATTTAAAAATTCTGATAAAACTATCTTTCTCCAGGCTTTCCAGTGAGAAATCAAAATCAGCTTCCGCTTTTTCTGTGGTAATCTCACCTCCAAGTTCTTTGATAAGGTCATTGAAAGGCATCGCTTCATACCATTGCTGGTATAATGCACTTGTTGCCATTGCAGAAATCTGGCTATTTCCTGAAACATGAGCATGTCCGGCTCCGAAATTCAACAGTACGAAACATTGCTTTTCATTCTTTGTCACCAGCATTCCCAGAATCATTTGCTTCTGAACAGAATTACATCTGGCCTCAGCAAAGAGATGATTAGGATTCATCATATAATCGTAGGAAATGTCATCTCCTTTTCCGATCACAATTTTATATCCACAGTTGGAATCTCCGCTGAAAACGTTGTTCATGACAAGTGTTGGCTCACACAGACCTTTATTGGCATAAAGATATTCAACAGCGCCATTAGGAGCAGAAGTCATATCTCCGGAGTACATCAATTGTCCGTTACCATGGTTATAAGCGGCATTCCAACCAATTTTTCCGGCAATATTTAATCCTGAAAGGTCAAGGTCATTAGCACCCCATTGGTCTTCCCAATAAATACCTACAGCAAGTCTATCCGCATAAAAACGGGTTCCGGTAGGAATGTTTCCAACAAACATCTTTTCAGAAGTTGGCAACGCAAATTCTATATTCTCAGGGAAATAGAATTTCTTTCCGGATAGGTTTTCATACTTCAGTTTCAAAAAGTCCAGAATGAAATCATAATTGAACTGATTCACGTAAGTTTCCTTACCTTTTTTAGTCCATGATTTTCCGTTTCGGACTCTGTAGACAAATGTATCCTGGCCATACATTCTTGAGTAACATGCTGACAATGCTTTGAATAAGGCAAACGGTGTTGCATTTTCCAGCCAGTGCCAATCGCTGTTTTCCAATAGAGTATTTGTGGCGTCATTCAATGGGTTTGAAATCAATGGTTTATGATGGGTCTTAGATAACTTTGATATTTTATTGATCGCTTTTGGTGCTCTGTTTTTATAAGCCAGAAATAATGGTTTAAATCTGTTGAAAATTTCTGCCATTTTTTCCATTCCAAAGCTTTCAAATAAGAATGTCGGATTGAAATTACTCTGCTTTATTAAATTAATCAAATCATCATTTTTGATTAAAAGCGTAGTGTTCGTCGTTTTATAAATGACATAACGCAAGAATTCAACAGGATTTTCAGGGTAAATATCATAAAGATCAGCAATTTTTATAACCGCTTCTTTATTTCTGATGTTTTTTTTTCCTGTAAAATCATATTCCAGCTCCGTATGTAAAATAGAAAGCAAATCATCAATGGTTTCTTCTTTTAAAGCAATTCCTGATCTTAAAAGAGCAAGGCATTTTTCCTGCATTTCTTCCACAGAATAGGCTTTGATTACTTTAAAAACCAGCTTCATATCAGGAACATCCAATATTTCATTGGGAATATAGATTTCACTTTGGAAATTACTTCCATACGTTGACATATAATGGGTGATCTGTTCAATCAATAAATCAATTCTGGAAGTTTTTTTTATTTTCTCCCAGGATTTATGAAAGGTTTTATTCAAGTCATTACCATTCAGTTTTTCCTTTGCATAAAAAGAGATGATTTCATTTTTTGCCCATAAAGCATCCGGTTCAATGATGAATCCATCATTAGAAATAAATGGCTTTTCATCAGATTTTCTGGCCAGTACAGCATTGAATAATTGTAGTGTTTTCATTGTTTTAAGTTTAAAAAATAAGTGAGGAGTAGATTCATTAAAAGTGAAGGGTATAGGAACTCCTTTTACCTATAATTTATAAAAAGCGGGGAGTAATTTTCCGAAAATATAGGAACTCCCTTTGCCTTATAATTTGTAAAAAGGCGGAAAGTAAATCTGGAAATATAGGAACTTTCTTTGCCTTGAATTTTTTTAAATAACTTTTTAGTGCTGCGAAATTTTGGTTATTGTTTTTATTCAAACCTAACGGGTTTCTAAAACCCGTTAGGTTTAAATGTTAGCTTTGAACATACTATTAACATTATGCTTTTCTGAATTTCTTCTTTTTCTTCCATGGCGCATTCTTCTGAACATCTCCGGCCATAATACATCCGTAAGGCATCACTTCATCCAGAACTTCACAAAGTCCGTACTCTTCTATCTGTGCTCTTACGTTCTTCGCACTTTTATAAGCGCTTGGAAGTTCAGAAATATCAATCTCATTGGAATAGAAACGGATATCCAATCCTGCTGTTTCTTCATTGAAAATTTCCTCAGTGGTTTTATGAGCCAATGATCTTTTATGCTGGCTTCTGCTGAAATTTCTTCCTGCTCCATGCGGTGCAAAACCTAGGTTTCTTTCATTTGTTTTTCCCTGAACAATCAATACCGGTTCTGCCATATTCAACGGAATCAGTCTTGGTCCTGTAATATCAGGCATGAACTTGTCATCCAGTGGAGTAGCTCCTTTTGCATGATAGAACAGGTCTCCATCTTTGAAAACGAAGTTATGTTCGTTCCAATATCTGTTTTCCTTCTCCATTTCCAGCTTATTCAGCACGGCATCATGAAGGGAAGTATGATTTTCTTTGGTCCATTGTCTTATCAGTTGCAGGGCTTCCCAATACGATTTACCTTCATCGGTATCATAAGGAATCCAGGCATTTTCTCTTAATGTTTCAGGAGAGATTTCCTGTCTGAAACGGTTGGCAACCTTCATTCCTTTATCATATAAAGCGGCACCCGGAGCTCTTGATCCGTGATGGGTTACCATCATGGTATTTCCTGTATTTTTGGAAATTCCGACAAAAAGGAAGTGGTTTCCGTCTCCCTGAGTTCCCATATGAGAACGGGCAATGCTGATCAGTTTTTCATCCTGTAAGAATTCATTTTCTCTGAAAGCATCCATCAGTTCCTGAGACATCGGCATCTGTTCTCCTCTTGGTCTTCCTCCGTACCCGAAATGAGTGACAGAATGTGCTGCATCCAAAACATCTTTAGGATTTGTTTTTCCAAAATCTGTCAACATTACAGAACAACAGATATCAGCACTATGGAATCCAGGATGAATGGCATTTTTTGCCACGACCACACCTCCCACCGGAATCTGACCTTCAGGACCTGTAGGGCAGGCATCCGGCATTAAAGCTCCGCCAATAAGGGTAGGGGTTTTCATCAGAACTTTCATGGTTTTGATTACTTTGTCCACATTATCATTTTCACTTTCGTGTTCTGCACGTATGTTGATCATAAAATCTTTAGCTGTTTCATGAAGCGGCATAAGATCAGGCTGTTTGAACTGTACCAGATATTCTGCGATCTGATGTTCATCCAGATGATTCTCGTTGATATAGCTAATGGCATCTTTAAACCATTTTGCTGGTCTATATCCTAATTCGATTAAATGATTTCCATTAAATTCCATTTTGTTTCATTTTGATGATGCAAAGTAATATCATTATTGCGCAATAGTTTTGCGTAGATAAAGAAATTTTAATTATTTTTACAAAAATTAATTAAAAAGACGAAAAAGCACATTGGCAGACTCGTAAAAATAGTATAAAATTAAAAAAACAAGGTTCATGGTATTATTAGAACAATTAAAACATTTCCCGGAAACGATCCAGTTTAATGATGTGATCGCTCATATTGATGAACATTATGAATTTACTCCTACTGCTTTTCAAAACGGAGATACAACCAATCAGGCCGGACAGAACAATGGTTCGTGTAAGGTTTTCAGCTTTGCAAGCATTCAGGATCTGACAAAAGAACAGACACTTTGGCTTTTTGGTGAGTTCTACAGAGAAGATGTTTTGAAAAATCCTGAAGGAACTGATCATCAGAATATCCGGAATTTTATGAAATTCGGCTGGGAAGGGATTACTTTTGACGAAAATGCTTTGAAAGAAAAATAATCTAAAAAGCAGAATTTGCTTATAAAAACACCAAATCATTAAACACTAAGGAATGTCATCCAATAAAAATGCCCTCATCCGGTATAAAACACTAGATAAGTGCCTTAAAAATAAATACAGGAAATACACGCTGGAAGATCTCATTGATGAATGTTCAGAAGCATTGTTTGAATTTGAAGGGAAAGAATCTTATGTGAGTAAGAGGACTGTTCAGCTTGATCTTCAGAATATGCGGAGTGAAAAATTCGGATATGAAGCACCTATTGAAGTCTACGAAAGAAAATACTATCGTTATAGTGATCCGGAATACAGCATTCATAATATCTCTGTGAACGAAAGTGATCTGAAAGCGATGAATAATGCAGTTCAGATTTTAAAACAATTCAAAGACTTTTCTATGTTTAAGGAGATGAATGGGGTTATTCAGAAACTGGAAGACTCTATTCATGCAACCAGCCAGAAGTCCATTATCCATCTGGATAAAAATGAACAGTTAAAAGGGTTGGAACATATTGATATTCTGTACGAAAGTATTGCTAATAAAAAAGTTTTGAAGATCCTTTACAAAAGTTTTACGGCAAGGGAATCCAATATCTTTACAGTACATCCGCAGCTGTTGAAAGAGTTCAACAACCGTTGGTTTCTGATCTGTCTTTACAAACAGAAAATGTACAATCTGGCACTGGACAGAATGGAAAGTATTGAAACAGATGACAGTCTTCCCTATATTGACAAGGATCTGGATGGAGATGAATATTTTAAAGATATTGTAGGAGTAACCGTTGCAGAGTCAATGGATCCCAGGAATGTGATCTTTTGGGTGGATTCAGGTAATGCTCCTTATGTGAAAACAAAACCGCTGCATAAAAGTCAGGAAATCTTAAAGGAAGACCGTGACGGAACGCTGTTTAAAATATGTGTTCAGATCAATTATGAGCTGGAAAGACTTTTGCTTGGGTTCGGAGACTCTCTCATTGTGCATAAGCCCAAAAAACTACGGTTGAAAATGGAGGAAAAGTTCAGTGCAGGCAGTAAAAATTATCAGAATCTGATTGTTCCTGAGGAAAACTAACTTATTTTACATGCACTATTCATAAGGCTTTGTTAAAGATCATTTATTTTCATATTTTATCTTGGCTTGGAAATTGTATTATTAACTTAACAATACCAAATTAATTATGAAATCAAGAATATTTAAAGCATTAATTGCAATCATAGCTCCATTGGCGATAGAGTATATCGTGAAAAAAATATCTGAGAAAATAGATAAAAAACAGGAAGAAAAAGAGAGCGAAAAAAAGCAGATTACGGCTTAACGTAAAAGTAGTTTAAATTTAAAATTATTGAAAAGAGACTGTCATGAGGATGTACGGTCTCTTTTTTTTTGTTAATGGATCTTTTTGATGAACGCTGAAAACCACCCCGTCAAAAATTCTTTGAATTTTTGCCACCCCTCCGAGGGAGGGGAATTTTCACGTCTTCAGTTGGAATTGTGGTCAGTAATGTAATTTTTTTCTTCATATCCATTCCTGCATGATTGTGGCTGGGTTTCTATGGAATAGCAAACTGTGTGGATATGCCATCATTCCAATTGAGTATTCCGTAGGAATCTCGGTTTCCCTACACAAAATCATAAACGCCATCTTTCCAGCCCAATACTTTGGAAGAATCCGCTTTAAGCCAGTTTTTTAAAATCGTAGCATATACTTTTCTAAAATCCTCTTTGTAGATAAGATCTCCTTCATTCAGATTCTGAAGATCGGGAAGGGCGTTCAATAATCCTTTTTTCTTAAGATTTCCGCCGATAAAGAACATCTGGTTGGCTGTTCCGTGATCGGTTCCGTTACTGGCATTCTGTGCCACACGACGGCCAAACTCCGAGAATGTCATCAACAGTATATTTTTGAAAAGTCCATTGCTCTTCATGTCTGCTACAAATGATTGTACCGCTTCATTGATATCGTTGAATAACTTTTTCTGCCTTTCATTCTGGTTGACATGGGTATCGAAACTTCCCACGGAAAGGTAATACACCTGAGTGTTGATGTCAGACTTTATCAAAGAAGCTACCGTCTTGAAATCTTTTCCCAGCTGAGAATTGGGATAGATCTGCTCTGTCTTTTTAGCTTTACTTTTTTCAAAAATATAATCGGCATTGTTGATGGTAGAGCCTAAGGTCTGATAGAGATAAGACACCGTTTCATCATCGTGATGATGGTAGTAGAGAGATTTAAAATATTTTTCCTGGCTGGTTTGATAAAGCCTTTTAGGATCTTTAAAGGCAAAAGCTTTATTATTTTCCCCTTTTAAAGCAAGGCTTAGCATATCATCTACTTCTAGTGCCTGTGTGGGATGCTCACAACGATAGCATTCTTCATCCAGAAAACGCCCCAGCCAGCCTGTTTCCAGAAACTGATCACTTCTGCTTGCCGACTGCCAGATATCCATGCTTCGGAAATGAGATTTGTCCGGATTCGGATAACCTACATTATTCATTACAGACAGTTCGCCGTTATCAAAAAGTTCTTTAAAATAGGAGAGTGACGGATTGATTCCTGCCTCATCAGTAAGCGGTATAGAGTCATGAATAGCCAATGTTTTCCTTTCTCTGAAATAAATATCATTTTTAGCAGGAATAATGGTATTCAAACCATCATTTCCACCTGTAAACTGAAGAACTACCAGAATGTTCTGGTTAGGATTCAGTGCTTCATCCAGAGTCATAGCTTTAAGGAAATTAGGCATCAGCATAGAAGCGGTAGCCAAGGAACTTATTTTGAGGAATTCTCTTCTTTTGATTAGCATAATTTTGTTTTTAGGGGTTAAGGTGGCAGATGATAGGTGGCGGGTAGTAGGTTGTAAAGTTATAGCACCGGGTTTTATAGCAGTAAAAAATAAATAAATGATAGTCAAGTTATACTGCGACAGCTATTACCTGCTGCCTGCAACCTAAAACCTCCTACCTAACATAACTGATATTCCGGAGTAGACATCAGATTGATGACATTCATTTTTATACTCTTGTCAGAAAAATTCCGTACAGAATTCATATCGAGACTTTGGGTATCCTGCAGAAGATAATCTTCACAGTTTTTATTAGCAAAAAGCTTTTCAATACGATCCCAGTCGATGGTGATATTTGGGTTTTTAAAGCTCTTGTTTAAAGTTGTTTCACGGGATTTCATTCCCATATCAATATCGTCATCCTGCCGCGGGCTGTATTCCAAAGGACGAAGTCCGGACCAGATCTGTGGAACCTGAAGTCTAAGCATCAGAGTAGAACTGTCAATCCATGATTTTCCATTCGGCCATCCCGCTACATTGGGAGGATAAAGGAGCATTTGTCCTAATAATTTCTGGTACACGATGAGGTTTTCAGGATTCTGAATATGCATAGGAAGGATTCTCATCATTCCTGCCATCAGTTCTACAGGCGATTTTATACGGTTTCCGATATTCTTCTGATCATAAAACCATGTGCTTGAAAAGATTTCAGTCATTAGCTTTTTGATATCATATCCTGAGTGATAGAAATTGGTGCTGAGCTGATTAACAATCTCCTGATCTGGTTTTTCATTGACGAAGAATTTGTAAATCTTCGTTGTAATAAACAGTGCCGTAGCCTTTTGTTCCAGAATAATATTGAGAACATCATTTCCGTCAAAGTTTCCGGTTTTTCCTAAAAAGGTTTTGCTGCCTTCGTCATGAAGATTTTTCCTTTCTTTAAAATTACCTCCCTTATCATAGCTCCATCCTGTAAAAGCTCTGGCTCCTTCTCTTATATCTTTTTCAGTGTATTTGCCTCTTCCCATGGTAAATAGTTCCATCACTTCACGGGCAAAATTTTCATTAGGATGATCTTTTTTATTCTGCTGATTATTCAGAAAGTTAAGCATGGCAGGCGATTGGCTTACTTCAAAAAGCAGATCTTTGAAATTGCCCAGTGCATTTTTCCTGATCGTATTCAAAAGCTGTTTGTTGAACCTTGGATTTTGTACTCTTGATGCAAAATGCCCATGCCAGAAAAACGCCATTTTTTCTCTCATCTGTTCCTTGCTGTTAACGATGGAGTTCAGAAAACTCAGGTTCAGTTCGTTATTTTGTTCCCTGTTGATCCGCTGCATTTCTTTTTTCTTTTCTGCAGGAGCGGTACTGTTCATATAATCTGCCACAGAAACCGGATCAGGAGTGTCATATGTGATTTCACTGAAGCTTTCTTCTTTAAATAATTCATTCATTAACGTTTTAATGTTTTTATTTTTCAAATCATCAATTTGATTAATACCAACACCAAAACCCGCTCGCCAAAGAAGATGCTTGTTTTTTAATAATGAATCAGCCATCATAGAGAATTTATTTTTTGATGTATTTTGAAGAAAAAGGTTAAAATAACAACGGTTAAGGATTGTTAATAGTATTGTATAAGGCTTGAATCTTGAGGCTAGAGGTATGAAGTTTGAGGTATGAAGTTTTGGATATTCGAAATAGAGTTGAGTTGATTTAATGGAGCTATATTTCTTCCGGCATCCGGCTTCCTTTCTTTTATTCTTTAATTCACTTTTTAGGACCCGTTTTTTGATAAATTTTGTTAAACAATTATTTAAATTTTGTTAAAATTAATTTGTTGATAGTCATTATTTTATGAATTTAATCAATGTTAAAAGCAGAGGAAAATCCTTGCTTGGCATGATTTTTACATCTTCTTGTTTAGTAAAATTAAAAAATTAGAGTTATGAAAATGTTTAAACAAGCAATAGTACTGGCTGGTATTTTAACAGCAGGTATCGCAAGCGCCCAAAGTGCTCAAATGAACAATATGATCAAGGTAGGTGCAAATGTTGGTTTAGCAGTTCCCGCAGATAATCTTTCCGCTGCAGTAGGAGTGGATGTAGCATACCAGAATCTGATCACACCTGGATTCGGACTTGGTATCGCATCAGGATATACGCACTATTTTGGAAAAGAGAACAACGGATATAAAAACAATGATGTAGGAGTAGTTCCTGTAGCAGCTTTAATCCGAATTTATCCGAAACAAACCGGTTTTTATTTCGGAACTGACTTAGGATACGGATTCCTGGTTGGAGATAAAGCAGTGGCGTCAAACACTAATACTGAAAGAGCAAGCGGAGGTTTCTACCTTAAACCGGAGATCGGATATCACAACAGAGACTGGAATTTCTTCGTACAATACCAAAAGGTTTTCGTAGGAACTAAAGGAGATTTGCCAGGTCAGGACTATAATGTGGGGAATATCGGAGTAGGATTCGGTTACAATATTCCATTAGGAAAGTAGTTAGATTTAATATATAAACAATTATTAACCAAAACCTTTTCACGAAAGTGGAAAGGTTTTTTTGTTCTGTGCAGGATTTACAAAAACAATTATTATATTTGGTAAAATTTGAGGTTATGATTCTGAATCCAAAATTTCCACTTTATTTACCAGGAGTAGAGAACAGTAATAATGATAATGTTTCTATCATTGGAGCAAGTCTCCGTGAAGATATAACAATCTTAGGCTATTTTGTATCCGGGAACGGAGGTCTTGAGATAAAAGTAGAAAATACATATGCAACCAAAGAATATTCTTCTTTTTCAGATATTTTAAAGAAGTTTATTCAGGATAATCAGCTTGAAAACGTAAAACGTCTGGGAATGGCAGTGCCAGGTCCTGTATTGGACGGGAAAAGCAGTCCAGCAAGATTAGGTTGGTATTTAGATATTGCCGAGTATACACGCGATTTCGGGTTTGAAAAAGTAGAAATGCTGAACGACCTGGAAGCTTCAGCCTACGGGATGGCTCTTCTTGAAGATAATCACCTTGAAGCTATTTATACAAGCGGACATCTTGAAAAAGGAAATGTAGCGGTTCTTGCTCCCGGAAACGGATTAGGAGAAGCCGGATATTTCTTTGACGGAAAATACCTGAGACCTTTCGCCACAGAAGGAGGACACTCAGAGTTTTCACCAAGAACCAACGTAGAAGTTGAATTTTACCAGTTCTTAAATAATATCTATGGTATTGTAAGCTGGGAAAATGTACTTTCAAAGTCAGGTTTATTCAATATCTACAGATTCTTAAGAGACGTGAAAAGACACCCTGAACCTGAATGGTTAGGAGAACGTCTTGCACAGGGGAATTTTGTGGAAGAACTTTATAAAGCGGCTATTGAGGAGAATGTACTGATCTGCAGAATCGCTTTGGATACTTTCCTTGAGTTTCTGGCAAGAGAGGCCAATAACTTAACATTGAAATTAAAGGCTACCGGAGGTTTACTGATTGCCGGAGATATTCCGCAGATGATTGCAGACTATATTGATAAGGCGAAATTCTACGAGAAATTCAAGATCAGTGATAAAATGGAGGAAATGCTGAAAAATACTCCCATCTATCTGGTTAAGCAAAACCATACTGCATTAAATGGTATAGCGCTTTACACCGCTTACTATCAGCTATAAAATAAAACTCCGAAGAAATTCGGAGTTTTTTTATGGGATGATATTATTCATGAAAATAATAATTTTTATTGATATACATCAATGAAATCTATTGAATAAGATACCTACCTTTGTACTGTTAAATAAGTAAATAACTCTATTCAATGAAAAAAATATTTTTATTAGCAGTTTTAGCTGGTGGTTTAGCTTTCGGACAGTCAAAAAAAGTAGTAGCGTCTGATGTACACTGGTGGGGATACAAAGTAGCAAAATCTGAGGCTAGCTCTCACGACGGTACTGTGAAAGTAAAGTCTGGAGATATGGTGATGAAAGGAAACCAGTTGGTAGGCGGAAGCTTCGTATTGGATATGACTTCAATCAGCTCTACTGACCTTACAGGAGAATATCAGCAGAAATTAAACGGACACCTTAAAAACGGTGACTTCTTTGAAGTGGAAAAATTCCCAACTGCTAGCTTCAAAATTACAGGAGTAAAGAAAAACAACGATAAAATTTATAATTCTCTTGTAACCGGAAACCTTACTGTAAAAGGAAAAACAAGCCCAATCTCTTTCCCTGCAAAGATTTCTTACAGCAAAGGAGTAGTAAGTTTAGTATCAAACAAATTCTCTTTCGACAGACAAAAATTTGACGTAGCTTACAAGTCTACAATGCAGGATGTTTTTGTGAAGGATGATATTGATATGCTTGTAAAGGTAACTGCTCAATAAATTAATCAAAAAAAGATTATTAAAAGTGTAGAAGTTCTACACTTTTTTTTATTTTTGTTGAATTGTAAATAAAAAAGAATGAAAAGATTACTATTGTTTGCTATGGTGTGCGCAAGCATGTCATTTGTTTCTGCCCAGAAGAAATTTGATAAGGTTGCAAAAGTGACTTCATCAGAGATCAGATGGTGGGGGTATAAGGTGGTGAAAACTGAAGAAACTTCCCACTCAGGAACAATAAAGCTAAAAAGCGGAAAATTCAACTTTGACCATACGGTGCTTGTTGACGGAGAGTTTGTAATAGATATGAGAAGTATGATGGCAGGGGATGTTTCTGATGAAGATCAGATCAAGCTTACCAACGACCTGAAAAGTACAAACTTCTTTGAAGTGAAAAAATTCCCTATTGCAAAATTCCATTTGACTAAAATTATTCCTTTAGCAAACAGTGAATACAATTCTACAGTGTACGGTGATCTTACCCTTAAAGGAGTGAGAAAAACAATCTCTTTCCCTGCGAATGTTTATGTTACTCAGTTTACAACTTCGATTGAGTCTGCAAAGTTCTCTCTGAACAGAAGAGACTTTAAAGTATTCTATCAGTCTTCATTGAAAGATTATTTCATCAAGAACGAAATGGACATTCAGTTCAAAGTTTCTACAGAAATGCTGGATAACGAAAACAGAATTCCAAAGAAGAAAAAATAAGAGATATTTTTATCAATACAGAAGAGCAGTTCGTGAGGACTGCTCCTTTTTTATGCTTTATCCCATAAAGATTGGGTACTGCGTTTCCCTTGTTTCTGTATTTTTCATAAATTAGTGGTATGAAAATTTATATCGTAAGCGGTCTGGGAGCAGACTTCAAGGTCCTTGAAAGAATAGAGTTTCCCAAACACTGTGAATTGATTTTTATAGACTGGCTTATTCCTGAAAAAAATGAGCCTTTCGATGCCTATGTTAAAAGAATGGCAGAGAAAGTAGATGATGCAGAACCATTTTATCTGCTAGGTTATTCTTTCGGTGGAATTATTGTGCAGGAGATCAATCAATTGAAACCTGCAGAAAAAGTTGTGATCCTGGGAAGTATAAAATCTGATAAGGAAAAATCCAGATTCATCAGGACAGGTGAGGTTACCAGGATTCCAAGAATTCTTCCTGTAGGATTGTTCAACGATAAAGCAGCCAACGTGTATGCAGTTATCCGAAAGCTTTTTGATCCTAAAAATCCTAAACTTCTTCAATATTTTAAAGTAAGAGACCCTTATTATCTGAAATGGTCTGTGGAAAAAGTTTCTGAATGGAAGTTTGATGAAAACCCGAATGTTATTCAGATATCAGGTGATAAAGACATTGTTTTTCCCATCCGTTATTCGAATCCGGATTACGTGATAAAAGGAGGAACCCATCTTTTTCCCGCTACAAAATCCAAAGAAGTTTCGAAAATACTAAAGGAAGTGTTTTGTGAAAATTAAAAATATTATTCGTGTAATGGTATTTTTATAGGGGTGTGCTATTCAAAATTATAGTTTTTATGAAAATTATGTTTAAATTTGATAGGGTTAAATATGAATTTTATGAAAGTTGGCTTAAAATGGATTGTTTCATTCTCTGTTATCGCGCTTGTAGCCATCGGAGGGTTATTCTGGAATCCGGCTGCAGATATTCCTGATACGGGAGCGTTTTTAAGTGAAGATAAAATTGTAGGTGCGGATGTAGCCTGGATTTTGGCTGCGGCAGGGCTTGTTCTTTTGATGACACCGGGACTTTCCTTCTTTTATGGTGGAATGGTTGGGAAGAAAAATGTCATTTCTACGATGCTGCAGAGCTTTATTGCTTTAGGAGTGATCTCTATGGTCTGGGTTGTTGTAGGTTTTTCTTTATCCTTCGGAGAATCTCTGGGCATTACGATTGCCGGAAAACATTATGGCATCATTGGAAATCCTTTAAGTTATCCCTTTTTTAATGGAGTCGGAAATTTGCCTCATAAACTGATGGCACCAACGATACCATTTATCCTGTTTGCTCTGTTTCAGATGAAGTTTGCGGTTATTACTCCGGCTATTATTACGGGATCATTCGCAGAAAGGGTTCGCTTTATTTCCTATTTATTATTCATCGTTCTTTTCAGTATCTTTATTTATACGCCTCTTTGTCATATGGTATGGCATCCGGAAGGCCTTTTGAATAAATACTTTGGAGTAAAGGATTTTGCTGGTGGAACCGTGGTGCATATGAGTGCAGGCTTTGCAGCCCTTGCCGGCGCTATGGTGGTAGGAAACCGAAAAAATCCGCATCATGAACCTTCGAATATCCCGTATGTACTTCTGGGAACAGGAATGCTGTGGTTCGGATGGTTTGGTTTCAATGCCGGATCTGCGCTGAGTGCTTCTGCGTCTGCGGCTACCGCTTTTGGAACAACTACCATTGCTTCTGCTTCAGCGATGATGACCTGGATCTTTTTTGACAGAATAAATGGAAGAAGTGTTTCTGCTTTGGGAGCGTGTATCGGAGCAGTGGTAGGTTTGGTAGCCATTACTCCGGGATGTGGTTTTGTAAGTATTCAGGAGAGTCTTTTTATAGGATTTATTACAGCGATAGTTTCTAATATAATGGTCAACTGGAAAGGGTTAAAGAAAATAGATGACACACTGGATGTTTTTGCCTGTCATGGAGTAGGGGGAATTATGGGAATGATTCTTACCGCCATCTTTGCTCATGGTGAAAAAGCCAGTCTGCTTCATGGTGGGATTGAAGTATTTCTTCATCATATGGCAGCATTGATTTTGGTGTCTGCTTTTACATTCTTCGGTTCATTGCTGTTGTACAAGATTACAAATGCTATCATTACGCTAAGGGTTTCTGAAGAGTCCGAAAATAAAGGTCTTGACCTTTCTCAACATGAGGAAAGTTTCAGCTGATAAAAATAGAGGACTTTCCCAAAAGTGTCATTCTGAAAGAAATGAAATGTAGTGAAGAATCTGATCCGTATGGTTATTAATAAGATTCTTCCTTCGTCAGAAATCAAAGATTCGACGTAGTCAATGACAAGTGCCCAATAATTGGGCTTTTGAGATAGCCTGCTGATTGTTATATTAAATCAAAAATAATTTATCGAATGGATTCAATGGCTTCGAAGATTTTATTTTTAGAATTTTCAAAGACCTCACCTCCGAATTCTTCATTATCTAAGGAATGAATGGTAACATCATGTACACCCATAATTCCGAAAATATGCTTCAGATAAGTCGTTTGGAAATTGATATGTCCGTTCTTTTCATTTTCTCCGTATCCGGTATCACCACGGGTTGAGAGGATAAAAAGCTTTTTGTTTTCAAGAAGTCCTACATAGTCACCATCCGGAACTCCGGATCGGAATTTCCATGTTTCATTGATTCGCATGACCTGATCAATATATGCTTTTAATCCGGACGGAATAGACCAGTTGTACATAGGTGTTCCGATGACATATACATCATGTTCTTTGAGTTCTTTGACGAGTTCATTACTCAGCTGTAAAGGTTTTTGGTTTTCTTCAGCTTTGTCTGAAGATCTTTTGAATGCGCCTGCAATCCATGATTCATCAATATTGGGAATAGTATCAGTTCCTGCTTCTCTGTAGGTGAACGTGTCAAGAGGGTATTTGCTTGTCCAGTTTTCAACGAAAAGCTGGGTCAGTTTTCGGCTGTAAGATCTTTCGTTTCTTACACTGGCATTAATAATCAGTATTTTCATTTGTTAAGAATTTATACCCGCAAAATTCCTGATTATTGAGTTGTGAAAAATTGATCTAGTTCAAGAGGATTTATTTTTTTTCCTGATCCGGCTGATGAATTCGGGAGTTACACCGAGATAGGAAGCAATCAGATACTGAGGAACTCTGGAGGAAATATCAGGATAGGTTTCCAGAAAATCATAATACTTCTGTTCCGCTTTGTGCATATGATTGAACACGACTCTTTTTTCCAGCGTTCCGAGATAACTTTCCAGAATGATTCTGAAGTATCTTTCTAAGGAGGGAATTTCCTTCAGCATTTTTTGAAAAGACTGATGGCTGATCTGTAGGAGCTTTGTTTCTTCTACCGCCTGAATATTATAAATAGAAGGTTTCTGTTTTGAAAAACTGGTGATATCAGTAGCCCACCAGTGATCAATGGCTAAAAAGAGAATTTCTTCATTTCCGTTGTCTTCATTGATGCAGAAAGCTTTTAAAACACCTGAAATGATATAACTGTCATGGCGGCAGATTTCTCCGTTTCTCAATAGGAAATCACCTTTTTCCAATGTCTTTTCTGTCCAGAAACTTTTACAGACCGTTATTTCTTCCGGACTTAATTGGACATGCTGCAAAATGCTTTTAATTAATGTTTCCATTTAAAAAAAATGATTAAAAAGAACAGTATAATGATAGATCAGATTGAAATTCATATAACCGGCTAATCTACAAAAATACTTGTTTTACGGACTGTCAAAACCAAATAAATCTAAGATTTTGCTATGCATATATTAGGATTTATCATGTATCTTTGTTTCTGAGGAAAATGACGAATCATTTATGGAATCAATATCGGTTTTTGAGATTATTAAAGTAGGGATAGGCCCATCCAGTTCGCATACAATGGGACCTTGGAATGCAGCAGCTGCATTTATCAGGATTATAAAAAGAGAAAGATCAATCGAAGAAGTTAAAGAAGTTTTTCTTGAATTCTTTGGCTCACTCGCCAAAACGGGGATTGGGCACGGAACTGATATTGCCGGAATGCTTGGGTTGAACGGAGAAGATTTTAAGACGATCAACACTTCAAAAATTGATGAAAAGATAGATTACATCAAGAGTACTCAGACCATTAATCTTGGTGGTGAAAAGGTAATTCCATTCATCTACGGACATCATTTGATTTTAAACATGAAAAAGAGCCTTGATTTTCATCCGAACGGAATGATCTTCAGAGCTGTTTTCGAAGACGGAACTGAACTTGTGCAGGATTTTTATTCTGTAGGAGGCGGTTTCATTGCCAGCCAGGAAAAAAACTCTATTCAGAAGCAGTGTGTACGTACGCTGTATCCTTGTCATAAAGCTTCAGATATTGCAAAATACTGTGAAAAGCTGGGATTTGACAAAATGTCAGATTTGATTTTCATGAATGAAGAAAGCTGGAGAACTCAGGACGAAACAAGACAGGAAGCGCTTTACATCTGGCAGCAGATCAAAGAATGCATTTATAAAGGAGTAAACAAAGAAGGAATTCTTCCGGGCGGACTGAATGTTACCCGAAGAGCAGCAGGAATCAACAGAAAGCTGCTGGGAGATAAGATTTATAAAAATAAAGATGAATGGTTCCAGCAGGTAGTAGACGCTGAAGAGAACTTTACTAATATCAACAAGTGGATTGCCTGTTTTGCACTGGCTGTGAATGAAGAGAATGCAAGTTTCGGAAGGATTATTACTGCGCCTACCAATGGAGCGAGTGGGGTTATTCCGGCGGTATTGATGTACTCTCAGGCATTTACCCCATTTACGAGTGAGGAGGATATTATAAGATTCTTGCTTGTAGCAGGAGAAATCGGGACCTTATTCAAGAAAAATGCAACTATTTCTGCGGCGATGGGAGGATGTCAGGCGGAAATCGGAGTATCATCTGCCATGGCAGCAGCCGGACTTACAGAAATCTTAGGAGGAAGCGTAGGGCAGGTATTGATGGCGGCAGAAATTGCGATGGAACATCACCTTGGATTAACCTGCGATCCAATTAAAGGATTGGTACAGATTCCATGTATCGAAAGAAATACAATGGGCGCGATGAAAGCCATTACGGCAGCCAATATCGCACTGGAAAGTGATCCTACCAAGGCAAAGGTAACATTGGATGAGGTGATTCTTACCATGTGGGAAACGGCTCAGTCTATGAGTGACCGTTTTAAAGAAACTTCCGAAGGCGGACTTGCCATTGCCGTTAACGTTCCGGAGTGTTAATAGAAATACCATTATTTTACAACATAAAACCCTTAGACATTACTGACTAAGGGTTTCTTAATAAAATAAAAGTAAAAACCGTTGGGCTTTTAGTATCGTGTGGAATTGCTTACCTTAAAATTCCTCTGATTCTGTTGGCATTGGTGATCAGCTCTTCAAGGTATTCATAATTCTCTTTTTCAAGGGCAGATTTGAATTTTCTGAGTTGGGAGATATGTTCGTTCAGCACATCCAGCACATTTTCTTTGTTTTGTTTAAAGATGGGAACCCACATTTCAGGATGCGATTTGGCAAGACGTACCGTACTTGAAAAACCGGAGCTCGCAAGCTGAAAAATAGTTTCTTCCTCACGTTCTTTTTCCAATACCGTATTGGCAAGGGCATAAGATGTAATGTGGGAAATATGGGAAATATAAGCGGTATGGACATCGTGATCTTGGGCATCCATGTAAATCATGTGCATATCAAGGGCATTAACCACTTGTTCAACAATGTTCAGTGCATCTTCTGCGGATTCTTCTTTGTTACAAATGACACCTGCTTTTCCGGAGAAACTTTCTGCAATAGCGGATTTCGGACCGTTATTTTCTGTTCCCCACATCGGGTGGAAAGCCACAAATCTTGAACGTTTCGGATGGTCTTTTACCGCATTTACGATGCCTGCTTTTGTAGAACCTGCATCCATTACCGTCTGCTGGTCAGTTACTAAGTCAAGAACAGAAGGCAATAGTTTTCTTGCCGCATCTACAGGAATGGCAAGAATAATCAGATCCGAATTTTTAATTCCATGCTCAAGATCTACTCCGGCATCAATGATTTTAAGTTCTAATGCGTCACTGATATGCTGTGTATTGTTATCGATTCCGTAGATGAAACTGGCGATGTTTTTTTCTCTTAATTTCAAAGCCATCGAACCACCAATTAATCCTACTCCAATAATACTTATTTTCATCTTTCTTTATTTTTTAAAATAAAAAAACCTCGTCCCTAGGACGAGGTTTTAAATTATATTCATAAGAATCCCTATCCCAGAGCTGAGGTAAAAATTCTATAATAATATGTTCCGTTATTAAAATTCACATAGCAAAGGTAAAAATATTTTTTTAATGAGACGAAATTTCTTTTCTAACTTTTGTATACATGAGATTAATAGTTTGTGGTAAACTTCATATTTTAACAAGTTGTTTTTGGGAGCAATCAGAGATTATTATTCAGATTTTATTCTGCTTTTATGAACATATCCTTTTTTACCTGCCTTAGAAACCACTAACCACCAATCTCCGTTTTGGTCTAAAACTTCAACTTGTTCACCTGTATTGATTTTTTGCAGGATTTGGGAAGAAGAGTTTTTCTCCTTTCTTAGGTTGGTAAAACCATCACTATCCTGAATGTAAAAGGCTGTTTTACTGTGACTTTTCTCTACTCTACATTTTTTGGCTCTTACATTTTCCTCAGGAATGGGTATTATTTTATCAGTCCATCCGTATTTCTGGATATCAATATTTTGGGGAACATCGCAAATATATTTTACTGCATCCTGAGAAATATCTGACATTGTTTTATAGATAATATTTTTAAGAAGCCAGGTGTTATTATCCAGGATAATATTATATTCTTTTTCATAATATCCGCGGTCAGGGAAGGATGTTTTTATAGTGAACCCTTTATTTCCGGATATTGGAAGGATATCATTGATAACATTACCTCCATCCTCAGAGAAGTTTCTTGTTTCCAGTGCTAATGTATATTTACCTTCCTTATCCCCCAAAAAGATAAATAAATTTTCTCCTTGATAAGGTTTGTTACTTACAATTTTGTCAGAGATGCCATCTTTATTGATATCAAAGGTCTTTATGAAATAATCTTCATTATTGATGTAGGTTTCGAATGAGCTTCTTGTAGTTTCAGCTGATGGCTGTCGGAGTTTTACAATACCTTTGTTTTTATGTTGGGAAGAGCAGGTGAACCCGAGTGTTAAAGCAATAAACAGGAATATATTTTTCATTAAATTTACTTTGAAGGTTTTAAAAATCAGTAGGCTTAATTTCTTTACTCCATTTAGTACTTTTACTTCATCCTGTCTCTAACTCTTTGTGGTACTCTGGACATATCTTTCGATTGGCTATTCATAAGATTATAATATTTTATATAAGCTTCTTTTGACTCTTGTTTGTTATTAAGTCCCCATTTAGCATCTGCATAATTTAACCAGGCAACAACCCTGTCAGGATATTGAGACAGTATCTTATCAAGGATGCTAATGGAGCTTTTATAATCTTTATTTTGTTCCTGATAGTAAGCTATATTATTATAATCATTTACCGTTTTTTCATTGAGTGGATATTGTTTTAAAAGCTGATTGATTTCATTTTCAGTTAATGGTGGGGTACACTGATAGTCTTTATTAATCTTTGAGACAATATCCAGTGCTTGTTTTAAATCCAATTTCCTAATATACATATCCAGATCTTTTTCTGTAAATGTATTTATCTCGTCAGGGGAAAAAGTAGAATCGTTATTAGGTAAATAAGTATATGATAATTTACAGATATCATCATGTTCAACATAGGTTTCTTTAGAAAAGTTTATCTTACTTAACTGTAAAGTCTTAGAGGTTGAAATAAAATAATATTTGTAAGTAAGAAGATTATGAGGGGTATTTTCTTCGGCTGTTTTCTTTATGACCAGAAAATTGTTTTCAAAATAAACATCATCAGTTTTTGGAACAATTGACTTTGTTGTGAAGTTTATAGTATAATTATGATCTTTTAAAGAAAATGCAATATTGCTGTTTGTATTGTTATTTGAGCTTTTAATGATTTTTAATGTACTTAAGTCAATTTTAACTGTTTGATCAGATTTATTGATGGTATTTTCATTTGAAAAAAACTGGGGCTCTAAAAAGTTAAATATAATAAAGTTATTTTCTTGAGTAAAACTTAAAAATTTATTTAACGGTGAATCCTGGGTTGAAGAAATATCAATAAAACCAACTTCTTTTATTTCTTTTTCTTTGACTAAAAAAATACTATATCCCCAAATACCACTCTCATCTCCTTCTTCAATGAAAAGCAGACCAAGGTTTTTATTTTTATAATAATAAGGAGTACAGCTCCAAGAATTCTTTTGTAATTTGCCAATTAGAGAATTGTTTGAATAGACCTCATTGTAAAAGCCTCCATCATAGTTTTTGGCAGCTATCCTTATAATATTTTTGTCAAATTTATACTCATATTTATAACTTTTTCCTTGTAAATTAAAGTCTTTTCTTATTTCTGTAACAGGGGAAAATGTTAATTCTTCATGGATAATAGTCTTTTTGTTTTCTATCTTTTCTCTTTTGTAATCTTTACAATTATGTACAGCGAAAGTGAAAAATATTAATAATATTAAGGTTCTCATACTTTATCAGTGCTTCTATTTGCTTTATTATATTGTTTTTGTAATTGTAGATCTTCTTTTGAAAGGGATATATATAGTAAAGGATTGCATCTATACTTATAATTATCTCCTTTCTGTGGAAGCATTTTGCTTGAAAATTCAATGTGTAAATGTGGACCATGTGTTCCTTCAGCAACTCCAGTTACACCTGAAATTGCGATTACATCTCCAGGTTCTACATTTTTGCTTTTAAATTCAAAGCTATTCAAATGACCATATAAAATATATCGATCTTTTCCGGAGTCATATAAATCTCCTTTTGTTACTTCTTTATCATACTTTAATGTATAATTTTTTTTATGTTTCTCTAATAGTTCCTTGTCTACTTTTAATACAATAGTTTTACCATAACCAGGAATAACATCATTATATACAATTTCACCTTTTAAGCAAGCATATATTTTAGTTTTTTTATTAATTGCAAAAATATCCAGACCTGTATGTGGCCTACCCCTATGGCCACCAAAAGAACTAAAGTCAGGATCATAGCCACCGCTAAAATTGTGAAGTGTAATTTGTGGATTATCTATAGGATCATGCCATTCGTTAGATTTTTTTCGTGGTTCGCCTTTAGTTTTAAATGGACAATCAGATGCTTTTTCACTTAGCATAACATGTGCTGCTTTTACATAGTCATATCTAATGGCTTTTGTAGCGTCATCTTCTCCAGAGTTAATAACATTACTTATTTTTCTAACGTTTTCCTTTTCAATACCTTTATCAGCAATATTACTTAAATTATTTTTCATCCAAAAATATATTGCAGATAATACAATGTATTCTGAATTAAATAATAAGTCTGGATTTTTCATAAAATCTTGTTGAGCTAATCCAACTTTAGTATAATTTTTATTATACCAGTCTTGAAATCCTTGATAATTTTTTCTTCCAGTTAATTGTATCAGTCCTCGTCCCCTAAACTTATAACCATCTTGTTCAGGGTTTTGTAAATCATTTTCTGGACATATATTATTTCCTAGATCTTTTGCTTTATCTCCTCTACTATATGCCCAGTTTGCAATTTTTATTTCTCTTTCTTTTGTAATTTCTGATTTGTCACTTCCATAACCCCATTCTTCTGCATGCTTTTTACCTATCTCTGTTTTGAAGTTACTAAATTTACTTTTTAATCTACTTGGTGGATATATAAAGTCTTCTTTATAACTCCAAAATTTAGTTTCTTTAGCAACCTGCCCTAGAAAATTTGCTCTCCTATAACAGTTATTATTAATTTCAAAATCAGTCATATATTTATTTAAATTATTAATATATGCCGGTATTCTTGTATTATATGGTGCCTTATTAAGTATTGAACCATGCCCTGCAGCTGTCATAAACTTATCCAAATCATTAGTGCTTAATGATATTTGACATGATCTGCATTTACCATCTTTCGGAGCTTCAGGTTCAGGCTGCTTCTGCACCCCCGCCGCACTTTTCACCTTCTCCACCTGCATCAGTCCTTCCGAATTTACCCCAAATTTCTGAGATTCCGCAGAAAGGTCTTTGGAGATAATTTCGATGAAATAATTTTGTGCATCGGAATCCGGATCGCCGATAGGGGAGTCTATTCCTTTTCCGAAAATATCTTTGGTAATGATAAATCCTGAAGTATCACATACATCGGCAGGAATTTTAATATTTCCGCTTCTGTAGACTTCATCATTGGAAGTGGTATCATATTCCCAGATAACATATTGGATGTGTTTTCCCACCATATTTTTGGAGTGGATTCTTACCCTAACTTTATCTCCTACAGCAACTTTGGAAAGTTCTTTTCCTTTATCATCAATGAAAAGGGCTTCTATAATATTGCCTTTAGGATCCGGCTGTTTGGGACCACCTCCTTGTCCGGCCGGGAATTTTGGCGTGTGTTTCTCAGGTTGCGGCTTGGGTTTTGGCTGATTTTGAGGCTGTCCTTTATAATCCGGATTGGTCACATCTACATTCACCTGGCTGGCTCCCTGAATTTGGCCTGAATAAGTGGCGGTAACATAATATTCATGATTGGCACCTTCATTATTATCACCTTTCATCAGAAACTGATTGGCCATCTGGCGAAGGATTTTTTCGTCAGACATCAAAGGTATTTGTACTTCTGCAATCCCTTTTTCATTAACCCGAGCCTTATAACTTCGAGTATGGCGGTTGTTTTTATTGATAACAGGGTCATGACCTTTTCCAGGCGCATCATCCTCCCAAAGATGGAATTCAATCTCTTTATTAAACATGGCGATGCAGTGAGCCTGAGCAATGAGAGTATCCCGATAACTGGCTTTATTAACGTTTGCTCCTCCTCTGTTGAAGAGCACTACTTTATCTATTTTTGAAACTTTGTTACTGGTAGGGATTAATATGATACTGGCAACCAATTCTTTAGTTGTGGGAAGTCCAGGTAAAATTCCTTTCTTGGTCTCGTAGACTTTCATTTGAAATTCTATTCCCAGTGCTATTTCTCCAAATTTGTAGGTTACTTTTTCGCCCTTTTTAGGTTGGCTGGTAATGTCTTTCCAGCTTCCGTTCTTTTGTTTCTTATAAAGATACCATTCGTAATCACCTTTCAATCCGAAGGAGAGGATAGAAGGTTTTATTTCGTAGGAGTAGGTGGTTCCTACCAGAGGATTCTGATTCCCGATAATAGTTCCTGTCATGGCTTAGCTGTAATAAAGTTTGTCTGTCCCTTTTGTATCTTCCTTGAATTCATCAAAATCCACAACGGGATTATAAACCTGCTGTTCCTGGGTATTTGCTTTTCCCACATGGCTTTTGCCTGCCTCACTTTGCTGTCCGTGCTTGAGAATCGTTATTTTTCCTCCTGTGCTGCACATCAGTTCTGAGATTTCTGTAAGACAGCTTTTTCCCAGGACTTTTACTTTTTCATACGTTTTCTGCCATTTTCCAGCAGGAGCGTAAGCACAGGGAAGATATCCTCCGGAGGTTGGCTTCAGTTTACACTGTCCGAATGGTTGTGCCGCAGGATCTAGCTGAAGGTCATCCTCTGTTACGGCCAGATAATCAGCGTTTCCTTCTTCATCATTCCAGTAATGTTTCTGATGGCTGGTTACTTTAAATTTTGGAAATTTAAATCCCTGATTGCATTGCACGGTTCCTTTTTGCACAACGAAATATTTTCCTTCATGAGGACTGGATCCGCTGTCTTCTTTTTTATCTTTTTTTTCCTCTTTATCAGATTGTTGTTCTGTATTTTCAGATGTCTGTTCTCCGCCTTCTGGCTGCTCTTCTGTAGCGTTTTCTTCATTTGCGGAGATTTCCTCTGTAGCTTCTTCTTGTGATGACGTTGAGCTGTTTCCATGTTCTTTTTCCTCAGCCATAAGCTGTGGATCTTCCGGAATTAAAATGGCTTTTCCTGGAACAGCTTCCTGCATAACATCTTCAGGAGGGCAGTGAAGATTATGATAGGTTTTCAAAATACCCTCATCTTTCAGCTTAAACTGCCGGGCCAGAGAACTGAACGTATCGCCTTTCTGTGTGACATAATTTTTCATATTATCCTTGTGTTATATTGATGTGATGCTGGTGAATAAATTGATCTTCATGACTGAGCAAAACAGATGCTTTTACCTCAAGTAGATTCTTATTTTTAGTGTGTGTGGTGTATTCTAATACGATAGTTCCTGATGCAGGTTCAGCCAATGCTTCATGAAGTTTAATGCCACGCATGATTTCCTGCGAAGTACATAACTCAGTGATTTTACCTTTTAAAACAGTCAAAACAGAGTTGTCATCTTCATTTTCCTGTTCAATATTGATTTCACATTGTACCGGAAAAGAGTTCTGCACTAAATAGAAAGATTCTTTCCATTTTGTCTTCTTCTGAAACCAATCTATATTTGGAAATAGGGTCTGAAATAGGAGCGTACTCTGAAACTGTTTTAATAAAAACATTTCATCGTTGATATTTCTTTCAAACGTATTCATATAGTTTTGAAAAATTTCACCTACATAAAACTCCTCAAGTTCTTTACGTTGTTCGGAAAAAGTCTCTGTCATTTTCTTATGGTCTGCAAATCCGGTGATTTTGCCTTGTTCATTGATCACAAATTCAAGAGGCATAATGCTTTGCATACAGGCAATGGAAAGGCTGCTTACCTTATCATCAGGTGTATTTCCGCCGGATTTAAAATTGCTTTGAAGATAATTCAGGATATGCCAACTTGTATTTTTGTCTTTGCGGAGATTGAGCTCAATGGTGTAACTGATGTTAACCGAAGATTCATACGGACTTTCAAAAGTTTCGTTTCCTGTATATTTTTTAGCCCAAAAAGAATCAGACCACTGAGAAGGAAAAGTACTTTTTCTTTCCAGCTCTTTTTGTTCTTTGGTTTTAAAATTTGTAGGAACAAAGATATTTTTAACATCATTAAGGCTTTCAAACCAAACCTTATCAATCTTTTGGCAATGGGAATTATGAAACAACTTCAGCTCCTCACTGGTCATGCCCAGCCGGGAAGCGATAGAGGTCAACGTGTCTCCATTCCGTACCTGATATTGTAAGAAATCAATTTCCATCCAAAGTGAATTATCTGATAAAGCTATTAAAAAACTCTGTTGGAAATTCATTTTTGAGGTTAAATTTTAAAAATTGTCGTAGAATTACGACATGAGATTGATGGTGTACAGAAAACCACCCCGTCAAAAATTCTTTGAATTTTCGCCACCCTGCCAAAGGATGGGAATTTTACGTCTTCAGTTGTGATTCTAGTCAGGATTGGAGTTTTTGTTCATGTTTTTCTTGTTGGTTTAAGGTGGGTGGATTCCTACGGAATGACATAATTGGAATGATGGTTTATTCATACAGTTTGTCATTCCGTAGGAATCTTAGCTCCTATAAGGTTTTTCAAAGCTTGTGAACTTTAAAAACAGTTAGTTGTAACTTAAAACAAGCAAATAAGAAACTTTTGTGACTTTTGTGGTTTCATGATATACAAAACAACCAAAAGTTATTATTAATTTTAAAGCTATAAAAAAGCCAATATGAAGAATAGATTCTTACACGGAGTTTTCATAACATTGATCAGTTGGGGTTCTGTACATGCTCAGAAGTCCGGTGATCAAGCGTCTGTTTTTTTCACCACCAAAGCACAGGATACTGTAAAGATTGGGGAAACATTTAATGAGAAAGATTCTACAGGCAGCAAGAGTTTAAAAAATAGGATAAAACCTATTCAGGCTAATTTTAAAAGAATCAATTCCATGACAAAATGGACTTCTGTTAAAAAGAAAGATATTGAAGGAGAATCTGCAGAAGGAGGAGAGTCTGTATTTTATTATACCGATAAAGGGCTGGAAAAAGTTATTGCCAGACATTATGGAGAAATGGGACAAATGTTGATAGAATATTATCTTATGAACGGGCAGCTGTCTTTTGTTTTTGAGAAAGAGTACAGGTATAATCGTCCGCTTTTCTATGATACAAAAGCAATGAAAGAGAATAATGATACGCAAGCATTTGATTTTAATAAGTCCGAGGTTATCACAACCAGGAATTACTTTGAAAATGGAAATATCATTATGATCAGTAATACTACAGGACGTGGATTTAATATCGGTGCTGATTATCCGTCTGAACAGGAGAAAAACTTAACAGAGCGTTTCAAAAAGCTTCTGAAACTGGCAGAATAATATCTGTTATTTCTTTTGATCAGCTTTGATAATATGGAGTCTTTCTTCCACTTCATTAATCCTTTTAAGCCAATAATTGATTCCTTCCTGATTGGTCACCGTTTCTTTGAAAGCATTACGGTTGACGGCCCATAGGTGTGAGCTGTTTTTCTGATAGTCCAGCTCGCGTTCTTTTTTATTTTCGGGTTCTATGCGGTATCTCCAGAATACCAATGCATGCATATATTCTGAGCGGATTTTTTCAAGATAATTAATAATAGCTTTCCTGTCCTGAGGGATATATCCCGGGCCAGAGCATCCACATGAATGAAAAGTGATCCCAACCGTATACAGATCTTTGATGTGTGCCCATTGTTTATCGTCATTCTTTGCCGGTGACTTAAAGTCAAGTCCCATATTAGCCATCAGACTTCCACATTCCGGGCACTTGGCTTCCACAGAGACCTGAGCATCCCGGTCCACATCTTTCAGGTGGCGGCGTTTGAAAGTTTTCTGGCAGTTGAAACAGGCATAATGTCCTTTGTAAACCATCATGGCATATCGGCACATAGTATTATCTTATTCTTTGGTTATAAGTTATTTTTTATTTGTTTTTTCCTCTTCATTAAAACTGATTCCCATAAAGCTGCTGGCACTTCGTGGATCGTAGACCGACCATACATTTCCCCAGAGAAATTTGAAGGTGCAGCTGGGATAAGGGTTTTTCTTTTTTTGGGTGGGTGATATTCCAAGGACTTTGGTCAGGAAAGTATTATTCCGGCGGAAAACATTCATTTCTTTTTCCTCTGTCCATTCATTCCAGTCTTTGGCATCGGTCTTTTCAGAGGTATTCATATGGATGATATCCAATTGATCTCCAAAAAAACACAAACTGAAAGATACCTGGTAGCCTGCTATTTCTATACTCTTAAAATAATACCAATAATATCCGGTTTTTACATCCCGGAGCGTATGAAATTTTTCTTTATAAAAATCAGACTGTTTCAGCTGATCAAGACTCATTCCTTTATAAAGTGTGGTAGCAAGGGCTTCCAGCTCTATAACTCCATTTTCACTGTTAATCAGCATGTCCCAAAAAATTGAAGCTATAAATATACCCGTTTTTTCTTTACAGACAACGAATAATATTTACAGCTTCAATAGAAATAGAAATATCGGTGTTATTATGTTATGGATTTGATATGATTAATGTGGATGGGATGTCGGACAGCCATAGACTCTTTGTATCAATCAGATTTTTCCAGCTTTTGCTGCTGATCAGCATCAGATCCTGAGCATTCAGAAATTCTTTTTCAATCTTTTTCTCATTGTACAGGGTGATGTGGTTTGGAGCTACCTGCTCAATGCTTCTGATCAGTTCTTTCACTTCAATATTATTTCGGATCTGTCCTGCGGCATCCAGAATAATAATTTGGGAATTATTGTTATTGATCAGTCTTTTAGCATACTCAAGAAGGTAAAAATCACTCAGGTTAAAGATCGGAACAAACACTTTGTCTGCCGCTTTAAAATCTTTTTCTACCAAAATCCCCACCGGAATATTGGTTTTGTCAAGGATCTGAAGGGTAAAATCGTCAAAAGGAGAATTGTTGAATATGTTTCCTTTGCCTTTTACCGTGTTCAGAAGTTTTTCAGGATTAATAATCTTGGTGGTAAAACCTAATAACCTTCCTAATAAACTACCTTCATACATAGATTTCCCTAGCATGATCAGCAGAAGGTCATAATGCCCTTTGTTGGTAATGCTGGTAAGATCGCTTTCGATATCCGTAGAAGCTTTGAAAAGGGTAGTCACCTCCAGATTAAGGTCATGAGAAGTCTCAATCACATTCTGGAATTGTGAGTCTTCATACTCGTTGATATCATAAGCATGCATCTCATCTACCGGAGCAATATTCATGGCAGTGATGCTTTTATTGCCATTCATTTTATGAGTGAAATTGTGAGCCAGTTTTAAGAGAGTACTTCCGGATTCCGGTTTATCAAAAGAGAGGAGAACACGATATTTGGAGTCGTTTTCGTGAAGGGGTTCGTCCTGATTTTTTTTAGATTTAAAAATAAAATTAATAAAGTCTAAGGCAGGACCTGTCATGAAAGTAGTGAAAAGTGCCATGATTACGAGCATTGCAAAGATTTCGGGGCTTAAAACTCCAAGATCATATCCGATGTTCAGGACAATAAGTTCCATAAGGCCTCTGGTATTCATCAGAGCTCCTATCGTTAAACTTTCTTTCCAGTTAATGCCTACAAATCGTGCTGTCAACGCACTTCCTGCAAATTTTCCGAGAACAGCTGTCAGAATAATAAATCCGGCGGTCATCCACAGATGGCTGTCATTCAGAAGTCCGATCTGCGTACGAAGTCCTGTAAATACAAAGAACAACGGAAGCAAAAGTACCAAAGCCACATCTTCTACTTTATCAATAAAAAGTGTACGGAATTTTGTGTTTTCCGGCATAATGGCACCTGCCATAAAAGCTCCGAATAAAGCGTGAATACCGATTACTTCAGTAGCATATGCTGACAAAATAAGGGTCAGAAAGAAAATAGCCACCATGGGCTTGCTGATCGTGTTTTTTCCAGCCTGAAGATCTCCGATTCTTTTCAGGAATGGCCGTACAATTTTAATCATTAAAAACACATAGGCGATTGCCATGATGATCACATAGATAGAACTGGCGAAAGAACCTGCCTTTACAATAGCAATTACAGCAGCAAGAATACACCATGCTGTAATATCATCGGCCGCAGCACAGGTAATAACAATCGTTCCCAGTTTGGTTTTCTGAAGATTTCTTTCCTGTACAATTCTCGCCAGTACCGGAAATGCGGTAATACTCATAGAAATGGCTATGAATAAAGCAAAAGAGGTAAACTGGATACCATCCGGTGCAAATTCCTGATACACAAAATAAGAAAGCCCGATTCCCAAAGCAAAAGGAATAATAATACTCGCATGGCTGATGACCACGGCATCATGAGCTTTTTTTCTCAATACACTCAGATCCAGCTCCATTCCAACGATGTACATGAAAAGAATAAGGCCTATCTGGCTTAGAAACTGAAGGTTGCCTAATGATTCTTTTGGAAAAAGAAAAGCTGAAAACTCAGGGAAGTACATTCCCACTAATGATGGTCCCAGCACAATACCTGCAATCATTTCTCCGATGACTGTTGGCTGCTTTATTTTCATACAAATCCACCCGAAAAGCCTTGCCGTCATGATGATGGTGACAATTTGCGCCAATAATAAGGCAAGCGGATGGTGAAGGTTGGTTTTGAAAGATTCCAGGAAATTTTCCCAGGTAGAACCGCTGCTGGTGTTAGCAACAATATTTTCTTTTACTTCCAGCGTCTGTCCTTCGATGATGAAATAATACATCAGACACGAAAAAACAGCGATGGTAGTAATGTAGAAAATTAAATTTTTGTATTTCCCCAAATTCATGATTCCAATATTTTATGCAAAGTTGAAAAGAATATAGTTATGTTAAATACTCTTTTTTTTAAAATGTAATGAATGTTCTAAAAAATGTAATAAAATCTATTTGAATGAATAGCCGAGTCCGAAGCCTATTTTCCAGTTTCCATTCTGATCTGCTGTCTTAGTGTTATAGTAGGCAGGAATCTGGAAGGCTATTTTTTTATAGACCACAGTAAGACCTGCTCCCAGCGTAGGCATAATAGGACTGTTTTTAGTTCCGGAAGAATGGTCTTCTTTAATTCTCAGAGAAGGAAGCATTCCAACAATGAATTTTACGCTTTTATGGGTAAGATTTATATTGGGGCCTGTAAAGTTGAGGTAAGCACCATGATCCACATATCCGGCTACTGCTATTCCGTCAAAAAATGAGACCTTCAGTTTTGAAGAGGTTTCCTGGGAAAAACAAAAGCCGGATATGAGAAGTCCTGCAGCATAGAAACAATTTTTCATTATAAAATCAATTAATTCTATGCAAAATTAACAGGATTCAATACTGAAAAAGGGGAGTTGTAATGAAGGACTTATATTCTGTAATGAAACCGGAAAGATTTGGAAAAGACCTATTTTCCGAAGAGCTCCATCAGTGAGCTTTTGTAGGCATCACCGATCTGAAGTTTCAGAAAAGAGTGATCTTCCGTAGGAATGGTTGTAATGATTTCGTTGGTTGAAAATACCTTAATGGAAGACAATGCAATAATCTCTTTTTTGTTGACCTGAGCAAAATCTTTTGCGGGAAGCATTTCCAGAAGGTTTTTAAAATTCAGGTTTTTTAAGACGATGGTTGTTCCGTCACTTAGGATAATATCTTTGTCTCTGCTATCAATTTCAGAGGTTTTGATATAGGAAATCTGCTCTGTGAATATAACTGTTTTTCCAATATTGGTATTCCACTCGATAAAGGTCTTTTTAGGCGCATTTTCTACCAGTTCTTTAGCTTTTTCGAAGGCCTGGATCAGTCTTTCTTTTTTGATGGGTTTCCTTACATAATCTACCACATTCAAATCGAAAGCTTCGGCAGCATATTCTTTGTAAGCTGTTGTAAAGATGATTTTTTTAGAACCTGAAATAATCTCAGCCACCTGAAGGCCTGTCATTCCGGGCATTTCAATATCCAGAATACATAGATTACAGTCGAGGCTGTCTATTTCGTTCAGAAAGATTTTAGGATCATTGAATGCTTTTACCACTTCTACATTCTCAATCTGTTCGCATAGAAGTTTTAAATAACTGATGGCCAGTAATTCATCATCCAGAATAACGCATTTTATCATAGAATTCTCCTAAATTGATTTTTAATTCTGCAGTAAAGATTCCGTTTTTTGAACTTCTTTCCAGCTGGTAATACGTACTGTAGATCATTTTAAGCCTTTGATCAAAAGACTGGCTTCCGAAACCGCTTTTCTCTTTCTCCAGAATATTTTTCAGAGATGCTTTATTGCTGACTTTCATCGTGAAAATTCCACCTTCAAGCTCCATATAAATAGAAATAAAGGAGTCCTGAGCCAGGAAATCCGTATGTTTGAAGGCATTTTCAATAAGATCCACAGAGATCAGCGGAGCAAATACCTTTTCTTCATATAAAGCATCCGATTTATTAATCTTTGATTTGATTCTGAAGTCAAAAAGTGGATTGATCTTTATTTTATTAATCTCAATAAGGCTTAAAGCAAAACTAAGCTCCTCTTTAGGGCTTACATACTTATTGTTGCTTTCATACAAAATATAATCCAGCACATTCGCCAGCTTATCCAGTGACATATAGGTCTGATAGGCATGAGATTGCACCGAATTCAGAATATTCTTAAACAAATGCGGATTCAGCTTTGTGCCGATATGTTCCAGACGAACTTCATTCAGGCGCTGCTCAATAAGTTTGTTGGTTTCTGTTAGTTTGGTATTTCTCTGTTTCAGCTTTTGGTTCTGGCTGAAGAGATAAATGCTTACTGTCAGAAACAGGAAAATGGCAAAAACTCCGATGAATATCAGATAATCATGAATCATGTAGTAATTGCCGTCCATAGCTCGTTTTTGAAAACTATTTAAGTTTCTTAAGACCGTTTACTGTCACGGTTTCTTCACACTTTTCAAAAGTGATTTCGTAAGACGGATTTTTTTCAGGATAAGTGATTAGATAATCCGGACATGGTTTTTTCTGTGCATGGCTACGGTCAAAGTCTACTTTTCCGTTGGTAATGATGCTGTCTTTTATAAACTTCTCATCAATCTTGTAGGTCGTCATTGCATTTTTAGCTTCCTCAGAATATTTGAATTCTTTGGAAAGGCTTTCAGCAATCACACGGCTGTTCGGTAAATATCCGCTGCAGCTTGCCCCTTTTTTGTTTAAAATAAAAAATACGATCAAAAGCCCCGGAACGAAGCCTATTGCATAAAATTTCAGTTTCTTCATTAGAAAATTAAAAGATTGATATCGTGGTACGTAAGTCCGAAACGGTCGCAGATGATCTTTTTGGTATGTCTTCCTTTGTACATATATAAGCTCTGCTTCATTTCGTTTTTGCGGATCAGCATGTTTTCAAAGCCGCCCTCTTCGTCATAATTTAAAATATAGGAAAGGAAGAAATTCGAGATGGCCTTAGTGGTAGTTCTCGGCATTCTTGAGGTAAGGTTCGGAAGTCCGCAATGGATAACACCATGTTTGATGATGTAAGGATCCTCCATAGTGGTCAGTTCTGAGGTTTCAATCACTTTACCATTGTCTATCGTGATATCAATGATGACACTGCCTTTTTTCATTTTCATGACCATATCTTCTGTAACGATAGGGGTCATGTTTAATCTTGGTAGCGCCCCGATTACTACATCAGCACGTCTTAAACTTTTACTGAGTTCTTTAGGATCAATAATAGAAGTCGGTACACGGCTGTCAACGATGGTATGAAGTCTTCTCAGCTTTGATAAAGAATTATCGAAAACCTTTACACTCGCTCCTAAACCAATGGCTGCTTTTGTAGCAAATTCACCCACAATACCGGCTCCAAGAATCACAACTTCTGCAGGTCTTACACCTGTAATTCCTCCAAGCATTAAACCATTTGATAAGGCTAATAATTCTGAGGCGTATAAAATAGAAACGGTTCCTGCAATTTCCCCGACTAATCTTACCAAAGCCAGTTGCTTGTATTCATCAACGATAAATTCAAAAGCGATGGCGTTTATTTTTTTCTCTGCAAGCTTTAAGAAATAATCCTTGTCTCTAAGGTTGATCTGAAGTGCTGAAACCAGATAGGTATTAGGTTTCATGTACTCAATTTCGTCTTCTGTAGGAGGATTCACCTTCAGGATAAGATCCTGCCCGAAAGCTTCTTTAGGATCATTGGTGATCTTCGCTCCAGATTCCGAATATTGTAAATCTGTAAAGAATGAACCTTCTCCGGCCCCTGCTTCAATAATGATCTCATGGCCGTGCTCTACCAACACCTGTACGGCGTCAGGAGTAATGCAGGTTCTCCTTTCGTTGAGACAGGTTTCTTTAGGAATTCCAATACTGAACTGTTTTCCTTTTTTTATAACCTCCAATTTTTCCTCTTTCGGCATTAATTCTTCTTCTGTGAAAGGAGTAAAAATATTTGTACTCATCCTTAAATTAAATTATGTCTTACAGATTGTTTTTTACACTCAATTAATGAGCAAAGATACATAATATTTACTCGAATGAAATTTCTCTGTTTTCACCCGTATTTACAATACTCATTGTATGGTAGTTAAGACCGTAAAGATCCTCTTCATACACTTCCGGCCACTCGATAATGCATAAAAAAGAGTTGTCCAGGTATTCTTCAATACCGATATCATACACTTCTTCAATGTTTTTCAGACGGTAAAGATCAAAATGATACACTTTTCCTTTTTCTGTATTGTATTCATTCACAATAGAATACGTGGGAGAGTTGACTTCATCATTGCTGCCCATATTTTTAAGCAGAAATTGAGTAAATGTTGTTTTCCCTGCTCCCAGATTTCCTTTTAATAAAAGAATATTATGTTGTAATTGAGGAATGATGTTGTCAACAACTTCCTGCCAGTCTTCGATTGTATGAATAGTGAACTGCATATACTAATTTGTTTTGCAAAAATAATGATTTATGAGTTTTAAATGAGAAACTAGAAGTTAGAAGTTAGAAATTAACAGTTGAAAGCTAGAAGCTGGAAGTTATTAATTATGAATGATGAATTATAAGTTATGAGTTAAACTCCTACACATTCAAACTCTACTACCAAAAACCTCGAATCTCGTCATCCCGGGCGCAAAATGTTCCCACTCTCTAACCCTAAAACCCTCTAACTCTCAAACCCTCTAACCTCGATAAATTGAATCTTGAAACTCTTTCCTCAAACACTCTCGCACCCTAAAACCCTCTAACTCTCAAACTCTCCAGCCCAATACCTCGAAACCCGAACCCCATATCCTGTATCTGAAACTCTCCAACCCATCCAACTTTTCCATAAAAATACTTAATTTTACAGCATGATTTCCAAACAGACCATTGATAAGATATTCTCCACAATCCGCGTTGAAGAGATTGTGGGCGAATATGTGCAGTTGAAAAGAGCAGGGTCTAACTACAAAGGACTCAGTCCTTTCCATGACGAAAAAACTCCCAGCTTTGTAGTTTCTGCCAGTAAGCAGATCTGGAAGGATTTCTCCACAGGAAAAGGGGGAACAGCGATCTCTTTCCTTATGGAAATTGAGAACTTTACGTATCCTGAAGCACTCCGCCACGCTGCAAAAAAATACGGAATTGAAATTGAAGAAGATCAGCGTGAAATTTCTGAAGAAGCAAAAAATGCCCAGACTGAAAAAGATCTCTTGTATAAGATCCATGAGGTTGCCAATACTTATTTTCAGGAGATCCTTTGGGATGATCAGGAGGGTAGAAGTATAGGTCTTTCTTATTTCAAAGAAAGGCAATTGAAGGATGATATCATTAAGAAATTCCAGCTTGGATATTCTCCGGAGAAGAAAAATGCTTTCACGGCTTATGCCCTGGAAAAAGGATATACTAAAGAGATTCTTGAAAAATCCGGACTTTCTATTTTTCCTGAAAATACTCCTGCAGGCGTAGACCGTTTCAGAGAAAGGGTTATTTTCCCTATTCACAGTTTTTCCGGCAGGGTTTTAGGTTTTGGAGCAAGGATTCTTAAGAACAATGTTAAAACTGCAAAATATCTTAATTCCCCGGAAACGGAGATCTATCATAAATCCAATGTTCTTTACGGATTAAATCAGAGTAAGCAGGCTATTTCAAGAAAGAATGCTTGTCTTTTGGTGGAAGGATATATGGACGTGATTTCCCTTCATATGTCCGGAATCGAAAACGTAGTGGCAAGTTCCGGAACGTCTTTGACGACAGAACAAATCAAACTTATTAAAAGGCTTACGGAAAACGTAACGATTCTTTTTGATGGTGATAATGCCGGTATCAAAGCCAGTTTCCGAAGTATTGATATGCTGCTGACTGAGGGAATGAACATCCGTGTCTTGCTTTTCCCGGATGGAGATGACCCGGATTCCTTTGCCAGAAAACACCCGCAGGATTACGTTGAAAAGTACATCGAAAATGAAGCGATGGACTTCATCGACTTCAAGGCGGAAATTCTCCTGAGAGATATCGGAAATGATCCGATTAAAAAGGCTGAAGCAATCAGAGATATTGTGAAATCTGTCTCTTTCGTACAAAATGCCCTGAAAAGAGAGGTTTATCTTAAAGAAGTTTCCAATAAATTCGGACTTTCTGAGCAGAGTCTTTTCAATGAACTGGATGTTCAGAAGCAGATCACACAGAATCAAACGCATCATGTTCAACAGCAGCAGAAAGAGAAAACAGCCGTTCCGAAAATGGAAGTTGTGCCTTTGGATCAGGAAAAAGAAGATCCTTTTCTGTATGATGTACTGTTCATGGAGAATAAACTTGTTGAACACATGCTGGCATTTGGAGATATTATTCTGAAACGTAGAAATGAACAGGGAGAAGAATATCAGATTACTGTAATTGAGGAAATTCTTCATCATTTTGAAGAAGAGCAGTATGCATTTTTAGTTAAAGGCAATGAAATCATTATTACTCAGGTGAGGGAAGGGATTCAAAAAGATGAGTTGAGAAGTGGAAACTTTTTTGTATCTTTTATGGACGAAGAAATTACCACCAAGGTTGTAGACGCTCTGATCCCGTTGGATGAGCTTGAAAACTGGGCTTCCAGAAATATTTATCCTCCCAATTATGGTGATAAAGTGGCAGATCAGATCAAGGGAGATGTTTTGCTGCACAAATACAGATATATTGATTATTTAATTACAGAAACAGATAAAGAGCTGGATGTGTACAGGGATACTGATGAAGGAAAGTACTATGAGCTTATCAAGAAAATTACATTATTGAAACAGGCTTCCATGCGATTGAGTAATATCATCGAATATTCACCTATCAAAGGAATCTATGGTAGAAAAAGATAATTTTTAAGTCAGTTTTTTTAATATTCTGTGACAAAAAGTCCTATAAAATTTTAGGAATAAATATTGTAATTTAAACTTCGAGAATATTTAAAAAATAATACATAATAGAAATATGGACATTAAAAAAGAATTCAGAGATTTCTCTGTAAAACATTTAGGAAACAACGGTTTGGTTACCGATCAGTATATGGGAATGTATGGCCCAACGAATCTTACTCCGTACATCATGGAAGAGAGAAGATTAAACGTTGCTCAGATGGACGTTTTCTCCCGTCTGATGATGGACAGAATTATCTTTCTTGGAACAGGTATTGATGATCAGGTAGCAAACATTGTTACGGCTCAGCTTTTATTCTTAGAAAGTGCTGATCCTTCAAAAGATATTCAGATTTATATCAACTCTCCTGGTGGTAGTGTATATGCAGGTTTAGGTATTTATGATACCATGCAGATCATCAAGCCCGATGTAGCAACAATCTGTACAGGTATGGCTGCTTCAATGGGAGCTGTATTATTGGTTGCAGGAGAAAAAGGAAAACGTTCTGCGCTTAAGCACTCAAGAGTTATGATTCACCAGCCTTCAGGAGGTGCTCAGGGAGTTGCTTCTGATATGGAAATCAACTTGAGAGAGATGTTGAAATTGAAGCAGGAGCTTTATGAAATCATCGGTCATCACTCAGGACAAACGTACGAGTGGGTAGAAAAATCTTCTGACAGAGATTACTGGATGACTTCTGAAGAAGCAAAAGGCTACGGAATGGTAGATGAGGTTTTACAAAGATCTACAGAGAAAAAATAATTGATGGTCACATCATCAGAAAACCGCACCAGTCTGGTGCGGTTTTTTTGGTGGATTTGTATTTTAACCGCTCATTTTACTGAATGCTTAGATTCTATGGAATAACACAATTGGAATGATGGTTTATCCATACAGTTTGTCATTCCGTAGAATCCAGCCACAATGATTCAAGAACAGATGTTAGAGAAAAATTACAACCTGACCAAAATTCCAACTGAAGGGGTAAAAATTCCCCTCCGCTGGAGGGGTGGCAAAAATTCAAAGAATTTTTGACGGGGTGGTTTTACAGTATATTTTACGCATATCCCAACAAAAAAAAGCGCCTCAAGGCACTTTCTCTATTTCTTAACAATCTTATGTATTGTCGTATTTTCAGCTGTTTTAATCTCCACAAAATAAACTCCCGTATTTAAAGAATGAATATCAATCTTAGTAAACTGTGAAGTCATTACTTTCTGTCCTGTAGCAGAATAAATATTCACTTCTTTCAGTTTCTCAGCCGTTTCAATCTGAATAAAATCACTTGCCGGATTTGGATAAACAATGAATTTTTTCTTTGTCACAGAGGAAATCCCTAAAGTAAGCTGTGCTTCGGTTGGAGTAAATGGTCTTCTTTGCCCGAAACTCAATCCAAACCAATCATTGTTACTCAGTTGAATCTGAGAAAGATTGGCTTTTGCTTGCCAGCTTGATAGATCTTTTCCTTTATATAACTTCCAGCTGTCTGATCCGGAAGTATTCCCAGTCAATGAATTCAATGATAGGGTAGAAATCTGGTTGTTTGCTGATGTAAAATTAAAATAGGAAGCTTGAGACTGGATCATTTGTAGCGCCTGTTCAGCAGTTATACTTCCGTTATATTTAATTCCAAAAACAAAAGAATTGGCATTTCCGTTGGTATTATCAGTTCCGAAATCAATAACGACAAGGCTTTTATTAGTTCCTGTTCCCACCCAGTTCGTAACCTGAGAAGGACTAAACCAAGAAGAATTGTAGGCTGCAACGGGAGCAGAGGGAGGAATATCGTAATGATCAAGGCCGTATGTGACCCCATACCATTTTCCGTCCACCAAAGGAGTATAACCTACACCATTGTTCCATGTCATGTTTGATGCACTGGATCCGGACCATGTTATCCAGCTGTCATCAGTACTGGATGTATGATGATTATAATTCAGAATAGAAAGATATCCTGTAGGAATGTCAACCTGCATGTTGGATTCTGCTGACACAATTGCATTGATAAGATCTTCCATCAACAGGCCATCACCGTCAAAACGATATCCCCATGCATAAGAATTTGGGGTGCTGTCATCATTAAAGTCTGCAATGAGATACGCTTTTTTAGAACCTGTTCCTACCCAAAATTTAATGTCATTTTCTGTGAATTGGGCCGACAATAGCTGCATGCAAAGCAGTAAGAAAAAAAGATAGATTTTCCTCATGATATAATTAATTTAAAGTTTTATTCCCGAAACTTATCTTCAGAGGAGAAATAATTCTTTCTCTGAATCTGGTGTTTTACGGCAGGTCTCCTGGCTCACATCTTACAGCTTCCTTCCCGGATTTTCACGTCCAGTGGTTTTTCGTGCAGTAAGTTTAAACAGTTTACAGTTGCGGGTACAGCCCAAGATTTGAATATTATTCTCACTTGATTCCCTATTAATGAACATTGTTCAGCCTTAAAACGCTGCAAATATATCATATAAATTGATAAGTTCGTTTTGTGAATTATTTCCCTTTAAAAAATTGATTTTCAAATTGATTGATGATTTGGTGAGATTGTTGGTTTTTCATTTTTAAATAGGTTCTTTTCTTATTTATCTTCAATGCTTCTGTCTGTTCTATTGTTAAAAAACAATTATCATTGTATTCAAGATCAGTTTACAATCAAGTTCTATTTTCGCAGCCATAAAATATCATATGAAAAAATTACTATGGTCTGTGGGTATACTGGCTGTACTGGCTTCATGTAAAAGTGATGATGATACCACCATAATTAATCAGGATATTAATTATTCCAAACTCCCTCAGGAGTTTCCCTTTACAAAACTGGCTACAATAAACGGTGTGGATGTTATCAACGGAGGTTTTGGTTCCGGAGCAGCCGCTCATCCTACCAGAAAAGGTGAATTCTATGTCATTACAGACCGAGGACCTAATACCGACTTCCAGAACGGGAAAAAGTTTCTTGCTCCTAATTTTACTCCAACCATTATGCATTTTAAAATCAATGCTGACGGAAATGTAGAGGTCATCAAATATATTAAACTTAAAAATCCATCCGGACAACCTATTACCGGGCTTCCAAATCCTGCAGGAATGGGAAGTACAGGAGAGATTGCTTACGATGCTTCCGGAAATGTCTTAGGTACTGATCAGTATGGTCTTGACAGCGAAAGTATTGTTGCTGCCGCTGACGGTACATTCTGGGTTTCTGATGAATATGGTCCACATATCGTACATTATAGTGCTGATGGAATCGAGATGGAAAGAATAAGCCCTGTTGGCGTAAATACAGGACCAAGAAAACTGCCTGCTGTTTTAGCCAAAAGAAGGGCCAACAGAGGTATGGAAGGACTTTGCATCACTCCGGACGGAAGAACATTGGTAGGCACCATACAATCTATGATGTTTGTTCCTAGTAAAGCATTGGCTACCAATACTACTTTAACGAGAATTGTCACTTTTGATATTATTACAGGGCAAACCAGGCAGTTTTTATACAAACAGGATGGCGGAGCTTCTGATTCGGTGTGTGATATTACAGCCATTAGCAATAATGAATTCCTGGTGATTGAAAGAGACGGAAATTTCGGATCTCAGGGAGGAATCAAAAAAGTATACAGAATCAATCTGAGCAGTGCTTCCGATGTGAATGGAACTGATATTAATGCGGTGGACGGAATGAAAATTAACGGAAAAGCTTTAGAGCAATGTTCATGGGATGAAATTACCAATGCCGGAATAAAAGCTGTTACCAAAACATTAGCCGTAGATCTGGTAGCAAAACTGGGCTATGAACATGATAAATTCGAGGGAATTGTTTATTTGGGAAATAATAAACTGGCTGTTTTCAATGATGATGACTTTGGAGTAGTGGATGATGGAAGCGGAAATCCAAAAGCTAAAATTTTGCCTAAAACGGGTAAAGTAGATAAAGGAACAATGTATGTAGTCGATATTCAATAATTAGATTTTTTTAGCGGAAAAGCGGCGGAATCGAAGATTCCGCCGCTTTTTATTGGATGATATATCAATCCTTTATATTAATTAAAAGCTTCAATAATCTTAGAGAAATCCTCTAATTTCAAAGCTGCTCCTCCAATAAGACCACCGTCGATATCCGGCTGAGAGAAAATTTCTTTAGCATTGTCAGGTTTTACAGAACCTCCGTAAAGGATTGAAACCTCGTCAGCAACTTCCTGTCCGTATTTTGAAGCGATAATATTTCTGATGTGAGCGTGGATTTCCTGAGCCTGCTCCGGACTTGCCGTTTCTCCTGTTCCGATAGCCCAAACCGGTTCGTAAGCAATCACTACTTTTTTAATCTCTTCCGCGGAAAGTGTGAAAAGAGCTACTTCAGTCTGATTTTTTACGACCTCAAGGTGCTGTCCTGCTTTTCTCTGCTCAAGAGTTTCTCCGTTACAGTAAACAGGAATAAGCCCTTTATCAAGAGCTAATTTGATTTTTCTGTTACAGTGAGAATCTGTTTCTCCGTGATATTGTCTTCTTTCAGAATGCCCGATTAATGATCCGGTTGCATCAATAGATTCCAGCATATCTGCAGAAATTTCACCAGTATAGGCGCCGCTTTCATGCTCGCTCATATCCTGAGAAAATACTCCGATTTCATCCTTTTCAAAAACGTCTTTTGCCATCATCAAATACAATGCAGGGGGAGCAATCCAAACCTCACAGTTCGTAGCATTGTTGTTTTTATAGCTTAGTAACTGAATCATTAATTGTTGTGCATCAATTACATTTTTGTTCATTTTCCAGTTTCCTGCAACTATTTTTCTTCTCATAAGATTTAAATATAGATTTATTTATTTTTTAATTTTTCTTTTTTGGATAATCTGCGAGACTCTTTTTTGCTCTCGCGGATTTGTTTGATTTAGCAGATTAATGTAATCTAATTATTTATTATAAGTTATTTACCACTCTCTTTATATTGTCCAGAATATTGGAGGTATTAAAATTTATTTTTTGATATACAGATTCAAGTAAACCAGGTCCTAACTGATTATATAAATTGAAAACACATTTACGAACGATGTATGAAATTTCATTTTCTGTCATTAATAGAAATCTGCATTATCTGCAAAATCTGCGAGATTCATTACTTAGTAATCCCTTCCAGTTTAAACATGAAAGCATATACCAAAGCTACATCCTTCAGATAATCAAATCTCCCGGAAGCGCCACCATGGCCATAGTCCATATCTGTTTTCAATAAAAGTACATTTTTGTCCGTTTTCATATCTCTTAGCTTGGCAACCCATTTTGCTGGTTCAAAATATTGTACCTGAGAATCGTGCAATCCTGTTGTTACCAAAAGATTCGGATAGTTTTTCTTCTCTATATTTTCATACGGAGAATAAGATTTCATATAAAAATAAGCTTCCTTATTATTGGGATTTCCCCATTCGTCATACTCATTGGTAGTGAGTGGAATACTTGTATCCAACATGGTATTCACTACGTCTACAAAGGGAACCTGCGATATAACCCCATTCCATAGAGTAGGGCTCATATTGGCTATAGCACCCATCAATAAACCGCCTGCACTTCCTCCCTGAGCGTAAAGATGCTTAGGTGAAGTATATTTTTCTTTAACCAGATATTCCCCGGAATCGATGAAATCGGTAAAAGTATTTTTCTTTTTCATCATTTTTCCGTCTTCATACCATTGTCTTCCCATTTCCTGACCTCCACGGATATGGGCAATTGCAAATGCAAAACCCCGGTCCAAAAGACTCAGTCTGGTACTGCTGAAACTGGCATCCATAGAATTTCCGTAAGAACCGTAAGCGTAGAGTAGAAGTGGATGGTCTCCATCTTTTTTGAACCCTTTTTTATAAACAATAGAGATTGGAATTTTCGTTCCGTCTTTTGCTGTGGCAAAAAGTCTTTCCGTTGTATAATTATCTTTATTATAACCTCCCAGAACTTCCTGTTGCTTTAAAAGAACTCGTTTTCCGGTTTTTAAATCCTGTTCATACTGAGAGCTTGGGGTAATCATAGAGGTATACCCAAAACGGAAATTATCCGTATTATATTCAGGGTTATCCAGTGAATAAACAGTATAGGCAGGTTCATCAAATTTTAGAAACTCCTTTTTCCCTGTTTTTCTGTCATAAATTACCAGTTGGGAAAGTCCGTTTTGTCTTTCACTGAATATCAGATAATTTTTAAACGCAGTAACATCCTCCATCAGAACATCCTTTCTGTGCGGAATAAAATCCTTCCAGTTTTCAACTCCCGTTTTATCTAAAGGAGTTTCTACAACCTTAAAGTTAAGAGCATCTTTATTGGTTGTTACCAAAAATTTATCTTCAAGTGAAGTTACATCATAAAGTACATTATTGATCCTGGGCTGGAAAATTTTGAAATTTCCGTTAGGATCATTGGCATCCAGATACCTGGTTTCAGAAGAAGTGGTAGCACGGGAATCGATAAGGATAAACTTATTGTTTTTTGTTTTTCCTACACTGATGTAGTTGGTTTTATCTTTTTCTTCATATACCAGAATATCTTTACCGGAATCTGTTCCCAGCGTGTGTCTGAAAATTTTTTCTGTTAAAAGAGTCTCAGGATTTTTTGAAGTATAGAAAATTGTGGTGTTATCATTGGCCCATGTTGCAGAACCTGTTGTATTTTTAATACCAAGATCCGTGATTTTCCCTGTAGAAAGATCTTTCAAGAATAGCTTGTACTGCCTTCTGGAAACATCATCCACTCCGTAGATCATTTTTGTATTATCCGGACTGATGCTAAAGCCTGCAGCAGAATAGTATGGATGGCCCTCTGCCATTTTATCTACATCCAGAAGAACTTCTTCCGGAGCAGTAAGGCTGCCTTTCTTTCTGCAGTATTTAAAATACTGTTTTCCGTTCTCTGTGCGGCTGTAATAGTAATATCCGTTTCTAAAAACAGGTACAGATTCATCCTTCTCCTTGATTCTGGCCTTCATTTCCTGGAAAAGCTTTTCTCTGAAGGGTTCAGTGTCCTTCATCATACCTTTCCAATAGGTGTTTTCAGCCTTTAAATAATCAACAACTTTGGTGGAATCTTTTCCTTTTTTAAAATAATCAATCATCCAGTAATAAGGATCATTAACCTTATCACCATGGATTTCTCTGATATGTTCCTGCTTTTCTGCAACAGGAGTCTTCATATTGGGAAATGTCTGAGATTGAAATGTAGATGCACTCATTACTAATAGTCCTAGATAAATTTTTTTCATGTTTTTTGGTTTGGATCTTTTCTTATGCTATAGTCCCCAAAGGTTTTTCAACAGAACGTAGAACGTATGCTCCTCTTCCGTTACTTTATTGTCAGCTTTGATCAGTGATTTTGCAAACTGAACAAATTTCACACGCTCTTCCTCTGTAGAATCTTCGTGGAAACATCTTGCATGGAATTCAAAATGATCTTTCCATTCCTCAGGCTGCAAAAGAGCCAGGGTTTCAAGTTCATTGTCAAGATTCATTCTGAAAGGAAATTCATCCGCCATGTATTGCTGCACCAGCATTCCTTCCTCAGGAGCAAATTCTCCGTCTACAGAAGAAAGGATCATAAGTAAATGATAACCGGCGATTGATTTATTTGATTTTTGCATGAGTTGTTGTATGTTTAAGTTTAGTGTTTAAATTTGATAATTGATAATTGATAATTGATAATTGATAATTGATAATTGCATACAAATATCTGTCGTAACATATCATTTATAATTCATCATTCATCATTTATAATTAATCAACGTAGTCCTTTGCAGGCTGTTTGTCTACAATTTTTCCGTTTTCAAGAATCAGTACAAATGGGTTGCTTCTCGCTATTGTTTTGATAGCAGTTCCGTCCATCAGTACATTTTTGATGGTTTTAAAAGTATTAGGCTCTGTAGAAATTCCGTAGATAAGGGCACCTTTCTGTGTATTTACTTTCGCTTCCACTTTTTGAAGCAGGTCTGCAGGAACATCTTTTGGATGATAAGAGAAAATCAGAACAGCTTTAGGCGCGTTGATGATTTCCTGGGTAACTTCCATTCCTGTAGGATCTTCAATCTTGAACTTTACAATTTCAGATTTATAGCCTTCTTTTATCAGGACAGATTCATTCTTTCCATCTTCAATTTTCCATGGAGAGCCTTCTGCCCAGTATTCTGTTTTTTTGATATAATCATCCTGGTTTACTTTTACAACAGCTCCTGTCTTCTGATTTTTCAGCGTGTAGAAAGTTTTATATTCTGAAGGATTTTTATCAATTTTTGCTTTTTCAGCCTTAATGTCTGTTCCTATTTTATAATCACGGAAATCGATGATCGGTTCATGCATAATTCCTTGAGCCATAACATAAATCATTCCCAACGAAAAGACTGTTAAAAGGATATATTTGAATGTGTTGGAAGATTCTTTCGGAGTAACTCCATATTCATCTTTTTTACGGAAATCTTTTCTATAAAGGATAAACAGGATAATCAATCCTATCAGCAGTACAACATCTTTTAAGAAGCTCTGCCAGGGAGTGAATTTGATAGCATCTCCAAAGCATCCACAATCTGTTACCACATTGAAATACGCGGAATAAAATGTAAGGAATCCAAAGAAAATACAAAGCGCAATTAATAGGGATAAGGTAAATTTAAGCTTTAATTTAAGCAGCAGCATAAATCCTAAGAAAAGCTCCAGTACCACTACAATAATGGAGAATAACAGGGCAAACTTTTCTAAAAATGGCATGTTGAAAACCGGAGGTGCGAAATATTCTTCCATTTTGAAAGAAAAACCTACCAGATCCACGGCTTTTACAAAGCCTGAAAGGATAAAAATAACAGCAATAATAAAGCGTAATAAACCTTTGAGCATATTAAATATTTTTGGGTTCGAATTGATTTTCTTTTTCTGAGAATTTGATCAGGCAGAAGACTGCATAATTCAGCATATCGAAATAATTGGCATCGAGACCTTCCGAAACGATAGTTTGTCCCTGGTTATCCTCAATTTGCTTGGTTCTCAGTACTTTCTGATAAATAAGATCTGTAATCGAAGAGATTCTCATATCTCTCCATGCCTCGCCATAATCATGGTTTTTTCTTTCCATCAAAGCCTTTGCTTCATTGGCATATTGGTCATAAAGACCTAAAATTTCTTCTTTGTTTTCATTGAAATCATTGGAAAGACCTTTCTCTAACTGAATAAGTCCAATGATAGAATAGTTCACAATGGCGATAAATTCATCTTCTTCACTTTCATCCACCATTTTTTTATCAGTCATTTGCAGCGTACGGATTCTGTTGACTTTGATATAAATCTGATCCGTAATGGAGCTCGGTCTCAAAACCCTCCATGCTGCACCATAATCCTGTAATTTTTTACCGAAAAGATCACGGCACTGACTGATAACTTTCTCGAACTGTACTGATGTTTTTAGCATAAATTTTCTTAATCTTCCAAATATACGAATTCGGTTTTAGATTTTTGAATTTGATGAGCTGAGTTTGTGGATCTGAGGGTTTGAGGGTTTGAGGGTGAGAGAGTTTTAGAGTTTCGGGTTTCGAGTTGTTGGGTTTTAGAGTTTTAGAGTAAGAGGGTTTTAGGGGGAGAGAGTGGGAACATTTTGGGTTTGGGATAAGGAGATTTGAGGTAGTAGAGTTTGAAAGTGTAGGAATTAAACTCATAACTTATTATTCATCATTCATAATTAATATCTTCCAGCCTATAATTTCTAATTTCTTCTCATTAAAAACTCATAAATCACTAATTTTGCACTACAGAAGTCATTCATCAATTATCATTCATCAATCATCATCCAACTCATGCTCTCCAACTCTCCAACGCTCCCACACTCAAACCCTCCAACCTACTCAATCAATTGCAACGGCCGTTTAGTACAACTGGACACTCCAAAAATCATGGGAATCCTCAATATGACACCGGATTCTTTCTCTGACGGCGGAAAATTCAATAATGAAAAATCAGCGTTGAACCACGCCGGAAAACTGTTGAAGGAAGGAGCAGAAATACTGGATATTGGTCCTCAGTCTACACGTCCCAATGCAGAATTTTTAAGTGCGAAAGAAGAAATAAACAGAATTGGAAATCTTATTTCTCTGATCAAAAAAGAATTTCCGGAAGCCTTGATTTCCCTGGATACTTTTTATGCAGAAACAGTGAAATTTGGATTTAATGAAGGAATTGATCTGATCAATGATATTTCTGGCGGTCAATATGATGCAGAAATGTTTGATACAGCTGCTGAAACGAGGCTGCCTTACATTCTGATGCATGTAAACCCTTCCTACGAGACCATGCATCATAAAATAAAGTTTGAAGATATTACACTGGAAGTGAACCAGTATTTTGCAAAAAAAACAAAAGAACTTTTAGAAAAAGGAGTAAATGATATCATTCTTGATCCTGGTTTTGGCTTCGGAAAAACAGTAGAAGATCAGATGAAAATGATCCATGAAGTTGAATATCTGGGATTTGGAAAATTTCCTCTTTTAATAGGTATTTCCAGAAAGTCATTTATCTACAAACCTCTTGGAAAATCACCGCTGGATATCAATGAGGAAACACAAAAACTTCATAGGGAAGTGTTGGAACAGGGGGCAAAGATTTTAAGGGTTCATGATGTGGCTGAAGCAAAGGAAACACTGAACCATTTTTTACGAAAAAAATAAAAAGTGCAAAAAAAACTTGTGAGTAATTAAAAAGTTTATACATTTGCAGTATGAATTTTACGAATCAGAAAAATATTATTGTCATTTCTATTATTGCTGTTGTCATTAACAACAGTAAGGAAACGGCATTTTAAATAGATTTTAATTTAAATTATATATAAAACCGTTTCAAATTATGAAACGGTTTTTTTGTTTTTAATTTTTTATAGTATAAGAATATGTATCAGTTATTATCAGTAATTATTATCGTCATTATTATTCCCTTGCGTCTGTGAGAAGGAAGATGTATGACTGTACATATATTGAGCCCTCTCACAGTGTGAGAGGGCTTTTTTTATTCCCATTTGTTAATTTTTTTTAAACCCCTATAACATGTATTACAACGACGACACGACCATCTATTTTGACGGAAAATTTATGAAAGCGAAAGATGCCGGAACAGATCTGTATGGACAATCTCTTCACTATGGGTATTCTGTTTTTGAAGGAATTAAATCCTACAGCACAGATCGTGGAACTCAAATTTTTAAAGCAAAAGAACACTACGAAAGACTGAAAAGATCAGCAGAACTCATGCATATTCCTTTCGATTATTCCGTAAATCAGCTTACAGAACTTACCTATGAACTTCTGGATCGTAATGGGTTTACAGATGCTTATATCCGTCCGTTGGTCACATGTTCACCCAATATGTCACTCTCAAAAGGACAAAAATCTTATCTGTCATTGCTTGCCTGGGAATGGAATAACGGCTATCTGGCAGATAAAATGAAAATTATGACTTCCCCTTTTCAGCGTCCTAATCCTAAGGCTTTCAAGGTGGAAGCCAAAGTAGGAGGACATTATGTAAACTCTATATTGGCCTGCCAGGATGCCAAAGACAAAGGATATGATGAAGCGCTGGTTCTGGATGAAAACGGAAATGTTGCTGAGAGCTCGGGAGCTAACGTGTTCTATGAAAAAGACGGGGTTTTATACACTCCGGCTAAAGGAAGTATCCTTCCGGGAATCACAAGACAAACCGTTATGGAGATCTGCGATGAGCTTGACATTCCTGTAAAAGAAACCTTTTTTAAACCTGAGGAAATGAGGGGTGCAGATGCAGGCTTTTTCTGTGGTACGGCAGCAGAAATTGTTGCCTTGGATTCACTCGATGATATTCCTTTTACGAAAGACTGGAAAAATACTGCAAGCGGGAGAGTACAACAGGCATATTTAAAATTAGTAAGAGTTCTGTCATTGTAAATATTATGAATTTAAATATTTGATTATCAATTCAATGAATCTATTTTCTTAATAATTGAATATTGTAGTTTTTAGAAAAAATGAAAATGAAAAGAATATTACAAAATGTAGTTTTGGATCAAAATTTAGTAAAGAACTCTATTTGAAGAAGAGAAAAAGAATAGAAAATGTAGGAAAAGTATGTTAAATAAATATTCAAAAACATTCACGCAAAATAGCGAACAGCCCGCAGCCAAAGCCATGTTGTACGGGATAGGATTTACAGAAGAAGATATGCATAAGGCTCAGGTCGGAATTGCCAGCATGGGCTATGACGGGAACACTTGTAATATGCATTTGAATGATCTGGCTCAGGTAGTAAAAAAAGGAACATGGAACCACGGATTAGCCGGATTGATTTTTAACACCATCGGAGTAAGTGACGGAATGAGCAACGGAACAGATGGAATGCGCTATTCTCTGGTAAGCCGTGATGTAATTGCAGACAGTATCGAAGCCATCTGTGGAGCACAATACTATGACGGATTGATCGCATTGCCTGGTTGTGACAAAAATATGCCCGGAACCATCATCGCGATGGGAAGGCTGAACAGACCATCCATCATGGTGTACGGAGGAACAATTGCTCCCGGCTGCTATAAAGGTGAACAGCTTAATATTGTTTCTGCTTTTGAAGCATTAGGGAAAAAGATTGCAGGAGAAATCACAGAAGAAGATTTCGATGGAGTTGTGAAAAATTCCTGTCCCGGAGCAGGGGCATGTGGTGGAATGTATACCGCCAATACAATGGCTTCTGCCATAGAAGCATTAGGAATGAGCCTTCCGTATTCTTCTTCCAATCCCGCTTTAAGCAAAGAAAAACAGGAAGAATGCCTGGAAGCAGGGAAATATCTGAAAGTATTACTGGAAAAAGACATTAAACCTTCGGATATCATGACTCGTAAAGCTTTTGAAAATGCGTTGCGAATGATTGTTATTCTCGGAGGAAGTACCAATGCCGTTCTGCATTTTATAGCCATGGCAAAAAGTGTGGGAGTTCCCCTTACTCAGGATGATTTCCAGAAGATGAGCGATAAAACTCCGGTGCTGGCAGATTTAAAACCAAGCGGGAAATACCTGATGCAGGATCTGTATGAGCACGGAGGAATACCATCAGTAATGAAATACCTTTTGAACCATGGATTATTACACGGTGACTGCTTAACGGTAACCGGAAAGACAGTAGCAGAGAATTTAGAAAATGTCCCCGATCTGGATTTTACGACTCAAAAAATCATTAAGCCATTATCAGAACCTGTAAAAGAGACAGGGCACCTGAGAATATTATACGGAAATCTTGCTGAAAAAGGAAGTGTAGCCAAAATTACAGGAAAAGAAGGCGAACGTTTCGTAGGCAAAGCCCGTGTATTTGATGGTGAAAAAAATCTGATCAGAGGAATTCAGGATGGAACCGTACAACATGGTGATGTCATTGTCATCCGTCATGAAGGTCCGAAGGGAGCTCCCGGAATGCCTGAAATGCTGAAACCCACCAGTGCGTTGATCGGAGCTGGCCTTGGAAGTAGTGTTGCCTTGATTACAGACGGAAGGTTTAGCGGAGGAACTCATGGTTTTGTAGTAGGACACATCACTCCCGAAGCTCACGAAGGAGGTCTGATCGCTTTTGTTAATGATGATGACCTGATTGAAATTGATGCTGTCAACAATACCATACAGCTTAAAGTTTCAGAAGAAGAAATAGAAAGAAGAAAGAAAGGATGGCAAAAGCCTTCACTTAAAGTACAGAAAGGATTGCTTTATAAATATGCATTAACCGTATCGTCAGCCGCAGAAGGCTGTGTAACAGACGAAATCACTCAATAAAAATATGGAAAACCTGAATTTATCAACAGAAATACAACTGAGCGGAAGCCGGATCATTCTTGAAGCCTTTCTTCAGGAAGGAGTGAAAACCGTTTTCGGATATCCGGGAGGTGCCATTATTCCAATTTATGATGCCCTTTACGACTATCAGGAAAATCTTAAACATATACTTGTACGCCACGAGCAAGCAGCAGTACATGCAGCACAAGGTTTGGCAAGAGTCTCAGGAGAAGTCGGTGTTGTATTAGCTACAAGTGGCCCTGGAGCAACCAATCTTGTAACAGGTTTGGCAGATGCGTTATTGGATAATACTCCTTTGGTCTGTATTACCGGACAGGTTTTTGAACACCTTCTCGGAACCGATGCCTTTCAGGAAATAGATGTAATGAACATTACAAGCCCGGTTACCAAATGGAATTATCAGGTGACTGATGCCAATGAGCTTCCTGAAGTATTGGCAAAAGCATTCTATATCGCAAAATCAGGCCGTCCCGGTCCCGTATTGGTTGACGTGACCAAAAATGCCCAGTTACAGTCTGTTGATTATAAAGGATACTCGCCATGTTCTTCGCTAAGAAGCTATAAACCCGATCCTGACCCATGTTTTGACAGTATCAAAAAAGCAGCACATCTGATCAATAATGCAGTAAAACCATATATCATCGCGGGGCAGGGGATTATGTTGGGAAAGGCTGAGAAAGAGTTCTTAGAGTTTGCTGAAAAATCAGGAATTCCCGTTGCATGGACCGTATTAGGGATGGGTGCTATTCCTACTCATCATCCACAAGCTGTAGGAATGGTAGGAATGCACGGAAACTATGGCCCGAATATATTAACCAACGAATGTGATGTCTTAATTGCTGTCGGAATGAGGTTCGATGACCGCGTGACCGGAAGATTGGATCAGTACGCAAAACAGGCAAAGATTATTCACCTGGATATTGATAACGCAGAGATCAATAAAAATGTAAAAGTGGATGTTCCGGTTTTGGGAAACTGCAAACATACGCTTCCTCTTCTTACAGAAAAGATCGTAAAAAGAGAACATCATCATTGGCAAAAAAGATTTAAAAAATGTCATGAAATTGAAACCATCAACCTGATTCATACGGAGCTGTATCCGGAAGAAGGTGAGATCACAATGGGAGAAGTGATCCGCCAGTTGAATGAGATCACAGCAGGCGAAGCAATTATTGTAACAGATGTAGGGCAGCATCAGATGGCAACATGCCGCTATTCTCATTTCAAACATTCCCGAACCAACGTTACAAGCGGAGGGCTGGGAACAATGGGATTCTGTCTTCCCGCGGCGATTGGAGCCTTTTATGCAGAGACCGGCCGCCCTGTGATTGCCGTGATGGGTGATGGAGGAGCTCAGATGAATATTCAGGAACTGGGAACCATTATGCAGTATCATCCGGAAGTGAAGATTTTAATTCTTAACAATTGCTATCTGGGAATGGTAAGGCAGTGGCAGGAATTGTTTCATGAAGAAAGATATTCCTCAGTAGATATTCAGAGTCCTGATTTTGTTCAGGTGGCAAAGGGATACAATATTCCCGGAAAAAAAGTATCCGAGAGGGAAGACTTAAAATGGGCACTCCGTGAAATGCTCGATTACAACGGATCTTTCCTCCTTGAAGTAATGACAGGAAAAGAACACAACGTATTTCCGATGATTCCCCAGGGAAAAAGTGTTTCGGAGATTGTATTAAATAATAAAGTTTAAAAATATAAAAGATGAAAACAGATCATAAAGAATATACCATTACAGCGTATACAGAAGATTATTTAGGATTGATCAGCCGCATCAATGCTATTTTTTCAAGAAGAAGAATTTCTATGGTGACCTTCAATGTAGGCCCTTCAGGAATAGAAAAAGTAAAAAAGTTTGTTATCGTAATCAGAGAAACAGAAGATTCTGTTCAGAAGATCAGCAGACAAATGGAAAAACAGGTAGACGTTCTGGAAGTACATTACCACAGAAACCCGTATCTGACCGCAGTAGAATATGCTAGTTAAGCACAAAAAAATTAAACATCAATAAATAAAATCAAAAAAAATGGCAAAATTGAATTTTGGAGGAGTAGAGGAGAACGTAGTAACAAGAGAAGAATTTCCATTGGAAAAAGCTCAGGAAGTATTAAAAAATGAAGTCGTGGCAGTAATTGGGTATGGAGTACAGGGACCGGGACAGGCTTTGAACCAGAAAGATAACGGAATTAACGTAATTGTAGGACAGAGAAAAAACTCCAAATCATGGGATAAAGCGGTTGCAGACGGATTTGTACCGGGAGAGACTTTATTTGAAATCGAAGAAGCATTAGAAAAAGGAACTGTTATCTGCTATCTTCTGAGTGATGCCGCACAGATAGAATACTGGCCGAAAGTAAAACAGCATCTTACTCCGGGAAAAGCGTTGTACTTTTCTCATGGTTTCGGAATTACATTCAGCGAGCGTACAGGAATTGTTCCTCCAGCCGATGTAGATGTATTTCTGGTAGCACCGAAAGGTTCAGGAACATCATTGAGAAGGATGTTTTTACAGGACAGAGGTCTGAATAGCAGTTTTGCCGTTTATCAGGATGCTACAGGAAAAGCCCGAGAAAGAGTAACCGCATTAGGTATTGCGATAGGAAGCGGATATCTTTTTGAAACCGACTTTAAAAAAGAAGTATACAGCGACCTAGCCGGAGAACGTGGAACTTTGATGGGTGCTGTACAGGGAATATTTGCCGCTCAGTATGATGTATTGAGAAAAAATGGCCACAGTCCCTCCGAAGCTTTTAATGAAACGGTGGAAGAATTGACTCAGTCATTAATGCCTTTGGTAGCGGAAAACGGAATGGACTGGATGTATGCCAACTGCAGCACAACCGCTCAGAGGGGAGCTTTGGATTGGTGGAAGCGTTTCAGAGATGCTACTTCGCCTTTGTTTGAAGAACTGTATGACAACGTAGCCAAAGGAAACGAAGCACAACGTTCTATCGACAGTAACAGCAAACCAGATTATCGTGAAAAATTGGAAGCCGAACTTGCAGAACTGAGAGAAAGCGAAATGTGGAAGGCAGGTAAGACGGTACGAAGCCTGAGACCCGAAAACAATTAATTACTAAACAGATGATGAAAGAGGAAGTAAGTTCCTCCGTTCTAGAGAATGTCTATAAAGCGGAGGAACGATTAAAAGATGTAGTGGTAAAAACACCTTTAGCTGTGAATAATAATTTGTCAGCTATTTATGAGTCGAATATTTGTTTTAAAAGAGAAGACCTTCAAAGGGTCAGATCCTATAAAATAAGAGGAGCCTATAATAAGATGACCACCATGTCTGAGGAAGAACTTTCAAAAGGTGTTGTTTGTGCCAGTGCCGGAAATCATGCCCAGGGCGTTGCTTTTGCATGTCAGACCATGGAGGTCAAAGGAACGATTTTTATGCCTTTGCCAACTCCCGGACAAAAGCTTGAACAGGTGAAAATGTTTGGTGGAGAATACATAGACGTTATTCTTTTCGGAGATACTTTTGATGCCGCAAAAGATGCCGCGATGAGGTTTTGCAAGGATCATAACAGTGTATTTATTCATCCTTTTGATGATCCGGCGATTATTGAAGGACAGGCTACAACGGCTTTGGAAATTCTTGAACAGTCAGAAGGTCTGGTTGATTATCTTTTTGTTCCGATAGGCGGCGGCGGCCTGGCAGCAGGAGTCTGTACTGTATTTCAGCATCTGTCTCCACAAACAAAAATTATTGGTGTAGAACCCTCCGCAGCAGCAAGCATGAAAAAAGCCCTTGAAAAAGGGGAACCCGTTCTTCTAGAAAAGATAAGCCGTTTTGTAGACGGTGCAGCCGTACAGCAAGTGGGAGATCTTACTTTTGAACGCTGTAAAGATATCCTGTATGATATGGCAACAGTAGATGAAGGACTTGTCTGTGAAACCATATTGTCTTTGTATAATAAAGATGCTATTGTTGTAGAACCGGCAGGAGCACTTTCGGTAGCAGTATTGGAAAAGTACAGAGAGGAAATAAAAGGTAAAAATGTAGTGTGTATTATCAGTGGAAGCAATAATGACATTACCCGTATGGAAGAGATCAAGGAAAAAGCATTGCTTCATGCAGGATTAAAACACTATTTCCTGGTTAGATTTCCACAGCGTCCCGGAGCATTGAAAACCTTTGTAATGGATGTGCTGGGACCTGATGATGATATTACCTACTTTGAATACACCCAGAAAAATTCAAAAGAAAAAGGAATTGCAGTTGTAGGAATTGCCCTGAAGCAAAACAAAGATTTCACACCATTGATCGATAAGATGAAGCAGTATGATTTCTTTGTTAACTATCTGAACAATGATCCTTCTCTGATGAATTTGCTTATTTAAAATTTTTAAACCATTAAGAATAATAAAGTTTTTAAGAATAGTGAAGGAGAATATCTTGAGATATTTATTAAGTAAGCTGCTTCATTCAAATGTATTTGAAACTTAACTTTCCTTACTATCTAAATTCTTCTTAATGGTTTGCAATCATATTCAATATTAAATTATTTCGTATTTCAGATTCTAAAAACACAATGATGAAAAAAGCTTCACACTCTGTGAAGCTTTTTTGTTTTTTGGCACTGTCAAACGACATAAGAAACTGAAGCGTTAAGAAAATGAATTCTGTGAACGTTAAAAAAACTCTGGTGTTTGAGTGTGGGACAACATATGATTCTCAACATAGAGTGTTTCCGCGCGAATTTAGAGTTTTTAAAGAACAGATTTCATTTTTAGCTGAAGTTTCTAAGTCTTGAATTTTTGATTCTTTTGTTTCAAGACAAAAGAAGTATAATGAATAAAAAAAATTAACGGTTTCCAATCATATTTAATATTAAATTATTTCGTATTTCAGATTCTAAAAACACAATGATGAAAAAAGCTTCACAATCTGTGAAGCTTTTTTGTTTTTGGCACTGTCAAACGACATAAGAAACTGAAGCGTTAAGAAAATGAATTCTGTGAACGTTAAAAAAACTCTGGTGTTTGAGTGCGGGACAACATATGATTCTCAACATAGATCGTTTCCGCACGAGTTTAGAGTTTTTAGAGAACAGATTTCATTTTTAGCTGAAGTTTCTAAGTCTTGAATTTTTGTTTCTTTTGTTTCAAGACAAAAGAAATATGATGAATTAAAAATATTTTTTTGAACCATTAAGGATAATAAAGATTTTAAGAATAGTTAAGGATAATATCTTTCGATATTTATTAAGTAAGGAGCTTCATTCAAATTAATTTGAATCTTAACTTTCTTTACAACCTGAATTTTTCTTAACGGTTCCAGATCATATTCAATATTAAATTATTTCGTATTTCAGATTCTAAAAACACAATGATGAAAAAAGCTTCACAATCTGTGAAGCTTTTTTGTTTTTGGCACTGTTAAATGACAAAAGAAATATAATTCTTTTTATAGATTATCTTTCAAGCGAAAAATTCGAAATTACTTTCGGACGTTCAGCTTCATTAGCCACTTTCCAGGATGTTCTGTACATCCATTCAGTCATTTTATAGAGCTTTTTGTAATTGATATTTTCTGATTCATCCTGTGGAGTATGATACTGATCGTGCAGCACACTGGTGAAGAATATGGCAGGAATTCCAATCTTAGCATAGGGAAGATGATCACTTCTGAAATAGAAATACTCAGCATGGCTTGGGGAATCCCAGTCTTTCAGGTATTTGAATTTTGTACTTTCATTATTGGCGTCTTCGGCCATTTTTACAAGCTCTTCAGAATTTTTGTGAGGAGCATTTCCTCCTAATAAAGCAGCTTCATTGTTGTCATTTCTTCCAATCATATCACCATTCAGCACGGCTACAATGTTCTCTTTCGGAACAACGGGATGCGCTGCATGCCATCTTGAACCCAGTAGTCCTCTTTCTTCAGCACCATGGAAAACAAAAAGGATACTTCTTTTTCCCGGCTGTTTTTTGTAAGCTCTGGCCATTGCCAACATGGCAACACAAGTACTGGCATTATCATCAGCACCGTTGTAGATCGTGTCATTCTTTACAGGATGTCTGATCCCGTCATGATCCTGGTGTCCGCTCAGCAAAACATATTCATTCTTAAGAACAGGATCTGTACCTTCTATTTTTCCGATAATATTCACTGAAGGATATTTGTAAGTTTCAGTAATCAGATTCAGAGAAGCTTTCGGATTGTTTTTTACCCAGTCAGCATTTTCTCTTTTGATCCACAAAACAGGAATATTATTTGTGATTTTTTCTCTTAATCCTTCCACTCCGTAGCTTCCTCTTGTCATTTGAGGCAGAACTTCCACCCAGCTTTGTTCAGAAATATCATCGGTGATGAAAATAATAGCTTTTGCTCCCAGCTGAAAAGCTTTATCGTAATATTTATTTCTTACAAATCCAGGATATCTTCTTACAAAAAGGGTCATGTCTTTTGAAATATTCTTGTCAGAAGCATTTACCGCAAGAACTTTTCCTTTGATATTCAGTTTCGCAAGCTCTTCAGGCTCTGCGTTTCCGGCATACACTATGTCAGCATCTAATGAAGCATTTACAGGTTCAGCGACAAGGAAATCTTTCCATAATTTCAAACTGGTATCTCCGACTTTCAGGCTGCTTTGTGGAATCACCTGATGTCTGTACATATCAAAAAACTGGAAAAAAGTTCCGTTATCTCCGGCGGGTTTCATTCCTGCTTCTTTGGCTTTGTCGGCCAACCACATAGAAACTTTCAATTCATCCAGAGTTCCGGCTTCACGGCCCCAGAACTGGTCCGCAGCCAGCTGATACATATCGGTACGAAGATCAGCTTCTTTGATGGCAGAAACAAGAGGTTTTTTATAATTCTGAGCATTTCCAAAGGCAAATAAAAAGAGCCCAAGGAGAGAGAAAATATAATTTCTATTCATAAGAACGCTTAATTGAAGTTAGCCAATTTTTCTGAAAACTGTTTTGAAAACTCTTTTCTGTCTTCTTCCAGTTTTTCCTGTGTAGAAGGTAAAATATAATTAAAAAGGATTTTGTCTTCATTGTCTAAAAAGATAATTTCCTTTTCATTTCCATCAATCATCTGTGAGAAAATCTCCCACATCGGAGTGTCTTTTAATTTTAATAATTCAAAAAACTGTTCTGCTTTGATTTCGATTTTCTGCATGTTCTTTTTTATATAGTATCGTTGAATATTTCTGAATTCTGATTCAAAAATAAAGATTTTGTATGGTAAAGCGTATTAAAACTCGAGAAACTTCAGCTTAAACTGGATAGCGAAGTTTTCCTTGAAATGAGGTGTTGCATAATAACCCACTCTGTAAAATACACCAAGGTTGAAATAGCTGGAAAGGAAATTGTTCCATTCTACACCGACTTCCTGATACAGGTGATCCAATTTTCTGAACTTAAACTGGTGGTATTCCGGATGTTTCATATCTCCTATAGTTCCTCTTAAGACAAAATCAAAGCTGGAAATATTGTGTCCGAAACTTTTCAGATACCATGGAAGTTTATGCGTAAAGTAATAGGCAACGAATCTGTCATTATAGTATTTTCCTCCTTCCAGTGTTGCAAACCCAAGATAAGAAGTAAGGTTAAAATTAAAATCTTTGCCCGGAGACGCAAGCCCGTTCATCGTAAAGTTTTTCCAGATAGGCGCTCCACCCAGAACCAGACCTCCATATAATCTGAAACCTGTAGTCCCGATCGGTGTTTTAAAATTATGAACAAATAAGGCGTCAAAACGGGAATAATTAAAATCCCCCTGCAGTATTTTGTAACTCTGTTCATAATTAAAATAGAGTTCAGGATATTTCTGATCAATCAGAGATTTTCCCTGCGGAGTCATAATATTGGTAGAATTCGGGGAATATTTTAAGGTGAAAAGAGTATTAAAATTCCGGTACGAAGTTCCTCTGTCTCTGAACTGATAATCGAATTCAGCCTCTTCCGTGTTTCTTCTTGCATCAAGGGCCAGGGTAAGTCCGTTGGTAACATCGTTCAGATAAGATAATGACATTCCTTTAAAATGAAAATACCGGTCATTATTCAGATTATTCCCGAAGTTCATCATTCTCATCTTGAAATTCCAAAGTTTTCGGTTGAATTCTCCGGAGGCTGTTACATCATCATACACCTCAAATCTGAAAAATGAGTTTTTCTCCAGGGTGGTTTTCATGTCAAGACCCATTCCATACTTCCATTTTCTGTCCTTCATACCATATGCAAAATAGTAGTCTGGTGAAAAATAAGGGTTGAAATTTTCATTCAGCTTGGCTTTTAAACCTAATCTGAAACCTTCGTATGAGTTATAATTTACAATTTCATCTACGGCAAAGTCTACAGAACCTACTCTGATCTGTCCGTTCAGTAATCCCGATAAAATCTGGGCTTTGCTATCGATTTTATATTTTTTTCCTAAACTGTCGATCGTTGTATAGGTATTTTTTTCTCTTTCAGTAAGAGGATCGGTTCTGTATTGGTCCAGAGAATGCCCGTCAATATTCTTTACAGAGAAAGTATAGCCTTTGAAATCTTTTGGATTCTCTTCAATAGGAGCCTCGAAATCAAAATATTTTGAGGTAAGAAAAGCGTAGGTTCCAAAGCTTTTTTTGTCTTTCTTATCATCAGCATGCACTTTGTCATCCATAGCCATTTTACCCATTTTAAGCTTGGCCTTTTCGTGGGCAAGAAACCATTTGTTATTATAAAACACCCAGGTACTGGTGATAATTCCGTCGTTTTTGTTTTTACTGAAATTTTCAATCTTTTTGAGTCCGTACGTTTCGGTATCTATATAAATAGTACCGTTGTACTTTCGTTTTCTGTCCGGTTTTTTGTAATTCACCTCACGAAAACGGATCACAAAGTTTTTTCTCCCATCCAGAGTAACAGTATCTGAAAGGAAGAATCTGTACAATCCTCTGTTTTCAGGTTTTATCTGTTCCGGAACCACATCCCTGTTACTTTGCTGAAGAGCGATCATTTCATAGATAGGCTGCTTCAGACCAGAGATTCTGTTGTCCAGAATATTGATCTTTTCCCCATACTTTTTGGAGTATAAAAACTCCTGGGCTCTTTCCCAAAGGAAAAGCTTACTTTTTGAAAATATCTTTCTTGCAGTGATGTTATTCAGCGAGTCTTTTTCTCTTTTTTTCTTGAAAATATTGAGATCATTAAAATACTGATTAAACTGGGACAGGCTGTCTTCATCAATATCCAGAGAAATTTTTTCGTAGGATTTGTAGGAATAAGATCCTAAGCTTTTGGGTGAGTTTTCGTTAAATAGTTTATTGACTTTCTTAAGAATTTCCAACGCTCTGGGATCACTTTTATCTTCAATAACTACGGCTTCAATATTGGTGGTCTTTGATGTTTTTTTAAGCAGGGAGACCTCCATGCTGCTTTCCACGGTGATCGTTTCTTTCTGATAAGAATCAGCGTCAATATCAATGTTTTTACATCCTGTTTTAAATTCCAGAATACCTTGTTCATTGGTGTATCCAATAACGGTATTGTCACAGGATACCTTTGCTTTAGAGACAGGTTTTTGACTGGCGTCATCCACAACCTTAATTTTTGTTTGTGAATACCCCAAAAAGCAGATCATAAAAAATAATAACAGTAAACCCCTTTTCATGTAAAAAAACTACGTCAAAAATAATGATATTTATTCTTGTATAAAAGTTTTTAACAGAGTATAACATTGATTTAATCTAATGTTTTCATGGACTTTGCAAGGACAAGACCAAATGAAAAAATGATCAGATAGTCTTTCTGTATTTTAATGGATTTTTCAAATAAAAAAACTCCCTAGCAGTTAAGATTCAGGAGTTTTAATTGTTTTTCGTTGTTTTGTGTTTTAGAATCGTATTTATTGATCATTGAGCGCTTTCATAAACTCAATAATGTTATCTATTTCTTTATCAGTAAGTTGTAGTGGAGCATCAGAAAGCGTCTGGTTTTCTACTTTAAATCCAAAAGCTTTTCCACCTCCTTTGTTGTAAAAACTCATCACTTCTCTCAATGTTTTGTACCCTCCGTTGTGCATATAAGGAGCTGTTTTTTGAATGTTTCGAAGAGTTGGTGTTTTGAAAGAATGCTGCAAAGAAGCTACTGTTTCATGAAATTTTCCTCTTCCCGGATCGGCATCAAATGTTTGATTCTCTGCATTCACTGCCACACCCAATATTTCCTGCTCAGTTTTTTTGAAATTCGGAGGCACTGTACCATTGAATAAAGGAAGAAAATGACAGATTGCACACTGGGCTTTTCCAACAAAAAGATTAAATCCTTGCTTTTGATTTTCTGTCATTGCTGATGTATTCCCTCTCATATATTCATCAAAAGCTGAATTGAATTTTGCCAGCGAACGGATATAGCTTGCCAGTACATTCTGCAGCTGCCAAACCTCTGTTTTTTGAGAGTGATAAATCTTTTTGAATGCTGCCTGATAGTTTTTATCCTGATTGATTTTGGCAAGAATGACATTCAGATCACCGTGCATTTCTTCTTTATTGGAGATCACATCCGAGCTCTGTCCTTCCAGGTCATCCTTTCTCATATCCCAAAACTGGCCATGCTGATAGCCTGCATAGTTGAGTGAAGGTGTATTTCTCGCCAGTTCCGAATTTTCAAGGGACATGGCTTTGGCAAGACCGTCTGTAAATGCTTTCTCTGGAATATGGCATGTTGCACAGCTACGATTATTGCTGTTGGATAAAATTTTATCATTAAAAAGCTGATGTCCGAGAGCCGCCTTTTCTTCCGAATAGGCATATTCTTTTCCAGGAGTGAAAGCATTAGGATTAAAAGCATTTTTAGAAAAAAAAGTAGCTGCATTTTTGTTTAAAGCAGTAATTACTTCAACATCCGGAATCTTCTCCTGATTTTTAAAATCAAGCATCAAAGCGGTGATTTTGTTCAAATGATCCGGAATGAAATTGACGTAATCGAATGTGTTTTTGTCTGTATTTTTCTTCAGTACGCTAATAGTTGAACCGATCTCTGCCACGATACTTTTTAAGGCTTTATTTTTCGAACGATCAGTGGAAATCTGTTCCAAAGTTTCTTTTATTCCTTGAAGAGAAGAGGGCATTTCCTGTAAAAATGTTCCTGAAACAGGTGTGTCAAAACCAGAAATCCCTAAGCTGGAAATTCTGAAAGCTTCCTGTCTTAAGGCATCAAAAACCTGATCTTTACTGATCGTAATGACCTGAAAGTTGGTTTCTATGGTATTGCTTTTATTGATGAGCTTATTGAGCATCCTGATCACTTCCTCTTTATTTCCTTTATCATATGGATAGAACATCTCTTCCAACACCTGAAGCCCTTCGGGTTCTATTTCCGTATGTTCGTCCATTTCTATTTCAGGAAGGGCAGGACCATTGATAAACCTTGCGGAGTGGGGAAGGAAGTATTCTACAGCCCATTCCATTGTTTTGTAGGTTTTTCGGATATCCTGAAATTTTTCCTGAAGGAGCTTTTCATCAGCATTTTTAGAAACCAGGTTTTTCAGTTCGTTAATTTGCTTTTCGAAATCAGCATTAGTTTTGATAATCCTGTTTTTTACAGAACCAAGATCTTCATACACAGGCTGCTGCTTATCATTTTTACAGTAGTATAAAGTAAAAAGTGCTGCTGCACAGTACAGGAAAAGGAGTATTGGATATTTTGAAAGCTTGTTCATAGGTATGAAAAAGTATCAACAGAAATATTCTATTGATACTTTGATTTGATATGAAGGAATTAAAACTATTTTTCTACGTTTCTGATGATTACAATCTGCCCACCTTCTTTGTTGGTGTTGATTCCTGAACCGTCAGGGTTTTTGAATTTATCCAGCTGCCATGTATGAGAATGGATATTCACTGAGAAGGTATTCGGAATTCCGATAATGTCTGAAATGTCAACCATTGCCCCGAATTCCCATGAACCGAATTTCTGAAGGTCTCCGGATTGGTTGTAAGCAGTCTGCCATGCAGAGTCACCTCTGTTGTGCCTCATGTTCAGCCATGGCTTGTATTGTTTTGTAGCAATATTCAGCTGCCAGATATAAGAATCGTGGTTGGCATTTTTGTAATAAGAATCTCCGTCTTCCTGGATGTATACAAAGTTTTCAGTTACACATAAGTTATCAGGGTTGATAAGGTTATTTCCTGGGTTAGAATCTCCTTCAGCCACCACTTCCAGTTTTCCTGTCAACATATTATTGGCGTTCAGAACAAGTTTGTAAACTCTTCCCCACATCGTTAATCCTGCTTTTGGGTTCACACCATCAGAAGATTCACCTGTAGCGGTAAAGTAGATTTCTCTTCCTTTTCCTGCTCCTTTTCTGTAATCTACATCTTCCACTCTTGAAAAACGAATGGCGTTATTATCGATGTTTTTTTGGTTGATCTGAGCTCCGGTAAGGTTTTTAGCGTTCGGAATTTCCACGAATTCTACATCATAGCTGCTTCCTTTCGTCATATCTGTTTCCGTATAGTTGCTGTTGGTTCTTTTTAAAGAATACAACTTACCGTTATCAAGATCTCCCTGATTATCGGCAACATACATGATCAATTGTCCTGCAGACTGATGAGAAGAAGAATAAGACTGGTCTTCACCAATGATGATATAAGTTTTTCCGTTAGAAACATCTTTAGGAAGTGGAACTGCATTTTCCATGGAAGCCTTTCCTAAAGCTGGTTTTACCCTTGTTTTATCTGATGCCTGAGAGGCTGGTGCCAAAGGATTTAGAGAGTGAACCATACTTTCTTCACCTGATTCCCCAGCAGTAAGAAATGCGCTGAAACCATGAATTTCAGGAGTGGCCAATGTAGCCGAGCATAATCTTGTCATTCCTCCGGTTCCATTTAAGATATATTCTCCTTTTACAGGCTTAAATGTTTTGTCTAAATAAACTCTTGATACCGATTGTTTGATTTCATGATTGGTGATCATCAGATAGCCATCCGAGTTAGGATCTTTCATAAGACCCATTCCGTCTGGCTGACCTCCGAAAACGAAATCTGGAGAACCTGGAAGAACGTCAGAACTGGAAATAAGAGTGGTAATATTTAAATTTTCAAAACCTTGCATTCCATAAACGAAAGCGGGTTCTTTAGAAAAATTTTCAAGTTTGATTTTATCATTGACAGGAGTGTCAGAGTTACTGTTGTTGTCATCGTTACAGCTTTGAAAAACAATAGCAGCAAGGAATAGAGCTCCAATAGTTTTGTTAATTTTCATAATTACATTTTTTGAATTTCGATTATGGCAAAACTAAAGGTCTAGTGTTAATTATGTTTTAAGAAGACAAAACAAATAGTTTAATATTAAGTAATGGTTTGTTAAGACAAGATCAATAATTAGAACGGATATAAATAGAGAGACTTTGATGAAAATGTTCTTAATAAGAATAATATATTATAACGCAGAGTACGCAAAGTTTCTATTCATCTACTTTTTTTTGTTCGCAAAGGCATTCCATTCAACAAAAAAACGCAATCATTTCATAGCTGAGTGTAACGCCTTAGCGAACGTAAATATTGATGGTAGCATGAGCGTTTCTTTGTGATCCTTAGCGTTAAATAAAACATATATATCCGGCTTGTGTAATCTTTTCCTAAATTATTTTATTTTAATCTCCCACGGATTTCACGGATCACACAGATTCTTCCGGAAGAATCTGCGTAATTTGTTTGATCAGCGAGAGGTATAATATTATATCTGCTTGATAAAAATCAATGAAAGAATGTTATGTTATAACGCAGAGACGCTAAGGTTTCTATTCATCTACTTTTTTCGATCGCAAAGGCATTCCATTCAGCAAAAAACGCAATCATTTCATGGCTGAGTGTAACGCCTTAGCGAACGAAAATACTTAAGATAAAATAAATGTTCCTTTGCGATCCTTCGCGTTAAATAAAACATATATCCAGCTTGTATAACCGTCTAAATTTATTTTAATCTCCCGCTGATTTCACAGATTATGCAGATGTTTGTGGAAGAATCTGCGTAATTTGTTTGATCAGCGAGAGGTATAATATTATATCTGCTTGATAAAAATCAATGAAAGAATGTTATGTTATAACGCAGAGACGCTAAGGTTTCTATTCATCTACTTTTTTCGATCGCAAAGGCATTCCATTCAGCAAAAAAACGCAATCATTTCATGGCTGAGTGTAACGCCTTAGCGATCGAAAATATTTAAGATAAAATAATGTTTCTTTGCGATCCTTCGCGTTAAATAAAACATATATCCGGCTTGTGTAACCTTTTTCTAAATTATTTTATTTTAATCTCCCACGGATTTCACGGATGACACAGATGTTTATGGGAAATTTGCTTTATCTGATGGAAGTATAATTATTACTCACGCTTAGTCAGAATCAATGAAATTGATTTTCTTCTTTGCTCCCTTCAATACGACGTGCTATACGAAAAACTTTGCGTTAAGAATATAATAGGAGAGATGGGGTAAAAACAACTCCGGCTGTCTCAATTTTGAGACAGCCGGAGTTAAAATTTATAATAGAGTTTTCTATTTTAGATATTCAATGCTTTTTGGTAAGCGTTTTCTATACCTTCAAGGTTTTTACCACCAGCTGTTGCAAAGCCTGGGTTTCCACCACCACCACCTTGGATTTCTTTAGCAAGGTCTTTTACGATAGCTCCAGCCTGGTAATCTGCAGCAAGATCATCAGAAACTCCAACGGTAATCATTGGTTTTCCGTCTGCATCAGAAAGAATAATCGTTACTGAAGTCGGGATTTCTCTTTTCAACTGGAATACGATGTCCTTTACAGAACCTGCATCCAGAGAAGTTTTCTTTACTAAAAGTTGTTTGTTGCCTTTCTGCTCATAAGCATTCTTCCATTCTCCGATTTCTCCTTTTGCCTTTTCCTTCTTAAGAGTGTCTACTTCAGCCTTCAGTGAAGTGTTTTCTTCGATCAGTTTTTCGATCGATCTTACCACATCTTTAGACTTTAATAACTGAGAAAGTTCAATGATCTGTTTTTCAAGATTGTTGAAATATTCTTCGGATTTGTCTCCAGAAATCGCCTCAATTCTTCTGATTCCCGCCGCAGCAGAACCTTCAGAAGTGATCTTGAAATGACCAATTTCGCTGGTGTTTTTTACGTGAGTTCCTCCGCAAAGTTCTTTTGAACTTCCGAACTGGATCATTCTCACACTGTCACCATATTTTTCACCAAACAAAGCCATTGCTCCTTTCTCCAGAGCTTCCTGAATCGGAATATTTCTGAATTCCTGTAAAGCAATACTTTCCTTGATCTTTTTGTTTACTTTTTCTTCGATTAATGCCAGTTCTTCTTCCGTCATTTTGTTGAAGTGAGAGAAGTCGAAACGAAGATAATCAGGGCCTACATAAGAACCTTTCTGTTCTACGTGAGTTCCTAATACCTCTCTTAAAGCTTCGTGCAGAAGGTGAGTCACAGAGTGGTTGGCCTGGGAATTTTTTCTTTCAGAAGCGTTTACTTTAGCATAGAAAACAGCACCGGCATCTTTTGGAAGACCGTTGATCAAAGAAATGATTAATCCGTTTTCTTTTTTGGTTTCCAACACTTCAAAGCTTTCAACAGCATTCTCAAGAACACCTTTGTCTCCAACCTGTCCACCACCTTCAGGATAGAAAGGAGAACTGCTTAATACCACCTGGTAAAATTCTCCGTCTTTGTTTTCTACCTTTCTGTATCTTGTGATATAGGTTTCGGATTCAATCTGATCGTATCCTACAAAGTTTTCATCTCTTTCTTCCAGGGTAACCCAGTCATAAACTTTCTGAGCAGAATCAGCTTTTGAACGGAGCTTCTGTTTCTCCATTTCAGCTTTGAAACCAGCTTCATCAATCGTTAATCCTTTTTCTTCCGCGATAATTCTTGTTAAATCATCAGGGAAACCATAAGTATCATACAGTTCAAAAACTTCCTCGCTAGGTAATACTTTCTGATTATTGGCAATCGTCTGCTGGATCAGCTTTTCTACTCGGATCAGACCGTTTTCAATTGTTTTTAAGAATGAATCTTCTTCACTTTTGATCACTTCAGCAACCAGTTTTCCTTGTTTTTCAAGTTCCGGGAAGAAAGCTCCCATTTGCTCCTGCAGCACAGCAACCAACTTGTAAAGGAAAGGTTCTTTCATATCCAGGAATCGGTAAGAATAAGAAATTCCTCTTCTTAAAATTCTTCTGATCACATAACCTGCTCCTCCGTTGGATGGCAATTGTCCGTCTGCAATAGCAAAGGAAACCGCTCTGATGTGGTCTACCACAACACGGATGGCAATATCTTTTTCGTCTTCTAAAATTCCGGTGTATTTTTTACCTGAAAGTTCTTCAACTTTAGAAATAAGCGGAGTGAAAACATCGGTATCATAGTTGGAAGACTTCCCTTGAAGCGCCATACAAAGACGCTCAAAGCCCATTCCCGTATCTACGTGCTGAGCAGGAAGCTTCTCTAAAGATTTATCTGCTTTTCTGTTGAATTCCATGAAAACCAGGTTCCATACTTCAACAACCTGAGGATGGTCATTATTTACCAATTCAAGTCCGGAAACCTTAGCTTTCTCTTCCGGTGTTCTCAAGTCAACATGGATTTCTGAACACGGTCCGCATGGTCCGCTTTCACCCATTTCCCAGAAGTTATCTTTTTTATTTCCGTTGATGATTCTGTCCTCTGAAATGTGAGACTTCCAGAAGTCATAAGCATCCTGGTCTCTGTCCAGATTTTCTGAAGCATCCCCTTCAAAAATCGTTACGTATAAATTTTCTTTTGGAATTCCGTATACTTCAGTAAGTAATTCCCAGGCAAAAGCAATAGCCTCTTTTTTGAAGTAATCCCCGAAAGACCAGTTTCCTAACATTTCAAACATGGTGTGGTGGTAAGTATCTCTACCTACATCATCCAGATCATTGTGCTTCCCTGAAACTCTAAGACACTTTTGGGTATCGGCAATTCTAGGGGCGGTAGGGGTTTTGTAGCCAAGGAAGAAATCCTTGAACTGTGTCATTCCAGAGTTGGAAAACATAAGGGTAGGGTCGTCTTTCAGCACAATAGGAGCTGAAGGAACGATCAAGTGCTCCTTACTTTTAAAATAATCTAAAAATTTTTGACGTATCTCTTGTGATGTCATAGTATTGCTTTTGCTTTTTTAAATATCAAATTTTTGATAAGATGCAAATTTAAGATTTTTAAGCGATTTGTAATAATTTTATGCTATGTTTTGAATGATAACGAGTTTGGCTATTGGAGGTGTGGTAAACCTTACAGGTTTTTAAAACCTGTAAGGTTTGAGATGGCAAGTTTGTAATGACTGTAATCAATAATAATCGATCTCATTTTGCAATTTTCCATTTAACTTCCTACCTTCGTTGCGATCTGAAAAAAGACAAAAAATCCTTCCAATGACAAAAGATGAAGAACTGAAAAGCTGGATAGAACAATACTCAGGGCCGCTTTTGAAGCGGGCACTGTACGTACTTTCAAATAAAGAAGATGCACAGGATGTGGTTCAGGAAGTTTTTCTCGCTGCTTACTCAGCTTATGATTCTTTTGAAGGAAAAAGCAATGCGCTTACATGGCTGGTGGCTATTCTGAACAGGAAAGTTGCAGATTTTTACCGTAAAAAATATAAATCTGAACCCAATATCCGACTTGATCATTTTTTTGATGAAACCGGATCATGGAAAAATAATGATGTTTTGAATGACTGGAATGTCTCCGGTGAAGGCGATGAACTTTTAGACAGTGCAGATTTTAATAAAACATTGGAAGAATGTATTGAAGAATTGCCCTCCAGATGGAAGATTCTGCTAAAAATGTATTATATCGAAGAAAAAAAAGCACCGGAAGTCAGTCAGGAATTGGAAGTTTCTACGACTAATCTTTGGAAGATTTTGCAAAGAAGCCGAATGCAGCTCAGAGAATGTCTGGAGTTTAACTGGTTTTCAAAATCATAAGAGAAATGATAAGAAGAATACTACATAAATTATTTTTACCATGCAGTGAAGCTACTTTACTGATGGAAAAAAGGAATGCCCAATCTATTTCTGCCAGAGAAAACAGGATGCTGAGCATGCATCTGATGATCTGCAAATGGTGCAGGATGTACAATGAAAAGCTGGCTCTTCTGGATAAAGCTTTTAAAAAGACTTTTTCTGAACAAAAAACTGAAATTAATGATTCTGAAATTCAGGACTTTAAAAACAAAATGATCGATAAATTAAATTTCTAGGAAAATTTCTGTCAGGATTTTAAAATAGCACCGACTATACTTTCGAAAACAATAAAGTATTCATTTAAAATCTTAAAAATATGGTCGGAACAGTACAGGAATCTAAAAATCAATTAACCCGAATCGGGTATTATATCTCGCTTTTCGGAGCAGCACTTATTTTACTGTGGATTGGTATCTTCAAATTCACTCCCACAGAAGCTGCTGCAATAAAACCCTTGGTAGAAAACCATTTCTTAACTTTTTTCGTATATAAAATTATAAGCGTCCAGGCAGTGTCAAATCTTATCGGAGTGATAGAAATTATCATTGCCTTACTCCTGATATTTAGTGCGAAATTTGCTGTATTGAAAAAGTATGCAGGGATAGGAATGATCGTAACTTTTCTGGTGACATTAAGCTATTTGTTTACAACACCGGGAATATGGAAAATAGTGGACGGAGTGCCTGTGACGGATTTCTTTATTTTAAAAGACCTTATGCTTTTAGGATTTGGATTCATGATCGTTCAAAATAATAAGTAATGAATAAAAAAGTAAAAATGAAAAATATATTAATCGTACTCGGAATCATTCTGGGTATAGCAGTCTTTGCTGCGGGGTCCGGGCTTTTCAAAAAAAACAAGCCTGATGTAGTGGAAATAAAAAAAGAAAATGAGAAAATTATGGATAACAAAAACGTTAGAGAGATTTATTTTGCAGGTGGATGTTTCTGGGGAACAGAACATTTTTTTCAACAAATTCGTGGTGTTGTAGGAACAGAAGTGGGGTATGCCAACGGAAATACTCAAAATCCTACTTATGAAGAGGTGGTAAGTCATACAACAGGTTTTGCAGAAACCGTAAAAGTAAAATATGATCCGGAACAGGTAGATCTGAAACTGTTGATTGATTTATATTTTAAAACCATTGATCCTACAAGCAAAGATCAGCAGGGAAATGACAGAGGAAACCAGTACAGAACCGGAATTTATTTTACCAATAAAACTGATGAAGCTGTGGTAAAAGATGAAGTTCAGAAACTGGCAAAAAACTATAGCAAGCCTTTATTAGTAGAAACTATTCCATTGAAAAATTTCTACAAAGCGGAAGATTATCATCAGGATTATCTTGATAAAAATCCGGGCGGTTACTGCCATATTGAACCGGGACTTTTTGAAATGGCCAAAAAAGCCAATCCATTTCCAAAACCAACGTATCAAAAGCAGGATAAAAAAGTTTTAAAAGAAAAACTGACCGCAGAACAATATAATGTTACCCAGGAAAACGGAACAGAAAGACCTTTCCAGAATGAATACTGGAACGAAACCCGTGAAGGAATTTATGTAGATATTACCACAGGAGAACCGTTGTTTGTCTCTACAGATAAATTTGAATCCGGATGTGGATGGCCAAGTTTCTCAAAACCGATTACCAAAGGTTTGATTGATGAAAAGCTGGATCGTTCCCATGGTATGGATAGAGTAGAAGTAAGAAGTAAAACCGGTGATGCTCATTTAGGTCACGTTTTCACAGACGGACCGCAGGATAAGGGAGGACTTCGTTACTGTATCAACAGTGCTTCTCTGAAATTTATTCCAAAAGCGGAAATGGAAAGTAAAGGATACGGAAAATATCTTCCGTTGTTAGATAAAAAGTAATGTGAAAGGAAGGCTGCCTAAAAAATGTCATTCTGAACGAAATGAAATGAAGTGAAGAATCTCATAGGTCTACTGATTAATGAGATTCTTCCTTCGTCAGAATGACAAAAGCCAAATTATTGTGCTATCTGGCAGCCTTTTTATTTTGAATTCATAGTATAATTAAATCTACCAATCTCTTTTTCTCAGAATCCAGTACGAACCGAAGATGAAAATAGCACACCACACCAGGCAAGCGATAAGGCTTTCTGTAGGGTAGTGGAATTCATATTTTAAGCCCATCATTTTAGCCATATTTAATCTCATCATCGGGTTAGGAATCAGGCTGGACATACTTTCCAGTGGTAAAAGATGCGAGATAAAAAAGTCATTCTGAAGAACCTCATTTCTTTGTGGTCCCTGCATTCCTTTTACTTTTGAATACGTTTCAAGAGCGGTTAAAATTCCTTCGCCAATCCAGAAAACGAAAAGGGCAAGAAAAACAAAAACAGATTTTCTCAGTAAAATAGAAAGGAACATTAAGAAGCAAAAGAAGGTAAATAGCTTCACAAAATAATTTCCAATAAAGAAGATCTCAGCAAAAGCCTTTGTAGATTCTGTTGTATTCGAATATTGATATCCCAGAAACAAAGTAATTCCCAACACAATGGCTGTCGAAACAATAGTAAAAATGCTTATCGTCAATAATTTTGAAGTGATGAATTCCTTTCTGCTCAATCCATCAATCGTATTCTGTTTGAACATCCGGTTGCTGAACTCCTGAGAAATGGAGAAAACAATGATCAGTCCCAGGAAAATTTTCAGCAATGCAACAATCCATGTGGTGAAATTCCAGATTTCGGGGAAATTATAAATCCCTTGTTCTTTTAAGTTAATGGTTCCTCCAAAAACATCAAAGTCGACCAATCCAATGAAAAGCAAGGCAATAAGAATGGCAAAATAAAGTATCGTGAAAACCTTAAACGGTTGGTAGTTCAGGTTTTTGTAGTATTCCAGTTTTAATAATTTGATCATGATTAATTAGTGTTTTTTACAAGTTCAAGGAATTGAGATTCAAGAGACAGTTTTTTCTTGGTCAAGTGGGAAAGGTAGATTCCTTTCTCTGCCAGTTTCTGATTCATCGCTGAAGCTGAAATGGAAGCATCATCGCGGATCTGGGCTTTGATAAGCTCACCTTCCTGATGGATGGAAGAGAACCACTGAAGCTCATTAAGAGCATTTAACAGCAATGTATTATTATCCGCTTTCAATTCAAAATAGCCATTGTTGGAGGTCATTTCATCCACTCTTCCGCAATAAATGGAATTTCCTTCTTTTAATACAATCACATGGCTGCAGATTTTCTCAATTTCATCCAGAAGATGGCTTGCAATGATAATGGTGATTCCCTGTTTGGCAATATTGCTGATGATTTCTCTGATCTGAATGATTCCTTCAGGATCTAATCCGTTTGTAGGTTCATCTAAAATCATCACTTCAGGATTGTTGAGCATCGCTGACGCTATAGCAAGACGCTGTTTCATTCCCAAAGAAAAAGTTTTGAAAGTATCTTTTTTTCTTTCGTACAGATTAACAGTCTTCAGGACTTCGTCAATCCTTGAATAGGGTGCTTGCTTAATTTCAGCAACAATCTTGAGGTTGGTTTCTGCACTTAAATAAGGATAAAAGTTAGGCTGCTCGATAATCGCCCCGATCTTTTTCAAGGTATCAGGATCAGTTCCTTTTTTGCCAAACCAGAACCAGTCTCCGCTGGTAGGATTGATCGTTGAAAGCAGCATTCCGAAAGTAGTGGATTTTCCACTTCCGTTCGGACCTAAAAGGCCATAAACATTTCCTCTTTCGACATCAAAAGAAATATTGTTCACCACAACTCTCTTGAATTTCTTCGTCAAATTTTTTACTGATAAAATCTTTTCCATGTAATTTGTTTTACATAGTAGTAGTCTATATAAATTAGAGAATGTTACAGAATTATCATAAATCAATATTAATTTATGGACAAATACATTAAATTTGGTAGAATTAATCAACAGTTATGAAGCTAATTGAACTGGCAGAAGAATTAAATGTATCTGCAGAAGCCATCAAACAGTTTATTCAGGATTTTGATCTTGAACTGGTAGACTGTGTCAGTACAAATTTTGACGTAAAAGAAGATTTTGAAAAATTTGCCCGTGAGAATGTAGATTTTTTAAGACTATATGAAAAAGATCTTGATAAAAATAAAACACTCGAGCAGATTGCCGAAGTCATTAAGCAGCCAAAAGATAAGGTGGAAAAGGTGATCAAAGACAATAATCTCAATATTTTCGATAATGGTTTTTTCAAATCCTCTATATCAAGCTATGGAATTGATAACAAACTTGGAGGGAATTATCAGTTTGTCTACGATTATTTTGGACATAAAACCAGCCTTCAGCAAAGAGATTTTATTGGATACAGAGACCTGTTTTTTTATACCTCCACTGTTTTGGAACCCTTCCTGAATCCGCAGCAGATCAAAGATTGGGGAATCAACAAACCTGCAGGAATTATTCTGTACGGACCTCCGGGAAGCGGAAAGATATTCTGGGCCAATAAAATTGCTGAAATCATCGGATATCAGTTTAAAGAAGTTAAAAAACACTATTTGGGAACTTCGCTGATTGACGGAAATGAAATCAATTTCAGTGATTTCCTGCTGAGTATGATGAAGGAAAACAAAATGCTGCTTTTCATGGATGATTTCGATGAAATTATGATGCAGAGAAGGGCAGAAACAGATGTTGCTTCCTGTAATCTTGAAGCTCAGGAATTGATTCTTCACTACATCGGAAAGTTTGAAAAAGAAGGCGTTCTGATGGTGGGTTCTGCCAATTCCGTTTCAGAAATTGACGAAGAAATTCTTGCTCCGGGAAGATTTGATGTGATGATTCCCATATTTCCACCCAATGCTTCAGAACGTTCAGAAATTATACTTTATGCCATGACCAGAGGGCTGGAAGAAGATTCTTTACTCTACAAAATACTTAAAAATAACAAAGCTGATAAGGTTCCTTTCTGGCATGAAATCTCTTCAAAGATGAAAGCTTTCAGTAACACGATGCTGATAGACTTCACTCAAAGTTTAAAGAAAAGAATTAAAAACCTTTACCAGAGAACAAGAAACGAAAAACTGAAAATTGATCAGAAACTTTTAGAGAGTGCGTTGAGGGATGCCGGGTCAAAACTTACCGAAGAATATCTGGATCAGGTAGCCAGATTTCTTGCGGATGCCATTATTAATAACTTTGATGACTTCAGGTTTAGGATTCAGGCTCTGAAAAATGAACTGGAAACCTACAGAGTTGTCGAAGAGCCGCAAAGAGCAATCGGATTCCAGCATAATGAAGAAGGAGATAAAGGATAAACTGTTTAAAGTTCAAGGTTTAAAGTTTAAGGCTTTATAAAAATTACTCATTACCTATTACTCATTATTTATGAACAGTATTTGGGAATTGGATACATTCTACAGAAAAAGAGACATCATTATTATTGGTGCAGGATTTTCCGGCCTGTGGACTGCCCTGTCTATCAAAGAAAAATATCCTGAAAAATCTGTTCTCATTATTGAACGGAATGCCATTCCATTGGGTGCTTCCACAAGAAATGCTGGGTTTGCGTGCTTTGGAGGTCTTACCGAAGTGATTGCCGATTCGCAGAAAATGGGCTGGGAGAAAACATTGGAGCTGGTTACAATGAGATTTGACGGGCTTCAGAGAATTCAGCATTATTTTAAAAATAGTGAAATCGATTTTGAATTGAATGGAGGTTACGAAATTGTAAATCATGAAGAACCTTTATCCCATATTGATGTTGTCAATGAAAAACTGAAAGCAATAACCGGGCTGGATCAGACCTATACTTTAAAACAGAATAAAATAAAGGAATTCGGACTCGGAAAATCTGAATTCCTGATTGAAAATCCCTGTGAAGGAGGTCTTCACTCCGGAAAGTTAGTACAGAAACTACTGGAGAAATGCCACGAACTGAAAATTGAGTTTTTATTTGGAACGGAAGTTCAGCATATTGAAGAAACAGACAACGTTGAGGTTCAGCTTTCAACTGATCTTTCTGTGGCAGCAGACCAGCTCATCTATTGCACCAATGCATTCACTTCAAAGTTCCTGAAAAAAGAAAATATCATTCCTGCCCGCGGACAGATTCTTCTGACAGAACCTATAGAGGGATTGAAGCTTAAAGGAACATTTCATTATGATGAAGGATACTATTATTTCAGAAATGTAGGAAACAGAATATTGCTGGGTGGCGGAAGAAATCAGGATTTTAAGACAGAAGAAACAACTGCTTTTGAAACAACAGAATTTCTGCAGAATCATTTAGAAAACTTTTTAAAAGAGGTTATACTTCCCAACGATGAGTTTAAAATTGCCCTTCGCTGGTCGGGAATCATGGCTATGGGAGAAGAAAAATCACCCATTGTAAAACAACTTTCAGAAAGACAGTTTTGCGCGGTAAGACTTTCAGGAATGGGGGTTGCCCTGGCTCCGAAGATAGGTGAAATGGTGGCAGAAATGATATAATTACAACGTTGAGAAACATGAAATACTTACCCTTTGAACGTATTACTTACAAAACAAATTTGTCTGAAAAGGAAGTTTTAACAAGACTTTCTGGTTTTGTAGAACCCAAAAAATTTGGTTTGGGGAAAAATTATATAAAAGAATATGAAGGAACTGTGAATAATAATAGCTTTGAAATAAGCAGAGTGATTAAGTACAGAAACTCATTTCTTCCTCAGATCAACGGTAAAATTCAAAATGAAAATAATGGAACTCAAATACAGGTGACCATGTCGCTACATGCATTTGTCTTCTTTTTCTTAATAGTCTGGTGCTCATTTGCCCTGATTTTCTTCATAGGTGTCTCTATAAAAACTATAAAGGAAAAAGAAATATCAATAGACCTTTTTCTTCCTATGGGTATGCTCTTGTTTGTCTACGCTTTAACTATGGTAGGGTTCAAATCGGAAAGTAAACAAGCAAAAGAATATCTTAGAAGAAGCTTTGATGCCGAAATAGTAAAGGAATAGTTTCTCCTAAAGCAGATTTTGAGTCTCTGTTAAATTTCCAAAAAAATCCAATATCCCAAAAACTCGGATCCCGAACCCCGAAAACTAAGAACCCGCACCTCTCCACTCTAAAAGAATTCCTTATTTTTGCAAAAAGAAAAATTCGTGATTAACAACGACCAGATAAAAGAAGTTCAATCCAGAATTGAAGACTTACACAGATACCTTCAGATTGAAAAAAAGAAGATTGAAATTGCCAATGATGATGAAAAAACTGCGGCACCAGAATTTTGGGACAATCCAAAAACGGCTGAAGCATTTCTAAAACAGCTTCGTTCCAAGAAAAAATGGGTAGAAAGCTATGACGAAATTCAGACACAGTTTGAAGATTTACAGGTTTTGGCTGATTTCGCTAAAGAAGATCCGGATTCTGAAAAAGAACTGGATGAGACTTTCCCGCAATTGGTGGAAAAAATTGAAGACCTGGAATTCAAAAATATGCTTTCCAACGAAGGGGATGAGCTTTCCGCAGTGCTGCAGATTACAGCAGGAGCAGGTGGAACAGAAAGTTGCGACTGGGCAGCTATGCTGATGAGAATGTATACCATGTGGGCAGAAAAACAAGGCTATAAAATCCGTGAACTGAACTTCCAGGAAGGTGATGTAGCAGGTGTGAAGACTGTGACCCTTGAAATTGAAGGTGAATTTGCTTTTGGATATTTACGAGGCGAAAACGGAGTACACCGTTTGGTAAGGATCTCTCCTTTTGATAGTAATGCAAAACGTCATACAAGTTTTGTTTCCGTATATGTGTATCCTTTGGTGGATGATACGATTGAAATCAATATCAATCCTGCCGATATCAGCTTTGAGACCATGAGAGCTTCCGGAGCTGGGGGACAGAACGTAAACAAGGTGGAAACGGCTGTACGTCTTCGCCACGCACCAACAGGAATTATCATTGAAAACTCAGAATCCCGTTCTCAGCTTCAGAATAAAGAAAAGGCAATGCAGCTCCTTCGTTCGAGACTTTACGAAATGGAACTGGAAGAACGTATGAAGGCAAGAAATGAGATTGAAGCCAACAAAATGAAGATCGAGTGGGGAAGCCAGATCAGAAACTACGTCATGCATCCTTACAAGCTGGTAAAAGATGTACGTTCCGGTCATGAAACTTCAGATGTGGATGCCGTAATGAACGGAAATATCACTCCATTCCTGAAAGCATTCTTAATGGCAGATGGAACGGCTGTTTCCGATGATGACATGGACTTATAAAAATCATATTTGAATTTTTAGTTAAAATCTTATAATTAATTTTTGTTTCAGACATTTTAGACTTATTTTTGTTGTTCATCGATATTTATGGAAGATTTCAATAGCTGGAAGGATTTATTAAACCCGGAGTTTTACATTAAAATGGGAGGGTTTTGGCTGATTTTGTTTATTGTTTTTGCTGAAACAGGTCTTTTTGTAGGATTTTTTCTACCTGGGGACTCACTACTGTTCGTTTCGGGAATTTATGCTGTTGAAATCATCAAAGAGACTTTTGGCTCTACAGGGAGCGATTTCTTAGATACTACACTTTTAGCTTCCGGAGTGGCTCTTGCTGCTATCATAGGAAATGAAGTTGGATATTATTTCGGGAGAAAAGCAGGTCCAGCTTTATATAAAAGACCGGATTCAATGCTTTTCAAGAAGAAATACCTTTATCAGGCACACGATTTCTTTGAAAAACATGGAGCATTAGCTGTTATTATGGCAAGATTCTTACCGGTTGTAAGAACTTTTACGCCTATTGTAGCAGGTATTGTAAAGATGGATAAAAAGGAGTTTTTAAGAGATAATATTATTGGAGCTGTATTATGGTCATTCATTTTGATCTTTGCAGGCCACTATCTGGATAAACTTTTCATGGAACAGTTTGGAATCAACCTGAAAGAAAAACTGGAATACATCATTATTGTAATCGTATTGGTAACTACACTTCCGGTGATCATCAAATTTGTTTTCGGGAAAAAAGAAGACCTTTCCAAATATGAAGATCAGGACTTTGAATAGATAAAAGATTCAATCAAAGATATAGAGCCGTCTCAATTGTGAGATGGCTTTTTTATTGCTTATCAATAAATTTTTTAAACGCAAAGATTAATTTGTATTGAGTATTATTTTGAGAGAGCAAAGGTGGGAATCAATGAAATTGATTCTTTCTAAGCGTATGGATATATATTCGTAAACTTCATCAGTGACAAAGTCACGACTTCTTTGCTTTCTTACAATAAAGCGTTGTAATTATTTATCCTTTGCGTTTAATAATCAAAAAAATCTGTTAGACATCTTTACTTTTAACCTGAAAGAAAAACTGGAATACATCATTATTGTAATCGTATTGGTAACAACACTTCCTGTAATCATTAAATTTGTTTTCGGGAAAAAAGAAGACCTTTCAAAAAAATATGAAGATCAGGACTTTGAATAAATAAGAAATTCAATCAAAGATATAGAGCCGTCTCATTGTTGAGATGGCTTTTTTGTGTATATAAGTATTTTTACCACGCAAAGCTCGCAAGGTTTATTATTATGATCTGTTACTTTTCGTTCGCAGGGGCGTTTCACTTAGCTAAGTAACTTACCTCGCTGAACGAAGTGCCTTTGAGACCGAGAGAATATAAGCCTTACAATTTCTTTGCGGACATAGCGTTTTAAATATTTCCACCAGACAAAAATTATTTTTTATGCTGGATATTAAAAAAAATTCTATGAACGGATTGTTTAAAATAGGAGTTTAATTATATGTTTTTTGAATTAAATAGGTAACTATTCTTTAATCCATTCCAGGATATTAGGATAAATAATACTGTCTCTTTTTCTTTTACTGAAAAATCTGGGTGCATGTCCGGCTCCTTTCATAAAGATGAATTTGTGTGGAACGTCCATTTTTGTAAGTGCTGAGTCCATTGCAATTCCCTGATGCTGATTGACCAATACGTCATTATTTCCCTGAAACAGAAGAGTAGGAACATTGGTAATATTCGCAATAGGGCTGGCTTCCTTAAAGGCATCAGAGATATTTTTCCGGTCAAACTTAATTCCAACTACTTTTTGAAAAGTAGGAGAAGTGTATTTAGAATAAAAAGATTTAAGATATTGAGAGCTGTAAAAATCTGTAGGTCCGCTTAAAGAAATGATTTTTTTGATCTGCTCAGGATGCTGATATCCGTAAAGTAAGGCAAGATGCCCACCGGCACTTTCTCCCAGAAGAATATAATTGTTAGGTTGAAGTTCTGCTTTGTCCACTAAAGAATTGAATTTTTCGATGGCAAGTGCAATATCATCAAGCTGTTGTTTATAGGTGATTTTATCCTTGGCAGAAACCAATCTATAGTTCATATTGATACTCGGGATTCTGTTTTCAAAAAGCATTTTCTGAACCTGAATCATATGTTCTTTTTTACCTAGAGTCCACGCTCCGCCATGAACGATAAGTACTACAGGAGAATCTTCAGCGTAATCTTTGGGAAGAAAGACATCCATTTTCTGTCTTTTATGTTCTCCATATTTCAGATTGTAAATCTTCTGTTGTCCTCCGGGACCTACCCAAACTCTGAATTTCGTATTACAGGACTGCAGAAGGAAACCAATGCATCCCATGACGAAAAAATGATACCGGAGAATGAGCTTTTTCATTACTTAAATTTACGAAAAATTCTATTGCTTATGAAGCAAAAAAGGTTTAATTAAAGCCTTTCCGCTGTTTTTGATGACAGTCCTTTTTTGATGGTAATAGCCCCTTTTTCACCTTCTTTGAAAATGAAAGAAATCTCAGAGTCATCATCCTGCAGGAAAAATGCATCTTCTTTTTCAGCTAAAATTCTGACTTTAGGATCTTTATTGTTCTGCATAAAAAGCTGTCCGTTTTCGTACAGAATATGAATAATATTATCATCAGAAAGCTGATAGTCACCTGCATATTTTTTAAGGATATCAGCACTTAATACTACTTCTTTCTTTGGTTCTGGAAGTGTGTATGGTTGTTTTAAGAGGGCCGCTAAAATAGTATTACCTGCTTTCTCCAGTTTTTTACTCGTGATATTGTTCAGAAGGATAATACAGAGATCATCTTCCGGAAGCATCGCAAAATAACTTGTGGAACCCTCTATATTTCCACCATGATTAATGAGCTTTTTTCCATAAAGATCATCAATGAACCAGCCATAACCGTAGCCGCTCAAAAATGGAGTGGTTGCTTTTTTAAATGCTTCTTTGGAAACAATTTTATAATCCCTCAATCCAATATAGTAATGGTACAGGTCTTCAACAGTGCTATAGATTTGTCCTGCAGGGCCGGTTAATGTAGAATTCCAGACTGCTGTTTTTTCCTGCTTTGTTTTTGAAATATAAGAATAAGGAACGGTCTTGTACGGACTTTTCAGAGCAAGGTAATTAAAACCGGTGTGAGTCATCTTCAGAGGATTTAGGATGAATTTTCTTACAGCATCTTCATAAGAAAGTCCTGTTATTTTTTCAATGATAACTCCCAATAAAATATACCCTGAATTGGTATAAGAAAACTGAGCTCCGGGTTCAAAATCCAGTGGTTCATTTTTAAAAAACGAAAGTTCCTGATCTTTGGTTATAGATTTTCCCGTGGGAAGCATGCTGAAGAACTCTTTATTGCGCAATACTTCATAAATTCCGGAAGTGTGGGTAAGGAGATGTTCGACCGTAATTTCATTTCCTCTGGGATAATCAGGAATAAACTTTGAGACGGGATCTTTAAAAGAAAGTTTTCCTTCTTCACTTAGCTTTACAATGACCAGGGCTGTGAAAGATTTGGTTAAAGAAGCAATCTGATATACACTTTTGTCCTGATTGGGAATCTTTTTTTCTGCATCCTGCCAGCCGTATGACCTTTCAAAAATGTTTTTGTTCTGATAATGGATCAAAGCAGTTCCATTAAATTTATTAATTGCTGCAAATGCTTTTATAATGCGGTCTATTTCTTCTTTCTTCTTATCCTTGTTAATCGTACTGAGATGATTTTCTGTCTGAGCTTTTAAAGCAGAGCAGAATGTGCCGACGAAAACAAACAAACATCCTAAAGCTAGAATATGAAATTGGCGTTGCATAGGTATCAGATTTTAAAAACGGTTAAAATTAAAGGTTTTCAGCGTAGCGGCTCAAAGAATTATTGTATCTGGGCAAATGTTTGGAAAGGGCTTTCAATGCTAAAGACAGCGCTTCTTTGTATTCCCCTGCTGAAGAAAGGGATAACGCTAAAAAAGAATCTACCGCATCATTCAGTTCATCAGAATAACGGGCTTTTTCTTCCCTTAAAATATGAATGCTTTCTTCTATTTTTCCATTATTTCTCAGAGTGCTCGCCAGCTGAATTCTTGCTCTTCTTCTTCGTAAGCCAGTTAATCCTTTTTCTAATGCTGATCTGTACAGTGGTTCTGCTTCCTGCTCATGTCCGGTAGAGTCGAAAGCGCAGGCTCTTTCAAAATCGGCAATAGCCTGGGAATCCGTTTCTGTAAGTAATTTTACATGATTTTTAATTTGCTCAATAAACTCTTCACTGCTTATGGTTCCAAGTTTCAGCCATATATTTTGTAATTGGTTTTCCCAGTTTTTATCCATTCAATAGATTTTAAACAAAGATATAAAATATTGAAAGTGAAGGATTGTTGAAAGATTCTTATAATTTTCAAAATTATTGTTACATTATGAATCCAAAAACGGAATTAAATAATTATTTTTGCTGAACTTAACAAAGATTAAAAAATTATTAAAATATGGCATCAGGCTTTTTTGCAATTTTGGATGATATTGCAGCATTGATGGATGATGTAGCGGTTACCAGTAAGGTTGCTACCCAAAAGACAGCCGGAATTTTAGGAGACGACCTGGCTGTAAATGCAGAAAAAGCCACTGGCTTTCTTTCCTCAAGAGAAATTCCCGTTTTATGGGCAATTACCAAAGGATCATTTATCAATAAACTGATTATTCTTCCTATCGTTTTTTTACTTAATTGGTTGTATGCTCCGGCTATTAATTATGTGTTGATCCTTGGAGGATTCTACCTGGCTTTTGAAGGCGTTGAAAAAGTGATAGAATTTCTTTTTCACCGTGACAAAAAGGGGCATGAAGTCATAGAACAAATTGAAGAAGATGAAAAAAGTTCTGAAGAAATTGAAAAAGAGAAAGTAAAATCGGCAATTACAACTGATTTTATTTTATCCATCGAGATCGTTATTATTGCTTTGGGAACCGTATTGGAAGAAAGTCATCCTTTCATTACGCAGATTTTAGTAACGAGCCTGGTTGCATTTATCGCTACTGTTGGAGTTTACGGAATTGTAGCTTTGATCGTAAGAATGGATGATGCTGGGTTTAAATTAATAAAGAAAAGTAAGGATAAAGGCTTTTTCGGGGGGCTTGGACATCTATTAGTGAAGGCTTTACCTATTGTTATTAAAATATTAGGAGTGGTAGGAACAATTGCTTTAATAATGGTTGCTGGTGGAATTTTTCTTCATAGGATTGAATTTTTCCATGGTATATTACCAACCTGGCCGGATGTTTTAAAAGAGCTTACGCTTGGTGTTGTTGGCGGATTGGTGGCGGTTGCCGTATTTACTGTAGGAAAGGGAATCTATTCTTTAGCGACAAAAAAATAAACAGAATTAGAATTAAATAACCAAAAAGTCCTGTGCCCGAAAAGAGTTCAGGATTTTTTATTTATAGGACTGTTTAATATTACTGAAATTTGATATTTACTATATTAAAATCTATGTTTTTAACGCAAAGTCTTAATCTTACTATTTTTTATTAAAAGGGAGCAAAGATGAAATCAATAAATTGATTTTTAATGAGCAGGCGGTTTTATCCATAAAACTTTCTCAGCGACAAAGTCGCTATCCTTTGCCTTCTTTATAAAACATGTGAACTAGTTTTTCTTTGCGCTAAAACTAGGTGTTTGTTTAAAACAAAAAAGAGACTTTTTACAAGTCTCTTTTCTATATTAATTGAATAAATCTTTTACTTTATCAAAAAAAGTTTTTTCCTTTCCGGATGGTTCTGCAACCATTTCTCCGCTGGACATCTGCTTTTCAAAGAACTCTTTCTGGTCTTTCGTAAGCTTCTGTGGAGTCCATACATTGATGTGGATAAACATGTCTCCTTTACCATAACTGTCAATGCTTGGAAGTCCTTTTCCAGCTAATCTCAGGATCTTTCCGGATTGTGTTCCCGGATCAACGGTAATTTTTACTTTTCCGCCTACGGTAGGAATTTCTTTCTTCGTTCCTAAAGCAGCTTCAGCAAATGAAACATATAATTCCTGGTGAAGATTATCGCCCTCTCTCTTGATCACCTGATCTATTTCCTCTTCAATGATTACCAATAGATCTCCCGGAACTCCTCCAAATGGAGCGTCATTTCCTTTGCCTCTTACATTAAGCTGGATACCGTCTCTTGCTCCTGCCGGAATATTGATCGTGATTTCCTCTTCATCTTTGATAAGACCCTGCGCATTGGCTCCTGCAGGAATTTTGTCGGCAACTTTTCCAATTCCCTGACAAGTACTACAAGTTGTCTGAGTCTGCATTTGACCAAACATGGTATTCATTACTTTTAACTGAACACCGGAACCGTTACAGGTAGGACATGTTTTTGAAGTGGCACCTTCCGCCATCTTCATTTTCTTTACTTTGATGGTTTTCTGAGTACCATTTACCATTTCCTCAAGGTTCAGCTTGATTCTGATTCTTAAATTAGAACCTTTCACCTGCTGACGGCCTCCACCGCCTCCACCGAATCCTCCGAAACCACCACCGAAAATATCTCCAAACTGGCTGAAAATATCTTCCATGTTCATTCCGCCTCCGAAGCCTCCGCCTCCGAAACCACCATTTCCACCCATTCCGGCATGTCCGAACTGGTCGTATCTCGCACGTTTCTGATCGTCGCTCAGAACTTCGTAAGCTTCAGCAGCTTCTTTAAATTTTTCTTCAGCCTCTTTATCCCCTGGATTTTTATCCGGGTGAAACTTGATGGCCATTTTACGGTATGCTTTCTTTATTTCGTCGGCAGATGCAGATTTGCTGATCTCAAGAACCTCGTAATAATCTCTTTTTGACATGACAATTTTATAATTGATTGTTGATAAATGATAAAAGATATTCTAAAGCTAATAAATGAAACATTCAATTATCACTCACCATTTATCATTTATGAATTTTAATTTCCTGTTACTACTTTTGCAAAACGGATCACTTTATCATTTAAAGTATATCCTGTTTCAATAACGTCTACGATTTTTCCTTTCAAATCTTCCGATGGAGCTGGGATCTGAGTAATCGCTTCATGGAAATCAACATCAAAGCTGTCACCAGCCTTTACTTCCATTGTTTTTAGTCCTTTTTCGGTAAGTTTATTCTTGAATTTCTGATAGATAAGCTCTACACCTTGCAGGTCAGCCGGATTTCCGTTTTTAGCGATTTCTTTTAAAGCTCTTTCAAAATCATCCAAAACTCCTAACATTGAAACCATCATTTCCTGATTGGCATACTGGAAGAATTCCATCTTCTCTTTGCTCGTTCTCTTTTTATAATTTTCGAATTCAGCATACAATCTGATGTAACGGTCTTTTTCTTCTGCCAAAAGTTCTTCCGGAGAAGGAGTAACTGTCACATTGTCCTGAGACGTTGCGTCATTCTGAACATTGTTTTCTTCCTGATTATTGATGCTTTCTTCGTTAATATCCTGGTTTTCCATAATTCAATATTTATTTACTGATTGTTTGACAAAGAGCCTGCCAAATCTAAAATCTGGACATTAAGGCAGAAATTTGTGAATGGTAAATAATAAATGATGAATGATGAATGATGAATGATGAATGTAATTTGTGAAAAAAAATTGACTATTGACCTTTTATTTGATAAAGGCAAATAGTCAATTTTAAAACTATAATAGTATGTATATTATTCTCCTGTAAACGTCTGGTACAAAAGATACAGATTTAGAACAATGATGATGATGGAAATAATCCATACACAGACTTTCAGGAATGGTTTATTGACAAATTCACCCATTTTGGCTTTATCATTCGTAAACATTACCAGAGGAACAACGGCAAAACTTAGCTGCATGGAAAGAATAACCTGGCTTAAAACCAATAATTCAGTGGTTCCCTGTTCTCCGTAAAGAATAGCAACAATAAGTGCAGGAATTACCGCAATAAGTCTGGTGATCAATCTTCTCAGCCATGGTTTTAATCTTATATTAAGGAAGCCTTCCATGACGATCTGTCCGGCAAGAGTTCCTGTTAATGTCGAGTTTTGTCCGGATGCCAATAAAGCTATAGCAAATGCAATACTGGCCATAGAAGCTCCCAGAATAGGAGTCAACATTTTATAGGCATCATGAATATCCGCCACATGTTCGTTGCCTGTAGTATGGAATGTAGCAGCAGCCAGAATGAGGATTGCTGCATTGATGAAAAATGCCAGCATTAATGAAACGGTACTGTCTATGGTGGCAAACTTTATGGCTTCTTTTTTTCCTTCGGTATCGCGGGTATAATCCCGAGTCTGTACAATACTGCTGTGCAGATACAGATTATGTGGCATTACGGTAGCTCCTAAAATTCCGATGGCAATATAAAGCATGGCAGGGTTCTGAATAATTTCCTTTTGTGGAACCAAACCTCCCAGAATCTCATTAAAAGCAGGTTGCGAAATGATAATTTCATACACGAAACACGCCAGAATAATGAAGATAAGTCCTCCAACAATACTTTCAATCCAACGGAAGCCTTTTGCCTGAAGTAAAAGGATGATTAAAACATCTACTGTTGTGATGACAATTCCCCAGGTCAGCGGGATATGGAATAACAGGTTTAGTGCAATGGCCGAACCAATGACTTCAGCGAGGTCACAGGCGGCAATGGCTATTTCACAGAATACCCAGAGCATAAAATTAGTGGTAGGACTGAAGTGGTCTCTGCAAGCCTGAGCAAGATCTCTTTCTGCAACAACGCCAAGTTTTACAGACAAGTGCTGTAAAACCATTGCGAAAATATTGGAAATAAGGATAACCGAAAGGAGTGTATAACCGAATTGAGCTCCCCCGGCAATATCTGTAGCCCAGTTTCCTGGATCCATATATCCTACGGCAATCATCAGTCCTGGTCCTGCAAACGCAAGATACTTCCTCCAGAAAGTTGCATTTTTAGGGACTTTGATTGATGAATAAACCTCTGATAAGGAATGATTGGTTTTATCTTTTCGCCAGGCGCTTTTTATATTGAAATTCATAAATGTTAGAAATGACTAACAAATTTAATTAAATAAATGTAAACAGAAAAATGAACGCATAAAAAAATCCCGGAAATTGCTTTCCGGGATCTAATTTTTATTGAATCTAAAGATTATTTTGCAAATCTTACAGCCATTTTTCTGTCGGCAGCTCTTTCAGCATCAGAAGCTGTAGCATCAACTTTAGCAAATTTACTTCCATAACCTTCTGCTTCAAGAACCTGAGCACCAACTCCTGCTTTTACTAAAGCAGCTTTGATGAATTCAGCTCTCGCTTTTGACAATTTTACGTTGTTAGCTTCATTTCCGGTTTTATCCGTATAGCCTCCGATTTTGATTTTCGCATCAGGGAAAGCCTTAAGGATCGCCACTAAGTTATCCAATTGACCTTGTGAACCAGCTTCTAGCTCATTAGCACTTCCCATTTTGAAATTTACGTGATCGAAATCATACCACTTGTCTTTTAATGCTGCATCATCAGCCGCATTTTTGTAGTTTCCGGATTTCAGGAATGTAATCATCTGATCTTCCATTCCTCCTTTGTAACCTTTTAACATCACCCCATTAAGATCAATATCTTCATCTGTTTTAGCTGTTGCAGGAGCAGGTGTTAATGTTGTAGCAGCAGTATCCGTAGTTGTGCTGGTTGCTGCAGAATCAGATGTTGTGGTAGTGGTTGTAGTGGTTTGTTTTTTCTCACACTGCTTCCATAAGAAATAAGCCGCAGCGATCAATAATAAAAGCGGAAGCAACCATTTCCAGATTGAACCTCCGCCTTGATTATTATTGTTATTATTTTCAAATCTTTCTCTTACTTCTCTTGCTCCTTCTGAAACATTTTCTCTTGCTGTAGCAACACCTTCAGCGATGTTATCTTTTGCAGTAGAAGTTACTGAAGAAACTGTTTCTTTTGCCTGGCCAAACCAATTTTCAGCTCCTAATCCAAAGGAAGCCAAAGAAAGACCTGCCGGCAGTAAAGAAGAAATAATGCCTTTCTGATCATGCAGTAAGCGGGAAATACCTGAAGCACCCAAGTTATTGTCTGCTGCATATTTTCCAAGAGTGCCTACTGTAGCTCCAGTCACCAGGTTTAACAAAGAACCTGCAGAGGTATTGCTGACTCCTGAAAAACTGGCAATCGAATTTACTAATGCACTTACTTTATCTCCAAAAATAGAAGACAACAAGTTTGAAATAATAGGACTGCTGGACGAACCACCCAATAAGTTTCCTAAAATTCCACTTGAAGAGGCTTGTGTAATAGCATCCACAACGCCAGGCTTATCTGCATTATTGGCTAATCCACCTACTACAGCAGGTAATAATCCGCCAATTGCTTTAGAAATACCGGATTCACTTTCTCCAAACTGTGATGCAGCCTGTGAAACCAATGCGGGACCTAATTGTCCTTTAATTAAATCAATGACATTTAAAGACATAATAATAAATTTTTTTGATTAATGTTGAGATAAATTTAAACAAAAATCCGTCCAAATGTCACTTTTTTTTGAATATTTCTTTAAAAATTAATGATTTTTTTCTAAATCATTAAAATTTTTAATAAGCTTTTGCAAATAATACACGTCTCTTAGATGGTTTTCCTGAAATTAAAGAAATTCCTTCTTCTACGTCATTATCCAAAGGAATACATCTGATCGTAGCCTTCGTTTCATCCTTGATTTGTTCCTCTTCTTCAGCTGTTCCATCCCAGTGTGCATAGATGAATCCACCTTTCTCTTCCAGAACTTTTTTGAATTCTTCATAAGTATCCACTTTCGTGATATTATTTTTTCTGAACTCAAATGCTTTGTTATAAATGTCCTGCTGAATCGTTTTCAATAGATCTTCGATATAAGAATCAAGTCCTTCAATAGAACGAACTTCTTTAGTCAGATTATCTCTTCTCGCAATTTCTACAGATTTATTTTCAAGGTCTCTTGGTCCCATAGCGATTCTTACAGGAACTCCTTTCAATTCATATTCCGCAAATTTCCATCCTGGTTTGTTCTGGGTATCATTGTCAAATTTCACAGAAATTCCTTTTGCTCTCAATTTAGCCTGAATATCTAAAGCCACTTCACTGATTTGTTCCAGTTGCTCTTCTCCTTTAAAGATAGGAACAATCACCACCTGAATTGGTGCAAGGGTAGGAGGCAATACCAATCCGAAATCATCAGAGTGGGTCATAATTAAAGCACCCATCAGACGGGTAGAAGTTCCCCATGATGTTGCCCATGCATGTTCTATCTTTCCTTCCTTGTTGGTGAATTTAACATCAAATGCTTTTGCAAAATTCTGACCTAAGAAGTGAGATGTTCCGGCTTGCAAAGCTTTTCCGTCCTGCATTAATGCTTCAATACAATAAGTCTCATCAGCTCCTGCAAATCTTTCAGATGGAGTTTTTAATCCTTGAATTACTGGAATAGCCATAAAGTTTTCAGCAAAATCTGCATATACTTTATTCATCTTTTCTGCTTCTTCCACAGCTTCATCTTTTGTAGCGTGAGCGGTGTGCCCTTCCTGCCATAAGAATTCTGCTGTTCTCAGGAAAAGACGTGTTCTCATTTCCCAACGAACAACATTTGCCCATTGGTTGATCAGTATCGGTAAGTCTCTGTAAGACTGAATCCAGTTTTTGTAGGTATTCCAGATAATTGCTTCTGAAGTAGGACGAACAATAAGTTCTTCTTCCAGTTTCGCATCCGGGTCTACAATCAGCTTGGATGGATTATCCGGATCGGTTTTTAACCTGTAGTGAGTAACAACAGCGCATTCTTTTGCAAAACCTTCTGCATTTTTTTCCTCAGCCTCAAACAAGCTCTTGGGCACAAAAAGCGGGAAGTATGCGTTAACGTGACCTGTTTCTTTGAATTTTTTATCCATTTCATCACGCATTTTTTCCCAGATCGCATAGCCATACGGTTTGATCACCATACATCCACGCACGCCTGAGTTTTCAGCTAAATCAGCTTTTACAACCAGCTCATTATACCATTTGCTGTAATCTTCGCTTCTTGAGGTTAATTTTGCCATTATTTTTTAAAATTTTTTTAACTTTTGTACATTATTGTTATCTAAAAATAAAAATCTATTTTTGATAGATTTTTTTACCAGTATTTTGGTACATTTTTGGTACAGATTGCAAATATAATTTAAATTAAAAATTTTTACGTTATCATGAAAAGAAATATACATAAAAATTTGCTTGGTCTGCTAAGATCCAAAGGGATATTAGCTATATCGGGCGGATTATTACTTGTGTCTTGTGGTGCTCAGATGGGAGGGTATAGCGAGACAGATGGGGTGTATTACGACCCCAATAAGGATACGCTACCTGAAGGAGTTATCATTAATGATAGCGGAAACAGAGTAGGAGAATATTATGACTATTATCAGGATTCCAATGTCATTCAGAATGCACAGGCGAATTCCAGAGAGCAGCAAAACAGATATAATGACTGGAGTGGTACCAATACCAACTGGAATTCCAACGCTACAGACTCGGATTGGGGACTTTATGCAGGTTCTCAGACCAACTATTATGACAACTCATGGGGATGGGGATCTCCTTGGGGATGGTATGGTGGTTACAGCCCATATTGGGGCTGGGGTATGAACCGCGGCTGGGGCTGGGGTGCAAGTATGTCCTGGGGCTGGGGCGGATCGTTCGGATGGGGCTGGGGAGGCTCTTTCGGATGGGGAAGTCCATACTGGGGATACGGCTATGGCGGATATTATGATCCATTCTGGGGCGGATACTACGGAAATCCTTACTGGGGTTACGGAGGAGGCTACTGGGGTGGCGGCTACTACAACAGACCTGTTTACAGAAGAAGTGGTATCAGTGGAGGTGGATTCCAGAATACAGGGGTAGCCAACGCAGTGTACAGAACGAATACAAACAATTCGGGTTTCAGAAACACGAATAATAATGGTGGTTTCAGAGATACTAATTCAAACGGAGGTTTCAGAAATAGCAATGGCGGTTTCAGAGATGGCAATTCCGGAGGTTTTAGAAACGGTAATTCCGGAGGCTTCAGAAATACTCAATCTAATGGTGGATTCCGTAACTCTGCGCCACAAACAAGACCTAATTACAATTATCAGCAACCACAGCCAAGATATAACAACAATAATGGAGGCTTCAGATCTAATGATTCAGGAGGTTTCAGATCGAGTGGTGGCTTCAACTCCGGAGGAGGAGGCTTCAGAGGCGGTTCTTCAGGAGGCGGTGGCGGAATGAGATCCGGCGGCGGAGGCAGAGGAGGCTTCAGATAATTTTTCAAATTAATAAACTATTAAAAAATAATGTTAAAAAAATCTTTAGTATTAATGAGTATTTCTGCTGCATTTTATGCACAGGCTCAGGATGTTTCTGTCATAAGAAATACAGTAGAGGTTTATTCAAGTACTCCTATGGTGGGATCGGCTAAGTTTAATGCGATGGCTGGAGCTAATGGAGCGCTGGGTGGTGATGCAAACTCTTTGCTTACGAACCCTGCAGGTTTGGGAGTGGCTATTTCAGGAGAGGTTTCAGGAACTTTATCTATTTTAGGAAATAAAAACAGCACTTCTTTAGGAGGATCTACAATAGATTACAGCAAAACCAAAGGAGATCTTGGGAATGCGGGGGGAATAATTGCTTTTCCTTTGATGACAGAAACCGGATGGAAGTTTATCAATATTGGTATTAATTTTTCTAATCAGACTCTTGATAATGTAATTCAATCTCCGGGAAATAATAATGTGGTTTATGCTTTTGATAAGGATGATATTACCAAAGATGCGGCATTAGCAGGTCATATGTATGAAAGATACGGTAACTTGTCAAAGATGAGTTTCGGGGTAGGTGCCAACTATAATCATAATTTATATTTAGGAGCAGGTTTCAATTTTTTCAATGCTTCATTGGATCAGTATGATACTTTATTTTACCGGAACATTGCCAATGGCTCTACAGAAGCATTCAGTAAGCAGGATACTCCGTATTCAGAAAGATCTTCAGGTTTTTCTGCTTCATTGGGGGTAATCGGGAAGCTAAGTCCTAATTTCAGATTGGGAGCATCTCTTGAAACACCTACATTCTGGACGATAGACAGAAATTATTACTTCTATAATGATCCCGTTTACGGAGATGATATGGGAGCTGAAAACAGAAAGTTTACTTCACCGCTTAAAGCAACAGTAAGTGCTGCCTTTGTAGCGAGTAAAAACTTCTCGTTGAACGTAGACTATACTCTTGGACTTACAAAACCTGATTATAAAGTATATGGAGGTGCAGAAAGAGAGTTGAATGATTTCTTCAAAGACAACTACAAGAATCTTTCAGAAGTAAGAGTGGGAGCTGAGTACAGAGTACAGCAGTTCAGATTGAGAGGAGGATACTCTTACCAGTCAAGTCCTTTTGATGCACTTACAATCAGTAGATTTAATGATGCAGGAAGTGTTGGAGACCAGTCTTACAGCAACTTGATGCTAAGTGATAGAAATACACTTTCCTTTGGTATTGGATATGATTTCAAATCATTTTATATCGATGCGTCTTATCAGAATATTTCGTCTAAGTATACCAATCCTTTCATGAGAGGATATATGGGCGATAATTTTGATTCGTCCTATTATTCTGCTAAAAATACTTTCGAAAGCGATGCTTATGCTGTGAGTGATGTGAAAAACAACAGAAATAATTTCTTCCTTACTTTAGGATGGAAATTCTAATCTGATGCTTTAAGAAATATCAAAATATACAAAGGCTGCCCGAAAAATTCGGGCAGCCTCTTTTTTATTGATTTTTGTCTCCCATTTATATACAATGGAAAGTATACAATATCCATTTTTTAATCCGGATTCTGTACCAGATTAGGCTGTATCTGTATCTGCTGTTCCGGAATATATTCTACTACTCTGTTATGGGTATAAGGTACCGTATAAAAGACGTTACTTCCACTTAAATGGGTGCCGGGATATTGCCTGTCGAGATCCAGTTTGTTTCTGAAAACATCATATCTTCTATGTCCTTCAAAAGCCATTTCCAACCTTCTTTCCTGTAGAACAACATCCAGAGCAGTTTGCCCTGCAGGAACTGAATTGTATACAGGTATTCCGGCTCTTGTTCTGATGGTATTTACATCTGCGAGTGCTGAAACAGTATTCCCTGCTTTTGCAGAAGCTTCAGCTCTGTTCAGATATATTTCTGCCAGTCTTATAATAACCGGAGACCATAATTGCGGAACACCTTCCTGTAATGAACATTTTAAAACATAAAATTTAGGATATCCGTTTCTTTTATCCATGTCATTATCCAGGTATACATAAGTTTTCCCACCGGTTGCGTTTATAAAATAATAGTTTGTTTTATTGGGTGCTGCCTCAGATTGTACCTGATAATTGATATTATCCATGGTGAAATAAGTATTTCCATTCTGCTGGAAAGTCTTTTGGAATTGATAACTGTAGGTGGCGGCACCGGATGAGTTGGTCCCTTTTTGTACCCAATAAGCTACCGGAACCGCCGGACTGCTATATTTTGGAGAAATAAACTTAATCCTTGCATCCTGAGGATTCTGGTTGATGAGATCCAGATAAGAGGAAGAAGCATACATTTCACCCCAGCCCACATTCTGTATGGTGGCATACATAGAGCCTATCGTATACCAGCCATCACTATAGTCTCCATCTTTATTATATTTAAATGCAAAAATGGTTTCTTTATTGGTTTCCGGAGTTTTGGTGGCATAAGCAGGCAATTCTGCTTTAGACAGAAGGGTATACTTCCCGGAATTGATGACTTTATCTGCATATTCAATCGCTTTATCATTATTTTCCATGTATAAGAAGACTCTGGAAAGTAAAGCCTGTGCTGCTTCTTTGGATGCATATATATTGTTTTTATCCAGGGTCATCAGTTTTTCTGCTTTCAGAAGGTCGTTTACCACTTGATTGTATATCTCTCCTACGGTGGCTCTGGCAGGCAAATCGTTGACATCGTCAGATAGTTTTAAGGGTACTCCGGGATTACCTGTCCCCTGATTATAGGGTCTTCCAAATACATTGACCATAGAAAAGTATACATAAGCTCTTAAAAAATAATTTTCGCCTATGAGCTGATCTGTTTCTGTGTCTTTTCCTTCGGTAACCTTTGATATAACTCTGTTACATCCGATAATAGCTTTGTATCCCGAGTTCCAGATTGTATTGGTGCGGGCATTGTTTTTAATGCTTTTATAATTATAATAATAAAAAAATGAATCGGTGGTAGTTCCGCTGATATCAATATTATCACCACCATATTCACTGATCCTGTACAGGTTGTTGTAAAAGCCACCGCCATCCGCATCTCCTTTAAGCAATGCATAATTTCCCAGCGTTATGGTTTTGAGTCCGGTTGCATCTGCAAGGATAACATCAGACTCCTTTGAATCATACGGTGAACGGTCTATGTTACATGCCGTTAATGATAGTATGAGAATGGGAATAAGTATTTTTTTCATAATTATTTTTTTAAAAAGAAAAGTTTAAGCCTAAGGAAAATCTTCTCGGAATAGGGTAGATAGCTCCTGCATTACCAGAATAGACGCTTTGGCTATCTGCATTACCAACTTCAGGATCCACTCCTGAGAATTTGGTGATGGTAAATAAATTTTCACCCATAATATAAATATTCGCTGATTTTATTTTCATCTTTTCTGTTAGAGATGCAGGTAAATTATATCCTATTCTCAAGGATCTTAACTTGACAAAGCTGGCATCCTCAAGATACCGTGATGAAGGCTTATTTGTTAGTGAATTATTGTTGTATACAGCAGCCGGATGGGTTGCGATATCTCCTGGCTTTTCCCACCTTGTCCATCCATCTTTTAAAACCATCTGGTTGTAATACGGATAGGCACCGTCTGAATCAAATAATTCTCTGTACGAGTTATATACTTGCCCACCCTGAGAGAAATAAAGATTTGCGGCAAGATAGAAATTTTTGATGTTCAGATTAGTACTTACAGAGCCGTAATAATCTGGTGTGGCAGCTCCTACCACTTGTACGGTAGCCAGGTTGTATTTTGAGGTCGCACTTCTGCTTCCATCCGGATTAATGATCTCCCATTGTGCTTCACCATTTTCCGGATTTACACCCAGCCACTTTCTCATATAGAAAGAGTTAACGTCATATCCTTGTATAGCTACATGATAATTGTCCAAGACCTGTGTGCCGTTATTACGGGTTGAAAGGACATTGTTTTTATAGGTGCTGATATTAAACCCCAGATCCCAGTTGATATCTTCTGATCGGATAATGGAATAATTTACATTGAACTCCCAGCCTTTGTTTCTGACGTCACCGATATTCACGTACTGTCTGTCAACTCCAGTCAATGATGGCAGAGGGACGAGCATCAGCAGGTTTTTTGTTTTATTATTAAAATAATCAATATTTAAAGTAAGTCTGTTATTAAATGCCTTGATATCGGTACCGATATTATTCTGATAGATTGATTCCCAGGTTAACCCAGGGTTTCCGAGCTGGTACCATGTTGCTCCTATTTGTCCATCATATTTCTCAGTCAGTCTATATAGGTCCTGCCATCCGTAATCCGGACTGGGGGTATTTCCTACAAGTCCTCTGCTTGCCCGTAATTTCCATTCGTTAACAGGTTTTACTTTGAAGAAATTTTCTTTATGAATATTCCATCCCACACTATACGCATAAAATAAGCCGTTTCTGTTGTTGGCACCGAATGCAGAAGATGATTCGCTTCTTAAAGAGCCTTGGATAAAATACTTTTTATCATATACATACTCTGTGTTAAAAAGGAAAGCATTATAAGCGCGGTCAAATTTTCTCCCTGTTGGCTTTTGTCCTGTAGAAGCACCGGTATTAAAAATATCTGTACCCGGTACTACACCATAAACACCTGCTCTTGATGACTTATAGAATCTGTCGGTATATTCATATGCAGCTAATGCGTTGATGTTATGATTTCCAAAATCTTTGTCAAATCTCAGCATTTGATTGAAAAATTTGCTGATGTCTTTTTGATAGTTTTCTGTTAATTCCCCTTTATTACTTGTTCCACTGATCGATCTGGGATCGGTATAGTACATATCATCATAGTTTTTGTAGGTAACATTGTTAGTGGTAATGAATTTAAGATAATCAGTAAATCTGACTTCAGCATCCAGATTTCCTATGAGATCCAGCTGATTACTTTTGCCATAGTTCCATTGAAGGTCATAAAGGTAACTGCTTTTATCCCTTCCGTACCAATCTGCGTAATCCTCATCCACCCGGATCAGATTTCCATTGGCATCTCTGGGGTTGTCCCATGGCATATTAAGGTACATCTGATAAAGGGAAGCCTGAGTATCTTTTCCCGTGGTGTATGATAAGCTGACTTTCGGTTTCAATATCAACCAAGGCTTTATAGTCTGTTCATGATTGATTCTGAATGAGAGCCTGTTGTATTCATCTCCTTTTATTGTTCCGGTTTCATTATAATAATTTCCTGAAATATAGGTTTTGGAATGGTCTGATCCACCTCTGAAATCAATAGTGTAATTTTGTACAACTCCTGTTTGTGTACCACCTTTCAGCCAGTTGTAGCCATCGTTTCTAAGGGTTTTAGGGATTTCAGGTGCTCCTTTTAATGAGGTGAAATAATCATACAACTGAGTTCCGTTCATAAGTTTGAAACGTCCATTGTTAAATACATTAAACGAATTATTAAGAGATGCACTTAATGTCCCTTTTCCTGAATTCCCTGATTTGGTAAATACCTGTACAATACCATTGGCAGCTTTAGAACCATATAAGGCTGTTGAAGCTGCATCTTTTAAGATATTAATACTTTCAATCTGATTGGGATCCAGATTGGGCGCATAGGGCATTACTACACCATCCACTACCCAAAGGGCAGAACTGGGACCATTAATAGTAGAATTCCCCCTGATCTTTACAGTGGCTGAGGAACCGGCAGCCCCGCTATTGGGCATAACCTGAACTCCGGCAGCTTTTCCCTGCAGAAGGCCGGATACGCTTGGAGTGTTGGAATCCTGAAGTTTTTTGTCGGAAATAACAGAGACAGCGGCTGTAAGACTGGATTTTTTCTGTGCTTTGTAGCCAATAATTACAATGTCATCAATTTTTTTTTCTTCTAAAGAATCTGTTTTCTTTGTGGTCTGGGCTGCCATAAAACCCGTCATTAAGAAAAAACAGACTGATGTTGTTAAGTTTTTTTGTTTTTTCATACAATTTTTAGATGATGGTAATGTCGCTAATGTACAAAAAACAATGTATTAATGTTACGTGTGTGTTAAAAAATGTTAAACAATATATTTTTATTTAATTTAATATGTAAATATTTAATTTCTATTTAATTTTTCACGTAAAATATTTTTTAAAAAACAAATTTTAACTTATTTATCTAAAATGCTATGGGGTAAAGATCAACGGGTATGATGGGAAAAAAATGAATTATTAATACCGGCTAAAAATGAAAAAGCTCCGAAATCCGGAGCTTTGTTATGATTAATGAGAATGAGCAGTGGGATGTTGATGGAAAAGATGCATCATCAATGCAAGCGAAACTCCTAAAACAACCAATCCGATTTTTACCCAATCAATATTGTGATTTTTATTGCTTTCAAAAATGATCACGGATGAGATATGAAGGAAAATTCCTCCTACAATAGCCAGGAAATAAGGCTGAAGGTCCGGATTGAAATAATTTCCTAATAACATTCCCATGGGAGAAGCCAGTGCGAATAGGGCTACAATGAGAATAGAAGGATAAGATGAAGAACTTTTTGATTCCCCCTTTCTGTTAAATAAAAATGCTCCCAGAATAAATGAGATCGGAAGATTGTGAAACACAATTCCCCAAAGGTAGGGTGACATTTCGTGCTGCTCATTAGCCAAAGGAATCCCTTCAATAAAAGCATGAATGAATAGTCCTACCATTAAAGCAACGGGAAGAATATTATGTTCACTATGATGATGGAAGTGTCCATGCTCAAAACCTTTGGTAAGCGCTTCCAGAATCATCTGGAGAAGAACTCCTGCAATTACAAATATCCCTAGACTATTGCTTCCTGCAGAGGTATAGACCTGAGGGAAGACTTCGTTGAGACAGATTGTAATCAAAAAACCGGCACTTAATATCAGTAAATTTTTAGCCAGTTTTTCTTTTTTACCAAAGTGTTTTCCCAGGAATACTCCTGTTACGACACTTAAAATCAGTAAAAGTATTGTTGTCATTATTTTTTCTTAAATAAATTGATGCATCGCGGGGAATTTTCTTTCTTAAATTCATTCAGCTGATAATCTCCCCAGATTTTTATTCTTTCAAATCCACATTCCGAAGCATAGGCATGAATGGCTTCCAAGGTATGAAGTTTTACTTTTTCAAAGAAATGAAACGGCTTACCGTCAGCCTCAAAACGGATATCTTTGATGACATGTCTGCCTTCGATCTTCTTTAAAATTCTGAACTCAATATCGCCTCGGGTTATTGTGGTTTCAGGAACTAAGGTATTTCTTACAAATTCTTCATTCAGATAGTCCAGAACAAAATATCCTCCTGGTTTTAAAGCATTGTAAACCGATTGGAATACTTTCTTATCATCACTTTCATTGTCAAAATACCCAAAACTTGTAAATAAATTGAATACAGCATCCATCGGATCGGCATCAATAGGGTTTCTCATATCATGAACTTCAAAAAGCAGCGTTTGATTTTCGTACTGTTTGTCCGATTCAATACTTTGTCTTGAAAGATCAAGTCCCAGAACATCATATCCTAATTTGTTAAGGAAAACAGAGTGTCTTCCTTTACCACAGGCAAGATCTATGATTTTCGACTGAGGCGGAAGCTGAAGGTCCGCTGTGAGCTTTGTAATGAAGTTTTCTGCTTCTGTATAGTCTCTGTTGCTATAAAGCAAATGATAATAAGGGGTATCAAACCAAGATTCAAACCATTCCATAATGCAAAAATAACTAAATTTGTGCGGTTAAAAGCAAAGTATTTTACAACATTAAGAGATTGAAAAATTCAATTGGACAAGAAGTTGGATGGTTAATCTTTTAATTTTTAAAGCTTTAAATCTTTTAATTCAAACTTATGGATACAGAAAATATTAAAATACAGATAAAGACATTCTTCGGATTGGAGCAGATTCTGGCAGAAGAAATCAAAAAATTGGGTGGAAGGAATGTTGAAATTAAAAACAGAGCAGTTAACTGTGAAGGGGATCTTGGTTTTCTTTATAAAATCAATTACTCTGCGAGAACAGCATTGAAAATCCTGGTGCCGATTCATGAGTTCAAAGCTTTCAATCAGCACCAGTTCTATGACAGATTGTTCAAATTTGAATGGGAGAACTTTATGGATGTTGATCAGTCTTTCTCTATTGATGCTACGGTCAATTCTGAAACCTTCAAGCACTCTCAGTTTGTAACTTTAAAAATGAAGGATGCGATTGTGGATTATTTCCAGGAAAAATTCAAAAGACGTCCGAATGTAGAAACGAGAAACCCGGATATCAAATTCCATCTTCACATAGACAGAGAATTGGTAATGATTTCAATGGATTCTTCAGGAGATCCTTTGTTTAAAAGAGGATACAGAAGAGAACAGGGAGAAGCACCTATCAATGAAGTGCTGGCAAGCGGAATGCTTCAGCTGGCAGGCTGGGATGGAAAAGGAAATTTCCTTGATCCGATGTGCGGTTCCGGAACATTATTGATTGAAGCAGCAATGATTGCGATGGATCTTCCGGCTCAGATTTTCAGAAAGAGATTCGGGTTCCAGAACTGGAATAACTATGATGCAGACTTATTTGCAAAAATCAAAGAATTCAGAATTAACAGAGTGAGACAATTTGATGGAAAAATTGTTGGATATGACATTGATGCAAGAATGCTGAATGCTGCCAGAATGAATGTAGAAGCAGCAGAAATGGAAGATGTTATTGAGATTAAAAAACAGAACTTCTTTGATTCCAAAAAAGAGCTTTTCCCTTTATTAATGGTATTCAATCCTCCATACGACGAGAGAATTTCCATCAATGACGATGATTTTTACAAGAAAATAGGAGATACTTTTAAAACGCATTACCCGAATACATTGGCTTGGCTGATTTCTTCAGATTTAGAGGCAGTGAAGAAAATCGGCTTACGTCCTTCAAGAAAGATCAAACTTTTCAACGGAAAGCTGGAAACAAGATTCTTGCAGTACGAAATGTATGAAGGAACGAAGAAAGTACATAAATTGGAGGAGAATAAATAGAGCTTAAAATAATAAACTGATGTCCTGGAATTTTTTTGATCTGTTAGATACTCTATTTAGTGTATCCGGGCTGTTTCAGAGTGGTTCAACATCATCACGTTTAAGCTCCGATAGAAAGAGCCTGAATTATGATGAAAAACCTCAAAAGAAAGAATCTAAGAGATCAAAATACTTCACAGAGAAAGTAAGTGCCTTAGCTTTGGTATTGGCAACATTTTCTTTTTTTATTGTTTTTAAAGATCCTTTACCGGTACAAAATTATGCACAAACTTTAGTGGTAGCTTCTTTAATAGGAACTGGTATTTCACTTATAGTGTTTTTTATTTTGTACGTTTTGGAACTTTATTATTTTAAAACGCTGTTCAAGCTACTTCTTTTCAGTTGTTCCGTAATCGCTTTTTTTGTTTCGGCAGTATTATATATCTACTTTAGATCGGGATTTTTTATATAATAGGACAAAATAGTGTGAAGGAACGAAGAAAGTTTATAAATTGGGAGATAATAAATAATAACCTCTGAGATTAGAAATGTCCTGGAATTTTTTTGACATATTTGATGTAGTTTTTGATTTATTCGGTCTGTTGGCTTCTGAATCAAAATCGTCACGTTCAAAATCACCTTCAAAACCTGAAAGAAAAGCTTTAAATCATAATATAATATCTCAAAAGAAGGAACGAAAAGATTTAGATACTTTAAAGAAAAAATAACTTCTGGAGTTATTAAGATCATAAAAAAATAGGTTGTACCAACGAGTGTACAACCTGTTTTTTTTATCGTGCCATGGACGGTGCAAAACCATACTGTTTTTTAAAGGCGTGTGAAAAATGGGAGAGGTCTTCAAAACCTACTTCCAGAAAAACATCAGAAGGCTTTTTGTTCTTTTCTGATAAATGATAATAGGCCAGTTCAAGACGCTTTTGCGTAAGCCATCGCTGCGGAGTCGTTTGAAAAATCTTTCTGAAATCTCTGTTGAAAGTAGATAAACTCCTTCCTGTCAGATATCCGAATTGTTCCAATGGCATATTGAACATATAATTCTTCTCCATAAAATTGATCAGATCTACTTTTCCCGGCTCATCAAAATCTGCAAGTAAAGCATCGATATCCGGATCAATTTCCCTTAAAATACTGATGGCTTCAGTGATTTTCAGATGGGCGATGTTTTCAGGAAACGGACCTTCAATATCAAAATAAGGAATGAGAGAAGCCAGGCAGCTGTTCAGGAGCGGATGGCTGCTAAAACTGTGAATGGTAGACTCTCTCTGTCCGTCTTTCCTTTTATAATCAATGGAGCTGTAAAAATTCTTCAGCCGTTCTGTGGTAAGATGCATTGCTACGGCTTTATGTGGAAGTCCGTCTTTGGGGTAATTGATAATTGTGGCAAGATGATTTCTCGGAATCAGAAAAATATCTCCTGCTTTGAACAGATAGGTTTTATCTGCCTGAATAATTTTCGTTTCTCCTGATATGAACCATACCAGCATATGATATTCAAAAACTGTTTCCGTTTTGAAGAGCTTGTCGTCATAACTGGAAATTTTGATATCCGGCGTGAGGTACTGTATCTGGAATTCCATTGTCAAAAGTTTTTCATTACAAATGTATTTAAAAACGGCGACTATATATAATTTTACGCTTTGTCATTCTGACGAAGGAAGAATCTCATATAAAGCTTAGATTCTTCATTTCACTGCGTTGCATTCAGAATGACAGCGTCATAATAATAAGAAAGCAGGAATTGTAAAATGGGATATAATTGCCTAAAAACAGTTATTGGGTTTTAAACTCAAATCCCAGCATTTCTTCGCTTAATTTCCATAAACGTTCAGCATTGTTTTTATCGACAGAGTAGGATTGTACTCCCCGAATGGTTGCCGGTTCATCAAATCTATGTTCAATTTGTCCTTTGTCTATTTCAGCAATATCACAGTTTTCGCAATAAACTCCTCCTATTTCGTTAAGTTGAGGGCTTACAGCGCACCAGATTGTTGTGGCAGCTCCTTGTGGAATGGTTTTTAATCGGGCTTCCACTTCAGGTTTTATATTTCCGTTTTCATCGTGGGTTCCCAACTGTTTAAAAAGTTCAATAGGTTCTTCTCTACCCAGATCAGTTCCATAGACAGAACCAGGGTGAAGGGAATACGCTCTGATATTGAATTCTTTTCCTCTCTTGTCAAGTTCTACGGCAAACAGATTACAGGCTGTTTTGGATTGTCCGTATCCGGAAAGGGTATCGTAATCTCTTTTTTCAAAATTGGGATCTTCAAAATCAAAAGGTGCCATTTGGTGGCCATATGAAGAAACATTGATAACTCTTGCGCCATTTGCTTTTTTCAGAGCGGGCCATAATTTTGAGGTAAGATGAAACTGTCCAAGGTAGTTCGTTGCCAGTTGAGATTCAAAGCCTCTGCTGTCTCTACGAAGGGGAACCCACATGATTCCTGCGTTATTAATCAAAAGATCCAGACTTTTACCAGATGCAATAAATCTTTCTGCAAAAGCGTCAATAGATGCCGGATCCATCAGATCCATTTTCTCAATTTCAAAATTTTCAATTCCGGTAAGGTTTTCCCTTGCTTTTTCGATATCTCTTGCGGGAATAATAACATGCGCTCCGGCTGAAACAAGAACTTTTGTGGTTTCAAGTCCAATTCCTGCATAACCACCGGTAATGATGACTGTTTTTCCGGTAAGATCTATTCCTTTAATAACTTCCTGAGCTGTTGAAGATGCATCAAATCCTGATTGAATAGGTTGTTGCAATGTGCTGATTATTGTTTCCATTTTTTATTGGTTTAAATTTCTATAGCAAAATTAGGATGGATTTTTCGTGTTTATTTTGTTTAAAATGTCAAATGACTTGGCTCAGAATTTCATTTGTAATCTCCATGTAGTAAGGCAGGTAAAATTCCCGATCGTTAATTTATCTGAATAAGCTGTTAAACTGTTTGTAGGTTGTTCTGCGAATAAGTAATTTTGAAAAATTTTCAATTTGAAGCCTACTATTTCTATTGTCGTTGCCATTTACAACCGAAAAGATGAACTTTTCGAGTTGTTGACCTCTCTTACTCAGCAGACAGATAAGGAGTTTGAGATTATTATTGTAGATGATGGTTCCTTAATCGACCTGAAACCTACCATTGAAAATTTTGATGGAATCCTGGATATTAAATATTTCAGAAAGGATAATTCAGGTCCCGGACTGACAAGAAATTATGGAGCAGCAAGAGCAGCCAATGAATGGCTGGTATTTGTAGACAGTGATGTCATCGTTGAAAAAGATTATATCGAACATATTAAAAACGATATCCTTACCATTCCTTGTGATGCTTTTGGAGGAGCAGATAAAGCGCATAAAGGATTTAATCTGATGCAGAAGGCTATTTCGTATTCTATGACTTCTGTTTTTACAACCGGAGGAATCAGAGGGAGCAAGAAAGCTGTTTCGAAATTTCAACCCAGAAGTTTTAATATGGGGGTGAAAAAGGCTGTTTTTGAAAAAGTAGGCGGATTTTCAGAGATGAGGATAGGTGAGGATCCGGATCTTTCCATGACGCTTTGGGAAAATGGTTTTACCACTGCTTTTTTTGATGATATTGCTGTATATCATAAACGTAGGGTTGATTTTGGGAAATTCTCCAAGCAGGTCTACCAATTTGGCTGTGCAAGACCGATTCTTAATCAGAGACACCCCAATTATGTGAAGATTTCCTTTGCATTTCCTACCTTATTTATGCTAGGATACCTGATGGGCTTTCTGGAGTATTTTATAATGGGAAGAGGAATCATCCTTGCTTTCTACGGATTGTATACCTTTTTGGTGCTGTTTCACGCTTTATTGTTGACTAAAAATATCAGCATTGCCGGTATGGCGGTTATTTCCACCTATATTCAGATGTTTTCTTACGGGTATGGTTTCCTGAAATCCTGGATTTTACTGAATGTTTTCAGAATGAAGCCTGAGGATGCTTTTCCGCATCATTATTATAAGAAATAACAAGATCGTTGTCTGCAAAAGAAAATTCAATAGGAATGGGCTTTAGCCCATTTATCAAATAAATAAAATCTTCCAAAGGCTTTAGCCCAAGCCTATAAAAGATTATACGAAACATTTGTAATTCAATATCTAGACAGATAGATTGACAGATAAAAAAGGCTGTTTCAAACGAAACAGCCTTTTTACAATAAAATTAGATGGTTGAAATGTTTTCATGGTGGTTAAGAACTCCTACTTTCAGCATACATTCCTTCATTTTATGATAAGTTCTTTTGATATCGTGGTCCAGACCAATGGAGAATCTGATCAGTCCGTCAGAAATCCCTATGGAAGCTCTTTCTTCTTCCGGGATTTCAGATGAGGTAGATTTTCCTGAGCAAGAGAATAAGGTTTTATAGAATCCTAAACTCACGGCAAGATACCCCAGATTTTCTGTCTGCATCAGTTCCATCAGTTCGTTTGCTTTTTCCGTTGTTCCGGCATCCAGAGTTAGTAATCCTCCGTATCCGTATTCTTCATGAATCATACTTTTCATTAATTCATGGTTTTTATGAGATGGTAAGCCGGGATAAGATACTTTTAAACCGTCTTTTTCGAATCTCTCAGCCAGATACATGGCATTGTGGCTATGCTGTTTGATTCTGATATGTAATGTTCTCAGATTTTTTAAGATACTTGAAGACCTTAAACTATCCATCGTTGGACCAAGAAGCATACACGCCCCGGAATTGACATTTTTAGTATCATCAATAAATGCCTGAGTTGCACAATATACTCCTCCTACCGTATCACTGCTTCCGTTGATGAACTTTGTTAAACTGTGAATCACAACATCTGCTCCGAATAATGTTGGAGAGATTGAAAGAGGAGAGAAGGTATTGTCTACAATCAGCTTCAGGTTGTGTTTTTTACAGATTTCGGAAAGTTTTCTAAGATCTGCTACTTCAAGAAGCGGATTGCTCACACTCTCACAATAAATAACTTTAGTATTGGGAGTGATTGCTTTTTCTATAGATTCAAAATTATTGATGTCAACAAAAGTAGTCGACACATTGAATTGAGGGAAAAAGTTTTTAAGAAAAGCATAAGTTCCTCCGTAGATGGTTCGGCTGGAAATAATATGGTCTCCACTTTTGCACACCTGCATCAAAACGGAAGTAATAGCTCCCATTCCGGATGCTGTAACGTTGGCAGATTCTGTGTTTTCCATCTTGGCAAGAGCCTGGGCCAGATACAGATTCATCGGTGATGAATGTCTGGAATACAGATAACATCCTTCCGCATTTCCTTCGAAAGTATCAAACATGGTCTTTGCAGAAAGGAATGTATAGGTAGAGCTATCAGAGATAGAAGGATTCACTCCTCCGAATTCACCAAAATACTGAAGATCCTGGATCTCATTGGCTGCGTTAAAGTTTTCCATAAATATTGTTTTTATTTTATCGTTCCAATTTGCATTAATTTCCTAATAATTACAATATAAAATTGAATTTATAGAATATAAAACTGTAAAATATTGTTTATTTAGAAAAAATATTTAGTATCTTCGGTATTATTAAATTTTTACCAAAAAAATATCTATGGAACTTGACGAAACGGATAAGAAACTGTTACTTTTTTTACAGGAAGATTGTAAGCAAACCACCAAAGAGCTGTCCGGTAAGCTTGGATTGTCGGTTACAGCAATTTATGAGCGTGTAAAAAAGCTTGAAAATGCTGGGGTTATTTCAAAATATGTAGCCTTGCTGGACAAGAGTAAAGTTAAGAAAAATTTTATCGTTTTATGTCATGTGAAGCTAAGTCAGCATAAAAAGGAATTTGTACTACAGTTTGAAAAGGAGGTGATGGATCTTCAGGAAGTGACAGAATGCTTCCACGTAAGCGGTGACTATGATTATATCCTTAAAATTGGAGTGAAAGATATTGAAGACTACCGTAGTTTTATGCTCACAAAGCTTACGACGCTTCAGCACATCGCAAGTACACACAGTTCTTTTATGATTTCCGAAGTGAAAAATACGACGGCAATCATATTATAGATAAATTTCCCAGTCAGTTATTGGTCTGCTTTGGTTATTTTATCAATGAAATAATGAAGTCTTTTAATCTCTGTTCTGCCTTTATTTTTATCATTCAGAAAGCACGTGGTTACAATGACCATTTTTAAATCAGGAATGATACAGATAAGCTGTCCGCCATAACCGGTGGCTACAAAAGCCTGATGCCCGTTGGTTTTTCTTCGCCACCAGTAATAGCCGTAACCGTTGGCATTCGGCATGACATCCCATGAATCCAGTTTTACCTGTTCAGAAGTAGATTCCTGAATCCATTTTGAAGAGACGATCTGTTTGCCGCTAAATTTTCCGTTGTTCAGGATTATAGTGCCGAATTTCAGCATGTCTTCAGGTTTCATAAACATCTCCGAACCTGCGATATTCCTGTTCATGGAATCTGTATCCCATCGTGGAGTATTCATCTTTAATGGCCTGAAAAGATTTTCTGTGGCGAACTGTTTCAGATTAGTTTTTACGATTTTGGCTAATGCTGCGCCGAAAAGATGGGTTTCACCACTGTTATAATTGAAGACTGTCCCCGGATATTCTTCAAAAGGAAGATCCAGTACAAATTTTACGGGATCACCGGAAAACAACATAGCGGTGGAAATTTTTGAATTTTCAACCCAGTCAAAACCACCCTGCATGGTCAGCAGATTTTTTAATGTTAATGTATTTCTGATGGAATCATGAGCTACCTTTCCTTCAATATTGGAAATATTTTTGAAACTGCTTCTTGATATATTGTATTCCGGAAGAATTTTTAAAACCGGAGTGTTGAGGTTAGGAAGTATATTTTTATCCTGTGCAATGCCAGCCAGCACAGATAAGATACTTTTGGTAACAGATTTTATACTGAAAATAGTCTCTTTATCGGCTCCATGGAAGTACTGCTCATAAATTACCTTATTGTTTTGTGAAACAATGAAAGATCCCAGGGAAGGAATGCTGTCATTAATTTCTTTAGTGAATCCGTCTGTAAAATCTTTGGGTAGCTCTTTGTTGAAAGCTGCCTGCGACTTCACTTTAGGGCAGAATAGGGTAAGACATAGTATTGTGATAGCCTGCAGAAGTTGCCTGGATTTCATTGTTTACAAAAGGAAGGATAAAATTATTAGTTGACGAAAAAAGTAAAAGCCAAATCAATTCGGGGGAATCAATATAGCTTATGCTTTCAATGCCTCTAAATTAAGAAAAACAATGAACTTTTTGAATACGTTTTAAAGTTTTTGCAATGATTTTGATAAAGTTTAAGCCTTTAAAGTAACTAAGAAATTAAACCAAAACTCCGTTTTTGGAAGAGATAGGATCAGGAAGCTCTGTTTCTCCGCTCATCTGAAGAAGATCTATTTCAATCGTTCTGCAGATCGAAAGCATCGGAACGTCAAACATTAATCCTGCAAAAGGATTTTCAGAATAATCTCCTACCAGTTCCATAATGATATAAATCCATCCGATGATGATGCAGAAAGGAATGGAAGTCCAGATTCCCCAATCACCAAGCTTTGCAAACTCATTCACTAATCCTAATGGAAGCAGCATAATAAAGAGAATATTGAAAACAAAGGCTGTGCTGGCAAACTGTCTTGGAGAAGGAAACTTTTTGATTCTTTCTGCCTGTCCCTGAAAATTGTAGAATTCATTCAGGCTGTTTTGAAGCTGGGTCTGGTTGAATTCTGTAATGGCGTTCATGTTTTTCAGCTCATTGATATCTTTTGCCTGTTGGGCAACCAGATAGGTAGCAAAGTTTTTATAATCGTTTTTAAGCTCATATTCTTCTTCAGAAAGATATTTGTGAAGGAAAATAGGAGCTCTTCCATAATCCGGAAAACCTGCCTTGATCAATCTGTTTCTTCTCAGGTTGATATTCCCGAATTTGTTATTTTCTGTGCTGATGTGCTCCCATTCTGTAGGCACCAGAAGTTGCTCACGAAAAGTATATAACCATGCAATATGACGATAGACAATCCTTCTTTTGCGGTCTTCAAGATCAAAAACTCCAATTTCTTCATTTTTGGTATCGAAAGCATATACCATAGAAGCGAACGAACGGCTGGAATTCACAATTCCACCCCATATTTTTCTGGCTTCCCAAAGTCTGTCATAGGCCTGGTTGTTTTTAAAACCCACAAGGAATGCTTCTGCTGTACCAATTAATGCAACAGGAACCCATGGAATGGTCATCCAATGCCAGTTAAAGAAATAAAATAAAACAGCAATCAATGTACACCAGATAGAGATAAGGATGAGATGTACACCGGCAAGATTGAGAACCTGTTTATAATTGACGTATTTGGTTGTGATCATAAAGATGGATGTGTTTTGCGTATAGAGACAAAATAAATACCAAACTGGGATTAATAGTATTTCGTAGTACCTCTCAGATAATGGATAATTGTGTTTTGTTGGTTGATAATCGACTAGAATTGAGATTGATAATCTTAAATAAAAGTAGTGAAAAAAATGCATAAAAAAACCTCTAAATATTTTTAGAGGTTTTAAGTTTATATGAAATTAATATTTCAGCATTTCTTCGATCTTATTGCTGAGCTTCTCAGCATTGGGAAGCATTTCTTTTTCCAGAACCAGATTGATCGGAACGGCAGGTACATCCAGTGATCCCATCGTTTCTACCGGAGCATCAAGATACTTGAAGCAGTTCTTGGAGATACGGTGTGCAAATGCTTCTGCAAAAGAGTTGTTGAGCTGCTCTTCTGTAAGAACGATACACTTTCCATGCGCTTTTACTCTTTCAAAAACAAGTTCTTCATCCAGAGGGATAAGTGTTCTTAAGTCGATCACTTCAACTCTTCCGTTGAAATTCTTGGCTGCTTCTTTAGCCCAATAAACTCCCATACCATAAGTTACCACCAATAAAGTTCTGCCTTTTTCAGTTTCCGCTTTATCAGCTTCAATGATTACCTTACCTTTTCCGAATGGAAGAACATAGTCTTCAGCAGGTTCTATCGTTTTAGCATCTTCAGTTCCCGGAACTTTACTCCAGTATAATCCTTTATGCTCCAGCATTACAACTGGGTTTGGATCATAATAAGCAGCTTTTAATAACCCTTTAAAATCGGCAGCGTTACTTGGATATGCTATTTTTATTCCTTTGATATTGGCTAAGATGCTTTCAACACTTCCACTGTGGTAAGGACCACCACCTCCATAGGCTCCGATAGGGACACGGATGATGTTGCTTACAGGGAATTTTCCACCACTTAAATAACTGGATTTTGAAATTTCCGTAATTAACTGGTTGATTCCCGGATAAATATAATCTGCAAACTGAACCTCAACAATTGGCTTTAGTCCAACAGCACTCATTCCCGCTGTAGACCCAATGATATAAGCCTCCTGAATGGCGGTATTGAAAACTCTTTTACTTCCGAATTTTTTTCCTAATGTTACCGTTTCACGGAAAACTCCACCAATTCTTTCTCCTACATCCTGTCCGTAAAGAAGAGCTTCCGGATGTTTCCACATCAATTCCTGTATTGCGTGGATGGCAGCATCTACCATTACAATTTTTTCTCCGTTGGCAGGTTCACGTGTTCCTGTTTCCTCTGTAATGGGAGTAGGAGCGAAAACGTGCTGCATTACGGTTTCGGGCTTTGGATCTTCTGCATTTTTAGCCTTTTCGAAAGCTTCTTCTGCTTCAAGACGTGCCTTTTTAGTGATTTGCTTTAAAAGATCTTCGTCTACACCTGTTTCCAGTAAATATTTTCTAAGGATTTCTCCCGGATCTTTAGCTCTGTGTTTTGTTAAATCTTCTTCATCTCTATAGAACTCTCTTCTTACTCCTGAAGTGTGATGTCCAATTAATACCGTTTTTGCACATACAACCAACGGTTTTCTTTCTGTTCTTACAAAGTCTACGGCTTTTTTCATGGCTTCAAAGCTTTCCACGAAATCAGTTCCGTCTACTCTCATTCTGCTCAACCCGGTAAATCCGGCTACGAAATCATAAGCGTCACAGGTTCTTGCTTCGTCTTTTGTTACAGAAATTCCCCATTCGTTATCCTGAACCAGGAAAATAATAGGAAGCTGGTGTAAAGCAGCAAACTGTAAAGCTTCACTCACTTCACCTTCAGTAACAGAATTATCTCCAAGGCTACAAACCACAACAGGGTTGTTTTCAAATTGCTGAAGGTTGAAATCCTGAATGTATTTTATTCCCTGTGCCACTCCTGTCGTAGGAATAGTCTGCATTCCTGTCGCAGAACTCTGGTGAACAATTTTGGGTTTGTTTTCATCCCTGCTTGAAGGGTGTGAGTAATAAGATCTTCCGCCTGAAAAAGGATCATCAGCTTTAGCCAGTAATTGAAGCATCAATTGGTACGGTTCAAAACCTATTCCTAAAAGAATACTTTCGTCTCTGTAATAAGGAGAAACCCAGTCTTCCTTCTTTAGCTGATAGGCTGTTGCAAGCTGAATAGCTTCGTGACCTCTGGAAGTACTGTGAACGTATTTGCATACATTTCTGTTTTCTTCGTAAATGTCAGCCATGGCTTTGGCCAGCATCATATGATTATACGCTTTGAGTAATATATCCTGAGAAACTTTTTCGTGAAGTGCATTTTCCATAGGAAGCAAATATACACAAAAAAACAAAATACTAACAACTGTTAGTATTTTGTGAAGAATCTTTCTGTATATAGGTTATTCCTTGATCACTTTTTTAGAAATAACATCTTTGTCTGTTTTTATTTCAATGATGTAAATTCCCTTGGTGTAAGTGGATAAATCTATTGGTTCTTTGTCATTGTTAATGATTCCGGTCTGTAATTTTTTACCGGAAAGATCATAGATCGTAAAGGTAGACTTTCTAGGCGCTTTTAGTATATTGGTAAAGTCTTTTACAACAGTTGGAGCTACGGTTACAGCATCCGCTGCAGATCCTGTTCCTTTAACACCCAGTACTTCAGTAAATCCTGTTACGAGCACGGAGTAGTTTTGAGGAGAAGTAACACTCGGAGAAGCGTTATTTTTTAATGTTCCTTTATGAGAAATTTCAATTCTATAAACAGCTCCTGGTGTCGGGTTATCAATAACTACCTGTTCTACATTGTCTACGGTGTTGTCTCCTTTTGTAGCAGGACTCATTGGATCTAGTGCATTTAATTTCCAGGGCTGATAAATGATGCCGGTCCCGGTATCTATAATTCGTACATCTAAATCGTTTATCAATCTGGAAGTTCTGTTATTATAGGCTTCTGTCCATGTTATGCTTGAGGGGACCACATATTCCGGGTCAACCCAGGATAAGGTTACTTTTAAGGGCTCAGATCCGGATGCTTTTACTGTTTGGGTATTAACAGACCCGTTATTTAAGGTTTCATCATTAAATAGTACGGTATTATTGAATTTTCCTACAAGAAGTTCAGCTCCTTTTTTTGCATTGATGTATCCCCAGCCATTCCATGGATCTGGACCGACAGTTCCTGCTTCAGATGCGGAATGGACCATTAATGTTTTGGCTGATGCTGCGTTAAGTTCAAGAGCAGGAAAAAGCTGCTTATAAATCTGCATCCATACTCCTATGATTCCTGTAACAATAGGTGCTGAAAAAGAGGTTCCACTGCCTGAGGCGGGTAAACTGCTGCCTGTTGTATTTTCGGCTGTGGATGCATATACTACATTCGTTCCTGTAGTGATGATATCCGGTTTTATGGCACCATCATCTCTTGGGCCGGCGCTGCTGTAGCTTGATCTTATCACATCAGAAGGGGAAGAGTATCTTTTATCACTGGCAGTCAGAATATCAGAAGCACCCACTACGATAATATTTTTTGCCAAAGAGCCAGTGCTGATACAGTCATATCCTAAAGCACAATTGTTTTGTGGTACTGTGTCTGTACTGGCAAATTGTACATAGCTTCCCGCACTGCTTATATAATACTTAGGAAAGATGCTTCCCGCGGGTCCCATTCCATATGAATTTCCGGCTGATTTAACGATAACATAGGTAGGATTATTATACACGATATTGTCGTAAGTCTGATCACTGGTAAGATAGGTTCCCTGTAGATCCATGCTGGTTCCGGGACTTGTAAATTGCCCTTTCCATATCCAAGAAAATCCTGACATATCCCAACCGAGGTTAGTGCCATATGAATGATTGGATATTTTGGGCTGTGCCAGAACTATTTTTTCGAACAATGTACTGGGAGCAGAAGCTCCGGCTAATGTTGTAGTGGCAAATGCGTAATTGTCAAAAGTTGAATTTTGTGCTATTCCTCTGAAATTCGTAACCCGGGTTGTGCCATTGGAAAAGGTATAAGTGTAAGGATAGTCTTTGGCTCCTATAAATCCGGTAACACCGGTGGAGTGCGAACTGTAGTTCATGGTGCTGGCTTCTTTATTGTTTATCCTGCCAGGGGCATTATTGAATAACATATGTCCTTCAAATGCTCTTCCGCCGTCGAAGATGGTGTATTTAATATTTTCGCCGTTAAATGAACCTGTTAGTCCTGTGATGTTGCCATCCTGTAAAAAGTCTGCATTGGAGTTTTTTATCTGATCCAGATCATGAGATTGATAGAAATACGGTTTTCCATCCGGATCAAATCCTGCCAGGTTTTTTCGCTGTTCCTCAAGTTCGTTAAGAGGCTCGGGGTTTTTACCAGCCGCCAGGTATTTTGAGAGATAAAGATCAAATTTTTTGTTGTTTTCTATTCTTTGACGTTCTAAATCTCTTTTTAAAATTTCATTACTGTTTTGAGCATTTATGACAATAGTTGTCAGCATGCTGATCGAAATAAAGATTTTTTTCATTGTGATGTTTTTTTAGGTTTTGTTTTAATAAATATATAAACAAAATGCTTTTATTTTTAATTATAGTCATTTAAAGTGCTTTTTTATTAATGTTTTTAATTTTTTTTGTCTTGCTTTATGAATAATTTGATACTCCTGTTTATGGTTGTAGTTTTTATTTTATGTCATTTACAGGTAGAATGTCACTATTTTGTGAAAAAATAGCTGAAAAAAATCTCGACCCAGCCACCTGTCCCATCAAAGTTTTAATTTTTTCTTGGAAGAGTGTTTGATTAGAAAAGTAAAATCCTGATGCAGTAAATGAAATGAAGACCTTATAATTAAAAAAAGCCGGATATTTATATAGTAAAACAAGAGTGCTGATTAGAAAAAAATGAAGTAACTTTACATTCTCTTTTTATAAAAAAGTTAGAACATTATATGTATTTAATTTTTGACACAGAAACAACCGGTTTACCAAAAAATTTCAACGCCCCGCTTTCAGACTCGGATAACTGGCCAAGAATGGTTCAGATTGCATGGCAGGTGCACGATGATGATGGGAACCTGATTGAAAACCAGGATTATATCATAAAACCTGAAGGGTATGATATTCCCTTTAATGCAGCACGTATTCACGGAATTACAACCAAAATTGCCAATGAGGAAGGACGGGATCTGCAGGAGATTCTTGAAGAGTTTTCTAAAGTCCTGGAAAGGGTAAGAGTGGTTTCCGGACATAATGTAGAATTCGACTATAATATTGTTGGAGCAGAATTTTACAGAAAAAATATGAAGGATAACCTTCAGGAAAAGCCCAAAGCAGATACCATGATTTTGGGAACGGATTTCTGCCAGCTTGGAGGAGGACGTGGAGGAAGATTCAAACCTCCGAAGCTTGAAGAACTTTATGAAAAACTTTATGGGAATAAATTTGATGAAGCCCATAATGCCGCTGCGGACGTAAATGCTACTGCCAGAGCTTTCTTTGAAATGGTAAGAATTGGAGTAGTACCCGCAGATACCTTAAAGATTTCGGAAGATCAGCTCGCCTATTTCAGAAGTCTTTATCCGGATCCCATTAAGCCTTTCAATATTGTTATCAGAAGGCAGGTTGCTGATTTTCATAATAAGAAAAAGCAGCAGGATTTCGGAAGCATAGATGAAATTGATTTAGGTAAATATTTCAATTTTGACAATCACAGTGTTTTCTCTACACTTACCGCTACTTCAAGCATCAATGACTTGATTAAAAAAGCTTCCGATGAAAACTTCCCGGCTGTCGGTATGGTGGATCTCGGGAATATGATGGGAGCTTTCAAGTTCGTTTCAGCAGTGGAGGGTGCTAATGGTGACAGAGCAAAAAAGCATAAAGAATACCTGGCAAAAAAACAGGAGGCAGAAGAAAACGGAACAGAATTTACTGAAGCTGAGCCTGTTTCCGAGCCGCTTATCCCAGTGGTAGGCTGCGAATTTTATATTTCAGAACGTTATGAACAAAAGCAGTTTACAAAAGATGATCCGGACAGGAGAACGCAGGTAGTACTTTTGGCGAAAGACTTTAATGGATATAAAAATCTGGCAAAACTCTCCAGTATCGGATTTCTGAAAGGATTCTATTTTGGAGTTCCAAGGGTGAGCAGAGAATTGATCGCCCAGTATAAAGAAGGGGTCATTGCTTTGACTTCCGGAATTATGGGAGATATACCTGATGCGATCTTGAATACCGGTGAACAGAAAGGGGAAGAACTTTTCAAATGGTGGAAAGATACCTTTGAAGATGATTTTTATGTGCAGATTCAGAATCATAAACTGCCTGAAGAAGAGCATTTGAATGAAGTGCTGTTGTATCTGGCTGATAAATATGATGTTAAAATTCTGGCTCAGAATGAGACTTTTTACACCAATAAGGATGATTCTAATATTCAGGATATTGTAAGCTGTATCAAAGATGGTGAAAAGCTGACAACACCTGTTGGAAAAGGTTTTGGTAAAAGAAGAGGGTTGGCTACAGGTGAATATTATATCAAAAATTCTGATGAAATAAAAGAAGCCTTTTTAGCTTATCCTGATGCTTTTGATGCCTATGAAGAATTTACGGCTAAATTTAAACCTTATACCTTAAAAAGAGACGTACTCCTTCCCAAGTTTGATATTCCGGAAGAGTTTATTCACGCTGAAGATGAGGTAGACGGAGGAAAAAGAGGGGAGATGGCTTATCTTACCTATCTTACTTATGAAGGAGCTAAGAAAAGATATGCAGAAACAGGGATAACGGACGATATTAAAGAACGTCTTGACTTTGAGCTTGAAGTAATTGCCAATACCGGTTACCCGGGTTACTTCCTTATTGTACAGGATTTCTGTAACGAAGCCCGTAATATGGGAGTTTGGGTAGGTCCGGGAAGGGGCTCGGCCGCAGGATCTGCTGTTGCTTATTGTATCGGAATTACCAATGTAGACCCGATTAAATACGATCTCCTTTTTGAGAGATTCCTGAATCCGGAAAGGATTTCCATGCCCGATATTGATATTGACTTTGATGATGAAGGAAGAGATAAGATTATCAAATGGGTCGTTGAAAAATACGGTAAAACTCAGGTAGCACAGATTATTACTTACTCGGTGTTGGGTGGAAAATCTGCTATTAAAGATGCCGGAAGGGTTCTTGATGTTCCTATTCCTGATACGAACAATATTGCTAAGCTGATTCCTCCAAGTCCGGGAATGAATATCGCAAAAGCTTTAGCAAAATATGATAAATTGAAACCGGAAGAACAGATGCTCGTTGATGAAATGAGATATGTTCTCGACAGTCCTGATGATGCACGACATGGAGTGCTGGCTAGTGCGAAAAAGATGGAGGGCTGTATCAGAAATACCGGAATTCATGCCTGTGGGGTTATTATTACACCGGAAGATGTGAGTAATCTGGTTCCGGTGACCATCGCAGCAAAAGATGCTGATATCCTGGTGTCACAGTTTGATAACTCCGTTGCGGAAAGTGCAGGACTTCTGAAAATGGACTTCCTTGGCCTGAGAACGCTTACCATCATTAAGGATGCATTAAAGCTGGTGAAAGCAAGGTATAATGTAGATATCGATCCGGATCTCATTCCGCTTGATGATGCTAAAACCTATCAGCTGTTTAAAGAAGGAAGAACGGTGGGGATTTTCCAGTATGAAAGTCCCGGAATGCAAAAATACATGAGGGAGCTTAAACCAACGGTTTTTGCCGATCTTATTGCCATGAACGCATTGTACCGTCCGGGTCCCATTAAATACATTCCAAACTTCATCAACAGAAAGCACGGAATTGAAGAAATTGTCTACGACTTACCGGAAACAGAAGAATATTTAAAGGAAACATACGGGATTACCGTTTATCAGGAGCAGGTAATGCTTTTGTCCCAGAAACTGGCCAACTTTACCAAAGGTGAAGCCGATACTTTGAGAAAAGCGATGGGTAAAAAGCAGATCGATGTTCTGAATAAAATGTATCCGAAATTCATTGAAGGAGGTAGAAAAAATAACCTGAATGAAGAGAGGTTAGAGAAAATATGGAATGACTGGAAAGCCTTTGCGGAATATGCTTTTAACAAATCTCACTCAACGTGTTATGCATTCATTGCTTATCAGACTGCCTTTTTAAAAGCCAATTACCCGGCAGAATATATGGCGAGTGTAATGAGTAATAACATTAACAATACGGATTCGATTACCATGTTCATGGAAGATTGTAAAAGTATGGGGGTTGATGTATTAGGACCGGATGTGAATGAATCTCAATACAAATTCTCCGTAAATGAAAAGGGACAGATCCGTTTCGGATTGGGAGCAATCAAGGGAATTGGGGAAGGACCGAGTGAAGGGATTACCAGAGAAAGAGAAAACGGAAGATTTAAAAACATTTATGATTTCTTTGAAAGAATAATGCCTTCTCAGATGAACAAAAGGGTAGCGGAAAGTTTAGTGCTTGCCGGTGCTTTTGATGAACTGGATACTTTCCATAGAGGTCAGTATTTTGATATTGATATGGCGGGAAAGACAAACCTGGAAAGATTAATCAGGTATGGGCAAAGTTTCCAGGAAAGCAAAAATGAGATGGAACATTCTTTATTTGCAGATTTTGCAGAAGAAGTACAGATTGAACAGCCGAAATTGGCACCTTGTCCGGAATGGCCCAATATGCACAAGCTTAATAAAGAAAAAGAGATCATTGGTTTCTATCTTTCTGCGCATCCTCTGGATGAATTTAAATACCAGTTCCAGTTTATGCAGGGACAGCTTTCTAAGAAATCTGTTCTTGAGAAAAATGATGAAGCTAAAGTGGTTACAGATGAAGCACCTGTTTTGGAACAGGATGCTCAGGACGATGCTGTAGATCTTACGGAAATTGTCTCAGATGATGTAGTGGCAGGTGAAGAGGAAGTAGTGGAAGAGGTGACTAAAAAAGCAGAGCCAAAAGGAAATTTCCTATTCCTGAATCTGGATGAGGTAGATGCGTACAAAGAGCAGGCTTTCTCCAATAAACAGGAAGAGTTATTTGAAGAAAAAAAGAAAGACTGGAAAACGCTTCAGAAAGAAAGAGAAAATGGCGGAGGCGGAAAAGAATATACGGTAGCTGGTCTTATTACTGAATATAGAGTTCAGGATGGTTTCAGAAGTGGAGAGAAAGTAGCTTTTGTTACGTTGGAAGATTATTCCGGGTCATACTCATTCAGATTGGGAGACAGGGATTATATGAGGCTGAAAGAGAAACTGGAAGTGCAGAGGTTTGTTATTTTTAAAATAAAATTTGCTCAGGTAAAAGATGGAAGAGTCTTCGTGAATGTAAATGATGTTATTGAACTTCAGGAAGCATTTGAACGGTTTGCAAAAAGCATATCTTTAGTAATGGATGTGATGGATGTAAGACCTGAAGATCTTGACTTTTTCAGAACGGTTCTCGATAGAAACAAAGGAAATCAAAAATTGAAATTCTTTATCAAAAACCTGGAGGATGACTCCCATATTGAAGTGCAGTCTATGAAGCATTCAGTAGATCTCAACGGAGATCTGATTAAAGAAATTCAACTTCTCAATAAATATGAGTTTTATTTAAATTAGAAAACTATATTATAAACTAAAGAGTGGCTCGAGCCACTCTTTTTTTTGTTTATATATGTTCAATATTAAAGAAAAATTTTAAATGGTTTTTATGTTAAATAGAAAAATTTTCTGAAGTCTATTTTAATTATGTACTAACTTAATTACCTGTTAATCACTGTTTTGTAATTTTACAATGAATTGTGATATAATTGTTAAAATTAAATAAACGTTTGAATTTGTTGTATTTTAAGAGGGTTTTTAATTGTTTTTATTTAATATTTTATGATATTTTTCAATATTTCATTTAAAATTTAAATTAATATTTATACATTTACCGCCCAAACTATTATTATTACTATTTTATGAAGAAATTACTACTTTCGTGTTTAGCATCCCTGAGTATGGGAGTCTATGCACAAACCAATGTTGCCAACTATACTTTTTCAAAAAGTACTGGGGTAGCTTACACCTCGATTACAGGAGGTACAAAATTATTTCCTACAGGAACGAATACGACTTATGACAATGAGGTATCCGCAGCGATTCCTTTATCTTCTCCCTTTAATTTCGGTGGTGTTGCCATGACGACATGTTATGTGAGTGCCAATGGATTTATAACTTTTGGAGCAGCGCCGTCAGGTACAAACTACACTCCAATGTCATCTTTGGGATCTACAACAGGAGCAATTTCTGCTTTTGGACAGGATGGAGGATTTTTATCAACGGATTCCCCACAGCCGCCAGGTAACCATGAGGTTAGATATGAGGATCTGGGAACCGAATTTGTGGTGCAATGGCAGGATCATGCTAATTACCATAACAGATCTACTGAAAAATTAAATTTTCAGATCAGATTGGTGTATGCTACCGGTGAAATAAAGATTATTTACGGAAACTGTACGGATCCGGGTACCAGTACTTCGGGCAGTACACCACAGGTAGGAATAAGGGGAAACAGTACTACTTATACATCCAATGTAAATTCTCTGATGATCGGAAATGTACCGTCCGGAACTGCCTGCGACTGGTCTAAAGCTGTTACCGGCAGCGGTAATAGCAGTACAATGATTTTCTCCAGTACAACAAATGCAAGTGTTAAAATTCCGGCAGGATTGCAGTATAAATGGACACCAGGTACACAAGCACCGGTAAGGACTTTTGCTGCTGCTACCGGAATCACCAATAACGCTGCTACCGTAAACTGGACGGCTCCAACGGGTGCTACAGCGTACAATGTTCAGTATAGAGAAGTGGGAAACTGTGACTGGACCGACCTCGTTGGTAATCCGGTTTCTGCCGCTACTGCTACTATTACCGGTCTTACTCAGAATACTACGTATCAGGTTCAGGTACAGGCTTTAAATGGTGCGGTACAATCCGTGTATTCTCATATTCCAAATGCAGCCGGATCCGGAAGCGGATATGCGTCTGCAGGATCTTTTTCAACTACACCGAACTGCGCAAGTACAGTAACCGGCCTTTCTTCTGCTGCTCTGACTCCTGAATCTGCAGCGATAAGCTGGACGGCTTCAACAACACCTCCGGGTAATGGATATGAATATTATTATTCTACCAATTCAACTGCTCCGATTTCAACAGTTACTCCTTCGGGTTCTGTAGGTGCAGGGGTAACAACAGCTAACTTATCAGGTTTGACTCCTTCAACTCAGTATTACTATTGGGTGAGAGGAAACTGTAACGGAACAGATAAAGGGGTATGGTCAAGCTCGGCTAACTTTACAACATTAGGTCTTTGTCCTACAGTAACAGCTCCGGCTTCCAGCGCTACAGGAGTAAGTGTAACTCCTACCATTACATGGAATGCCATAAACGGAGCCGCAGGATACAAACTAAAAGTCGGAACCACTTCAGGAGGAAATGATGTTCTAGATATAGATATCGCGGGTGGAGCTAATAATTCTTATGCGATCACTACACCTCTCAACTTTGTTACTACATATTATTATTCTGTTACTGCATATACTGCCAATATTGCAGGTCCTGCGACAGCATGTACAGTAAGGTCATTCCAGACCGTGTGTAGCTCAACTGGCTTACCATATACTTTAGATTTTGAAAGTGTTACTACTCCGGCTTTACCGACTTGTACAACAGTTATTAATAGCGGTTCCGGGAATTTATGGAAAACAGCAACTGCTCCAACAGGATTTACAGGGAAAGTGCTTAATTATTCATACAACAGTAGTAATGCTGCCAATACATGGTTCTTTACCCAAGGTTTAAACCTTACAGCGGGCGTTAGCTATAGAATTAAATATAAATATGCAAACGCAACCGGTACAACACAATATCCTGAAAAAGTAAAAGTAGCGTACGGATCTTCTCCCGCAAGTTCGGCAATGACGAATACCATAGCAGATCATGGTAATATTACCGGTGGAACTGTTACAAATACTTTTACAGACTTTACGCCAAGCGCAACAGGAGTTTATTATATCGGATTCCAGGCATATTCTCTTGCAGATATGAATCAAATCTATGTAGATGATATTAATATAGATGTTACTCCTACCTGTTCAGAGCCATCAGCTGTTACAGTTTCAGCGATTACCACTAATAGCGCAAGTGTTTCATGGACAGCTCCGGCTGCCGCTCCCGGAAGTGGATATGAATACTATTATTCTACAAGCAGTACAGCTCCTACAGCCTCTGCTACGGTTTCGGGATCCAGTACTACAACTTCAGCTCCTTTATCCGGACTTTCTCCTTCTACTACTTATTATTTATGGGTAAGATCGGTATGTAGTGCTTCTGATAAGAGCGCATGGAGTTCTACTGTTGCTATTTTCAATACACTTTGTGGAACGGTTATGGCACCTTTTACTCAAAACTTTGACAATGGAGCAGCACCAAACTGCTGGAACAATGTAAACCCTACAGCAACAGGTACGGATGCAACTCTTTTCTGGAAATTTGCAGGAAGTGCAGATTATGGTGCGAGCCCGGCTAATAACCAAAAAGCGGCAGGTACATATGCGTGGGTAGATGCAAGTTCACCGTATTCAGGTGCGGGTTCAAATACTGTACAATTGGTTACTCCTTCCGTAAATTTAACAGGCTTAACTGCGCCAATTGTTTCTTTTGACTGGTTTAAAAACCATTCTACGTCAAGTGGTACTACAGTTTCCCCTTCTACTTATGATAATAATAAACTTACGGTAGAGGTAAATGATGGAAACGGTTGGGTAGTGATCTTTAGTGATAATACCAACTTAAATCAATGGAGAACAGTTGCTGTTCCTTTAGCAGCTTCTTATATCGGAGCAACTATTCAGGTGAGGTTTACTGTAGATAAAAACGTGAGTGGTAACGGATACTTCTATGATGATGTTCTTTTAGATAACGTTGAAGTAAAACAAAATCCTAACCTGGCAACTGCTGAAACTGCAGTAAAAGAGAATAAGATTAATGTATATCCTAATCCGTTTACTGACAAGCTAACAATTTCTGATGTATCGAAAGTACAATCTGTTTCAATTGTTGATGTTTCCGGAAGATTGATTAAGACCATCGAAAAACCTTCTTCTGAGCTTCAATTGAGAGATCTGAAAGAAGGATTGTATTTAGTAATTCTTAATATGAAAGACGGATCTAAACAAACCGTTAAAGCAATTAAGAAATAAATAGTTTAAAAAAAACAGAAGAAAGAGACTGCTCAATTTGGGCGGTCTCTTTTTTTTAATTCAAATTGTCTTTTGTTGAAAGAAAATTTGAATTTATTGTCATATGATGAAAAAAATATTTTTTTTGTTGCTGATTTTCACTAGATTTGAGTAACTAATATTGATTTATATGAAAAATTTTTTACTCGTTGGTTTCTTGATAACCGGCTTTTTATCCTCTGCGCAGACCTACTGTACACCTGCATTTGCTAGTGGCTGTAGCGGAGGGGATATGATAGATACTTTTGCAATTCCGGGTGCCGGATTTGATCATTCCAATACAGGTTGTTCCGCTAATGCATATGGAGATTATACTTCTATGACGATCAACCTAAGTGCAGGTTTAAATTATGATTTCAGTGTCAAGCATGATTACAGTGATCAGAATGTTCGCATCTGGATAGATTTTAATAACGATGGAACTTTTGATGATGCAGCTCCGGAGCTGGTAGCTTCTGCAAGCAGCACTCCCGTAGGGGCTGACAATATTACCTCAGGACTTATAACAATTCCTTCTACTGTTACTCCTGGTACTTACAGAATGAGAGTGGGAGACAGGTTTTCCGGGGATCCTGTTCCATGTAATACAGATGGGTATGGAGAAGCTCATGATTATACGGTAGTAATTGGGGCTGTTCCAACATGTTTTGCACCATCTGCTTTAACGGTATCTGCTGTTACTGCCAATTCTGCTCAGGTTGGATGGACGGCACCTTCTTCTGCACCGGGAAGCGGCTATGAATATTATTACTCCACTTCCAGTACATATCCTACTGCTACTACAGTGGTTTCCGGGACAAGCAATGCATTAACTGCCAATCTGCCTTCACTGGTACCAGCTACCACTTACCATGTGTGGGTGCGTTCTGTTTGCAGTTCTTCAGATAAGAGTGCATGGTCTCAAATGGCAACATTTATGACATCATGTGTTGCTGTGGGAGTGCCGTATGCATTGGATTTCGAAAGCATAACCCCGCCTGACATGCCAACTTGTACTTCGGTAGTTAATGATGGGGCAGGAAATATTTGGGAAACAGGTGATCTGGATGCTCAGGGATTCACAGGAAATGTTCTTCAGTATTCTTATGATTATGCTGATAATGCTAATACATGGTTTTTCACCAACGGTATTAATCTTACAGCAGGGGTAACCTACAGAATTAAATATAAATATGCAAACGCAGAAGGAACCGTATATGAAGAAAAACTGAAAGTTGCCTATGGAACTTCAGCTACAAGTGCGGGAATGACCAATACATTAGCTGACCATTCGAGTATTGTTGTCAGCACAGCAACAAGTGCCTTTGTGAACTTCACACCAACCACTACAGGTATTTATTATTTTGGATTCCAGGCCTATTCTGATGCTAATATGAATCAATTATATGTTGATGATATTAATATAGATGTCGCTCCGGCTTGTAGCGAACCTAATGCACTGGCTGTCTCCAATATAACAGCTGCAGGGGCTACCGTTTCGTGGGCTGCAGCTACTCCGGTTCCTGCCAACGGATATGATATTTATTACAGTACAACCAATACAGCACCTACAGCAACAAGTACACCTAATTTTACAGGAATTACTGCAACTACTTATAATATTCCTGGTTTAGCTCCTTCTACGATGTATTATGTATGGGTGAGATCTGCATGTAGTGCAACAAGTAAAAGCGCATGGAGTGATCATGTTGCCTTTACAACATTATGTTCAAGTGCAAATCTTCCTTACACCATAGATTTTGAAAACGTTACTGTTCCGGATCTGCCTGGCTGTACAGTGAATGTGAATGCAGGAACAGGAAATGATTGGAAAACAACGGATCCTCCTTCCGATAGCCAGGGATTCACTACCAATGTGTTGAAATACCAGTATAATTCTTCCAATTCCGGTAATGCATGGTTCTTTACCCAAGGGCTGAATTTGACAGCGGGAGTACAATATACCATTAGTTATAAATATGGGAACAACTCGTCAACCTATGTTGAAAAATTGAAAGTTGCGTTTGGAACTTCACCCGAAGCAGCTGCAATGACGGGTTCTATCGCAGATTACCCTTCAATCAATGATGAAATGGCTCATACAGAATCTGTAACATTTACAGTTCCTGCAACCGGAGTGTATTTCTTTGGATTTAATGCGTATTCAGATCCGGACCAGTATAATCTGTATATTGACGATATCAGCATTAACAATGCTAACCTGGCAACCTCTGAAGTGACTGTAGCAAAAAATAATATTCAGGTGTATCCTAATCCATTTACGGATGTATTGAATATCTCTGATGTGAAAAATGTAAAAAATGTATCTGTGACAGATGCTACAGGAAGATTAGTAAAAACAATCGCCAACCCTGAAGCCACGATCCATTTAAGAGATTTAATGCAGGGAGTGTATTTAGTAACACTTGAAATGAAAGATGGATCTAAGCAGACCATCAAAGCCATTAAAAAATAATTCATTCATTTAAATAAAAAAGGGAGACGGGTCATTGATGATCCGTCTTTTTTTATCCATATCAATAGAATCTGATTTGAAAAATTTTTAAAAAAGATGAGTGAAATACTTCACTCATCTTTTTATTTTTTCGTATTGTTCTTGTTGATCAGAAATTATTTTCCATACTTACCTCATTACTTATCATTTATTGGGTACAGGCTGTATTTCTCCTTTATTCATAAGGTCAAAAACAGTGGGGAAGAACATTGCTAATATAAAGTAGATGATGATCATCAGCACTATAAGCGCAAAAAGAATAATCACTAAGCTATTCGGTCTGTTTTTCTTTTTTGGTTCCATGATTTTGTGGTATTTGGTGAATAAATTTTATTTATACCAAATATTAAGCTAATTTCTTGCCACATTTCTTACAGTACCTTGCATCATCGTCAATATCATCGTTTCCGCAGCGTTCACATACCAGTTCAAGGTTTTGTCTTTTGTTTCTCATTTCTGCTGTTACAATACCGGTAGGAACTGCGATGATGGAGTAACCGGCAAGCATCAGAACAACAGCGAAAAACTTCCCTAAAGGTGTAATAGGCGACACATCACCATAGCCCACTGTGGTTACGGTAACAACCGCCCAGTATATTGATTGTGGTATGGTTTCAAAGCCTTGTCTTCCGCCTTCCACCATAAACATCAGCGAGCCTACGATAACCGAAAAAATAATCAGAAACAACAGGAAGATGTAAATTTTTCTTGAACTGTTTTTTAAAGCCCTTACAATTAAATATCCATCGTTCATAAAATCCAGTAAATTGAAAATCCTGAAAATTCTCAGCATTCTCAGCATCCTGAAAATCAGAAAATACTTGGTAATGGGAAAGAAAAAACTAAGGAAGAAAGGAACAAGAGCCAGAAAATCAATAATTCCGAAAAAACTGAATATATAATTCCGTTTATTTTTTACCACAGCAATCCGCATCGAATATTCCACGGTAAAAAAAATAGAGATAATCCATTCAAGAATCAGAAAGGTATAATGGAATCTTTTATCAAGCTTAGGTACACTTTCCATCATAATAATTGCAGTACTGGCAAGAATTAAAGACAATAATATAATATCGAAGAGTTTTCCAAGCTTCGTATCGGAGCGATAAATTATCCGGTAAAGGAATCTTTTCCAAAGCGTGTCCTCGGGAATCAGATTATGTTCTCTTTCCATTTATATAGGTTATTTCACAGCGAAGTTAATAATTTCCATAAAGTATACAGTAAATATATGATTGTTAAAAGAATCCTGCAAATGTTAATGGAAAAAGTATCATGTAAAAGTGAATTATTTTGTATTAATTTAATGATTTACAATATGTTATAATTAGTAAAATACGAATAAAATATGACATATAAAAATTATTTTTTTAACATTTTTATGATTCAACTTTGTAATTTTATTCTACAAAAGCTTTATATCATGAGAAAAATTTTAACCTTCTTACTACTGTTTTTAATAAACAGTATTTCGTATGCTCAGGTTGGGATTAATACTGTTACACCAAATAGTGCTTCAGTACTGGATATAGTTTCCAACCAGAAAGGAATTCTCATTCCTCGCCTTACTGATACTGACCGGGATACCAACCTGGCTGATAATGACGTTTCCACAGTACCTCCTGCAGGTGTAGTAAACGCAAACCTTACCGCAGGAACCCTTATTTTTAATACGACAACGAATAACTTCCAGTATTGGGATGGTACCCTCTGGAGACAGCTTTTTGTTCCCACATCTTCTCAGGCTGGTAACGACGGTGTCGTTAAAGTAAATTCTGGAAACGCAAATGTAAAACCCTCATTCAGTTTAAGTGCTTCAGGAAGCGGCTATGGCCCAAGACAGCAGGTGCTTTATGCCACACCGCTGGTTTTTGCAGCAAGCCCTACTACAAGCTGGCCGGAAACTACTGTTCCATTTCCGGGAGTTACGAGCAATATCTATATTGCAGCTAGCGGTAAATGGAGAGAAAATGAAATTAACGGGCAGGTTCATTTTTGGAGAGTAATTGCTACAATTACTCCGGGTTCCAACTCTTCAGGATCCATAAAAGCTACTTTTAAAAATCCCGATTCCGGTTTTGAAATTAACTCTATCCAGCTGGTTCCAAGCGGCTCCAGTGGAACAGGTAACATTCTTACCTTTTATTTCTATACCATTGCGGACCCTGCGAGTCTTGATCCGGGACGAGGTTATCAGCTTTTTATGGAATCCGATATCAACTGTGGTGTGGTAGTAGATTCCTTTACAAGAGTATCGCTTTTCAAAGATTAACAGTCTAATCTAATTCCTTTTTTAGTGTCAAATGAAACCGGTTTACGAAAGCCGGTTTTTTTTGCTGTTTAAATTTTTTCCGGATTTTTAGTAAAATTAATATCTTCGCTGTAACTGTAAAATATGAATTAATGAAGCTAAAAACTGTAATTGCAAAGATTGAAGAAGAAATCAGCATCAGACAGGCCGAAGATTTTGATAATGTAGGATTGCTCTGTGGGGTTTATGATCGTGATGTATCGGGAATTCTGGTTTGCCATGATGCACTGGAAAACGTAGTAGATGAGGCGGTCGAGAGGAATTGTAATCTGATAGTATGCTTTCATCCTATTATATTTTCGGGATTAAAATCTTTAACAGGGAAGAACTATGTAGAGAGAGCTGTTTTAAAAGCTATTGAAAATAAAGTGGCCATTTATGCCGTTCATACTGCATTTGATAATGATTTCTTTGGGGTGAACCACGGGATATGCACTCAGTTGGGACTAAAGAACATGAAGATTCTTCAGCCTAAGGAAAATAATTTAAAACAATTAACGGTTTTTGTTCCTAAAGACTATTCAGAAAAAGTAAAAGAAGCCATGTTCTCGGCCGGAGCAGGAAATATCGGATTTTATGATGAATGCAGTTTTACAGTAAATGGTAACGGAACATTCAGACCTGTAGAGGGTTCAAATCCGTTTTCAGGACAGCAGGGAGTACGCGAAAATGCAGATGAAGATATGATCTCTGTCATTTTTGAAGATTTTAAACAAGGGCAGATTGTAGGAGCAATGAAGACAGCCCACCCGTATGAAGAAGTAGCGTATCAGGTGTATCATCTGGATAATAAAAATCATCATGCCGGATTGGGAATGTACGGGGATCTGGAGGAGGAAATGGATGAAAAAGATTTCCTTGGATGGGTAAAAGAAAAATTTGGTCTGGAAGTGATAAAACATTCCTCTTTTAACAATAAAAAAATCAAAAGAGTAGGCGTTCTGGGAGGTTCAGGGGCAAGCGGAATAAGATCTGCAGCTGCCAGGAAATGTGACGCTTACCTTACCGGAGATCTTAAATATCACGACTATTTTCTGGCTGAGTCTAAAATGCTGATCTGTGATATAGGACATTATGAATCAGAACAATTTGTTACTCAACAATTATTTGAAATTTTATCACAAAAATTTAGTACATTTGCAATTTCAAAATCTATTGAAAAAACAAACCCAGTAAATTATTTCATTTAAATATGGCAAAAACCAACGATATTTCAGTTGAAGAAAAATTAAGAGCTTTATACGATTTACAGATCATTGATTCAAGATTGGATGAAATCCGAAATACTAGAGGAGAATTGCCAATTGAAGTTGAAGATCTTGAAATTGAGATTGAAGGTCTTGAAAAAAGAGCTGAAAAATTTCATGCTGATATCAAAGATCAGGACGATCAGATCAAAACAAAGCATGAAGTGATTAACCATGCTAAAACTTTAATTGAGAAATACAAATCTCAGCAGGATAATGTAAGAAACAATAAAGAGTTTGAAGCATTAGGGAAGGAAATGGAATTCCAGGATCTGGAAATTCAGCTTGCTGAAAAAAGAATTAAAGAGTTCGGAGCTAAAATTGCTCACAAAAACGAAACTTTAAGCGAACTGAACTCTAAGATCGATGATTTGAAAAGCCACTTGAAATTCAAGAAAGAAGAATTGGATGGTCTGATCTCTGAAACGCAGAAAGAAGAAGAATATCTTTTAGAGCAGTCTAAAGAATTCGCAGGGAAAATTGATGAGAGATTATTGGCTTCTTACAACAGAATCAGAACCAACTCTATCAACGGTCTTGCTGTAGTAGGATTAGAAAGAGGAGCTCCGAAAGGATCTTTCTTCACTATCCCTCCTCAAAAGCAAATGGAAATCGCTCAGAGAAAGAAAATCATTATTGATGAGCACTCTGGAAAAATCCTTGTTGATGATGAATTGGTAATGGAAGAAAACGAAAAAATGAAATCTGTAATTAAATTCTAATTATTGATTTTGACTTATACGAAAGCTGTTTCAGAAATGAAACAGCTTTTTTTTGCGTTTTATGGAATTTTGTTTTGAAAATTAGCCGTAAAAGTTAAAATAATACTTATTTGTTCTTTTTGTTATTGATTATTTCAATTAATTGTTAAAATGTTAAATTATAAACAATTTATTGTATTTATTTGTATATTTGTTGTAATAAAAAATATGGAAGTATTGTGTTTTTTTTAATAATGCAATCTTCAGCAGAAGACAAATACGCAACTCAGTTTTATAGATTATCACAAAAGTAAAATATCTATTCATATAGTTTCATTTACATCATCAAAAATGATTTTTTTATAAATAATATCATTTGGATATTCTGATATTAATGTATGTAGAACCCAAAAAAAATTATATGTAATGAAAAAATTATTGATGGGATTTTTATCTCTTTTGAGTTGTTGTCTTTTAGGGCAGGTAGGGAATGTTGGTATTAATACAGCTACTCCCGGAAGTACATTGGAAATCAACGGAAGTCTTTCAGCGCAATACCGTTTGATATCTGCAGATTACAATATGAGTATTACAGATTATTATGTAGCGTATAACGGAGGCTCTACTGGTACTATAACACTGCCGGCAGCTACGGTGGCTTACCCTGCACAAGGCCATATCAAAGGACGTGTGTATTATATTAAAAATACAGGAAGTTTTAATGTTACCATAACAGCCAACGGGAGTGAATTGATAGACAACCAGCCAGGTACTGCCGTATCATCCATAGGATTGGGGCAGGGATGGTCCGCAATATTGATTAGTAATGGTAACATAGGGGCTGTGGTCACCTGGGAAGCCATAGTGATCAATCCAAATAATGCTATTAATACGATTGTCGGCATGTCATCAAGTTCGATTTATAATTTACCTTCTACGGCTAACTTTAATTCCGGTATTCCGCAGGTACTGCCTTTTACTGCCGGTGAAGTACAGATTAATCAAGGCTCAACTGCTTCCTGGGATGCTGCAAACAACCGCTTTGCCATTAATGAAACGGGAATTTATGAGCTTGATGCTCTGTCTTATTTCGGAGCGGGTGGTACTGTGGGAGTAAGTAGTTACATCGGAGTTAATCTTAGTATTACAAAGAATGGAACGGCTGCATCCAATGTTGTTGCCGGTACCCGGGCAAATATAGGGCAGCTTATTGCCGGAGCCGGAAATACACCTATTTCATTCCATTGTCTGGTCAATCTAGCTGCTGGTGATGTTATTTATTTAACGATGTATAGGGCATCTTTTGATACTGCTACGGGAACAGTGCAGTCACAGGCTCCTTCGGGGGTATCTGAATCCCGTCATTTTACACTCAAAAAATTATAAGCAGATGAAGGAAGAATATTTTCTGTAAATAAAAAACCGCTTCATTGTAGAAGCGGTTTCTGCTTTTATTCCTGATGATCATACATATTTATTGTACAAACCAATAAATTTTCTTTTACGGGTTTTCTTTTCAGTTTTAGAGTTGAAGTAAGCAGTACGCTTTTTGTGTCGTGTGTCTCGGTGGTTTTTGGACACAGGGTGAAATCATATTTGTTTTTAATCGTAGTGTCTGTATTTTTTTAAAGTATAGCAGGTGATATTTGAAACATTTTTAACATATTGTATTTATTTGTATATTTGTTTTAATGAAGTATGTGAAGTTTTGTGTATTTTAGAATAAATAGACGAGCTTCAGTAGCAGATAAACAGGCAACTCAGTTTTATAGATCATCAAAAGAATAAAATACTATTAATTATAGTTTCATTCATATAATCAAAAATGATTTTGTATAAAATAATATCATTTGTGCATTCTGATATTCAAATTATACACAACCAAAAAATTATATATCATGAAAAAATTATTAATGGGGTTTTTATCTCTTTTAAGTTATTGCCTTCTAGGGCAGTTAGGGAATGTTGGTATTAATACAGTCAATCCCGGAAGTACATTGGAAATCAACGGAAGTCTTTCGGCGCAATACCGTCTGATATCTGCGGATTACAATATGAGTATTACTGATTATTATGTAGCTTATAACGGAGGCTCTACCGGTACCATAACGCTGCCGGCAGCTACGGTGGCTTACCCCGCACAAGGCCATATTAAAGGACGGACATATTATATTAAAAACACAGGCAGTTTCAATGTTACCATAACAGCCAATGGAAGTGAGCTGATCGATAATCAGACAGGTCTTCCCGTATCATCCATTGGTTTAGGACAGGGATGGTTTGTCATGCTAATAAGTAACGGAGATGCAGGAGGTGTAGTCACCTGGGAAGCCATAGTTATCAATCCGACTACTTCTATTAATACTATTATCAGTATGTCAACAAACTCTACTTATAATTTACCCTCGACTGCTAATTTTAATTCCGGTATTCCACAAGTACTGCCTTTTACTGCCGGCGAAGTACAGGTTAATCAAGGCTCAACTGCTTCATGGGATGCTGCAAACAACCGTTTTGTTATAAATGAAACAGGTATCTATGAACTGGATGCTTTGTCCTATTTCGGAGCTGGAGGTACTACAGGCACCAGCAGTTACATTGGCGTTAATCTGGGTATTACAAAAAATGGAATAGGTGCAGCGAACGTTATTGCCGGTACCCGTGCAAATATTGGACAGGCTGTTGCTGGTGCTGGAAATACACCCGTTTCATTCCATTGCCTGGTAAATTTAATAGCAGGTGATGTTATTCATTTAACGATGTATAGAGGGGCTTTTGACTCTGCTACAGGAACAGTGCAGTCACAGGCACCTGCCGGTGTTTCTGAGGCCCGCCATTTCAGTCTGAAAAAATTATAAACGAGAATGGAAAATAATTTGTGCAGATAAAAAAACCGCTTCATTGTAGAAGCGGTTTCTGTTTTTATTCATGATGATCATACATCCTGTTGTATAAAGCCATAAACTTTTCTTTTACGGCTTTTCTTTTCAGTTTTAGCGTTGGAGTAAGCAGACCGCTTTCGATGCTCCATACTTCAGGAGTGAGCTCAATTTTTTTGATTTTCTCCCAGTTTCCAAGGTGTTCATTGATACCTTCGATTTCCTTTTCAATTCTTTGCTTCAATTCAGGGCTTTTTGCAATCTCTTCCGGTGTAGTGCCGATGTTCAGGTTATTTCTCATCGCCCAGCTTTTTGCAAATTCAAAATCAGGCTGTACCAGGGCACATGGCATTTTTTCACCATCACCTACCACCATGATCTGCTCTATGAATTTTGAAGCTTTCGCTAAGTTTTCAATCGTCTGAGGGGCAATATATTTTCCTCCGGAAGTTTTGAACATCTCTTTTTTACGGTCAGTGATCTGTAAAAATCCGTCACTGTCGATATGTCCTATATCTCCGGTTTTGAAGAATCCATCCTCTGTAAATGCTTCTTTTGTCATTTCCTCATTCTGGAAATATCCTTTAAATACGGACGGACCTTTTACCGTAATTTCACCATCTTCCTGAATTTTAACCTTTAAATTATCCAATGGAATTCCTACAGTTCCCACTTTCATCTTATCAAAACTGTTCACAGAGATTACAGGTGATGTCTCTGTTAAACCATAGCCTTCAAGAATCGGAATACCAGCATTCTGGAACATCAGGTTGAGCCTTGTGGATAATGCTGCAGACCCTGAAACCAACGTTACGATTTCACCGCCTAAACCTTCTCTCCATTTAGAAAATACAAGCTTGTCGGCAATGATTTCCTGAAGTCCGGATGGTTTTGAGATGGTTTTCTTTTTGGTGATCAGATTCAGTGCCCAGAAGAAAATTTTAGATTTTAATCCCCCGGCTGAAGATCCTGTATTGTAGATTTTGTCATATACTTTTTCTACCAGTCTTGGTACTACAGTCATATAATGAGGCTTCACTTCTTTTACGTTTTCACCCATTTTCTCGATGCTTTCAGCAAAATAAAGGGAAAAACCGTTGTACTGATAAAGATAGAACAGCATTCTTTCAAAAATATGACAGATGGGAAGGAAGCTTAATGCCCTTGTTTCCTTATAATCCAGACTTCTTTTCTTGGGGATTCTTGGGATAGCTCCCAATACGTTTGAAACAATATTATTATGCGTCAACATTACTCCTTTCGGTCTTCCTGTAGTTCCGGAAGTGTAAATAATTGTGGCAAGATCTTCTGTGTTAATCGCATTAGAAAGGTCATCTACTTCAATTTGGGTAGATTCATCCTTACCCAGATCCAGGATTTCTCTCCAGTTGGCTGCTCCACTGATATTGTCAAAAGTAAAAATACCCTGTAAGCTCGGGATATTGTGTTTTACTTTCATTACTTTATTCAACAGCTCTTTATCGGAAACAAAACAATACTGAATTTCAGCATTATTGAAGATGAATTCATAATCTTCAGGAGAAATACTCGGATAAACCGGTACCGAAACAACGCCGATCTGAGAAAGTCCAAAATCCATGATAGCCCATTCTGTGCGCGAATTGGTTGTAATCAAAGCAATTTTATCACCCGGTTTTATACCAAGTTTCAATAATCCTCTGGATATCTTATTTCCCTCATTAATAAACTCCTGTGTAGAAGTTTTTTTCCACTCCCCATGATATTTGGTTACAAACATATCCGTTTTAGGATATTTTTCTAAAGCATAGTGTGGAATATCGAATAATCTCTTGATCGTCATGATTTTTTACGTAATTTATAAAGAAATTTAAATATAAGCATTTTTTTTAATTGAAACCATCCGAAGGTAAGAATTAGAAATTAGTTAAATGCTTGCCATAACAGTTTGAATCAAAAAGAAGGCCGGAAGCCCTGAAGCAGGGATTTTATATTTTCAATGATTCTTTTATAATGGTTTATTTTTCTCCAGGTTTTTTATATTGCCTTCTCAACCCATTATCCCGGATCCCCAAACGCGTATCCATTATCATAAAACCTCCCCAAACCTCCCTTTTTTCCGCTTTTAATTTATTTTTTCAGATTTGCTTAAAAAGTGTAAATTTACGGCTATCTAATTATTTTTTTTATGGACTTTAATTTATCGGAAGAACAGCTGATGATTCAGCAGGCAGCAAGAGATTTTGCACAGAACGAACTTTTACCTGGAGTGATTGAAAGAGACCGTGACCAGAAATTCCCTGCAGAACAGGTGAAGAAAATGGGAGAAATGGGACTTTTAGGAATGATGGTAGATCCAAAATACGGCGGTGCAGGTATGGATAGCGTTTCTTACGTACTTGCTATGGAAGAAATTGCAAAAGTGGACGCTTCTGCAGCTGTTGTGATGTCTGTAAACAACTCATTGGTTTGTGCCGGTCTTGAAAAATTCGCTTCTGAAGAGCAAAAAGTAAAATATCTTACTCCACTGGCAAGCGGACAGGTAATTGGAGCATTTGCATTATCTGAGCCGGAAGCAGGTTCTGATGCAACTTCTCAGAAAACTACTGCCGAAGACAAAGGAGATTACTACCTTTTAAATGGTATCAAAAACTGGATCACCAATGGTGGAACAGCTACTTATTATATCGTAATTGCACAGACAGATCCTGAGAAAAAGCACAAAGGAATCAATGCTTTCATCGTTGAAAGAGGATGGGAAGGATTTGAAATCGGATTAAAAGAGGACAAATTAGGAATCAGAGGAAGTGATACTCACTCTTTGATCTTTAATAACGTAAAAGTTCCGAAGGAAAACAGAATCGGTGCTGACGGATTCGGGTTCAACTTTGCTATGGCAGTATTGAACGGAGGAAGAATCGGTATTGCTTCTCAGGCTTTAGGTATTGCTTCAGGTGCTTACGAACTGGCATTGAAATATGCTAAAACAAGAAAAGCTTTCAAAACTGAAATCATCAACCACCAGGCGATTGCATTCAAATTGGCGGATATGGCTACTCAGATTACTGCTGCAAGAATGCTGTGTTTCAAAGCGGCTTGTGAAAAAGATGCAGGAAAAGATATTTCTGAAAGTGGAGCTATGGCAAAACTATACTCTTCTCAGGTAGCAATGGATACTACTATTGAAGCAGTGCAGATCCACGGTGGATACGGATATGTGAAAGAATATCACGTAGAAAGATTAATGAGAGATGCAAAAATCACTCAGATCTATGAAGGAACTTCTGAAATTCAGAAAATCGTGATCTCCAGAAGCATCGCAAAATAACATTTTATAAAACACACTACCTATGAAAAAATCTTTGTGGATCACCCTTGGGGTTGTACTGCTGTTACTGGGCGTATTTGTCTGGTATAAGTACTATTTTGTTTTCGGAGAAGGAGTAAAATCCGGATACCTGAACTATGCTATGAAAAAAGGATATGTCTTCAAAACTTATGAAGGCAAGCTGATTCAGGAAGGCTTTGGAAGAGGAAAAACAGGAACTATTACAAGCTATGAGTTTGAATTTTCTGTAGATGACCCCGAAGTTTTCAAACAACTGGAAACCAACAGCGGTAAAACTTTTGACCTGCATTACAAAGAGTACAATGGTGCACTTCCCTGGAGAGGAAACACAAAGTTCATTGTAGATAAAGTAGTGAATATGAAATAAAACAAATAAGGCTCTCAATTTGAGGGCCTTATTTTACACCAAATCACAAAATATTAATATATGAAATAAAATTTCCTAATTTACTTTTGAACCCTGTCTTACAACGAAGATTCTTTACATTTTGCTTATACTTAAAGTTAAGAGTTATTTTTCTAATAAGCAAGCACTTTTTTAACGTTTGATAAAATTAAACATTAGTATCGAACTTCAATTCTAAACCTCATTAAAAAAATATTAAAAATCTGCGCTGAGTAAAGATTGAAACCTAGTGAGAATCGTTATTTGGAATGTTTTTGTTTCTCTTTTTATAGAAATAATATCCAATACCGGCAATCAGGAATAAAGGCCATAATGGAAGAATAAACAGGAATATGGAAGTGATCACATCCCAGCCGGATTCAATGGCTGCCAGTGATTTTCCACCAAAAGTTTTAGGCTCTGTTTCTGCTTTGGTGTTCTCACTGATATTTACATTGATCGTACAGATCGCATTGTCCGTATAGTTACGCCCCGAAACCTGAATATCTTTTGTATCAATATCTCCAACATTGCTGTTGATGGCATCCATTAACCCATCAAAATGCTGCATAGGAACTTTGATATCCAGACTGTATATTTTTTGATCCTCTCCATGAGGGCTGGCTGATTCTACATAAGACAGATTTTCACTTTTGATATACCCGTTATTTCTGTTTGCTTCTTCCCGGATAATTTCCTTTACCGTTTCCACATTCTCTGCGGTTATAGAAAGATATCCTGATTTTACCATTTTATCTTTAGGCATATTCAGTTCGTAACTGTCATTCTTAGGCTTTTCTTTATAAATGATTTTGGTTTCTTTAATAACCTTCGGAGCGGGAGTTTTTACTGCAACTTTCTCAGATTTCTTTGTTATAGAATCTTTTTTCTCAATTTTTGATTCCAGTTTTGTATTGGCCATTTTATCAGATAAAGAATCTACCATTTTGGAGGTGTGTTCTATCTTTTCCTGGATGTCATTTTTAGTATTCTCAAAATCTTTTATTTTAATATTGGCAGAATCCATAACCTGGTTTACTGTTTTACTGGCATTTTCAACGGTTTCTGTAGCAGCTGTAGCCGCACTGTCGGCTGAATGGATGGCTTCATGTATTTTATCCTGTGTAGCTTCCGCTTTTTTACACATAATGAAAGTGCTTGCTGCAGCAGCGAGTAAGATGAACTTTTTCATAAGATTAATTTTTTTGATGAAGTAAAATTAGAAGGGAAGTTCTTGTAAAGATTGTAAATGAAATGTATTGTGCTGGTAAAATTATAACTGTTGTATTTTCAATATTTTGTATTTGTTTTACAAAAGATTTACAAAATGTTTTTCTGAGTTTTGATGGGATGAGAAAAGAATTTATACTTCGTAATGCAGCATTTAATAACAGGATTTTATTATTTATGGATTTGGATTCCTACGGAATGGCAAACAGAACGCTGAATTTATCCATACATTTTGTCGTCTCGCCAAATATTAGTTCGGAAAACTGAAATTCCCATCCTTTGGAGGGGTGGCAAAAATTCAAAGAATTTTTGACGGGGTGGTTTCATACGATATATTATAAAAAAATCCGCAGAAAACGTCTGCGGATCTATATTTCGAACAATTTCGCTTTTTGCGATTTTGCCTGTTTACTTCTTAATTTTCTCTGAACTCACTGATAAAGTGTAATTTCACATTCGGGAATTTCTCCTGAGTCATATGAATTGTGAAAGAAGAGTCTGCAAGGAATACCAATTGATTGTATTTATCTCTTGCCAGGAATCTCTGCTTTAATCTTGCAAATTCTTTGAATTCTTCAGACTTTTCATCAGCTTCTACCCAACATGCTTTGTGCATAGATAGCGGTTCATAAGTACATTTTGCACCATATTCATGCTCTAGACGATATTGGATAACTTCGTATTGAAGGGCTCCAACCGTTCCAATGATCTTTCTTCCGTTCATTTCAAGGGTAAATAACTGCGCAACCCCTTCATCCATCAGCTGATCAATACCTTTCGCCAATTGTTTAGCTTTTAACGGATCGTTGTTATTGATATAACGGAAATGTTCAGGAGAGAAGCTTGGAATCCCTTTGAAGCTTAGTTTTTCTCCGCCAGTCAATGTATCTCCGATTCTGAAACTTCCTGTATCATGTAAACCAACGATATCACCAGGGAAACTTTCTTCCACCACTTCTTTCTTATCTGCAAAGAATGCGTTAGGAGAGGAGAATTTCATTTTTTTACCTTCTCTTACCAGTAAGTAGTTTTCGTTTCTTTTGAAGGTTCCCGAAACAATCTTCACGAATGCAAGTCTGTCTCTGTGCTTAGGATCCATATTCGCGTGGATTTTGAAAACAAATCCTGTGAAAGTGCTTTCCTCAGGTTTTACCAGACGGGTATCACTTTCCTTAGGCTGTGGCATTGGAGCAATATCAATGAAAGCATTCAATAATTCACGTACTCCAAAGTTATTTAAAGCTGATCCGAAGAATACCGGCTGAAGATCGCCTTTCATATAATCCTCACGGTTAAACTCAGGATAAACAGACTGGATCAGATCAAGCTCTTCTCTTAAAGTTTTGGCTGCTTTTTCACCAATTACATCGTCAATAGCAGTATCATTGATATCATCAAACTTAATAGAATCTCCAACTTTCTGCTTTTTCTCTTCCAAGAATAACTGAATATTGTCTTCCCAGATGTTATAAATTCCCTGGAAATCACTTCCCATACCAATCGGTAAAGAAAGAGGACAAACTGTTAATCCTAATTTTTGTTCTACTTCATCCAAAAGATCGAAGGCATCTTTACCTTCACGGTCCAGTTTATTGATGAAAACCAGCATCGGAATGTTTCTCATCCTACAAACCTGTACAAGTTTTTCAGTTTGTTCCTCAACCCCTTTTGCCACGTCAATTACAACGATTACGGAGTCTACAGCAGTTAATGTTCTGTACGTATCCTCAGCAAAGTCTTTGTGGCCTGGAGTATCGAGAATATTGATTTTGTGGTCTCTATATTCAAAAGCCAATACGGAAGTCGCAACAGAGATCCCTCTCTGTCTTTCAATTTCCATAAAGTCGGAAGTAGCTCCTTTTTTTATTTTGTTGGATTTTACCGCACCCGCTTCCTGAATAGCTCCCCCGAAAAGAAGTAACTTTTCTGTAAGAGTTGTTTTTCCGGCATCCGGGTGGGAAATGATCCCGAAGGTCTTTCTTTTTTGTATTTCTTTGATTAAGTCTGACATATCGTATTTTGAAGTTGCAAAAATCGTGATTTTTTACGAGGTTTTCAAATTTAAATGAAGACAATATCAATTAGACAGAAGAATAGAAGGATATTCAGGTTTCAGAATGACGAATATAGCGATGAAGCGTTTAATAGCTGGCTTTTTTTTTAATGCAGTTGATCAGACTATTATTTTTAGTAGCAACATAAAAACATACAGCAGTCCGGCAGCAATCAGGATAACAATGGATGCCATGATATATTCAAAAATCCCCAATTCTGTTTTTTGGGGTTCTGAACTAAGATTGTACTGATCAATCGCCTGCTGACTTATTTTCAGATCCGGACGAAACTGTTGAATCCCTTTTAGAAAATGACGGTACAGATCATATCGGTTACCTACAATTACCAGTTCAAAATTGAAATCAACACGTGTTGGTCCGATTTCTCCAGCTTTATTTTTCAGGTAGACCTGCAATGTTGTTTTGCCAGATTTTACGGTCTGGGTGTTGAAAACATGTACATCGGTGGATGAGTTCTGCGCTGGTTGAAGGTCGTGATATAATATGGTTTCAATGATTGCATTCCGGTTGTTATAGAAAGTAACTCCTTTTTCATCCACAACGGCTTTTCGGATCTTTTGTTTTTTTCTGTACGTTAAAGCCATTATCAAAGCGATACAACAAAATATAAGAAGCAGTTGGGCAATAAGAAGTGTGAAAAAGATACCAGGATCATGTTCCAAATATGGACTGAAATTATGGTAAATAAGATTGAAAACAACCCCGATTACCACCATAATCAGAATAACAGAAATCCAGAGAATTCCCATGAGAAAATAAGTAATGGGTGTGTTGATTTTGGATTCTATGGTCTGGAATTTTTCAATCATATTAATTCTTAGCTTAAGTTAACAAAAATACAAACCCGCATATAAGTGCCGCCATAATAAGTGCTGCCAGAAATAAAAGCCAGCCTCCCAACGAAATCCCTTTGCTGTTCACTTTCCAGGTTTCTGTATCAATACAATAGCTTCGGAAAACGAGAGGGTCTATCTTCAAATCAGGACGGAAAGTAACAATGCCGTATAGGAAACGGGCATACAAAGTAGATTTGTTTTTTACCACTTTTAAAGGAAGATTCATATCAATACGTCTTGGAGTTTCTTCTTTTTTATCAGATAAGATTGTTATTTCCAGTAAAGGAGCAATACCTGATCCCACGGGATTGACTGTATAAATATCAAAATTCTGTTTTGAAGGCCGGAGATCTGTGTAGAGGATCTGATCCACAATTTCATTTCTTGAATTATAAAATAAAAGTCCGGTTTCATCCACCACAATCCTACGGGCTAATTTTTCCCTTTTGATCATATAATAGCGGATAACAGGAATCAGAATTACCAATGAAAGTCCCCAGCCAACTAGGGCAGGGTATAGCATAGCTTCAAATCCTTTTTTGTAAATTCCGTAAGCAGGTCCTAAAACAAAAAGCAAAGTGAAAGGAATAAAGATCACAAAGAAAAGGGCATTCAGAACAACAGTCATCAATCTGTTGGTTGTAGACTCAATTCTTTGGAATGGAAATTCTGTATGCATTTTGTGATGTTCATGGATAAAGAAGCGAAAATAAGAAATTCCTTTTTTAGTTGCCTGTAGCAGTCAAAAAAATTATCTTTGTTTCTCATAAACTTTTACAGAAAAAGGATGGAAAATAGCAAATATCCGAAGTTTACATTCACATGGTTTGGCGGTGTCGTTTTGGTAGTTGGATTATTCGTGGGAACAATGGCTGTTTCTTTATTCAGCACTTTATGGAAAGTTGTTTTCCGGGAAAATATCGAATTAAAAGACTGGTTTCTGATGGTAGCGAATTCTGTGGGATTCCTTACAGCTATTGCCTTCTTCGATTTTTTCATTGTAAGACGTACCACTCAAAAGAGGCTTAATTTCAATTTATCATCGGTTAATTTTTCTACCTACCTTCTCATTTTTCCAATGATGGCCGGGATGATGTTTATTTCCGAATTTATTGCCGCTCAGATCCCAACCACAGGACCTTTTTTTGGTAAATTTTATGAATATTTTACCCAGCTGATGAGCCAATTGACAGATAATCCTGTTGTAATGATTATCATGACCGTTATTATGGCACCGGTTTTTGAGGAAATTATTTTCAGAGGAATTATTCAGAAAGGATTGATCAATAAAGGAGTAGAACCATGGAAGGCGATTCTGTATGCCTCCATTATTTTTGGGGTGGTTCATGGAAATCCATGGCAGTTTATCAGCGCTGTAATGCTGGGTTGTGTACTGGGATTGGTTTATCATAAAACAAAGTCTTTGCTGATGCCGATATTACTGCATGCGTTTAATAATTTAACCCTGTCATTATTGGTACTTTATGGTAAAGATGAAAGTTTTGCAAAGGTTCTTCATGTTTCAGAATGGCTTGTACTAGCTGTTGGAATTGTACTTTTCTCTTTGTTCTATTATCTTTTTATGAAAAAGTATAAAGTACATTATGCTGAAATGTAAGTAACCTGATTAAAAAAGTAAAATTGAAAATGAATATAGAAATGGAATTATTAGTAGCTACACACAACGAACATAAAAAAGAAGAAATCCAACAGATCCTGGGAAGTGATTGCGTGGTGAAAAGCCTTACCGATTATCATATTCACGAAGAAATTGTAGAAGATGGTGATTCTTTTCACGCCAATGCTCTTATCAAGGCCAAATATTGCTTTGAAAAAACAGGTGTTCCAAGTTTGGGAGATGATAGCGGTTTGGTCGTAGAATCTTTGGATGGAAGACCTGGGATTTTCTCAGCCCGTTATGCCGGAGATCATGATTTCGCAAAAAATATCGAAAAGGTATTGGAAGAAATGCAGGGAATTGAAAATAGAAAAGCTTATTTTGTGACGGTTCTGTGTTATTATGATGAAAATGGCGCTCAATATTTTGAAGGTAGAGTTCATGGAAATTTATTGACGGAAAATAAAGGCTTCAAAGGTTTCGGATATGATCCGATTTTTGTTCCTGAAGGATACGAAAGAACCTTTGCTGAAATGGATCCTGAAGACAAGAATAAAATCAGCCACCGTAAACAGGCATTAGACCTATTTATGGATTTTTTAAAAGTAACTGATTAAGTTTAAATATCAGGGCGAAATCCCCATTTATATTTTCTGTTGTACATTTGTTATCATAAATTATTGATTTGAGTACTTATTTAACAATATTAGGTTTTAACTCTGCGATTCCAACCATCAATACATCACCCACAGCACAGCTGCTGGAAATGGAAGAAAGACTCTTTCTGATCGATTGTGGAGAAGGTACACAGGTACAGCTGAGAAAGGCAAAAGCAAGATTTTCAAAAATCAATCATATTTTTATTTCCCATCTTCATGGAGATCATTGCTTCGGACTTCCGGGGCTTATAGCTTCTTTCCGTTTGTTAGGAAGAGATATGCCTTTGCATGTTTATGGTCCTAAAGGTATTAAGAAGATGCTGGAAACCATTTTTCAGATCACAGAAACCCACCGGGGTTTTGAAGTGGTTTATCATGAACTGGATAAAGATTATTCTGAAAAAATATACGAGGACAACAGGATAGAAGTATACACTATTCCGTTGGATCACAGGATATACTGTAATGGGTATCTTTTTAAAGAAAAACCGAAAGACAGGCATCTCAATATGAAAGAGATTGCCAAGTACAGCGAAATTGAAACCTGCGATTATCACAATATCAAAGCAGGGAAGGACTTTGTACTAAGCGATGGGTATGTCCTTAAAAATGAAATTCTGACTGTTGATCCGGCTCCATCGGTATCCTATGCATTTTGCAGTGATACCCGTTATCTTGAAAGTGTGATTCCTATTATTAAGAATGTAACGGTTCTGTATCATGAATCTACATTTTTACATGATTTGAAGGAAATGGCAGATTATACAGGCCACACCACAGCTTTGGAAGCAGCTACCATTGCTCAGAAAGCTCAGGTTGGAAAACTGATTTTAGGCCACTTTTCTAACAGATATGGAGATCTGACCGTATTTACTGATGAAGCGAGAGAAATATTTCCCAATACATTTTTACCAAAAGCATTGGAGAGTGTAAAGATTTAGAATGAATATGTTGAAATTTGAAGAACTCAGAGATTTTCTCAACGAAAAAGCAGATCAGTATAACGATCCTGATTTTATTGAAAATGACCCGATACAGATTCCACATCGTTTTTCTTTAAAACAGGACATTGAAATTGCAGGATTTCTGGCAGCCACAATTTCCTGGGGAAACAGAAAGTCGATCATTAATTCTGCAGATAAGATGCTTGGTATTATGGGAAATTCACCCTATGATTTTGTTATGAATTATTCAGAAAAAGATCTGGAAAGTATTCAGGATAAAAGCATTCACAGAACGTTCAACGGACAGGATTTTTCCTATTTCATCAGACAGTTCAACAGAATTTATAATGAAAATGAAAGCCTGGAAAGTTTATTTAAAGTAAAAGAATCAGAGAATAACTTTCTCCACGCTATAGAAAGATTCAGAAGTCGTTTCCTGGAAACAGAAAAGCACAGAAGCCATAAACACATTAGTTCACCTTATAAGAATTCCTCTGCCAAAAGGATTATTATGTTTTTGAGATGGATGGTGCGTAAAGATAAAAGAGGAGTAGACTTTGGAATCTGGGAGAATATAGATCAGAAAAATCTTTCCATTCCTCTGGATGTGCATACCGGAAATATCTCCAGAAAATTAGGCTTGGTTTTCCGAACACAGAACGATTGGAAAACGGTAGAAGAGCTTGATATTGCCATCAGAAAGTTTGATGAAAATGATCCTGCAAAATATGACTTTGCATTGTTTGGATTAGGAGTGACAAAGGAACTGTTGTAAAAATATAAAGGATGAAAAAATATAACGAAAAAACAGAAGTTCTCGAGAAAATAGCAGACAGCATCACATCATGGATCGGATCTATCCAGTCTCTGGTTGTACATACGCTCTTATTTCTTACCTCGTTTTTGCTTCCGATGCTGAATATTGTTGATTTTGATAAAATGCTTCTTATTCTGACGACGGTACTTTCACTGGAAGCTATTTATCTGGCAATTTTCATTCAGATGTCTGTGAATAAAAGCCACGAGAAAATTGAAGATATCCAGGAAGATATCGAAGACATTCAGGAAGATATTGAGGAAATCAGCGAGGATATTGAAGAAATCAGCGAAGACATTGAAGAGATCAACGAGGATATAGAAGATATCCAGGAAGACATTGAGGAAATCAGCGAAGATATCGAAGAAATTAATGAAGACGAAGATGAAGAAGACCACAATGAAAGAGCGAAAAATGTAATGCTCAAGAGTAATGTCAGCTCAAACAAGAACGAAATTAAAGCGTTAAAAGATATTATCTCTCAATTGCAGAATGAAATAGACCAATTGAAAAAAGATGATAAACTGCCAGAGGAATAATGACAATTAAAATATAAACAGATCAATATATTGGTCTGTTTTTTTATGAGTTAATTTCTCCTGTAAATGATTTGCGGAAAATGTAATAATAAGAAAAAAATGTTGTGAATCTACCTGTCTAATTATAAAATAGTAATGTTAAAGGCTGATTTAGTATAATTATTTTTGCTACATTTGAACAAATGAAAACAAAATGTTAATCTATAGACTAAAAAACTATTTTTTCCTTTTTTCTTTTTTATTGATTTCTGTTTCTGCATTTTCTCAAACGAGGCCTGTCAGAAAATCAGAAAAGATAAAACCTTCTGCTGCAGCTCTCAGAGCCGGAGCATTCATTGATGTGAATGTACCTCCTTATACGCCTTCAAACTATACGCCGGAGCAGTTGGTAAAGAATATTTTGATCAATGGCGGTACCAACTGTACAACAGCCAATGTGACCAACGTTACTGTGTCTCCTAATCATGAAGTAGGCAACAGCAACAGATTCTGGGGCTATTTTCATAAAGGAACAACCAATTTTCCTTTTACCGACGGAATTGTCCTTACTACAGGATACGCTTCAGAAGCCGGTAATAGCTATGTATCAGCTGTAGGACAATCAGTAGGAACAGGAAGTGATGCGGATCTTGTAGCCGCTACCGGAGCTACCGTTAGCTTAACGGATGCCGTAGCACTTGAATTTGATTTCGTTCCGAACTCCAATCAGGTGAAATTTAATTATATATTCGTTTCGGATGAATATACTTCCGACTATCCTTGTGACGGGTATTCCGATGCCTTTGCCCTTTTGCTGAAAAAAGTAGGAGATCCTACTTATACCAATCTGGCTGTACTACCGGGAGGTGCAGGACCTGTAAGCGCAACCAACATCGTTCCTGCAGGAAACGGATTTAGCTGCGGGCCTATCAACGCTAATTATTTCGGGGCTTTGGCCAATCCGCATCTGGTCATTAATTACTATGGAAGAACAACACCTCTGACAGCTGTTGCAGATGTAATTCCTGGGCAGACCTATCATTTCAAAATGGTATTGGCTGATGCAAAAGACCCTTCTCATGACTCTGCGGTCTTCCTGGAAGGAGGTTCTTTTGATGTGGGAATTAAAATTGTTGATGAAGCTGGAGTGGTGTTACCAGGTACCATCAACATGTGTGATAATACCCCGAAACAGTTAAAAGCACAGGTAGCAGCAATTCCGGGAATGACTTATCAGTGGTACAAAGACGGAGTGGCCATTCCAGGGGCAACCAGTGCTGTGTATGTAGCTACCCAACCGGGAGTTTATACTGTAAAAGTAATGGTTCCGGGGAATCAGTGTCCTGGTGAAGCTACTATTACCATTATTGGAGGAACAAGTCCTACTGTGCAAAATGCTGAACTTAAACTCTGTACAACCCCTGCAATTACCAGCTTTAATCTGGAAACAGCAAAACCGCTGATCAGTACAACGCAGGGAGCGGTATTCCGTTTTTATGTCAATCAGGCTGATGCGCAGGCTCAAAATAACAGCTACATCACCAATCTTACCAATTATACAGGAACAGATGGACAGGTATTATATGTACTGGTTTCCAATGGAGCTTTCTGTAGTAAAATTGCAACATTAACCTTAAGAAAAGAAGAAACACCAACGGCTTTACTTACCGCACCAAGATTGAAAATCTGTGCCGGAGAATCCGTTTTGCTTACAGCTACCGGGGGTGTGACCTATGAATGGAGTGATTCAGCAGCCGCTACCGGAGGAATCAGAACAGTAAGCCCAACTCAGACCACCACTTATACCGTATATGCTATCGGAGCACAGGGATGTAAATCTCTTCAGCCGGCACGTATTACCATTGAAGTAGTACCTGCTATTGTTTCAAATTTAAAAGGCGGCCATATCTGCCAGGGTGATAAAATTGTTCTGGATGCAGGTTCAGGTCCCGGATATACATATCAATGGAGCTCTGGTGAAACAAGTCAGAGTATTACCGTAGCTACTCCCGGGGAATATTCGGTAACGATCAGTAACGGAGTTTGCTCCAAAGAGTTCAAAACTCAGGTTATCAAAGCCGTAATCCCTGAAGTGATAAAAGTGGATTATAATGAGAGTGGAACAATGATCATTACAACCAGCAATCCAAGTAATGGTATCCTGGAATATTCTGTAGACAATGGCGTTACCTGGCAGTCTTCCAATGTATTTAATAATGTCCCTAAAAATAAAATCATTTCAATCAGAGTGAGAGTTAAATTTACAAGCTGTGTAGGCTTCCTTGAATTTTTTACATTCGTGATGAAAAATGTGATTACTCCAAACGGTGATAATATTAATGATACGATTGATTTCAGCGGGGTAGTTAATTACAAAGATTTCAGCGGTCAGGTTTTCGACCGATATGGAAGGGAAGTGTTCAAAGCAGCGAAGATCAATCCATATTGGGACGGATATTTCCAGGGCAAAAAGCTTCCTACATCTACCTACTGGTACCAGGTAACCTTCGAAGATCCTGCAAGTAAGGAGCTTACTGTAAAAACAGGATGGATATTACTTAAAAATATAGAATAATTTAAACGATAAGTGAAAGACTGACTATTTCGTCAGTCTTTTTTTATTATTTTAAAATAAACAGAGTTGATATTCTAATATAAATAAATTTGCGTTAGTAATAATGTAAATTGAGTTAACTTGAATTTCAATTAAAAAAAATAGTATTTTTGTTTAAAATAATATAAAATGTTAAATAGGAGGAGAGGAAATTTATTTTTAGCGTTATTTTTAGCTTTCATGGGAAACTTTATTTTGGCTCAAAATAGAGGAAGGGTAGAAATAGCAACAAAACCTACTGCTGCTTCTTTGAGAGCAGGTGCTTTTATAGATGTGAATGCACCAAGTTATCCGGAATCCGGCTATCCTATAACCCAGCTGATTAATGATGTTCTTATATCAGGAGGTTCCACCTGTACCAGCTCAACAGTAAGTAACGTAACTGTTTCCCCCAACCTGGCTGCTACCAATCAGAACCGAAGCTGGGGATATTTTAATAAATCAAATACCAATTTTCCTTTCAGCAAAGGGATTATCCTTTCTACCGGATATGCCAATAAAGCAGGGAACACGCTTCAGGGAACTTTAAGTGATGATCTTGGAACCGGAGGTGATATAGATCTTGCGAATGCTTTAGGGATTGCTAACAATAACCTAACCAATGCAACATCTATAGAGTTTGACTTTGTAGCTGCTTCTACTGAAATTACGTTCAGGTATTTATTTGCTTCTAAAGAATATCAGCAAAACTTTCCATGTACGATCACAGATGGTTTTGCATTGCTGTTAAAAAAATCAACAGATCCTACTTATACCAATCTTGCAGTGCTTCCGGGAGGAGCAGGACCTGTAAGTGTAACGAATATCCACCCGCAATATCAAAACTGCGGGCCTAAAAATGAAGCGTATTACGGAGGAACCAATACCGCTCAGATTGAAACCAATTTTAATGGACGTACCATTCCTCTTACTGCAAAAGCAACCGTCGTTCCCGGGCAAACCTATCATTTTAAAATTGTGCTTGCGGATTATCAGGATCCCAACTTTGATTCAGCAGTATTTCTGGAAGCAGGATCATTTGATATCGGGGTGAAAATCCTTGATCCGGCTGGTGTGCAGCTTCCTGACTCTGTCAATATGTGTGATAATACACCTCAGACTTTTACCGCTTCTGTTCAGGGACCTAATATTACCTACCAGTGGTATTTAGGAACCAATGCCATTCCGGGTGCTACCAATGCCAGTTATACCGCTACACAACCAGGTGTATATACCGTTAAGGTTTTCATCCAGGGAAATACCTGTCCGGGAGAAGCTACTATTACAGTAGTGGGCGGAACATCTCCTACAGTGCAGAATGCGACATTAACGGCCTGTTATGCAGCCGGAAATGCAACTTTTAATTTAACATCAGCACAAGCTTCAATAAGCACCACACCGGGAGCTGTGTTTACCTACTATACTACACTGGCGGATGCCAATGCAGGAAATGCAAACACAATTCCTAATCCAACAGCTCATCAGAGTGCAGGAGGAACGGTGTATGTAAGAGTGGCAAATGGTTTCTGTGCAAAAGTGGCACAACTCCAACTGGTAAAAGCTCCACAAATGGTGCCTACCATTGCCCCTCCTGCAGTGCTTACCTGTAACAACTCCCAGACTACGCTGGATGCATCAGCCTCCGTTTATCCGGCAGGAGCTACATTCAACTGGACAACTACAGGAGGAAATATTGTTTCAGGAGGAACTACTTTAAATCCTGTCATTAATGCGGCAGGAACCTACACTTTAACCATTACAAAAGTTTATCAGCCTGGAAATATCAGTTGTACAGCGGTAGGAACCGTAACTGTAACAGGAAACAGTGCTCCTCCGGTTACCGGGCTTACAGCAAGTAAAATAAAAATATGTAAAGGAGATTCTGCAACCCTTACTGCTTCAGGTGGTGCTACCTATAACTGGGGTAATGGCCTTACAGGAAATGGAAGTACACAAGTTGTTTCTCCAACTGTTACCACTACTTATACTGTAACAGCAGTAGGCGCAAATGGATGTGTCTCTCAAAACCCAGCAACCATAACGATAGAAGTATCAGAGCCTTTCACAGCGCAAAATGCAATACTTCATAAATGTTATCAGCCAGGATTAACTTATAATCTTACGGAAGCTCAGCCTCAGATTACAACTACTACAGGCGTTACTTTTACCTACTATATCAATCAGGCTGATGCTAACGCTGCTAATGGAAACTTTATTGCAACACCTACAACATATACACCTCCAGGAGGAAGCCAGACTATTTATGTGTTAGTAAGCAATGGAGGTTGTAGCTATGTTGTGTCTCTACAATTATTAAGTACGGCTCAAACTACTCTTACTATTGCTGCACCACCAACAATTACCTGTACAACTCCTCAGGTTACTATTAATGCTTCGACATCTGTTGTACCTGCAGGATCTACCATTGCATGGACAACCACCGGAGGTACTATTGTCTCAGGAGGTAATACACTTACTCCTGTCGTAAGCGCTGGTGGAACATATACTTTAACAGTTACCAATGTATCACAACCAGGAAATCTGAGCTGTACATTTACTTCCACAGTAAACGTTCAGGAAGATAAAGTACAACCGGTTGCTGCATTAGTTTCGTCTCAACCTCGTATTTGTGTTGGAGAATCAGTAACATTGACTGCTTCCGGAGGGGTAACCTATAACTGGGGCAATGGTCTTACAGGAAATGGAAATACTCAGGTAGTTTCACCTACTACAACTACGGTGTATACAGTATTTGCTGTTGGAGCAAATGGATGTATTTCTGCAACGCCGGCATCAGTTACTGTTCAGGTAGGTCCGCCAATTGCAGGCCTTACCGCATCTAAATTAAAAATCTGTGAGGGTGAATCTGTGACATTAACTGCCACAGGAGGAATTACGTACAACTGGGTAGGTCTTACCGGAAACGGAAACACACAGGTTGTAACTCCTACAGTAACAACAGAATATTCAGTATATGCATTGGGAGGAAACGGATGTAGCTCTGTGAATCCGGCTAAAGTTACCATTGAAGTAGTTCCGGCCATCGTTTCTACATTAAAAGATGTATTTGTCTGTGCCGGAGATAAAGGAACTCTGGATGCAGGGGCAGGGCCTAACTATACTTATGTATGGAGTACAGGAGCAACGACTCAAACGATAACGACTAATATTCCCGGGACTTATTCTGTGATAATCAGCAATGGGGTTTGTTCCAAAACTTTCTCTGCACAGCTTATCAATCCGGATTTACCGCAGTTTACCAATATTGTTTATGATAACCATATTCTTACACTTACAGCAAGTAATCCTACAGGTGGAACGTTGGAATATTCTATAGATGGAGGGCTGACATGGCAGGCATCTAATGTATTTACAGGTATTTTAAATAATACGATGTATTCTGTAATGGTAAGAGTGAAAGGTGCCAAATGCGGTACTTCACTGGATTACTTTACATTTATTATCAGCAATGCCATTACCCCTAATATGGATGGGGTAAATGATACCATCGACTTTACCGGAATAAGCGGATACAAAGACTTCGCAGCTTCTATTTTCGACAGATACGGAGCCGAAGTATTCAAAGCAAGCAAAGGTAATGTTATATGGACAGGATCTTTAAAAGGAATTAATCTTCCTACAGCTACTTATTGGTATAGGGTACAATGGGAAAATCCGGCAAGCAAAAAAATGGAACAGCGCTCTGGTTGGATTCTCTTAAAGAATAGAAACTAAATATTGATCAGAATAAAAAATTAACAAGGAAATCTTTCAGTAATGAAAGATTTTCTTGTTTTTAAGAATAAATAGTATTGCGTTTCGTGAATTATTTGAAATAGGAGAGAAATATGGTAAAATATTTTGTAATACAATGCTACCACACCATTTATGATTTGTTCGAATAGGGATTGATTAATGAAAATTTACTGTAAGAGGTTCTTATTTTGTTTTTTTAGCGTAAAAAATATAAATATGTATATGATATATTTAAAAAAAAATTAAATTTGTTGAAACAAAAATATTATGAGAAGATATCTACCGCTTTGTTTATTTTTTTTAGTCATCTCGACTTTTTTATTTTCACAAGATCTGCCACCGCGAAAACACGCAAAAGAAATTCCTTCCAATCTATCCAGAAGAGCTGGTGCTTTTATTGATGTAAACGCTCCGCAGTATCCTGAAACCGCTTATACCATTGAAAAAATGGTTAAAGATGTATTGATTTCCTCCGGAACCAATACCTGTCTTACTCCCAATGTAACCAATGTGAAGATTACGCCTAACCACGCTCCAAGTGAGGCAGACAGAGCATGGGGATATTTTCATAAGGCTGCAACCAATTTCCCGTTTAAAGATGGACTTATTCTTTCCACAGGATATGCAAGAAGAGCTGGTAACACCTTTGAAGGTGGCCTTAGTGATGTCAACGGTGGAGGATCAGATGCTGATCTTGCGCAGGTAATTGGAGTAGTGGAAAGTAGATTGAATGATGCCGTTCTTTTGGAGTTTGACTTCGTTCCAACAACTTCTCAGATTAAATTTAATTATCTGATTGCCTCAGAAGAATATACAGGTTCATTCCCTTGTACCTTTGCAGATGCATTTGCCATCTTGTTGAGACCTACTTCAGGTGGGCCTTATGTAAATATGGCAGTACTTCCGGGAGGAGCAGGACCTGTAAGTATTACCAATATTCACCCTGCCATTGCAGGTAGCTGTGGTGCTGTAAACGAACAATATTTTGCAGGATATAACACCGGGAACGTTGAAACCAATTTTAACGGGAGAACGATTCCATTAACTGCTACAGCAACAGTAGTAGCAGGACAGCAGTATCACTTCAAAATGGTAATTGCCGATTACAGTGACCATAGTTATGACTCTGCGGTATTCCTTGAAGGAGGATCTTTCAATATCGGGGTAGATCTTTTAGATCCTGCAGGAACCAAATTACCTTCAGATATCAATGTATGTGATAATGAACCTCAGGTAATTACAGCTTCTGTAAATGACCCTAACCTTGTATATCAGTGGTTCTATAACGGTGCACCAGTACCTAATGCCACGACTAATACAATTACTGCAATACAACCGGGTACCTATACTATTGAAGTAAGTGTTCCTGGTAATCCATGTCCGGGTAAAGCTTCCATACAGATTCACGGAGGAACTACCCCTCTGGCTCAGGATGCAACATTGCTGCTTTGTACCACACCGGATATTACTACTTTTGATTTAAGTACAATTATGCCTACCATCAGCCCAACGCCTGGAGCTATCTTTAAATTCTACGAAAATCAGGCGGATGCTGTTGCACAGAATGGGAATTATATTCAGACTCCTTTAAATTATAATGGTAATGATGGTCAGATTCTGTATGTTGTTGTTTCCAATGGAGGATTCTGTAGCAAAACAGTTGAACTGACATTACAGAAAGAGGCAACGCCAACTGCTAAATTAAAATCTTCCAGAATAAAAATCTGTCCGGGAGAATCTGTAACCCTTACTGCTGAAGGTGGAGATACTTATCTTTGGAGTAATTTCATGGGAACAGGAAATATGCAGACTGTTACTCTCTATCAAACCACAACTTTTACAGTATATGCGCTTGGAGCAAAAGGATGTAAATCTCTGAATCCGGCAACAATTAGAATTGAAGTTACACCAGAAATTACCTCTACATTAAAAGATGTAGAAATGTGTGTAGGCGATATTGTAACGCTTGATGCAGGAGCTGGCGATGGGTACAAATATCTTTGGAGTACAGGGGCTACAACGCAGAAAATTAATGTAGACCAATGGGGTATTTACTCAGTGGAAATTGATAATGGAATCTGTAAGAAAGTTTTTGAAGCTAAAGTAATGGGCGCTGCAACTCCTTTTGTTACCGCTTTAAATTATGAAAGTATCAAAAAGTCAGTAACGGTTACAGCTGAAAATCCGCCAATGAACAATACACCAAGTACTTTGGAATATTCTATAGACAACGGCATTACATGGCAGGCTTCCAATGTATTTACTAATCTTTTAGATAATACAAACTATACTGTTTTGGTAAGAAGGGTAGGAACACATTGTGTGGGATCTCTTGAATTCTTTACATTGCAGATCAACAATATCATTACACCGAACGAAGATGGAATTAACGATGTGCTGGATCTTAAAGCTCTTGGAGACTTTAAAAACTTTACCGGTTCTATATATGACAGATATGGAGTGGAAATGTTCAGGTTCTCAAAAGAAAATCCTGTCTGGGACGGAACAGTAGGTGGTAAGAGACTTCCTACAGCAACATACTGGTATAAGTTCAACTTTGAGTATCCAAAATCAAAAGCTCAGATGAACTGGTCAGGATGGATCATGCTGAAAAACAGAAATTAAAATTGATAATGTACTATAAAAGAAAGCCTTTCGGATTTATTCGAAAGGCTTTCTACTTTTAACGGATTAAGGTTATTGTACTTTATACAACAAAAAAGCTCCTGATAGAGGAGCTTTATAACAATTGTCTTATTGATTTTCTTTCCAGAGATTGGCAAAGTGTATAAAATCTGCAACACTAAGTTCTTCGGCTCTCTTGTCTAAAAATTCATGTCCTTTTAAGGCTTCAGGAATGTTTAGCATCTTTAAAGCATTAGACAGCTTTTTTCTTCTCTGGTTGAACCCTGTTTTTACGATCTGCTTAAACAGAACCTCATTGCCTGCAAGTCCTTCCTTAGGGTTTCTTGTAAGTCTGATGACTCCCGATTTTACTTTTGGCGGAGGATTGAAGACGTTCTCATGTACCGTAAACATATAAGATACATCATAATAAGCCTGTATCAGAACAGAAAGAATACCGTAATCTTTAGTTCGTGGAACAGCAGCCGTTCTTTCAGCAACCTCTTTCTGGAACATTCCCACCATTTCCGGGATCAGTTGGTAATGATCTACAATCTGAAACAAAATCTGTGACGAGATATTATAAGGGAAATTACCAATAATAGCAATCTGATCGTCTTTGATAAAACTGAAATCCTGTTTCAGGAAATCTCCTACAAAAGTTTCTTCAGTTACTTTCGAATAATTGTTTTTCAGATATTCGATAGACTCCGTATCTATTTCAGCAAGGTAAATGTTCTGATCCTTTTCAAGAAGATATTTGGTAAGAACTCCCATTCCGGGACCTACTTCCATGATGTTGGTATAGTTCTCAAAACTAAGACCTTCTACGATTTTTCTTGCGATGTTTTCATCTGTCAGGAAGTGCTGTCCAAGATGTTTTTTTGCTTTTACACTCAAAGTTTTTTATGATTTTATTAACAGTGATTTTCTTTATTTCGTCCCAAATTTCGGAAGATTTTTTCTATTTTAGCCAAAAATTTTAATATTAATGGCTAAATCTGTAGATGAATTTAATAAGAAAAGGCTTCGGTCCAGCAATATTACAGTAGTGATAAGTATTGCCTTAGTGTTATTTTTGTTAGGATTAATGGGGCTTATTCTGATTAATGCCCAGAAGTATTCTGACTATATCAAAGAACAGTTGGTGGTGAACGCCTACTTTGATGAAAACTATGACGCTAAAGATTCTGTAAAAATTGCAAAACTTGAGGAAGAAACTTTTAAAAAGGTACAGTTATTAGCTCCTGTAAAAAAAGCGACTTATATTTCAAGAGATATGGCAGCTAAAGAAGCCAAAAAGACTATGGGAATCGACAGTGATGCATTGTTCGAAGAAAATATTTTCCCTTCCTCTATTGAAGTAGCTTTAAAACCGGAATTCGTAGATCCTGCAAAAATTGATGAAGCCATCAAAGAGATCAAATCTGTTCCGGGAATTATCGATGTTAAAAATGACAGTACTTTAATGGTAGATGTCTACAATAACCTGAGCAGAATTCTGAAATGGATTTTAGGATTTTCAGTACTGTTCCTGATATTGGCAGTTGTATTAATCAACAACTCTATCCGTCTGAAAATATTCTCAAAGAGATTTATTATTAAAACGATGCAGCTTGTAGGAGCGAAAAGAAGATTTATCCTTAAACCATTCATCGTGGAAGCTATTATTTTAGGAGCTATTGGTTCTGTAATAGGTCTTCTTGCGTTAGGTGGAGTTTGGTACTATTTCACAAGCCAGATTGGTTCAGCTTTCGTACAGGACAACAACCAATATTTCTGGTTGGTTATCCTGGTACTTGGAGTAGGAATTTTTATTTCTGTCTTAAGTACAATTTTCGCTACATGGAGATTCTTAAAATCAAACGTTGACGATTTATATTACTCTTAATAATGAGCAAAAAAACAAATAAATTTTCCGCTTCAGACTTTGGACATGAAGCTGAAGTACCACAGGAAAACGCTTTCTATTTCGGACAGCAGAATTTCAAATGGATGCTGATCGGACTAGCATTTATTGTCGTAGGATTTCTACTGATGATGGGGCCCGATGCCAATACTGTAGATGGGAAATTTGATCCTAACTCATGGAATGACGATATCTTTTCTATCCGAAGAATCAGAATAGCACCTCTGTTTGTTGTTATAGGATTTGTCATTGAAGTGTACGCGATCTTAAAAAGAAAATAAATAAATTTTTATATTTTGAGATTAAGAGATTAAGAAATTGAGAATCATGTATTCTGAGTTTCCGGATCTCTTAATCTTTTAATTTTTTAAAGGAATATGGATTTAATCAAAGCAATTATTATTGCCATTGTAGAAGGATTGACGGAATATCTTCCGATTTCCTCTACAGCACATATGGGATTTACCGCAAATCTTATGGGGTTGGAAGAAACAGAATTTTTAAAGATGTTTCAGGTTTCTATTCAGTTTGGAGCTATTTTATCGGTGGTCGTAGCCTACTGGAAAAAGTTTTTTGATTTAAATAATATTCAGTTTTATTTTAAACTTGCATTTGCAGTAGTTCCGGCTTTGGTGTTAGGCTATTTGTTTGATGATAAAATTGAAGCCGTTCTTGGAAATCAGATTGCTATTTCTTCCGTATTGGTTTTAGGGGGTGTTGTTTTGCTGTTTGCCGATAAATGGTTTAAGAATCCTAAGATCGATGATGAAAAAGGAATTACCATAAGAAATGCTGTTACCATTGGTTTCTGGCAGTGTCTTGCAATGATGCCGGGAACTAGCCGTAGTGCTGCTTCCATCATTGGGGGAATGGCACAAGGTCTTACCAGAAAGGCTGCTGCAGAATTTTCTTTCTTCCTTGCAGTTCCTACCATGCTTGCGGTAACTGTATATTCTGTTTTTGTAAAAACCTGGGGAAAAGAAACGGCAAATCCTCAGAAAGGATATGAAATGATCATGGCTTCTCAGGATCACATTATGATCTTCGTTGTAGGAAATATTGTAGCATTTATTGTGGCGCTTATTGCCATTAAAGCATTTATTGGAGTGCTTAATAAATATGGATTTAAACCTTGGGGCTGGTATCGTATTTTTGTTGGAGTTGCCCTGTTGATTTATTTTTATTTCTTTAAATAAGAAATCTTTTATACCCATTCATGACTGCTGAAGAACTGAAATCAGGATACATTTTTTTATTGGATAAGCCTTTGGACTGGACTTCCTTCCAGGCTGTCAATAAAATGAAATATAAACTTAAAAGGGAGTTTGATCTTCCTAAGAAATTTAAAATCGGACACGCCGGAACTTTAGATCCCAGGGCAACTGGGCTTCTTATTGTTTGTTGTGGAAAATTTACAAAGAAAATTCCTGAGATCCAGGATGCTCCCAAAGAATATTGGACAGAGATCAAGATCGGTGTACAGACAGAATCCTATGATACTGAAAAACCTGAAATTCTTCAACAGGATATCTCACATATTACTGAAGAACTGGTAAAAGAAGTGCTGGAAAAATTCGTTGGAGAAATTGAACAGAAACCACCTGTTTATTCGGCCATTAAAATTGATGGTGAAAGAGCTTACAACCTTGCCAGAGCTGGTGAAGAAGTGGAAATGAAAGCAAGAAAAACAACGATCCATTACATCAGGGATGTAAAAATCGATTTTCCTTTGGTGAGTTTTATGGTAGGATGTTCAAAAGGAACTTACATCAGAAGCCTTGCACATGATATCGGCCAGGAATTGGGAGTAGGAGCTTATCTGACACAACTGAGACGTACCAGAATTGGTGACTATGCCATTGAAGATGCTACAGATCAGTTTCTGAATAACGAGTACAGATTCGAAGGTCTGTAAAAATTAAACCAGCAATTCTCAGGGTATTGAAAATAATACTTTATCAGGAAATATTGATTATGATATTACTTTCATAAGGATATCATTTTCTTCCTAACTTTGCATCAGGAAATACTGAAAATATAAGTTTCCTATTCAAAAAGATTAAGCCAAAAAGGAAGAATTGTTTTTTGAATCACATAAACTGAAAGATGGGATGATGAGTTTTCATAGACTTAAGCTAGGGAAATCCAGATTTCAGCAATAAAAATTATATCGGCTACGGAAAAGACAAATGGAAAAAACGCGTATCAATAAATATTTATCAGAAGTAGGATACTGTTCTAGGAGAGCAGCAGATAAGCTTTTGGAAGAAGGAAGGATCAAGATAAACGGGAAAATTCCTGAGTTAGGGACGAAAGTTTCTGATGAAGATCTGGTAGAAGTAGACGGAAAAGCGATCAGAGAACCTCAGGAAAAACCGGTGTATATCGTTTTTAATAAACCGGTAGGAATCGTTTGTACTACGGATACAAAACGTGAAAAAAATAATATCGTTGATTATATCAACCATCCCAAAAGAATTTTTCCTATCGGAAGATTGGATAAACCAAGTGAAGGACTTATTTTCTTAACGAGTGACGGAGATATCGTAAATAAAATTCTTAGAGCGCGGAATAACCACGAGAAAGAATATCTTGTTCGTGTAGACAAACCTATCACTCCAAGATTTTTGGAAAAAATGCGAAACGGTGTTCCAATTCTTGATACCGTGACTAAAAAATGTGAGGTAGAAAAGATTGATGAAATGAATTTCAGAATTGTTCTTACTCAGGGGCTCAACAGACAGATCCGAAGAATGTGTGAATATCTTGGATACGAAGTAAAAAAACTCAAGAGAATCCGTATCATGAATATCAAACTTGATTTGCCTATCGGGAAATGGAGAGATATGACGGATGAGGAACTGAATACGCTCAACTCCTTGCTGGCAGATTCCAGTAAAACAATTGATTAAAAATATCTAAAATACTTTAACGGGTTTTAATTTCATGCTTCCTTTTTTAATTATTGGAAGCATTATTTTTTAATGTTATTTATTGTTTTTCACGTATTGGTGTAATATGTTTTGTTTTTCAATGAAAATGCTTTATATTTATAATACTAACAATAATAACCTGAAAATCATGAAATTAAATCTCAGTTCAGTTCTATTATGTATTACTTTGATAGTAGTAAGTTGTCAAAATGATAATCATTATCCGGATCATCCGCATGATTCTTCGTTTTACATTGATTACAGAAGTTTAAAAGGATTACCAGACGGAATCGCCGTTATTGAACTCGATCCTGAAGCCCCCAATTTTGGAAATATCAGCAGCAAACTTGAATTGGGCATTGGTGTACTGCCGCATCATATTTATTACAATCAGAATGCCAATAAAATGTTCACGACTGCTTTGGGTGGCAGCTATCTCTACGAAGTAAAAACCGGGGAAGACCAAAACGGACAACCCATATTATTGAACGCAACTCCTGTAGATACGGGTGAAAATACGGTAGGAGAAAATTTATTTTTTACCAATGACGGAAGATATTTTATGACCTTTATGGGTGGGGCAGGAGGCCCAAAAGATGGTAGTATAGGTGTTTTTAATGCGGCTAATAATCAGCTTATCAAAACGATTAAAGCACCTATTCAAGCTAATCCCAATAAGTTCATCATGTATCCGCACGGCATTTCCATCAATGAGGAAAAAGGATTGATGATGGTATCATCCACTATTCATCCTGATCTTACTACCGGAATGGGCAATACCTGTACTTTACTAGATCTCAATACTTACGAAATAAAGGAAACCTATCAGGTTGCAGACTCTCCAGCTGATTTATCTGCTCCAGTAGAAGTATTGCTATTGCGCGGAAAGTTTCCGCAATATGCACTTGCTACAACGATGCTTGGCGGAGATATCTGGATTGCTCCCTATAATACTACAACCAAAAAATATGATGCCTTTACCAAGATTTTTGATGGAAGTACAAAAGGTTTAGGCTGGGCACTCGAAATGTATATTGATGATACCAACAAATTGTATGTGAGTTTTGCAGAACCTGGAAAAGTACTTGTCTTTGATATTAACAATCTTCCTCAATTAAAGCTTTTGAAGACTCTTGATGCTGACAAAGGAGCACATCATATGGCTTTCTTTAAAACCAAATCAGGAAAAGATGTTGTGGCAGTACAGAATAATTTATTGGATCTTCCCAACTTAAATTCCGGTACGATCAGTATCATTGATATTAATACAGAAAAGAAAATAGGTACAGTAGATTTACGTAATAAATACGGAATATTACCTGAGTCCATTGAAGGGACTAATGGGCCAAGCAACTATATGCATCACTAAAATTATTTTACAGGATATAACTCTTCCGGAATGTTATTTTGGAAGAGTTTTAGCCTGTTTCAGGTTTCATGTTATTTTACATATAATTTCATTCTTTCTTCATACTCAGGTTTCAGTTTTAAAAGTTTCCATATTTTTTTATCATCAGGATTACTGGTCCGGTAGAATATGATTTTGTCTGCTGAATATTTGAAATAAGGATGATTTTTAAGCCATTCCTCTGGTGCATTTACTAATGAGTATCGGGGAACATCTGATGTATTTAAGGGGGCTATTGAAATCAGTTTCTGAACCAGATCCTGATCGATGTTGTAAGTGGTTAAAATTTGCTGCTTATTCATAAACCCTCCCAGTTTCTTTCTAAAACCAATGATTGAGCCTGCACTTCTTTCATCCAGTCCGAATTCAATAAGCTGTTTGAAAGTAATGGTATTAAGATCTGTTTTTGAAAAATCTGTTTTTTCCTGTTGTTTTTCCTGAAGTCTGATATAAGGTTTCATCTCCTGAAACTTCTCAGCAGAAATCACAAAACATTTCTGCAGATCTTCTAAGCTTTTAAAGCTTCCCCGTAAATTTCTGTCCCGGTAATTAATGATCGTGATTGCTTGCTTTTCTGAAAACCCCAGTGCTATCCACTCATCTGGGCCAAGCTGATTAGGATCAAACGGATGATATTGAATTTTTGATCTTACAGGATTATCTTTTCCGGAATTCCTGAAGTTTTCCGGAGTTTTTGCCGGAAGCAAAAGATACGGTTCAAGTTTGCTGTAATTCTCCGACGAAATGATAAAACATTCTTTAAATTTTTCTTTACTGATAAAACTTCCGCCAAGATAATTTTTATACTTTATAATGGCTTCTGCCTGTTTTTCGCTAAAGCCCATTGTAAACCAGTCATTGGCAGAAAACTGATCAGGATTGAATTTTCCTGAAATCATAATTTCTTTCTTCCCGTACGGAGAGAATCTTTTGGAATCTCCTTTTTCTGCTGTTTCAGGAAGTAAAATGAAAGAGGACAGTACACTGAATTTCTCACTGGAAATAGCATAACATTTTTTCAACTGCTCTTTCGAAGTAAACTTTCCTCCAACAATATCTTTATACTTCAGAATGGTTGCTGTTTGTTTCTCTGAAAATCCAAGTTTCTGCCATTGTTCTTTGTCCAGTGTATTGGGATCAAAATCTGATAGATTTGCTGGTATTGAAGCATCTGAAATAAACGTCACCTTGGGAAAAGGTTCTTTTTCACGGCTGGTATATTTCTGATAGGCCAATAAAACAGTCAGCAAGGTGACCATCAACGCCAATTTCCGGTAATAGTTTTTTCTCATCATTTAGTAAACTTATTGATAAAAATACAGCGTGTCAATAGCTGATAATGAAATGGTTAAATATGATATAGAGAAAGCCTTTTATTGCGCATAAGCTTATAGTAATATTGTCTTTTCGGTGATATAATTTCGTAATTGAAATGAGAGTTCAATTTTTATACTTGTTTGTATTTAATATGTCAGGATCTGTAGTTGGGTGTAGATATTTTTGAATCATAATGAACCAATTCTAATACATTGTAAAGAAGAATTAATTATTAATAGTATTATTTACGTAAAGCTGTAATATGTTGATTTTCATGTGTTAAAAAGCATTACATTCGTGCAGTTTTAATGATTAATAACTAAAAAACAACACAAGGATGAGAAAACTTTATCTCAGTGCATTTACTTTATGCACGGTCTTGGGCCTATCTGCTCAGGAAACTCTCTGGCAAAAGGATATCAGGTCCGGAACACAGGACTTTCTAAGCCAGATCACTACAACCATTGATCAGCAATACCTTATTACCGGAAGTTCTATACAGTCTAAAAGCCAACAGCCAGCAGCCAGCAGCCAAAAGCAAAACAACGGCTATGATTTTCATTTGATTAAACTTGACCAGCAAGGGAAAGAATCCTGGGAAAAATACTTCGCAGGACAAAATCATGATTATCTGTCTGCTACTGTTACCACGCAGGATGGCGGATTTCTCCTGGCTGGAACATCTTATTCCGGAAAAGGATTAGACAAAAAAGAGGATTCCAAAGGAGGCTCAGATATTTGGTTAGTTAGAATCAATGAATTTGGTGATGAACTATGGCAAAAAACCTTGGGTAGCTCTTCTGATGAAGAAGCAAGAGCTGTCATTCAAACTACAGATTTAGGATTCTTTGTTGCAGGTAATGTACAAAATTCATCAAAAGGCTATGGTTCCAAAGATGTTTTAATTATAAAATTGGATAAAGACGGAAAAGAACTCACCCAATTAATTTTAGGTGGAAAAGGCTTAGATGAAGTGGAGAAAATGATTCCAACGAAAGATGGAGGAGCATTATTGGGAATTTATTCGAGAAGTTCCGAGGTTCGTGTTTCGGGTTCTGAACAAGATTCCGGGATGCGAGGTGAGGGTTCTGCATTAAACGTTCAAAACTCGAATCCCGTATCCCGAAACTCGAAACAAACTGAAAATTTCGGAGAAGGTGATTACTGGATTGTCAAATTAGACAAAAACGGAAAAGTAGAATGGGAAAAGAACTTCGGAGGCAAAGGAGATGATCATTTGAGAACCCTGGCTTTAACTTCCACTGGTTTTATCATTGGTGGAGAATCCAGATCAGAAAGATCAGGAAACAAAACGGTAGGCATTGAAGAAGGAACAGATCTTTGGCTGATTGCTCTCAATGAAAGAGGGGATGAACAATGGCAGAAATCTTACAATTTTAAAAACCGTGATATCCTGATGGGAATGAGTGTTCTTCATTCAGCAGATGACAAATCTTCAAAAGGAATTTTATTGGGTGGTTATACGCAGGCAGAAGGAAGAGTAGAAACCGATGACGAAACTTTCTGGATGTTATACTTAGATCAAAATGGCAATGAGCAGTGGAGAAAACACGTAAAGGGAGAATCCAGACAAAAAGAAGAAAGACTTTCAGACTTAAAGCTGAACAGAGACGGATCAATTATTCTGGCAGGAACCAGTGCTGAAGAATTGGGTAAAGAAAACTGGAAAATTGTAAAATTGGGAGACAAGCAGATTGATCAGCTGATTGAAAAATACGATATCAAAATCTATCCAAACCCTGTTTCTGATTATACTTACATAGAAATCGGTTTCGACTTCAAGGATGCTGATATTCTTTTGTATGATATGAGTGGAAGACAGCTACAAAGTATAAAAACCAAAAACAAAGTTACTAAGATCAATACCCAGGTTTTGGTGCAGGGTGCTTATCTGGTGACGATAAAAACGGATAATAATAAAACAGCGAATGCAAAGCTGATTAAGAAATAAAAAACATTAATCATGAAGAAAAACTATAAAATACCTTTATTTCTGTTACTATTATTTGGTATCAGAATATTTGCTCAATTTGGCAATTTAACTAATATTGTTCCTACAACTCCTGAAATGTCAGGATTGGTAAAAAGGGTTGATATTCCAGTTAATTATTCATCGGGAGCAATAAACTATCCTTTGAATATTTATACCCTAAAAGTAAGTGGTTTTGAAATTCCAATTACATTGAATTATACTTCCACAGGATTTAAACCTGGCGAAAATGCGTCTAATATTGGATTGGGATGGGATTTGGAAGTGGGTGGAAAGATATCTCATAAAGTGAATGGACTGGATGATCTTCATTCACTAAAAGAGTATTCTGTCTTTCCAAATGGATTTCCTGTTGATCACCCTGTAAAAGTTGACTTTGTAAATCCTGGAGCTGTTAACTATCCTGAATATGCACTTTTAAGAGATCATTCCAATTCAAGATTAGAAGCACAAGGCACCTTTATGCGAAACCCTGTAAGTGGTATAGATACAGAACCTGATATTTTTCATTTTTCATATCCCGGGAAAAGCAGTAAGTTCTTCCTTGATAAGGACTTTAATGGAAAGCAGATGCCTGCAGGGAAAGAAAAAATAAAATTTGATGGAACTAAATTTACTATAACTGATATTCAAGGTAATATTTATGAATATGCTGTTCAGGATGATATTACCCTACAGTCAGATATGGTATTATTGAGCGGGTTTTATCCCTATAGTGGAGGCAATCTGATCTATAACAATTACTATTTATCCAAAATTCAAACTAAAACTGATATTATTGAGTTTCTGTATAATTACGTTGACTATGCCTATGATAATCCAAACTCTTATATGAAAGGAAGTACCAAAGATCTATATGACATTCCAACGGACTACTATTCAAGTTCCTTTGAAGTTAAATATTTGTCCAAGGTAACAAAGCATACTCTTCCTTTATTGAGCGAGATTAGGGTGAATGCAAAAACAAGAGTTTCCTTTGAATACAAAAGCACTCCCAGGACAGATGTAAAAAATAACTTTACAAGAAAGATTGCAGCACTTGATAAAATAAAAGTTCAGGATGGAGGAAACAGCTATACGGCTGTATTTGATCAGTCTTATTTTCAGCCAGCCAATGGGGATATTAATGATCGTACTGCTTGGCTTAAACTAAATTCCGTTAAAATCAATGACCAGCAATATTCATTCAAATATTATGAAGACTCATTAATACCAAATAAAGATACTGATAGCAAAGACTTTTGGGGATATTACAGCCAGAATGGAGAAGGAAGGTATAATGTAAAGGATTTTAAGACCTATTATTATTTGGGAGGTAAGAAACCTAGTCTAACCAATACTCAAACAACATTACTAAAGGAAATTATTTATCCTACAAAGGGCAGCGAGGAGTTTGTTTATGAAAATAATACTTATGATGAACCAAATTATACAGAATATGGTACAAATATTATCAATATTGGTATTTATTATAGTTATGAAGAGTCTAATAATGGTGAATTTTATAAAACGGAAAACTTTCAAATAACTAGGAAAACCAAGTTCCAATTGTTCTATAATATCCCTTATCAACCCGGAGGAGCTACCGCAGATGCACAAGTTTCTTATAATTTGATAAATACATCGACAAATACACTTGTATCATTTCCTCCAATGTCCGGAAAGGGAGAAACTGAGTTAACGCTAGATCAAGGTTCCTATTCACTGAGCATGTTTGCCAAGGGGCTTCCTGATCCTTATGTTCAGCTGTATGCAGAAGAAGCGATAGTGACGGGTTCAGGACGAAAAAATCTGGAAGTTGGAGGAATTAGGATTGCGAAAATAATTTCAAAAGACACTAATGGCAGTACCCTTTTTTCTAAGAGTATTAGTTATGATAATGAAAGCGGTATTTCAACAGGAAAGATCTACGATTATCCCATCGCCTATGAATTAGAGCATGGATATAGTTTTAAATATGATCCAAGTGTCTGTAAAGTACTTGATAAATATTTTTCCTTGGCCAAATATTACAGTACAGCAATTAGTGATATACTAGGCTATAACGGGTGTACGGTATTTTACTCTAAAGCTACGGAAAGTACTATTAGTAATGGTAATGATAACGGAAAAACGGTTTATTCATTTTATGATGAAGACGATGGAAAGCTATATTATGATACACCATATCTTTTATTCAATGATAATTCATGGAAAAGAGGATTTATAAAGAAGCAGGAGATCTTTGAAAGAGGAAATACAGTTCCTATTAAAACGATAACAAATAGTTATTCATTTATTCAAACCCCAACAACCCAGCAAATAGAATCAGGGTTAGATTTTTCGGCTCCAACACAACCCAATGAATTCCACAAAATGAGCTATCAATTTTTTGTCACAAGTCCGGAATATTACCTTGGCTGTGGAATGGTCATGAAAAATCCTGCTGCAAATTTTGATTTTTATGGAAAAAAACTGGTATCTGCCCAAGTGAATAAAGACAGGGAAATTATAGAAGAAAATATAAATGGAAAATTGCTGAGAACAGAAACTGAATATTTTTATGATAATCCCTTACATATTCAGCCTACCTCAAAAAAAATAACTTTCCCAGACAAGTCTGTTGAGGAAACAACCTTTAAGTATGCCGATGAGCTAGGGAATCTGTATTTGATTAACAAAAATATAATAGGTGTTCCTTTGGAAACAACTGTTGTTAAAAAAATAAATTCAACAGATATAGGAAAAACTATCTCCAAACTTTCAATTCTTTATCCAAACTCTGATATAGAGGCCAATAATAAAACATCAGGATTGGCATTACCTATGAGTGTATCTAGGCTAAATATCCAAAATAATACCCTATCCACAGAGTTGACTTACGATCAATACGATTCTAAAGGGAATTTGCAGCAATATACCACAAAAAATGGTCTTTCAACCGTGATTGTCTGGGGTTACAATCAGACCCAGCCCATTGCAAAGATTGAGGGAGCTAAATTATCAGATATTTCGCAGTCATTAATGGATTCTATTGTTACAGCTTCCAACACAGATGCTATAGCAGCTCCTAACAATGATGAAACAACCTTCTTATCAGTATTGAACACCTTCAGATCTAACTCTGCATTATCCGGTTATCAGATTACCACTTACACTTATGATCCTTTAGTAGGAGTAAGAAGCATCACACCACCATCCGGAATCAGGGAAAGCTATGTTTACGACTCTGCTAACAGACTTCAGAAAGTGATCGATGTGAATGGCAAAGTGTTGAAGGAAATGAAATACAACTATAAAAACTAAAACTGATGAAAAAATTGATAATACCAATAGGAGCGTTGCTCTTATCCAATATAACTTATGCCCAGCTTTCCACGATTTCAAGCAATGAAAACTATATTCAGACCAAAACGTATCTGGATTATAATGGTACCACAGCTACAAAATCCTCAGAATCTGTACAGTATTTTGACGGACTGGGAAGGGCAAAACAGATTGTTAACATAGCTGCATCACCACTGGGACGGGATGTGGTTACTCATATTGAATATGACGCGTTCGGAAGACAGGTCAAAGATTATCTTCCTGTTCCCCAACTTTCCACAAGCAATGGAAACTATTATTCAGGACCTTTGGGTGTTTATCCTACAACCTACGGTAATGAAAAGATCTATTCTGAAAAAGTTTTGGAAAGCTCACCATTGGATCGGATTCTGGAGCAGAAACAGGTAGGTAATGACTGGAACGGAAAATCTGTAAAGTTTAGCTATGACACCAACGGATTTAATGAAGTCTATCAGTTTACCACGAGCACAAGCTGGGTAGATGGAGCTACAAAAAGTGTAGTGAGCTTATCGCCTGCCACCATTTATGCCCCCAACCAATTGTATAAAAACTCTGTCAAAGATGAGGATGATAATGAAACCATAGAGTTTAAAAACGGTAGAGGACAGGTTGTATTAGTAAGAAAAGTCATGAGCCCTGCAGAACATGTGGATACCTATTATGTTTATAATGAATATGATCAGCTGGCTTTTGTTATTCCTCCTCTGGCTGTTCATAAGTCTATTACGGATGATCTACTCAATACCTTATGCTATCAGTACCGTTATGACGGCAGGGGAAGACTTGTGGAAAAAAAGCTTCCCGGCAAAGGCTGGGAGTTTATGGTATATGATAAAGCCGACAGGCTGATGCTTAGCCAGGATGCCAATATGAAAGGATCTGGAAAATGGCTGATGACCAAGTATGACCAGTGGGGAAGAGTTGCCTATACAGGCATATTCAGTTCAAATGACAGTAGGGCGACAATACAGGATCAGATCAAGGATTTGGTTATTTATGATGCGCGCCATTCTACAGGTTTTGTAAGGAATGGAATCAATATTTATTATACCGCTGTCTATTTTACCCCTGAAAGTATTTTGTCGGTTAATTATTACGACTCTTATCCTGCCTACAGTTTTAATCCGGCATTTCCTTCAACAATTCAGGGAGAACCAGTATTGACAGACACTCATACAGCTGATGGAAGAAGTACCAAAGGACTACCTGTAATGAGTTTTGTAAAGAATATTGAGGATGACAACTGGACCAGGAATTATACCTATTATGATCAGAAAGGAAGAGCTATTGGCAGTCATTCTGTGAATCATTTGGGAGGCTATACCCGCACAGAATCCAAACTTGATTTTGCAGGAATCACGAAACAGACTGTAACAAGGCATAAGAGACTGAGTACGGATACCGAAAGGGTCATCACAGAAACCTTTGATTATGACAGTCAGAACCGCTTGGTTACCCATAAACATAAGATTGATAATAATGCTGAAGAAATCCTGGCTCAGAATACCTATAATGAAATTTCCCAGGTTACGAATAAAAAAGTAGGAGGAGTTACGGCTTCTTCTCCGCTTCAGCAGATAGATTACCAATATAATATCCGTGGGTGGCTGACCCAGAT
>NZ_QDFZ01000010.1 GCF_003347605.1 Chryseobacterium sp. KLBC 52 | reverse complement strand
CTGGAGGTAAAAGATACGGGTAAGGGAATGAGCCGGGAACAAATGACCTATTATGAAAAACTTCAGGATAATATTGAAAATGAAAAACTGGTTTTACAAAAATACAGCTTAGGATTACATCTTATTCTTCAGCTTCTTATGATGATCAATGGTAAAATTGAATTTAAAAACAATACCCCAAAGGGAACTGTTGTATCCATTAAAATTAAAAAATATGATTAAGAAAATTATTATTGCAGATGATCATTTTGTAGTAAGATTAGGAACCACCTTAATTCTGGAATCTCACCACAAAGATGTGAAAATTTCCTGCGCAGAATCCTATACGGAACTCACAGACAAACTATATGCAGAGTCGTTTGACCTGCTGATCTTAGATATCAATATGCCGGAAAGCAAATACCTGGGTATGATTGGTGAGATAAAAATAATACAGCCCCATCTTAAAATCCTGGTTTTTTCAGTATATGACAATGATATTGCCGTACAGTATATCATTGAAGGAGCTGACGGCTACATTAATAAATTATCGGATGAAAATAATATCGTGGAAGCTGTTCAGCAAATATTTGAAACCGGAACATATTATTCTCCGGATATCGTAAAAAAACTCGTGTCTTCAGCTAAAAAAGACACTCCCATCAATCCGCTGGAAATGTTATCCGAAAGAGAAAAGGAAATATTTGATCTGTTGATCAAAGGGTATGGAAATATTGAAATATCGAATGAGCTGAACCTGCACCTTTCTACCGTAAGCACTTACAAAGCAAGAATTTATAAAAAATTAAATATAAAAAACGCCGTTGATCTCGTAAGGATGGGAGAACGGAATCAAGCACATAAAAAATAGTCCTTTGAAAAGAATGTCCTTTTCTTTTTGCGCTGCCGAACGTCTATGCTTCTGTTTGCCGTGCATTCCCGTGAATTATAACAGCCTTATTATATAATATTATAACCCCTTTATGAAATCAAAAAAAATATATCAGCAGCTTTACTTTCAAGTTGTTATTGCGATCATTGCCGGCGTACTTTTAGGCCAGTTTTATCCTGAAATAGGTGAGAAAATGAAACCGTTGGGTGACGGTTTTATTAAACTGGTTAAAATGATTATAGCACCGGTTATTTTTATTACCCTCACATTGGGAATTGCTCATATGACAGACCTTACAAAAGTGGGAAGAATCGCTGTAAAATCGATGATCTATTTTCTCACCTTCTCTACCGTGGCACTTTTCATCGGACTTATTATAGGAAATCTATTGCAGCCCGGATCCGGATTAAATATTGATCCCGCCAATCTTTCGGGTGATATTTCCCAATACCAGCAGAAAGCCCATGGAACTACTATTGCGGAATTCCTCACCAATATTATTCCGGACACTTTGTTCAGTCCTCTTGTGGGTGATAATATTCTTCAGATACTTTTGGTCTCCATTTTACTTGGGGTTGCTTTGGTTTTGACTAAAGATAAAAGCCAAAATATCATCGATTTTATGCAGAATTTATCAGCTCCTATCTTTAAAATTGTTCATATGCTGATGAAGCTTGCCCCTATCGGTGCTTTCGGAGCGATGGCATTTACGATCGGGAAATACGGACTCTATTCTGTTTTAAATCTGATTTTTTTGGTGGGTACTTTTTATATCGCCTCTATCCTGTTTGTTATTATTATTTTAGGAGGTGTAGCGTGGTACAATGGATTTAATATTTTCAAACTCATTGTTTATCTTAAAGAAGAAGTTCTTATGGTATTAGGAACGAGTTCTTCAGAATCTGCACTGCCCGGGATTATGGAAAAGCTTGAAAAAGCAGGATGCTCAAAAACTATTGTTGGTTTTGTAGTTCCTACCGGTTATTCTTTTAATCTTGATGGAACCAATATTTATATGACTCTTGCTTCCCTCTTTATTGCCCAGGCTCTCAATATCCAGCTTCCCATTGAAAAACAGCTGGCCCTCGTTCTGGTTGCCATGCTCAGTTCTAAAGGAGCAGCAGGAGTTACAGGAGCAGGCTTTGTTACTTTAGCAGCAACATTGGCTATTGTACCTGAAATTCCTCTTACCGGAATGACCCTTATTTTAGGAATTGATAAGTTTATGAGTGAATGCAGAGCTATCACAAACGTTATTGGTAATTCTGTGGCTACCGTTGTGGTGGCTAACTGGGAGAATCAACTGGACAAAAAGCAACTGCAGCTATGCCTTAATTACCCTAATAAAGACCTTATTGAATAAAACAGTATGTCCCATCCATTTTTAGTAATCATTGCTTACACAGCCTGATAACGCTTACAAATTTCGGTCGGTATTCGGATTGTCACTGACTGTCGATGGGTTATCAATAAGTAAATCTATGTTTTTAAATCTGCAGGGCTTCCCCCAACTTTAACCCTTTAATAATCACAATAAAAAACGTCAGACCTATCATTAAATAACTACAGCTCTGATAGTCAGCCAAGCTGTATAATTGTATAGCTTTGCTTCATAAAAGAAATACTATTAAAGTTATTGTGTTTATGCTTATTTCTATTGACATCCCTTAAATAAGAATCATTTAACATTCATTCTATTTAGCTGCCTGTATTTTTACGATGATACAGGATTAAGATGGGCTCATTGAGCTCATCTTTTTTTTATTCTACCCTTAAATCAAAAACTACTTCACATGGCAATCTATAACTTCATTGATGTGGTTTTATATCTACACCTTCTATTTCTTATTACTTAAGCTATTTTAATAAGTTTGTCATCATTAAGTTGTTGATGTATACTTACTATTAATACTCAAAGTAAATAAAAGTTAGAAGGACTTCTTTAAGTATAAAAAATATATCCACATGATCAATTTCCGATTTTTAGTACTATCATATTATTCATAACACTAAATTTCATCATTTTAAGCCTTATGGTATTGAAGTCGGAATAAGCCAGGAAACTTTTTAAGGATATAGTGTATTATTAGTATGTAAGTGTACAATGAAAGATGGGCGTTATGCCCATCTTTCTTTTTTCATCCCCTATTCATTTCAGCTGCTTCTATTTATTTACTTTTACAGATATAAAAGATATTTCCAAAGCTTCTACACAAAAAAAGAGGCAAAAACCTCTTTAGATGATTTTGCCTCCCAATGAAAAGTAAAAATTTATATGCTATCCAATCCTAGAGCAATAATTGAGACACTTACAAACTCATAAGGAACGTATTAATATTTTTATTGTCAAAATCTAAATCTTACTATTTATTAGTTTAAAATACACGTTATTTTGAGATCAACAAAACTCATCATTTTGATCAATTTTTACATTTCTCTATTTTGACGGTAATATTGTTCTCCGATATAGTTCCACAAGGTAATATTGATAGGCCTTAATATATTATTGCATGTATTGGAAGCATTTTCTCTGAGCACAATAATGGCTGCGTGCTTTGACAGCCGGTCGCCTGCTTCGATGACTTTCACCAGACATGCTGTGACCTCCTTATTGACGTATCCATCCATTAAACGCCATACCTCCGGGGATACTGTTCTTCCTGCAGCCCATTCTTCGCGAATATACTGAGTAACGATAAAAACCAGCTTTTCATTTTTGCGCAGATCCAAATTGGTGATCTTATACAGTGGACGTTGCATGAAGAGAGCCTTAAGAACTAACTGATTCCAGGAATCCACAGGCAGATATTTAGTGGCAAAAGGGTTTAAAAGGGCTATGGAATCAAAAACAGAAGTGATATTGATACTGATACCTTCTTCAACAAGAGGAACAAACTCACAGGCATTTTCAAGGAAGAAAATTCCTTTGTAGATACTGATCAGTTCACTGATATCTACTAGCTGCGTTAGTTTTTTTATGACAGCTACATTCTGATCTTCAGGAATATAAATCATCAGTAAACACCGGCAGAGCTGCTGAAGGTTCCATTGTCCGGAGGTAAGGCCCGGATACAATTGTTCAAGGTTAATTTTTTCAGATGAGCTCCATTCTGGTGAAACGGGTGAGATCATTTGGGAAATCAGTCCGAAGTTCTCGAAGAAATGGGTCTCATCTTCAAATAGCATCACTGTTTTCATCCAATCCATCTGGACATCTGAAAGCCTGGCCTGAAGTATTGAGTATACTATTTCGCAGGCATTATTTTTAAAAGTATTCTCTGTCATCTCAGAGTAGTGTTTTTTGAATTGTTATATAATTGTTGTATCTATTGGAGTTTCAAGTATTCATTCTTTGTGCCTACTCTATCACTCAAAGCGCTTAATAAGATTGATTATTTTCCTCTTATTTTATTAACAATTTTTCCGGCTGTATCATAAGCTTTTCCAGGTGCGCCTCTTAGAACAGAACCGGCCTTATTACTAAATCTGTTACCTGACTCAGGATCTACCAGAAGATTCGCAAATTGTGGAACTTTTAATATCATAAGGATCATAATTACCTGAAAAGCAACAGAAAGGAGAACATTAGTAAATGCTGTATTTCCAACAGGTAAAAGAACGATAATCACCTTCATAATCGTTAATATGGGTTCCCATAACAGTATTGACAAGAATCCGAAGAACCATGACTTCAGAATTCTTTCATTAGATATAATCAGTGAAAACGGTAAAGCAAACATTCCCAAAATATAATAGATGAATATCATCAATAATTGTCTCATTAATATATATCCCCCAACAACAGAAGCAACAAAGTAAATAATGATGTGGATAAATTCTAAAAAAGGATTGACCTGCAGCAGATCATATACTCCATTTCCGTCTGCTCCTGTTCCCTGCACATGGGTGATCCCGCTTTGAAAGGCCTGTTCAAAATCAGCAGGGCTACGTCCTGTCACTCTATAGGCGCCGTGTTTTACAATTTCTGATACAATATCCACTGTATCAAATAATAATAATTTTACCAATGGAATGTATAATGTAATAGCCATAAGAGTGAGAATAGGCCTTAAAAGAGCATCCCGGCCCATTTTTTCATCCGGATCAGACATTGCTTTCATTACTTTATACCCTACGAAAACAAAAGTAAGTGTAACAGCCATGAGAAGAACATAGGGTCTCGACTCGTTAATAAAGAGATCAATTCTACCTTGAAGAATTGATCTGTATTGATTTAAAATTTCTTGTATTGTCATTTACTTTGTATTTTTAAACATCACTGCTTTTTGCATGTTGCTCATCTTACTCCTGCTATTATTTTATTAAGACTTTATTGATTACCGACAGAGACTGCAGATCCTTTTTTATAGACAAAACAGCGGCTCTGATTTTCAAAATCCTTGTTAACAGTTTTCCAAAAACTGTATAAACCTGTCCCAAACCTCCGGAAAGGATTCCTGATGCTAAATATCTGTAATAGTCAGATTGGGCTTCTTCCAAATATCTGTTTTCAGTGGCCAGATCGTCGGATTTCTTTCCCAGTGAATGTTTAATAAATAATGGATTGTATTTTATGATGCTTATTACCTTTCTGAGATCCTGTATATCATTTTTGGTGCTTTCAATCGTAGCAATGGCAGCAGCAGCAAGCGCGAGGCTTTGTACACTTTTAATGCTTTTTTTGTCATCAATCTCTTTTTCCAGTTTTATAAGTTTTTCAAACAACTTATTTTGTTCGTCTTTGAGATAAATTTCTCCCCCTAATCCTAGAACAATTCCAGCTTTGCTTGCTGCAACGGTATAATCATTAATATCAAAAGACCAGGTCTGAGTGTAAAAAAAACTAAAGCTAAAAAGCAGCAAAAACGCGGATATTGATTTAATATGTTTCATCTTCCAGTGTTACTCGTATTACTTTGTCTAGTGCCTGCTGAATAAGGCGCAGCCTTTCTCCTTCAGGAATATAGTTCGCAGCATCCAGATAATTGGTGATATTTTCTTTCTCCGAATCAAATTTTGTTTTGAATCTTCTTCTTACCAAAACATTGGAAAGTTTACCACTTGAAAGCGGGGAAACAGCCACTATCGGATACTTATACTTTATATAATCATAGCTTGTTCCGGATACAAAGTTCAGGATATCGCTTTTTTTTGAAGTTAAACCTGATGAGATACGGGTAAGCTCCTGATTAGGTTCTATATAAATATCTTTTGTTCTTTTCATAAGACCTGTTTTTAGTGCCGCATACCCATTCAGCTTTCTATGCGCTGTGGCCATATCCTTGTAATACTCCTTTGACAGAAGATCATTAGCTGACCAGCTCCATGTCCAATTAATTACAATCTGAGCTTTGAAGAATACAGACAACAATAACAGTCCTGCGAAAAATGTCCTAACACCAAGTGATTTGATGTATAATTTATTCATGACTTTAAAAATTTTAGATTAACTATTTAGCAGACTGCTGCACTAATTTCCTCTTGAGGGTACTTCCTTTGATATTATCTTCTACCCTATCAAGCTTGCGGTTAATTGCAGACAGTGAGGATCTCAGGTCTTCATACAGATTAAATTTTTCTCCCATAATGGCAGCTTTTTCACCATTTAAAAAATGGGAAGACATATTCTCAATCTGTCTGTCTGCTGAAAGCAAATACACTCTGTTTTCTTTCTTTTTTGAATAATACAGGAAAGAAAGCTGCTCATTATCCTGTCTGAGTTGACGGGCTCTGTCTTTAACATTGTTGATGATACCATCTACTGTAAACAGCCAGGCAACAGATCCAGGATAATAAATAAGCCTTTTTCTATATTCTTTTAAAAAATCCTTAGTCCTTTGTTCGGTTGTTTCTTCCCTTCCCTTCAAAGCATATTTTTCAAAAATAATTGCACCTGATCCAAGATTGGAAGGAACATCTGAAATCGGACCGATAGGGTTATTGGAAACCGGTTGAGAGTAAGCTCTAATCGAAGTCAATAGTAACAGAACTATCAGAAACCTAAACATATTGAAATAACTTTATCATTGTGTTACAAACAAAATAGTATCGAAAAACTAGAATACAATTTCAAGTTTCTTGATCAACTGGATAAGTTCCGGGCTGCTCTGTATCAGAAATGCCAAAGCAGGCAAAGCCATCACACCGAAAACTTCCTTATCATTTTTAGAATATACTCTTAATAACTGATCGCGAATTCTATAAATTTCCTGTCTCTCAGATGCCTTTATTTTGGAGACATCAACATACTGGAGGGAAACAAGTGCTGCCTTATTTAATGCTAAAGATTGTAAATAATTATTCTTAACATTGGTTATATAGGGAAGTTTTTTAAACTTGTTCAATATAACCGGCCCTGCACCTAAAGCTCCGGTCTTTACAGAATTAGCAATAAAGCTGTTTTGCTTATCAAATTGAGCTGACTTTTTATAATTCCTTTCTAAAAATTCTTCATCGTTCTTAATCATTTCTTCCAGGTAATCATTTTGAAGCTTTAGCTGTATAGCTCTTGCCGCCGTATGCCCAGCAATTTCTAAAAGCTTTTTCCTGGTATCTGAATCGGTATTATTCAAATGAATGGCAAGATGTACAAACTGAGCTGAAAACAGCTGAAATGTAAAAAAACACAAGATGGTTAATACTTTCATAATACTGTATTATTAAAACTTATTATAGATGTAAATATTGAAGTTACTTAGGGATAAGACCTAATCTGTAGAATAGATTACTTTGTTCTGCCTCATATTTCATTGCTTCCAGTTCCTGAATCAGAAAATTTAACGTATTCATAAATCCTGCATCCAGCTTTTCTCTGTTCCCGCGGTTAATGTTTATCCCTACCCCTGCTATAAATGCTTCTTCCAATATGCTGTTCGCAGCTTTAATATATGCCAGTTTCTTTCTGCACTTGCTTTTCTTAATGGGATTATAATAAGGGTTGCAGACGTTGGAGTACCTGGCAAAGTTGATAAGGTCTTTTTTAGAAATGGTAGTCCTCGCTGCATTTTCAACTTCATTGATCGCTGCAATCTGGCCCAGCTCATCCAGGCTTTTTTTGGTAGCTTTTTCATAATCATCAGTGGCATTGTTCTCTAAATACCTTTCCAATAGACCTATGGGATCAATGTAGGGTAACTGTCCTTTATACTGCAATGAAAAAAACAGAAATAGCAGAATCAGGTATTTCATAAGTGAATACATTAAATATCTTTATATATATTCGGGAAACAAAAGTTTCTTTCTGGGAATACGGATATTGACGCTTCTGCCTCCGGCATATTCCCCTACCTCAAGACTTAATATCTCATCTTCGTTTAATGTGAATTTGTCGAAGATGAAGGTAATAACCCTTGTTTCACCCAGTTTAATATTTCGCTGCTCTCCACAGATTTTAACGGGAGTCAGTATTCTTTCCTGATAGACATAATCTTTTTTTGCCGCATTATTATTTTTAAGTTTTGATCTGAAAAGAATCTGGTCTATATCCAGAGTGATTTTAGACGTATTATAGATTTCTACGCGCAAGACAATTTTATTCTGAAAGTTCCTGTAATAGATTCCGTTTAAGGTCAGGTTCAATCCATCATTATTATCTTTAATCTTTACGGTAGAAGGAGCACTTTCAGAGAGCATACACAATTCCTGAAGATCCTGTGCCGTCTTTTCTTCCTTTTCAGCTTTATAAATACTTTCCTTTGCAAAATAATCTATGGTGGTAATGGTTTCAATGGCCTTATAGGTTGTGATATCCGGATTTCTGTTATAGTTCATATCAATAGAATAATAGCTTCCTTTGCCATTAATCACGGTAAGATTCGCCTGCTGGCTCTTTAAGTTCTCCAATTCTTCACCGGTATGCTTTAATTTGAGCATATTTCCAATGGTGTCTGCAACGAAAAAAGTAGATCCTACATCCACATACTTTATTTTTTCATCAAAAATAATGTGGGTTGTCTTCACATCTGAAACATCAATGGCCTGACGCTGATATAAGGGTTCCAATATTTCCTGGGCGAAAGCTCCCTGAGAACAGATAAAAAATAAAATAAATAATATAATGTGTTTTTTCATTTCTTTTGAGAATTTAAATCAATAAAATCGTTAATAGCCACCGACATGTTTCCTTTGGCTTCGTATATTCCCCGGATTACTTTGTTTTCGTCGGCATTGGAAGAATAGCAGGCATATCTTTCGGGAGATACTTTTACTTTATATACATTAGACATGCTTCCTACTTTAACGTACACCTCTCCTTTGTCTGTAGAATAAAGTTTTTGAAGATCAGCTTCACTCAGTGATAAATATTTGGAAAACTTATCTTTAGATGCCATTTTCTTTTTATGGGAAAGCATGATCAAGGTATCTGTGTTATTCACCATAGCAGGCCCGGCAGCAGTATCTAAAATATCTTCCAGATCCTGGGTTGCAATAGCAACTTCTCCATAAAACTTACGGACGGTCTTGTACAAATACTTAATGAATTCAGCCATTTCTCCTTTGGAAATAGGCTTCCAGCACTCGTCTATAAATATTGATTTCTTTACTCCCGGAATCTTTTGTATTTTAGTCATCACCAGATTAATACACAACATGGTAACTAAAGGGAACAATGTAGGGTGGTCTTTGATATTGTCCATTTCGAATACAATGAAACGCTCGTGAATCAGGTTGGCAGGTTCTGCTGCATTGAGTATATCTTTATAATGTCCATCGTAAAAATCTCTAAGAGAGAGTTTAAAGCTGACCTTGTCAAAATAAGTTGATTCTTCTTCAACAGCGGTATTTTCTGAGATAAATTCATAGAAAGTAGACATACTTGGAAAAACATCATTATTGACGACATGCTCGTAATAAAGATCCAGATAGCTGGATAATATTTGTTTTTCTTCTCTTGAAGCTCCCTCTTCTCCTTTCCACAAGAAAAAGATCAGTGACAGGAGAAAGGTTTTCTTATCTATGTTAATTTCATCTTCATCATAGTAATAGAAAGGATTGAATTGTAAAGGTGAGTTTAAGTCATACGTAAAGTAAACACCTTCCACCAATTCGCATAACTTTTTATAGGAGTTTCCTATATCTATCATGACGATATGGTGACCCTGCTCATAATACTGGCTTGCAATATGATTGATCAAAAAGGATTTCCCGGTTCCTGAAGGCCCGAAAATTAATCTGTTTCTGTTTACGATGATTCCTTTTTTGACAGGCTCATCCCATAAGTCCAGACGTAAAGGAGATTCGTTTTTACGGTCACAGAAAAGAATTCCATCTTTATTGCTCTCGTAATAGGACTCAAAATTCAGTAATGAAGAGGTTTGCTCGGATATACCGATAAATTTATGATTCTCCGAAATATAAGCAGGTGCGCCGGGGCAATTGTTCATATATAAATCATTCAGAGCATACTTTACCTGGTAAGGAGTAATTCCCAGATCCCTGAAAGCATTTTCCAGTAAGTTGACATCATGTTCCAATCTCTTTTGCGAAACATTCCAGACGATAACACTGAAATGCTGATAAACAAACACAAGTTCCCTTTCCAACACATCTTCTACAAGATCTTCTACCTGAGAATAAGTCACCTGATTTTCTCTTGAAAGAATCGCCATACTTTTAAACTGATTCATCTTGGTCTTCAGGGAAGAAAAAACTTTTTCCGAATCCTCAATAAAAATCACCTGATTATAGATATGGTTTACATCCAGACCTGTAGAGACCGGCTGTATAAAAGGAATTCTGAAATCGGTTTTGGGTGTGGAATATTCAATGCTTTTGATGGTACTGTTAATGGTAATAGGAAGCTGGTTATTGGAAGATATCGTATACAATTCTGCAAATTTATTTCCTACCTGTAAGTTCTTATCAAAAAATATATCTCTCAGGTTCGTCTCCCCTTCCTTTGAGAGAGACAAATACTTCCCTAAAAGATTAATAATCTGATTATTATTCAACCTTTCTACGGTGAAAAAGCTTTCTTTTGTTAAAAATGAAAGACTTGATTCTACGCCCTTGATAAAATCATCTATTCCATCTAAAAATTTATTATACTGACTGGAATTATTAAGGATACTTACTTTACTTTTAGAGTCCTTTATGATGGTGAGATAACACTCGTGGCTCATGGTCGGCTTTTCATGGAAAAACCTGTTATCACTCGATGCTAAAAAATTAGGACTGTCCGATACTTGCTCTGTGATAGAGTCTACAAAAAAGAAATCCTGTTTCTGCAGAATTGTTCCGGCAGGCAGAGATCTGATTACTTTATCAAAAATAACACTGATCTGTTCAATCTGATCGCTGTCAAGCGAATATATCTGAGGAAGCATCACCTTATACACTAAGCCAACATCTCCCTTTTTACTGATTAACAAATCATCATCTACTGCCAATATGTTAAATGCTTTTTTGATATCTATATCTTTCATAATCTTAGGAAATAATTATTAAATCATTTTACTTTACTTTCGCAATAAGAGACTCTAATTAAAACCGGAGCCATTATTTACGGATCTTATATTGATCCACAGCTGGTATTTTTTAGGTAAAAACACTCTCTTTTTCTCGAACACTTCTTTGCTTATTTCTTTTCCTGCTGATAAAATGGCCAGGTTTCTGGCCTCTTTTAAATCTATCCCGGTATTGGCTCCACCGCCTAAAACAGAACTGCCTGCATTGGTTCCTCTTTTAATGGCATAATCAAAGACATCCTGCGATACGGTGGATGGAATTTTCAGCCAGGAATGATTATTCATATGAATACCTTCTCTTCCGTCATAGTCATAAACTCTGAAGTTTAACAGATACAGGACATTATCTTTTTTATAACTTTCAATATCAATACTGATCCGGTCTTCCTTTAGAGATATCCTTCCATAAACAATGGTATTCTTAGGGATTACCAGCCCACCCGGCACATCTGAAAGCCTCATATCTTCTTTTATTCTGATAGGGATAATATTTTTATCCAATATTCTCTTCTGTTCTATGGTTTCTGAAGGAATCAGCTGTAAGATCTTATTATTGTTTCCTCCTGTTGTTCCCTGGAAAAAATTCTTTTGATCACGAACTTCATTCTTAACCAAATCCTTTTTATTTTCCCTGGTTTCTAAAGTATCTTCCAAGCCCGCGGCATTACGGGACGCAGCACCTTGCGTTAAGCCTGCACGAATTTTATCCTGAAGCTCAAATATTTTGCTAAGGCTACTTTCACTGCCGGAACCATAATCGGAACCATATCCGGAACTATACCCGGAACCGGAAGAGTAGCTTCTTCCCGGTGAAGCGATATTGGATAAAGCTTTCATATAGCGTTCCTGCCTTTTGGTATAATCATTTTCTTCCGTTTTGCCATCAAAATTCTGAAACTGTCCCTGCAATAATTTTTCATCTTCAGGAAGCTCTGTATCTATACCATACTTTCCATCCTTTGAAAAGTATTTCTTTAAATCCCTTTCATCCTGATTATAAATTTCCAATTTTGACTTCTCTTCAAGCTGCTTCTCATCCACATTAGGAGTTACAATCAACTTGTCATCTGACTCTTTCATTTTCGGGAATAATATCAGACTCATAATCAAAGTAAGAATACCCAGAGCAGCCACGAAAACAACTCCAATAATGATCTTCTTTTTTTTATCCAGATTTGCAAACATATTTTATAAACTATTTTTACACATAATATTCAGAAACAATAAGGGGTCAATTCTTTTCCCTTCAACTATTATTTCATAATGTAGATGTGGACCTGTAGAATGTCCTGTATTTCCGCTCAATCCTATCAACTGTCCGGGTGTTACATATTCACCTTTCCCAACAAACAAAGACATTAAATGTCCGTACCGGGTTCTGAAACCTCCCTGGTTATCAATTAAGATTGTATTTCCATATCCTTTTTCAAAGGTTGAACTTAATACGATACCGTAATAGGTAGAGAATACAGCAGTTCCGCTAGGTACAGAGAAATCAACGCCCTGATGCTTTTTAAGTACTCTATCAATAGGATGTTTTCTATACCCATAATGGGATGAGACAATTTTCTTATAGGATTCAACCGGCGGTATCATCGTTTGTGATTTAAATTTCTGATAAGGAAATAGGATAAAAAAAATAAAACACACAGGAAGCATCCTGTTTCTTTTACTAAGCCTTACCTCCATAATACGTTATCATCATTTTATATTTTTTCAATTACAGTAATCAATTCTGTTGAGTTTCCACATCTGAGGATGGATCACTGTCCATATGAGCTTCTTCCTCCTGGGAAATTCTGTACAATTCGTTTTCAATAAGAATATCAACCTCTTTTACAATTCTTTCAAAGTTTCCATTTAAAACCTCATTGATCATTTCTCCTTCTATAACTGTCGGGATCTCCTTCTTGATCTGATCTGTACGTTTCTCTACTTTTATTTTTCCTCTGAAAATTTTTCTGTTAATTTCTTCTCCGAAATTATCGGCAATAACCCCTACAAATTCTCCCTGAGAAAGCTGGGATATTGCGGATACCGGAATGGCATACTCTAAATTCTCGTTGATAGAATATGAGTTATTGGTATCAATGGTTACATTTTTTAATTTTTGTTTTTTCTTTCCGAATATTTCCTGAAGCTTGCTTGCAGTCTCACTTCTTACTGAACCACTAAAAATATTACCTACGATATTAAATATTGTTTCAGCTACTTTATCCCCGTAATCGCGCTTCAGCTGTTCAAGATCCTGCATTCCTATGGTTGTAGAAACTTTGTTGGATCTGGCGGTTGCAATCAGATTATCTAACCCCATAAAATACATGGTTGGCAGCTCATCGAGGATCACGGAACAAGGTTGTCTTCCCTGCTGATTAATTTCTTTCAGAAGCTGGGTAACCACAAGCCCTAAAGCAGGAGAATTTGTGGTCTGGGTACTTGGTGAGTTGGCAATAATTAATATGCATGGACTTTCCGGATTATTGATGCTTAATGAAATATTCTCTTCAGGAAAAACATTATTACCCATTACCCAAAACAATTCCTTGGTTGCCAACTGAGACAGCGGTATTCTCGCAGATGCTGTCTGACCAGAAAGCTGCTCGTAAGCCTGCTTGGCTAATGCATCTGCAAAGGGAGTCATAAAGAATCTCAGTTCAGCATATTTCCCAAAAACCTTAAATACTTTTTCATCCGGCAAAGAAGCTAAAGATATGGCATGAGGCAGTGTACAAAACTTCCCGTCTTCATAAATTCTCAGGAAATAAATACAGGCAGCGAAATAAGAAATCGCTGATTGTGCAAAGAAGTCTTTTTCCGTAATCCATTCCTTATTCAGATTGAATAAGATGGTTTGTGATGCTTCGATGGCATCTGCTGCTTTTCTTATCAATTGAGGATCCAGAGGGTTCACAAAATTTGATTTCTCCAGATCATCTAACGAAACCACACAAAAACGAGGTTCAATTTTGTATTGCTCTTTATAGTATTCATAAAAAGCAAATGTTTCCTTTGCCAATGCGGGAAATTTGAAATCATACACCATCATCGAAAATTGCTTTTGAATATGCTGTCGTATATATTCTTCAACTACCGAGTAAGATTTTCCTGATCCCGGAGTTCCCAGAACCATAGTAGCCCTGAAAGGATTCACTACATTAATCACCCCGTTTTCTGTTTTAAAATTTACAGAATAAGGATTTTTCTTAACGACTTTCTCTTGTTCAAAGATTTGATTTTTATCATTAAACTCATCCTTCTTATCATAAAAATTGAAGTATTTTCTAAATTTTAAAAACCCAACGATATAAACAATATAAGAAACAAAAGATATGATGGTATAAGAGATTATCTCAATCTTCACAACCGATATACTTAGGAAAATGATAAGAGATGATCCTACTATGACAACATTCCTCATAAAAGAAGAATTTTCTCCTACTTCTCTCTTCACTTCAAAGCCAAAGCAACAAAAGGTAACAATAGCAAGACTTACAGTTCGCAGTATTAAAGGATTTTTAATTAACGGGAAGATTACAAATAACTTGATGATGAATATATTGATATATTCGCTACCCAATCCCTTCTCAACTACATAACTGTATTTAGAATAATAAATATCTACCAAAATCAATAGTATACTTATTAAAAAGGAAAATATAATTAAAATATCTAAAGAATATTTGTCATTTTTCATTATACATAAATTATAACAGAATTCCGATTGAAATTCCGGATTATCACCCTATTAATTATCCTCTGTCTTCTGAGAACCTTCTGTTTCCTCTTGTCGGTTATTGACCGCTTCCCGGGCCGAATTATCTTCAAGTCCTTTGCTTTTGAACAGATAGTTTTCAACAAGTAAACCATGAGGATTATTTTCAGTTCTTGCCACATTATATACATCAAATGAGGCATAGAACAGGTTTTTTGTACTCACGTTCTGATCCACTCTGGAAACACTCAGTTTTCCATAAACAGAGGCGTGATAAGGGTATTCTTTTTCATTAACTTTTATGGAATCTATATCCAGTTTTTGAACAAGATTCTGAGATTGTATCCTCGCAAAATGTCCGTTTGCTTTAAGCGATAAATACAATTGTTTTCCGGAATTTCCGATCAGATAAAGAGCCTCATTGATATTCTTATCGTAACTAAACTGATCATATCCAAAAAATAACCTGTGAAGCACTTTAATATGATTCTTAATCTCAGGCAGTCTGTAATTTTCATAGTCCTGATCGTTATTCATAGAGTTTGCAATCGCAGCCTGCCCTTTTTCAGTAATAACATATATCTTTTTGGTAAAAACCTTACTTACATAAACCGCCCAGAATGAACTGGAAATGATTGCTATTATTGTGATAAAAAAGCTGAGAAACAGTGCTTTTTTAACTAAAGAATAAGTAGAAGGAATCTCACGTAATTTTTTTAAATCCATTGTTTTTTTAATATTGATAAATGATGATACAGATAACAGAAAAGCATTCTATCTGAATATTTTAACTTTAAAAGAAGCTTTTCTACAGTTTTCACATAAAGGATATTGATTTTCATCTTTATTTTCTGATAGAGGAGCAATATTAACCAACTTAACATCCTGGTCACTTTTGCATTTTACACACAACATTTTATTGAACAGGTTATTTTTAGTTTTCGATGCATTATTTCCAGGTTCTCCTGAAGCTAACTTCACTTTTTCTTCTTCATTATTTGAAGGTTCAAGAAAAGATTTAAATTCCATAGGTAAAATAAAGACGTTCTTAACAGGCATACGATGAGAATATATGCCGCAAACAAAATTTCAGGAAGAAATTGCAAAAAAATAATATTGAAGATTATATGTTTTAAAAATATCCAATATTCCTGCAGAGATCGTAGTGTTGAGTTTAGATTTAAGCTATGAACTCCTTAAAGTGTATAGCTTAAACCTAAAGAGCTGTTTTTCTAAATGAATACATGAGTAATAACATCAACCAAGCCAAAAATAGCTAAACCTATTACAAAACGGACAAAATTCTTTTGAGCCTGTTCGTTACCCTGCATATACTGAACAAATATCAGAAAAGCCCCCACAACTGCAAAAGCTGCCACCCCTGCATTCAATGAAGTTTTTAGAGTGGTTGTCCATCCGGAAATTTTTGCATCAATTGTTCCTGCACCTCCTGCTTGAGAATATAATAAATTACCTATAGGCAACAATAATGCGATCAAATTCCTTCTATTAAATTTCAAATTTTTCATTTCTATTCTATTTTAAAACTAAATTTTAATTTTTGTTTGTTTATGTTTATTTGTAATCGGAATATGTGTTGAAAATGTAGTATCCTATTTTTTTGTTTTAAATTCCCTGTTATCTTTTGAATTGTTACTAATCAAATTTTCTAGTTTTTCATCAAATCTGATACATTGTACTCCCATCTTAAAATCAAAAAAGTATTCCTTAAACTCTCCTTTTCTGGGATATTTTTTTATGATGTATAAATACAGTACGGGAATTACCAAAAACACTAATGATAAGAGTACCTTTTTAAAGACAATAAAAAGAAACAGCATCAGACATATAACAATTATCATCGCTGTAATTACGGGATAACCAAAGATTAAAGGGACCCTTTCTAAGGTTTTTGGGGTTTTATATTCCATATAAATGTGTTTATTTTACCAGAAAAAGTTCTTTACATCACAAAAAATCACTTATGAAATCTGGTCTGATCGTAAAGAATGGCAGGCTGATCAGGAAGCATATCCCTATTTTCTCAGCCTGCACATTACCCTAACCTATATTGAGTGAATACTAAAGGGCTTTAAAATTGCAAAACTTTTCAGACTTAGCAGCGACAGGTTTATCTCACAACTTCTGTCCATCCTGCTTTTTACTGTCCTGCTGTGAATCCTTTGAGTGTATAGCAAATTAATGATCATCTAGAAATACTATTTTTAAATCCAACAGTACCTTATCAATAAGTACCATTTTTGCTTGTGTTTTTATTGATTCAATATCTCTTAACGCATTTTTGGAGATCTTGGAGGAAGTGCAGGAGCTGACTCAACTTTACCTCTGGGAGGAATTGCAGGAGCCTGATTTGCTTTAGTTCTAGAAGGAACCGGAGGCGCTTGATCAACTTTACCTTTAGGAGGAAGTGCAGGAGCGTTAGGATCAACTTTAGGGGATCTAGGAGGGAGTGCAGGAGCAACCTGAATGTTATCCATTCCTTTTGAATGAGACGCCTGAGCTCTAACTCCCTGTTCTCTATTTCTTTGTGGTTGATTCTTAGTTTCAGTAAACATTGAAAGATTTCCTCTCATATTATTTTTATCGGTAGAGAATACATTTTCTTTATATTTATGTTTACTTGAGTGAAGCTCCCCTTTATTATCACGATATGCATACAACCCCTCTTCCTCTTCTGTGTTTTGATTTTCCACACTCTCACGTGGATTAACTTTCGCAGAAACAGACTCCTGTTTACCAGATTTCTTTTCAAGTGTATTTTCAATCTCTTTCTCAAGACTCTTCATTACTTTACCAATCCCATCAGGTGTTAAAATTCCAATATTAGTAGCCGGATTTCTGCTTTTGGTAAATACTTGAATATTTTCCTTACTGTCATCAACAAAAATATTATGAACAGTATGCAGCTCTTTATCTTTTAATCTTTGATTTTCTTCATATTTTTGTATTTCTGTATTCTTATCTTCAGCCATTTTAGTACGATTAGTATTAATGGGAACAGAAATTATTGAAATATCCTTTAAATGAGTTAAGCCATTCATTTCATATACTGCTTTAATCGCATTCGGAAACATAGAGGCCGTTAATACAACAACATCAACACCCTGACCTTTGCTTTTACCAGCTAATTCATTCAAACCCTCTGCATCAAAAAAATCAAATGTATGAGCTTTATATTTAGGATTATTCTTAGCCTTTAAGACATCGATCTTTGCGGAATCCGCTAAAGCCTCCTGAACTGCATGTTTAGATTCCTCTGAAAGAGGTCCTCTACCCATAAGCTCCTTCATTAACTGCTTTTTTGTTAATCCGGGAATGTCATGATCTTCGTACTCCCCTGTATATCTAATCATAGTATTATGAAGATGGCCATCGAATTGTGTGTTATCGAAGTCTAAAAAGACATTTGTTTTTGTTTTCATTTTTTGTACTGATTTTATTAATACTGATTTTTTGAAAATAGCTCCCCAATACATTTATTTTAAGCAGAACATCTGTTGCGCAACGTGTAATTAAAATCCGTTATTGTTTAACTATTAATCATTGGCAAAATTAGGAGGTGTTAGAATCCACTGAAAATTAATACCGTAAGAATAAACCGTTACGCCTGTAGTTTTTATTCGTGTTGATGAGCTGAAAAAAAATGACATTACCTTCAGCAGATACACTTAAGAGACCCTGTGTTTTTGTAGCTCACTACTCACCTCTAAAATATACAATCAATGATTCATGATGGATTTAAAAAGCTATTATAAGAAGATTACCTATTACATAAAATGTAATTAAAACGACCTATTTTTTAATTATTAATAATTTGCAAAATTAGGGGATCCGATAATTCGCAAGAAAATAAAACTGTAAGAATAAACAGGGAATCATGTAGTTTTTATTCGTGCTGATAAGTAAAAAATCATACTGTATCTCTGAGGTTATTATATTATTCGTCAGTAGTTTAATCTATGTACAAAACCACCCCATATATTTTCATCCCGGCAGTATAATAACTACAACTAATCACCTGTATTTCAAATATTTAATCAATAATTTTACCCACTATATAATAGACCATTGATCTTGAATAATATAACGATTCAAACTGGCTAAAAATAAAAGATACTATGAACGATTTACTTACTATTGCAATTGTAACTGCATCCGTTGTTCTCTTTTCCTATTTAATGACGAGTCTCAGAACCAATAACAATTTGCGGGAAAAACTATTACTTCAACCCAAACAAATGACAGCAATCAAAACGAAAGTATTGCATATTCTTTTTAAAAGGAACCTCAGGCATGGAAAAATTACTTTCAAACATCAAAACCACAGAAGATAAACCAACAGATCCGTTTCTTTGATAATCAGAAAAAATTATTGACTTAACCCTTCTTCGCGGGCTCAGTCTGACAACGCTTGAAAATGTTGATTGGTATTCAGATTGTCACCTGAGCCTGTCGAAGGGGGATCTATAATAAACCTTTGTTAACCATTGATCTCTCTTACGCTTCTCCCTATATAAAAGCGGAATTAGCCAGCCTGGGACCCTGGGGCAAAGGTGCCCATACAGAAAACGAAACTTTAGAAATTGAAGCTCTGACTATAGCAACACAACGGACAGCCTTATTCATCCTTAAGTATGTAAACTGCAGAAAGAAAGAAAGAAAGAAAGAAAGAAAGAAAGACAATAAATAATGTCATCCATGTAGTTTTATATCTACTGGCTTTTATCTTCAAATGATAACAATTTCCCTAAATTTACCATTATAAAAATCACTTATAAATATTTTTCTTCACACCAATAGTGCTTTGGGTTCAATAATCTGAAACAATTTTCAAAAAAAAATCTGTAACTGAACTAACCTTACCAGCAATGGTATGTTTTTTAGATGAGAGTGAACCCAAGCCCTATTAAAACTGATTTTTATATTTCTATAAATAACCTTTTTTCAGAGAATTACAAATCATATCGCCGTAAAAGATTATAAAAAAAGCAAGTGTAAGAACGCCTGCTTTTTTCATTTTATGATAATCTAACAAATAGTATGAATCTCTTCTGGTAATAGTTGCTTCGACAGGCTCAGCATGACAACGTCCAAAAATTTCAGTTGGTATACGGGTTGTCACCCTGAGCCTGCCGAAGGGGGATCTATAAGGATAGATTCAGTTTTTAATTCTGTTTAGTTTTAGAAATTGATCTAAGCTGCATTTTCCAGCTCCAAAAGATAAAAGAGTAAGGAGCATCATAATATAATACAATGGGATTTCCAAACCATTATCTCCCGCATCAAAACCATTACCCCAATGTACAGTAACAATTGCAACAATCATCGTGATGATCAAAGGAATTGAAATCCATCTGTTAAGCAGGCCTAAGGTTAACAGAATTGCTCCCAAAAGCTCTGTTCCTGTTGCTACATAAGCATTCAATACAGGTAAAGGAATGTTTATACTTTCAAACCACTCCGCAATACTGCCGATATCTTTCAACTTCATTATTGCCGGATTAAAAAAGCCATATGCCAGCACTAAACGTAAACCTAATAAAACAAAATCTTTTATTCTATAAGATCTATTAATTATTTCGTGTATTTTTTTCATTTTAATGTAATAATGTTAAGAAAAGACCATAACAATGATCCTTTATAAAAGTAAATCAGGCTATATCCGATATCCCAAAAAAATAGTATTCTGCAGTGCAAACTGTTCAAAATCCTGATATAATTTCACGATTTTTTCCCTGTCGTTATCATATCCGGCCAATAATTCTATGAAATCCTTTCTGCTAAAGCAGCCTTCATTGGCTTTTAAAATAATTTCCACAAAAGGATATGAGAGATCGTTGAACTGTATTTGTTTTGTATAATAGTCCCGATGTACAGAAACAAAATACTGACCTCTGTCTTCTTCTGTAATTTCTTTCCCATTTTTTAGGTGAATAGGATATTCTGTAGATAAAATCTTAATTTCCGGGTTAGGGATAATGCCATTTTCCTGTGATTTTTTTTCTCTGCCGAATTCATCAATGGGCCAATCCTCCATCATAAAAACTTCAATCTCCAGCCATTCATACTGTAGAAGAGTGACAAGAAAGGAAAACTTTTTCTTAAAAGGAAAACCATGTTGCTGATAATAGTCTGAAAATTCCTGCGGAAGCTTCCATACCTGAGGAGTCTGACATTGGTGATGTTCAAAAAAATGCGTTACCATTTTTTTCCATCTTCTTTTACCTATCAGTTCCCTTGTCATAGGAAATGCTCTTTTCAATGTGTCTTTTATCACATTATACACCAGTTTTCGGTAGTGAAATGTATGCTCCTGAATACTGGTTTGAGGTTCAAGTAAGCCGGTTCTGCAATACAAAGCAAGGTCTTTTTGAAGAGAAGATGTTTTATTGACCATATTCAGTATCCCAATGAAGTTCTAAGATTTCGTTTTTTAATAATTTCAGAGTATCAATTTCATATTGTAAGTTTTCCAGCTCCGGAATATTAAAATCCCTTTCCAGAAGGATAGGAATATCTTTGCCTGTTTTCTCTATAACCCATGCCAATAGGTTATATACAGGATCAATAATATCTTCTCCATGGGTATCTATAATTAAATGATCATTGACCTGATAATGGCCTGCCATATGAATGTATTTCACCTTATCCAGGGGCATCCTCTGGATAAATTTTTCAGCATCATACTTGAAATTAAAGGCATTAACATACACATTGTTTACATCCAGCAGCAATTCGCAGCCGGTTCTCCTGACAATTTCATTGATGAAATCTGACTCTGACATTTCAGCTTTTAAAACTGTATAATAGCTTCCGTTTTCCAAAATCAGTGGTCTTTTTAAAATATCCTGGACCTGAAGAATATTTTCAGAAACGCACTCTATTGCCTCCTGGGTGAAAGGGATCGGCAGCAAATCATACAAATGGGCATTATCCACTTTAGAAAAAGTAAGATGTTCGGAATACAATACAGCCTCAGTGTCTTCCAAAAACTGCTTTACCTGTTTCACAAAACCCTTATCTATTCCTTCGGGGCTGCCTACAGAGAGAGACAATCCATGACAGTAAAGTGGATATTTTTCCAGTACCTGCTTTAATTCCTTCTTCCAGTATCCTCCGATTCCCATCCAGTTTTCGGGTGCTACTTCCACAAAATCAGGTTGTAAAACATCTGTATTTAAAAATGTTTTCGAGAATTCTTTTCTATAACCAATTCCTACCATAATCTTTTATTTGCCGATGGTCCTTAAAAAATCAACAGACCTGTTATACAAGTCTGCCGATCCCAAAAAACTATTTCGTTGATGCTGTTTTTGTTTTTTGTGTTTTTTTAGCACCATTCTTAGTTTTTTTACCTCCACATTTTCCTTCCTTAGTTTTGGTTTCTGTTTTCTTACCTCCGCATTTCCCTTCCCCACATTTTCCTTCTGAAGTTTTTTTACCTCCGCACTTGGCTTCACCGCTTTTCTCCGCTTTATTTCCACAAGCAGCGTCAGAAGAATGTGTTTCCATTGATCTTACAGTCGCAAAAGCAGCGTTGGTTCCTAACGTAAACGCTCCCAAAGTAAGAGCTCCTAATAAAATTGATGGTTTTTTCATTATTTAAATTTTAAAAATTATGTAATATCATTGCTTCTTGTCATGTAATTATAAGCTTCATCATCAATTGTATTTGTATGATGTTATATGTAAATCTTTATTTCTGATCCACTTTAAATACTTACAATTATCTTCATGTATAAGGTAGAATTCATCTGTATTTTTACCGTCGGTAATCAGCATTTTTTTATCCTGGTATGAGAACCATAAAGGCAAATTCTCATTTTGTAAAAATATACCATTCAGCTATGTTCAAAAAAAATGTTCTGTAGATATAAGTTGTTGAGTCAACATAATACGACTACATGATTGTAGTTAATAAAGAATCACTGAGTAAATATTAAATTATTGTGAGACTGAAACTCAAGAAATAAAAAATCCGGAGAAAACAGTTCTCCAGATTTGGTATTGTTAATTTTATGTCAACTAATTTCAGGGAGAATTATTATATTGAAAATATCAATTCGAAACAAATTAACAGTCTGAACTATTTTACAAACTGTAATGCTCCATCGGTAAGCCTATGAAATGTTCCGACAATTTTGATCTTTCCATTATCCTCCATTTCCTTAAGGATCGGACTTTTCTTTCGTATATCACTGAGTACCAGTCTGACATTATTTTCAGAAACAAACTTTACAAACTCATTATTTTTTGAATTTTTCATTCCCGTAAAATCCAGACTAATATTCACTGCCGGTCTTATTTTATAAAGCGTCCCTGTAATATCACCCAACTGAGTATTGTCAATGGCTGCTTTTACAGCTCTGCAATGTTCATGTCCCATCACCATGACAAGTTTGGCACCTGTTACTACACAAGCAAACTCAATACTTCCCAATAAATCTTCATCTACAAAATTTCCGGCTACTCTTTCCACAAAAATATCTCCCAAACTCTGATCAAAAATATCCTCCACAGGAACATGGTTATCCAAACAGCTTATAACCACAGCTTTAGAAAACTGGCCAGGTACAGGCTTTCCTGTTTGTTTTGTATAATCTCTCATTCTTGCCACTCCATTCTGGAATCTTTTATTTCCTTCGATTAAATCTTTCAGAATCTCTTCACCGATTAATTTATGCTGCTGGTCTCTTGTCATAACATGAAAAGAATTATCTGATTGGCTTTCTCTATTTTCTGTTTTTTTACATAAAATTGTTAATCCACAAGCTAACAGCACTAATAAAATTTTTCCTTTCCCATTCATAACATCAGATGTGTTTTTTTATTTACTTTTATTATTTATCGGGCTGAGGCGTATACCTTAGATAAGATGTAATTTCTCTAACTCCTTTGGGAAATAATTTTATTGCATCCTCTGTAGAAATACTCGGAAGAATAATTACTTCATCACCAGCCTTCCAGTTGACAGGGGTTGCTATAGTACAGGTATCCACCAATTGTAAAGAATCCAGAACGCGTAGTATTTCATCGAAATTCCGGCCTGTAGATGCAGGGTAGGTAATAATTAAACGAACTTTTCTGTTCGGATCAACTATCAACAGGGAGCGGACGGTTGCTGTGGCGGACGCATTTGGATGGATAAAGTCATAAAGCTTTGAAATGACAAGATTATGATCAGCAATGATCGGAAACTGAACAGAAGTCATTTGTGTTTCATTAATATCTTTTATCCAGTTCTGATGATCCTCTACTCCATCAACACTTAATGCAATCACTTTAGTATTTCGTTTAGTAAATTCAGATTGCAACTTTGCCGTCATTCCCAACTCCGTAGTACACACAGGAGTAAAATCCGCAGGGTGAGAAAATAAAATCCCCCATGAATTCCCAAGATATTTATAGAAATCTATTGGACCAGCCGACGAATCAGCCTGAAAATCCGGTGCAGTATCACCTAATTTAATTGACATATTTTTTTATTTTAAAATTGTTATTATTTGATTGTTGCTGTCTATAGAATTGTATTCTTTGATCAACTTCAGCTTTTTTTTACTGACCTGCTTCTGGCATCTTATGTCAGAATAACAAGTCCCGAATTCTGCCAGATTAATTCTATCAGGAATATTATTAAGCCTTTTCGCTCATTCGCTTAGTTGTAAACAGACTATAATGCTCTTGAGAGAATTCTCACCTCTTATAGTTTGAGCTGCAGTTTAAATACTATTGTTTTGTTAACGGTTTTGAAAGCATATGCAAAACTATTTAAAAACCAGTACATTGAATAATTTGATTCGTAAACATTGCACTATAATGATGTAAATATTAATTGCAGGATTCAGCAAAATATTGAGGTATTCAATAGTAATAATTTTGTACTATAAAAAACCTAAAACACACCCCTAGAAACAAAAAGTGAAAAAAATAAATTCTATTGTTAACGAAGATGCTTTTTGTTAACAAAAGTTCACTAAAATGTGAGTGTATTATTTTTTTTAACCAAAAAATAATATTATATTTGACTGAACCACAAACACATAAAATAATACTTGCATGAAAACAAAATTTACACAATTGAGTATCATTCTTATTTCAGGAATTTCTTTTGCCCAAGTAGGAATCAACACCGCCACACCTAAAACAATAATGGATGTATCAGCTAAAAGAGACAATTCAGGGCTGATTACAGACAATGCACAAACTTACGGGTTGCAGGCTCCGAGGCTTACAAGGGCTGAGCTCACCGTAAATACAGCGACCTATAATAGTGATCAGAGAGGGGCTTTAATTTACATTACTGATGTTACCGGTGGAGATAATGCAGGACAGCGTGTAAATATCAATTCCATGGGTTACTATTACTTTGACGGATCGGTATGGCAAAAGCTATTGGAAGCTGGCAATACAATTGCTCCCGCCATTACTGCATTACAGTGTAACTCTGCTTACCTTAATCCTTCAACTTATACTGCGGGTACACCCTTCAATGGTAACCTAAGAGTTACCTATAGCCAGGGAAACGGAGGGAGCTATAGCGCAGGAACTCCATTTACAGTGAACGGGTTAACCTTCCAGCTTAGACCGGGAACGCTTGAATTTGGAGATGGGGAATTGGTCTTTTCTGTTTCCGGAACTCCTACCAATGATAATAATATGACTCTTCCTATCAACACTGCTGCAGTTCCTTTCTTAACAGCAGCACAAAACTGTACGGCTACAGTAGGAAACAGCAGTCGCGCTGATATTACACCTGTTGCCGTGATGGGCTACCCTTCTTTAACAACCGATGCCAACGGAAAACAAGCCTATACACTAGCGCTCCCTACCCCAGATGGTAAATATTCTATCAGGGTCATATTTGACACCACAAGTGGGACCACTGCTGCAGTTCCTAATGTTCAATTATATAATAATACAGGGGCTACGGTTAATCTGTACTGGAATTATAATACCGAATATGGCGGTTATATTGGTGGTGCTGTAACGACAACCAATATTACGTCAGGAGTATGGGGAGGTATGGCAGATGCAACAGCTAACTGGTTCCCTCAGGGCACAGGAGCAGTAGGAAATGCTTATTGGGGAAATATTGGGATTATAGACGGCTCCGGTGGAGGACCTGAACACAGAAGATATACCTGGATAGACAGTAACCCTACTTCAAAAACGGCGTATACCGCAACGATTATGGTAGGTGCACCTACTACAGGGAGTGCTCAGCCTAATCTCTCAAAAATATTTATAAAGCTGGAACAGGTGAAAGCACAATAATCAATTATGTATTCATCTGCAAAGATAAATGTGCTGAACATCTTTTGAGTTTTTCTGTATTGAATAATTCCACTCAAACGGCACCAATGAAACAAGAGGCTGTATTGAAAGTTTTTATACTTTGATACAGCTTCTTTCTTATTACTTAAAACGACAAATTATTCCTTAGATAAGTAATGATCACCATGCGTGTCTTATTCTTTTTACTCCGATCGGTTTGATATGCCTGTGATACTCCGGTTTTCCAGATCAATCTATAATTTTAAGATTTCTTTAAGTACCACATCTCACGAAAAAGCCTGTTTAAGGCATAATGCTTGTAAAGTTTATACTACCATCTTAAAAATATACAGTATGAACAACGAACAAACAGTTTCAGTATTAAATGATTTACTGAACATTACAAATGACAGAATTCAGGGATTTTCTAAAGTAGAAGACAAGGTATGGGAACAATATCCTTTGCTAAGGAAAGACTATGACACCATGGTATCGCAGTCAAGGATAATGAAAAATCAACTTACAGATCTGATCGTGCAAAGAGGAGGTACGCCGGATCAGTCGGGATCTGCAGCAGGAGCCATACACAGAGCCTGGATTGATGTGAAAAACTCTTTTGCAGGAGATACAGCCGGCTCTACACTTGGAAATGTAGTATATGGTGAGAACGCTGCTATTGATGCGTATCAGGATGCCCTTGATAGTGGTGACTTATGTCCTGAAAGTTCCCGTGTGGTTCTTGATCAGCTTCATCAGCTAAAAGCTTCCCATGATAAATTTCAGAATCTTGAGGATCTGAAGAGCTGATAAATATCTGCTTCCTGAAACTTTCAAAGGATCATCAGCTGGTATGCTAAAATTTTATCAGCTGTTTTTTAACATCAAAAAAAAAGAATTATGTCAAAGAAAATTGCAATACTGGCTACTCACGGCTTTGAAGAGAGTGAGTTAAGCTCCCCTAAACAATATCTTGAAGAGCAAGGTTGGACCACACACATTATAAGCCCGGAAAGTGGCAGCATTAAGGCCTGGGCAGAAAAAGAATGGGGAAAAGAGTACCCTGTAGATAGAAATTTAAATCAGGCCAATGCTTCAGATTATGATGCATTGGTATTACCGGGTGGAGTTATCAATCCTGATCAGTTGCGAACCAATGAACAGGCAATTTCTTTTGTGAAAGATTTCTTTACCGGGCATAAGCCTGTAGGAGCTATCTGCCACGGACCTCAGGTTCTTATCAATGCAGGAGTTGTACAGGGAAGGAACCTAACCTCCGTTCACTCTATCAGTCAGGATTTAAAAAATGCGGGGGCTCACTGGGAAGACCGTGAAGTTGTTGTAGATTCCGGGCTTGTAACAAGCAGAACGCCTGAGGACCTTCCCGCTTTCAATGCGAAACTGGTAGAAGAAATCAACGAAGGAAAGCATTGATATAGGATAGTATATTAAGCAAAACATAACGGGAAAGGATGCCATAGTGCATCCTTTTTCATTTGTTTCTTTATGTATGCATAAAAAAGCCTCCCGTGTCAATAGGGAGGCAAAAGTTCAAAATGAATTATTAGTAAAGTGATGTGGTGTTAAATAAGTCTTCTCTTAAAAACCTGCTTTAACACTAACAATGCCTATGCCATATACATCACCGTTTAAAGAAATCTAAATTTTTGTGGTACATTTTAGTATCACTCATCAGAATAACCCTTTATTTTTTTCTGGCCAGCTTATTTCTAAAATAATCTGTTATGCAAAGACCTTAAAGCTTCTACTTTAAAAACAGACGGAACCAGTAATGAAATATTATTCTCACTTCCACCATAGGAAATCATTCGGATGGGAATATGCTTTACTGCTTCTGAGACAATGGTCGCATAGCCGTGATTATTTTTTCTGAAGTCTCCCACAATGCATACAATAGACTGTTCACCGTCTATTTCAACTGCCGAGAAGGTATTTAATTCTCTTACAATCTCAGAAAGGTTATCCGTTTGGTCGATGGTAAGCGAAACAGCTACTTCAGAAGTAGTAATCATGTCTATAGGAGTCTTGTACCTTTCAAAAACTTCAAAAACCCTTCTCAAAAATCCATACGCCATCAGCATACGGGAAGATTGAATACGGATTGCCGTAATACCATCCTTGGCAGCAATGGCTACAATCTGGTTCTGATTGGTGATTTCTCCTGAAATCAATGTTCCCGCAGCAGAGGGATTCATTGTATCCAATAATCTTACAGGAACATTATATTTTCTCGCAGGAAAAACACTTTGAGGGTGCAGAATTTTTGCTCCAAAATAAGATAATTCTGCTGCTTCATCAAAACTCAGTCGGGCTATAGATTTTGTATTCTGGACGTATCTGGGGTCATTATTATGAAATCCATCAATATCAGTCCAGATCTGAATCTCTTCTGTCTGCAATGCTGCTCCTAATAATGAGGCGGTGTAATCTGAACCTCCCCTTTGCAGATTATCGATTTCGCCCTGGGCATTTCTGCATATATACCCCTGAGTAATAAATAAGGTTTCTTCCTGGTATTTTGCAATTTCAAGACCTGCCTGCTTTCTTATTTCGTCAATGTTGGGTTCCTTATCCTCATCAATGACCATAAAATCCAATGCTGATAATAATACAGAAGATACTTCTTTTTCCTTTAAATATAAATGAAACAGCGTTGTTGAAATAATCTCACCTTGTGCAAGTATGATACGTTCGGCACTGGAATTGAAATTTTTATGTTTAAACTGATAAAAAAGATCAAAAATTTTGTCAATAAAAGCTAATGCTTCCAGAAGCCCTTTCTCTGTTTTAAACAATTCATTTACAAATTTTATATATTTCTGATGGAGTACATCAATATGCTTATAAGCGGCTTCAACATCTTTACTTTCATATAACTCTGATAATTTCACCAAATCATTTGTGGTACCGGAAACAGCTGATAAAACAACCAGGTGTTTATCCGATTCCTGAGATCTGATAATTGGTAATAACTGTTCAATTCGTTCCGGACTTCCTACCGAAGTTCCACCAAATTTCAATACTTTCATAATAAATTAAATTGTTAAATTTTTATCAAAAAAAAAGAGCCTGTCGTGATGACAAGCTCCTCGTTTATTTAATTTCTAACCCACAGGAAAATGACTCACGACGTTGGACGTAAGTACTGTTTCTTTCCCTTTTTTAAGTTAGACAATATCATTTTCTTTTTTTGCTGTGCAAATATACAGCTTTTTGACAATCTTTATTAGAAAGCATCATTAAATTTTAAAAAAATTGGATAAAAGCAATAAAACGCCTTACATTACAATCGTTTTATCCTTAACGAGCGTTACTGCATTGAGCCGCAAACTGCTCAAATTTCCTGTCTGTGTTGAACATCACCGGTCCGTGACCAAAGCAAATAATAGCAGGGTTTAGTTCTGCTAACTTCTGTAACGATTCAATATTACGATTCCGATCGGAAGTAAATAGGCTGGGCGGAAGCCGCAGACCCGTTGCTGTAGTGAGAAGGTTCATATTGGTAGCCGCATCTCCGATGATCAGTACACCATCCTGCTCACGAAATAAAGAGATATGACCCGCTGAATGTCCGGGGGTTTCTATTACTCTAAAGTTTCCGATTCTATCATTTTCAATAATGGTCCGTTCAACTTGATGTCCCTGCCCTGCCCAGTATTTTTGCTGTAACTTTGCTACCCAATGCTGCGGAGCTGGATAATCGTGGGTTACCAAACCTGTTTCGGTTCTAAAAACTTCCCCGGGATGGCAGAGTAAGGGTAATGCAAATTCAGCACATATCTGGTCACTACAACCCTGATGGTCTGCATGCGCATGAGTGAGTACATGTTGATAAACGGGAATTTTCTGAATGACCTTCTTTACAGTGGTGTATGAATTCCGTATACCGGAATCTACCAGCACCCCTTCAATAATATAGCAGTTGATACTGTTTCTCGGCATCAGTGAAATCTGAAATACTTCCGGAGCAATTTTACGTAGCATATTTTTTTGTGTAAAGCTACATTACTCATCAGGACAATATAAGGACATTTGTCCTATACTATATTGTGGCTGTGTAGTTGTCTTTTCGCCCTTGTAAGCGATCGCTGGGTGATGCCCAGGTAGGATGCCAGGTCCTGTGTTGCAACTCTCCGAACAAGCATGGGCTCGTTAGAAAGAACATGTTGATATTTATCCACAGCAGATCTGTTATTATAATTCAGCAGATAACGTTCCTTTTGGCTATACTCTTTTTCCATCAGCGATTTTATAACGTTATTCCAGGCGGGTATCCGGGTAAGCAGATTCTGGAAATCCTGGAAATTTATCCGATGGATTACGCTGTTTTCTATCGTCCTGATGCTCCTTATGGAATTTTCCTGTTTTACAAATTCCTGAAATGAGGTAATAAATTCATTTTCAAATTTGAAACAGGTTACATTTTCATTGCCTTCCTTGTCAAGAACATATGCTTTTACAGCACCTGTGGCAATAAATCCGATATAACGGCAGGATTCGTTCTCACGAATAAAAAAATCATTTTTTTTTAAGTCAGTTGGTTTGAAAAACTGCACAGAAAAGTGGATTTCCTCCGCTGATAGTTCTCCTGTTGAGGATAGGTAATTTTCAAACAAATCGCTCATTGCTCTATTTTGTACTTTTATTTTCTTCTTAACTTTATATGGACGATATACCAAATCCAATATTCAAAACTAATAATTATTATTTACTCAAAAAAGACTAATGCACTTTTCGCTTTATTTTCAGTTTATCCAGAGACCTTTAGATTGTTTGTAAATGATAAACTTTCCAGCTACAGACAGTTTGTAGCAGCACTGTAATTTCTTTCTATAGCTATTGGGAAAACTATTGTTATCCCATAGCAGACCATTTTTTAGAACGTAGACTCCGACCACACACCCATAGGGTTTAAAGCTGAAAAACAAAACGTTACGCTAATCCGTATACATAATGTATACCATGCTTCTACCGGCTATTTACCAGATGTATACTGTGTTTTCTTTCATGATTTTGATAATCTGCGGATCTTTGTCCAAGAATTAATAAATATAAAATAGAAGGTCATTTCATTATAAATTCAAAGACACTTATTTGATATTTATTATACAATACTTTTTAAAATTAAGTTTATATGAACAAAATAATAAAACAAATCCCCTTTCTATTGGAAAATTATCCAAGAGATAATTATTAAATATTTTATCCAAGCCGCATCTGTCGACGTTGGATATCATCAGATTGAACAATACTCGTTGGAAATAAAATAAAGCAATTAAATATAGGGATAGATGATTCCACAATTTCAATCCGGTACAGGGCTGAGTAAGTGAAAGCACCCTTTAACAATATAACCGTAAGTTCCCTCATTCAAAATGGCTGTGATAAGGATCTATTTTGTATTACAGCCGCAAAATCTCATAGGTTATGCAGCACTTTGAGATTTTAAAACGGTAATAATCAGGAAAAAGGCATGTATTTCTATTGTTAATACTTGATCAGGATAACGTTCCTTTTTCCTCTTTTTTAATTAATCTGTTAAAACAACAAAAAAATGAATTTTTTATCTCCCAGTTCACATTCACAACTCCATATGTATTAACATTAAATTCTAATTCCCCGAGAAAGGAAAATGAAAACAATTCCTTTCTCTTTTTTACAAGTAAAATTTAAACAATAAATAATGAAAAAAATAGTAACTATTCTAGCATTTTCAGCCATAATAAATAGTTATGGACAAGTAGGAATCAATACTGCAGAACCTAAACAGGAACTGGATATAAATGGTGATCTATTAGTAAGAAATACCTTAAGATTTCCTGATTCCGGAAATCCGGATATGGGTAATGGAGGGGCCAATGGTCAGTTTTTGGTTTCAACAGGTGACACCACAGCTCCAAGATGGACAACTGTAAACATTCCAGTTGTACCCCCTGGATCATACTATCTGGCTAATGCAGAATCGATATCTGATTTAGGAATCAATGGAGACGGTAATCAAGGAGTAACTCTATCCGGGAGTTCTGACAGTGGTACTATACCATATAATGAAGGAATGGACATCAGTGCTACGAATGCCGGCGAACAGGTATGGTATCCCTTAGACGGGCTTAAAACTAACATGACAATTCCCGGAACAGCCAATGATAACAAAGTATCAATAACATTACAAACCATCATACAATTTGTTGGAAATCTGCCCACAGCCAATTCTTATACGAGTTTTGCGATAGGAGTTTTCATAGATAATAAACTGCATGCTGTAAGACTTGGATTTTTTGGTTATGATGTGATTGACGGGTTCCAGACAGAAACGGTTGCCACAACAATAAATAACTTATCTGCAGGACAGCATACTATCAGGGTAGCTGTAGCGAGACGTTACAATTATTTAGGTGGGAATCTGGATTTATATGTCGGAAAGAAACCTGCTACAGCAACAAACACAAGTGATTTTACGAACAGAAGTTCTATCACCATTCAATCTTATGTAAAAAATACTGATTAATCAGGTAGGCAATAGTGAAAATTATATTTTATGGTTTTAGGTCTAGCGTTATAGAAATCTAAGTCGCTAGAAATGCGAAGTTCAAAAGAGCTTCGCATTTTTTAATTGATTTTTAGCACTTTGACTGGCAAGGCGCTGGTATTGTTCTCACAATTTTAAGCAAGCCATATTTTCCCATAAATCTACAGCTGCCTGAAGAAGAAACAGATAGTCACCCTGGAGATAATCTGTTAGCAGAAACTTAAAATATCAAGGTATTTCTCAAGTAAAAGTATAGTATTGATTCTACATATTCCATCAAACATTAGCATCTGTTCAATAGCTTAAACCTTATAAACAGAGAAAACTGAAGACCAGAAATATTTTTAATAGTTGATATAAATTTCAGCAAAATTTGAATTGTCAGCTAAAGTTGGCTTTCAATCTTACCCCATTTTGCTTAATCAAACCCAGACATCCCTTAATCTTTAAATACTGAGACAATACTCTTTTTAGCGGCTTAAAATATTTTTTCATCAGGTTCTGATTTTTGGAGAAATATAAATTATGTGTGGATCGATCTATAACAAACCCATTTTTCCTTAAAATACTGTATATTTTTCAAAGAAGGGTGTACATTTTTTTCTTATAACAATTACTGTAACAGAATCATTTAATAATATCAGAGAAATTACCATCTTTACATACCATCTATTAATAATAACAGTAATGCTGTCATCATTTTCAATGATGCATCCAGCATTTTCTTTCAGCTTTGTAACAGTATTGACTCTTGTTTCCCCTTTCAGCGAATAATAAAATAAGTCTTTCAATAGATTTAGATATTTTTAGTTGAACATAGATTGCAGCATCTTTATTTCCAATAGCTTTAGGGCTTATTCAGATTGGTATTACCGAGAGACACAGAACTATTCATTGAACTTCATATGTTCTCTGCTCCATGATTAAGGTATAAGACAGGAATGTGACTGGTAATCAAAGCCTCATAGACTATATTTATCTATGAGGCTATACTGAGAAATTATTGCGATGCTTACCCTTAAAATTATATTATCATGAAGGCTTATGCTGATTATTTTTTCAACCTGTTTTCTTCTGCTTTTTTTACAGCCCAGGCCATCATATTAGCAAAAACGGTGGAGTTATAAATGGTTACCCCATCGTCATAACCTGTACGCGGTCTGACAGTAAAATCAGGATTAATAGCAAATACATAAGCAGTTGTAGATGAACCTGCATGGGCAGTAGGCCCGGTATTAGGCACATCCGCTCCGGTACTCAGATTAGAAAGCCATCCGCCGTCACCAACGAAAATTACATTATAACTTGCTGTTCGGAAAAATGTAGCTGCATTTCCGCCGCTTGCATTTGATGTGGAGTAAATAATAGCATCATTAACAGGAAGATTCGAAATTCTTATCGTAGTACTTCCTACATCTGCTCCCCAATATAATCCTCGTACATCACCAAAAACTCCATTTGTAATTTCATCATCAATGCCCTGAATAGTGTAATAATAAGCAGAACCGGTATTGGCCGTTGTTGATCCCGAAGCATCAATATTGGACATTCCATACAACTTTCGAAAGAAACGCTCAACGCTTGTATTTTCAGATATCATCATAATAACACCACCTTTTTTAGCATAATTTGCCAAGGCAGTGGCCAAATCATCTGTAATATCCAAATGATATCCTATTAGTACAATATCAGGATTATTATTAAGTCCGGTTATTGCGGCTGAAGCACTATATGCAGTAGAAAAATTATATCCTTCCACTTTTATCTTACTATTTTCTGCAGCTCCAAAATTAACAGGAGCAGATAAAAACGCGCGGGAAGCTGATGTTTCTCCTACATAGCCCAGTGAAAAAGAGGAACTCCCTATCTGGAGAAAAGTTTTTGTGGGGACAACAACTATAACATTTACACTGCAGGTTGTTTCTACAGTTCCCTGACTATCCGATGTAATTGTCATTGCTTTAACAGTTGTAGAAGTTGGTGTTCCTGTTCCGTAAAGTGTTACATTCTGCTGCCCAATAGATGTGAATGAACCCATTCCAGTGAAAGAAATACCGTCTACTGTATTGGTAGTAATAGTATAACTCCCCATCACGGAAACATTTACCGGTAAAGTAATTGTGTTACTTGCTGTTAAGGCAGTACCAACTTTATAAACCCCATTAACAGTTGCACTACCACAGCTCATTGTATAAGTGGCCGCTGCAGACATAACATTTACCTGCACAGGAGGAGTACAATTTACATCAATTCCGTTTGCATTAATATTCAGAGTGTCTACCTGAACAGCTACAGGCTTCCCCTGTCCAGGAACCTGTATTGTATACTCACCAGTATTGAGAAATGTTCCTGAAGTGAAAAAACTATATCCATTGGTTGTTGTAGCCATGATGGTATATTCTCCCGGTTTTGTAACCACCACGGGGATAGTGAGAAAATTGGAATTCGTAAGTTCTCTGCCTTCTACATATGAGCCTCTTACAGTTACTACAGAGCAGTCAAAGGTGAAAGCAGATTTTCCAAGGGCGCCACAAAGGCTTTTCCATTCCATATCTGCATAATTCCAATAATTATAGCAGTCTTCGCTGGTATTATAAATAAGTAAACTGTTTTGGGTAATTCCCATATTGGGAGTGAGTTGCGTATCACGTTCTGTTTCAGTATAACGCTGAATAATAATACCATTGTATCTGTCAGGATTTGCATTAGCCGGATCTTTTCTTTCGGAGACATGCAAACCGGAATAACTGGCTGGTTTATCAGTATTGATACCGACCTGTGCAAAGGAAAATAGATTTAATAATGTGGTCAAGATTATTAAAATGTTTTTTTTTGTTACCATCTTGTTTTTAGAATTTTTAGCTTTTAAAAAGAAGAAAGATCTTTCTTGTAGCTCTTTCTCTGGATTATATAATTAATGTGTGTACTACCAGAATTTACATTAGTTGCTATTATTCGGGAAATTTCCACTTCTATATTTTTGAAACCATTTGTATAAGGTTGTTTTGGGGATTCTGTATTTAGCAATTACCTCAGCTCTGGTTACCTCTCCATTTTCGATCTTACCAAGGATAAATTCAATGATTTCCAGTGTATAAATATTCTTTCTGAACTTCGGCAATAGTGTTTTTCCCGATTTGTTATTATTTTCTTTGGAGGGCGGTGAATACAGAATCAAATGTTGGGTATAAATTCTAAAAAAATCATATTCCAGTAATTTGCACCACTTCAGCAGCACATCTGTAGACATCGCTTCCTGTTGATACATTTTATCAATTTCAGAAACTGAATACCCAAAAAAATTAGTTATTCTTAATGAACTTATTTCACACTCCTTACAACGCATTTTGATATAGGACCCAATATGTATATGGTTATAATTGATCATCTGATTTTTTTATTTTATTAAAAATCTTTTCTTCCAGGCAGTTACTGTGTTTCTACTGACATTAAAATGGGCAGCAAGCTGCAGATTATTCATCTTATTTTTTTTCTGAAATTCAAGCATTTTTAAAATACTTGCTTTATCATACGACTTATGTTTCTGGTTATTAACATTATGCTTTCTCCAAAGGATACTATTAAGTTTAATAACGTCTAATGCAGATAAAACACTTTTACTAAGAATATTTTGACATTGTTTCATTTTATTGGGAAACTGTTCAAGAATAATATCATGATAAATTTGCTTGTAGTTGGGTCTATCCATTTTAGAATAATTTTAAATGTAATCTGTAGTAATTTTAGTGTATTTACCACCTTCCTGAAAAAAAATTGATAAGTGAGATACCAGTATCTGTATACTGTTTATTGATCTTTTAAAATAAAATCTATTGTTTAGAATATTATTTCACATTTAGTCGTTTTTTATAGATATAAATTCTTAATTTTAATAGATTAATAGTAAAAACATTATTTAAATGAAAGAAGTATGATCTGTTCCTAACTTCTATGCAAAGTTCCGCAGACGATTTTGAAGAGAAAAGAAACCAAAGTATACTTAGAGTGCACAGAGCGAAAAAACTGGTATACATTCCGTATACAATTTAATATAACTCAATAACCATCAATACGTTAGTGAAAAACCGTGAATTAAATCATTTAGTAAAAAAGTATAATTTCTTATATTTTTGTAGTAAAAATGAGTTCATTTTGTAAATATGTAAGTAATGCAACGTTTTTATTTTCTATTGTTGATTTTCATACTAGGTGTTACCAATAAATGTTATGCTCAAAGTGATACAGATTGGGAACAACAGGAAACGTATGCCTATTTATTCGGGAGAGATTTCGAAAAAGCCAAAGATAATATAGAAAGTAAGTTTTTGAATTCAACTGATCATTCTAAGAAGATCATAGGGATGGTATATCTTGTAGATTATTATACCAAATTAAAAAAGTACCCGGAAGCCAAACAAACCTTGGAAAAAGCATCCCGGTTACTTTCAGAGGATAAGGAAGAAATATTAACAGCCTACCTTGATTACGGCTACGCAAGTTATTATGCAGGCCTTAATGATAAATACCTCTTCAGAAAATATGTAAACAGCAGCATCAATATCTTCGAAAAGCAGAACAACAACAATTTTATTCTTGCCGTTTTAGCGTATTTGAAAGTAACTTTTTATGTTCAGCATCATATAAAAAATGACGTTCGAAAATATTATTTAGAGTTAACCAGATATGCACAGCGCTCCAAAAATCCAATAGCAATAAGTTCATCCTATACAAACCTGAGCAGTTATTATATAAAACAATTGGCAAATACAAACAATGAGGATTATAGAAAAATGGCTGCAAATGCGCTGCAGGTTTCTTATCAATATGCAGAAAAGATAAAATTTCAAGCGGCACGCGAAAGATGCCTGGTAAAATACTATTTACAATATGGAGAACTTTACAAAAATCAGCAGGCAGAAAGTCAGAAGGCTTATGCTAAAGCACTGCAAATAGCAGCCAACGAGCCTAAGCTTTCTTACTTTACCCCTCTTATATACAACAATATAGGCACTTATTATTATACATCAGGAGAATACAAAACTGCAGAAAAATATCTGTTAAAAGCCTATAATTTATCTAAAGATAATGATGATACCAACGCTTTGAATCTTGTAATGATCATCGATAATCTTGCCAATCTCTATGGAAGTATGAAAGATTATGATAAAGTAATAAAGTATACCAAAGAAGGTCGTGATATTACAAATAAATACTATGAATCATTGTTTAATAATTATAATTCTACTTATGAAGTAATTTACCAGTCCGAAAAAAAAGAAGGTTTTCAGCTGCGACAATTAAAGAATAAAAGCATTATCCTTTTTATTATTATTACTGTATCCCTCATAGGTATGGCTCTTTTACTGTACTATTATCGTAACAGATTAAAATTGAAACTTCGCAAAATGAATATAATTAGAAGGGAGAAAGTAGAAATAGAGCAATCATTTATCAGGGAAAAAGAGGAGAAGAATAAGGTAAGAGAAGAATTACAATTAACAAAAACAAGAAAGGAAAAATTATACCGGCAAATACTTGCGACTTCTTTACAGTTGGAGCAAAAGAATAATTTTCTACATAATCTGTCGACAAAAGTAAGCAATCAGGAAGATATCAATATAGAAAGAGAATTAAAAGAAGACAAAATTATTTCAGATGATGTTAAAAATATTAAGATTTTATTTGAGGAGATTCATCCCGGTTTTTACAGAAAATTAATAGAAATTTCAGGCAGGAAGCTCACAGATTTAGATCTGAAATACGCCGGATATATCTATTTGCATATGAATAACAGAGATATATCTCAGCTACTTAAAACTGATCCTAACACGGTGAAAATACAAAAATACAGACTAAAACAAAAGATAGGTTTGCCTAAGGATCAGGACCTGAATTTGTTCCTGCAAAACTTAAGTTTTTAATATTCCACTCCTATGGCAGAGTTCAAATATGAGAATAGATTCAGAAACTTTTAAAAAGTCTTCCGGTCAATTGATGAACATTGGAAATGTTTATAATATACAATTCAACTAATCAATGGAAACAAACCGGACACTATATGCAATTCTCTATATCTTGAGTTTGAATGAAAAATAGTTTACAAAAAAAAAACGGACAAAAAACTAAAAAATGTTTTGTCCGTCTGAGTGACCTCAGCGGTGCATTTTTCGAAAAATTTTGTGGAGGATTTGAATAAACTTGCAGAACTTTCGACAATCATCTATAATCAAAAATAGAATATCGCATATTATTTTTTTAAACCAAGTATATAAATTTAAATAACTCCTATATATCTTTATCAGCAAAATTAAATTATTAAAACAATATAAAACTATATCTTTTTGACGATAGCGATAATTTTATCAAATTTTGAAGCGGATAAATATTGGATTAATAAATTTTTTGATAAAAAAAATGTAAATTTATTAAAACTATAATATGCAAACCATAGACGAGTTAAAGAATATACATAAAGAGATAATCAATGATTTTGAGGATATTACGCGTGATTTACCTATATTGCTAAAGAGTTCTTTCGAGTATACAAGTGAAGTCTGTTTTATGTACATAAACAGTACACATTTAATCTTCGATGCCATTTTAAATGCGGTAAATTCTGAAAACTACTATTCTATCAATATCTTATATCGTTCTTTGACTGAACATTTTTTGAGATTTAATTTTTATTTTTTCAACTTTGCCCTTAATGGAAAATCCGATTCTTATTCTCACAAATTCAGAACAGCATTAGAATTCAACGATAAATTTTTGATACTAAAATCAAAGAATTCGATAGAGACAAATCTAAAAATTAAAAAAAATGCTCAAGATTTAAAAGATGAACTCTATAGGAGCAATAGCAATTATGCACAGTACGATCTCCAAGAATTAGATGTGATAGCCAGAGATCTCAGCATAAAGAATATTATTAGTTTTACTGAAAAGCATATAGACAATAAGGAGTTTGATTCAGGAGGACTTTTAAAAGAAATAATAGTACAGTACTCAAAATTATCTTCGTATGTTCATGGGGGAATACTTGCACATAGAGAACATATATACTTTGCAACTGAAAATAAAATAGTCAAAAATATGACTGTGATTTTAGGCAGTTCAATTATAACATTAACTTCTATTAAGCTACAAACTTTAATGATACTTTCAGAAACAAACCCAGAATATCTTAAAGTTTATTTTAAGATTTCGAGTAACATTTATAAATTACAAGCGTAAATAAAGATTCGCCAATCCTTTAAATATAACTCAATATGGATCAAAACACTTGGTTACAAAATTTCTTGACAGAAGATGGTGTTAAACCAGAAGTCAATAAAATAGAAAATGTGAAAAATTTCACACTACTTTGGAATCTTTTTGAAAGATTCTTTTGTGATAAAGAAGGTAGTCTAAGCAAAATACAACAAAACCTAACTGACCTAAATAATAAGGGATACACATTACCTCCAAAATCATTCGATGTTCCATATAACTATTTTCGTGAGCGCTATATTACTAATAAGCAAACTAATTTGATTTTTGAAAAGCTAGATTTCCGTGATAATAAAACCGAGCAAGCTTTTAAGCAGTCTTTAAAAAATTGTTTAGAAGGTGAAACTACTGTCGATTACGATAAACTATCTGCTTTATTGATCATAACCAGTAGATTCAGAAATAATCTTTTTCATGGCTCAAAAAATATTGCTAAAATATCTGAACAAGAAGAAAGTTTTGCAAAACTAAACAATACATTAATGTTGTTGTTAGATTTTTTAAAAGGATCAGGGAAGCTTTCATCCGCATAGGAGAAATTATAATTTTTGCAATTTCTTACCAAGTCTGGTGCTAAAAAAAGTCCGATTATCATCAGAAAGAAAATAAAACAGTAAATTGTAGTAATAACTAAATACAGGATGAATAAATTTAACGACATAAAGCAATCCGAAGAATTTAACTCTTTCTCTAATGAATTTGAAAAAAACGTATCCTTTTTAGAATCATTTTCTAGCCATATTACTTACAGTGGTAAAATGATAACATTTATTTCTGATAAAAAGGTCAATTTCTTCACTACTATCTTGCTGCAAAGCTGTTGTAAAACGCTAAAAAATATAAAGAGCTGCTGTTCCAACGGAAGTTTTTCGGATGCAAATACATTAATTCGAAAACTTAGGGACGATTTGCTACTACATGTTTTTATACTGGATAATTCAACAAAAAGAAACGTATTTAAATCAGAAGAACTGGACAAACTAGATCTAAGCGATGTTGAAAAGTTCACCGCTTCATTTTCATCTATGACGATAGATACGACACTGTCCGGAGATGAAATCGCGGTCGCTGCTTGGCTCGAAAATTCAGTGGATCAATTATCATCAAGAAATAAAAGAAAACTTAGCTTTGAAAACTATATGATTTATTTTCAAAAAGATGAAAGAATAAAACAAATTTTGAAAGATTATAGCTTAGAAAATTACTGGTTCAATTTAACAGTAAAACTAAATGATTATGTCCACAATAACGGAATCAAATTTACTTCTCATAATTTAGTTAATCTACCCAATAAGAATTTAGAGGTCTTTCTCAACAACATTAACATTAGAATATCTTATATACTGACATTTTTTCTCTTACTCATACTAATGATTGATTCAACCTTAGTTCGGTCAGATGATATAATGGATTATCTCGAAAATGACATGGTTCCTCCTGAAAATATTCAATACGAAATTGCACCGTTTATACAAGAATATATAGATGAAAAAGTGATACCATTACATCCGGAACTCAAGCAATACTTGAAAGATTATAATATTAATGGAATGAACATCCGCTAACATAACTATCTAACTGTGCATCACATTTTAAACTTAAATAAAGAAATTAGCTACTTATTAGACACTTGTCAATATGGAGAAGCTAATGATGCTTTAGAAAAAGCATTAATGAATCGGAATGTAAATGATTATTTAATACTGAAAGCAATTGCAGGATTTTTTATTGATCTTGGAAATGAATCTTATGACAAGAAAAAAGTTGAGAAAGGTCTACAAATTCTATTAGATAATAAGGATAAAATAAAAAACTACGCCACAGAAGATTCCTTAAATTATTGTATAGGTAATGCATATCAATCACTTCACAAAATAGATACCGAAGATGTAAGTGAATTTTTTCCAATCCCAGAGAATATTGAAACCTTATTTGAAGCTAAGCAATACTATTTCAGAAGTTTCAAAGCTCTTGATATAAGAAAACCAAACGACTACTCCATTCAAGTCTTGACTAATCTTGGTAATAATTTGATTAATTCTGGTCGGTATGTTGAGGCGTTCCAATTATATGATAACGTTTTAAATTACAATGATAATTTTTTCTATGCCCTAGCCGCAAAAGCTGAAGGTTTATTAACAATGGTAAAATATTCACAATGCCCCATAACAATCGCTCTTTTTATTGAGGTTTACAGACTGTTTAGTGAAGCAGAAAAACATCAGATTCCTTTTGAAGCTATTAATGAAAAAATAAAAACAAGTAAATCGTATGCGTATCAATTTCTCCAAGAACAAAATTTTTGTATCTCAAAAATTCCTCATGAAGCAATTTTGAATAACGAAGAATATCAAAAACATCCTTTAAAACTTAAATTTTTCTTAGATAACTTTTTAAGTTTATCTGAACATAGCCTGTATTGCAATTGTAACGGCGCAGAAAAAGATGATATAACTATTGGCCATGGTGGTTTCCAAACAAAAAATAAAAAAATTGTACAATTAGAACTGCTGTGTAATAGGATAAAATCAGAATTCTGTTTTTCAAAAGAACTATTTTTTGATTACTCTCATGACTTAAAGACTATTGAAGAAACAGCTCATTACGAGAATTTAGTAGATGGAATTGTAAATGGTATTAAATATGAAAAGCTAAGAACAAGTTTTCGATTGTGTTTTGGAATACTTGATAAAATTGCGGAAGGCATTTGCTACATATTTGATTTTACTATGCATAGAAATGAATCTATATACTTTGAAAACTTTTGGAGCGAAAAAAGGAATAGCACAAGATGGCAAGAAATAAATCAGAAAAGGAACATTCATCTTACTGCATTGTATAGTATTGCATGTGATCTTGAAAAAAACAATGGAGAATTTGGTTTTTACAAAGAATGGAGAAATAAACTAGAACATGGAATTTTTTCAATAAATGACCGTAATTATCTAAACAGCGATTGGGAAGCAGAAAAATTTTCCTTAAAAACTGACTTGGATCATTTTGAAAAAGAAACTTTGAGGCTTTTACAACTAACACGCTCTGCAATTTTCAGCTTTGTTTTCTGTGCCCGAATTGAATTAATAGAATCTTAAAAAATGAAAACATTTACAAGTCCTGACGGTATATTTGAAATTCACATACCAATCGATTGGGATTATCAGAATGAATTACACGGTAATGAAAACGAATCGCCTTTTAGCTTTCAACCATTTAAAAATCCGATGGGATGTTTTCAAATTAGTCATTACATTAAACAGCAACCAGATAACCAAAGATTTTCAAATCAAGGTTACTTCGAGCGAAATTTAAAATTTGAAAAGACAAAAATTGATGAAAATGACGGCTTTATCTTAATACTATGGGGAACCTGGGTCAAAGAAAATTTCTTTATGGCTAAATATATCTATCGTCCATCATTGGTAGACGAACAAGTAGTTCTTAAAGAGATTTATAAAGCAGAAGAATGTCTAAAATCGTTAATTTGCATAGAGCCTCAATCTCGAGTACAGGCTATTCATTTCTACCGATATGAGAAATTTTTATCGGCTTTAGCGGCAACATTTGACCTATTAAAGCGTGCCTTACAAAATGAATTTCCCATTGAACTTATTATAGTATACGCATCGCAAATTGATGCTTATCTGCGTTTATGCATTGTTCTTAAATATCAGATTATTGAAAAATCCAATCTATTTAAGATTCAGTACCTATATCAAGATAAGACCGATAAACCAATTACAGAAAAAAGCATATATAAGAAAGCACTTGATATGAAAATTATTACAACCGAGATTTATGACTTGTTGTTTAATCTATATAATGACAGAAATAAAATTGTTCATAGATACATCATTAGTGATATTAAAACTTTCATGTTGTTTGAAATTGCTAACAGATATAAAATGATGGCAGAAGCTGTTAGGTTGATTTTAGCTGAAATCGAGAAGGAACAATTTGAGAATAAGACAGGATATTATGGAACCAAAGACCCGCTTATTGACAAAACTATTGAGCATGTTGATTTTCTAAAGTCAATGGTTAATGAAAAACATTCTACAGAGAGATTTTACAGGAAATTTTCCTGAAGAATAAATTTTTATTTGAATTTTTTTGTGTCAAATATAAATTTAAGTACATTTGTATTGTTAAACATCTTATGAGCAAGAATGCATTGTTGCAAACAATAAAATTTTTGTATCATGAACAGATGTTTACTATGCTCCTTGTGGAGACCGGTTTTTGTAAGAGCTTATACTAGAATACGTTTCGGGCGTCTAGAATATGTAACTCAACATTGCAGGTCAAGACCTGGACAACACTAATTAAAGCAAGGATTTATCCTTGCTTTTCTTTTTTCAAAAAAAAATTTTGACATTTAAATACCAAAACACATAACGATCTAAATGATTTATTTTAACATTATTCTATCCCATATCTCTTACTCATTATTTGGCGCTGCTGTAATCTTTCTCTAGAGACAGCTTCATCTACATCAATAGACTTACTTACTAGCAAATCAATTGAAGAAGCCAAAAAAGATAATAACATAGGAATATTGTCATAGATATATTCCCACATATGATTGATATCTTCCTCTGTACTAAATATGAAATTCAAATTCTGCTTTTCAGTGGCCGAAATAGGATTACGATCAGTGTATAGGTGAACAGCATTGTTAGTAAGATTGAGAAGGCTATCCCCAAAATCTTTATTAAAAATAAAATCATATAAATCATCATTATCAAAATGATTATTTAATAATTTATTTGTTTCAGCTAATAATCTTTTTTTTTCCTGATAAGTTATCTTGATAGGGTCGAAATCTTCAAGATTATTAAATTTATCGATAAAATCGGGCTCATTAAGCAACCTCATCATAATGGTAGATATTTCAAGAAAAGGTTTTCTTAATAAAGTGAAACACACAGTCATTCTCATTTTCAACGAGCAAAGTAGGCTTTCCTGTATAAAATAACATGTTTCCATAATCAGTGAAAGAATCAAATGATTATTGACTACTAGATTTAATTCATTATTCAAACCTAAATAAGTTAGACGATCAAAAATATGTTCATCTGATGTTTTCATTTTTTCAATTATATCCTCTGACAATTCAAATTTCTGCACTTTTAGTTCAATAAATCTTTCATGCAAAACCAATTCTTCAATTTGATTAATTACAAATTCACAATAATCATGCTGTTTTCTGAATCTATTTGGTAGGTAAAAATAATTTTTACTGCTGAGTAATTTTTTATTATTTCTAGAAAAGGATTCTCGAAAAGTAGCTAAGATTAATGCCAAATACTTATTTATCATGTGGAAAATCAATATTTGATAAACTTTGTTTATTAGTTCACTGTAAGTAAATTTACATTATAAAAGTAATTTATGAGACAATTTGTTGACAAAACAGGAAACTATATGTTGACTATACCCGCTGATTGATTATTTAAAAATAATATTTACGGAACAGAAAATTTGACATCAAACTGTTTTGAACTTTATGATGAGTCTATCGGAAGTTTTACCATCAGTTGTCATATTATTACGAATACTAAAGCAAATAATTCTGAAGAATTTCATACTTCAATTAATAAAAATGATAAACAATATAGAATTGATTTTAAAGAAAAATTTATTTCTGTAGATGGAAATGATGGTTACAGCTGGGAAGCTGTAATTGGTAATAAATTTTTATTATGTACCTATATTTATGAAAATGAATACAAAGATTCTATTGAGTTAAAAACTGAAATTGAAAAAGTATTATTTTGCTTGAGCAGTATTAGAATTATTGTTGATACAGAACGAGAATCTGTTTTAAATTCTTACCGGTTTAACCAGTTTATGACATCTTATGCGGCTTCCGTAGATTTACTTCAGAGAGCTTATGATAATGGTTCAGCAATAGAAATCACAGTATTACTATCAAATCAGATTGATGCGCTGTTAAGATTGATTTTAATATTAAAAATACAATTAGATAATAATTCAAATACAATTGATACCACTCTCATATATCAGCAGGAAGACGATAAACCTGTAATGGAAAAGCAGGTCTATAAAATGGCTCTTCAAAATAATATAATAAATAAGGATTTATTTGATAAATTGTATACTTTGTATGATCAAAGAAACAAAGTTATCCATCGATATATTATTACTGATCTTTTAACTAAAAGTGTTTTTCATACAGCCCATCAATACAGTCTCATCGAAAAAGAAATAGGGAAAATTGTGAAAGAATATGAACAGAAGCAATATAAAGCAAAAATAGGCATATATGGAGTTCCGGAGCCTCCTGATAAACCTCTAACATCTGTTCAACAAGATGAATTTTTAAATGCACTTAAGGAAAAGCACTCTCACATGAAAATTAATGATGAAATAACTTTTAAAAAATTTGATACCCCGAAAGATGATGAAAACATTAAATAAAAACAAGTTTGATATTTTTGTTGAGAAGCTTATGGAAGGTTTTTTACAATTGCCAAACTTTGACCTTACACGAAAAGATGAGCTGGCTCATCGATTATTTAATATTATATCCTATAAAATTGCTGATATTTCGTCTTACAAAGAGTTGGTTACAAAACACTTTATCCCAGCTACTAATAAAGCAATTTATGATGCGAAAAGAGATATTGAGAAATCTAAGTATCGGCAATATCTTGACATCAAACAGATTGACTTTAAAGATACTTTGTATGATACGATTAGACTTTCCTACGTCGGTGTTTTTCATAAACTTGAAAACTATGTTAATGAAATTACTTCTGTTACCGAAGAATTATTTGCAGAATTACACAACTCGGAGAATACTCTAAACAGCTGGACTAAGGAACGATTTAATTTTAATATAAAAGACTGGCAGCAATTTGATATTGTTCACAAAGTTAATTGGGTGGCAAATTGCGTTAAGCATAGAGACGGCTACCCCACAAAAAATCCTAAGCCAAAAAGATATCAGAATTCTAATGAGGAAGAAAAACTTAAAATAAGTGTCAAAGAGTTTGAAGATGACTGTAATTTGATCATTCCCTTCTTTCCTATTTATTTACAGTTAATGTTTCTCTTTGCACAGCATAAAATGATTACTGAAGATCTTGAAAAGAATCATGATCCGGAAGATGAGTTCACAATCGCACAAAACGAGCACCTTACAAAACTTGAATATTCGCTTAAGACTCTGCTAGAACATTTAAGAATGATATAAGACATCGCATGGATAAAATATAAGGATCATCAAGCCTTTGTTTAAGAGAGTGAGAATCTGTAATCCTTCAAAAAAATATATGCTTATTAATAATGCTGGACGAAATATTTTCACAGGTCTTTTTTAAAATACAGATCCGCTCTAGTTTAATGTTCTTCAAGTATCGCTAAATACTTCTTATATAGTGCAATGAAAATTTTATCCAACAAAATCAGCAAGGCAAATCTTATGATATAATTATCATATCTGTTATACGACAAAGCTAGCTATACCAATAATTAGTGTATAGTTCTTTATGGAGTATAAAATTAATTCTTTTGCATTAATGGATAAGTATCCTTAGTAAAAGTATTTTGTTCGTTGCCAAATCGTTTATACAAACTAATCCAGTAACGTGATGCTGCATATTCTTTCCTCCAAGGACCTCTTCTTGTCTGGATAGTAAAAATTCGGGATCTCAGAAGTATACAAGTTGTCTTTGCACGACTAACACACACATAACATAGGCGCTGATCCTCAGCCAAAGCTGTCTCATTTCCTAAATGATAGAAACTTGGAAAATGTTCTTCCTCCATTCCTAAGAGGATAACAACTTCAAACTCTAAGCCTTTTGAACTATGTCTTGTAGTAATGGTGATCTGATCTTCTGGAAATCCCAAATTTGCAAATCGTGTTATATTTACATTTTTTAAATTGCGGAGCTTAGCTTCATTTAACAACTCATCTAAATTTTCTGTCTCATTAGGATAAATCTCTGAATCTATTAGTGTATCTTTTAGATCTAAATTAGTGATGATACAAGTTAGCCATTCATAGACGTTTGCTTTGACTATATTTTCTGTTAGTACTTTGTAAAAGAATGATTTCAACCGAATATTTTCCCAATTTTTACGAAAATCATTATGATTATTTATCAGATTTTTCCAGAACTTAAACAATTCTTCAAAAGATTGTGCATCTTTATTACTACACCATGATGCACAGTCTTGTAGCCATACAACAACGGCACTGTTCTCAAAACTCCAGTTTACAATGAAAAAAGGAATTTTTTGCTGCTGCATGTAATGTGCCATGTGATGAGTCTGCGTATTGGAACTTGCAATAATCCCAATTTCATTTAATGGGATACCCTTAGCTAACAAATTCGGTATTACTTTTTTTGCCACAACTTCATATTGTGGCTCCATCTCTTCTTCACATGTAATAAAAGTAAAATCCGCAATATCATCTTTTCTCTTACCAGCTACGTATTTAGGATAGGGAGGAACGGGATTAAGTGCCTCGATTGAGGCATCAATAATGTGTTGAGAACTTCTATAATTCGAAATTAATTCAATAGTTTTTAGGTTGTCATTTCTAGTAAGCTCCAATAAAAAATCTGGATATCCGCCGTTAAATCCATAAATAGACTGATTTGTATCTCCAACTGCGTATAATTTTATTCCAGCATTAAATACCAATTCTAGAACCATTTCGTGTAATGCTTTCCCTAAATCCTGATACTCGTCTACCATTAACCATGGGAACTTGCTTCTTAGTGTTTCTCGAACATACTCTTGTTCATTTATGATTCTAGCAGACAAATTGATAATATTGGTGAAATCAATGAATTCGGTTTCCCTTATTTTTGCTTCATAGATTTCGGCAGCCTTTGCAATTAACTCGGACGACTCCATATTGACCTCACTTCGACCTCTTAATGAAAGAGATCTGTGTTTATTTATATCAGTTAGAGACAAATTATACCGTGTATCTATTTTTAATTCTTTGAGTATCGAATTGTAGATGTTTTCTTTTATTTCGTCAGGAAGAATTTTGATAGGATATTTTACATTATATTGAGGATATAGATGAGCAAACGGCTGAATAACATGTAACAAACTAAAACTATGGACTGTTCCTATGAAATCCTTGCTACTTGAAATATAACCATAACTCTTTAATCTCTTCTTTAATTCTCTCACAGATTCTCTACTAAAACTGATACAAGCTAATCCACAAGGTTTATGAATATGACTTTTTGAAAGCGTTATCGCTTTTAGAGTTAATACGCGTGTCTTACCGCTGCCAGGACCAGCAATAATTACGGAATTCTCCATCGACTGATAGGCTTCATACTGTTTATCGTCCTTTTTTATCAGTTCTAAATCTTGAAAAAATAAACTATTCATAGGAATCTTTGACTTTTTGAACTATTGCTTCGATACCCTCACTGATATAATTTGGAACCAATTCTGGAATTAACTCATCAACCAATCTTTGTGCAAAACGTCCCTTGCTTATATTACCGTCAATTTTTCTAAGAGCAGACCAATAATCTTCTGTATCAAGAGCTTCTTCAAAATTCTCTTGCATTTCATCTCCTCCCGACTTCAACTCGTTATAGATGTTTTTGAGTATTTCAATTCCGTCTTCATCAGCATTATTTATCATATCAACTTCGAGGGTGTATTGTCCTATAAAACATCCTTTATCTCTTATATCTTCTTCGTCTAACTTCTCATCTTCTGCTATAATTCCAAGTGTAGAGAGAATGTTTAAAATATTTTCGTTGCCTTTATATCCCCAAGCTCTACCTGTAGTTTCGTCCATTATATGATAAATTCGTTTAGTCTTAGGCTTCCCTTCTTTATCGAAATATTCTTCAATCTCATAATAATCTCCATCGGTAAATAATACCCACGGAATGTTAAGAGTATTAAGTAATTGAATATACGGCTTAAAATTAGTTGAATCAATATTACAAACTACAATTCCATAATTATCTAATGGCTTTTCTATCAAATCTGCAGCAGCAGGAATAAAATATTCTTCTGTAATACCCTCAGCCAATATAATCCCTTTACCAAAATAAATTTCACCACGTTTGGCATCTATATATCGCTCAATATCCTTTTTCTCTTTAACGGGAAGAGATAAAGAGACTGTTGAGAAAACTTTACTGCTATCATCTACCTTTCGAATATGAACAATATAGTTCAGTGGTGTTACGGATGTAATATAGGTGGAATGTGATGTGAATATCACAGAAGTGTTGTTATTATGAAGCACCTCTCTATATATCAACCTTTGTAATGTAGGATGTAAGTGTGCTTCAGGCTCTTCGACTGCTAAAATTGTGAATGCCTGGTGCCTGTAATTATGTTCATCCATAAAATTGTACAAAGCTTCAATGTCTTCTTTTTCTTTTTTTAAAATATAATTCCCCTTCTCACTTACTTCATATAGTTTGGACAATATTCCTTCTCCATCCTCAGCCACCAGTGAGCCAAACTGCTCAGGTTTTATTATTGGTAATATCGTTTTATCTTTCAATAAAATAAGCATCAAAGAGATGTAAAGAATATTGGCTAATCCTAAACTTAATTCAGAAACAGGTCTTTCTTTTAACCCCATATATACCTGCAAGGTGTAGAGTAACCTTTCAGTATCAATATCAAATGTTCTTAACGTTATCTGATGGTCGGTTTGGAGGCCAGATAAGGAGGCAAAGCGATTGGAAAGACTAGCTTTTATATGTACAATTTCATCTAATTCCAAAATTCCTTCAGCGGCTTCTTTAAGGGCATCTGATATTTCTTCTAAATGGTCAGAAGATATCTCATATTGTTTAACAAGTTTATATAAAGGTGAATTCCTATTTGATTTTAATTCTCTTTCAACATCCCTCAATGCTCTAATAACATAAATGTTAATATAACTTCGATCCTCATTCGTGAATTTATATTCTTCATTGTTACCTTTAAAAATAATATATTTATAGTTGATTATTTTCTCAAACTCATCTTTGTTAGGTATAAACTTGTAAGTAAGTCGTAATGTGGGAGGAGCATCTGATATGACAGCATCAACGAATTGTGCTTTAATTTTGCTGTTATGCTCGTAACCTTTAATTTCCAAATTAATCTCAATCTCTTTCCCATTTTCCATTGGATTATCAATACTATCGTGAAAATCTTCAGGAATTAGTTGTCTATCTGAATCAGAATAGTCTTTGTCCAAAATGAGTTGGATAGCTCTTAAAAAGTTGGTTTTTCCAACATTATTTTCGCCTATGATGACCTGCTTGTGATCCAATGCTACATCAACATCTAAGAAATTTCGGAAGTTTTTTATTTGAACTCTTGAGATGTATGGGTTTTTATGCTGTGCCATTATTTTACTTATATATTTTCAAATGTTACAATAAGGTCAATCCTCTTTTTTCCATTTTTTTATAATTTCTTCAAAGCCCACGTCTTTCCAGTCTTTATGCCATTCATCTTTAAATTTCACAGATTGCGATTTAGGTTGTGGATCTGGTAAATCTAATTTTACAACAGAAGGAATTAAGGTAGCATCTCCAACTATAAGACATTCACCAGAACCTAGGTTGGGTAAAATATCAGCAATAGCATTTGAGTTTTCCGGCATTAGAGCTTTGACATAACTTTGGTCATTTATATTGGTGAGCCTCAAGGATATGAAATTATTGCATTGTGAAAAAATAGTTTCAGACACTTCTGAAGGTCTTTGACTGACAACCATAAGGCTTAATCCATACTTTCTTCCTTCTTTGGCAATCCTCTCAATTGATTTTTTTGATGCTTTGTATTCTGCTCCTCCAGTTTTTGGAATATAATTATGAGCTTCCTCACAAACAATCATAAACGGAATATCATTTTGCTCATCTTTAGCGTGCTTAATTTTAGAATAATGAAACGCAAAATCAAACACCAATCTTGAAATTAAACTGACCGCAATACTCAATACTTCAAATGGAATCCCACTAAGGTCAATTATTGTAACATTAGATTTATCTAGATATCCAAGAAATTGCCTGATTACTTCTTCAAAGTCTTTTGTTTTATAAATATCTTTCTTAGAGTTTGTAGGTTTTATAATGAAATCTAATCTTTTGTCATTAAGCTTGGTTTCTAATCTCGAAATAAATCGGTCGAACTCACCATTAAATCCACCAGTTTTCGAAACTTTCACACCAAATTTCTCATGTTTACTGTTAGCAGTAGACTCCTCAAATTCGATTAAATTCCATAGTTTATCAATATTGTATTCAATTTTTTCCGTAAGTGTGGCAAAATAAGCTTTTCCAGACTCCTGATATACAGTTAGATTGTTAATATTATGAATATAGTTAAAGACTTCATTAATGTCAAAAAAAACAGGAGTATCATAATTTACTTTGTCTTTTAAAGTTGGATTGTGTTTTTCTTTATTAAGAATAACTGCCCTTTTGAATTGTGAAACTTGATTATGATGGTTGTTTTCATTTCCTTCGATAAATAATGATTCCAATTCTTCAGAGTTCATCAGCCAATACGGTAATTTTAAGCTTTCTGCATCAAGGTTATTCAGATTAAATTTTTCGTCACTATGGAGATCAAAAGCAGACTTGTATTCCGAATGAATGTCAAATATAATTATATGTGCATTTTTTTGTTGAGCGGCATTTTGATTCTTTTTTTTATCTATACCTACTGCATCCTGAAGTATTTTTGCCACCGTGCACGATTTTCCGGATCCAGTTGAACCAACAAGTGCTATATGCTTCCCGAAAAATTTGTTCGCATCAATTTTAAAATCGATAGTTTTATTTTGAACTAGCTTTCCGAACGGAAAGTTAAAGTCCTTATTAGAATCATAGATTAGCTTAATGGTAGAATCCTCAACAATAGAAACAGGCTCTGTAGGGCTGGGGATAACAGCACTACCTCTATGGAATTCTTCATTTTCAATATAACCTATTGGCTGTGTTTGAATAAAAAACTTCAAACCCGTATCAGAAGCATTTGACTTTATATTCTGAATAACTGCTATTACTTTATTTAAATTCCCTTCATCAATTTCCAGATACTTTCCAATTTGGAAATCTTTCTTATGTGTTTCAAATATCTTTTCGTCATTGATTTCGATTAATATTGCGTTAGGAGAACTCTCCAATACTTTACCTATTTTAGTTGTACTCATAAACCAGATGTTAATGATAATAAATATTTTATTTCGTTTATTTCTTGCGTTTTTAATTTTTCGATATTACAACCTATCGTATTTTCAAAAGAAAAGTCCTGATCAGATATAATAATTGCATCATCAAAACCTGCTTCATTTACTATGGAATCAAACTCATTTTCATGATTACATAATTTCAACTTGAACTCAATAGTTCCATCCTTAATAACTTTAAGAGGATCTCTAAGGAAACGAACGCTATTAAACGTACCTGCAACTAGTCCTCTTTCTAAGGTGAGTTTTTTCTGGTCGAGAGATTTCCATATACTGTTTAGCATATCTTCACTACAGACAAGACTAAAAACAGGACATTGATTTAATCGTATTTTACTATTGTATTTCGTTACATAATCTTGCACTAGTAATGGAATATTACGTTCAAAATCTTTTATATAATTTGCATCTAGAATTACAACTCTTTTCCGAGAATTGTTGTTTAATACTTCTCCTATTTGTCTCCGTCGTTGCTTTAAAAACTTAGTATAATCTTGTAGTTCTTTTGTCCATCTACTTATAGCAGTTTTCTTTTTATTTTTAAGTTCCTTTAAAAAATCTACTTTCTTAATTTTTCGCTTTTGCTCATCATGCTGAATGCTTAATTCGGCTATAGCATGGATTGCATTAGGATAAAATATTTCAGTTGCATCTTCAGTTGTAAATCCTTCATTTGAAAGACATACAATAACTGCTTTTTCAGTATCTGACAGAGAAGCTCCAAATTCTACTTTGAACCGTTTCAAAAATTCATCACCTCCATTAAAACCAGAAAGTTCAGCTATATATTTTTGTAAATCTGCTGCTTTCGAATCTAATATAGAGTCTAATTCAGTTTTCGTTAGTATTTTTTCTGAACCTACAGTTTCATTAGGGAAGTGTGCATGAAGTCGATAATTTATATTTGCTGTTGGATTATTTTTGTAGTGACAAAACATCTGCAATACCGGTTTGTAAATACTTGAGGGTGTAAATTTTTGCTTACTCTCATGGTATTTACATTGTACTGCTTCTTGTCCAGTAGGGGTACTGACATCAATGTCTTCTATTATTCCCTCAACGGTGATTTCATCATTGTCTGACGAAAGTAATAATTTATGGAACGTTATTATGAATTGATAAATAAATCCTTGTATTGTATAGTCTGCTGTTCTGCTCATAATATTAATATCTCTTATGATAATTGAGAAATAGATAGCTGGAACGATAAGATAAATCCAATAGAAATCTTAGTAGATTTGGTATAATAAATCATGGCTTTTTAGTAGTTTTAGATTTATGGCAAGGAATGGAGAAAAACACCCAACAAATTGCAATTCATACAAATATAATCAAATAAAATATCTATAAATTACGGAAAACCGTAATTTAATCAAAATTCAAAATTTAATTATTATGAAGAATTCTGTTGAAGGAGAAATATCAATCGAATTACAAATTAAACTTAGGTTTGAATTTTAAAAAACTTTTAATTACTCCTGATAAGAACAAGTCAATTTCTAGATTTTTCTTTATTAAATTAATTCTTCTTAAAATATAAAAGCCATTCTTAAAACGTTAACATTTTATAATCTTATATTTATGAAATCAGCGTATTTATATGTTCGTGTAAGTACAGACGAACAAAAAAGAAAAGGTTACTCCTTGCCTGAGCAGGAGGACAGATTATTGAAATATTGTAAATACAACAATATCGAGATCAAAGGAATTTATCGTGAAGACTATTCTGCTAAAAATTTCAATCGACCAGAGTGGAAGGAATTATTCTCTGAAATTAAAAAGAAGTCATCAGGAGAAGATAAAAATATATTATTTATAAAATGGGATCGATTTAGTCGTAATGTCGAATATGCTTACGAAATGATTGGAAAACTTCGGAAGTACAAAACAACTGCAATGGCTATCGATCAGCCTATTGATTTCTCCGTACCGGAAAGCACAGTTATGCTGGCTGTATATTTAGCTGTTCCAGAGGCAGAAAATACTCGAAGAGCTCAAAATACTTCTAATGGTATTCGTCGAGCTAAGTTAATGGGTAGATATCCAAATAAAGCTCCCATAGGATTTATCAACGTAACATTAATTGATGGTAAAAAAGCTATTGTACCTAAAGAACCTGAAGCAGAAATTATAAAATGGGCTTTCAAGCAAGTTACTCAAAATCATCATAAAATATCTGAAATCAGTAAAATAGCTAATGAGAAAGGATTGATATGTTCACGATCATACTTTTTCCGGATTTTGCGCAATCCAATTTATTGTGGACTCATATCCGTTAAACTTAATTCTAATGAAAGACAGATGATAACGGGATTACACGAACCATTAATATCTGAGTCATTATTTTATCAAGTTCAGTCTGTCATTAATACAAAAAGAAAAACGACAGCTAAAAGAGATGATTTAAAAGAAATGTTTTTTCTTCGAGGTTTTTTAACTTGTCCTGTTTGTGGTCGAAAACTTACCGGGAGTTTTTCAAAAGGTAAGCAGAATAGATATCCCTATTACCATTGCTATAATCGCTGTAAAACTAGAATTGGCACAGTTTTACTTAATGATTGTTATCAAAATAAACTTCAAGAATTAATACTATCAGATAACACAATTGAATTATTTAAGAATATTTTGGAAGATCAGAATATAAAGACTCAGAAAGCAAGCTATTTATATGCTCAACATTTAGTAGAGAGAAAAATAAAAGAGGAAAAGTTAACTCTTTCACGAGGCAGAAAATTATTTATAGCAGGAATCTTGAAGATTGATGATTATAATGAATTAAAAAAGGAAAGTCAAGTCAACGCAAAAAATCTGGAAAAAGAAGATCGTGACATCACTCATAAATTAAGAATAATCGATAAGATGAATCAAATAGAAGATAAAACATTCTTTGATATTTTTCATAAATTTTCCGACTTTGATACTTCAGATAAAAAGCATCTTGTGAATCTTATTCCTCCTGTTGATATTGATTATAAAACTGGAGACCTTTCATTAGAACTTAAGTCAGCATTTTCAGAAATACTATCAAAAAAATTTAACCGAAAAAACAATAAGAAAAATGAACTTCATTGATAGAAATGTTTCAATTGAACAAGCGATTATTATTCTAGCAAAGAATGGTGTTCAGGTAAATGAGAAGGAAGCTAAAGTTATATTAGAATTACTATATTTAATAGCAAAAACCTACAATAAGTCAAAAGAGAAAAAAAGCTCTAACCTTAAGGAGAATTCGAACTCTTAATGATCGTAGATTACAAGCCTATTGTGGCACTTTCAGCCTGCTTATTTCAAACAGACTCAATCTTTTACGTTTAAAATATCGAACACAAAACATCAAATTTTAAAAATCTGATAAAGAGATATTTATGAATAAAAAAAAGAGACAACTAATAAATAGTTGTCTCCTTAAGTGACCGCAGAAGGATTCGAACCCTCACTGTCGGAGCCGAAATCCGAAGTTCTATCCATTAAACTATGCAGCCGTATTCATAAGTAATGAATGATAAGTAATGAGTAATACCTGATTACTTATCATCATTGCCTTTTAGGTTTTAGAAAGTAATCTTCACACCTCCCAGAATCTGTGCACCCAGGACTTTATATCCTTTGTATGTCTGGTACTTTGAGCTCAGAAGATTATTTCCGAGTGCGAAAATACTGAAATTTTTGTGAATTTTATACTCTGCGGAAAGATTTAAATCAGCATAACCGCCAACTTTATCATTCGTATTCTCCGTAGACTGGAAGATTACATTCGGAGCCCCTACACCTTCAATAGCGTAAGAGTTTGTTGTTCTGTCACTTGCAAAGATCCCTTTGAATCCTAACAATAACTTCTTGTCAAGCATCGTATATTTTGCTCCGATGCTCGCATTGAATAAAGGAACGTTATAAATATTATCGTAGTTCTTAAGATCATACTTGGTAAACCTTAATTCTCCATCTATAATAAGATTGGCCAATGGGAAATACTGTATACTCCCTTTAATGTCGCTTACATTTCCATCATCATAAACGGCAGAGAATGTATTGGCAAAATTATAGGCAGAACGGTTTACAGACGTGTTATCGAAAAGACCATTCGCCTTAAAGAACATAATGTCTCTCATCTTTCCATAACCTGCAGAGAAGTCGTATTTCAGCGTTTCATCAATATCTCCTCTCAATCCTACATAAAAATGATATTTCGTCTCTGTTGGCTTTAAAAACTGGTCAGAAAGGATGAATGGATTGGTCTGTAACATATCACCATAAGTGTTCAGTTTCAAACCTCCGTCTACCCCTCCGTAGAATTTAAATTCATTGGCTGCTGCAAACTGAAACTCTGCCTGCGGGAACCAGTAAGTTTTATTATTTTTTTGCTGCTCCAGCTGGTCATTGGAATTTTTAGCATTCAGGAAAGAGAATGAAGATCCTAACATCAAATAAGAATCTCCTTTTCTGAATGTAACTTTCGGAGACAGACTGGTATTGAAGAAATTGGAAGAGTTTTTATCTCTGATGGCAAAATCGGTCTTCACCGCATCAATACCTACTCCCAGATCAGCGTTCAGGTTGATTCCTGATTTTCCTAATTCAACAGCATGTTTGGAGAAATTGGCAAGGATGGAAACCTGGTTTTCCGAAGCATCAAAATGATCTTTCAGGAATGATGATTTTACCCTTACATCATTTAAGATTTCATTGGAATAAAAATCATAGTAACCGTTTACCTTAAACTGATTTACTTTTTGTTTCAGATCAAGCTCTCCCGTAGGCTGCATGGCATAGATTCCATAATAATTATAGCTGTCTAAACCATACTCAGCATTAAGGTTGAACTTCCCTTTTTCTCCGTAAGAATTTAAGAAAGCTCCGATATTAGCTGAAGTCTGCCCGGATTTCCAGTCGTAATCTTTTTTAAGACCATTCGTAGACAAAACATGAACATCTGCTCCTACTTCAAGCTTGTTTTGAAGGGTTTTTGAAATGTTTCCGTCTACCAGAACTTTCCCGTAATTACCCATTCCGAACTGGAAATAGTTATTCTGTGCCGTTCCATCAAATTTCGGGGCCACATCTTCTCCCTGAATGGTTGACGTTTTGAAGTCAGAAACAGCCGGAACATCCGTGATGGTATACTTCACAGGAGTCTGCGATTTCTCCTCCGGCGGATAGTTTTTGATGGTTTCCACAGAAGTTTTCTTCTTCTCGATCTTCTTCACTTCCGGCTCTCTCTTTTTATTAAGAACCAGTTTTTCCTCCTTGATCTGGGAAAACGCCACCGACGAGAACCCTAAAAATAATATGGATAATAATTGAATTTTCTTGTTCATATTTTCTTTATTTGAAAAAAATATATAACGGGCTTTTATTTATTGGAAGCCATATAACTGCCTAATAAAGCTTTCCCCGACTGTTTTGAAAAAGTTCTTCCCAGTCTGAATATATTAAACAGCCAAAGGCTTTGATAAACTTGTAATTTGTATTGATAATTTTTTGTTTCACTGTTCTCTGCTACATCATAGCTGTAAGAAATATCATACGGAAATCCTGAAGGCAATAATCCCACGGTAAGCATACTTCCAATCATTGGGTTTCCGCAGGGAGGAGTACGGGTCGTCATCGGATGCAGTATTATCTTTGCTGCATCGGTACTGTCTTCTACAATTTCATAAATATTGGAGTGTTTTAAAATTTTAAATTCTTTCTCAAGATCCTTATTCACCACAAAAACTTTTTGCTTTTTGAAATCTGCTTTTGCATGGTTATATTCCTTTGGATATGCACTGTACGAAGGAATGCAGCTCCAGAGAGAAGCAGAAATTAAAAAAGAATATATGGCCATCTTAAACACCTTCATTTCCTACTTCTTAATCTGCTTTTTAACTTCTTTGGCTTCCGCTACGATCTCAGGGAAATCTTTGTAGTTCGCAATGATCTGATCACAGGTATAACTTGCCTGATAGTTGTCTTTCAGACCGATATAGTTTTTCGCCATCAATACCAGGGCTTTTGCACCCCAGAATTCTTCCGAAGCATAGTTGTTGGCAAGTTTAAAGATCGTTTCATTGGAAGACTTGAAAGCTTTTCCTTTGTTCTGATAATACGCTTTAGCATATAAAGCCTCTGCAGCAACCGAAGTATTGGATGATTTTTCAAGAGAAACATAAGCCGCCTGTGCCTCTTTATCTTTTCCTGAGTTCATCAGACTTCTTGCTTTAATCACTTTCGCCGTTTCAATAACCGCTGCTGAGTTTTTAGAATTGGCAATGACTGCATTGGCTAATTTTTCCGCTTCAGAGAAATTGTTTTCTTCTGCATACAGTTTCATCAGCTCCACATTTGCATAGTTTTTAATGCTGATGTTGGAAGAGTTTTTAATGCCCTCAAGGTACTTTTTAGCTTCCGCAGTATTCCCCTGTGCAAGGAAGATCTGAGCTAAACGAGTTTGTGCATCATCCTGGTAATCATTCTGAATTCCAGCCACTTCCTGAAGTACAAGTAAAGCTTTGGTTGAATTATTAGTCTGGTAATAACTTTCTCCTAATTCGTACTTAGCCTGGTACAATCCTTCCCCTGTCGGATTCTGTGTCAGATACTTTTCGTAGTAAGAAATGGCGTTCTTATAATCTTTCTTCGCGAATAACTGCTTCCCTGTAGATAAGTTGATCTCATCAATTTCAGCAGCATCTACATTTACCCCAATATTTCTAGCGAAAGTTTCATAACCTGAAACGTCTCCGTTTTTCGTAAAGATTGGTTTTGCAGCCTGAACTACTTTCTGAGCATAAGCCGTATTTTTATACTGCTCACCGAGATATTTCAATTCAGAAAGTGCTTTATCATTCTGATTCTGGTCGATATAATTCTGCGCCCTGTAGATAGAAGCATTCGCAATTAAATCCTTATCAGAAGATCCTTTAATTACTTTTCCGAAATAATCGTTGGAGTTCGCAAAATCATCCTGAGCTGCGTAAGCCGTTCCAATTTCGTATTGAGCATCATCATAATATTCGGAATCCGGATATTTTGATAAAAGGTTTTTAAGGTTGTTAATCTTCGCCTGTGTATCTCCCTTGAATCCTAAAGCCATCGCTTTTTGGTACAAAGTATAATCCGTAGCATCTTCGTTTTTATCATAGATGGCAATCGCTTCGTTCAGATCATTGTTGGCATAATGGATATCTGCAAGACGAAGTTCTGCATCATTTTTAAACTCCGGTTTCGGATTGATAAGATATTGTTTGAAGTACGTTGCTGCCTGATCAAATTTCTTGGATTTAAAATAAGCATATCCTAAATCATAAGGCAACTGCTGTTTTTCAGGGAAGTTTTCAGTAAGAAGCTTTTCGTAACGTACAATGGCAGAAGGATAATTTCCTTTCTGGTAATATACCTGTGCCAGCCAGTACAAAGCTCTGCTGTTGAATTCTTTATTGATATTAAAACCAAGACTTCTTAAGAAATATTTCTCCGCTTCATCATAATTTCCTTTGTTGAATTCTTCAGTCCCTAGTAAATAAGAAACTTCCTGATCTACTTTGTTGATCTCAGGGGTTGAACTCTGCAATCTGTCAATCGCATTCAGCGTTTCTTTATAGTTTCCGGAATACAGATAAGATTTCACCAATAATGACCTCATTTCTGTGGCATTGGCTCCGTTCTGATTTTCGTTGATATAACTTTGGATGACCGCCGAAGGACTTTCAAACGGGTTACCGATATCGTAACTTAATTTAGCGTACTGCTCATGAGCCAGCTTTTTCACTTTTGCATCATAATCCATCTGATAAGAAGAACGGAATGCAGAAAGAGCCTCCTGTTTTTTATCTACAGCCAGATAAGCATTTCCTAACTGGTAGTAAGCATTTTGTGCCAAAGCAGAATTGCTGTTCAGAAGCTGGTTGTAATAAGAAACCGCTTCATCATATTTTTTAAGCTGTGCGGCTACAAATCCCATCTCATACAAATCGTTTTCAGATGGATTCTGCTGTACACTCAGATAATCTTTTAAATGCGGGTAGGCAGAAGTATAATCATTCTTCATGAAATAACTCTCCCCGATGATCTTATGAACTTCTGCTTTATAAGAATCTGAAATATTTTCATTTAGCAAAGCATTTCCTTCGGTAATAGCCTGATCATAGTTCTTATCGTTGTAATACATCTGTACATAATAAGGACGTACCAGTTTGGAGAATTTATCCTGATCTTTTATCGAATCAAAATACTGGAAAGCTTTATCATTCTGTCTGTTGCTGTAATATAAATGCCCCAGCATATACGCGATATCTCCTTTTTGAGACTGATCTGCAGTTTTATAAGCTTCTTCCAGGGCATCAGTAGCTCCTTTGGAATCACCCGTCATAAACTTTGCGTACCCCAGTTTCAGAATATACTGGGTATTTTCCTCTTTCGAAAGCTGATACTGGTTTACTTTTTTCAAAGTCTCCAGCGCTTTGTCGAAATCCTTTTTTGCCAAATAGTAATCTGCCAGCGGAAGATTAGCCTGCGCAAAATAAGCAGAATTAGGATATTCTTTGATGAAAGCCGTTAACCCTTCTTCAGCATGATTTTTCTGAAGAATCACACCGATTACATTATCAAAAAACTGCGCAGCTTCTTTTTTCGAACGCGACAAATTCTGATTATAGAAGTATTGTCTTGCATATTCGTATTGGGAAGCGTTGTATATTTTGGTCTGATAAAGATTTTCGGCTAGATTGAACCTGTAATTTTCTTTCTGGGTAAAATATTGAGACTGTTGAGCATCGGTGATTCCGAAATAAATTACAGCAGCCGCTAAAAGTATTTTTTTTGATTTCATTCTTCTTGATATAAGAAAATTAGTCTAAATAAGTTAACGAAAATATTAAAAACTTATTGTTTAAGCAAGTTTTAACAGATTTAATGGTCGAAAATAACAATTTAATAACAATGAAAATTTTCTCACTGTACAATGATAAAATTTACTACTTTCGTCTGATAAAATGTAAACAGTTTTAATAAACAGTTATCAAAAACACATTTTAATTTGATACTTTTTCAACAGCAGCTAAAAACATACCATAAACACACCAATCCATGAAATTTAAGATACTTTTAGCATTAATTTTTGTAAACCTCCTGCAGGCACAAAAATTTTATTTTCCAAAGACAGCTGTAAATGACTCCGTTATACTGGAAAAGCAGATGCCGGGACTTGCACAGCAAGTGATTCCTCTCCTTGAGTCTGCAAAGTATAAACCTGAAAATACGGTTGATCTTATGGATAATCTTTTCCGCGTGCAGCTGGTGGCTCAGGATTATAAAAATTCATTGGCCTCCCTTTTCGAAAACCGTAATCTCTTTGCAGACCATAATATGGGAGGGTACAGAAATATAGGATTTGAACTGTACAGTCTGGCTAAACTGGCACAAAAAGAAACTAATACCTCTTTTTCAGCCTCTCTTCAGAAAGTATTTAATCAAAAATACGAAAGCCTTCCGGAAAAACTGATTCCAAGACTGGAACTCGCTCTTAATGGAGATGTGGACGCATCCAGAAAACTATTGAAGAACCTGCTTGATAAACAAAAAAATAAGGACAGCATCGATTACAAAACAGCGCTGGCTTTATGTAAAAGTTATCTGAACTATAAAACCTACTCCAGCATCAAACCTCAGGTCATGCAGCAGCTTGCTTCGAAAGACAAGGAAAGATTCATTATTGAAACGAAAGATCTTAAGATCAATGGAAATACCTTATCAATCACAATTGTTCGCAGAAAGGAAAACACATCCCCACTTCCTGTTATTTTAACCAATAATATCTATGCAGGTCCCATTGATGGTTTCTTTGGAAAGAGAGCCGCTACATACAATTACGTAGGGGTTGTTGTGAATACCAGAGGCAAGAGAAACAGCAATGATGTGAACAATCCTTTTGAGCATGAATCGCAAGATATTTATGAAGTGATAGACTGGGTCAGCAAACAGCCCTGGTGCAATGGGAAAGTAGGAATGATCGGAGGAAGTTATTTAGGTTTCAGCCAGTGGGCAGCCGTAAAAAAATTGCATCCGGCATTGAAGACGATTGTTCCTCAGGTTGCAGTAGGCATCGGGATTGATTATCCGGCACAGAACAATATCTTTATGAGCTATATGCTGCAGTGGATCCAGTATGTTACCAATAATAAGTTTACCGATGAAGCAGATTTTACCAATGCTGTAAAATGGGATTCTATTTTTACAAAATGGTATAAAAGCGGGGAATCATTCAGGTCGTTAGATAAAATAAGCGGAAAGCCAAGTAAAATATTTCAACGATGGCTGGATCACCCGGGATATGATGAATACTGGCAGAAAATGGTTCCTTACAAAAAGGATTTTTCTAAAATCAATATTCCTGTTCTGACAACAACCGGATATTATGACGATGATCAGATTGGTGCGCTGTATTATTTTAAACAGCATCATCTGTACAATAAAAATGCAGATCATTATCTGGTCATAGGCCCTTATAATCATGGAGGAGCACAAAGTTTCGGATTTACTTACGTGAATGGAAACCCTATTGATCCTTTGGCGAGAATAAGTATTGATGATCTTGCTTTCTCATGGTTTGACTATATTCTTAAAGGCGGTAAAAAACCAGAAATTTTAAAAGACAGAATCAATTTTCAGGTGATGAACACCAATACATGGAAGCATGTAGCCGATCTTGATAAAATGCATAATTCTTCTTTGAAATTCTACCTTCAGGACAAAAAAAATACATCTTCCGTATTTAATAAGCCTGAAACCAAAAATTTCACAACACAAATTGTTGATCTTAAAAACAGAGACCAGAAAGACACTTATTACAAAGTCAGTAAAAAAGACAGCATAAAAATGACAAATTCTGTCGCTTTTGAAAGTGAAGTTCTTGACAAGTATATCATCATGAGCGGAAACCTTTCCGGAGTCTTCAATGTTTCCATCAATAAAAGAGATTTTGATACGGATACTTATCTGTACCAGATTTCTCCGGATGGAAAATCCTATTTACTATCAACTCACATTGTGAGAGCCAGCTATGCGAAGAACAATGAAAAACGACAGCTTCTTGAACCCAATACAATGGAACAGATTCCGATTAACAATTCTTATTTTATGAGTAAAAAGATTGAAAAAGGAAGCAAACTCCTGTTATTGGTTGGAGTGAATAAAAATCCTAACTGGCAGATCAATTATGGTTCCGGTAAAGATGTAAGTGATGAAACAGTAAAGGATTCCGGTGAGCCCATGGAGATAAAATGGTACAATGACAGCTATGTGGAAATTCCTGTTTATAAAGACTAAAGATTTTTGTTTGAGCATTTTTACCCAAATGTTTTTAACAACTGTTAACATCAAAATAAAAAATCATTACATTTGCTTTTTTTCAAATCAAATATAGTTATTGAATGAGTCAACTTTTTAGAAGAAAAATCTATTCAGATACAGATACTTCAACGGGACTTTTAAGAGTCCTAGGTGTATGGGACATTGTATTTTTTGGTATTGCGGCTATTATAGGAGCAGGGAGTTTCAGTAGTTTGGGAGAAGCCGTTTTCAGAGGGGGCCCCGGCGTTATTCTACTATATTTGATCTGCGGTTTTGCCTGTGGGTTTACCGCTTTATGCTACGCTGAATTTGCCAGCAGAATTCCTACTGCAGGTTCTGCTTACACCTATGCCTATGCCAGTTTCGGTGAGCTTATTGCCTGGGTAATCGGATGGGCTCTGATCATGGAATATTCTTTTGGGAATATTTACGTTGCCTTTTCCTGGTCGGATTATTTCACCAGTTTCCTGGGACGTCTGGGAATGCATATTCCTGATTATCTGACCTGCAGCTATACAGAAGCGAGAAAAGCCGTTCAATATGGTTCAGAAAACAAAGAACTTTTAAATGCGTGGAAAACCGCTCCATTGATTGGAAGTTTGAAATTTATTGTAGATATTCCGGCATTGGTGATCAATGGCTTAATTACATGGCTTTGCTATGTAGGAGTAAAAGAAAGTAAAAACTTCAACAACTCTTTGGTTATCCTAAAGCTTGGAGTTATTTTACTGGTTATCCTGGTTGGTTTCTCCTATATCAATACTGAAAACTGGGCTCCGGTAAGTCCTGCAACGGGAACTCCATCCTTCATGCCAAATGGGTTTGCAGGAGTAATGAGTGCGGTATCAGGAGTATTCTTCGCCTATATCGGGTTTGATGCTTTAAGTGTACTTTCTGAAGAAACTAAAGATCCGCAGAAGACCTTACCAAAAGGAATGATTATATCTCTTGTATTATGTACAGTGATCTATATCGCATTAACGCTTGTATTGACCGGAATGGTGGATTACAAGAAATTTGACGGCGTGGGAGATCCGCTTTCCTTTATATTTGAAAAAACCAATGCTAATGTAGCCTGGATGGAACTTGTAGTTTCTTTCGTTGCGATTGTTGCTATTACTACCGTATTATTGGTTTTCCAGATGGGACAGCCGAGAATCTGGTATGCCATGAGCCGTGACGGACTAATGCCTGCAAGATTTCAAAAAATACATCCAAAGTATAAAACACCTTCATACGCAACTATTGTTACGGGAATTGTGGTAGGTATTCCTATCTTGTTTACAGATAAAACTTTCATCCTTGATTTTACAAGTATCGGGACTATTTTCGCATTTGTATTGGTGTGTGCGGGAGTTCTTCTTCTTCCTGCCAAAGAGAAAATTAAAGGCAGATTCCACCTTCCTTATGTGAATGGTAAAATCATTTTCCCTGTTATTTTCATTGGTGGTTTGCTGGCTTTCTACAAATGGCAGCCGGAGTTTTTTGATAACCTGATGAACTGGTCAGATCCTAATGAAGGAGAATTCAGAGCATCTATTTTCTTCTTTATTATCATCAATCTGATTCTATGTGTCGTAGCTTTTATTAAGAATTTATCATTAATTCCATTGATCGGATTAAGCTCATGTCTTTATCTTCTTACAGGAATGAGCCATGAAAACTGGTTCTGGTTCGGAATGTGGTTTCTGATCGGTATGGTCATTTATTTCTGCTATGGATACAAAAACAGTAAGCTTGGAAAAGAATTGAAAGACAGCTAAATAAGCACTTAATAAAATTGCGGAAAGGCAGAATAGCAAAGAGGTTAATCCCTATGGAGAGACTGATGGGCTATTCTGCCTTTTGCTTTTTTAGGGCTCTTTCAAAAATCGGCAGCATTATTGCTTTAACTTCAATATGATCAATAAACTAAATCACCATGGCTGAAAGAATCAAAACATACAGAGAGTTTTACCAGTTTTACCTTACTGAGCACAGTAAAACTGGCACCCGCATATTTCATTTTATTGGAACATTCCTTGTATTTTTCGTGATATGGTATGTCATCAGTTCCGGAAAAGAACGATTTCTATGGTATATTCCAATTGTAGGCTATGGATTTGCCTGGTTCAGTCATGCCGTGATTGAGAAGAATAAACCGGCTACGTTTAAATATCCTTTATGGTCTCTGATTTCGGATTTCAGACTGTTTTTTGAACTTTTGATCGGTAAACAGAAATTCTTTACCTCCAATAATCAGCCGCAGAAACAGGAATAACTTTAGAACCTTTTTGTTCTTCTTGGTTTTGGAAAATGTAAAGGCGCAAGAACATTTTGACTTTGCTCAATGTGAGATTTTCAATAAATAACGTTTTTATTTTTTCTCGCAGATTGTGGAGATTTCGCAGATTTTTCACTATCATCTGCTTAATTTGCTCAATCTGCGAGAGAATTTTAAAGTTTAGATTCCTTGCTTTGCCCGGAATGACAAAAATGCGGGTGAACACATTCAATAAATAGTACTTGCAGAAAGGTGAAGTTTTTTCACAGTAATCTGCTTAATTTGCCTAATCTGCGAGAGAATTTTAAAGGTTAGATTCCTTGCTTTGCCCGGAATGACAAAAATGCTGGTGAACTCATTCAATAAATAGTACTTGCAGAAAGGTGAAGTTTTTTCACAGTAATCTGCTTAATTTGCCTAATCTGCGAGAGAATTTTAAAGTTTAGATTCCTTGCTTTGCCCGGAATGACAAAAATGCTGGTGAAATGTCCATGTCATTTTTAGAGAAGTACAATTTTATCGGAGATAAAATCTTTGCGCCTTAAAAACGTAAAGTCTGTAAAATCTTTAGCGCCTTCGCGTTTTCCAATCTTTACTTTTTGATTCAGATTGCTTCACCTTCGGTTCGCAATGACTATGTGTCTGTAGAATTCTGTTTATTGTGATGAAGCTTCTTCCCTATCAGATATCCCAATGAAGGCAGAATAAACGACAATACCACCGGAATTATCAATGCAAGACCTGATCCGTCAAGAACAAGTGTTAACGGAAAAAGATATCCATTATAAACAATAAGTGCCAATGAAAAAAGAACACTGTCACTATTACTGGTAGAAAGGATGTTGAAATCACTTCCAAACTGATCAAACAAACCGGAACAGACAAATAAAAATAAATTCACAAAAAATACCCACAGAACCGTTCGGTAGATCATTCCTTTTTTTGCATTCAGGTATCCTGCAAACACCAGAAAGAGGGATAGGATTCCGGTAACCATATAATCAAGGCTGGACATTGCCACCTCACTTCCTGTTCTTCCCAGGAAATACAGGACATATAATACGATATTCAGGAGATAGATTACGGTTACATAATTCATACGTCAAAATGCTTAATTACAGACAATCAATATTGCTTTTCAAGGATATCATAGTGAACAGTGTTTGCTATTTTCTCAGCAAAAGCATCGCCATTCACTTTTTTCTGTTCAGAAATATAACTTGAAAAAGTGATGGTTTTATCTTTATTCAAGGTTACTTCTACCTCTTCCAGAATGCTTTGATCATCCACATAAAACTGGATTCTGTTTTCAACAATCCTCCAAAAAGAAAGTCTTGGTTCTGAAGCACTGCAATCACCTGACTTCCCTTCTACATAATTGTAAATGGCAAAGCCATCTTCCCTGATGGCATAATTTCTCATCAGACGGCAGTTATCAAACTGTTTTATTACTTTCTTCTGATCTTCGTAGAACCCGGCTTCCTTCAGTTTCCAGAATCCTGTAACATTTTCTTTGGTTAATTTTTGCGCACTGACCAGAGAAACGGTCATAAAAGAAGCAAGAAAAAATATCTTGTACATCAATGGATTTGTGTTTTTTTTACTTTAAACGAATATAATGAGACTAAGGAGTTTCGGCGGGCGGCGAAGCCGCCCGCCGAAACTTTAAACCTTAAACTTTAAACTTTGAATTCAAAGCTCTATTTAAACTTCTTCTTAAAACTGAATTTAAGCATATTCATAAGCCCTGGTTCAATGATATCAATTCCCAGTCCGAAATTGCTGTCGGCAACGGTATGATGATCTGTCCTGAACTGTTCAAACTCACTTTGCGGAATTTCAAGATTGATCAGAGGATTGTATTCAATAGACACACTTGCCCCGTTTTTGTGTACTTTTTTTCGGCTTTTATAATCAAAATACGGATTGGCAATAGTACTTTCCTGAACTGTATATTTTTCTTCAGTATCAATTTTCTGATCCGTATGCAGATTGATTTCATATTTTTCGCTGTCGAAATTATGCCAGAACGGTAAATCTTTGTGAATGAAATCTCTTGCACTCGCCTTTACTACATTCCGATCGAAGTACATCAGGAAACGGTTTTTCTGTGGATCTACAAAATAAGGATTCTCAATAGTTGCGGTATACTGGATCTTTACTTCATTCAGTCTCTTATCATCACTTACTACATCAATAGCAGCATCTTTGAATACATTTCGGACATCTGTACCGTTACGGTCACCTGAATAATTGAGTGCATAGAAGAGGAAGCTGTTCCAGCTGTCTATGATTTCTCTTTTATTGGTACTTTTAAAATACCTTCTCATAGCATTGGCTCTGTTTCCTTTGTAAGTCGTAGACAAAGTAAGTTTTCCGGTATTGCCATGTGCTGTTAAATCAACTTTTTCATTAATGCAGAAATAAGGGAATTTATAAGATTTTCTAACCTGAAGTTCCTGATCTTTTTTCACTTCCAGATAATGCATAAAATAGATAAATCCTCTGTTTTCAATCAATCCGAATTCATCACGGATCGTAGCATCAATGAAGTATTCTTCATCTTTGTAATTCACTTTTACGACGACATGATTGAAACTTAACAGTGATGGCAGATAGTATTTAATATAATAATCCGTATTAAAATTCACGAGCACTACAGATGCATCTACTCCTATATAATCCAGGATCACTTTCAATAAAACCGACTTCGCTTTACAATCTCCCTGTTTATTTTCATAGGTTACCGATGGCTCCTGTGGCTTATGACCATTCATTTCATCTGCATTGAATACATAATAGATATGATTTTGTACATATTCTATGGCAAACTGCAGTTTTTCATCCTGATCAGTAATAGCATCCAGTTTTTCAACCAGGTTTGGCGCAAAATCCTGTAAAGAAGATTTGTTAAAAATCTCCTCATAAAATGGAACAATATAGTTGGAAAGATCTTTCCAGTTGCTTTCTGTAGCAAAATCCACATAAGGAAAAATTTCACGTCCTGAGTCTACAGGATTGATATAATTCTCTTCTTCAATCACAAACCTTTCTCCTTTTTTCAGGTGATTAATTTCCGGTTCAAGAACATGGCCCTCCTGATCTCTGAAAAATGTTTTTTTGTAAGCAATAATCTGTTCACGCTCATTGATAAACGTGAATTTAAAACTTCCATAAGCCCAATAGTTATCCGGACTTACCCAGACATATTTTGAGAACTCCTTTCTCAGAAAATCGCGGTCTGTAAATTCTTTGATTCTTGAATCTTCTAAGATCAGAACATCATACAATCTTAAATCTTTGATGGTAATATTAATCTTTTTATTACTGCTCAAGACGCCTCCACTGCTCTGGTTTTCACTGTCTAGGACTTTGATTTTCGTATCCGGAATTTTATCGATTAAAACCCCATCCCTCAACACACTGATCCTGTGAATCTGATAGACTTCATTTTCCTCCACAATCACATCAGAAACAGAAGCTCTTTCCAGGTTTCCAGGTTCGTTCAGAGTATATGCCATGCAGACATACTCACTGTTTTCAGTGTTGCTGGTATAGTATTTTTTGTCTAAAAAATAGCAGTAATCACGACCTTCATCAATTTGTCTTCTGGCAAATTCGGAGTCTTTGATTCGGTTTTTTATTTCCTCATCCCCGATATTTCCTGCCCACATTTCAGGTTTTTGAATCCTGTAATTTTCAACTTGCATTTGATTATCCATATTGATTATAAGAATTATATTTTGGTTAGTGTTTAAGAAATTCAAATTAAATGATTAAAAAAGTAAAAAACAATAGCAGAAGTACTACAAATTCGGGATTTTTTTCGGCATGGTAATTGCGAGGTATGGGGAAAATCAAGTTTATGAAAAGTATAGCAACAATTCTAAAAGGGGCAGCACCCGCATTAGCATTATTCGCAATGACGCAATGTACAACCACAGCCAACGCATCCTCAGGTGATGAAAAAACATTCATCGTAGGACCACAAACAGCAGATTGTACAGGAGTAGCTCCTATGAAATGTCTGCAGGTAAAAGAAAACGCTTCCGGAAACTGGACGAATTTCTACAGCAATATCGAAGGATTTACTTATGAACCGGGATATGAATATGTTTTAAAAGTAAAAACAGAAAAAATTGAAAATCCGCCAGCTGACGGATCTTCCATAAAATACACTTTGGTAAAGCAGGTTTCTAAAACGAAAAAAGCAGAACTGGCAGCCAATGAAAAAACCATTATCGTAGGACCACAAACCGTAGAATGTTCTGCCGGAGCCGGCCGTATGCAATGCATGCAGGTAAAAGAAAGTGCTTCTGAAAACTGGACAAATTTCTACAGCCATATTGAAGGGTTCACTTACGAGCCGGGTTACGAATATGTTTTAAAAGTAAAAACAGAAAAAATCGAGAATCCTCCGGCAGATGCTTCTTCCATCAAATATACATTGGTAGAACAGGTTTCTAAAACGAAGAAATAATAAAAAACCGCTTCTGAATTTTCAGAAGCGGTTTTTTATTTTGTAGGAAGAACGAAGGCTGAAGTCTGAAGTTATAGTTAACAATCTTGGAAAGTCAGTCAGTCATCCATCTGTTTCAGGTTATTTCTTCCACTTTATCTTAAAATCCTGCTTCTTTTTGTGGTGGATCAGGATATTTTCCTTTCGTAGCCTCTCCTACTGTGTTGGCTGTTGTCATCGCTACTACAAGATCGTTCAGCATTCCGCTGGCTGCAGTGGGTGAATTGGGAAGAAGTACAAGATTACTTCTGTTGCTGGCCCCCACTGAGTGTAAAGTATCATAATGCTGTGTCACCACAATCAACGCTGATGCTTCATGAGAATTGATATCCACATTATTCAGCATTCTTACAGATTCTTCAAGTCCTTTGGCAATTTCTCTTCTCTGATCGGCAATTCCCTGCCCTTGTAATTTCTTGGATTCTGCTTCTGCTTTTGCCACCGCAACAATTCTGATTCTTTGTGCTTCAGATTCGTATTCAGCCGCTGTTTTTTCTCTTTCTGCTGCATTGATTCTGTTCATGGCATGTTTTACCTGCTCATCCGGATCAATATCGGTTACCAATGCTTTGATAATATCATAACCATAACTGTTCATGGCTTCCTGAAGCTCGCTTTTCACTGCAACGGCCACATCATCTTTTCTTACAAAAACATCATCCAGTTTCAGTTTTGGAACTTCTGCTCTTACGACATCAAAAACAAAAGAAGTAATTTGATTTTCAGGATTTTCCAAACGATAATAAGCATCTCCCACCTGACTTCTGATCACCTGATACTGAACAGAAATTTTCATTTTGATGAAAACATTGTCCAATGTTTTGGTGTCAATCATGACATCCAGCTGCTGAATTCTCAGATTAAGCCTTTTGGCAATCTGATCTATGATCGGCAGCTTCAGATGAAGACCGGAATGCTTTACCGCACGGAACTTCCCGAAGCGTTCTATAATCGCTGCTGTTTCCTGCTTGACTACAAAAAACGAAGCGAATAAAATAATAAGCCCAAAGAAAATAACGGGCGCAAAATATATACTCATAGTTTTAATTTTTATTAATATGTCGTCACAAATCCTGTTTTGTTAAAAGCATTTTTTGCAGTGTTTGTTTAAATATAAGAAAAATAAAATTAGAGTTAAAGTACAAATTTCAGCGGAAAAGCCGCTTTTAAACCCAAAAAAAGCCTCCACTTTAATGAAATCATTAATAGAAGAGGCCTGTGAATTATTACAATAAATAGGATCTACACCGTCATTCCGATGTCTATCCCTTTTATTTTCCTGTACAAATCGGTAGCGTAATTATCCGTCATTCCTGAAACGAAATCAATCACCCCAAGAACTTTCTGATAATCGGTTCCGTCATTATAAATAAATTGCTTTGGAATGAGTTTCAAAGCTTTTTCATCATAGGATTTTCTGTTGTCTTTAGACTTCAGAATGGAAGGAATAAAATGATCCAGCAATTCATACATTACGTTGTAACCTGCATTCTCAATTTCAACGACGGCTTTATGATTGTAGATTTTTTCTACTGAGAAACTCTCAATATCCTGGAGCGCTTTATTTTCCTTTTTATAAATATCAAGTAATCCATTGCTAAGATTTCCTTCAAGAATTGTTTCAAAGTTATGCTTATACATCTCAATCGATTTGTTGATTAATGCATTGATCACTTTTGCTCTTAAATAGGAAATCTGTTCATTTTCATTGGAGATAGAGCTTAGCTTTGTCTCAATTCTCTGAACATCATCCGTTTCCGATTTTACAAGCTCGAAAAACAGGTTTTTACAGTCTGCTGTGGAAACAATTCCCAATCTGTGGGCATCTTCCATATCAATGATGTTGTAACAGATATCGTCAGCCGCCTCTACCAGCCATACAAATGGGTGTCTTTTGAAAATATGAGGTTCCTCACTTTCGGAAATAAGCTGGGTTCCTTTGGCTATTTCCAGGAAAATATCTTTTTCATTCTGGAAAAAACCGAATTTCTTTCTGTGAATGATTCCTTTTTTCTTTGCAACCGCTTCACACGGATATTTTGCAATACTTGCCAGTGTAGAGAATGTCAACTGAATACCACCAGCATCTTTCCCTTGTTGCTGTTGTGCCAATACTCTGATGGCGTTTGCATTTCCTTCAAAATTAACCAGATCTGCCCACTCCTTTTCATTGAACTTTGATTTCAGATCTTTTTCATTCCTTTCAAAATAGCTGGCAATGGCATCTTCTCCGGAATGTCCGAATGCAGGATTTCCCACATCATGGCACAAACACGCTGCCGCAATTACATTTCCTAAATTATAGAGATAAAAATTCTTTGAATCTTCAGTGAGTTCATTTTTAAAATCTTCAGCAATAAATTCACCGATAATACTTCCTAAACTTCTTCCTACGGATGATACTTCCAGAGAATGGGTAAGTCTGTTATGTACAAAAACACTTCCCGGAAGAGGAAAAACCTGCGTTTTATTCTGCAGTCTTCTGAAGGCAGAAGAGAAGATTATTCTATCGAAATCCCTTTGAAAATCAGTTCGTGAAGCTTTGGTCTGTGGATTGTTTCCTGTACGTTGATTGGTGAAAATCTGGTTTAAATTCATCATTTTTCAAAATTACTCCAAATTTTAATTGTACGGAATAGTATTTAGATTTTTATTAAAGAGATCTTTCATTCAAAAAATCTATTATAGTAAACGTTTTTTAGGGATCGGAAAGCTTGAATAAATATTTTACATTTGATACAAACAATACAGTTGAAGAATCCCTCTAATTCTTCTTTCAAATTTTAAATTATAACTATGACAGACAACACATGGCTCAACAGATGGGACGAAAGGTACAGCAGCGAAGAATTTGCGTATGGAACAGAACCCAACAATTATCTTAGAGAACAATTATCACAATTAACTCCCGGTAAAATACTTTTCCCCGCAGAAGGTGAAGGCCGAAATGCGGTTTTTGCAGCAACACAAGGATGGAAGGTTTCTGCTTTTGATATCAGTGCAAACGGAAGAGATAAAGCGTTACAGCTTGCAGAGAAACAACAAATTACTATTGATTATCAGGTGGGAGAACTTTCCGCTTTGGATTATCAGAAAGAACAGTTTGATGCTATTGCGCTTATCTACGCTCATTTTCCGGGTGCGATCAAATCTTCTATTCATCAGATGTTAAATCAATATCTCCGTAAAGGTGGTTTTATTATTATCGAAGCTTTCAGTAAAAATCATCTTGAATATATTGCAAAAAACGAAAAGGTAGGCGGTCCAAAGGACATTGAATCCTTATTTTCTATTGAAGAAATCAAAGCTGATTTTCCGGATTATGATATTATTGAATTAGCAGAAACAGAAATTGAGCTCAGTGAGGGACTATTCCATAATGGGAAAGGTTCGGTCATTCGTTTTGTGGGACAAAAACTGGTCTAAAAATATTTTAAACAGGTTTGTTTTGGGATAAAAATCAGATTTTATGCAGCTATGGAATATTATTTGAATCTTTATCTCAAAACAAACGTATGCCTGAAGGTCCATCCATCATATTAATGAAAGAAAACCTGCAGCCATTTGCAAGGCAGCAAGTAACAGAAGTTTCAGGGAATGCCCAATTTGAGAAAGATTCTTTTATTGGCCAAACCCTTCTTGAAATCCGCACTTTTGGAAAACAGACTTACCTCGTTTTTGAAAAGGCAGCTATCAGAATTCACTTATTAATGTTCGGTTCTTACAGTGTTGATGAGCAGACCAAACCGGACAAAAGTTTACGTTTGGCCTTGTTTTTCTCTACCGGAAGCATCTATTTTTATACCTGTTCCGTAAAATCTGTACCTCTTGAATATCTTTCCACCATTGATTGGGAAGCCGATATAATGAGCGAACAATGGAATCCCAAAAAAGCCGAAGAAAAATTAAAATCCAATCCGAAAATGATGGTTTGTGATGCATTGATGAATCAGGATATTTTTTCAGGTGTAGGCAATATTATTAAGAATGAGGTTCTTTTCAGAATTGGTGTGCAGCCTGAAAGTTTACTGGGTAATCTTCCTGCTAAAAAAAGAAAAGAGCTTATTGCTGAAGCCAGAAACTACAGTTTTGATTTTCTGAAATGGAAAAGAGAATTTGTTTTGAAAAAACATTGGCTGGTCCATACAAAATCTGTGTGCCCAATTTGTGGACAAAAATTGGTTAAAAAACAAACGGGCGTGGGAAAAAGAAGAAGTTTTTATTGTGAAAAGGATCAGAAGCTTTATTGAATAAACCGCTATTCTTATGTTTTGGCTGAAGCCGTTGATTGTTTTTATTTATTTAACGGGCTAAAGCCCGTTGCTATTGAATCATAATATTGTATTTTGTCCCACGGATTACACAGATTTTCACAGATTTTTATATCACTTGAATGATATCTACTATTACTCTTTATTCATTGCTCATTGCTCATTACTCATTACTCATTACTCATGAATCAATCTGAATTCAGAAGTCCTCCGGCAAATTTTGTAAAGAACTCGGCTCTGTATACTTCTCCAAGAGGAATCTCGGAGTCTTCAATATATATATTATGATTGTCAAATGAATCTATATAATTCATATTCACCACGTAGGACTTGCTGACTCTGATAAAGGTTTCCCCTGAAATCTTCTGATGAATGGTTTTTAAATTCATTGCCGTGATGAGCTTTTGCTGCTTTGTATGAATAACCACATAATCTTTGAGCCCTTCAATAAATTTAATATCAGAAAAACTGATTTTATAGAATCTTCGTTCTGCTTTGATGAATAAAAAGTCTGCCGTATTAGATTCCACGGTATTTTTAACGGTATCTTTAGATAAAAGCTCTGTATAAAGTACCGCTTTATCAATTGCTTTTTTCAGCCTTTGGGGATCAATAGGTTTCAGAAGATAGTCTACGGCTTCCAGTTCATAGCTTTTCAATGCATATTGAGAATAAGCAGTGGTAAAGATAATCAGGGATTTTTTCGGAAGCATTTCTGCAAATTCGAGACCTGTTACCATAGGCATTTCTATATCGAGGAAAATAAGATCTACGTCATGATCTTTAAGAAACTCAAGGGCAGACGGAGCATTGGAAAATTCGCCCAGGACATCCATAGTAGAAATTTCAGCGATCAGCGATCTCATTTCGGCTCTTGCCAGCGGTTCATCATCAACAATAATACAATTCATCACACAGGAATTTTTAAATTTACAACATATTCTTTATCACCGGATTCTATCTTCAGATCAAAGGTATCACCGTAAAGAAGTTCCAGTCTTCTGGTAATATTAGCAAGCCCCAACCCGCTATTTTTACGGTCCGAAACTACATAACCTGCATTCCGTGAATTCACACACCGGAAATAAAGCTGTTTATTCTCCATATTGATTTCTATTTCTACATAGGTTTCTCCTCCACTGAGATCTACACTATGTTTCACGGCATTTTCAACGAAAGTCGTATACAGATTCGGAGGAATAAAAGTGCTGCTCATTATTCTTTTCTCCATATTGATCTGAATATCAAAAGAGAAATTGTCACGCCTTATTTTTTCCAGGTTTAAAAAATTGGACAAAAAATCAATTTCCGAAGTCAGTAGTGTTTTTTCTTCACTGTTTTCATACAGCTGATATCTGAGAAATTCGGACAGCTTTACAATTACCACTGAAGCTTTTGCCGGATCAGTTCTGATGAGCGCTTTTACATTATTCAGCATATTAAACAGAAAATGCGGATTGATCTGGTTTCTCAGTTCATTCAATTCCATATTCAGGGTAAGATTGCTCAGTTCATTGATCCTTTTATTATCACTGATCCATTTCTGTAAAAGCTTTATGGTAGTAGTCGTGAGGATTATCGGAATGCACATCAAAACACCCTCATAAATACCTCCTCTTTCATTATCTTTCGGAATGTATTGTGTTCTGAAATCCTGAAAGAGATGCCTGAAACTATAGCCGATGAAATTAAGTCCCACAACTCCCATAAGAACCAGCAGTACAAGATAAGTGATGTATTTTGTTTTAAAGAAAAACCGCGGAACCAGCACATATATATTAATGTATACCATTGCAATCAGAATCGTATATACAAAAAACAGAACATAGTACTGATAAATTCCGGAATACCAATGCCAGAACCTTGCGCTGTACATTAAAAAGAAAAAAAAGATCAGAAACAGCAAGTGTCTCCGGAGCCCGTACTTCGCCTCCACCAAAAAATCCATTACAAAGGTTTCTTCAAATTTCCACGGACTGTATTTCATGCGACTGGCTCATTTTATTGATAACAAAAATACTCAATAACGGAAATTACAACTATTTTATTATACAAAACCTGTATTTTATTATACCAATTATCATGCTTGGGGATTTTGTATAAAATACCAGCCATTTTGTATAAAAACAAATTTACACCCTTCTTTTCTCTATTCCTTTGTACCGTAAAATGACACATATGGAATTAACAGTTTTTCACGAACTCACTCAGGAAATATCCCTGGAATGCTTTTTTATGACAGAATCTCAACAGGAAGAAAAAGTAATACAGCTTATTGATCTGCATCATTTTGTAGAATGTTTCGATTCGGAAATGAAAATTCTCAGCTATCTCCACCATTCTATTAATATTGTAGAACATGAAGGAGAGAAAAAAGGAATTCTGTTTTGTGACCTTAAACATTCTGCTGTGCCAGACAGCAATGCCTCTGAAGAGTTTAGAAGAAGATACGGACTCTCGGAACTCTGGTTTGTTTTTGTAGAGGAAACCTTTGTTCAGGATACTGCGTGCTATACGGATGCCATTATTGAAAACAGTCTGGATATCTTCTATGACAGGATTTTTACCTTCAGCTTTTTCCAATCTATTATTCAGCCATTAAAATAAACTACCCATGAAAACATTGAGAAGAGTACTTGTTCCCCTGGCAATACTTCCTTTTAAAAATATTATTTATACTCAGAAAAAGGACAGTATTCCATTGAAAGTCCGTGCATTCTTTGCAGATAAAATCCCGCAGTCACGGAACTTCAATCTTGAATATACTCTGGTAGGTCCATCGTCTTTTTCTTCACAGTTACAAGGCCAGGATCTGCCGGATAATAAGGTTAAAAGTTTTCAGCAAATGAAGGCAGATGCCAATATTTATTTTATTAAGAACAGAAGCTGGCTTTTGAGTACTGCATTGAGCTACCGTTATACTTCGATCAGGAACGAAAATCCTGTCATCCCAGGAATTCAGAATGAAGAAAACTTTCATTATCATTCCGAAGCTATTAATTTAAGCTACTTTTCAAGATTATTTAATAAGACCGCAGTATATTCCGCCAGTATTTCTACAGATGGAAGTGAACAGCATTTTGAACGAATCAGAGGATTAGTAACTGCTTCATTAATTTTAAAGGCAACTCCAAAAACAAAAATGAGTCTCGGACTGGCTGGTATTATTGACCCCAGTTCTCAAATTCCCGTGCTCCCTGTTTTTACCTATGAGAACAGATTCAATAACGGATGGGTACTGGACATCCTTCTTCCGAAAAAAGTACTGGTAAGAAAAGCTATTTTTTCCAGCGGCAGGATTTCTCTGGGAACGGAAATGGATAACACTTCATTTTATACTTACCATAATGATAACACTTATGAATTCCGGCAGGTTGCCATCAATTCAGGAGCTATTTATGAGCATAATCTTGGCGGAAATTTCATTGGTACTTTCAAAACAGGAATCAGAGCTAATATCAATTCGAGAGCATTTAATAAGCAGGATTCTTTTAATGATTACCTATGGAAAGCAACTTATAAACCTTCACTCTATTTCAATATTGGAATTTCTTATAACCCTTTTGAAAGACCGAGAACAAAATAAATTCAAGAGACAATCAATCTCTATAATATCGAACCTTATTCTTGAAGTTCCTCGCCCGGAAGATTAAAAAAAAATTAAAATTTTTCTCCACACTATTTAACAATTCATCTAAAACAGAATCAAAACTCCAGCTCAGCATAAGCTATTTCAAAGATAGATCTCTCTCTATTTCATGAAAAACCTTATTACTGTTACACGTCACAGGTGAAAAATGATTTCGGCTTCTATATAAGAATATAATTAAAAAAAGAAAATGGCAGTACCCAAACAAATATTTCAGACTTTCATAACTAAAAAACTTCCTTTGATTACAAGGTATCACATCTGGAATATGAAAAGGAAAAATCCGGGATACCGCTATTTTTTCTATGATGATCAGGATATTGAGAAATTTATTGCTGAAGAATTTCCTCCTGAATACATTAACAGTTACCGCAAGCTGACTATTGGAGCAGCAAAAGCAGATTTCTTCAGATATGCCATTTTATATAAAAAAGGGGGAATATACCTGGATATAGACAGCAGCACTATCAAACCTTTTGAAAAACTCATCAGTGAAGATGATGAAGCGGTGATCAGTGTAGAAAGACACGAAAATCTGTATGTTCAATGGGCTCTTATTTTCAATAAAAACCATCCTTTTCTAAAGAAAACATTAGAATTGATGATTGATAATATAGACACCCACCGTTATCCTCATAATATTCATGCTACTACTGGTCCTACCGTATTCAGTAAAGGAATAAGGGAATCATTAAAGGAAAATCCAACCATTCCGTTTACATTATTTAACGGTATTGAGTTCCGCGGATATTTAAAGTTCAAATATAAACTGGGAAAATTCTTTTTATACAAAACAAGATCTCAACACTGGAAACAGAAGCAGAAGCATCAGGAAATTATTTTTTAGTGAGTTCCCATTTTTGAGAATACATTGATAATAATCACACCAATCACAATCAAGGCAATCCCAATAATGGCAGGCAGATCTGGAACCTGTTTAAATGCTATTACTCCAATCATCGTTATAAAAATAATTCCTACTCCGGACCAGATGGCGTAGGTAATTCCTACAGGAATATGACGCAGGGTAAGACTCAGAAAATAAAAAGCACACGCATATCCAATCACCGTCACTACCGATGGCCATAGTTTAGAAAATTCCTCAGATTTCTTCAGAAAAGTCGTGGCGATAATCTCAAATATGATTGCCAAGGCGAGAAATATATAACTGCGTCCCATAAATTCATTCTTTCTGCAAAAGTAGTAAAAGCCTCCGGGGAATTCAAAAATAGAATTCTCTCACCCCTCTCTATTCGCGGGATAAGAAATGTTTATCTCATCCATGAAAGGTCTGCTCTTTGGAAACTTCAATAATTTTCACAGGAGTCTAAATACCGTTAAGTATCTTATTTTCAAAGCCATTCATTTTCATAGTGTGATCTGAAATAATCGGACAGCAGACAACATTTATTTTCATTTCTTGCATACAATAATATTTCTCTATGACATGAAATGTGACAACTGACAAAAATTCAGTGTAAAAATTAGCGCTAAAAATAAATTTTATTAACATAAAAATCTATTTAAAGTAACAAATTAAAGTTCAAGAATCACACTTTACCACAATATTATGCTAAGCATTATTTATTATTTGTTTTATCAACTCCAATATAGAAGTCAATAAACGGTTAACACATTCACATGATTTTACAGATAGAATAATAAAAGTATTAATAAATTTCAAATAATACATTAATTTATTGTAAACAAAAATTCACTAATACATGAACGCCAATCACCGTAATACACTGATAAACATCATGGTATTTTACTTTGGCACATGATTTGAAAGTAGTAATATTGCAATTGAAAGATTGATAAAAAAAAGTCAAATAATTAAAAATAATACAAAATGGTAACTTATATCGGTATCGCAACAGGTTTAGTCGTAATCACTTCATATTTCATGACAGTAAGAAGAGAAAGAAACTAATCTTAAAATAAAACAAGCCTATAGAATATCTATACTAATTATATTGTTTTATGTTTTTAGTCTGAGAAAATCGGATTGCTCTTTTACCATCGGGTAAAAGGGCCCAAAAACATAAGCAGAAAGATCTTAGTTTCATAACAAATTTTAATATCCAAATGAGAAAAGCCGGCCGCAAGTCTGGCTTTTCTTTTTTTTGTTGGAAGCGTTTTGTAAAAACATCATTATTTATTTCCCACAGATTTCGCAGATTTTCACAGATGTTAGGGAATATTTTTTGTTTTACAGATGTACACCCATAATTCATCACTCATAATTTATCATTTATAACTTATCATTCACTTTACGCTGGACCAGACATTTATTATGATTCAGAATTCTTTTTAACATTCAATAAAGCTTTATCTTTGTTTATTCAATAATCATTAATCATCATGAATCTGTACAACCTTATTATTCAAGATAAAGAACAGGTAAACCTTAACGAAGTATTTCTTAATGCCAACAACAGAGAGCAGCTTGTACAGCTTATTAAAGAGCATAATTACGTTAAAGAACTCCAGGAGTATGGCTTGCCGGTTAACCATAAAATTTTGCTTGAAGGAAGTTCCGGATGTGGAAAGACCATGACGGCAAAAGCAATTGCCAATGCCCTTGGAAAGAATATTATTATTTTAAATCTTAGTAATATTGTTTCATCCCGTATCGGAGAAACGTCACAGAATATTAAAATGATCTTTGATAAAGCCGCCAGAGAAAGATCGGTATTATTCCTTGATGAACTGGATCAGATCGGGAAAGCGAGAGGCAGCGATGACAAAGACGTGGGCGAAATGAGAAGATTGGTTAATACTTTGATTCAGCTGATTGATTATTACCCTGAAAATGCTTTATTAATCTGTGCCACCAATCATCCTGAGATTATTGATACTGCTCTTTTAAGACGTTTCCAATTAAAAATTAATTATGAAATGCCTTCTGCTGAGATTCTGGATACCTTCTACGATCAGTTATTAGCTCAGTTTCCGGAAAATATGCGCACTATTGAAAGAAAGTATTCTATTTCCTTTGCCGAAGCTAAAGATTACGCACTAACAGCCGTGAAAGCTGCTTTAATTAAAAAACTGGAAGCCAAAGAAGCCATCTCATCATGAAAGAAGATATCCTCCACAATCTCGCTTTGATCAATGATCGGATAAAAAAGGCTTGTGAGCAATGCGGAAGAAATAGTAATGAAGTCAAATTATTACTGGCTACGAAAACTGTTTCTGCAGAGCGCATCAAAGTCGTACTGGAACATGGGCAGACGTTAATTGCTGAAAATAAAGTCCAGGAACTGAAAGTGAAATATGAGGAGCTAAAGGATATTCCCCATGAAAATCATTTTATAGGCCATCTTCAGACCAATAAAATCAAAGATCTTCTGAAATATGATGTTACCTGTATCCAGTCTCTGGATCGATTGGAACTTGCCGAGAAACTTCATCAAAAGCTTTTAGCTGAAAACAGAACAATGGATGTTTTGATTCAGGTGAATACGTCCAATGAAGAAAGTAAATTTGGTGTGGATCCTAGTGAGGCCATTGAACTTACCCGAAAGGTCTCTCACTACTCTACTTTGAAAATAAAGGGTCTGATGACGATCGGTTTATTCAGTGCCGAAACCGAGAAAGTAAGAGCATGCTTTAAAATCCTGAAAAAACTTCAACAAGACATCATCACCGAAAATATTCGCAATGTAGAAATGAAAGAACTTTCTATGGGAATGAGCAGCGATCTGGAAACTGCCATTGAAGAAGGCGCAACCATTGTACGGGTGGGGACTGCTGTTTTTGGAGCGAGAATCTATCCGGACAGCTATTATTGGAATGAAGAAAAAACAGATAACGAAGCTTAAAACTATATGTTCCCATTTACCTATACTTTTGAGAGAGAAATAAAAAATAGCAAAACGTTTAAAAATGTCACTGATGCAGTATGTCATTCAATCACAGAAAGGGGCTTAACTTATATTGTTCCTGCTGACGGCACCGTCATAGGTGAAAACAAAATGTTTAAACTTGATTTTGCCAACAAATCTCCATTAGTTTTCTCGCCTGGCAAAGAATACTTCTACTACAATAAAAATACAAGAATTCTTACCTACCAAATAACAGCATTTTATTCTATACTATTTTCCCTGATCTATTCCGCTGTACTTTTCCTGATCCTGCATTTTATCCTACATCACCTGACTACTGAGATAATAATAGCATTTCTCCTTTTCATTGCCGGTATCATTATTCATTATTGTCATTATATTTTGGTAATAGATAACGTTTCCAAAAATTTAAACGAAAATTAAGCAGTAAAAACGATCTCTTTAGTAATACGGGCTTCGACAGGCTCAGCCTGACAACGCTTAAAAATTTCGGTTAGTATTCGGGTTGTCACCCTGAGCCTGTCGAAGGGCTATTATTAAGAAAACCTTTGTTACTCATTATCCCAGGTATTAACTAAAGGGACAAGTCAATAAACTCATTCCTTAGTCTACAAATCCGGTATACTTTTTGCTGTAAATATTTCGTAACCAAACAAATACATTTATGGATAAAAAATTACTATCGGTATGTCTGTTCATGACATTATTATTCTTTTTTTCATGTGAAAAAGAAAACACACAGATGAAAAGTGGAATTTCCATTGAAACTATTTCAATTATAACCTGCGTTACTATGGGCGTAGCTATTTTGCTGGCGTATAGCTTTAAACGAAGATAACAGCCGGAATTTAAATACTAAGGCACCTCTCAATTTTGGGAGGTGATTTTGTTTTTAATTAAGAAGATTTCAATACAAATCTCACGCTCCGCAAAGTCTCCTGACTTTGCGGCATTAAAAAAAATGCTGTAAAATATCTAATTTACAACTCCATTAATTATCTTTGATAAAAACCAAAGATGAAAGAAGGATATGTTATCAGAGATCAGGATAGACCTCATTTTTTAACCTGTACCATTATTGAATGGATAGATATTTTTACCCGAAAAATATATCGAGATACCATCGTAGAATGCTTCGAATTCTGTATAAAAAATAAAGGAATGATTCTTTATGGTTATGTCATTATGAGTAACCATTTACATTTTATTGTACAGTCAAGAGATGGAAAACTTTCAGATCTAATCAGAGATTTTAAAAAATTTACAGCGAAACAAATATTAGAAAAAATACAAACAGAACCGGAAAGCCGAAAAGATTGGATTCTGGAACGATTGGCTAAAGCTACTGAAACTCATTCCAGAAATAAAAATTTTCAGGTTTGGCAATATGGAAATCATTCTGAGGAAATTTTCAGCTTAAAGTTCCTATGGGATAAATTAAATTATATACATCTGAACCCGGTTCGTGCCGGAATTGTATCAAAAGCAAATCACTACATTTATTCTTCAGCAACTAATTATTCTAATGGTACAGGAATAATAAATTCAATTGAAATTGCAGAAAATCCAGTGATTAATGTAAATAGAAGTTCTGAATTTTGGAAATATAACCATTATGATGAGGAATAATGCACTCAAAGTCAGGAGACTTTGCGTAGCTTGAGGTTTTGTTTTAATTAAAAAGAATTTGGTACAATCTTCAGCGTCACATCTTAATATTCACCACATTTTTTTATCTTTACTGATCATAAACCTTCAAATAAGCTTAAAACCACAAATGGAACAAAAGATACATCAGGGAAGAAATGTAAAAAGATTCAGAGAAATGCTGGGCATCAAACAGGAAGCTTTAGCGCTGGATTTAGGTGATGACTGGAACCAGAAGAAAATTTCCTTATTGGAACAGAAAGAAACTATTGAGGATCCGCTTCTTCAAAAGATTTCTGAGGTTTTAAAAATTCCTGTGGAAGCATTTCAAAATTTTGATGAAGAACAGGCTATCAATATTATTGCAAGTAATTTCCATGATAACGCAACAGGTGTAATTGTCAATAATTATAATCCTATTGATAAAATCATCCAGCTTCATGAAGAAAAAATTGCACTTTATGAAAGAATGCTGAAAGAAAAAGATGATATGATGACCAGGCTTGAAGGACTGATTAAAAGCAAGTAAAAATCATTGAGATTGCTTCGCTACGCTCGCAATGACGATGGCCATACAAACTTCGCCATTTTCCGAAAAAACATATCGTTTAAGCTTCGCTGAGTGGAACGCCTTTGCGAACATTGAAACAATGAGTAGTCGAAAAATCCTTGCGTCATTTGTGTTAAAGAGATTGCTTCGCTACGCTCGCAATGACTATAAAAAACAAAAATCCCTTTCATTGCTGAAAGGGATTTGTTATGTATAAAAACTGAGATTACATATAAGCTTCAATAGGCTCACAAGTACATACTAAGTTTCTGTCTCCGTATGCTTCATCTACTCTTGATACAGAAGCGAAGAATTTGTGGTCTCTTACCCACTCTAATGGATAAGCTGCCTTTTCTCTGCTGTATGGTTTATCCCAGGAATCGGAGATTACCAGTTGTTCTGTGTGAGGAGCATTTTTCAATACGTTGTTGGCAGCATCTGCTTCACCGTTGGCAATTTCATCTATTTCTTTTTTGATAGAGATCAATGCTTCAGCAAAACGATCAATTTCAGACTTGCTTTCAGATTCTGTAGGCTCAATCATTAGTGTACCTGCAACCGGGAAAGAAACGGTAGGAGCATGGAAACCATAATCCATTAATCTCTTCGCCACATCAGCCACTTCAATTCCTAAAGATTTGAACTGACGGAAATCTACGATACATTCGTGCGCTACTCTTCCGTTTTCGTTTGAATATAAAATCGGGAAATGCTCTGCTAAAATTTCTTTCAGGTAGTTAGCATTCATGATGGCATGTCCTGTAGCCTTCTTAAGACCTTCTGTTCCTAACATTTTGATGTAAGAATAAGAAATGTTAAGGATCAATCCTGAACCGTAAGGTGCAGCAGAAATACCTTCGATAGCTTCTTTAGAACCAATTCTGATGTTCGCGTTAGAAGGAAGGAAAGGAACTAAGTGTTTAGCAACACAGATCGGACCTACTCCAGGACCTCCGCCTCCGTGAGGAATTGCGAAAGTTTTGTGAAGGTTAAGGTGGCAAACGTCAGCTCCGATGTTTCCAGGACTTGTAAATCCTACCTGAGCGTTCATGTTTGCACCATCCATATATACTTGTCCTCCGTGCTCGTGGATAAGGTTGGTAATTTCTTTAATGTTGGCATCAAAGAAACCGTAAGTAGAAGGGTAAGTGATCATTACAGCTGATAAGTTTGCTGAATGAAGTTCTGTTTTAGCTTTAAGATCTTCGAAGTCGATTTCTCCGTTTTCAAGGTTTTTCACCACTACGATTTTCATTCCTGCCATTGCAGCAGAAGCCGGGTTGGTTCCGTGTGCAGACTGAGGGATCAATACTACATTTCTGTGGTGGTCTCCTCTTGAAATGTGATATTCTCTGATCACCATTAATCCTGCATATTCTCCCTGAGCTCCTGAGTTTGGCTGAAGAGAAGTTCCTGCAAAACCTGTAATTTCTGCTAAATCTTTCTCCAGTTCACGGATCATTTCCTGATATCCTTCCGCCTGGTTCACAGGTACGAATGGATGAACTGCTCCCCAGTTTTCCCATGAAAGTGGTAACATTTGAGTCGCTGCGTTCAATTTCATGGTACAAGATCCTAAAGAAATCATTGAGTGAGTCAATGATAAGTCTTTTCTCTCAAGACGCTTGATGTAACGCATCAATTCTGTTTCCGTATGGTATTTGTTGAATACTGATTCTGTAAGAATTTCGTCTTTTCTTAAATTCTCTTCCGGAATGCTGTATCCTTCTTTAATTTCTAATTTGAAAGTCTGCTTGTCTTTAAACTGAGCGAAAGAAGCCATCAGGTAGTTTAATTTCTCTAATGTTGTACTTTCATTGATCGCAATGCTTACTACTCCTTCTGTGAAATAGTTTAAGTTTAATCTGTGATCAAGCATCAGTCTTACCAATCTTGCTTTCTCATCTTCAGCCATAGTGATTTTCACTGTATCGAAGATTGGCTCTTCTACTACCTGATATCCTAATGCCTTAAGACCGTTTTTCAAAGCATTTGCTTTAAAGTGAATCTGATCAGCAATATAGTTTAATCCTTTTGGTCCGTGGTAAACAGCATACATACCCGCCATTACTGCCAAAAGAACCTGAGCGGTACAGATGTTTGAAGTAGCTTTCTCTCTTTTGATGTGCTGCTCTCTTGTCTGTAATGCCATTCTTAAAGCACGTCTTCCGTACATATCCTGAGAAACCCCAATGATTCTTCCAGGAATATCTCTTTTATAATCTTCTCTACAAGCAAAAAAAGCTGCGTGAGGACCTCCGTATCCTAATGGAATACCGAATCTCTGTGTAGTTCCTACCGCACAGTCAGCACCCATTTCTGCAGGAGACTTTAGCTTAACCAAAGCCATCGGGTCACAAGCAACCGCTACCTGAAGGTCAAGTTTTTTATATTCTACGATATCTTCTGTATAGTCTAAAACGATTCCGTTTTTACCAGGATACTGTAATAAAATACCGTAATAAGAAGCATCCAACTGGTGAGTTTTATGATCTCCTACTACGATTTCAATTTCTAATCCTTCAGCTTTTGTTTTTAATACAGAAACTGTTTGAGGAAGTACGAGATCAGAAATGAAGAACTTATTAGCTCCTGCTTTTTTCTGGTCTTTAGATCTGTTGTTGAAAAACATGTGCATTGCTTCAGCAGCAGCAGTAGATTCATCCAATAAAGATGCGTTGGCTAATGCAAAACCAGTAAGATCACATACGACAGTCTGGAAATTAAGAAGAGCTTCAAGTCTTCCCTGTGCAATTTCTGCCTGGTATGGAGTATATGCCGTATACCAGCTCGGGTTTTCAAAAATATTTCGCTGGATTGCTGAAGGTAAAAGTGTATTGTGATATCCAAATCCGATATAACTTGTATAATCAGTATTTTTAGATGCCAATTCCTTTGAGTGGTTCAACATTTCGTATTCAGAAAGTGGTTCCGAGATCTCAAGATCTTTCTCTAAACGGATAGAAGAAGGGATGGTTTGAGAAATTAACTCTTCAATACTAGAAACGCCAAGTTTCTCCAACATCGCCTGTTTATCGGCTTCATTAAGGGAAATGTGACGGCTCACAAACTGTTCTGTATTCATTTTTATTTATTAGATTTTGTTTGTAAAAAGATGGGTAAAATTACAATTTTTTGGACGATTGTACAAGAGGGTATCCCATGCGATAATTCACAAAAATATTTGTGACTTTTCTCACAATTTATTTTTCACAGCCATCATATAAAGTTCATATTAGTTTCAACAATAATATTCATTATTCTATACATAATACACAATAAAAACATCAATTATCTCACAATTAAACACTCTCGATTTTATCAAAGTGAAATAAATTATTCAACAACATCTGTTCTATTGATTAAACTATTCTTGTAAAAAGTCTGCAAATTTTAATTTTATTCAAAAAACAAACTTTAACTGCATTGATGGTGAATGTAGGAAGTGATGAGAGCGCCAATCCAGCTCTTTTATTTCTTTATGTAAAGGACTTTTCCCGTTATACATCAGGTTTTAAGAATTTTATGAAATTTTATTAATTATATTTATTCTAAATTAATATATTTGCAGCATGAATATGATTGTCCCATTTAAAGTTCCGCCATTGGCTCCTTACTCATTCAATAACGAAGAGATGTTCTGTGAAAAGAAATCTTGTTGTAAAAAATTCAAAAAAGGGAAAAGATGTAAAAAATGCCCGGGAAGAAAGAAAATGGCATAAACTAGCTGAAATTTTTGATCAGCACATAAATAGCAATCGCTAAAATAATAACTCCCCAGATCAGCATCATAATTTTAGGCTGACCGGATTTGTTAATTCTTGTTCTGGGTTGTGGCTTAAACATTTCTTCCACCGAGTTTTTGAACTTTTCAGAATCGTTCTCAAAAACTTCTGTAATGGTAATTCCCTGAACAACCGTCTTGTGCAAAAGAGAATTCGTTGCATGAAGCAAAAGCTGGAATTTCCCGTCTTTAAATTCTGTGATCTTAAAGATCCTTTCTCCATACGGCTTTTCCAATCCGAAAGGCAATACCTTTACTACATCAGCATTGCTCGTCTGCCAGTTGATGATAATCTCCTCTCCTTTTTTCGCATGAATTTTATTCGCTGTAAAAGTTTTGATGGCTGGCGGAATATTATATCTGAAACTTTTCTGATGATTTTCCAGATTCTGATCATAAGTACGTCTGAGTGCACGATCACTCAAGGTTTCATAAGCCTCCTGAATCTCACGGAAACGGTCTGCAAAAAAATCGTCATTGTCATTTTTATCGGGATGATATTTTAAAGACAGTTTTCGATAGGCTTTTTTGACGTCTTCTTCCGAAGCATCCTGTGATATACCGAGAAAATAGTAGTAATCTTTCATTGAGCAATACAAAAATAAGGATTTATTTTTCTTTGTGTTGGATGTTTACAGTAATTTTTTGTTGAAAGTATGGATCAGAAAGTCATTGCGAGCCGAAGGTGAAGCAATCTCAATACGCTTATTCTCTGACGATTAGAAAACGCAAAAACGCTAAGTCTTTTTACAACAAGCTGTATATTTTTAAGATGCAAAGATTTTATCTCCGATAAAATTGTACTTCTCAACAAATACTGCGAATTGAATGAGTTCAACAGTCCTTTTGTCATTCCGGACATAGCAAAGAATCTCTACTTCATATTAACAGTATTTCCCGCAGATCTCGCAGATTACGCAGATCATTGAGTAGTAACTTCAATCATAAGAACTAAACGGTAATAGCCCAACCAGTATTTATTTACGGGAAATCCAATCCTTAGTGGGAGCAATCCAATCGTTGAGGGCTTTAAACAGAAAACCGTGATGTAAACCTGTATTAAGTTCAATTTCCTTAAAATCTTTAATATCAGATCTGATCAACCTTTGTTCCTTCGATAACGGCACATGTCCGTCATCCGATTTCTCCGTAATGGAAAGTATTCTTCCATACAATCTGAAGTTTTTATCCTTTTCCAAAGAATCATCTTTGAAGCTGGCTCCAATGAAGACAAACTTCAATTGCGGGTTCTTTTCGTAATAAGATATATATTGTGCAATATAACCTCCCTGAGAAGTTCCTACCACTGTTATTGTTCCAGCTGGAATCCCTTTTTCAGGAGACTATCAATCTGCTTCTTTACCTTCTCAGCATACACCGATGGATCTGTACCCGCTTTTCTTTTCTCAGAAATAACAACTGTATTTTGACCTCTGAGTTTGTTGAGTATTGTTTCATATTCTGCAACACCATATTTCGGATGTTTTTCCTCAAAAGAATGGTCTTCCAAAAATTTATTATGTAAAAAGATAATATATTGTTTTTGTTGTGACTTTTGGCCAAACAATATGATCGAAAAAAATGAAAGTATGACAATAAAAACATTTCTAAACCTCATCATAACCTGAAATAGCTTTTAATTAGAACGAAACAAATATAGTATTAAAAACCCTTTACTGGGACTATTTTATATAAAAATTCCGGCGCGGGAAGCTTTGCTTCCCGCGTCGGAATTAAACAATTTCAATTTAGTCCTGTATGGATTATGCTTCACACATATGATCCTTCTTGCAGCATCTTGAATGGAATTCTTTTTTGAATTTCCCTTTCAGTTCCTGATAGTCTTCCTCATTCATTTCTCTGATCTTATCTGCAAGTCCGAAAGGTGACTTTTCTTTAATTCCATACTCATCAAAAATACCTTTGATAAATCTTTTTCTTTGTATTGCTTTTTTAGCGATTAAGGCTACACCTACAACGGCTAATGCTCCCAGAGCTCCTTTTAATGCTGAATTTTTCATTTTTCAAAATTTTAAATTTTACTACTTCTTGTTTTTTATAGAGACGAATGAATTTTAATTTTACTTTACTACTTCTTTAAAAATTTCAAATTATTCGTTGTTTCTGTTGAAGAATCCACCGGAGCATTTGTTTCTCCAGACTTCTTTAAATTTCTCTCTTTCCTCAGGAGATAAACCTGCCATTTTCTCTCTCATCTTTCTTTCCTTGAAATCTCTCATTCCTTTACCGAAATGGAAACCTCCGAAAAGAATTTTGCTTAGGATCAATATTCCCATGGCCTGCCAGAAAGTAATGGTTTTAGCTCCTAAAATCTCCGGAAGAAGACAGTTCCAAAGCATCATGACAATCCATGTAACGGCAGCTAAAATTAATGGCGGGCATAGCAATAAAAAAATCCAACCCTTTTTGTGTTTATGATTCATAATTTCTTTTTCTAACTTTTTAAATCTTCGTATAACTTTCTCAATCTGTTTCTCAAGTGCTTCACAGCATAGTTTTTTCTACTGATGATGGTTTTGATGTTTTCTCCCTGCTCATCGGCGATCTCCTGGAGGGTTTTGTCGTTCAGTTCATTTTCTACGTAGACCAGCCTTTGTTTTTCGGGAAGTTCATCAAGTGCTTCAAACAGTTTTTTCCAGATCTCATCCTGAAACATCTTCACTTCAGGACCGGCACTTTCATCCATCAAAAGAATATCCTTGATAGAAAAACTGCCGTCTTCATCTTCATATACGAAATCTTCAAGATTTTCTGTTTTCTTTTTCCGGTAACGGTCTGTAATTTTATTTGCCGTCACCCTGTACAGCCAGCCTCCAACGTTTACGATCTCAGAGAGATTCGTAAGGCTACTGAACTGATACCACACTTCCTGCAGAATATCTTCCGCATCCTCCGTGTTTTTCACTTTCGGACGAATATAGGACATCAGCTTCCCTCCGTAGTTGGAAACGGTCTGTGAGATGATGCTTTCTTTCTCCTTCTGTGGCATTGTTATTTTTTCGACAACCTCCATATGGTTATGACGGCTGAACTTTTGGTTTTACTTTAATAAATTTAAAATATTTTTCTTAGAAATCAATTTTTCTTTTATCCATCGTGTTTTTATTTCATAAATTTTCAACAACTTAGGCATACATTATTTTTTCAGAAGCTTTTTCCCGCTATCCGCTCATACTCCTCACGCCCCACTATCCCAAGCTCTTTCCCTCCGGCTCTCCCACTCATGTTCCGGGGTAACCGCTGCTATCGGGGCTACGGGTATCAATGATGAATGATGAATGATGAATGATGAATGATGAATGATGAATGATAAAATAATGTTCTTTTTTTGTTGGAAAGCGCAAATGCTCAAGAATATTTCGGCTTCGTTCAATATATGATTTTCAGTAAGCGACCGATTACTATTTTTCTCGCAGATAATACAGATTACGCAGATTTTTTTCATAACCATCTACTTCATTTGCAAAATCAGCGAGAGAATTAAAATATACACTGACCAATTTTATCATAGATAAAATCCCTGCGCCTTAAAATGTACAGCTTGTTGTAAAAAACTTAGTGCCTTTGCGTTTTTCCAACCATCAAAGTATAAGCATATTGAGATTGCTTCGCTTTGCTCGCAATGACATTAACCATAAAAAAAGAAACGGAAGACCTAAGTCCTCCGTTTCAAACATTATTTAATTAATAGTTTATTTATTAAAATTTTCTGCAAAGAATCCCAGCATCGATTTATAAAGCTCAATTCTGTTCGGTTCTTTTCCAAATCCGTGTCCTTCATCATATTTTACCAGATAAGGAACTTCAAAACCTTTGGCACGCATCGCTTTTACAATCTGATCAGATTCATTGATGTTAACCCTTGGGTCGTTAGCTCCCTGTACCACAAATAATGGTTTCTTAATCTTATCAATCTGGAATACCGGGGAAACTTCTTTAGCAATTTTGGCTTCTTCAGGATTATCAAGATCATACCAGATCTGTTTTACCATTTCTTTGTAGGGCTTCCAGTATTCCGGGAAAGAATCAAAGAAGGTAAAGATGTTGGATACTCCTACATAGTCTACTCCACAAGCATATAAATCAGGAGTTTTGATCAGCCCCATCAGTGTTGCATATCCACCATGGCTTCCTCCGTAGATGGCAACTTTATCTTTATCTACCCAACCCTGCTCAATGGCGTATTTTACACCATCTTCCACATCATCCATTGCTTTTCTTCCAATCTGCTTGTAACCTGCTTTCTGGAATGATTTTCCATATCCACCGGAGATTCTGAAGTTCACCTGAAGCGTAGCATATCCACGGCTTGCAAACAGCTGTGTTTCCGGATTGAATCCCCAGCTGTCTCTGATTCCCTGAGGACCGCCGTGAGGATTGACAATCAAAGGGACTTTTTTACCTTCCAATGCTGCTTTAGGCAGGGTAATATATCCATGGATTGTCAGCCCGTCTCTGCTTTTGAATTCGATTGGTCTCATTTCAGCCATATCTTCTTCCTTCAGCTGAGGCATCAGGTTGTAAAGAAGTTTGGTTTGTTTGGTTTTGGTATCGTATTCATAATAAGTTCCGTAGAGCTTATCGCTTCCAACCACAATCAGAAGTTTATCATTATTATCATCAGAAGAAGCAATTCCAAATTCTTTGTCTCCAAACTGAGATTTTAATTGGTCATGTATTTCTTTATAAAATTTGCTTACCGGAACTGTTTCTCCTTTGGTTCCTTCATAACTGATATAGTCAAGCTCATAGTTTCTGTTTTTACCGGCAGTGCTTATTGAGCTTACATCATATACCGGATTGGAATAAATTTCTTTAATCACCGCATTCTTCTTCAGATCATACAGTACAATTCTCGCTTTATCACTATCCAGATTGGTTACTACATAGGCTTCGTCTTTATTTTTAGAATTTTCATTAAATTCTATAATACTGAAGGTATCAGACCAGTCTGCAGATTTGATAAGATTGAATTTTCCGGTCTGCAGATCTTTATAATAGGTTTTTGTGGTTAATCCGTTTTCAAGGACGCTATAACCTCTCAGATTTCCGTCTTTATCAAAAAGATAATCGTCAATAGGGCTGTTAACATCTTTATTTTCATACAGCTGGGTCATTTCCCCGGTAACGAAATTGATTTTAAAAGGTTCAAAGATCTGCTTGTTGTTTTTATTCATGGTAACCACAACGAAATCAGTATCTTTTATAGGTATAATTGCCTGTACTTTTACTCCGTCAAATGGTGTCAAATCTTTCTGATTTCCTCCATCAATGTCTGTCGCATACAAATGAATATTTTCATTTCCTCCTCTATCCTGAGTATAGAAAAGACGTTTTTTGTTCAGCCATCCATATGCTCTTACCAAATCATCTTTTTCTACAATAGCTCTGGTAATTTTTCCTGTACCAAGATCTTTTACATAGACATGATTTTTTTTCTCCTGGTCTTTTTCTTTATAAGAAAGATATTTTCCGTCAGGGGAGATTTTAAAGGTTGAGGCTTTTGGTCTTGCAAAATAATCTTCAACTTTGTATTTAAAGTTTCCTTTATCGTAAGAAATCAGCTTTTCAAGGTTAGCTTTGGAAGATGGTAAAGTAGGATCTCCCGGCAGTTTGGCAGTAGAACTCTGTGCGTTGGTCATAATGGTAGATAGTACAATAAGCGCTGTACCGAAAATGTTGTGATTTAGGTTCATAACTTCTGTTTTAAAGGTTAAAGTTATAGAAAGCACTCATTTTTAAACAATAAAAAACAAATGCATTTTATACAATAAGACACAATACACCTGCGAAATGTTACAATTTCAAATCATTTAATTAAAAAAAATCTCAATTACATAAAAAAGACAGCCCTTACAGACTGTCTTTTTAGTGTAAATAAATTCCGAAATACCAGGTCCAGACAATCAGAATCATCTGCATGGGAATCCTTTGGGTGTAAAGGTATTTCATTCCCGGCCCTGTGTAATCGGCTTTAAAAATATTAATCTTTTTCCTGGAAGAATTGATATTGGCTATAAAAACCACTATATAGAAAATGATCAGTAAAATCGCTGTCATTTCACGAATCGAAGGAATCATCAATCCAATTCCTGCTGCAATTTCCAGAACTCCCGTAAAATACACCCAAAACATTCTGGCAGGAATAAAATCAGGAATCATCATCGCCATTCCCTTTTGAAATTTAAAATGGGAGAAACCTGTAAATATGATGAAAACAGCCATCCCTAAATTCCCTGAAAATATAAAATCCGGCTTTCCCTGAAACAAAAAAGTTCCCAGCAAAGCCAGAATAAATGTTGCGAAAAGTATTACAAGTAATTTCATTTTTTAGATAGTAGATTTTAGGTGGCAGGTAGCAGGTAATAGTATTCAGGATAAAATAATAACTCTAAACTTCAAACTTTAAACCTTGAACCTTGAACTTTAAACGTTGAATTTCTTTACACTGAACCGAGGCTCACTCCTTCGGCAAGACTTTTCACAACCATCAGTCCTTTTGTAAAGCCTGTATTCATGTGATCCTGCCATTGTTTTTCTACCTGAACTTCGGCATGAAGTTTTGTTTTTCCTTCAAAGTCTATCAGAAAGTATTTCTCAAAACTCCCGTTCCATTCCATGACCTCTTTGCTCTGAGTGTCTTCATTTCCCTCTTTATCCACCATTCCCAGATGTTTAAATACAATCTGATTGGGCTCGTCCATACTGTCTATGGTTGAGACCATTCCTTCTCCCTGAGCATTCAGGAAATAGGTTTTCCCTCCTACTTTCCAGTCGGACTTCATAACAGATCCTGCACCGAAATACTTCGTCCATTCGCTGTACGTTGCAGGATTCCAAAGGATGTCCCATACTTTCTGCATCGGCGCATCAATTACTGTTTCGTATGATAAGGTTTCCATTTTTTATTTTTTTTAGGGTGGTCATTGCGGGCAAAGCGAAGCCATCTCAGAGCTCGCAGATTTTTTTTAATTCTAACTCAATTATTTACAGCTGATTTTCAGAAAGATGCTTGACGAGTGACATCGCTTTTGGAAATTTCTCTTCAAAAAATTCTTTAAATTCTGCCGGAGTCTGAACTTCTGTTTTCAGTAAAGTTCCTTCTTCGTTCTCCTCAAGAAAGTAAGCCTCCGTAGCTTCTCCCCAGTCCTGAGGGACTTCGATACCTTCATAGATTTCTCCAAGGTGCAAAAATTTTATTTCCTCATTGGGAATCACTTTTTCTACCCTGCTGTACATCCCGTTGTTTTTGGGATCAAGAAATTTAACAATATTATTTTCTTCAAGCGTTCCTTCATAAAAAGAACCTTCTGTAAATGCTGTTGTCCATTGCCTGTAGGTAATGTCTCCCCAAAGGACACTCCATACTTTTTCAGGTTCAGCATTGATCTCTATTTCGTATGATAATTTTTCCATATATTTTTTTTAAGGTATTAGGTGGTGGATAATAGGTTACAGGTGACTGTGTTGGTGAGTGAGTTTGAGAGTCAGAGAGTAAGAGTGTTATTTTGTGACAGCTTCTAGCTTCTCATTCTATCCTCCGACAAAATCACCTCCGTTTATGTGAATGATTTCTCCGGTGATATAACTTGAATCTTTTGAAGCGAGAAAAACATAGGCAGGTGCTACTTCTGATGGCTGTCCCGCCCTTTTCAGCGGAGTATCTTTTCCAAATGTGGAGAGATCATCAAAAGCTTCTTTCACCAGTGGAGTCCATATAGGCCCCGGAGCAATTCCATTCACCAGAATTTTTTTTTCTGCGAGATTATCCGCCAAAGAACGGATAAAAGACAAAACAGCTCCTTTTGTCGCCGCATAATCTATTAAGTGATCGCTTCCACGGTATGCTGTGACGGAGGTTGTACAGATAATCCGGCCACCTTTTGCTATCATCGGAAGAAAATTTCTGGTGAATGAAATCATGGAAATGATATTGGTGTCAAACGTTTCCTGAATCTGTTCATCAGAGATTTTTTCCAGATTATTTTTTGAGGTATGAATTCCAGCATTGTTAACCAGAATATCAAGGTTCTTCCACTCTGTTTTAATCTTGTCTGCACACTTGGTTCTGAATGCTTTCCGGGTAAGATCTCCTTTGATGAGAAGACACTTCTGCCCTTCTTTTTCCACCAGTTTTTTGGTTTCTTTAGCATCATCGTCACTTTCTTTATAAATAATGGCGACATCTGCTCCTTCTCTGGCAAAATGAACAGCTACAGCCTGTCCTATGCCGCTGTCTCCTCCGGAAATAACCGCTTTTTTACCCTGCAGTTTCCGGCTCCCCTGATAATCGTTCCGGATAATTTCCGGAAACAGCCCTTCTTTAGGGACTTTTGACTTAGATTTTGATTTGTTCTGCGTTTTCATAAGCAAATCTTTTCTCTAAAGTACATCAAACAATACGCCGAAAAGTTTAAGAGTTGTATGCATCTTCCAGATCCCGGATGATAATTTTCTGCATTTTCATCATCACCTGTACCACCTGATAAGCTTTCTCCTGATTAGAATCGTTCATTAACTGGATAAGTCTTTTAGGAACAATCTGCCAGCTCAATCCATATTTATCTTTCAGCCAGCCGCACATGCTTTCTCTGCCGCCATCAGCAGTGAGTGTATTCCAGTATTTGTCGGTTTGTCCCTGGTCGTCTGTCATTACCACCAATGATATTCCTTCATTGAAGTCAAACTGGTGGTCATAGGAATTATCCATACAGAATAAGCTGTAATTATCGATTGTAAAATGACCATGCTGAACATTTTCTGCCGGTTCCAGAATGTTATGTCCTTCGCTCCCTGCTCCGTAGGTCAATATATTTCCTATGCTTGAATTGGGAAAAGTTTTCGTGTAAAGTTCCATTGCTTCTTTGGCTTTGCCGTTGTTCGCATGGATAAACATCAAAGTAGGAATTATTTTCTGATCAGTTGCTTTTTCTCCCAGAAACAATTGCCATGTTACACCGTATTTATCCTGAACCCATCCGTATTTCGGACTCCATGAGTAAGATCCCAGTTCCATCAAAGCGATTCCTCCATCCAGTAACTGATCCCAGTATTTTTGAACTTCATCTTCTGTTTCACAGATGACCATGAAAGAGATAGAAGCATTTTTTTTGAATTGAGGGCCTCCATTCAGAAGCATGATTCTTTGTCCAAACAAATCAATATTCATTACAACAGGAGTATCTGCTGTGATTTCGCCTCCAAAAACTTTACAATAAAATTCTGCAGACTGCTTGGCGTCTCCATCATACCAGAGACATGGGAAAATATCGTTATTCATAATTTTAAATTTTAACAGGGGTACTATATTTTTATTCTCTGTACAACAGCAAAAAGTTTTATGTCTTTGCATTTAAACAACATACTTTCGTTTTTAACGCAATGACACTGCAAATTTTTCAGTCGTCTATGTATTATGTTTCTTTAAAGCAGACCTGATTTTCTTTCATGTAATTCTTCAGTTTCATCATTGCATTTTTACCGAAACCATGCAGCTGCATGATTTCTTTTTCGGAATAATCTGAAAGTTTTTCCAAAGAATTTATTTTTTCTTTTTCTAAGGCTCTTCTTGCGGGTATTGCAATAACTCCGTGAAGAAATTGCTCTGCAGAGTCATAATTAAAAGCATACATAGAGTTTAAACTCTTTGACATGATAACTAGATTGATCATGGCTACAAAAAATATTGTTAATGATTCTCAACATATTTGTGGAAGTTGTTGAGAATAGCATACCAGCCATCCCGCTGCATTTCCACAGAATTTTGTTTTTCCGGATCGAAAACTTCAATCACTTTCGTTGTATTTTCATCTATTTTATCGAAAACAACTTCTACTTTTCGTCCGTCCTCCATGTGATATTTAATGACCTCATGAGGAATAATCTCATCATATACGCCTTCAAAATCAAATCCGAAGCTTTTGTCTTTTGCTTCCATTCTGTTTTTGAATTTGCCTCCTACTACAAGGTTATTTTCAGAACTAGGACAATGCCAGGTTTCATGGGCGAAATTCCATTTCGTAATGTGTTTGGGTTCATTGAAATAATTCCAAACCTTTTCCACTGGTGCTAAAATTGTAATATCGATTTTAATTGGATCCATAGTTCTATATTTTTAAAAGTTAAATAAAGAGCTGCCCAAAAATGAGCATCTCTTTATTATCATTAGTTAAATATAAGATTATTTTGCATATTCTTCATTATAGTTCACCATCCAATGAACACCATACTTATCCTGGAAACATCCGAAATAGTCTCCCCAGAACTGATCTTCAATAGGCATTTCTACATTTCCGCCATCAGAAAGTTCCTTAAAAATTCTGTCTGCTTCACTTTTGGAGTCTGGGAAAATAGATACATAATTATTATTTCCTACGGTAAGAGTCTGCCCGAATGCCGGTACAATATCAGATGCCATTAAAAGGTCTCCTCCCACAGGTAAAGCAATGTGCATTACTCTGTTTTTTTCTTCTTCTGAAAGGTTTTCGGTACCGGGAGCATTACCCATTTTATGAATTCCACCAACGAATTCACCACCGAAAACAGTTTTGTAAAAATTGAACGCTTCTTCTGCTGTTCCATCAAAATTCAGGTATGGATTTAATTTAGCCATGATTTTAAATTTTAAAGTTATTATTATAAGATATAGTTTCTACTGTTGATCCATTAAGGATTAATTAATTTACTATGAATAAAAAATGCTTAATGGTTTAAAAATTTCACCACTTCCCTGACGGTAAAGTCTATGAGATTAGTATCCATACTTCCGTCAAAGTCCGGCATCATATAAGTGCCATGAGTGGCAGGAAGGATCATTAATCGTGAACCTTTCACCAAACGCCACATTGCTGCTGTATGTTCCGGCTTCATCACATCCTGATCTCCACTGATGAATAAGGTGGGAGATTTTATAGACGCCAGCACCTCATCATCCCAGTCTTGAAATGTCTGCATCCTTGTACAGTCTTTCTCAAAAAGGTTTTCAAGCTTTGAAAAATCAGGATTGAGGCTTAAAAAATTAATTTTAAAAGGTTCCGGCATTGATTCAAAAGTGGCCTCTTGCATTCCTTCAAAAAAACCATCTATCATTCCGCTTCTTTTGTAGAAAGCTGAAGCAACAACCAGTTTTTCAACAATTTCCGGATGACGATGCCCAATCTGCATTACGGTACTTCCTCCGTTGCTGAATCCCCAGAATGAAGCTTTTCTGATAGTAAGTTCTGCTAAAAGTCCTGCAACATCGTCTGCATCCTGTTCAAAGGTTTCAGGAATATCGCGGTGCTCACTTCTGCCATGATTTTGCAAATCTATTCCTATCAACTGAAATTTACCTTCCAGTCTTGCAATGACTTCTTTAAAATCATAGAGCATGGAAGAACCACCACCATGGATCAATACCACAGGCTTTCCTGATCCGTAGATCTCGTAATACAACTGGATTCCGTTGACTTTTTTATAGCCTTTTTCTACTGGATTCATTATTAGTACTTAAGATTTTCGTCCACATCGTATTTCATTCCCGGATAGTCTAAAATTCTGCGCATCAAACCTATCTGTCCGCTTAAATAGTCTTCACGGCCGATGCACATTCCGACAAAATTGAGTTTTGTTTCTTTAATGAAAGGGATGTTCATTCCTATTTCAAATATTTCATCCAGCTCTTCATCCGTTACTTCATGAAGTTTTTCATATACTTTAGCAGAAATTGAGTGAAAATTTTCTTTCAATTCGGCCAGCGTTGGATATTTAAAACTTTCATCCAGAGCTTTTCCCTGGAAAAATAAATCATTGTACGGATCTTCTCCCTGAAGTCCAAGTACTGAACCTAATCCGTAGCGCATGTTGACAAAATTTCCTGCCATCCATACGATATGATTGGTTTTATTTTCAATTCTTTTCAAGGCGTCTTCTTCCGAAATGCCGGCCAAAACGTTCATAAAACTTTGGGAATGCATTCTGTAAGCAGGAATGACGAGCTCCATTTTTTTTGATTTTGGTGTGTTCATTTTTAATTAGAGATTAGAAGTTAGAAATTAGAGGTTTGAATTTTGGAGAAACGCTAAGGCGCTAAGGGTTTTACATACCATACGTTTTTAAGGCGCGAGGATTTTATCTTCGATAAAATTGTACTATTCTAAAGTATGGAAAACTTAAATTTTTCATTTGTTATTGCGAGCAAAGCAAGGAATCTAAATTTAAGATGCTCTCGCAGATTTTGCAGATGATTGCAGGTATTTTTTTGCTTCATCTGTTTTTCTCATTTCTGACAAGGTTAGAAATCTAAAATTATTATTTTATTGCACCTGGTTTTCCTAAAATTCTGCGGAGATAGCCCAGCTGTCCGCTGTGATAGATTTCATGAAGGCTTAGGGTTGATATATCTTTAACCATTTCAGCCTGAAAGCTTTCAAGAGTGCTGAGCTTTGCTTCCAGCTTATCCTGAGATTGTTTCAGATAGGATTTTAAATCTTCAAAATTGACCAATTCATCTTTTCGATCTAAAGGCATTTCTCCTCTGTTATAGAAGGAAAATTGTTCGCTGTCCCAGACAGATTCTTCTCCTAAAATATTCAGTAAAGGATTTCTGATGTAGATTAAATGTCCCAGAATCCAGTTCATACAATTGGCTTCACCATTAGGAAAAATCATAGATTCTTCGTGGGTAATACCGTTAATATTCATCGTAATCACATAATAGTTACTGGTTACCTGATTTTTTATGATTTCTATATCGTTTGACTGCGTTTCCATTGGAGATATAATTTGGGGTATTATTAAATTATTCGGCAGGGATCTGAGAGACATCTCCATGCATTACTTCCCACTGATGGCCATTGATATCTGCAAAACTGCTTTGATACATCCATCCGTAATCTACAGGTTCACTGTATTTTGAACCTCCGTTTTCAATCGCTGTTTTTACCATTCCATCTACTTCTTCCCTGCTGTTGACTCCGATAGCAAGAAGTACCTGTGTGGTATCTCCTTTCGCAAAAGGTCTGTTGGTAAAAGTTTGGAAAAACTCTTCTTTAAGAAACATAGTGTAGATATGATTTTCTTTCATGACTACGCATATTGCTTTCTCATCTGAAAACTGTTCATTAATAGAAAAGCCAAGCTTCGTCCAGAATTCTCTGGTTTTTTGAACGTCTTTTACGCGTAAATTGACGTAAATATCGGTAATATTCATTTTGTAAATTTTAGTGGTGATTGTTATCCAAAATTACCAGGATAGGATAAGAATGTGCTTGCCATAGGACAAGATTTATTTTTTATTTGGATTTAAATTATTCGGTCGGCATTTGAGACATATCGGCAAAAGTGATATTCCAGCCGTGCCCATCCGGATCCCAGAAAGAATTCTGGTACATCCATCCATAATCCTGAGGTTCTTCATGCTGCCATGCCCCGTTTTCTACAGCAGTATTCACTATTGTATCTACTTCTTCACGACTGTTTAATCCCACCGCCACAAGAACCTGACTGGTATTTTCTTTGGCAACAGGTTTATTGGTGAAGGTCATAAAATAATCTTCCTGCAAAAACATCACATAGATGGTATCATTCAAAACAACGCAGGTTGCTTTATCATCAGAGAATTGTTCATTGATAGAAAAACCTACCTTAGTCCAGAATTCTTTTGTTTTCTGTACATCTTTTACCGGGAGATTCACATAAATTTGGTTGACTTTCATTTTTCGTAATTTTAGTGTTAAACTGTAATCCAAAATTACCGAGGTGCAATGAAAATCTACTTGTCATAGGGCAAGATTTAAATTTTCTTAGGATGGGAGACGATTTCCTTACGGATACGGCTCAGTGAAGTGTCTGTAACTCCCAGATAGGAAGCAATTTGTTTTAAGGGGGCAAATTGTATGACTTTAGATTTCTGTTCCAGCAGATTAAGATATCTTCTGGTGGCAGAAAGGGTAAACATCTCTACAGACCTTTGTTTGTAGGCAAAAAGCTCCTGAGACATCCATGATCTACCCCATTCCCTGAGGTTTGGGATTTTATGGAACAGCTCCTGGAAGGTATCATAATCTAATCTCCAACATTCGCAGTCGGTAATACAAACAATATTTTCCTGAGATGGAACTCTCTGAAACATCGACAAAACCTCGATAATTACTTCATTTTCTACAAAAAAATGAGTGGTTACTTCATTTCCGTTGAAATCATTCACATAGGAACGCGCCAATCCGCTTTCAAGAATATAATATTCATTGGCTGTTTTTCCTTCTTCAAGAATGAAATCACCTTTCTGGAAAGACGTTTTTTCATGAGCCTGGAATATTTCAGCAAGCTCTTCAGGGAAAAAGAAGGGGAAATCATAGCAGGTTTCTAAAGCTTTATTGGTCATTTGGTGTCAATTTTTTAAGTCTTTAAAAGTAAAATTTTTAATTGAATTAAAGCAAGAAACATTAAACAAAGAATGTAACACCTTTATAAAAAGCCATGTATTACACTCTAATCAATACTATTTTAAAATCTATAATATTAAACAGTTATTTAAACCACCCCGTCAAAAATTCTTTGAATTTTTGCCACCCCTCCGGAGGATGGGAATGGTAAAACATTTATTTGACGGTAATAGAATTATAAGACTTTTGCTTTAAAATAAAGAAAGCTGGATTGCTTTTGGAGGGTTAGGTTTCTGGGCATCTCCAAATACGGTTTTTCCACCAAAACGCCAGGAATTATGTCTTTCTTCTTCAATGACCTGCTGAATATCAAAATCCGGTGTAAAGTCTTTTTCTGCTTCAGTGACAATCTGGTGAAGCTTGTTTAAGGAATTCAGCTTATCAGAGTTTCCCAGCCTGGATTTTTCAATTCCTTTTCTGAGAATGCTGATACTTTCGTCATACGTATTGATCGGAACTGGAAAAGGATGTCCGTCCTTACCTCCATGAGCAAAAGAAAACCTTGCAGGATCTTCAAATCTTGACGGTGCTCCGTGAATCACTTCACTGACCAGAGCCAATGACTGCATGGTTCTTGGTCCTACACCTTCCAGCATCAGTAAGTCTTCAAAATTCTGGGGCTGTTGTTCTCTGGTAACGTATAAAAGTGCTCCCAATCGTTTCAAATCAACATCAGAAGCCTGAACATCATGGTGGGCAGGAAGAATAAGTCTTGCAAAATCTTTCATCACCTCAGCCGAATCGGTATGGGAAATATCCAGAATTCCTTTTCTGTTTTCTGAAGCTTCGGTATCCGTAAGGTTAAGAATTCTTCCTCTTGAAATCCCATTGATTCCTGTGTGGGGCTTTTCTACAAACGAAGTGATATTTTCCGAGTGCCAGTGGTAACGTCTTGCTGTTCCATCGGATTCATGCATTCCCTGCTGAATAACGCTCCAGTTTCCATTGTCTGAAAGGATGAAATTGTGCAGATACAGCTGATATCCATCCTGAATGGCTGTGTTATCTACTTTTGCAGAAAGTTTGCTGGCTCTTACCAGCTCGGTCCCGTTCAGTCCGGTTTTATCTGCAATCTGGATCAGTTCTGATGGAGTTTCGCGGGAGAATTTCCCTTTTCCGCCACAGATATAAAGTCCGAGAGATTGCGAATTAGGATTAATAGAACGTTTTAAAGCGCCCATAACGGAAGTGGTAATTCCTGAAGAATGCCAGTCCATTCCCATCACCGCTCCAAAACTTTGAAACCAGAATGGATCTGCTAATCGGCGCAGCACTTCATCTTTACCGTAATCCATGAGAATGACTTCAATAATAGACAGCCCAAGAACAGACATACGCTCATACAGCCATGGCGGTACTTTGCCATAGTGAAGGGGTAAATCTGCTGTTCCTGAACGTTTCATTCTTTTTTTAAAATGTAAAGGTAAGTTTTATTCCCCTTACCTTTTAATGATCCGGATCATTAATTATTGGATAAAGCTTGTAAAAGAGAATTTGATATCCCGCATTTCCAGTTCGTTTTTGCTGGATTCAAGCTGTGCTTCTCGGGCATAAAGAAACATCTCTTTTTCGTAAGCGTTAATGGCTTCAGAAATGGTTAGGTATTTTCCTTCTGTCAGATTTTCTGATAAAATTAATGCATCCACTAATCCCGTATTCACGCCCTGTCCTGCAAAAGGTGGCATCAGATGGGCAGCATCACCAATCAATGTAACAGGTAACAAACGGTTATTTTTCCAGGGTTTTTCTAATGGAATCCTTCTCGTTGGCAACCCTACAAAAAAGGAAGTTGCGTTAAATAGCTGTTGATAAAGCTCACTCCATGCAGAGAACCTCTCGGAAAGGAACTGACGAACCTGTTCTGTATCTTTAAAGTTTAAGGTACAGCCATCTTCCCATTCTTCAGGTTTTTTGAATATAACTCCGTAAGTCAAAGCACCATTATTATAAGGATTAGCGACCAATAAATTGCCTTCAAAAGCTGCCATTGGTCTTTTCCCATCACACCAGTTGAAAAATTCGGGACAAGTTTTTTCAGGATGTGGAACATCTCCCTGAATGATAAACGTCCCGGTTTCTTCTACTTCGGCATCTGTTACATATTTTCTTACTTTAGACATTCCACCATTGGCACCGATAACAAGATCAGCTGTCACATCAGGTTTGTCTTTAAAATGAAGCAGCCATTGTCCATCATTTTCTTCCATTCCGGTAAAATTCATATCCCAGATTATGGTATCGTCGGCCAGACTGCCAAGCAGCATTGCTCTCAAATGATTTCTGTTAATTTCAGGATTGTCATATTGATTTTCGGGGGTGATTTCTTTTGTAAACAGGATATTTCCCTGTTCATCGGCAATTTTGATTCCCATAGGTAAAGCTGTCGCGTAATATTGTTCAAGCAGCCCGGCTTTTTTCATGGCTTTCTGCCCTGATTCTTTATGCAGATCTAAGGTACCGCCCCAGACTCTTGTCTGTGCATTAAGATCTCTTTCATAAACATTCACTTCAACACCTTTTTGCTGTAACAGAACAGCCATTGTTAAACCAACGGGTCCGGCGCCAATAATAGCCACTTTTTTATGATTCAGTACCATAATTTCACTGTATTAATTAGGGTACAAAATTCCGGAATGCGTTTCTTTTATGCTTGTACAAATGCGACAAAATCATTACTTAAAGCTTGTTTTCTCTTTTTGGATTCCCGTGCAAAAGCGGCAGGTGTTGTGCCACTATAACGTTTAAACTCTCTGCTTAAATGAGATTGATCTGTATATCCAAATTCCTGTGCCAGTTCAGCAATGGAAGCTTCAGGAGCATTCCACAGACGATTTCTGATCTGCTCAAAACGCATAATTCCGGAGACATCTTTTACCGTGTGACCGGAAGACTGTTTAAATTTTCTTTCTAATGTTCTAACGGTCGTATGCGCTGAATCCGCAACCTGATTTACAGGAATGGCTCCTTTATTTTTTCTTATGGCGGCTCCGGCTTTAGAAAGGAGACTGTCTGATTTGGTATTTTGATGTAATTTCAGAAAATAATACTCTACCTGGGTAATAGCTTCTTCTATTTTTACTTGAGTAACAAGATCACTTAATACCGTTTGAAGTTGAACAACAGGATGTTCGAATGTATGAACTCCGTTTTCTGTTTTTTCTGATGAAATTTCCAGCAAATCAAAAACAGCCCAGGGAAAACATCTGATTCCGATAATTTCCAACTGGTTCTGAGCATGAAAAAGAGCAGGTTGATTGAGCAGTCCCATAATAAACGGAGAAGGTAAAGCCTGTAAAATTCCCTGGTGAGCAATACTGCATCCGCTTCCAAAATGAAAAATGATTTCTGCATAACCATCCGGAAGGACTGTAAATTCGGACAGTTCTTCTCCATAATCTCTTCTGTTATACCAAAAGCATTTGATGGTATCCCTTACTTCTTCCGGCACTTCAAATTCCTGGTGTATATTGGAAAGCATAGTTTTATCAATCGTGGGAATACAGGTTCAGGTCTTTATGTTTTACTTCATCGTATTCTTCTTCGAAAGTAATTTTATTTCCAAAAGGATCAATTACAGTAAAGGATATGGCTCCGTAAAACGTTTTTTCAAGTCCGGGACGGTTGTATTTGTATTTTTTGCCGGTCAGTTCTTTGTGATATTCAGGAACGCCTTCTCCCCAGACTGAAACTCTTGTTCCGGGTGTTCCGTCCCCATGATGTTCACTTAAATGGAAAATGATATTTTCTTTTTTCACCCCCATATAAACAGGGGTATTTTCTTCAAAATAATGTTCCCACACGATCTCAAATCCCAGCCAGTCTACATAAAATTCTTTTGTTTTATGATAATCGAAGATTCTTAATACAGGAATAATTCTATCCGCTTTCATTGTAATTGTATTTATTGGTGAGACAGTATATTGATCAGTTTCTTAAACGGATCTTTAACAAAAAACCTGCGGACACCCCAGTCTTCATTGATAAGTTCGTAAGTGATTTCAAAACCGGCTTTTTTCATCTTTTCATACACTTCATCCACATTATCTACTTCAATGGAAAGATCGGGAACTTCCGTATCGTTTCCTCCCTGTTCGGCAAAACTGATCTGAATTTTAGCTTCTTCATCATTACCTAACGTTTTAATCCAGCCATGATCCATCAAAACATCCAGTTCTAAAATATCCTGATAAAACTGACTGGCTCTGGAAAGATCATTGGTTTTAATATTGGCTACGATTCTTTTTACCATTTTGTACTGTTATTTTCATTAAAAAAGCCTTGTGAAATTACGTAAAATTTCACAAGGCTTACTCAATTCTTGTTTTATATCTTATATTTAAACGGCAGCCGCTGCTTCTAAGATCAGCTGAGTAACTTCTTCAGGATGTGAAGCCAATGAAGCGTGTCCTGCATCTAAAGAGATTATTTTCTTTGGTTCAATACGTTCTGCCATTTCTCTTTCCGTTTCTGCAGGAATCATGCGGTCCTGCAAAGAGATCTGATACCAACTTGGAAGTGTTTTCCATGCCGGTTCACCTGCTACATCTCCAAAACACTGACCATGAATAGGTTTCTGTGATAATGACATTACCAGTGCTTTTTCACCATCTAAATCCTGACAGAAAGCAGATTTGAATTCATCATATTTAATCCATAAAAAGCCTTTGTTATCCGGATAAATGCTTGCTCCACCCGGCGATTCTCTTCTTCCTAGCAGAGATCCCAGACTGTCTCCTGCATCAGGTGCAAAAGCCGCAATATAAACGAGTCCAGCCACCTTATCATGATGTCCGGCTCCTGAAATAACGGCACCACCATAAGAATGCCCTACTAAAAGTACTTTGCCATCCTGAGCATCAATAAGGTCTTTGGTCTTATTAATGTCGTCCTGCAGAGAAGTTAGCGGGTTCTGAACACTTCTTACTTTATATCCCGCTTTTGTCAGTGAAGGGATAATGTATTGCCAGTGTGATCCATCTCCCCATGCTCCGTGTACCAGAATAATGGTTAAATCTTTTTGTTCCATAATGATTGTGTTAAAATTTGATGATGATAAAGCTACGGTTTAAAACATGAGCGGACGTTAACTTAAGTTAATTAACAATGCGGCTTCTGATACGGCTCAGTGACTGTTCTGTTACACCAAGGTAACTGGCAATATGTTTCTGGGCAATTTTCTGAAAAAGTGCTGGCTGTTTTTTGACAAGATTAAGGTATCTGTTTTCGGGAGAAAAGCACAAAAGATCATCGATTCGTTTCTTGGCATCCAGATAAATCTTTTCACTCATTACTCTTCCGAATTGCTGCCAGTAGGCTTCTTTTTTATATAAATCCTGTAAATGTTCTTTACTCAGCAGTAGAATTTCACAGTTTTCAAGGGCTTGAATATTCATATTGGATACAGTATCGCAAAGAATACTTTCGTAGTCAGTAAAAAATTCATTTTCGAAATAGAATCCAAAATTGATTTCGCGTCCCTGATCGTTGATGTAGAAAGATCTTATGGTTCCTTTTTTAATAAAACCCAGATATTTGCATTTTTCTCCCTGTTTGAGAAAAAAATCAGATTTTAAAAGCTTTGTGTCTTGAAGCAGTGCATAGAATTCTTCAAAATGATCCTGATCTACCTGAAAAAGTTCTCCATATTTCTTATAATTATTTGACATCATTTGGTGTGATTGGATGAGGTGTTATATTCAAAAAAAGCCTTGTAAAAATGATATTCACAAGGCTTTTCTACAAAAATTATTTTATTATTTCAATGCAGCAAGAGCAGCATCGTAATTAGGCTCATTGGCAATTTCCGGAACCTGCTCGGTATAAACTACTTTGTTGTTTTCGTCAGTAACAATTACTGCACGGCTTAATAATCCTTTCATAGGAGAATCTGCGATGGTCACTTCATAATCATCTCCGAAGCTGCTTCTGAAGTCTGAAAGTGTTTCCACATTATTCAATCCTTCAGCGGCGCAGAATCTTCCTAATGCAAATGGAAGGTCTTTAGAAACATTGATGATCACTGTATTATCAAGTTTTGAAGCCTCTTCATTGAATTTTCTTGAAGAAGCAGCACAAGTAGGTGTATCAATGCTTGGGAAAATATTGAATACCTTTTTCTTTCCTGCAAAAGTGTCAAGAGTTTTTACTGCTAATCCTGAATCTACCAGTGCAAAATCTTTTACAGTGGTTCCTACTGATGGCAATGTTCCTATTGTGTGTACTTCGTTTCCTTTTAAAGTGATGGTCGTCGACATAATATTTATTTTTAAAGTTTTTCAAATGTAATCAAAAAAGAAAATTTTATCCGTTTTATTATGATTAAATTAATCTTAAAGTTAAAAAAAATTCATCCATTTGATAATCAAGTTTCCAAACAAAAAATTCACTATTTCTATAGTCTGGAAAAAGAAGATTTTATAAACAGAAAGTTCAGTTTCTGAAAATTATAAAATTGTTTTTAAAATAATTATGAAAGGAAGTGAAGCACAAATTATACAGATATCAAATTAAAGAGTCAAAACCCTCTTTTTTTTATGGAAATATCTTCAATAAAACAATGATATTTACTAAATTTGTGGGACTTAAAATTTCAAATAAAAAATAACAGTATAATGTCAGAAAAATCAAAAATCTATTACACACTTACTGATGAAGCTCCAATGCTGGCTACTCACTCGTTTTTACCGATCGTAAAAGCTTTCACAAAATCAGCAGATATCGAAATTGCAGTTCCGGATATTTCTCTGGCAGGAAGAATTTTAGCTAACTTCCCTGAGTTTTTAAAAGACGATCAGAAAATTGGTGATGCTTTGGCAGAACTGGGAGAATTGGCAACACAACCTGATGCGAACATCATTAAGTTACCTAACATTTCTGCTTCTGTACCTCAATTGGATGCAGCGATTGCTGAACTGCAAGGTAAAGGTTTCGCAGTTCCAAACTATCCTGCAGAGCCTAAAAATGACGAAGAAAAAGCAATCAAAGCTAAATATGCTAAAGTACTAGGAAGTGCTGTAAACCCTGTATTAAGAGAAGGAAACTCTGACAGACGTGCTCCAAAAGCTGTTAAAAACTATGCAAAAGCAAACCCTCACAGAATGGGTAACTGGGCATCTGACAGCAAAACTGATGTAGCTCACATGAACAATGGTGATTTCTACGGTACAGAAACTTCTACAACTTTAGAAAATGCTACCAAATACAGAATCGTATTCAAAGGTAATGATGGTTCTGAATCTGTATTAAAAGACTTCGCAGGTCTTCAGGCTGGTGAAGTAATTGATTCTTCTGTAATGAACTTAAATGCACTAAGAGCATTCGTTCAGGAAGCTATCGAGGAAGCTAAGAAAAGAAATGTACTTCTTTCTGCCCACCTTAAAGCAACAATGATGAAAATCTCTGACCCAATTATTTTCGGGGCTATCGTTGAGACTTTCTTCAAAGAAGTATTCACAAAATATGCTGAGACTTTCAAGTCTTTAGACATCAATCCAAATAACGGTCTTGCGGATCTTTTTGAAAAAATCAAAGGAAATGCTCAGGAAGCTGATATCAAAGCTGATATTGAAAAAGCTCTTGCTGAAGGACCTAGAGTGGCCATGGTAAATTCTGACAAAGGAATTACTAACTTCCACGTACCTTCTGACATCATCGTTGACGCGTCTATGGCTGCTCTTGTAAGAGGCGGAGGTAAGATGTGGAACAAGGACGGAAACGAAGAAGATACTGTTTGTATTATCCCAGACCGTTCTTACGCAGGTTTCTATCAGTCTGTGATTGATGATATGAAAGCGCACGGAAAATTAGATCCTACCACAATGGGATCTGTTCCAAACGTAGGTTTAATGGCTCAGAAAGCTGAAGAATATGGTTCTCATGATAAAACTTTCCAGGTAGCTGCTGACGGAACTGTAGAAGTTCAGGATGAGGCTGGAAACGTTCTTCTTTCTCAGAAAGTAGAAAAAGATGATATCTTCAGAATGTGTCAGACTAAAGATGCTCCTATCCAGGACTGGGTAAAACTAGCGGTTAACAGATCAAGATTATCTGATACTCCAGCAATCTTCTGGTTAGACAAAGGAAGAGCTCACGACAGAGAAATCATCAAAAAAGTAGAAAAATATCTTGCTGATCACGATACAACAGGTCTTGACATCAGAATCCTTGATGTAAAAGATGCTATGACTGAAACGTTGAAGAGAGCAAGAGAAGGTAAAGATACCATCTCTGTTTCCGGAAACGTATTGAGAGATTATTTAACAGACCTTTTCCCAATCCTTGAGCTTGGTACTTCTGCAAAAATGCTTTCTATTGTTCCATTGATGAACGGTGGTGGTTTATTTGAAACTGGTGCCGGAGGTTCTGCTCCAAAACACGTTGAGCAGTTCCTGGAAGAAGGATATTTAAGATGGGATTCTCTAGGTGAATTCCTGGCACTTCAGGCTTCTTTAGAGCACCTGGCACAAACTCAGGGGAATACAAAATCTCAAGTTTTAGCTGATGCATTGGATGAAGCAAATGCAAAATTCTTAGCAACAGACAAATCTCCAGCAAGAAAAGTAGGCCAGATTGACAACAGAGGTTCGCACTTCTATTTAGCAATGTACTGGGCTGAGGCGTTAGCTAACCAGACTGCAGATGCTGAATTGGCAGCTCAATTTGCTCCTGTTGCTCAGGCAATGCAGGAAAATGAAGAAGTAATCAATGCTGAATTAATTGGTGCTCAGGGTAAACCTCAGAACATTGAAGGATACTACAAAACGGATACCTATAAAACGTATGCAGCCATGAGACCTAGCACTGTGTTAAATGAAATCATTGACAGTATCTAAAAATTTTATGAAAAAAACTATAATCGTATTATTTGCTTATTTATCAATATTTTCATGCAGCAGTTCAAACGATGATATTACGGAGGTGGTCACAGTAACACCTCCTGTTATTGAAAATAAGATCAATTTAACTTCAAATTACAGTGATACCACTGAAACGGTAAGCTTAAAATGGACGCTTAGTGGAGATGCCACTTATAATCATTATAAAATTGTAAGAAGTGATTCTCAAAATGGGATACAATCCGAAATTGGTACCAGCTATCCGAATCTGTTTACATTTACTTCAGCCGTACCATTTAACCCTTATGTAGAATATCAGGTTATTGGTATTAAGGCCAATGGTGAAGAGGTTAAAAGTAATATCATAAAAATTGAAAGATCTGAGATTAAATTGGTTAATCTTAAAACTTTTGATGCCCAATTTGATAAAAACTCCGGAAAGCTATACTTATTGGATACGGATGGGAAAATTGCTATTTATGATGTAAATACAAATTCTGTTACCCATCAGATCAGCACAAATGCAACTTTAGGCTACTCTGATATTGGAACCTATAATGGGAGTGTAGAACTATATGTTCCCAGAAATGATGGCTGGGTAGATATTTATGATGGAAATGACCTGACATTGAAAGCTCAGGTAAGTTTCGGAATGCCGCTTATCAGTACTGTTTATCATAATGGTATACTTTACGGTTCTTCAAATAGTAATAGCAGTTCCAGTGTGATTAAATCAGCAAGCAGGGCTACAAAAGCTATCATTTCTCAATCACCTCAGCTTTATTATAATAGCGGGAGGATGAGAAAAGCTGTAGGAAGTTCTGTGCAATTATATACCATAACACAGAATATTACACCTGTAGATATGGATCTTTATAATTTTGATCTTAATGGGAATTACATAAGTCATCAGGATGATACCTATCACGGAGATCATCCTCTGAATCACAGGATATTTGAAGCATTTCCTGATGGAAGAATCATTACGGCAAGTTCAGGTTCTGTATATAATTCGCAAATGATTTATCAGAATGATCTGCCTTCCGGAAACTCCAAGCTATCAAGTTTTGATTTTGATAGTAACAGTATTATTGCAGGAACTACAAGTAAGACCATTGAGCTTTATAACATCAATTCTTACACAAAAACCAAGACAATCAATACAAAGAGGTATCCTTATAAAGTGTTCAGCTACAACAATAAGGTAGTCTGTGTAAGTTCAGTTACTCAACTTAACGTCCAGTCTTATGATTATTCGGGAATAATTCCTGACAATATAATGATCGAAATTTTTGACAAATAGTTATAAACCTCTCCCTCGCGAGAGGTTTTTTATTGGTATTATTTTCTATCTTCCACAATCACTCTCCTATGCTCCCTGCCCCAGTTGATCATTTCCTGGATAATATTTCCAAAGGTCCGGCAATATTCTGTGGGTTCATATTCTATTAAAACAGGAGTTTCGGGATAAACGGTGCGCTTTAGCAGTTTATTCAGTTCCATATCTTTCAGTTCTTTGGAAAGCATTCTGGTAGTAATTCCGGGAATACTTCTTTCAATTTCTCTGAAACGTCTGTTCCCGTTACACAATGAATTGATGACAGGAATCCGCCATTTCCCTCCGATAAAATAAAGGGTATCCTGTAATGCTCTGAGTTCTTCGTTCTGATCTCTTTCCATAATTGCAAAGTTAAGTGATATCACGAATGATACTGGTATACTCTGTGATACTGGTTACAAAAGTATACCATTTTGAAATAACTTTGTCAAAAAATTTACAATGAAAAAATTCAGTAACAAACTGGCTATCGTAACAGGAGGAAACAGCGGGATCGGATTCGCTGCTGCCAAGGAACTTCTCTCAGAAGGAGCAACCGTAATCATTACCGGAAGACGAAAAGAAGCTGTAGAAAAAGCAGCTGAGGAGCTTGGAGCGATCCCCTTTATTGCAGATCAGGCGGATCTTGAGGATATTGATCTGTTGAAGAAAGAAGTAGAGAAAAAGTTCGGTAAAGCAGATATTCTGTTTATCAATGCCGGTATTACCGGAACTCTGACACCTATAGAAAATATGGATATCAAAAATTTTGATCAGGTGATGAATATTAATTTCAGGGGAGCTTATTTTACTTTAAGCAAATTCATTCCATTGTTAAACGATGGTGCCTCTGTCATCTTTTTATCTTCTATTGTTGCGTCTACCTATAAACCCAACAGTTCGGCTTATCAGGCAAGCAAAGCTGCGTTGAATTCTATTGCCAAAACGGCAGCAGCAGAATTAGCTCCAAGAAAAATCAGAGTGAATATGATAAGTCCGGGGCCTATACAAACTGAAATCATGAGTAAGGCGGGTCTGGATGAAGAAACGTTGAAAAATATTCAAAATCATCTTATAGACCAGATTCCGTTGAAGAAAATGGGAACTGCTGAAGAAGTTGCGAAACTTGTTACTTATTTAGCCGACAACGATTCTTCCGGGTATGTCACCGGAACCGAAATTATTATAGATGGCGGTATTACTTTATAAATAATCAATCCAGCAAATCCCGGTAGTCCAACTATCGGGATTATTCTTTTGTATTTTCACAGTTAAAAATTCCGGATTCGCCCTTCGATTTGTCCGGATTGGTCTATTTTCCGTTTCACAGCATGCGCTGCCCAACTATTTTTGAATCAGAAAATAAAAACAATACATTATGGATACCGTAAAGAAAAAAAGAAATCCCATTGCCATTGTATTTCTGACCATACTAGGTGTTTTCGGAGGGTTGCAGCTATTCAGCACACCATTGGAAGGGAAACCGGTTACAGGAAAAATTGAAGCACCAAGGGAAGTGATCAGTATTCTTGAAAACTCATGTTTCAACTGTCATTCCAATCAGCAGAATTTAAGCTGGTACGATAAACTTGCTCCTGTTTCCTGGGCTGTGAATAAAGATATTAAAAGAGCCAGAGAAGTCCTGAATTTCTCAGAATGGGAAAAGCTCTCTCCTGCTGAGCATCAGGGAAAAATGTACGGTATTCTGAACATGATGCAAAGCGGAAAAATGCCTCTTCATGAGTACACGCTGCTGCATCCTTCAGCTAAGATTACCGCAAAAGATATTGAAACGATTAAAAAATATACCCTTTCATTATCTTCAGTAAACCCTTCTGTACACAATAAAACTGAGCCCAGTTCATCTTCTCCAACTAAAACTCATCTAACTCCAGCTCAATTTCCGGTTTCTCCCAATGGAGTTCCATATACTCCTGATTTTAAAAACTGGAAAGTCATCAGCATGAGTACATTGTTTGACAATTCTATCCGTGTAATTTATGGAAATGATATTGCCGTAAAAGCTATAGAAACAGAAAATTTTCATCCGTGGCCAGACGGAAGTATGGTTGTAAAATCTGTGTGGAAACAACAAGAATTTCCTAACGGAGAAATCAGACCCGGAAAATTTATCAATGCGCAGTTTATGGTTAAAGATTCCAAGCAATATCAAGATACTGAAGGTTGGGGATTTGCAAAATTCTCAGGAGATGATCTCCATCCAACAGGAAAAACGGCTTCCTTCGCCAAAGAATCCTGTATCGCCTGCCACAGACAACTCGCTGAAAAAACAGGGTATCTGTTCGATGTCCCGATGAAAGTCAATACCCAAAGATTAATTCAAAATTTACAGAAAAAATGAAAAATACAATCCTGATCTTATTGGTAGGTCTTATTTCACTTACCTCTTGCAGCAAGCAAAATAACAACACGAACAATGGACTTTCAAGGGTTGTTTTTGACCCGGGAAATCTCAAATTCATCTCCAATTCTTTAAATCCTAAGAAGAAAACGATGTCTGCATTGTATGGAAATGAAAAAGCGCTGGAATCTTTATCCAAAGAAAATCAGATGCCGGAAGCTGGTTCTGTGATGAAACTGGTAACCTGGAAATATCATGACAATCCTCAATACATAGGCGGAACCATCACAGGAGAATTGGTAAGCATTGAAACTCTTCAAGCCGATCATCCCGGAAAAGTTTCATATGATATAAAAAATAGTCTGCCACAAAGCAGCTTTCCCAATAAAGAAGAAAGAGTACAGTATTTTATGAGTTACCGCCCGGCAAGCAGACCTTAATAAAAAACTACCGTCTCACTATTTATCATAATATTTTCAATAAAAAGCATTAATTTAACCCTTTCAAATCAGCAGATTTCATGCAACAGCAAAAAATAAAAATCTCACAGGCCATTATCTGGATAAGCTCGATTTTCCTGGGCATTTTATCTTCTGTTCCACAACTGGCTTCTCATGCATTCAACTGGAAAGAAGCTGTGGTCAACTCAGCTATTACGGCAGCTTTTTCTGTGATCATGTGGTATATCAATATTTATATGCTGAACCGTACCGCAAAACGAAGACAGCATATTTCCTATTCCAGATTGATGGTGGTACTGGCTTTCGGGATGGTCATTATGTTTGGCCTGGCGTGGATTCAGCAGCTGATTCTTTCCCATATTAATTTTGGTCCTGTGATGCTGATGGTGGAAGTACGGGGAATTTTAATCAATCTGGTATGTTATATGTTTCTTACGCTGCTTCAGAATAATTATACAGGACAGCAGATACAGCTTGAACTGGAAAAGGTAAAGAGTGATAATCTGGGTGCTCAGTACGAATTGTTAAAGCAGCAGATTAATCCGCATTTCCTTTTCAACAGCTTGAATACATTAAAATTAATGGCAGAAACGCATGATGAAGAAACCGTTGATTTCATTGTAAAACTTTCCGATTTTTACCGTTTTACGCTGGAAAGCAGAAAATTGGATCTGATCAACGTTCAGGAAGAAATGAAAATCGTAGATTCTTATCTTTTTCTTCAGAAAGCGCGTTTTGGAGAAGGAATCAGGTTTACCAATGAACTTGGAAAAGAAACCGCTCAAACCCTTATTCCGCCTTTTACGCTTCAGCTTTTGGTAGAGAACTGCATCAAGCATAATATTGTTTCGCAGAGCAAACCTTTACATATTAATATTTACACTGCTGATGATCATATTGTGATTGAAAATCCTATACAGCGAAAAGTAAACCCCGAAGATTCTTTGGGAGTTGGACTGGACAATATTAAAATGCGTTATAAACATTTATTGGAAAAGGACATTATTATTCATTCAGACGAAAAAACGTTTCAGATAAAACTACCATTAATTCATGAATATAATCATTATTGAAGATGAATTCCGGGCAGCCAAATCCCTGCAGAATTTAATCTCAGACTTAAAACCGGACTCAAAGATCCTGGGTGTTTACGACAGTATTGAAACAAGTATTGAAGGTTTAAAGGAGAACAAACCGGATCTTATTTTTATGGATATCCATCTTTCGGACGGACTTTCCTTTGAAATTTTTAAATCGGTGGAAATCACCTGCCCTGTGGTTTTCTGTACTGCTTTTGATCAGTATATGCTGGATGCTTTTAAAAGTAAGGGGGTTGACTATGTTTTGAAACCATTTTCAAAAGAAGATATTGCCGAAGCCCTGAGAAAGGTTGATGAACTGAAAAAATTCTTCCAGAAGAACGAACTTCCGGATCTGGAATCCATCATACAGAAAATCAGCCAGCCTGCTGCCTCAGGTAAGAGCAGTTTTCTGGTTTTTAAAAATCAAAAGTATACAACGATCGCTACTGAAGACATTGCTTATTTTTACATTCATAATGAAATCACCCATCTTGTAACATTCACCAAAGAACAGTTTCCCCTTACGCAGCCTTTGGGGCAAGTGGCAGAACAGGTGTCTGACAGGCAGTTTTTCAGAGTTAACCGGCAATATCTTGTTAATTTTAAAGCCATTAAGGAAATGGAACATTATTTTCAGCGTAAAATACTGGTAAAACTTACCATTGAAACTCCCGAAAAACTTTTAATTAATAAGGAAAAGACCCATAGTTTTTTTACTTGGCTGGAAGATAGATAAGGTAGTAAGGAAGCCGGAGGTTGGGCACTGGAAGTACTTGAAGACATGATAATCTATAAAAGTCTTATTTAAATAAATTATAACCCTGATTGATATGATCAGGGTTTTCTTTTGCTTTAATTTTTTAATCTTCCTGGCTTATACTAAAAATAAACCTCTATTCCTTTTCGTGCTCAGAAACTTCCAGCCTCCAGCGTCCCTCTCCCTGCCCTAAAATACTTCCCCCTACAATTTCCGGATTCACCTCTTAATTTGTCCGGTTTACCCTTTTTTGCATTTTTTTGCCCTTGCAGAGTATCTACTTTTGAATCAAATTAAAAGACATGATACTAAAAAACTTAATCACAGTAAGCGCTTTTACCGCAGTATTATTTGCTACTTCAGCATTTATTCATCAAAATAAAGATCAAAAGACAGCACAGCATCCAACATCTGAAAACAGTGGTTTCGCCGTTCTTGAACTGTTCACTTCAGAAGGCTGCTCCAGCTGCCCTCCTGCAGATGAACTGATGGGAAAAATTGAAAAGGAATATCAAAATGAACCTGTTTATCTTCTCTCCTACCATGTGGATTACTGGAACCGCCTTGGATGGAAAGACCGTTTCAGTACTGCAGAAAACTCACAAAGACAACAGCAGTACAGCCGAATATTGAATTCACAGGTTTATACCCCACAGCTGGTAGTAAACGGAAAAACAGAATTTGTAGGCTCTGATGAAAACAATATCAGAAATGCCATTCAGAAAGCTTTGTTTGCTTCTAAAAAAACAAGTTTAGAATTATCTGCAACCGTTTCTCAGAACACAATTAATGCTCATTACAAAGCAACCTCCACAGATTCTCAGAATATACTTCTCGTTAATCTGGTTGAAAAACATTCTTCCACTCAGGTAGGAAAAGGGGAAAATGAAGGACGTCATCTGCATCACTGGCAGATTGTTCACAAACAAAACCCAATCACTTTGACTAAGCAGCAGGAAGGAACGACAACATTTCAACTTCCGGAAGGTTTTTCTCCTGAAAACTGGGAAGTCATCGCTTTTATTCAGAATATGAAAACCGGAGAAATTTCAGGATCAGCAAAAACGGCTTTTAAATAAAATACTATACAGTTTAATTATCACTAAAAAATTTACAACAATGAAAACAAAAACAACAAAAATCATCTATTGGGCAGGCGCAATTTTTATGTCATTATGGTTTGGAGCCAGCGGTTTCTTTGAACTGACAAAAAATCCTGTGGTATGGGACATTACTCAACAACTTGGCTATCCGCCTCATTTCATTTATATATTGGGAGTTTTTAAAATCTCAGGAGTTCTGGTTCTTCTGCTTCCCAATAGATTATTAAGATTGAAAGAATGGGTATTTGCAGGAATGTTTTTTGACATCCTTTTCGCTTTCTTTTCGAAAATTGCTGTGCTTGATTTTCCGTCAACGGTAGATGCAATAATTGCTTTTTCTGTGCTAACAGTAACTTACATCATGTTCAGAAAGCTGTATTCTCCTGAATTGGTATTTGGAGAGGCTTAATATTAATACAACTCTAGTTTTTTCTTATGTTTGAAACAGATCCTTCCGTTGCCTGGGAGGATCTGTTGTATTATAAGTCTGGGCTAAAGCCCTATGAATGAGCATTGTTTGTAAGAGCGGACTAAAGTCCGCTGCGATTGATTAACCACCCCGTCAAAAATTCTGTGAATTTTTGCCACCCCTCCGGAGGAGGGGAATGTTGAGCACCTATTTATTAATCAAGGTCAATGTATTCCTTATCCCTAATCCTCTTTACCTCTCACCTGCTACCTGCCACCTACTATCTGCTACCTGCTACCTAATTCATAAAACTTTCCGGAAACCATTCAAATGCTGTTGCTTTTTTCTTTGTGTATCCCAAACCTGGCCATGGTAAATGATAAGCAAATGCTCTGATTTTGGTATCTGCCAGTTGCTGCAGGAGTTTTTTTCTTGATGCCGTTGCAATATCCAGATCAGTGTCACCAAAATAGCCCCATTCAGGATGTGGGAAAAGAACTACATCGGAATGAATCAAATCTGCGATATAGATCAGCTTTTCATTGCCTGAAGAGATGGTTGTAACGGTTAAACCTGGTGTATGACCAGGTGCTAACTGAAAACTAAAATACTCATATAGTGGATGATTAAGGTCATAGAATTTCAATTTGGGCTGAATGGTTTTCAGAATATTCTGAACTGCCGGAATAACCTGATTAAGAAATTCAGGTTGTGTTTTTAAAGCACTGTTACTGAAATCTTTGACTGTAGCTTTCATCCAGAAATCATGTTCTGTTTTAGAAATAAAAATATTGGCATTGGGAAAAACAAACTGATTCTGTTTATCTACCACTCCTCCGATATGGTCGGGATGGGCATGGGAAATAAAAACATCGGTAATATCTTTCGCAGAAAACCCTGCTTTTTGGAGACTTTTTAATAGAAATCCGGTTCTTTCATCAGCAAAAATCCCCATTCCCGTATCGAATAAAATGAGTTTATTTTTTGTTTTAACCAACAGAATATTCATCGCCATATCGATATAATTTTCCGGTCTGAAATTGTTTTTAAGGATTGATTTCAATTCTGCAACAGTTCCTCTGGGAGCGAATGAGTTCAGGTTTTCTTCATGAATATATCCGTCTGTCAGGACAAAAAGTTCCAGTTCTCCGAGCTTTAATTTTTTAAAACCGGAAAGGTCATCACCAGTTGTTTCAACAGTTGTTTTAGACTGTGCCATTAAGCCGGAGAAAGGAATCATGCTCAATGTTCCTGCCAATAATCCGTTCTTTAATAATTCTCTTCTGTTCATAGCTGAATGCTTTTCATTTTAACATTTAAAACAAAAAAACTGAGTTCCTTCATTATCAGGAACTCAGTTTTTATATGAATCGTTTTTAGTTGTTTACCAGTTTCATTGATCCTTCTGTATATCTTTCCCCTACGTTAGGGTATTTTTTCAGGATCGCATCAATGGTATCCAGATCTGATTGGGAAAGTTCAATATTGATAGCTGCAATATTTTCTTCAAGATATTTAATCCTTTTTGTTCCAGGAATCGGGATAATATCGTCTCCCTGACTCAATACCCATGCCAGGGCCAACTGAGTTCCTTTTACTCCTTTGGAAGCTGCCAACTCGTTAATCTCGTTAGCCAGTTTGGTGTTATTTTCAAGATACTCTTGCTGGTAACGCGGTAGTGATTTTCTGAAATCATCATCTCCAAGATTCTGCACCTCATAAATATTGGTAAAAAGACCTCTAGCTAATGGTGAATAAGGCACCAATGAAATTCCAAGCTCTCTGATGGTTGGTAAAATCTCATTTTCAACATCTTTGGTAAGGATGGAATATTCTGACTGTAATGCTGCAATCGGGTGAATTTTGTTCGCTTTTCTGATAGATTCTGCTGAAGCTTCAGATAATCCGATATATTTCACTTTTCCGGCTTTCACAAGCTCTGCCATAGCGCCTACTGTTTCTTCTACAGGAACATTCGGATCTACTCTGTGGGCATAATACAAATCAATAGTATCTATTTTTAACCTTTGAAGACTTAGATCTACGGCCTGTCTGATCCATTCCGGGGAACCGTCAAAATATGTTCCGGGAGCCCCACTGTGACTTGCTTTACCATCTTTAAACCTGAACCCGAATTTGGTTGCAATAAAAATCTTATCTCTGTTTGGAACTAAAACTTTAGAGATCAGTTTTTCATTTTCTCCATTGGCATACATATCTGCCGTATCCCAAAAGTTGACTCCCAAATCCAGTGCTCTGTGAAGGGTATTGATACTTTCCTGCTCGTCTGTAGGACCATAAGCAAAACTCATTCCCATACATCCTAAACCAATTGCTGATAACTGTTCTTCTGTGTTTCCTAATTTTTTAAATTTCATGATAGGTATGATTTAATTTTATATGACAAAATTAGAACATCCGGAACGCAGCCACGATATAGAATTCAAACTAAGAATTATAAAATTCAAACAACATCCATTCTTAGGGCATTGGGAGTAATTCCGGTTTGTTTTTTAAAGTAATTGGTAAAATAGGCAGGTTCTTCAAAGCCCAATCCATAAGCAATCTCAGAGATATTCCAGTCTGTATGTTTCAACAAGGCATTGGCTTCCTGAATAATTCTTCCCGTAATCTGCTGGCTGGTTGTTTTCCCTGTAATCTCTTTTACCGAACGGTTCAAAGAATTCACATGAATGGAAAGACTTTGAGCATAATCATTCGGAGTTTTTAATTTCAAAAAAGCCTCAGGACTGTCGATAGGAAATTGTCTTTCCAATAGTTCCATAAATAAGGACGCTACTCTTTGTGAAGCATTCTGATAAGGTTCAAAACTCTCCGCAGGCTGCATTCTCATCGTTTCATGAATCATCAGATGGAGGTAGGCTCTCAGCATATCATATTTGTGAATATAATCTGACTGAATCTCCGTCATCATTTTGGTATAGATCTCAGAAAGTATCTTCTGCTGTTCTTCATCGACAAAGAAAACCGGAGTTCCTCCAATCTTGAAAAGCGGAGAATCCTGAAGGTTTCCCATACGGCTTCCATTATGGAGAAACTGATCGGTAAAAAGGCAGAACCAGCCTTTCTGATCCTCATCATCCGCTTCCCAGGAATAAGGAATAATGGGATTGGAAAACAATAACGCAGGACGGTCTACTTTGATCCATTTATCAGCATAATGAAGTTTTCCTTTTCCAATGATGAGTGAAATCTTATAATAATCTCTCCTGCTGTAAGGAGTATGCGGAGAGCAATACTCCCGTGAAAAGACATTGAAGTGCCCCATTTTATTCACCCCAATACATTGAGATGCCAGATTGGGAGCATTCCTTTCATAAAAACCTTTGAGTGATTCGTGTGATTCCATAGATCAAAGTTATAAAAATCAAACCAAATACATCATAACAATTATGGGACTAAAAAATTAAATGGCTGACAATCCTGCCAGCCATTTAAAAGTGAATATTGAGTTGATTATAATCTAATTTCAGTCATCATGTCCATGACCATGATGTTTATTTTGTTTTTTGTAGTATTTCTCCTGATTTTTATAATACTTCTCCTGTTGTTTACGGTATTTTTTATAATCGTTTTTATTTCTTCCGTAAACGATTACAGGGTTTTGTCCTCTGTAGTATTTCTTTTTAAAGATGATATACTTTTCTCTGCCCAGAATTCTTTCCAACTCAGAATAACGGTCGTTTCTCCATCTTCCCGGCTCTACAACATACACTCTGTTCCAGGTATCATAATCACGATATCTGTCATTTAACACATAAATCTGATTAGCCTGTGTTGTTGAAAGCACAAGATCCGTAATTACTCTTTGCCAGTTGATATCTGAGATACTCCTTCTGTAATCATTATAATAATCTGATTGGGCATAACTCAAACTGAAGGTCCCAACCAATAATGCTGTTAATATTAACTTTTTCATTTCATTCCACTTTAAAAATAATTATCAAGTGATAGTCAATTAAAGTGCCAATTCTTAATTACAAATACTAATATTTGTTAAAAAAAACCACAAACAACTGATTATCTTTGAATTATTTTCTGTATTTTTTATTAAATTCTTAACATTAATTATTCTAAAGTTATGATTAGATCCCAAGAATTAGTAAACAACAACCCTATTATATATTAATAATCAACACATTGCAGATTTATAAAAACACCTATATTTAAGTTTCGGCTAAAGCCGTAGGAGAAATTATATATTGTATGGCGGGCTAAAGCCCACCTCTATTGATCCTGACCTACGGATATTTAATGGTAATATCTTTTATCTTTTATCTTTTACCTTTCACCATTTATGTTATAAAATTCGTTAAGATTCCTGAAAATTATTATTTCATATGATTTAATTTTGTAATTTTAATGGAGAGAATGTATTTACGGAGACGTTCTCAAATTATTTTAATCAACCAAATCTTACATTGTTATGGAAAATATAAAGTTTCAGGTATCTCAATATCAGGATGAATTGCAGCTACTTATCGATGGGAAAAAGGCAGGTTATATGTCCATAGAGGTTGACGGAAGACTGCTAATTGTATTTTATACGAAACTTGACGAAGAGCGTGAGGGAAAGGGATACGCCAAACTATTGCTGGATGAACTGGTACGCTATGCAGAAGAAAAAGATTTGCTTGTAGACCCGGAATGTGATTTTGTAAGACAACAGTTTGAAAATCACCCCGCAAGATATAAAGAAATCTGGCATGCCTGATCAGCTTTCCCACCAGGCTGTAAATTTCTGTTCTGAATGATTCAGATCTACTACCTCGCCGATCATTGGAGTGAGGATATTCAGTTTTTTTTCTTTCCCAAGGGCTGTTATCTTTTGTAAAGGCTCATTCCATGGATGAAGCGCCAATGCAAATTTAGCAGCATGAACCGGGATTATATGATCCGCTTTCAGGTCAATAGCAGCCTGAACAACATCTTCAGGCAATGTATGGATATACCTCCATGCCTCTCCATATTGTCCATTTTCAAGAACAGCATAATCGAAAGGTCCATATTGCTCACCTATTGTTTTGAAATGGGAATCATATCCACTGTCTCCGCCCAGGAAAATTTTCTTAGTGGGTGTTATCAGAACGTAAGAACTCCAAAGGGTATCATTCTGTCTTACTCTTCTGCCGGAAAAATGCCTGGCAGGAGTAAAAATAATTTTTATATCATTTTTCAGAGCAGCTTCTGTTCCCCATTCTTCTTCAATAAGTTTACTCTCCGCATACCCCCATCTTTCCAGGTGCGCTCCTACTCCCAAAGGAATTATAGCCATTCCTGTTTTTTCTTCGATAGATTTCACAGTTGGGTAATCCAGGTGGTCAAAATGATCATGCGTTATCACAAGATAATCAATATTCGGAATATCTTCCGGTTTAAAAATATCTGATCCTTTGAAAGCTTTATTAAAGTATTTAAAAGGTGATCCATAAAGACTCAGGACAGGATCTATTAAAAAGGAAACCCCATCGGTCTGCAGATAATAAGATGAATGTCCCAGCCAGATAAATACATCCTCGTTTTTATCAATATTTTTCAGATTGGTATGAAGGGATGGAATGGCTTTTAAAGGTTTCAACAATGGATCTTTTTTTCCTAAAAAGAAATCGTAGGTTACTTTCCACATCTTATAGCCCTCGGTAATGGAAGGAGTATGACTGATATTCCGGAACTGTTTCTTTTTATAAAGTTTCGACTGTCTGATACGCTTCAGTCTCTTCCCTTTTGGCACTCCTCCAAATGCCTTCATATTGATCACTATAAAAAAAGTTATCGTCAAAACAGCTATACACGTAATAATCCAGTAAATCATCTGTAAAAAATAAATATCAAATGTATTGACTTTTGCTTTTAAATGAAAGTTTATTCCATTTTACTCCATTTTTTAACTAAATTTATCATGTATTTTTAAAAATTTATTACCCGTTTAGCTCGGGATTAATTTTAAACTTTCTATTTTAGCACCCTAAAAAACTCAGATATTGAAAAATTATTCGGTAATATTTCTTCTCGTTATTTTTTCGTCTTGTGCCTCTATCAAAAAACACAACGAACAACGGGCTTCATGTATTCCACCGGAGCAACTTAAAGAAGATGTGGATTTTGCGTATTCAAAATTACAGCAAATGCACCCTCAATTATACTGGTATATTCCCAAGAAGGAGCTGGAACGTAAATTTGACAGCCTTAAACAAACCCTCATCGAGCCTCTTACTCCTCTTCAGTTTTATTTCAAACTTCAACCTGTCATTGCAGGAATTCGGGAAGGACATCTTTCATTGAGAATTCCCAGAAAGAAATTTACCAAAAGCGAAATAAAAAAACTGGAACATCAGAAAGGGATGTTCAGTCGTTTTGAATATTATATTTCAGGGGATCGGATGTACATTATTCAGAATAAAGATTCTATTGAACATATACAACCGGGAACTGAAATTTTATCCATTAACAATGTTCCTGTTTCAGATTATATCAAGAAGTACAAAAGCCTGATCAGCAGTGATGGTGACAATACCACTTTCCATCCTTATTTTTTGAAGGACCTGTTCTTTAATTTTTATACCGCAGAAAATGGATTTGACAGCAAAGCTACTCTTGAAACCCTATACCAGGGAGAAAAAAAGACGTATACCTTAACCAGAGAAACAAAATCTGATTCTGATCTTGAAAAGGATAAGGAAATGCAGAAAAAGACCCCGGAAAAGAAACTGAACGATTATGTAGCTTCCAGTGATTCTTATAACAGAAGCTTCAAATTTCTGGACAAAGACAGTACTATTGCTTATATTAAGGTGAAAAGCTTTTCAAGGGATTATTCGGATGAGTTTTATAAAAAGACTTTTGCCAAGATCAACCTTGCAAAATCTCCTTACCTCATCATAGATGTCCGAAATAATTATGGCGGCTCTTTGTATGAAATCAATAACCTGTATTCGTATTTAGCTGATGAACCGTTTACGCTGATCAAACCTTCTCAGTTAACTTCAAGAAATGCCCCTCTGCGCACCAATTATTTCAGAAAAAGCACTCCTTTGGAATATGCTCTTAAAAGTATTGCCTATCCGAGCTACTTTTTTGCCCAGACTTTCAGTACCTATAAAAAGGATGGAAAGGTGTTCTACAAAATGAAGGCTGACAAACCTACAAAACCTAAAAAGGATGCCTTCCACGGAAAAGTTTTTGTACTGATTAACGGAGGAAGTTTCTCGGCATCTTCTATTATTACCGCTAAACTTAAAAATGATAAAAGAGCAACGCTTGTGGGAGAAGAAACAGGTGGTGCCAATGATGGAACCGTTGCCGGTTTTTATTCCTACCAAAAGCTTCCCAATTCTGAAATCAGGTTTCCCATAGGATTACTTTTGGTACAGCCTAATATCAGTTTTTCAGATTCACGAAAAGGGGTTGTTCCCGATGTGACTGTTACTGAAAACATGCAGGATATTATCGACAAAAAAGATCCACAGCTGGATTGGATAAAAAACGAAATTGCCAAAGAAAAAGAAAATAAGGGACAGTAATGCATATAGGTTCGGCGGGCTGAAAGCCCGCCGAACTCTTTGTTATCCTTTTAATTCTTCTAAAAGACCTTCAATATATTGGATATATCTTCCATAGTAGCGTTGATACCAGAATCTTCCAACAAAATAAAGCAAAAATAATCCTACGGTTACTGTACTAATTAAGACCACCGCAATCTTCAATTCACTCAAAGGTTTTGGCCACGGGATAAACTCCAGGACAATAAGAATTTCACAGACAAGAAACGGGGCAAAACTGATGTAGTATGAGAGGTAATACTGTTTATTAAGATTGAGCTGCATCACCAGATCTTTCAGAGAGTCATAGGTTTTGGGGGCTGGATTACTGATTTCATTATACAGTTTAAAGAACTTACTGAAAAAGAAAACAGTAACAATAAGCATGGAAGCAATTAATACGGTTATGTACAATTGAAGTTTAAAGGGTCTGCACACAGCGCACACCAGAAAAGCGAAGACAAAGATTCCTATCATCCACCAGAATTCCACGCGCATATTCTTGCGTATTTTTTCAAGGGGAAGATTCAGTTTATTGCTCTGTTCTATGCTTATTTCGGGAGTTTCCTCCACAATATCTTCGTTCCAGGTATTTTTCAATTCATCGATATTCATTGGATTACTGATTTTAATGTTGGTTGGTTTTTATTTGGCTTAAGATATCTTTAAGTTTGTTTTTGGCCCGGTTCATTTTCACTCTTGCATTGCCTTCTGAAATTCCCATCTGTTCGGCAATCTGCTTTCCTGAAAAATCTTCCAGATAATAGAAGATAAAGGCCTTGTCAATAGAATTAAGCTGATGGATAGCTTTATACATTTCAGTCAGGCGCTCTTCTTTACGCTCATCATAATCTTCCTGAACAATGATCTGATTGGAAAAATCTTCATGGGTAATAAAACTTCTTCTCTTTTCTGTTTTAAGGAAAATAATAGCGGTATTCAAAGCAATTCTGTACAGCCATGTAGAAAATTCACTTTCGCCTCTGAAACCGGGAAATGCTTTCCAGAGCTGATAGGTAGTCTCCTGAAAAAGATCATCACGGTCATCTTTTTCAGTCATGTACATCTTAGCAATCTTAAACAGGATTCCTTTATGCTGTTCAATTTTACTGATAAACTCTTGTTCTAATGAGGTCATAGCTTGTTACTCTATAGAGTTAGTTTTCGTTTAAAAAAATTGTTACAGATTTTTACAAAAGAAATAAAAAAAACCTGGCAGAAAATACAGCCAGGCCTCATTGTGTTTTTTAAGCTTATTACTATTTCCTCAGAATAGTATGAGTCGAAATAATTTTTTCTGACCTAATGAGTTAGTAGAAAAAAAGTAAAAATGTTACATCAAAAAAAGCAATAAGCTGATATTTTTTATATCAGCTTATTTATTTTAAGTATTTAATTCTTTTATTATTTAAAATCTAAGAAATCATCTTTTTCAAGATAATGGTTCAGGGCAGTGATAAGCTGAGAAGAGCTAATATCAGCACGCTGTCTGAAAGCAAGATCCACCACATCCTGAATATTTTCATCAGAACACATATATTGAAGCTTGTTATGGAAAACGAAATCAGGTAAGATTTCATTATCATGCTCACCGATATCCAAAGGATCTCCGATAAAAACTTTCATTTCGGGTTTAAATTCATCTGTTGATGAATAGACTGCATAATTATATTCCGGATCAAAGGATGCCTTCCTATCCTGTTTGCTCTTTACCAGTTCCAGAAATTCCTCTATAGAATACACCTGATTTTTAAAATCATCCATGTGATATTTTTTTACAACTCAATGTTCTAAAGATAGAAATTTTACAGAAGATAGCGTAATTTCTAATTTAGTTTATTTAAAGCCCTCTGCAATGATCCGATATCCAGAAAATCAAGTTTTGCTCCCACTATAATAATGATCAAAAGAACAATTGTCAGAAATAAAATGATAAAAAAGTACATGGATACAAACCATATCACAGTATTCAGAATATTTCCTTTAATCCCCATTTTATTCATAAAAAATTTCTGTGAGCGTTCAAACCATGTCTTTCTCTTTTCAACTTTTGGACTTACGTCAATTCCATTAAGTTCATCTACCAAACGTACTATATCATTAATGTATCTTCCGTACATATAATAGATCCAGTATTTGATGATAAAAGCGATCAACAAAAGGGTAATCAGAAGGCTGATCCCGAAAATAGCCAGGTTATATTCCCTGTCAAAATGAAAATTGATCTGAATCAGAGATAAAAGAAACCCAAGAGGAATATAGGCAATATAATAGGAGATATAAATCTCTTTCGAGATGAGAAGCTGCGTTTTGAGAGTAAACAGATCATAATTTGTATTGGTACTGTTTTTTCTAAGTAGCTTATACAATTTCAGGAAGCGGGAATAAAAATAAACAATAATAGCAAGGGTCAGAATGGTGACAAATACTGAAATCGTTTTAATATTAGAGTCCTTAGAGGCGAAAGGAAAACCTGTTAACAGCAAAGGCAGTGTTACAATCATCAGCCAGAATTCAGTTTCCATATTCACTTTCAGCATCTGCAGCGGAGAGTGTATTTCCTTCTGTTTTTCCAGAGAAATTTCAGGGGATTCCTTCCCTGTATCTTTATTCCAAAGTTCTTTAAAGTTTTCTAATTCCATAGTGTTATTTTTAATAGGAACCTGTACCCTGTCTGGTAATGATCTCTTTCAGTTTTTCTTTTGCTCTCTTCAGCTTTACCCGTGTATTCACTTCAGTAATTCCCAGCTGTACAGCAATCTCTTTTCCGGAAAAACCCTCTAAAAAGAAGAAGATAAGGGCTTTATCTATGGGGCTCAACTGATGGATGGCTTCATACATCCGCTTCATATTCATATCATCCGTATCATTATAAGGTTCCTGGCGGGCACTCAGCCCATCGACATTCTGATTCTGTATAAAACTACGTTTTTTTTCACTTCGCAAAAAAACAATTGCTGTGTTAAGCGCAGTTCTGTACAGCCATGTGGAGAAATCACTCCTCTTTTGAAAATCACCATATGATTTCCAGGCCTGGTAAATGATCTCCTGATAGAGGTCATTCTGATCGTCCTTATTATCCATATACATTTTAGAGATCTTGAAAATAACACCTTTGTGTTTTTCAATTTTCTCTAAAAATTCTTTTTCGGGTGAAGACATGATTTACACACTGATCCTTAGATAATATTTCTAAAAAATACCATCTTATTATAACACAAAACTCTAATTCCGGCATTAAGTTAAAAAAATCCTCAACAAACCAAGGTGTTTATTGAGGATTTTTATTTTATGTTAAATACAATATCAGTCAGAATCAGAAAATATAATCTGTACTTAAAAAGTTAGAATCATGTTCCCTTACAATAGTATTCAGCAGCTCCTTATTGGAATCTGTCAGTTTCGCAGCTACCAGAGACCGGATGGAGAATGAACGGAGCGCATCAAAAACAGAAAGTGTTCCTTCTGCACTGTCTTTTCTTCCGGTAAATGGAAAAACATCGGGACCTCTTTGTGCCTGGCAGTTGATATTGACACGGCTTACAAGATTTACAAACGGATCAATCAGTCTCGCTACTTCATGAGGATCTTCACTAAAAATACTTACCTGCATCCCATGAGAAGCATTCACCTGATATTCTATAGGTTCTTCTATATCTTCGAACGGAACAACAGGAATCACAGGGCCAAACTGTTCCTCATGATAAAGCTTCATATCACTGTTTACAGGATATACTACAGCCGGGAAAACAAAAGATTCATCTGTATAGCCTCCATCTTTATTCAGTACTGCAGCTCCTTTCTGTAAAGCGTCATCAATACATTCTTTCAGATAAGCTGGTTTATTGACCTCCGGAAGTGGAGTTACTTTCACATCTTTCTCCCATGGCAGTCCAGCCTTTAAAGCAGAGACAGCAGCACTTAATTTCTCTGTAAACTCCAATGCCACTTCTTTCTGAACAAATATCAGTTTCAGTGCTGTACAACGCTGTCCATTGAAAGAAAGTGCACCCAAAATACATTCACTCACTGCCACATCCAGGTTTGCATTTTTGGTAACAATGGCTGCATTTTTTGCATCCAGACTTAGGATAGCTCTTAAGCGATTCACTTTCGGGTGTAGTTTTTTCAATCCGTTGGCCACTTTACTGGATCCGATAAAGGCAAGAACGTTCACTTTCCCGCTTTCCATAATCGGAGTGATGATTTCTGATCCTTTTCCATATAATGTATTCACAGTTCCTTTCGGGAAGGCTTCTTTGAAAGCGTTCAATAAAGGATAATGAGCAAGGACACCATGTTTCGGCAGTTTAAAAAGGATGGTATTTCCCATGATCAAAGCCGGGATCAGGGTGGTAAAAATTTCATTCAGAGGATAATTGAAAGGTCCCATACTTAACACTACGCCAAGCGGTGCCCTTCTGATCTGTGCTATAGTTCCTTCCGCCTGTTGAAAGCGGGAAGATTCCCTGTCAAGATCTTTTAATGCATCAATGGTTTGGTTGATATAATCTACAGTACGGTCAAATTCTTTAGTAGAATCAGCCAGTGTTTTTCCGATTTCCCACATCAGTAGTTTGATAACCAGATCTCTCTGCTGGATCATCAGGTACACGAATTTCTGCATACATTTGATTCGTCCTTCCACAGACATTGTCGGCCACTCACCCAGCCCATTATCATAGGCTTTTACGCAAGCTTCGAGAACTTCCATAGCCTCGTTCGGGCCAATATTCGGAATACTTCCCAGAAGTTTTCTTTCCAATCCGTTTTCTGTGGGGATGCATACCGGGGAATAAATTTCCGTGACATCTCCTTTCCATTCTACCAGTTCGCCATTCAGAAGATAGGTTCTCTGATGGATCACCGGAACTTTATACTCTTCCGGAATTTCGTTTTCTCCTTTAAAAATGTGATGGAATGATGCTGTATTTTCTGAACTCATAAATCTTTCTATTTTTTTATGTGATAAGACTGAGATTGTCTCAAAATTTAAATTATTTGACTTTTGTCATTCTGAAAGGAAGAATCTTTGTTGATTTTTATATGAGATTCTTCATTACATTTTATTTCATTCAGAATGACACCTTTGAAACTACTACATTTTATAATATAAAGGTAGAGGTAAAATGTGTTGAAAAAAATAATCTGACAATAGATTCGATCTATTTGAATTAAAATTAATCTTAGCTCCTGAAAAAAGAATAATTTAGCTTAAAAATAAATTTCATGTTTTCAAAATTAGTTTGCGGCACACTGCTATTCTTCTCTGCAGTAGGCTTTGCACAAAAATCTAAAGCAATCAATACTGTTTTAATGGGAGGAAAGGAAGTTCATACCTATGCCAAATTGCCGGCACTGAATAAGCCGGCTCCTAAATTTACCCTTACCGATGTGAATATGAATGACCAGACCTTGGACTCCTTCAAAGGAAGATATGTTATTCTGAATATCTTTCCGAGTGTAGACACTGGTGTTTGTTCTGCTTCTGTACATCATTTCAATGAAGAGGCTGGAAACCTTCCCAATACGGTAGTACTTTGTATTTCCAAAGACCTGCCGTTTGCCCAGAAAAGATTCTGTGGAGCGGAAGGAATTAAAAATGTGGTAATGCTTTCCGATTTCCGTTCGGACTTCGGATGGAACTATGGGGTGGAACTGGTAGATTCTGCAATGAAAGGTCTTCTGAGCAGAGCGGTTGTGGTGATAGATCCTTCAGGTAATATTATCTATGAAGAACAAGTGCCTGATATTTCTCAGGAACCGAACTATGAAGCGGCTATTGCGGCTGTGAAATAATAAATTATTTTAAACCATTAAGAAAAATTAAATAGTTAAGAATATTAAGATGAAGTGCGCAGCTTAAAAAACATCTTCGATGTTTCCCTTAACTTACCTTGACAACTTCAATGCTCTTAATGGTTCAAAAAATAAAACTCAGCGACTTGCTGAGTTTTTTTATGTTATAATTGTTTTGTTGGAAAAACGCTAAGGCGCAAAATGACATTAAAAACTTTCTGTTGTAAGGCGCAAGGATTTTATCGGAGATAAAATTTCACACCACCAATGTCATTGCGAACCGAAGGTGAAGCAATCTCAATATTCTCCGGCAGATTAGGCGAATTAAGCAGATAAATATGAAAAAGATTGTAAGATTTGTGGGAAAATAAAGAGTCTTAATTTGTTTTATATTTTTTTCTTTTTGTAGTAATTACGATTACCCCATCTTTGGCTTTTTCGCCATACTTTACTACAGCAGAAGTTCCTTTCAGAACATTCATTGTTTTTATCAGATTAGGATCCAGTGCATTTAATGCCTCAAAATCACTTATTTTCCCATCTACAATATACATAGGTTTATAGACTGCTCCGCTTGAAGGAGCTCCACCAATACGTATATTGCTATTATCTTTAGGTGCCTTCCCAATAACTCCTGATAATTTTGATACAATTTCTTTATTTTCCTTTTCTTTGACTTCTAATAAAGCACTGGCAGGCATTACTGCAACAGAACCAAGCCATTTTCTGTCTCTTTGAGTACCAAAAACAATTTCATGTTCATCTTCAGTCTTTAGGGTATCACAGGTTTTATTTTGCTGTGCATTCACACTTACAATCCCTCCTGTTGTCAGCATAGCTCCTACCGCAAACTTTACAAAAAGAGAATTAATATAAGAATAATGCAAATCCCTGTTGAGCTGTGATGGATTAAAAGCTCCACAAATTTCCTGCGAAGCATCAGCAAAAACATCTATAATCTCATCATCCGATGCTCTTCTGAAATCTCGCACGGTTTTGGAACAGACCGCACAAAATCTTCCTTTCTCATCTGGTGTCATGGCATTCCAATTTTCATGACAGGGTTTGGGTATGGTTATTTTCATAGGATTCTTTTCTTATAAAGATGCATTAGTGAAAGAATAGGTTGGAATTGCTATTAATTGTTTTTGTTGAAAAACCATTTAATCACTGTTGAGATTCCTTTAGAATGACAATAGGGACAAAGATCTATACTGGTTGTGAGAATTAAATATGCACAACATTTGTCATTCAGAGCGTAACGGAGTGGAGCGTGGAATCTAATAAAGTAATTAACAACATCGGCCTTTGTCCAATATAAAAAGAAAAATACAAAAGGCTTTAACCAAAACTTAATTTTAAATTTCGGCTAAAGCCAATCTTATTACGCACAAAAGAAAACGGGCTAAAGCCCGTTCCTATTGACGTATTGGTACGTACAAAAAATGGGCTTCCTTCGTCTACGCGCAAAATAATAACCTGTTCCTATTGATATTGAGATTCTTCATTCCATTGCATTTCAGAATGACAGTTTTCCTTACAAATATTAGTTATGATTCTACCAGCATTGCACCATCTTTTAAAATCAAATACTCCTGTCCTACTTCCTCAGAAATATTTTTCAAATCCTGCTCGTCAAAAACCTGAGGAATATAGCATTTTTCATGAGCAAACAACCCGTAATGGATAGGCACCAGCTTTTGGGCGTGTAGAAGACGAGCTGCAGCAAATGCTTCTTTCAGATTAAGGGACGCGGGAACCGGGCTGTATTCTAATCCAATGATCTCGAAATTCACTACCACTCCGTTTACGGGTAAGAAAGCGTAATCTATATTGGCGTTTTCTTTTCCAAGCTTCCAGAACTGGTTATGCCAGATGGTATCTCCACCATGAAAGATTTTAGTATCACCATCATCTACAATCCAGGAAGACTGTATTTCTCCTACGCCATCCATCGCAAATACCGGTTTGAAGGTGATGTTGTTTTCTGTGAAGGTTTCATCAAGATCAAGAACGATCATTTCAACATCAGGTACAAGTTTTCTTACAATAGGCTCCAGTCCTGCGTAGACGATCAGTTTTCCATCTTTCTTTAAACATTTTCGGATTACTCCTTTATCAAAATGGTCAAAGTGCATATGCGTAAACAGGATATAATCTGCCTGTACGTGGTCTGAAAATTCTATGAGATTCTCTACAGCATCTCCCAAAACAGGTTTGTGATAAGAGAAATCTTCTACCGCGTCTATTAGGATAGTTTTGTTGTGAGAAGTAATGCGAATACCTGCCCAGTTTAATTTTTGTATTTCCATATTCTTTTTTCAGCAAAGGAAGAAACTTACGGAAGGCCAGTCAATAAACAAAAGATAATTAATGAGGGGGTCTTGCGGATGGGAGCTGGGTGATGGAGGATTGAAGTTGATTATTTCTCTACAGTTTCTATTGCCTTTTCTTTGAATTAACAGTAAGGATTTTATAAACGCAAAGTTTTTATTGATTAACAGCAGATTCTAAGGGGGCAAAGAAGGCGGCAGAGCCGTTGTCTAAGCTAATGGTAAGAGCACGCACGCTTCATCAAATCGATTGAAAATCGATTCATCCTTTGCTCACTTAAAATAATGTGGATTTAAATTGAAACTTTGCGTTAAAAAAACTCAGCAAGATAATATACTCTTAGTAACTTCTTTTATTATCTTCAATTTCCAGCCCTCTTACAAAATTCTTTTTCTGATCCTGCTCAAGGAAATAGGCGTAATCCCGATATAAGAAGCCAGGTATTTCAGAGGAATATTTTGAATGTAATGGGGTTTGTTCTTCAGCAGGTATTCATAAAGGTCTTGCGGAGTGTTTTTCAGCAGAAGCATTTCCCTTTTCATCGCAGCATTCAGTTTTCTGCTCAGATAATAATTCTGTACGAAACGGCAGTGCGGATTTACAGCAAACAGGTCTTTCACCTCATCCAGAGTGATTTCCCATGCCAGTCCTTTGTTGATGGACTCGTAAACGGCATCGGAACTTTTTTCTTCAACAGTAAAAATATCACCGGGAAAGTAGAATTCTGCACAGATCTCGGTGTCGATATCTGAGGTACTGTTGATGTAGTATTTACGGACAAGCCCATCTTCTACAAGATAGGCTTTGTTGTCAGTAAATATATTTTTCTTTGAAAATTCAACCTCAGCAAACTTCTCCCATACAGGATCACTATCCTCTACGTTCAGGTGTGAAAACAGTTTTTTGTTGATGGTTGCCAATGTTGAATTTTTATATTACAATAAGTTTTCGTCTACAAGGTTCGGAAGGGTCACTTTTAAGTTTGGTTCTGCTTCCATCGCTCTTTTAATGGCGAAAACAGCGCCTTCATTTCTTGCCCAGCTTCTTCTTGAGATTCCGTTGTTTACATCCCAGAAAAGCATGGATTTTAATCTTCTGTCGGCATCATCACTTCCGTCAAGAAGCATTCCGAAACCTCCGTTGATCACTTCTCCCCAGCCTACTCCACCACCATTGTGAATGGAAACCCAGGTAGCTCCACGGAAACTGTCCCCAATCACGTTGTGAATGGCCATATCTGCTGTAAATCTTGATCCGTCATAAATATTGGAAGTCTCTCTGTAAGGAGAATCTGTTCCTGAAACATCGTGATGATCTCTACCCAATACAACAGGTCCTATTTCCCCATTTTTAATGGCTTTGTTGAAGGCTTCCGCAATTTTCATTCTTCCTTCTGCATCTGCGTAAAGGATTCTTGCCTGAGAACCAACTACCAGCTTATTTTCCTGTGCTCCTTTAATCCATTGAATATTGTCTTTCATCTGCTGCTGGATCTCTTCAGGAGAATTCTTAACCATTTCTTCTAATACGGCACAGGCAATATCATCTGTCTTCTGAAGGTCCTCAGGATTTCCACTGGAACATACCCAACGGAACGGTCCGAAACCATAATCAAAACACATAGGCCCCATAATATCCTGTACATAACTCGGGTATTTGAATTCTCTTCCCAATGTCGGATTTTCTGCCATTACATCTGCTCCGGCTCTGGAAGCTTCCAGTAAAAAGGCATTTCCGTAATCGAAGAAATACGTTCCTTTTGCGGTATGTTTATTGATGGCTGCTGCGTGTCTTCTCAACGTTTCCTGAACTTTTTCTTTGAATAACTCAGGATTTTCAGCCATCATGGTATTAGATTCTTCAAAACTTTGTCCTGCAGGATAGTAACCTCCCGCCCAAGGATTGTGAAGTGAAGTCTGATCCGATCCGATATCGATTCTTAAGTCTTCCTGATCGAATTTCTCCCAAACTTCCACAATATTTCCAAGATAAGCCAAAGACACGGTTTCTTTGTTCGCCTGTGCTTCTCTTACTCTTTTTACCAATGCATCAAGATCTTCATGAATCTCATTCACCCATTTCTGATCGTGGCGGATTTTCGTGATTTTTGGATTCACTTCTGCACATACGGTAACACAGCCTGCAATATTTCCTGCTTTGGGCTGAGCTCCACTCATTCCTCCTAATCCTGAAGTAACGAAAAGTCCTCCTTTCGGTTCTTTCTTGATTTTTCTGAAGGCATTTAACACGGTAATCGTCGTTCCATGAACAATCCCCTGAGGACCGATATACATATAACTTCCTGCCGTCATTTGCCCATACTGGGTAACACCTAATGCATTGAATTTCTCCCAATCATCCGGTTTTGAATAGTTCGGGATCATCATTCCATTTGTTACAACAACTCTTGGCGCATCTTTATGAGAAGGGAACAATCCCATCGGATGTCCTGAATACATCACCAATGTCTGATCATTATTCATTTCTGACAGATACTTCATCGTCAACAGATACTGTGCCCAGTTTGAGAATACTGCTCCATTTCCACCGTAAGTAATCAATTCATGAGGGTGCTGCGCTACCGCATAATCCAGGTTATTCTGAATCATCAGCATAATGGCTTTCGCCTGCTCAGATTTTCCGGGATAGTCTGTGATAGGTCTCGCCTTCATTTCATAATCCGGACGGAAACGATACATGTAAATTCTTCCGTAATCTTCCAGTTCCTGCTTAAATTCAGGAATCAGTTCTGCATGAAACTGAGGTTCGAAGTAACGTAAAGCATTCTTCAATGCCAGTTTTTTCTCTTCTTCTCCTAGAATTTCTTTACGTTTCGGAGCATGGTTGATATTGGTCTCGTATGGTTTTGGTTGCGGCAGTTGATTAGGAATCCCCTGCTGTATCTGTTCTTGAAATGTCATATTACTATTTAAAGGTCTATGTTTTAAACAATGTTTGAAGTTTTAAAGATATTCAAAATAGGAAATATAGGCAAGGGGTGAGGGGAAGAATGGTTTAAAGTTTAAGGTTTAAGGTTTAAGGTTTAAGGTTTAAGGTTTAAGCAAAATTATGAAATCTGTAAACCAGCCACCATTTGATATTAAATACTATATTTGAATAAATGCGCCTCAATTCCCCTCCCTCGGAGGGGTGGATTTCAAAGTTTTTAACTTTGAAAGACGGGGTGGTCAAAACACAACAATGAAAGAAATCCTCACCATCATCAACGGAATTCCGATCCGCAGGAATTTCGTTGAAAATCTACCCTACAATCCCTATTTAAAAGCATTATCAAAAGAAAAACGTAAAGCCCGGATTTTGGCTGAAGTGATCTTCTGGAAGAAAGTACGTGCAAAAAAATTCTATACCATAGACTTTGACCGACAAAGGATTATCGGAAATTATATTGTTGATTTCTATGTGAAAACTTTAGGACTCATTATAGAAATAGATGGTTCAAGCCATGATGAAAAACAGGTCTATGATGGGATAAGAGAAGAATATCTTGAGTCTTTGGGGCTTTTGGTTTTAGAATCAGTGATTTTGATGTGAGGAATAATCTGAATGTGGTGATGAGGGAGCTGGAGGATTTTATTGTGCTGCACTATGGAACCACCCCGTCTTCAAAAATCTAAAGAATTTTTGAATCCACCCCTCCGAGGGAGGGGAATTGCCCTTACCCATATTAGTCATTATTCAATATAAAAAAACCTTACTGAAATTCAATAAGGCAGATTTTTGTATCGTTAAAGTTTAGGTTAAAACATCATCGTTTTCTTCTTCATGGTCATCTTCATTATCGCTGAGACTCCAGTAGTTGTTTTCTTCATCTTCTGCTCCTATTTCTTCCATTTCATCATCGTCTTCAGCTCCAGGGATATCTAAGCCTTTATCTATTTTATCTTCATCAAAATCTTCATCCAGAATAGGATTTCCGTCTCCATCAAGTGGAATATGTTTTTCTTTCTGGAAAATATCTTCATTGGGATTATAATCCATTTGTTCCAGCTTTCTGTTCTGTTCATTAATATTGTCTTCCGGTATCATGATAATGTTATTTAAGGGTTTACATATTTAAAACAAAAATAATTCCAAGTTATGCTGAATAATCAGAATAAACATCAGGATTTGCGCAATGTGGCATTTTTTTATTTTTCGAAAAGGCGATAATATTTCCTGCAGCCAGTCTGGCCATTCCATTTCGGGCTTCAACAGTTGCAGAGCCGACATGTGGCAGAATGCAGACAGTTGAAAGTCCCAGAATAGGATCATCTGCAGACATCGGTTCCGGATTGGTAACATCCAGACCGGCTCCCCAGATTTTCCTGTCAACAAGTGCCTGATACAGATCTTTTTGGTTGTGAAAACCACCTCTGGCTGTATTGATGAAAATAGCATTTGATTTCATCTGCTCAAATATAGAATAGTTGAATAATTCTCTCTGCTCAGGAGTGAAATTAGCGTGTACGCTCAATACATCTGATCTCTGAATCAGTTCTTCAAAAGAAACATAAGTTGCCCCCAACTCGTTTTCTGCTTCTTTATTTTGATGACGGTTGTGGTAAATGATATTCATTCCAAAAGCCTTTTTTGATTTCTCAGCCATTTCATAGCCGATACGTCCCAATCCAAAAATACCGAGTGTTTTTCCGTACAGCTCCTGTCCTAAAGCATGTAAAGGGTCAAATGTACCCCAATTGTCATCTTTTACTTTCTGAAAATTATAACTTGCTCTTCTGGCAACAGACTGCATCAGTAAAAAAGCAACATCTGAAGTAGCCCTGCTCAAAACATCCGGAGTATTTCCTACCGGAATATTTCTTTGGGTAGCTTCTTTAATGTCAACGTGATCAAATCCTACAGAGTATAAGGCAATAGCTTTGACATTCGGGCAGGCATCAAAAAAATTCTTATCATATTTGAAATCTCCGCCCACATTGAGTATGGTGTCAGTGTTTTTACAGTAATGAATCCATTCTTCGTAAGAAAGGTTTTCTTTTTCCGGAAATATAAGTTCCAGACCGGCCTCATTCAGCATTTCAATTCCTGTTTCGGGAATTCTTCTATTGATAAAAACTTTCATTGTACTGTTCTTTAATGATTGTAAATAAAAAAACCTCACTCGCAAAAAGTAAGGTTATTGAACTTTAATATTAAAAAAATTATTTCTTTTCATCTGAATGTTTCGATTCAAAATCTATTTATTTTCTGTGATGGTGATTGTATACTGAGGGTTTTAATTCTATCAATTTTCATTCCGAAACCGAGTTAAAAGATTTTAAATTTTGATTAAATCAGATGAATTTTATCTATGAAAAATAGATTCTCTAAAAGCCAAACTAGCAGGCTTTTGCCGTTCTGATTGAGAAAGAATTTTATTGACTAAGCTGTATGAGATTCTTCATTACATTGCATTTCATTCAGAATGACGCACTCTTTAGAAATCTCTTACTATTGATTCGTATTCCCGAGCATCGGAACAAATTTATAGGCTCCAAATTCTTCTTTTTCAAATTCTGTAGGACCTACTTTTGTAAATCGGTATAAAACCTGTTCATCCGTTGGGCCTAATGGAATTACCATTATTCCTCCGACATTCAGTTGTTTTAAAAGTTCTGTAGGTAATGTGGAAGCACCACAGGTTACAATTATTTTGTCGAAAGGAGCGAAAGTGGGAAGTCCGGCAAAGCCATCTCCAAAACTTTGGAATTTTGGAAACAGATGAAGTTCTCTGAGTTTCTTTTTGGAAAAATCAAACAGGTCTTTCTGCCTTTCCACCGTATAGACATGAGCTTTCATCGCCATTAACACTGCGGTCTGATATCCGCATCCTGTTCCAATCTCCAACACTTTTTCACCTGGTTTTACCTTCAATAGTTCAGACTGTTCCGCTACCGTGGAAGGATGGGAAATGGTCTGATGTGCGAGAATGGGAAATGCCCTGTCTTCATAGGCAAAATCTTCAAAAATACTTTCGATAAAAAGGTGTCTCGGAACTTCACTCATCGCCGAAAGTACATTTTCATCCGAAATACCAATTCTGTTTCGAAGGTAATCTACTAAAATCTTTCTTTTTCCTTTATGTACAAACGAATCCTGCATTTGACAAAAGTAATAAATTAGAAATTAGATTTCAGAAATTGAAGCAAAGAATTATCCACAAAAATAAAGCAATCAAAAAATGACTGCTTTGTTTTTATTCCTTAATTCCACTTTATCGGATAAGGTCCGTAAAAATCGCTGAAGGTATTATCAGCACATTTTTTTCTCACAAAAAAATTATAATTCACTGTTTTACTTAATCCTACATAAATAGCTTTTTGACCTGCAAACACCAAATCTCCGCTTGCAGGAGGAGCAATACTTGTTGTTAAAACAGTTTCATATGCAGAAACGCCATCATTTTCCCAGGACACTGTAGCATCAAAAACAGAAGAATTCGCAGAAGAGGTTGTTTTTGAATAGGTTGCATACTCCGGCTTTACACAGGTTGTTGTATTAGTAGCCAAAACAGTAACAGGTCCCGCCCAGTGGCTCCGTCCATTAGCTATTCCACAATTTTTTCTCACATAAAGGTCGTATTTATTATTCTTATAGAGAAGAAGGTTATAAAAATACTTGTTGGTGACCACTGTAGTTCCCTGTCCCAAAGAGAAACCCTGTTCCCCATACTGTACTTCAAAATATCCTTCGCCCTGACTTATAAAGCTCCAGGAAAGCTTGTTATTTCCTTTTTCAAATATAAGATTTGTTGGAGTTCCACATTGAGCCTGCGGGTCATATGGACTATCTCCAATACATCCTGCAGTACATAATCCCAGGATGAACACAATCGAAATTATTCTTTTCATAGTTATTTTTCAGACCGTGAATTTACTGTAATTTCTTTAATGAATACATGGGCTTCATCTTGAATATCTCCAAGTGAAAAGTCATGTATTTTATAAATGTACATTCACTATCTTTACAAAAATTTAATACAGCTATGTTAAAAGCAGGTTTGGTAGGTGCCGGACACTTGGGAAAAATACATTTAAAACTTCTTAATCAGTCAGATAGATATGAATTTGTAGGTTTCCATGATAAAGATGTTGAAAACGGAAAGAAATTAGAAGCCGAATTCGGATATCAATATTTTGAAAATTTTGATGATTTACTGGAACAGATTGACATGCTTGACATTGTCACTCCTACAATTTATCATTATGATTATGCTTTAAAGGCTATTGAAAAAGGTCTTCATTTCTTTATTGAAAAACCGGTAACCCAAACTCTTGAGCAGGCAGAAGAAATTCTTCGTTTATGCCAGGAAAGAGGAATCAAAGCACAGGTAGGACACGTTGAGCGATACAACCCAGCGTTTATTGCTACCAAGGAATACATCAGTACTCCGATGTTTATTGAAATCCACAGGCTGGCTGAATTTAATCCACGTGGTACAGATGTTTCTGTAGTATTGGATCTTATGATTCACGATCTTGATATTTTATTAAGCATTGCTAAATCTAAAGTGAAAAATATCCACGCAAGCGGTGTTTGTGTAGTAAGCAAAACTCCGGATATTGCCAACGCAAGAATAGAGTTTGAAAACGGATGTGTGGCCAACCTTACCACTTCCAGAATTTCTATGAAGGCGATGAGAAAAAGCAGATTCTTCCAGAAAGATGCTTACATTTCCGTTGATTTCCTTGAGAAAAAGGCTGAAGTGATCAGAATGAAGGATGCTCCTGAAAACCCTACTCCATTTGATATGATTATTGAAAATGCAGAGGGAGAAAAGAACCAGATTCTGTTTGAATATCCGAATATCCAGCCTAACAATGCTATTCTGGATGAATTAAACTCTTTCGCTGATGCGATTACGGGCGACAAAAATGTAGAAGTTTCTCTTGAAGATGGAACCGAAGCATTGAAAGTAGCTTTAGAGATTATGAAACTGATCAGTTAACATGAAAATAAAGTCTGCACTATTTTTGGCAGCAATCACAATGCTATCTTGTCATCAGAAAAAAAATGGTTACGAGATAGATTGTGATGATCAAAAAAAGCAGGCACAAAATGATTTCAATTATAAAAATTATACCTGGACCAATTTCTCTGGCTTAGGCTATGATTATCTGGGTGAAAAGGAATTTATAGAGCTTCTGAATCAGAATCATATAAAAACACAGCAAATTCCCATATCTTGTGTAAGATTTCCGAATGATCAGTATGAAAACTGCCGGGAAATCGAGATGAACAGACTTATTTTAAAAAGATTCGGAAAGAAATTTATAGACTCATTGCGCTTTACCGCAAAGCAACTGTTTATAAAAAATCATCCCGATGAAATATTTTCATATGAAGAATGTGATGATATTTCGCGCTATCCTAGCTCTACCACAGACAATCAGTTTGAAAAACTACAAACTGATTATCTAAAAAAATTTCCTACACCCCAAGGATATAATTCAAAAAAGGAAAAGTTTTATTCCTACACTTCAGCTTCTTTTATTATTACTAAAAACGGAAAAATTAAGGATTTATCAGTAAAAAGTGAATTTCAAAACAAAAAAAACAATATATTTGAAAAACAATTCAATAAACAATTGAAAGATTTTGTTTTACACACGCAATGGATTCCTGGCAGAATAAATGGTCTGAATGTAGATTCTTACTATGATGCCACCATTCATTATGACTAATTTCTAAAAAATTCCTATTATTTAAATCATTGAAACTACTATGAAAAGAGCCATTCTATTATCCGCACTTTTATTGTCTCAATTTGGGACATCACAATTACTGAAGACTTCAGGACAGAAAATCGTTAATGATAAAGGTGAAAATATTCAATTGAAAGGCCTTGGGCTGGGCGGTTGGATGCTTCAGGAAGGATATATGCTGAAAACTGCTGATTTTGCAGGCCCTCAGTATAAGATTAAGGAGAAAATTGCAGAATTAATTGGTGAAGACGGAATGAATGAGTTCTACAAAGCTTATCTTAAAAATGGAATCACAAAGCAGGATATCGACTTTCTGGCCAAAGCAGGATTCAATTCTATAAGGCTTCCTATGCATTACAATCTTTATACACTACCGATTGAAAAGGAACCTGCTAAAGGAAAAGATACGTGGCTGGAGGAAGGTTTTAAAATGACAGATGATCTTCTTCAATGGTGTACAGATAATAAAATATATTTGATTCTGGATCTTCATGCTGCTCCTGGAGGGCAGGGAAATGATGCGAACATCTCTGATAATGACAAATCCAAGCCTTCACTTTGGGCGAATGAAGAAAATCAGAGAAAAACAATTGCACTTTGGAAAAAACTGGCTGAACGATATAAAGACAATCCATGGATCGGAGGGTATGACCTGATTAACGAACCCAACATCAATTTTACAGGTAAAAACCCGAATGGTACAGATGAAATGTCCAATGCTCCGCTCTGGAAACTTCAGAAAGATATTACAGCAGCCATCAGAGAGGTGGACAAAAAGCATATTATTTTCATTGAAGGAAACGGCTGGGGGAACAATTATAACGGACTTCCGGCGATCTGGGATAATAATATGGCCTTCAGTTTTCATAAATACTGGAATTACAATGATGATCAAACGATTCAATTTGCTCTTGATCTCAGAGAGAAGCACAATATGCCGATCTGGCTTGGAGAAACCGGTGAGAATTCCAATGTATGGTTTACCGAGCTGATTCAGCTTTTGGGCAAGCATAATATCGGTTATGCCTTCTGGCCGATGAAAAAGATTGATAATATTGCAGGAATCACCAATGTAAAAATAACGCCGGAATATGAAAAGCTATTGGATTACTGGAAAAACGGAGGTGAAAAACCTTCTAAAGAGTATGCCAAAAAAGCTTTACTACAGATTGCCGATCATTATAAACTAAACAATACGGAAATTAAAAGAGATGTGATTGATGCGATGTTTAGACAGATTACAGATGCTTCTACGAAACCTTTCGGAAATCATCAGGCTCCGGGAAGAATATTCGCTTCAGAATATGATTTGGGAAGAATGGGTGCTGCGTATCTGGATAAGGATTTCATCAATCTTTGGGTAAGTGATCCGGCAAAAAGATCAGAATGGAACTCCGGACAGCAGATGAGAAATGATGGGGTGGATATTTATAAATGTAATGATAAGGTGACGAATCAATATTATGTAGGAAAAACAGAAAACGGAGAATGGCTTCAGTACACAATTCAGTCCAAAGAAAACAAAAATTATACATTTGATATCAGGTATGCATCAGCCAATGATTCTAAAGTAAGAATTGAAACAGCTTCCGGAAAAGTTTTAGCTACAGTTTCATTGGCATCTACTGGTGGAAATGAAAACTGGAAAACGGTTTCAGCAAAAAACATCAGCCTTCAGAAAGGAGAAAACAAGATCAGAATTGTCTTTGAAAATGATGGTGTTAATCTGAATTATTTTGAATTAAAATAGTAATAATTGTCTTAAATTGCAGCTCTCTTCCGGTCTTCGGAAGAGAGCTTTTTTAATGATCATATTATGAAAAAAACAGCATTCTTTTTCCTTCTGATTTCAGCATTTACCTTTGCTCAGACCTCTTTATTAGAACAGAAAATAAACTCAATTCTCAAAAACAAAAAAGCGACGGTAGGTGTTTCTGTCCTAGGTTTTGAAAATGGATTTACATACAATAAAAATGCAGACAAAAAGCTCCCGATGCAGAGTGTATTTAAATTTCACATTGCCGCAGCAGTTCTGAACGATGTAGATCAGGGAAAACTTTCTCTGGATCAGAAAATAAAATTGGATCAATCAAACTTGCTGGAAAATACATGGTCGCCACTTCGTGATCAATATGCCGGAAAGAATGCAGAAGTTCCGTTAAGTGAAGTCATTGAATATACGGTTGCCAAAAGTGATAACAACGGCTGTGATATTCTTCTCAGACTATTGGGAGGAACCCAGACTGTTCAAAAATTCATGGATTCCAAAGGGGTAAAAGGTTTTCAGATCAAATATAATGAAGAGGACATGCATAAAGACTGGAATGTTCAATATGAAAATTACAGCACGACAAAATCAGCAGTTGATGTCCTTAAAAAATTCTATGACGGGAAATTACTTTCCAAAAAATCTACCGATTATCTGATGAAAGTACTATGGTCTACTTCTACAGGATTGAACAAAATGGTTGAACAGCTTCCAAAAAACACTCTTGTGGCAAGAAAAACGGGAGCTTCCGGAAAGAATAATGCGGGCTTAACGGGTGCAGAAAATGAAATCGGAATCGTTACTTTACCTAATGGAAAACATTATGCATTAGCTGTATTTGTCAGTAATTCAACGGAAACTGATGCTGTCAACTGCAGGATGATTTCAGATATTTCCCGAGAGGTTTGGGAATATTTTAATAAGTAAAATTTTAAGCTTATTTTTAAAGCGATTTAACATGAAAAAAATAATAATAACAACGGCTCTATTGGCTTTCACATTCTTTTACTCACAGAAGAATCAGAATTATTTAGAGATCAGCTACGGAAGTGTATGCTGTGGTCCTCCATCTGATAAACCTGTCATGAGTTTTCTGAAAGAATTTAAGAACAAAAGCCAGATAAAAAGCCTGGAAGTCCTGATCCAAAAAGGGATGGGAAGAGAAGGCGAATATACGTTATACGTGGGCACAGATTTTCTCACAAAGAATCAGAAAAAACGATTAATAAGAGGGTTAACAGCCACTGTTTCCAACCAGAACAATAATAAGAAAAGTCAAAGTACCGGAAATGTTTCCTTTGACTCTACAGCTGTTGTCACACAATCGGATCTTACAGACGTAAAAAATTTAACTATCTATAAAAAATAAAGGAAAAATGATCAAAAACATTGTAGTTATCGGAGCGGGAACCATGGGGAATGGTATTGCACATACTTTCGCACAAAGCGGTTTTAAAGTAAATCTTGTAGATGTATCCCAGGAAGCTCTGGACAGAGGTTTAAAAACCATTACTACCAATCTTGACAGAATCATTGCAAAAGGAAACCTTACAGAGGAGCAAAAAGCTGAAACTTTAGGCAACATCACTACTTTTACAGCACTGAATGATGCTGCAGGTTCTGCAGATCTTATTGTAGAAGCTGCAACAGAAAACCTGGATCTTAAACTGAAGATCTTTGGTCAGATGGATGAACTGGCTCCAGCCAACTGTATCCTTGCAACCAATACTTCTTCTATTTCTATCACAAAAATTGCTGCAGCTACCAAAAGAGCTGATAAAGTAATCGGTATGCACTTCATGAACCCGGTTCCAATCATGAAACTGGTAGAGATCATCAAAGGATATTCTACTTCCAAAGAAACTTTTGATTCCATTTATGAAATGAGTAAAACTTTGGGTAAAGTTCCTGTAGAGGTGAATGACTATCCAGGTTTTGTGGCGAACAGAATTCTAATGCCAATGATTAATGAATCTATCGAAACACTTTATAACGGGGTGGCTGGTGTAGAAGAAATTGATACGGTAATGAAACTGGGAATGGCTCATCCTATGGGTCCGCTTCAATTGGCAGACTTTATTGGTCTTGATGTATGCCTTGCCATTCTGAACGTAATGTATGATGGTTTCAAAAATCCTAAGTACGCTCCAAACCCATTGCTTGTGAATATGGTGACAGCCGGAAAACTGGGTGTAAAATCAGGAGAAGGGTTCTACGATTATTCTGAAAGCAAAAAAGCTGAAAAAGTTTCAAAAATGTTTTTGAAGTCATCTTAAATCAATAATTTTATTTATCTTTGAGAAAGTTAAAACATTAAAAAAATGAAATTACCAAAGTTTTTATTAGCAGATAATTCGGAGTTTCCAGAGGATCTATTCGTAGTTCATACAGAATATCCAAGATTTATCCTAAACGTTGAGGAAGAAGAAGTTGAGTGGTTAGATGATCTTGAAGGTGATGATGAAGAAACGATGGCAGACGAGGCTACTAAAGTAGTAGAAGCAGCGTTCAAATGGTGCGACGAAGAGTTGGCTAAGTACGACGAAGAAGAGGAAGATTAATAACACTCTAAACATAAAAAAGGAACTCAATAGAGTTCCTTTTGTTTTTTTATTCTGATTTTGTAAATTTCAATAGCAAAAGATTGTCTTTGTACAATTCCAAAGTATTTCCGGAAACCACATATTTGTTAGCTTTTCCCATCATATCCATAAAGTTCTGCTCCACTCCGATGTTGCTGCACATCATTTTCGTAGATCCCATCTGTCCTGCTGTAAAACTTCCTGTAGACGGATCTATTGTAGCCGTTCCGAAATAGTTGTTACATCCTGCATTTCCAGTGATCTTTTCTCCTTCAATATTCAATGTCGGAACTTTACCTTTTACCGTTTCAGCCAAAGTCCATTTAGTGCTGGCAAGAGCAGGCTGAGCTTTTCCTACTTTAGATGCAGACGGGCTTGTCATGGATCCACATGAAGCCAATACTGCCGCTGTACATATACTTAAAAAAAGATTTTTCATTTTTTTCTTTTTGAATTAACCCAAATTTACGGAAATTATATTATTTAAACGGGTTGCCGTGAATTTTATTATTCTTTAACAATTGATATTTTGAATATTTTTCCGAGCAAAAGATCTTATTATGAGGTCATAAGTTGGAAAACGCAAAGACGCAAATTTCTTAATATACAGCAGGTTTAAGATGCAAAGATTTTATCTCCGATAAAATTTTTCGGTGTCTTTGTTATTCCGGGCAAAGCAAGGAATCTATACTATAATTGGTTTATAAAATATATTGAGACTCTTACGGAGTGATAAAGACTGTGGATAGATTGTTTTTATACAAAATTTCCATTTTAAACACTAATAACACTAATATTTTCACTAATATCACTAATGCAGTTCAATAGGAACGGGCTATAATCCTGAGCATAGTCGAAGGGAGCTTGTTTTTCTATCAACAAAAAATTCATTTGGCTTTAGCCGAAACATATTAATGGATACATTAAAAACAAAAAAACGGACTTAAAAAAGTCCGTTCCTATTATTAATGAAATATATTTTCAAATATTAAGATCTCAACTCAGCGTTGAATTCTTTCTGGAAAGCTTTGATCAGAGAATCCATAACTTCTGTAATCTCTTTTTCTTCCAGTGTCTTTTCTTCGTTTAATAACTCGAAGCTCATGGCATAAGACTTCTTGCCTTCCGGAAGATTTTTACCTTCATACACATCGAATAGGTTAATATTCTTAATGAATGGAGATTTGTTCTTCTTAGCCGTCTGGTATAAATCCTGATAGTTTACCGTTTTATCAATCAATAAAGCTAAGTCTCTTCTTATTTTGTTGAATTTAGGAATGTCTTTGAATTTCAATTCATTTTTAGAACGTAATTCCTGAGCAAATTCAAGTTCAATTTCAGCGTAGAAGCATTCCTGATCGATATCAAAGTCTTTCAATAAAGCAGGCGCTACTTTTCCGATTCTTACCAAAGTTTTACCTTCTGCCTCATAAGCCAAAGCATCAGAGAACCTTTCGTCAGAAAGAGCAACTTCCTTGTAGTCTACCGCAAGTCTTTCCAATAAAACTTTTACGTAAGCTTTAAGGTTATAGAAACTTACCGCAGATTTTGGCTGAAGCCAGTTTTCGGCAACATCTCTTCCAGAAACCAATAATGCCAATTGTTTTCTTTCTTCGTATTTATCTTTTTTGTGATAGATTTTTCCTAATTCGAAGAATTTGATATCCTGATTTTTTCTGTTGATGTTATATACTGTATTCTGAAGAAGTCCTTCTAATAAAGACTTTCTCATGAATGCTAAGTCACCGCTTAAAGGATTCAATAGTTTTACAGCATCTGTTTCATCTTTTACAGAAGTTAAAGAATTGTTCATTACTTCATTGAAACCAAGACCTTGTAAAGTTCTTGCCCAGCTGTTTTCCAGTTCGTCCTGATCGTTGGCACTTAGTTTAACAGGCGTAAACGAAATCTTCTGTGGAGCATCAATTTTATTATATCCGTAGATTCTTAAAATCTCTTCAATCACGTCAATTTCTCTTGTTACATCTGCTCTGTATGCAGGAACTGAGATTTCAAAACCGTTTGGAATTTCATTTAAAACCTGAATTTCCAATGCTTTTAAAATTTCTTTTACCTTTTCTCTGTGAATTTTTGTTCCTAAAATCTGTTCAATTTTAGAGAATCTAAGGATCACATAGTTATCCTCTATTTTTTTAGGATATTCTTCCAGTAACTCACCTACTAATTTTCCTTCAGCAATTTCCTGAATCATTTTAATAGCGTGAGTGATGGCTGTTCTTGTCAGGTTCGGGTCTACTCCTCTTTCAAATCTGAAAGAAGCATCTGTATTCAAACTGTGTGCTTTTGCTCCTTTTCTTACAGCAATCGGGTTGAAGTAAGCACTTTCAAGGAATATTGTTTTTGTAGTATCAGATACTCCTGAGTTCTCACCACCGAATACTCCGGCAATACACATTGGCTTATCTTTACCGTCTTTGATCATGATTTCAGAACCGTTCAATGTTCTTTCAACACCATCTAAAGTCGTGAATTTTGTTCCCGGTTTTACTACACCTACTTTCACTTTCTTATCTGCAATTTTATCTGCATCAAAAGCGTGAAGCGGCTGTCCGTACCCGTGAAGAATATAGTTGGTAATATCTACAACGTTATTGATCGGGCTTAATCCAATCGCTTTTAATCTGTCTTTCAACCAGGATGGTGATTCTGCAACTTTTACGTCTTCAATAACCGCTCCGATATATCTTGGACACAATTCTGCATCTTCAATTTCCAGTTTGAAATCATGAGTTCCTTCATTATTCAAAACTTCAGAAGCAACTTTATTAAATTGCGACTTCAATTGGTTTGTAGAAAGATAAGCATGCAAATCTCTTGCAACACCATAGTGAGACATGGCATCTGTTCTATTCGGTGTTAAACCGATTTCAAAAACCTCGTCATTGGTTAATTCGAAATAGTCTGCAAAGTTTTTTCCTACTTCATATTTGGTTTCATCCAGCACCATAATTCCTCCGTGATCATCGCTAAGACCTAGTTCGTCTTCTGCACAGATCATTCCCTGAGAAACCTCTCCTCTGATTTTTGCTTCTTTAATTTCAAAAAAGTTTCCGGTTTTGTCATAGATTTTTGTTCCGACAACGGCTACAGGAACAGTTTGTCCTGCTTCAACATTAGGAGCTCCGCAAACAATGTTCAACACTTTTCCGTTTCCTACATCTACTGTTGTCTTCTTCAGTTTGTCAGCATTCGGATGTTTTTCGCAGGTAAGTACTTTACCTACAACAATTCCTTCCAGGCTGCCTCTTACACTTTCAAATTTATCTATCCCTTCAACCTCAAGACCTATATCTGTAAGGAATTCACCGATTCTTTCAGTTTTTGATTCCGTTTTTACAAAGTCCTTCAGCCAGTTGTTTGATATTTTCATTTGTTAATCTATCTACTTATTTAATTCGTCAGATGTACCCTAAGGTTTTATCTGCTCTATTTTGAAACTTTTATTTGAAATCCCACCCCTTTTCCGGTATGATTTTTCGAGCTACAAATGTCGTGTTTTTTTGAGAAATAGAGAAATTTAGAAGCGATTTTAAGATAATAAATTTTCGTTAATCCTTCTGCTGCTGCTTCAGGAAACTATTGGTCCAACGGTATCACCAGCTTCTTCAGACTATCAGAAAATAATACCAACCCTCCTGCCATCATGATAATATCCTTCAATACAAGACGTCCTGCTCCCGACAGATAGGGAAATCCATATTGAGGGGTAGCATAATCTCCACCCAGATTGGGGACGTAAACTTCAGGGGTTGTTATCAGAAATGATAGCGTGACAAGAGACATTAAAAACGTTAAAGCACCACCAACAGCTCCTATTTTAGGAAACCAGATTCCTAAGAGCACCAAGAATCCGATCACAACGATCATTGTTCCCAAACCATAAGAAAAAGCGTATGTTCCGTTTTCCTGATGCCAGTTGATATTTTTCTGAACTACTTTTCCTTCCGGATTTTTATACAAAGTGTATTCTGCAACCCGTTTTTTATCTTCATTAATAACTTTATGGTCTGCATTTTTGTAGAAAAAACTCATCAAAGGGCTGTTGGCAACGAAAGGAACAATTCCATCCGCTTCGTAATGAAAGGCTTTCAAGCCTCCAATCCATGCCATAACGATGAAAATTGAAATTCTGAGAAAATTTAAAAAGTAAGCATCCCATTGTAATAATTGGTGATAAAGTCTGCTATTTTTCATGTGATTTATTTTTTACCAAAGGTATTCAGATGCCTGCAGCACCAACATAGACATTTCAGGACATTACATGGACATTTTCGCCACTACGGATATTCCTACTTTTTCTCTGTAATTTTTAGGAGAACATCCTACTGATTTTTTGAAATATCTGCTGAAATAAAATTCGTCTTCAAATCCCAGCTCAGAGGCAATTTCCTTTACAGATCTGTAGGTTAAATGCAGTAGTTTTTTAGATTCCAGAATAATTCGCTCATTGATAAGCTGAGTTGCTGTTTTTGCGAATTCTTTCTTCACTGCCTTGCTTAAGGTATTATTGGTAATGTTTAGCTTATCGCTGTAGAATGACAGTTCTTTTTCATTTTTAAAATATGTTTCCAAAAGTTTCTGAAATTCTACAGCATTTTTATTGGGAAGCTTTTCGTGAGAAACCACATTGTTTTCAATACTGCTTTTCTGTTTGCTTCCAATGGCAAGAATAAGCTGTATATAGGTCTTGATAATGGATTCAGAGAACGGATGTTGTTCTGATTCTTCTTTTTGAATATAGTTATAAAGCTCAAGAATATAATAATAACTCTCTTCCGACAGCTCAACGCCTGGATTCAGATAAATATTATTGAAAAGAAGTCCGTTGCATGCCACTTCTTCCTTGTGATATTCTATACAGTAATAATCTCCGTGAAAGAAAAGTACATGGATGTTTTCCTCCGATTCCGAAACCAGTTTCATCTTCTGATAAGGAGAAAGAAAGAGAATATTGTATCCGCTGTAAGAATAGTTAATAGCGTCTACAGAAAAAATGCCAGAACCTTTCCATAGAATTACACTGTAATTTTCTGTAGTGAACTCAGAAGGAAAACCTGTGGTAGGATAAGACTGTATTTTTATTTCCATGAGGAGTTAATTTAAACACTAATGACGCTAATGATTCACAATCGTATCAACATTTCTTTCTTATATACTTTTACCTTGAAGCAAAAGTATACAAAAGTTCAAGACAGGAATCATCCGCTAAAAATTTGAATGTACTCCTAAAATTTCCAAACTCGCATGGATTGTCCGGTTCTTCTTCGGTTCTAAATTTTGTCCATGCTCAAACAATGGAAATTTTTTAACGGATTACATTTAAATTTTCTTAACGCTCCTGATTCCTAAGTCGATTAGCCCCTATTTACAACTATAAGTCAGAGAGCAGACTACAAAAAAAGCCGGAAAATTCCGGCTTTCTATTATTTGTTATCTTACTATTACAATCCGATTACCGGCATTGATAACATTAAGATATTTTCGTTTTCTTCAAGACCATCAAGAGGTTCGATGATTCCCGGTCTGTTAGGCTGAGACATTTTCATGGTGATATCGTCAGATCCTAAAATTGTCAGCATTTCCGTTAAGAATTTGGAACTGAATCCGATGTTGATATCTTCTCCGTTATAGTCGCAAGGAATCTGCATGTCTGCTTTGTTGGCATATTCAGTATCTTCTGCATGAAGGTGAAGAATATTTCCGGAAAGCTTGAATCTTACCTGGTTGGTAGATTTGTTAGACATGATAGATGCTCTTTTGATGGCACCTAACAACAAGTTTCTGTTGATTGTCAATACATTCGGGTTTTCTTTTGGAATTACCGCTGTATAATTCGGATATTTTCCATCAATCAGTCTACAGATCCAGATGTGTTTACCAAAAGTAAATTTAGCCATATTCTCATTGAAGTCGATGGTAACGTCTTCATTGGAACTTGCCAGGATATTTTTGAAAATGTTAAGAGGCTTTTTAGGCATGATAAACTCCATCGGCTCAGCATTCATCAGGTCTGCTCTTTTGTACACCACCAATCTGTGGGAGTCTGTAGAAACGAAATTGGTTTCATTTTCTCCAAACTGGAAAAGCACTCCTGTCATTACCGGACGAAGGGAGTCGTTACTTGTAGCGAATAGTGTGTTTGTCAAAGCTTCAGACAAAACTCCTGCCGGCATCGTTACACTTTGGGAAGCGTCGAATTCCGGTAATTCAGGATAGTCATCAGCATTGTCTAATGCTACTGCGAAATTATCTTTTTCATCTAAAATCTCAAGCTGGCTTCCAGTACCTTCGGCATTGTCTTTTACAACAAATGTCAGAGGCTGTTCACCATATGTCTTGATAAAATCCTGAAAAATTTTAGCAGGAACAGCAAATTTACCTGTATCATCAGACTTTACTTCCAGAGAAGTAACAAGAGTTGTCTCGCCGTCAGATGCTGTAATGGTAACATTATTTCCGTCTAATTCAAAAAGATAGTTTTCTAAAATCGGTCTCGATTGAGAGCTTGATATTACGCCACTTACAGTTTGCAAAGCCTTCTGCAGTTCACCACTTGAAATAATAAATTTCATAGATTTATAAAATAAGTTTCTACAAATATAATAAATACATACAACAAAGAAAAGAATAATATGGAGGAGTTTTTAACAAAGATCCTTAATTTGTTTTGAGCCTTGACATTATGCTTGTATTTCTTTGGTGATTCATTTTTTTATCAAAATACAAAGACTATCTTTGTGTGAAAAGTTCACAATCATGCAAAAACCTCCTATCCATAAAAGTTTTCTCCATGCTTTCAGAGGTGTTTTGATGATGATTAAAACGGAAAGAAATTTCCAGATTGAGCTTCTGGCATTCTTTGCCAATCTCTTCCTTATTTTATATTTTAGACTGAACAGCACAGACGCAGCTTTGATTATTATTGCCTCATTCGCTGTTTTAAGTGCTGAAATTTTCAATACTGCTATTGAAAAGATCTGTGATATCATTCAGCCCAACTTCGACAAAAGAATCGGCTTTATTAAAGATATTGCTGCTGGTGCTGTAGTGCTGACAGCTATTGCTGCGGTGATTGTTGGGGTTTTGGTGTATTGGAAATATATTTTCGGGTAAAGAAATCTGAAATATTGCTGGCGAATATTTAAGTTATATGCTTAACCACCCCGTCAAAAATTCTTTGAATTTTTGACACCCCTCCAGAGGAAGGGAATATCACGTCTTCAGTTCAAAGGTCTGTGAAAGTATGAGATTTTTCCCTTTTTATTTCACAGCGATGAAAATATCAACTTCTGCGTCTGATGGATTTTGTGCTTTTTCTCCATAGACTTCAAAATCGGCAGTAAATATCCTTCCTAAATCCATATTCCAGATTTTAAGCCACTCACTGATCACCAGGTCTTTTGAAAGGTCTCCTTTTGTGGTAAATTTCACATATTCTCCTCCATCAAAAGTATAGCCGACCATTCCTTCCGGGATGTTATCTAGGTTTTCCACTTTACATCCAAGAACTGTTGTATAAGGTTTTGTATGATCTTTTTCGTAATCGGTGTAGATAGAATAAATGGTATTGTCTATTTTATTTGGAATTGAATTGACAATATTCCCGCTGATCATTTTTTCCCATAAAACCGGAATATCTTTTCCTGCCTGTCCATTTTCATTGGTGGTTCTTACTGAAATACCGATGACTTTAAAAGGTGCTATTTTTACGTTCTTCATTATTAATTCTTTGTTATAGAGCAAAGATAAGGACAGGTTGTGACAAGGGTCTGTCAGCAGTTTTTTAAATTTGGGCTAAAGCCAATGAATTTATTTATAAGATAAGTGGGCTAAAGCCCACTTCTATTGAGTATTAAATTTGTCATATTAATAGAAAAGCATCTATTAAGTCTAAAAGTTACTTCATTTGCAAAAGCTGTGAGAGAACATTCAAGTTTAGATTCCTTGCTTTGCTCGGAATGACAAAGGTCCCGTTGGAATTTCATAGGAGATCGTGAGATTGCTTCGCGTTGCTCGCAATGACTATTTTCCCACATAGATAAAACCTTTTTTTCCGGATTTAAAAACGGTTTCGATTCTTTTGTAATCATCAACTTCATATTCATCTGCCTGAAGAATTTCTTCTTCTGTCACCTCAAAAAGCACTCCTTCTACCTGATCATTATCCCTCCCTGAAAATTCAAGAACAGGATGGTATTGCTGGCCGCTTTTCCGAAGTACTTCAGGATCTGTAATTTCAAGCATATTTAATTTATATCCTGATAAAACATCTTTTTCACCTTGCAAAAGTCTTCCGAAGGTTTCCATTTGAACCTGCTCTTTTTGCAGCGTTCCGTAAGAAAATAAATTGGGCATTATAAATATTTTTCAATGATTGGGATTGCAATTTCAGCCATCATTCCATAGCCTTTTTCGTTGGGATGTACACCGTCTGCAGAAAGCAGGATTTCTTTGTCATCCAGGAAAGCAGAATAAAAATCAATATATCCCAATGAGTCTTCTGCCGCAATATTTTTCAAAATCTGATTATACGCGACAACATCTTCGCTGATTCTTTTCTTTCCGGAACTTACCACTACTCCATCTATTTTTTGAGAAAAAGGAAGAATGCTTACGAGATAAATGGTATTGGAAAACTGTCTGGCATGGGCAACAGCTTCTTTGATATTGGTTTTAAATTTTTCAGGATCTACGATCTGTACTCCGTCTTTCACAGCAAGATCATTGGCTCCGTAACTTAGAAAAACGATATTTCCATCAGCAGAATTTCTTACAGCCAATTCATGAGGAATTCTTTTGAGCAATCCATCTGTGGTTTCTCCTCCTATGCCCAGATTGAACAGAATGAGCTCATCTCCGTTTCCTTCATGAAATTTCTGCAGGGCATATCTTTTCAGAATATCTACCCATCCGCCAAAAACTCCGTCATATTCTCCATAGGTAATGCTGTCACCGAAGAACAGCCCGTAAATAATTTTCTTCATTCAACTTCTGTTATTTCCTTTTTTAAAGTAAAAATAGTGAGAAAAATTGTTAATATCTTTCAACTTGCATAGTTTTTAACGCAAAAGACGCAAAGTTTTATATTAATTTTTTCGTTCGCAAGGGTGTTTCACTTAGCTATAGACCAATTTGCGCCCTAGTTGAATAAAATTATTTGAACCATTAAGATTTTTGAAGGGATGAAGAATTATTAAGGCAACAGCTAAAGCTATTATAAGTAGAATGCCTTATTCATCAGCGATGAATCTTAACTTTTCTTATAATCTTTATTCTTCTTAATGGTTTAAAAATTCGCACTCATTACTCATTACTCATTACTCATCATTCCAGGCTCAGTGTAATATTCGTATGTGATTTTATAATTTCAATCAGGATTTCAAAAAGGGTTTGCCCTTTTCCTTCTATCAATTCATCTAATTTTTGCTGAATTAATTCTATGTTGAAAGGTTTTCCCTGTCTGATTTTATTTTCATAGAATTCACGGGTAGCCTTAAAACCTAAGTCTTCTTTTGACTTCTGTGATTCTTTCCAGATGATTTCAATTTCTTCTTTGTTTTCGAATACTCCGAAACCTCCGTAAAGGATATCATCAAAGCCGTCCAGAGTTCCTACTTTCCAGTCTGTATCCTTCATCAGAACGTTAGAAGCTTCTTCGTAGAAACCTCTTAAAGACGAAAAATGACCGCCATGAATGACGATCATTTTTCTTGTATTGTTATTTGAAGTATTCAACACCGTTTTTGAATATGTTGTGATAATTCGCGGTTGGTATATTCTTCATAAGACCTTCTGCAAAACGCTCCGGGTGGCCCATTCTTCCGTAGATCTTTCCACATGGGCTGGTAATTCCTTCAATTCCGAATAATGAATTATTAGGGTTGAATGGCATACCGTGGGCAATGTTTCCATCAAGATCAATGTATTGGGTAGCAATCTGCCCGTTTTCATACAATTTCTTAATCTCTTCTTCTGAAGCCATGAAACGTCCTTCTCCGTGGGAAATCGGAATTGTGAAAGTTTGTCCTTTCATTCCTTTTAACCAAGGGCTTTCGTCATTCACTACTTGTACAGTAACCATCTGAGAGATGTGTCTTCTGATCGCATTGTGCGCTAACGTTGGAGAGTTTTCATCCAGATCTTTGATTCTTCCGTAAGGTAATAATCCTGACTTCACAAGCGCCTGGAATCCGTTACAGATCCCGATGATCATCCCGTCTCTGTCTAATAATTCGTGAACTGCATTTTTCATTTTCTCGTTTTTCAAAACGTTTACAATGAATTTTGCAGAACCATCCGGCTCATCTCCAGCAGAGAAACCTCCTGAGAATGCCAGAATCTGAGATGTTCTGATCTCTTCTACCCATGCATCAATGCTTTCATCCAGTAACTGGTGATTGATATTGATTAAAGGCAAGCTGCTTACTACAGCTCCTTCTTTCTGGAATGCATTCAGCGTGTCATACTCACAGTTGGTTCCCGGGAATACCGGAGCAAATACTTTAGGCTGTGCGATTCCGTGTTTTTTGATGATGATATTTCTTGGATGGATTGAGTTTGATTTTTCATCAATTTCAACCGTGATCTTTTCTTTTTCTACTGTTGGGAAAAGGTTCTCGAAAGTACCAGTAAAACTGGATTCGAGATTTGAAATTTGAAATTTGAAATTGTTGATGCTCAAAATTTCATCCTCGACTACTTTTCCAATCAACTGAAGGTTTACATCGCTTAATTCTTCTTTTGCTTCAATGATTAAGCTACCGATATTTTTACCCAATAAAACAGCTTCCTCAGCATTGATTTCAGCACCTAATCTGTTTCCGAAGCTCATTTTTGCTAAAGCTACTGCCAAACCTCCTTCTTTCACTGTTTTTACAGAAACAATTTTTCCTGCTTTGATGTTTTCGAAAATGAATTCAAAAGCTTCTTTTAAAGCATTATAGTTTGGTAGTCCGCTTTCCTGAGCAACGTGATTGAAGAAATACAGTTTGTTCCCTGCACTTTTCAATTCAGGAGAGATGATATTTTCTTTATCTCCGTTGGCACATGCAAAAGAAATCAAGGTTGGCGGAACATTCAGATCCTGATAGGTTCCGCTCATGGAATCTTTTCCTCCGATGGCTGCAAGACCTAAATTGATCTGAGCATCATAAGCTCCTAAAAGTGAAGCTAAAGGTTTACCCCATTTTTCAGGATTTTGCCCTAATTTTTCGAAGTATTCCTGGAAGCTTAGTCTGATGTTTTTATAATCGCCTCCCATCGCTACAATCTTCGCCACACTCTCTACTACAGCATAAGATGATCCTAGCAATGAGTTTTGTTTTGAAATTTCAGCATCGAATCCCCAGCTTGCCAAAGAAACGGTTTTAATATCTTTTGCTCCTAAGATCGGTAGTGTCTGCACACTTCCTTCCATGAGTGTCTGCTGGTATTTCCCTCCTAAAGGCATTGCTACGGTAGTTCCTCCTACTGAAGAGTCGAACATTTCCAATAGTCCTTTTTGGGAAGCTACATTTTTATCTTTTAAGATGTTCAGGAAGTTTTCTGTTGTGAAGGCTTTTGCTTCTTCTTTTACTTCTTCAAGGTGAGTGATTTTCACTTCCTGAGATTTTGAACATCCGTTAGTATCTAAGAAAGCTCTTGAAAGGTCTACAATTTTGTCTCCTTTCCAGAACATCTGCATTCTTCCGGAATCCGTCACTTTTGCTACTTCTACGGCAACAATGTTTTCAGCTTCACAGAATTTGATGAATTTTTCTTTATCCTGAGGATCTACTACCACAGCCATTCTTTCCTGAGACTCAGAAATAGCCAGCTCGGTTCCGTTTAATCCTTCATATTTTAATGGTAATACATCAAGGTTTACTTCTAAAGAGTCTGCAATTTCACCGATTGCCACAGAAACTCCTCCTGCTCCGAAATCGTTTGATTTTTTGATCAACTTCGTTACTTCAGGACTTCTGAATAATCTCTGGATTTTACGCTCTTCTACAGCATTTCCTTTCTGAACTTCAGAACTCATCGTGTGGATAGAAGTCTCGTTCTGCTCTTTTGAACTTCCGCTTGCTCCTCCTACTCCGTCACGACCTGTTGCACCTCCTAAGATAATAATTGAATCACCATTTTCAGGTTTCTCACGTCTTACCCAGTCTACAGGAACAGCTCCGGTAACGAAACCTACTTCCATTCTCTTGGCTTTGTATCCTTCGTCATAGATTTCGGAAACCATTGTCGTGGCAAGACCGATCTGATTACCATAAGATGAATATCCGTTGGCAGCTTGCTTTGTAATGGTTTTCTGAGGGAGTTTCCCTGGTAATGTTTTGTCAACAGATTCTAAAACGTCTGCCGCACCCGTTAATCTCATCGCCTGGAAAACGAAAGATCTTCCGGATAATGGATCTCTGATAGCCCCTCCCAGGCAAGTAGAAGCTCCTCCAAAAGGTTCAATTTCTGTTGGGTGATTATGCGTTTCGTTTTTGAATAATAAATACCAAGGCTCTTTTTTACCGTCGTATTCTGCTTCGATCTGAATGGTACAAGCATTGATCTCGTCTGAAATAACAAGGTTATCAAGATTCCCTGTTTTATGGAAATATTTACCGCATACTGTTGCCAGATCCATTAAGGAAATTGGCTTCAGCTCACGGCCTAAGAATTTTCTTTTTTCGATATAATCATTGAAAATAGTTTCCAATGTATGTTTGAACTGACCTTCAAACTGAATGTCTGACAACTGTGTTTCGAAAGTGGTGTGACGGCAGTGGTCGCTCCAATACGTGTCTAATACCTTTAATTCTGTTTCCGTAGGATTTCTATCTTCAGTTTTGAAGTATTCCTGAATAAATTTCAGGTCATCCAATCCTAATGCAAAACCATGATTGTTGTAGAAATTTTCAAGTTCAGCATCATTGAAATTGATGAAATTTTCGTGGATGATTACTTTTGACGGGGTTTCATCTGCAGGAATATCCAGAATAGATAAGTCCTTTTCCTGAGATTCTACTTTGTTGATCAAAAGGTCTTTAATTTTAACCAGATCAGCTTCGGAAACTCCTTCAAATTCGATTAATTTTCCACTTCTTACTTTTGATTTTTCATTTTCAGTCAGTAAAGCGATACACTGTTGTGCAGAATCTGCTCTCTGATCATACTGTCCCGGCAAAAATTCCATTCCGAAGTGAATAGCTTTTGCAGGGTTTTCTGTATGTAAAATATCAGTAACAGGGTCTACGAAAGTGTTGTTCACCACTTTTTCAAATTCTCCGTCATTCAAATTGAAAATATCATACACATTGTATACTTTCACACTTTGAATTGCCGGGACAACCGCTTTTACTTCATCAAAAATTTTTGGACTTTCAACATCGAAAATTCCTCTTTTTTCTACGAAAATTCTTTTGTTATTAGACATTAGATGTCAGATTTTTAATATTAGATTTATTTTTCTTTTTTACTTTTTCTGAGTTAAAGTTTTTTTCTTTAAACCCATCTATATTGGAAATTTTTGAAAGAGATTTTCCCTCCAATCATTATTCTGTACAAATTTAAAGGAATAAGTCGTATTTTCTTCAAATTTGACCTATGGAATTTCCAAATTTATTTTATTTGTTTATAAACTTATTCGGATTATCCTTATGTTCTTTCTGAAAGTCTTCTGCATTTTTTATTTCTTCTTTCAGCCAGTTTTCAAAAGGAACTTTCTTTTCATTAAAATCCTCAATGGCATAAAATGTTTTTCCATCTTCTGAAACAAGAAACTTGAAGCGGTAAAGCATATCTAAGTCTTTTTTCCTATCATTATAAGTATTCACCTGATAATAGGGAAAATTTTCTTTTGGCCTTTCTACGATTTCAAAAAACAGATTCTTTTCTTTTTCAGATAATTTGTCATAAAAATTCACATAATAAAGATCTGACAGTTTTTTCTTCTGCTTTTCAAAGAACTGAAGGATATTCTTCTCCTTTTCATTATACTGAAACGGATTCGGGTAGTATTTCCCGTCTATTTCAACATCCTTTTCTGATGGTTTTGCCAATGGCAGAACAGTTTCTCCTTTGACATTCATCACGCCCCATTTACCACCTACAACAGACCTGTGTTCATCATTTGTTTTTTCCCAGTCACAGCCGTCACAAAAGGTGGCGTATCCATAATTAAAAGGAAATGCAAAGTCGTGCTTAGCTACAATAACAGTATTCCCGTTTCGGTCTGCAAATCCTACTTTACCATTTTTAACCAATCTTCTCAGTCCTTCAGAGAAATAATCTGCTCCATTGTCAAAAAGGAAAGGCTGATACAGGAACTTCCCATTTCTGTCATACACATATCCCCATGCATTTTTCTCTGGTTCTTCGCCTTCTTTAGTTCCGTCAAAAAGAATGGTTTCTCCTTCTACAGGATCTCCATCTTTAAAGAATGAAAAGACTTTGAACTGTGCAGGAACAATTATTTTTCCTGCTTTATCTTTTACTCCTACTAAAGAATCTTTGGATTTGAAATAATGTAAATCTTCTTTACTCTGAGAAAAAGAAATGATTGGTGTTAATAGGATGGTTAATAGCAGTTTTTTCATATTAATTGGAGTGGGAAATAAAATATGCAGCCCAAAAGACTGCATATTGTTTTATACTTTAAGATCAGCTTCCAATCCTATTAAGTCTTTGTTTTGGTCTATAATCGGCTGTACTTCATTTTTGATGAATTCCTCCGTCTGGATCGGCGCGAAACCAATAAAGTTTTTAGGATCTAAAACTTCTTTCAGTTTTGATTTGTCTAGTTTTAAAGAATCATCATTTAAGATTCTTTCGATAAGGTCGTTTTCTTTTCCTTCTTCTTTCACTTTCTTGGAAGCTTCCATAGAGTGAACTCTGATCACTTCGTGGATTTCCTGACGGTCACCACCAGCTTTTACTTCTTCCATGATAATGTATTCTGTCGCCATGAAAGGAAGTTCCTCCATAATGTGCTTGTTGATTCTGTTTGGATAAACAACAATTCCGTTCATGATGTTGTTCCAGATTAACAGAATAGCATCAACAGCTAAAAACGCCTGAGGGATTGTTAATCTCTTATTTGCAGAGTCATCCAATGTTCTTTCAAACCATTGTGTAGAAGCTACCATTGCAGAACTTGTCGTCAGAGACATTACATATTTTGCCAATGCTCCGATTCTTTCGCTTCTCATCGGGTTACGCTTGTATGCCATTGCCGAAGAACCGATCTGGTTTTTTTCGAATGGTTCTTCAATTTCCTTAAGGTTTTGAAGTAAACGTAAATCGTTTGTGAATTTGTGCGCAGACTGTGCAATATTTCCCAATAAAGCAACTACTTTAGCATCAATTTTTCTATCATAAGTCTGTCCGGAAACTCCGAAAACTTTTTCGAAACCGAATCTTTTTGAAAGTTCTTTATCTAAGTGTTTTACTTTAGAATAATCACCGTTGAACAATTCAAGGAAGCTGGCAGCAGTTCCTGTAGTTCCTTTTACTCCTCTGAAACGTAGGGTTTCAAGGAAGAAATCCAATTCTTCAATATCAAGAACCAAACTCTGTAACCAAAGGGTAGCTCTTTTCCCAACTGTTGTCAGCTGAGCCGGCTGGAAGTGTGTGAATCCTAAAGTTGGAAGGTCTTTATACTGAATCGCAAAATCCGAAAGATTTTTCATCACGTTCACCAACTTTTTCTTTAAGATTAAAAGTCCGTCACGGATTTGGATTAAGTCTGTATTGTCTCCTACAAAAGCCGAAGTAGCTCCCAGGTGGATAATTCCTTTTGCTGAAGGCGCCACATCACCATAGGCGTGAACGTGAGCCATTACATCATGACGGAATTTTTTTTCGTACTCTGCAGCTTTTACGTAATCGATGTTTTCAGCATTAGCTTTTAACTCAGCGATCTGCTCGTCTGTGATTTCAAGTCCAAGGTCTTTTTCGATTTCAGCAAGAGCTATCCAAAGCTTTCTCCAATTCTGGAATTTGTTATTGTGTGAGAAGTTAAATAACATTTCTTCACTGGAGTAGCGCTCTTCCAATGGATTTTTGTAGGAATTCATTCGTTCTTTTACTTTTTAGATGTACAAAAATACGGTTTTTCAGTGAGAGATGAAAATCCAGATTTGATGATTTTCATTCATAATTTATACTTATACTTTTGCCTTGAAGCAAAAGTATGCAAAAGTTCAAGACGGGAATCATCCGCTAAAAATTGAAAAGTAATCCTAAAATTTCCAAACTCGCATGGTTCGTTCGATTCTGCTTCGGTTCTAAACAAGTCCCATGCTCAGACAGTGGAAATTTTTTAACGGATTACATTGAAATTTTCTTAACGCTCCTGATTCCTAAGTCGATTGGTGGTGAGCACATAAAAAGGCTGTCCCATTTCTGAGACAGCCTGTTTTTACTATTTTTTAATTATTCGACAATAAGTCTGCATGGTGACGGGCGATTTTTCAAAAGTAATTCTCCCAAAAGAATCCTGCTCCAGGAATCGAATCCAGTTTTTGTTTAATCAGTGGATTTTTTTCAATCCATTTTTTTAATTCTGCATTAGTTTTTAAACTATCTTCAATAGGAACATTAGCGTATACTCTATTATTGTGAACATCACTATTCAAGTATATTACTAAATACTCTTTATTGACTTTCTTTTCAGCAACTGAATATGATAAGTTTCCCACATCACAATTTGATTTATACCTTTTACCATTCAAAGTAAAGGTATAGATAAACTTAAAACCTGTTCCTCTGCCATACCCTTTAACTTCCTGTATTATACCGGTAGTATACAAACCTTCTTTTTTATATGAATTTTTAAACTTTTGTAAGAATAAATGGTCATAGAAAAAGAGGCCCCCTATTATAATGACAATAATATAAATATAATATTTTTTAAAAATGATCATATCAGTTACTTTTGTTTTTTTCTGAATTTATGTTGTATTTGCTCCTGTCAATGCATACAAAGTCCCAGACGGGAATCATCCACTAAAAATTTGAATGTACTCCTAAAATTTCCAAACTCGCATGGATCATCCGGTTCTGCTTCGGTTCTGAACAAGTCCCATGCTCAGACAGTGGAAATTTTTTAACGGATTACATTGAAATTTTCTTAACGCTCCTGATTCCTAAGTCGGGCATTAATGAGTAATATACTACTTTTTAAATAACTGGTAGCTAATACCATCAACAAGTCAAAGACACAGACTAAAAGAAGTGGAACAAGTAAATTGGGAAATATTTAATATGATTTTCAACTATACTTTTGCCTTGAAGCAAAAGTATACAAAAGTTCAAGACGGGAATCATCCGCTAAAAATTTGAATGTACTCCTAAAATTTCCAAACTCGCATGGATCATCCGGTTCTGCTTCGGTTCTGCGTAAGTCCCATGCTCAGACAGTGGAAATTTTTTAACGGTTTACATTGAAATTTTCTTAACGCTACTAATTCCTAAGTCAGATATTAACGTAATAATCTACCTTTAGCATTGAATTGTTATCGTAATAAAAGCCAGAAAAGTTCCTAAAATGGCTATAACTATTCCTAATATGTTCAGTGCTAACATTATAAATTCACTTCTTAAGTTTTTGAAAAATGTTCCAGCTGCAGGAAAGATAAAAACATTTGAAATCATTAATAGGGTAGAAAAATTTAAGCCTCCTTCAAAGACACGAAAACCATTTCTTATTATGTATATATTTACCAGTAATATTATAACATTCAAAAAAATGATACCAACAGCAAGAATATAATTTGTTCTGGATCGCACGAAAGTTCTGTAATTAAGACTGCAAAATAACATTTTTTTCATTTATACTTTTGTCTTAAAACAAAAGTATACAAAAGTTCAAGACGGGAATCATCCGCTAAAAATTTAAATGTACTCCTAAAATTTCCAAACTCGCATGGATCATCCGGTTCTGCTTCGGTTCTGAGTAAGTCCCATGCTCAGACAGTGGAAATTTTTTAACGGATTACATTCAAATTTTCTTTACGCTCCTGATTCCTAAGTCGATTGGTGGTGAGCACATAAAAAGCTGTCCCATTTCTGAGACAGCCTGTTTCTACTATTTTAATTAGTTAATCGATAATAAGTCCGCATGGTGATCCTACCGGAATACATTTTCTTTCCAATGAACACCAGAAGTATCCTGCCAGACACATCGGGATACCACCCTGAACAGTTTTCAATTCTCTTTTTGAAAGTTTTCTTAAGTTTTTCATAGTAACATTTTTTTGATTTTTTTCCTACTCTATATGCTTTTCGGATTACGCTTTAATTTGGTAATACAATATACAGATTTTTGGAATACAAAAACATAACCTGTTCATTTTATATAATTTACAAATACAATTTTTTATTAATTTTTGATGATTATCCATATCTTTTTCTTAACACAAGAAATAAAAAACCTCCGCTGTTGCAGAGGTTTTTGTTTTATTTTTGGACACGAGCAAGACGCTCGCGCCAGCGAGGAGTAGGTATTTTATTTCTGACCTTTTATTCTATTTATAAAAGGAAAACTTTCATTATACTCTACCCAAACTGTATCCCCTATCTTATAACTATCATCATAACTAGGATTTGAATATTTCTTATCTTTTACAGAAAATTCATAATAGTAATTGAATGCTCCTGTTATAAAGCCCCTTCTTTGGGGTTCTTTTTCATCTATAATCAATCCTTGAGTCTGTTTTAGAGGAATGATTTTCATTAGAGGTCTGTATATCATAACATTTCTATTAAGAAAAATCATAAATAGTAATATTAAAATTAAAAAAAAACTTTTCTTAGTCATTTGTCTTATCTTTTACTTTATCCACTTTATTTTTAGTAACTGCATTAGTAGAATTTTCAACAGTTTTATTGGTAAAGTTTTTAACCCCATTACTTACCTGCTTTGAAACCGCCTTTACATCAAGCTTTTTTGAAACATTACTTGATCTTCTAGAACTAAATCCAGTTATTTTTTTTACAAAATTCTTAGCTTTAGCATTACTGTTTAAATTAACTTTAGTAGCCAATTTATCTATCTTTTCTAATTTTGCCGTTTTAGCTAATCCCCCAATTTTCTTAGTAACACCTCCAGCAGCCGCATCTATAAGAGTATTTTTTGCAACATTCTGAAAATTAGTCTCCATTTTAGCTCCTTTCGTTGTATTTACTTCCACCGTATTTTTTGCTATCATTACGGTTGTCTTTACAGCTGCTTTTCTAAGTGCACTACTGCCTTGTGTTAATCCCCCTTCTAAAGCAGATAAAGCAATTGATGAAAGAGAGATGTTGTCTGTCCACTTATTTTTAACTTCAGGATCAAGATAGTTTGCTGCGACCTGTAATCCATATTCTGTAGCAGCTCCAACCACAGCTCCAACGATACAAGTTGGACATCTTCCATCTGGGTCATCGAACTTTATAGGATTGTTATAGCCATAAGAATATGGGCTTAGGTTATCAGGATTGAAAATTCCACCGCCATTACCCAAAGTAGTTTCAATTGCACTTGCTACTTCGTCATCATCAATATTATTAGGGTCAAAAGTAAAATCTAAATCCTTTATCAGTGGATCTGACTGTATCCATCGACCCAAGTCAGGCATATATTGACGCCAGCCATAATCATACATTCCTGTCTCCTGAAGTTCTTTGCCGTTGTACTTGTATTTATACAAAGGATTTCCTGCCAATACATTATACCCTTCATGCTTCAATCCAAACGGATAATAATTACTTTCTTCAATGATCTCTGTTCCTGTTCCATTCTTAGCATAGCTTAATCTGGTATTTCCAAGGTGATCAGTATAGTTATACACATACTTTCCGGTCTCCATATTAAAATATCCTTCCGCGGTTGGGAAAAACTTTAATATCGAATTGGTATACTGGAAGCCATCCAGATAATCAGTTGTTTCTGTTCCAAAAACCTTTCTTACCTTCACACCGTCTGCCCGGTAAACATAATCAGTTACTTTGGAGCTTTGGGTAATCTTACCCGGTAAATTTAGATAATTATATTGGATGGAGGAATATAATTATTTGAACCTGTTTATAAACACAAAAACCACTGCTATTTTGCACTACGATGGCTTTATTATATGCCATGAGAGACGAGCGAGATGCTCGCGTTAGCCGGGTAAATTTATTTAACAATCTCACAAAGTCTGAAGACTTTGCACAGCTGGGATCATTATATATCAATAGAGCTTCTTAAGACAAAATAAATCAAAACCTCCGCTGTTGCAGAGGTTCTGATTTATTCGTAGGCACGAGCGAGACGCTCGCGCCAGCGGGGGGGATCATCATTATATATCAATATAGTTTTTCAAAACAAGAAAATAAAAAACCTCTGCTGTTGCAGAGGCTTCGTTATTATTTGTGGGCATGAGCGAGACGCTCGCGCCAGCTGGGGAAAGTTTATAAAACTTTGGCATCGGAATCTAAAATATCAGATTTATAAAATTCTAATCTGACTGATTTTACATTTATAACCCCTGGCTCTAAACTTTCAGGGTATTCGTGTAACTCTGTTCCTAATGTCAAGTGTATATGATCTTCACTTTGCTTAACAAATTTTAAATATTCTATTAATTCCTCTATTCCTTGTTTATCAACAATAACCTCTAATTGTTCAGGAACATCTTTGTAATTTATAAATGATATCATATTAATCTTCTTTTGTTGGTAATTTCTTCTTAGGTGGCATGTTTTTAGGCTTAGGATTTGGATAGTTAACATCAATATGTGCAGGCTCTACTTTTTTTCCCGTTTTTCCTGATTTTCCAGTATCTACATTATATGAATAACCAGATTTTTTATTTTTATAAGAAATTGAGCCACTTTTAGGGTCCGTATAGACTTTATCTAATTTCCCTTTATTAACTTGTTTTTCCATTGCATTATTTACCTGCGAAGTCGTTTTTGTTTTGAACTGATTTCCTAAGCCAGGATCTTTAGCATTTCTTATACCTTTAATTCCTCTTCCCAAACCATCTGTAGTCGCTACAATAATAACTTCTGCCGCTTTTTCCCCTGTTATTTTCCCTGCTGTTTTAGAATCTCCTTGTATCAGTGCTCCTGCTGTTTTAGCCGTTCCATAAATACCAAACGTCATAGAATTAGCCACACTATCACCATAATCACTCCAAGTGTAATTGTTAACTGCATTTTTTGTCCCATCAATAGGATGGGCTATAAAATTTCCAATTCCTTTGAATGTTCCGACAAAGCCCTCTTTTACCCCAGTAAAAAATTCATTACAACAATCATCATCTCCACCATCATATGGAGCTCTTCCATCAGGATCCGTTAAACTTATCGGATTATTATAAGCATAAGGATCTTCTGTATTTTCAACTAGTGGATCTAACTGCGTCCAACGTCCCACATCAGGCATGTAATTTCTCCAGCCGTAATCATACATGCCACTTTCCTGAAGTTCCTTTCCATTATACTTATACTTATAACTTGGATTTCCTGTCAATACATTATATCCCTCATGCTTCAATCCAAACGGATAATAATTACTCTCTTCAATAATCTCTGTTCCTGGTCCATTTTTAGCATAACTTAACCTAACATTTCCAAGGTGATCAGTATAATTATATACATACTTTCCGGTTTCAACATTAAAATATCCTTCCGTGGTTGGGAAAAACTTTAATATTGAATTGGTACACTGAAAACCATCCAGATAATCGGTTGTTTCTGTTCCGAAAACCTTTTTTTGTTTCACTCCGTCTGCTCTGTAAATATAATCCGTTATTTTTGAGTTCTGGGTAATCTTTCGTGGTAAATTTAGATAATTATATTGGATGGAGGAATATAATTATTTGAACCTGTTTATAAACACAAAAACCACTGCTATTTTGCACTACGATGGCTTTATTATATGCCATGAGAGACGAGCGAGATGCTCGCGTTAGCCGGGTAAATTTATTTAACAATCTCACAAAGTCTGAAGACTTTGCACAGCTGGGATCATTATATATCAATAGAGCTTCTTAAGACAAAATAAATCAAAACCTCCGCTGTTGCAGAGGTTCTGATTTATTCGTAGGCACGTGCGAGACGCTCGCGCCAGCGGGGGGCACCATAATCATACATACCAGTCTCCTGCAGTTCCTTTCCGTTGTACTTGTATTGATACGAGGGATTTCCTACCAATCCATTATACCCCTCATGTTTAAGTCCAAACGGGTAATAGTTACTTTCTTCAATGATCTCTGTTCCTGCTCCATTTTTAGCATAGCTTAATCTTGTATTTCCAAGGTGGTCCGTATAATTGTACACATACTTTCCAGTTTCAACATTAAAATATCCTTCTGCGGTTGGAAAAAACTTTAATATCGAATTGGTATACTGAAAGCCATCCAGATAATCGGTTGTTTCTGTTCCGAAAACCTTTCTTACCTTCACTCCGTCTTCTCGGTAAATATAATCCGTTACTTTGGAGTTTGGGGTAATCTTTCCAGGTAAATTTAGATAATTATATTAGATGAAGGTATATAATCGACTGAAACAACTTATAGTATAAAAAAACCTCCGCTGTTGCAGAGGTTTCGTTTTATTTGTGGGCACGAGCGAGACGCTCGCGCCAGCGGGGGGATCTCTGGATTATCTCGTAGGTTCTACAGATATTCTACTGGATAAAAATATTGTCGCTAAAATCCTCGATATCCAAAAACTAAAAGAGAACGACAGACAACATGTCTTCGCTCTACTTGATGCTTTCCTTAAACAAACTAAATTGCAATCTATAATGTAAAATAAAAGCCACTCAATGAGTGGCTTTGGTTATTAATTTTTTTCTTAATAATTGTGTTATTAGAAGAGCTATTATAGCAACTATAAAAATATTTCGCTGTTTTTCATACATGATAGCCCAGTATATAAAAGGGATGCTAATTATAGCCCATTCAAATAATAACTTTAAAGTAAGTTTATCCTGATTAGGAACTATCAGTATTAAATCTAAAATAATAAGAGCTAATATAAAGCCCGCCCAAAACATTATGCCGTATAAGAGGATTAAAAATATTGCAGCAAATATTGACTGAAAAAAATTTCTTGTAACACCATCATCAACAGTAAAATTAAAAATGATGGAATAAGTTAAGAGGAATATAAAGACACCTAATATATTTATCCAATTTGTTCGTAGTATTTTCATTCTAATTTTTTGTTTATTATCTTACCATTTCAAACTCCAATGATCCTGGCTCTGGAATAGGAACTCTTTCAACAGCTGGTTGCGAAGTCATTGTTTTATTCCAATCACCAACAGAGTATGTTTTATCTCCTTTTTGCACTCCTGTAAATACGCCATTCTTGTCCATTGTTACTGTAAAATTATTACTCATCATTGGTTTACTGCCGTCTCCTGGTAAACTCGTGTAAGGATTTCCTACTGCAGGACTAACACCTATCATCAATTGATTCCCAGCTGTATCACCAATCATTGTCTCTGCTGAAGGAAACCCATCTCCTGTTTGAGTAACGCTAACCCCTAAAGTTCCTGCATCTTTATTCTCTGTTAAACTAAAATTAGTTTTTACATCAATATCAGGAGAACCTGGAACTAATGGATTGTGCCCTGCCATTGTAGATGTCCAAGAAGTTGTAGTACTTCCATCTTTATTTGAGCTATATACAGCATTTGTAATTGTACCACGGTCATCTGTTGCTGTTGCAGAGCCAAACAAAAAATGAGTAGAAGGACTGGAAGTAGCTCCATAGTTAGTGTAAGTATGATTATCAGTATTCATTACATAGCTATGTGATAATCTAGACGTAACAGATTGAGAAGTAGAAAACCCTCTATTATCACCTCCAAACCATCCTCCAAAAGACTCAAATGGAGCAAAAGAACGTGTAATTACAGGGTATGGCCACATTCCATCAGGATCGATAAATCGAATCGGATTATCTAGAGCATAAGTATAAGGACTCCACCTTCTACCTAACTCACTTTTAGGATCCACCACACCCCATCTTCCAATATCCGGCATGTAGAATCTTGCTCCATAGTCATACATACCACTTTCCTGCAATTCCTTCCCGTTGTACTTGTACTTATACGAAGGATTTCCTACTAATGCATTATATCCCTCATGTTTCAATCCAAACGGATAATAATTACTTTCTTCAATGATCTCTAATCCTGCTCCATTCTTATTATAACTTACTCTAACATTTCCAAGGTGGTCGGTATAATTATATACATACTTTCCGGTTTCAACATTAAAATATCCTTCTGTGGTTGGAAAAAACTTTAATGTAGAATTTACATACTGGAAGCCATCCAGATAATCGGTTGTTTCTGTTCCGAAAACCTTTTTTTGTTTCACTCCGTCTGCTCTGTAAATATAATCCGTTACCTTAGAGTTCTGGGTAATCTTTCGTGGTAAATTTAGATAATTATATTGAATGGAAGAAATTCCTTTATCCAATTGGGTCGTCATATTTCCGTTATCGTCATAGCCTATTTCATTTCCTCCTACAGGATATCCTAAACTGTTAAGATAGGCATCAGATACTTTGGTAAGCCTGTTTCCCGTGTAGCTGTAGATCAGATTATCGATCACCATGGCCTCAGTACTTCCCGGGAGAAGTCCCTGGGTTCTTACCAGATTCAGAATATTCCCGTTCAGGTCATAAGCAAAGAGTTCATTGTATTCTTTCCCGGAAGGGTTGGTGTCTTTTTGATAGAAACCGGCTGTAAGCCTGTTCAACGGGTCATAAACATATCCGTATCTTCTCACATTATCATTCGCTCCTGTAGAGGTTTTCCAATCAACTTCAGCGATATTGCCGTTGTATTTCGGTTTTACTTTTTGGTTCGGATAATTGGTATTGGGGACTTCCAGACCTTGTACTTCATTATATCTGATTTTATATCCAAACAGGTCATTTCCAAGATTGGCAGGATCGTTAATCTGGGTCAGCCACCCACGGATATTATATTGGTAATCTATCTGCTGAAGCGGAGAAGAAGCCGTAACTCCTCCTACTTTTTTATTCGTAACCTGGGAAATTTCATTATAGGTATTCTGAGCCAGGATTTCTTCAGCATTATTATCAATCTTATGTTTATGGGTAACCAAGCGGTTCTGACTGTCATAATCAAAGGTTTCTGTGATGACCCTTTCGGTATCCGTACTCAGTCTCTTATGCCTTGTTACAGTCTGTTTCGTGATTCCTGCAAAATCAAGTTTGGATTCTGTGCGGGTATAGCCTCCCAAATGATTCACAGAATGACTGCCAATAGCTCTTCCTTTCTGATCATAATAGGTATAATTCCTGGTCCAGTTGTCATCCTCAATATTCTTTACAAAACTCATTACAGGTAGTCCTTTGGTACTTCTTCCATCAGCTGTATGAGTGTCTGTCAATACTGGTTCTCCCTGAATTGTTGAAGGAAATGCCGGATTAAAACTGTAGGCAGGATAAGAGTCGTAATAATTAACCGACAAAATACTTTCAGGGGTAAAATAGACAGCGGTATAATAAATATTGATTCCATTCCTTACAAAACCTGTAGAATGGCGCGCATCATAAATAACCAAATCCTTGATCTGATCCTGTATTGTCGCCCTACTGTCATTTGAACTGAATATGCCTGTATAGGCAACTCTTCCCCACTGGTCATACTTGGTCATCAGCCATTTTCCAGATCCTTTCATATTGGCATCCTGGCTAAGCATCAGCCTGTCGGCTTTATCATATACCATAAACTCCCAGCCTTTGCCGGGAAGCTTTTTTTCCACAAGTCTTCCCCTGCCGTCATAACGGTACTGATAGCATAAGGTATTGAGTAGATCATCCGTAATAGACTTATGAACAGCCAGAGGAGGAATAACAAAAGCCAGCTGATCATATTCATTATAAACATAATAGGTATCCACATGTTCTGCAGGGCTCATGACTTTTCTTACTAATACAACCTGTCCTCTACCGTTTTTAAACTCTATGGTTTCATTATCATCCTCATCTTTGACAGAGTTTTTATACAATTGGTTGGGGGCATAAATGGTGGCAGGCGATAAGCTCACTACACTTTTTGTAGCTCCATCTACCCAGCTTGTGCTCGTGGTAAACTGATAGACTTCATTAAATCCGTTGGTGTCATAGCTAAACTTTACAGATTTTCCGTTCCAGTCATTACCTACCTGTTTCTGCTCCAGAATCCGATCCAATGGTGAGCTTTCCAAAACTTTTTCAGAATAGATCTTTTCATTACCGTAGGTTGTAGGATAAACACCCAAAGGTCCTGAATAATAGTTTCCATTGCTTGTGGAAAGTTGGGGAACAGGAAGATAATCTTTGACCTGTCTTCCGAACGCGTCATATTCAATATGAGTAACCACATCCCGTCCCAGTGGTGATGCAGCTATGTTAACAATCTGTTTTGCCCTTCCCAGTCCGTCAAAATACTGTACAGATTCTGAGGATTTTGTAGCTGTGGTACCATTATAATCCAGATACGTTTTGGTCTGAATATAGTTTTCATTGCTTGAAATCGTGGAAAGCTGGGCATAAGTTATATTGGATAAGAGCAACGCTCCTATTGGTATTATCAATTTTTTCATCAGTTTTAGTTTTTATAGTTGTATTTCATTTCCTTCAACACTTTGCCATTCACATCGATCACTTTCTGAAGTCTGTTAGCAGAGTCGTAAACATAGCTTTCCCTGATTCCGGATGGTGGTGTGATGCTTCTTACTCCTACTAAAGGATCATAAGTGTAAGTGGTAATCTGATAACCGGATAATGCAG
>NZ_QDFZ01000001.1 GCF_003347605.1 Chryseobacterium sp. KLBC 52 | reverse complement strand
TGACTAGTCCTGAAAATCTGATACAGATTATAGTACAAAAATAAATAATTAAACCAGAGTAATTTTACTATTGCTTTGGTTTTTGTTTTTATAGGTTTTCATTTTAATTTGTGACTGTTTATGCATTTGGTTTGGAGTTAGATAATGATTTGAAAAATGTGGGCGTAAATTATTGTAGATTTCGATAGATTCATTTACTATCTTTTTCCTTAAATTGTTGTTTATATCATGTTTATCAATATCAAACTCATGCTTTAAAATACCATTTATTCTCTCTGCTACTGCATTTTGATAAGGATCAGAGTTTTGTGTCATACTACATTTTAATTGATGTTTCTGTAAAAGTCTTTGATACTCATTCGAGCAGTATTGTAAACCACGATCGGAATGATGGATTAAAGATTCTCTCATACCTTTATACTTCTTTAGAGCTCTTTTTAAAGCTATAATACTACTCTGTGTATTTAAATTGTCTGCAACAAAGTGTCCCATTATTTTCTTAGAATACGCATCAGTTATTAAACTTAAATAGCTTGGATTTTTTCGGTTCCCTATATAAGTAATATCTGCAACCCATACCTGGTTGGGCTTTGTTATCTGATAGTCAAGGAGCAGGTTCTTATGCTTTCTAAAACGATGATGAGAGTTGGTTGTAATGTGATAGCTTTTGCGAGGTTCAATCAATAAATGATTAGCTTTTAAGATGGCAAAGAATTTATCTCTCCCTACCTTAATGGAGCTTAAGGATCTCTGTAAAATAAAATATAATTTCCTGCCTCCTAACCGGGGCATCTTAACACGAAGATTCTCTACCAGCTTTACTACCTCTGAAGCTTTATCTTTACAAACTTTCGTACGCTTGATACTTCTATAATAGATTTGTCTATTTAACCCTAACAATCCACAAGTAAAAATCAAAGTTTCTTTTTCTTTACTGCGGAAGTAATCGATTGTTCGGGTGGTGAGTTTTTTCGAATATCAATGTGATATTCTTTCTCAGCCAGATCAATCATCATATCAAAAAATATGGACTTCTTATCTGCAATATAAGCCTGCTTTTCTAAAAAAGCCTTTTGCTTTTCAAGAAGCCTTACCTGGGCTTCTAATTCCATAATACGTTGTTCAGGTGTTTTTTCCATGGCATAAGGTCTTTGGTTTTCCCAATCAAAGTTACCATATTTTCTCAGCCAATTTAAAATAGTACCATGAGATTGAATACCATATTTCTTACGACAACTAGTAATAGTGGATGCTCCACATTCAACTTCTTTCACGATTTGAAGTTTTAAACTTAAACTGTAATCCTTCTGTGTGCGTTTAATGTACGTGGATCTTAATGTTTCTTCCATAACGATTCTTTTTTGTGTATCGCTATTTCAGGACGAGACAGTTTAAACTAAAAAGCAGCCATGTACAATACACAGCTGCTTTTTTATTTTAAACAGAATATTCCGGATTAGCTTATTGTTTATTTCCAGTAATTCCAGACTGAGCCATCAAATACTGCCAGTGTCTTACTGGTCGTATCATAACACATCATTCCGGGATAAGGATTTTTTACATTAAGATGCGGTGCAGCTATCTGAGGAAGAACCATTGCTTTATTCTGAGATTCCAGCACCAAAACCCCATCAGCAGAACTTGTTGCATCTCCCATAATCACTCCCTTTCCTGTTTCTGCAGAATTATTAGCAGCAATTGCACTTGAACTTCCGGCATCTGACAAAGATTTCCAGACATCATTTTCGTAGACCTTCACTTTGTTATCTGTTACATCAAAAATGAATGTTCCGTTTTCTAAAATTCCCGTAGGAAATCCGGAGATAGCGGGAAGAATTAAGCCTTTTGTATTTCCTGATGCATTGTCAAAATCCAGCACCGTACTGTTTCCGTCAATGGCCTGTTTTCCTATAGCTACCTGACCAAAAAACGAGTTGAAAATGACCAAAGCAACTGCTATACTTATATTTTTTATATTTTTCATACTATTTATCGGTTAGATTAATCATTACAGCTTCTTTGTACACATTTCCATTCCGTACCGTTGAAGAGCTTCACACATTTATCCTGAATATCGTACAGAAGCATTCCTTCTTTCGGTTCTGCGATGGCATCTCCCGGCTGCGGAGTCTGGCTTACATGCTGAACTCTGGTAATGACAAAACCTTTATTTTTTGATTCCATAGCCAGAAATCCATTAGGGATATTTTCAGGCCACGAATCGCTTTTCTGCTGTACCGTAATTCCGAATTTGGTATATCCGTCTGGTGTCCCTGAAATTCCGGGCTTTGTACAAAATCCATCGATCTCATTAATAATCAGAGGAGCATTTCCACAACTTGATTTATCTTCGGACAACCCTTCAGGCCAAAGAGAAGGACACATGGCTTTGGTTGCATTCGGTCCACAGAAACTGGAATTTCCCATTCCTAATCCTGTTACGGATCCCATCACAATTGCTACGATCTGGCTGTCATCACTGATAATGGAAGCTCCACCTCCACCACTTACGTCTGCTTTTGCAATACAATATGCCCTTCCGGTAGAAATACCTACGTATTCAACAGAAGGATAGGTGGTAGACTGCTGGGTAAAGGTTCCACAAATTTCTACTACACTGCTCGTTCCCATCTCAATAACCGAGGTTGTTCCGGGATAAAAACCACCAAATGACGGGTCTTCCTGAATCACTGATCCTACAAGGGATAGAAAAGACTTCGCTCCTAATTTAATTTTTGAATTTTTCTGAGATCCGAAAGTTCCTACTTTCACTGTTCCTGTAGACTTAACACTTGCTCCATCACCAATTTCCAACACTCCATCTACCTGAATACTATTGGATTGCAATTGTCCGGATTGAATAATAAGGGTTGCTCCGTTCGGGATGCTGATATTGGTACTTACACTAAGGGTTCCGTTGAGGCAATAGGTATTTCCGCTTGTGATCGCCTGTCCGGTATAAGGAATACACTGCGCATAAGTCATTGTACTGAAGACAAGTATCAATAAAAAAGATAATTTTTTATTAATATTTAAAAAAAATAGGTTATTCATATACATTTATAATACTTTAACAAATTATTACTGTTTAAATAAAAAATATTTAAATTTTCAACATCATCGTCCCCACTAACAACAATTAACATACCAAACAACTGTTTAATTTTTTTATTCTAATATGATATTTAACCATCATTCATCATTGTAAATGCTATCAAAAAACACTTATAAATGTTACACCACAGCAAACTACAGTTTTCAGATTCTGTTTATGTTCAACAGAATTATGTTCAAAATTTTGTATTCCAAATCGCATTTTTGCTCTGTGTTTAATACAAATAATTCTGCATTTGTTGATATAACAGGTACATCTTTTATACAACAAGCCACTCAAAACATCGCCTGTTTTAAAATCTTAGCAGTTTTTAGCTGAATACAGCAATAGATAATCTGAATAACAGACGTCCATTCAAATTCACATTAAAAACCGTAAATTTGCAGCATGAATAACGATACGATATGTGCACTGGCTACGGCCAATGGAATAGGTGCTTTAGGCATCATCCGTGTTTCAGGAAATGAAGCTTTATCTGTAGTTCAGAAAAGTTTTCCGGCTAAAAATCTGGAAAAACAAAAATCCCATACCATTCATTACGGTTATTTTATGGATGAGGAGGAAGCTATTGATGAAGTGATGCTTTCCATTTTTCTGGCTCCGAAAAGTTTCACCACTGAGAATTCTGTGGAGATTGCTTTTCACGGCTCTCCGCATATCGGAAAACGTATTCTGGAAACCCTGATCAAAAACGGGGCGAGAATGGCTAAAGCAGGAGAATTTACTCTTCGTGCTTTTATCAACGGCAGAATTGACCTTTCCCAGGCGGAAGCGATTGCTGATGTGATTGCTTCTGAAAATGAAGCTTCGAGAAAAGTTGCGATCAACCAGCTGAAAGGAGGAATTACCAACGAAATATCTGTATTAAGAACGGATCTTTTAAATTTTGTTTCTTTAATTGAACTGGAACTTGATTTTGCAGAAGAAGATGTGGAATTTGCAGACAGAAGTGCCTTAAGCGGATTATTGGATAAAATTGAAGTCAAATTAAGCTCTCTGATTGAAAGTTTCCAATACGGAAATGCTATAAAAAATGGAACCGCCGTTGCCATCATCGGAAAGCCGAATGCCGGAAAATCTACGCTGCTGAATTCCCTTTTGAAGGAAGAAAGAGCCATTGTGAGTAATATTGCGGGAACAACGAGAGATACCATTGAGGAAGTTCTTCATATTAAAGGTCATGCCTTCCGATTAATTGATACTGCCGGACTTCGTGAAACAGTAGATGAAATTGAAGCAATCGGGGTAAAAAAAGCAAAAGAAAAAGTAGAAAACGCCAATATTCTGGTGTATCTGGCAGATGCGGCTACCGAGGATTTTTCTGAGGATATTGAAATGATTCAATCCCTGTTAAGGGAAGATCTGAAGCTGATTATCTGTGCGACAAAAATTGATGAAGTGACTCCTACCAAATACGAAACGGTAGAAGATATTTTCAGAAATGCAATTTCTCATGATTTTGACTTTATTAAAATCTCAGCAGTTGAAAATCAAAATATTCAGGATCTGAAAAATGAACTTTCCTCTTATGTGGAGCATTTAAAAACTGAAGAAAATAATGTTGTCATCACCAATCAACGTCACTTCGAAGCCTTAAGAAAATCCATGGATGCCGTTGATAAAGTGAAAGAAGCTATTTCTTTCCGGATCTCTACGGAATTACTGGCGTATGAGCTTAGAAATGCATTGGAACATCTTGGCGAAATTTCCGGAGAGGTTACCAATGATGAGGTGCTGGGGAATATTTTTTCTAAGTTTTGTATCGGGAAGTAACTCCAACCTTCTTTATCACATTTTAAGAATTTTGAATTCAAAATATAAAACAGCCTTTTTGAGGCTGTTTTTTTTGTTTATTGAATTTCATGTTCGTGGTTTCTGAGCTTTGGAGCTTTATCACTACCTCAAAGTCAGGAGACTTTGCGAAGCAGGGGTCTAATTTTCTTTATTTTACATGTTTTTGCCGATCTGAGTTTTAGCTAATAAATAAATCAATGATAAAACGTCATTTTAGAACATGATAAATTATAGGCTCTGAAATCTTGCAAACTAACAATCAGAATCAAAAAAAGCCTTATGTTTGTCATTTAAAAACTTAAATAAATCAAGTCTATTTTATTGCAGATTTAAAATACGCTTTTATTGAACAGCTAAGAACACTTTTTCGTGTCAATTTGTTTTTTCTTAAAAGGATATGAAAATCTAAAGTTTGTCACAAAACCGACAACTTTAAATTTTTCTTATTTTTATTATAAAATTTTCTATAGAAAGCGCTTACGCTAAATCGCAAGATGACAATTAATTAGTATGAAAAATTGCAAACATTTAATGGAAACAAATTGAAGTTGGAATGTAGATATCTAAGAAAAGCAGGACAGGAATGTATATCTCAAAGTTAACATTTTACAAATCTGGTTAACAATAAATTACATCAAGTTTTGAGAAAAGAACAATTGGACCAACGGACTACTAAATAGTTGCTTGAAAAATTAAAAATATTACTATGTTATCACAAGAGATTAAAAATAAAGTACAATTGCTTTGGGATAGATTGTGGGGAGGGGGGTTATCAAATCCTATAACCGCAATTGAAAACATTTCCTATTTAATTTTTATGAAAAGATTAGAAAAGTTTCACCCAACCTTACCATCTGAATTCAAATGGGGCAATTATAATGCTTTAAAAGGAAGCGATCTTAAAAGGCGTATTGATGAAGTTTTTTTATTTATACAAAACGATTTAGGAAATGAAACAGAGCCTTTTGCCCTAGAAATGAAAAAGGCAAAATTTGGCATTTCGACACCTTCATTACTCGAAGACGCGGTTGGAATCGTAGATGAAATATTCAAATTAATTGAAAAAGAGGAAGAAAAGAATCAGCATTTTCAGGACATACAAGGTGATGTTTACGAATATTTATTGAAAGCAACAAATGAGGCTGGAAAAAATGGACAGTTTAGAACCCCTCGACACATCATACAGATGATGGCAGAACTGGTGAGTCCTGATATTATAGATCCGAACACAAAAATTTGTGATGTTACTAGTGGAAGTTCAGGATTTTTGGTAGGTAGTTATCAATATATTTTAAAAGAAAATTCAAAATACATTGATCTTGACGAGGAAAATCACTTAGAAAAAGGTCTTGATGGAAAAAAATTGGCGGAGAAGGATATAAAAAGACTTAAAGAACAAGTCTTTTACGGTTTTGATATTGATGAAACTATGGTGCGAATTGGTATGATGAACATGATGATGCATGGTATTGAAAAGCCCCATATCTCACATTTAAATACATTGTCCAGTGAATATGAAAATTTTTTCCAAAAGGCACGAACCGCTGAACACAATATTGACAATCTTATTAGTGGTAATCTTAAAGCAACAGTAAAACATGCTTCGCTTAAAGTTACACCAAAGGATAAAGAAAATTTATGGGGACAAGCTGAATATAATTATATTCTTGCTAATCCTCCATTTGCGGCCAAAGTAAATAGTAAAAGTATAAGCAAAAATCTAAATCGGATATACGAAATCAAAGAAGATGCTAAAAAAGCACAAACTTTACAAACAGAACTTCTTTTTTTAGAAAGAATTATGTATATGCTGAAGATTGATGGTCGGGCAGCAGTGATCGTCCCAGAGGGAGTCTTATTCAATTCTGGAAAAGTGTATAAACGAACTAGGGAGATAATTTTAAGAGATTGTGATTTACAAGCTGTTATTTCACTTCCAAGTGGTGTTTTTAATCCCTATACAGCTGTCAAAACATCTATTCTATTGTTCACTAAGAAAGAATTCAATAGCAAAAAATACCACACTAAAAAGGTATGGTTTTACGGAATGGAATCTGATGGTTATACTTTAGATACCAGTCGAAAAAAAATAAGCAACGATTATCCTTTGCCTGAAACAATATCAGAGTTTAAGAAGAAAGATGAGACTGCTAGTTCACAAAAGGATAGAACAAAAAAACACTTCTATGTAGATTTGGAAGAAATTGAAGAGAATGGTTTAGAACTAAACTTTAATCTGTACCGGGATTTTGTTTTTGAGGATCAGAATTACGAACCGCCAAGAGTCATTTTGCAAAAATTAGTTGAATTGGAAAAGACTATAGGAAATGGCGTCAGCCAACTTTTTAAATTAATGGATTAATGGGTACAGTAAGACTACTTGAAGTATGTGATTTCGTTGGGGGAAGTCAACCTCCAAAATCTATTTTTGTAGAACAACCACAACAAGGCTACGTCAGATTATTACAGATCCGTGATTTTGAGAGTGATCACAGAGCTGTATATATACCTGATAAAAATAATTTACGAAAAGTCGAAAAATATGATGTTTTACTAGCCAGATATGGCGCCTCAGTCGGTAAAGTTTTGTCAGGTAAGGCTGGCGCCTATAATGTAGCTTTAATGAAAGCTGTACCAGACGAAACTAAAGTGTCTAGAAGATTTATCTATTATTTATTAAAAAGCAAACAATTTCAAAATTACCTTAAAATCATTTCTGAGTCTCGAGCAGCACAAGCCGGTTTTAACAAAAGAGACCTTAACAGATTTATTTTTAACCTTCCTTCCTTAGAAAGACAAGAAAGAATAGCAGTTCAATTGGACACAATCCAAACTATAATTGAAAATAGAGAACGAAGTATTGTTGAATATGAAACTTTAAAAAAAGCATTATTTTTCAGTTTTTTCGTAGCAAATAAGGAACGAGAGCACTGGAGCTACAATGAGTTATCACGTTATATTAAGAAGACCAGGTACGGTGTTGCAGAAGCATTAAATGGGGAAACGGGTTTTCCAACGATTCGTATGAATAATTTAACTTATGAGGGTGCATTAAATCTGTCAGAACTCAAGTTTATTGCTCTTTCAGATGAGGAATTTAAAAAATATGAATTAAAAGATAGAGATATTTTATTCAACAGGACAAATAGTATAGAATTGGTAGGTAAAACTACTGTTTGGGGAAGTTTAAAGGGATTTGTTTATGCGGGATATCTATTCACCATAAAGTTGGATGAAAAAAAACTTAATCCCTACTATTTAGCTGCCTACCTAAATTCTGATTTGGGAAAAGCAATATTGCGGAATAAAGCTAAACAGTCTGGAAATATGGCAAATTTTAGTGCAACATTATTAGGCAAACAGAAGATATTAATACCGCCGATCGAGCTTCAAAAGTCATATGAAGAAGAAATATTTAATCTTGATAAGCATATTGATGCCGTTAAACAATCCCATAATCTTTTACATGAATTGTTTCAGGCTCTGTTACAAGATATTTTTAGTTCGAAAGGGAATGTTAACGAAAACATAGTATTTGGAAATTTAATTAAGAGATTTACCTCCTTAGATATAGCAGGTAACATAACGAGAAGTAAATCCTTGTTAAAATTGTTTAAGGATAATAATTTTGAAAATATAGCTGATTATGAGCATTCAAGGCAGATATTGTTTGAATTACTACTATCAAACGACATTCAACAGAAAATAATCGATAACAAAATTAGTCTAGGAGTAAATGAAATTAATTAGACTTAAAATAGCGGATTCATTCAGGAGCCTGAAAAATGATTTTGAATTAAATTTTAGAGAGCCTGTAATTAATGAAAGCCTTTTAGATTTTCATCCATTTTGTTTTGCAGGCTTAAATGGCAGCGGAAAATCAAATGTTTTAGAAGCACTTTCCAATATTTTTTATCACTTGGAGTGTATCGTTAATGACTACCCTGTTTTTGCATATGATCCGAAAGAAAGCAACCCAGATTCCTTTGAATTAGAGTATTTCATCACTTCCGAATCATTGAATAGTGATCTCGAAAGTCTTAACCATATTTCGATTAAGAAGGAAAAGGGACAAGCCCCGTTAATGTCTATTAATGGAAACGGTTTTTTAACGATTTCAAAATCATTTGGAAGTTCGTTTATTCCTGATTTGATTGTAGCGTATTCTTCTGGTGAGAACGAAACGTTAAGCCTTCCTTATATTAAAATGAAATTATTTCAATATGATCAATATCTGGAAGATTTACGTGATAGAGTTGAATTTAAAAAGCCGAAAAGTAGTCTATTATATATTGATTACGAAATGAGCCAAGCAGTACTGCTAACTATTTTAATGTTTTTCGATTTTGAAAAGGATGGAAAAAGCGGCGTACTATCAACTTTGGAAGAAGAGATAAAAATATCTGGAATACAGCAATTCACAATCAACATCAACAACCATTGGCAAAAAATTGTTCCCCGAGCTGAAGAAAATAACTTAATAGAGGTTGAAACTATTTTAAAGATTGAGAATGATGAGGATACTGAAAATAGAAAGGTTTACTTAGGTCGGGTGCTTGACAATCTTGACTCGTTAATTAATAAGTTAAAAGAATGTGCTACTTGCTCGTATACCAAAGATAATTATTTATCATTAGACTTTTTTGTTGATAAAAACACGATCAGTTTAATTCGAAAAAAATTCGAAAACGATCCATACACCTTTTTTAGCTTGTTTCAAACATTACATTCTTTAAATGAAAGAGTTGAAGAGAATGTTTATAAGGAGGAAGTTTACAATTCAAAGGGATATTATACTGATTACAAAAGGCCAGAATATGTACAGTTTTTTTACTTTACAAATTATCATATTAAGCAATTAGATGAAAAGAAAACTAGAAATCTTCTTCTAAGGCAATTATCAGACGGGGAGCAACAATTTTTACATACACTAGGAATCTGTTTAATGCTTCAAAATAAAAGGACTCTCCTACTTCTAGATGAGCCAGAAACACATTTTAATCCGGAATGGCGTTCAAAGTTTATAAACATATTAAGAAAAACGCTTCACGCTGGTAATGATAATTTTCTCCTAAAAGACATAATTTTAACTTCCCATTCCCCTTTCATCATCTCTGATTGCTTTCCAGACAAGGTAATAGTCTTCGAAAAAGGAAAACAACCTCAAAATGCACAAGAAAAAGATATTGATACTTTTGGTACTTCAGTCAATATTCTTACTAATAAAATTTTTAAAAGAAAAAATACCATAGGTGAATACTCACTAGAAAAATTGAACAACTATAGGAAACGTTTTCTCGAAACTGACGATTTGGAAGGATTAATCGATGAATTAAACTTAGAATTAGGTGATTCAATCGAAAAAGTATTGCTGATCAAAGAAATGACCGATTTAATAAACAAAAGATGATAAAGCCATATAAACTTGTCGCTTCACCATTTCATGAGATACAGTCCTTTGTAAACCATCTATTTTTAGATGTCATATTTCGTGCACCTCACTTTGCACAGTTAGACTTTGACACATCACTAGTTTTACCAAAGTATAGAGCTTTGCTAGATGAAATAAACAGCGAGTACTTATTAAACCCGGTTTCCGAATGTTTTGCAATCTGTAAAACACTCTCTCCTAAAAATCTAAAAATTTTAAAAAGGGGCGTTCATAATAATAACAAAATAAGACTTTTATGCAATGGTGATCTGACACCTGTAGAGTATTCTGATATAGATCGCATAAACTCCATTCTAAGCAATCATCTCAAATTTTTTTTTGATAACTTATACAATCAAGCTGTTAAAAAAGCAGTATTCTATCATAAGTTTGGAACAATAGATAACTACTATAAAGAACTGGTCGAAAAATCGAGAACATGTAGATGTTGCGGGGTTAACAAAGTTCTAATAAAATTTCACACACACAGAGGCGCGTTGGATCACTATTTGCCGAGAAATCACTTTCCATTTACATCAATAAATACCAACAACTTATTTCCTATATGTGATACTTGTAACAGTAAGTATAAATTGGGGCAAAATACAATTTATGAGACTATAAAACGTGGTCGAACAACAGTCTCAATAACTAGAAAAAAAGCTTTCTTTCCCTTTAGCCGGTTGACACCATATCCAAGAATTGATGTACAAATTACTCTACATAGAGCTTATGATAAGACGTTTGAACCGACAGATATGACTATTGATTTAATTTGCCCCGGTTATGATGAACAAGTAAGCACGTGGGAAAGACTTTTTGGAATAAAAGAAAATTATCTAGCTGAATGTTGTTCAGATGAAATGCACGCTTACTACGAAGAACAATATATAGCAGATATGGTGTTTGGGAAATCACACGATCAGTATGTGGCTACATTAGAAAGTAATAGATTTGGGGATACAAATTTTCTCAAAATTGGTTTTCTGAATGGAATTCATAATTATGTATAGACAACAGTTTCAAATTAAACAAAAAAATTCTCCTTTATATTAATAGCTACAATTTATTACTAAAGTAATATGAATATTTAATTTAATTTGACTTTCTTTGACCTATAATATTGCCTTATTTATTAAGGTTTTGCTACGTATTTACTACTATGTATTTTTAAACTACCTTCCTACTGATATTTATACTTTTTGTATCGGGAAGTAAATTCAATCACCACTCAAAAAATTCAAATCCAAAAACATAATAACAGACCTTTTCAAGGCTGTTTTTTTTAATTTGTTTAAGTCTATCCACACATCACTCACGCTCTCTGAAGTCTACTGACTTTGCTTAGTGGAACATACATTTCATAATTTTAAACCATCTATTCTAAAGGAGAATCAAATAAAAGATTTTTCATAACACCAATTGTAAGCATCACTAAAAAGAAGAGTAAAAAATAGGTGAAGAAATTGACAAATCGCTTTCTATTATCATGATTTTCCAGTGTATTGGTATTATAACTATTTACAAAAATTCTTAGTCCTAAAGTAAAAACAACAATAATTGATGTAAATGTGATATAAAGGATAATAGATTGCTTTAGTTCAAAAAAGAATAGGATTACTAAAATATCTATTAATGCGATGATCCAACTTAATTTAAATATTTTAAAGGACGATAATTTTTTTTCCAACATTAAAAATATTGAATTTGAAAATATAATGATAAGAAGTATTATTTGCAAAATTGTATTCATAAGATTGAGTAATTCAAAAATTAATATAAGAAAGGATTTGGGAAAGTGAGCTTTATATTTATACCCAAGCCTACTCCATTTGCAACCTTTCCTGAAGCATCCGATCTTCAAAATCAGGAGACTTTGCATAGCAGACTTCAAAAATAACGAAAAAGGGTAATTTCCCGATAATAGTCTACACGGTAACTTTATCAAAAAATAAGTACCATGGACACAATTATTAAAAAACTATCAATTTTAAGTGTACTGATTTCACTGATGAGTTTCTGTTCCTTCCTGTTGGCACAGGTTTATCCAATCGGACAGATGTTTTTGACTACTTATGGTCAGTCTTTTACCATGTACAATACAGGAGTGATTGTTCAGGATGGCAATCCGGGAAATGCCGGCCAGGCCGTATATGATCAAACCGGAATTAATTATTTACTCTTGCCGTCTGCCGTTCCTTACCAAAAGGCTTTTTTCCTGGATTTTAATAAAAATATTATAGAGTTGGATTACAGATATGGATACCGCGTCGTGGGTTATTCTAATATTCCTGTTCCGCCACCGCCGGTTATGTATCTACCAAAGCCTATCTATGATAATCAAATAGGAATTGAAACAGCTGACGGACTGAGACCATTACCTACCCAGATTATTGACGAGCAAAGACCTTTTGGGGATGTGATGATGACAAGTGAGCAAAAGGCAGTAGACTGCTATAAGAATTCTTTGAATTTTGATGGCTCATTAAATCAGACGAAATTCGGGGACTGCATGGTAACGAATATGGCTGGTCAGAAAGAACTTGAAATTTATAAATGTGCCAAAAACTCAGCAACCATGGAGGAACAGAGTCTTTGTATGCTCAGTATATTAGGCGGTTCAAAAGAAAAGCAGATTACTCAGGATATGTTGAAATGCTATAAAGAATATGGTGGCAATTACGAAATGTATCCCCTTTGTTTCGCTGATAAAGTAAATGATCCTGAACTCAAGCAATTAGTTTCCTGCTTTAAAGATCAGGCTAACAGTGGTGAAATATCTTTTATGGGAACTGCCGTGTGTTATGGAGCAAGTAAACTTAATCTGAATACAGAAGCCCAGATAGCCGTTGAGTGCGCGGTAAGTACCGGAGGACAGCCTTATGCATTTGCAGGCTGCGCAGGCGGCCAATTGACTTATCGTGAATTAAATAAATGTTTAACAAACGGTGTAGGTGGTGATAATGGATGTTTCGGAAAAAACAATACCATCGTTAAAGGATTAAATCAGATTGGAGATGCTTTAAAAGGTCAGTTTGGTCCTAATAACGACATCGTCAAAACATGGAATACTACCGTTCATGATTTACAATATGGTCCCGGGAAAAATCATGAAGCAGTAAAGGTGGTCAGAAATATAAGCAACGAACTGGGAAAAGCAGGAACTAATGTAGCCAAAGAAATAAAAAAAGTAGTTCCGAAAATAAAAATAAAATGGTAATGAATACATTAGATAAAAACAGATGCACTTGTGTAAGTGCATCTGTATAATATTCCCTACTGCGGCTACTTCTTCAGCATCTGAAAATTATATTTTACGGGATTGTAAGGATTGACAACGGTTCCTTCAACCGTAATTTTACTTGCAAGCAGTTCAAAATTCATATTTTGTGTGTTCTGTTTGGTAAAAAGTCCTTTTTTGGAAGCTGTGAACGTTATGACAACCTTTTTGTTTACCCCATCCACAGGAACCTGAACAGTTAATTCTTTAGGAAGAAGATTAAGTTCTATTTCCTTTTTATACTGGTATAGTACTGCTGTATAATCCAGGTCATATTTTATTTTCCCAATGGCTGTTAAGGCTTGATTGGCTTTCGCAGGATCAGAAATTACAGAGTAAATAATCTCTTTCATAGGAAATTCTGAATAGGAAATCAGGTTTTTCTTGGCGGAAAAAACAACCGCTGTTTCTCCGTTCACAGTTCCCTGAGATATACTTGCTTTTCCTGTGTATTCACCGTTAAGATCATCAAAACTAATGGTTATGGGATCAGGTTTTGGAGCATCATCATCATTACTGCAACTTGCCAGAGCAAAAGGAATAGCCAGTAAGATCACAAGCATGGATATCAATTTTACATGATTGATTTTTTTCATTTTGATTTTGAATTAATTTTTTGATTAAAAAATATTGTATTGAGTACTCATCTATATAAATACAGAATTTCCATATCCTTGCTTGGGATTAAAAAAAATAAATTCAATCAACTGATTTACTGCCTGTTATTTTTAACATTTAAAACAATTAAAAACGCTACTTTATGATTAATCATAAAAAAATCCAACATCTTTCTGATATTGGATTTTTGTGTCGTTGAAGATATAACAGATCAGTTAACAGATCAACAGCAGTCTATACTCTCCATCATTTTCGACAGGTGCTCTGTGAACACAAGGTAATGCTTCCTGATCAGGATGATCAACTGCAATACGCCAAACGTGGCCCACTCCTAAATTGACGGGTTCTGCATGGGGCTTAGGCTGATAATGAAGATCAAAGAAATACTCTTTCAGAAAGTCTTCAAATTCATCTTCAGTACCGTCATGCAATTTTTTGAGCTGTTCACGGATTTCAGGAATTAAAATTTTCTGTTCCACCTGATCATTGGCGATGATATCACTTGCCGTTCCATGATAAGTGCAGAGAAAAGTGTCTGTGCCTACAGGTGAACGGTCCACATGATAGGAGTACACGTCTGTTGAAATAAAACCGAGTTCCTCATCGCGCTCATAGCATTTAAGCAAATTAAGAACCGGAGATGCACCAAAATCTGTCAATAACTGCAGGTCATTTAAAATAATTTCTCTTGCAACACTTCCCTCTTCTGACAATTCCAATGCTAAAAGATCTTCGCCGGAAACTTCTGTAATATCATCTCTCAACTGAAGCTTTGTGACAATTTCTTTAAAGTCGCCCACTAAATTCCTTTGCCAGCAAATGGCATTCATAGCGCCATGAAAACGGGTATTCACAAGTTCAGAAAAAGAAGAAACCACCTCAATTTGATCATGGTCAGAAAATATAGTGCTCATAGGTTGGAACAAACAGTTTAGCTGCTTAATTCTGTGCAAAAATACGGAATAGGTTATTCAATTCCATCAACCAGCCACGATAAAAAAACAGTGCTCTCATTTGGAGAACACTGTTTTATATATAAGGTTATTAATTTTCAGTTTTGTTTTTTACTTCTTCAGTATCTTTTCTGTCACTGTTGAAGATTTTGTTTTAAGTTTAATATAATATACTCCTGTTTGAAGAGAAGATAATACGATCTGTTCCTGCGTCATATTCAGAGTTCCCTGCTGTACCAGTTGTCCGGTAGCTCCAAAGATCTCATAAGAAACCAAAGGCTCTTTGCTTCTGATTGTAAGTACATCCTGAACAGGATTTGGAAATAATTGTATTCCTGCCTGAACAGCTGTTTCTTCTACTGACATCTGACTGCATACTGATTTAGAATATTTTGTAATAAAAGACTGGGATTTTCCCCCCGTTACATTGACCGTCATCGTATTGACATTATCATTGGAATCTGTAAAAAGCTGGTCATGAAAAAGACCTCCTAATACATAATTCCCATTTTTATCTACAGCAATTGCCGTAAATTCATCCTGAACCTGAAAGTTGCTATGAATTTCTCCCGTACCAATTACAGCTCCTGTATCTTTATTGAAACGTACTAATAAAGGATCTGATAAATCTGAATTAGGACGCGTCATTGAAAAGCTTCCCCAAACTTCATTCCAGCTTCCTTTAGCAAATGCTATTTCATTTCCGTTAAGTGCAATTTTCCCTTTCAGGAAACGGTAAGCAGAAAAGCTTGTAAGCCCGTCCGGAACTTTTGCCCATTGTACTACTCCATCTGCATTAAGCTTCATCACAAAAGGAGTCTGCCCCTGATAATTCTGTACCGGAAAAGAATAGCTGCCAAAAGTTGTAGGAACTGTTCCTGAAAAATAACGTCCGGAAATATAAATATCTGAAGAACCCGTACCTTTGATAACGGAATGAATCTCATCATCCATAAATCCCGGTAAGCTGTTATCAAATTCTTTTCTCCATAGCTCTGCTCCCGTACTTCCGTTAAAAGCAAGCAGATATGCATTTTTTGTAAACGGAATATTATTGTACGAGAAATTTTCCAGGTTGCTGGTGTAGTTTCCCACCATTCTTTTACCTGCCAGATAATATCTATTTAAGCTTTCATCGTAAAGCAGGTTCACTTTACCATCTGTTCCTCCCGCAGTTACTCCACCGGTAATAGGGAGTAATAAAGGTGTTGCAGGTGTCATATTTCCATTATCATAGTTAAATTTAACCAGATAATACTGAAGTGATGTCGTGAATGTTGAAGGTACTGTAATCAACCCATTTAAATGAGTTCCTGCTCTGAAACCCACTATAGCATGAATATTTTTGGAAGAATCCATATACATCATTTGTACATCACAGCGTCTGCTAAGATAGCTGACATCTCCCTGCAAAGGTTTGCTCCAATCCAGTGTTCCGTCAGCAGTTTTATATTTAAGCAGATACCCCGCTTTATGCGCCGGCTCTACCGTCTGATCATAATATGTATACAAAGGCATAGTGTGAGTACCGTCAAAATGCATTGGAATAGCAGTAGGATCTCCGCTGTACGAATTATTATAAAGAGTAGCCATTACATATAACCCGCCATTATTATCTACTTCAATATGCCAGGCATTTTCACCATCTTCAGATCCTCCAATAACCGTAGACCATAATGTATTACCCTGACAGTCTGTTGCAAACAACATAAGATCACGAATACCATAATTAGGTACTGATACGCCGTTCAGATTCTGATCTCCATTCCAGACACTTGCGAGATAATAAGTATTGTTATTATTATCTACAACAATATCCCTAATAGATTCATCAAATTGGTAATTAAACCCCGGATCGGCAGAACCCGATTGTCCACCGGCCTGTTTCGCCCATTGCCACTGGTAAGTCTGGCTAAAAGTTAATACCGGAAGCATAATAAGCAATCTCCACAGTTTGTTTTTTAATTGTATCATATTAATTCATTTAATTATCATATACTATAAAAAACAGTGCTCTCCGAAGAGAACACTGATTTATAAGTTACTAATTTTTAATTAGTTTTCCTTGTAATGATGTATCTCCCGTTTGTACAATAACGATATAAACACCTTGCAGCCAGCTGGAAACTTCCACGTCTACCTCACCGGAAGCCGCTTTCACTTCTTTACGGAATTTGACATTGCCCATGGCATCAAAAACTGTAATCTGTTTTGCCAGTAATTTTTCATCACCCGTGTTATACGAGATTTTCACTTTTTCCTTCGCAGGATTTGGTATCATTTTCAGAGAAGAAACTGCTGTAGCGGTAACGCTTCTTGATGCACTTCTCATACCCATCCAGTCAGGATCTGTCGCTTTGGTGCTAAACTTACAAGTTTCATTAGAGAATAAAATCTCATCAGTACCCTGGAAGTTTGGATTTGGATAGAAAGCCAATGGATTAGCATTCATATCATACACACCTCCTGCCGGAATTGTAATGATAGACGGAATATAAGTTCCGAATCCGTTAAGACTTGAAACATTAAGACTTATTGGCTGGCCACCTGCGTTATGAATAACACCGTACACAGCGTAATGATCTCCAACCCACTTCATTCCTTTAATATCTCCTTCAATCTTACATTCTGTTTCGTATCCACAATCTTTACCCGGATAATAATTCATAGTTCCGGATGTATACTGACACCCTAAGTGGTTAATCTGTAATTGATAGGTACCTGCTCCTCCAATATATAATGGGAAGATGAAATCATTGTTCCCACTCTGGATACTGTTTCCGAACAACATCCAATCATGATGATCAAATATTCCTTTTGGTCCTATGATATAATTCTTCTCTCTAAGACATTCATCATAGCATCCTGTAGGGAATACCCACATCAGACTCTCAAGACTTAACGGTACCTCTACATAATTGGATACTTTACATCCGCTTGGCGCAGTATAAGTAACCTGGAATACACCACCTTCATTTACAGTGATTGACTGTCCTGACATTCCATTGCTCCAGTTATAATCTCCCGTAGATGGTCCTGATGCAGTTAGCTTAATTCTATAAGGCTGACAACTCACAAGGCTGTAAGCTATCGTAACCGGTGATGGCGGATTGCTTACCGTAAGTGTAAAGTTTTTAGAACTTGTACATCCTGATGTACCCGGAGTTCTTACTTCAAGAGTATACACGTAAGTACCTGCAGGTAATGATCCTGTATTTAAAGTGATCGGATAAGGAGCAGAAGTCCATGGTACAACTACCGAACCTGCTTTCTTCCATTGGTATTCTAATGTATTATCCGTTACAAGACCAGTAAGTGTCGTAGAAGATCCCGCACAGATATTAGCTTTGCCTGAGATGTTTACATATGGAGCATTTTTAACAGTCACTGTTGCTGCTTTAATACTCATGATGCTTGTTTTGCAACCATCAGGTGATACCAATACAGGCCAGTAAGTTCCTGACTGAGTAGGAGTGAAAGCTGGTGAATTTGGTGCTCCCAGCACTGGTTGTGAGCCGTTCATCCAGATATATTGGCTGACAGTTCCCATAGAAGCGTTAAACACAAGTGTAGGAACAGAACCTGCACAAGCTACCACATTAGTAGGGGAAATATTACCATCAATGAAAGCTTCATTCACACCAATGTTGACAACCGGTGAAGCATACACACATCCGTTAGGAGTAGTGATTTTTAACTGAACTGTCTTCACACCACTTGTATTATAGGTAACTACAGCATCTTGTCCGGAAGCTACATATGAAGTACTATCAAAAAACCAAGTGTATGTATTCGCAGGGTTGTACCCCGTTGCAGAGAATGTAATCGGCTCCCGTACACAGATTAATGACGGAACCAGAATGCTGGTATTTGGGATTGGAGCCAATGTAACAGTCTGCGTAGTTGTACACGCTGGTTTACCTGGCGCAGACATTGTCATTGTGAAGGTATAAGTACCTGGCGCAAGGTTGTTATACGTAGCCGACTGCCCTGTTTGAGTCGGTTGACCCGGACTAGTGAATGTATAGGTAATAGATGACTGATTGATCTCAAAAATAGTAGAACTATTGAAAAGAGTCACATTATATCCGCCTCCACTACATACTGTGCTTACACTGAATTTAGGCTCGTAGTTCTTTTTTACTTCAACAGCTTTGCTATACCAGCATGATCCATATCTTAAACGTACAAAAACAATATGTGCTCCTGCAAGAGTAGTCTGATATGTTGCTGTAGGCTGTCCCTGAGGAGAAGTTAAAGTAAGTACACTGTCTGATGACCACTCGATCTGATCAGGAGTTCCGCTATATGTTAACCCTGATGTAGAAATTGTGTTACAACCTGACCATGTAGCTGTAAAGTTGATCTGAGGATTTGCGGTACAAGTTCCGCTGCTTGGGCATAGCTGGCTCACATTAATGTTCTGTGAAGAAACCACACAACCATTAATATCTACAGCCTGTACTCTATAGGTTCCAAAAGCACCTGCTCCTCCTATAGTATAAGAATTGGTAGTAGCACCAGATATTGGTGTATTGTTCTTGAACCACTGCCAAGAAACAATATTGGTAAGTCCTGTAGAACTGTTTGCCGTAAGCGTATACGGTGTCATAGTTGTAGGATCACATACCAGAATATTATATACCGGAGAAACCGTAATAATAGTTTCAGGATATATAGTAAAGTTTGCGCTTGCAGTAGGCTTATAGTTACATCCGTTAGTTCCTGTATAAGTTACTGTCACCGTTTGAGAAATATTACTTCCTGAACCGTTCTGGATATATCCGTTATTCGGGAAGCTATAAATTCCGGATGGATTATAAGTAGTGGTATAAGTAGTTCCGTTAGCAAAAGTGAAAGTTACACTCGTTGCTGAAGTGATGATTCCCTGATTTACAGTGAATGTAAGATTAGAACCTAAACAGATTCCTCCAACATTCGTAAAGCTTACTGTAGGAAGAGTCAATAAAGATACCGGAATACTTATAGTTTTTGATACTCCGCATTTTACAATTCTTAAATTCAGCGTAGTGCTGCTTGTTGAAGAAATTTCGTTGAAGTTTACAGTAATATTATTGGTACCCTGTCCTCCTACAACACTTCCAAAGTTTGAACTTCCAAATGTCCATTCCATAAAGTCTGGAACAATACCGTTCAGATTTGCACTGAATGTCTGAGTACTACTCGGGCAGAAAGGTCCCGGGTTAGGATTGATCATAATCGTATTAAGATCCAATGGTGATACATTGAACGAAATTGGAGCCGAAAGACATCCTGCGTTACTCATAGATTTATTCTGTGCAGACACTGTATATGACGAAGCACCGGTATTAAATATAACCGTTACAGAAGATCCTGCATTGCTACCCTGGATGGTTCCGTTAGTAACACTCCAAACAGGTACCATTCCTGCATCCACGGAACTGATAGTATACACATAAGGTTTTCCGGGACATATTTTCGTTTCTCCTGAAATAGTTCCTGTAGGCGGCTGTGGAATTGGTAATACTTTAATAATTCTTGAATTACTTTCACAACCTCCTCCTTGTTTAACAGCAACAATAGTATAAGTACCTGCTGTTGCAAAAGGATAGGTAAATGGTCCGGATACTAATCCTGATGTGTAAGTAGATCCTCCTGTAGTTACTTTCCAGATAACAGGTACGTTAGGTGTAGCAGTAAATGTCTGGCTTGTTCCCGCACAGATTTCATCTGTACCACCACTTATTGTCACCGGCTGTTCTACTTCGATATCAATAGTTGCCTTTCCTTCACATGATAATAAAGTATTGAAATAAGTAGCCTCAAGGTGATAAGTTCCCGGCTGAGTTGCTGTGAAAACAATTTCATTTCTCTGCTGGGTATTTACCAACTGACCTGCTCCAGGACCGGTTACATTCCAGTTAACTTTAGTTGTAGGCCATTGAGGAATAGAATAGGTATACTGCTTACCAGCACATACTTTATCCTGTCCTTTAATTTTTGCATTCTTTAAAATCACAGGGATTTTAATTGTAGTCCACTCAGGACAAGCACATTCAGACATATACATTACATAACCGAAACCGTCCGTTGGATCTACCTGATCCCAAACTACTTCAATTTCGTTACCGTTATTGTTTATGATGTTTCCACCAATAACTTTCCATTGTCCTTTATTACATCCATCCTGTGCATGATACTTCTCTGTACTTCCTTCGCATACCACCGAAGCACAGTCGATCTGTACAGGATATGATTTCACAACCTTGATCTCCTTTCTAAACTTACTCTGGCATCCGCACTTATTGGTTACGGTAAGCTGTATGACATAATTACCAGGATTGGTATAAACATGAGATGGTTCAAAAGCCGTGGAAGTGGAAGTAGCTCCATCTCCGAATTGCCAGAAATAATTGACAATATCCGACCCTCCGTTTTGCTCAGAAAGGTTATCAAAATATACCGTTGTATTATTACATACAGTATAATCCAGATTTAACATTTCAAATTTAGCAATAGGTCTGTTGATTTTTTCAATACAGATGGTCTGTGTTTCCACAGTTCCGTCGTTGTAGGTGATAACAGCCTGTAAAGAGCCATTACCAGCCGCTCCCCATGTAACATACGCTAAGGTATTTCCGGCTCCGGAAATTGAGGCCGTTCCTCCTGAAACTGACCATTGTACATTGGAAACGTTAGACCCCTGAACCAGATATTTCACAGGATCTATGGATTTCTCACAGACCCGGAGGCACTGTGAAGAATTGATGTAGGAACTGGCGATTCCGTTGTCAGGGATCTGACCTTCTTTTTCGCCGCGGAATTCCTGGCATCCGACCTCTTCGGTCCATGTTATTCGAGCTTGTGCTTGTAGCACCCAAGGTACCAAAAGCCAACATAGCAGGAGCAGTCTGAAGACATGCTGCCTACCAAAATAGGTGTTGTTTTTCATAGTTATTAAAAAAGTGTTATTAATTTTTTGTCAAATTAATAAAAAAAATAACACAAAGATCATTTAATAGTGAAAAAATAACACAATTTCACAATTGAAGACCAACGATATAGACAAATTCATGCTTATATGTTATTTCACCCACATATTAGTTATGCAATAAAATTTAACTTTTCATATAAATGTCAGACTTCAAGTACGATTTAAATAAATAAAATACTCTATTTGTGGTATTAAAAAAAACCAAAACATCAATCAAAAACATTTACCATGTATAATATTAATTAAAAAACGATTATAAATTAAAATTAATAACATTCAAAACTCGATTAAAAAAGAACAAAAACAACGTGAAATTCTTCTCTCACTAAAATATTTTTTCCATCCCCTGAATGCACTTCCCTATCCGTTATATATATCATCTTATTTTATGTAAAATACTACAGTTCCCTCTGAACACTATAAAGCAGAATTACAGACAATACCAAAAATATTTTATCTTTGTTTTTTCAGGCATATCATAAATATTTTTACCTGAAGACCTTCTATGAAAAACAACAGATTTTTATCCTCTGCAAAAGGAATTTGCACTATAGCTTTTTTAGCTTTAAACACAACTGTTTACGCTCAGAAAACAGCAGATATCTCAACTATTTCAGAGAAAACTTTAAATAACATTCTGGAAAAAAACAGAGCTTATTATACACAAGGTAAAGTAGCAGATTACATTCCTGAACTGGGAAAAATGGACGCTAAAGCCATCGCTTTTTCTGTAGTAGATAAAAATGGAAAAGTATTCAACACCGGTGATGTAAGCAAAAAATTTACTATGCAGAGCATTTCCAAAATCATATCATTAATGGTGGCCGTCAACGAAAAAGGGGAACCTCATATTTTCGACAAAATGGGGTATTTCGGATCAGATAAACCCTTCAACCATTTTTCAAACCTTGAAACCACAGGAAAGCCGCTTAATCCAATGATGAATGCAGGAGCCATCCTTACCACTTCACTGATCTCAGGAGATGGGGAAAAACCATTCCTTAAAATACTGGATATGGTAAGGTACATTACCAAAAACTCATCCATTGATTATAATAAATCGGTTTACGAATCGGAAAAATCAACCGGACACCGTAACCGTGGTATGTTTTACATTATGAAAAACAGCGGACTGATTTCAGGAAATGAAGACCAGCTGGACAATTACTTCAAGCAATGCTCTATTGAACTTACCGCCGAAGACCTGGCAAAAATAGGATACTTTTTTGCCAATCAGTGCGTACGATTTGACGGAGATGCCACTTATAAAAACACAGATATGGCAAAATTAGTAGAATCACAAATGCTGACTGCCGGAATGTATGAATTCAGTGGGGAATATTCCAGAACTGTTGGTTTACCAAGCAAATCCGGTGTCGGAGGAGGAATTACGGTAAGCGTTCCGGGGAAAATAGGTATCGGAGTATTCAGTCCTGCCTTAGATCAACATGGCAATTCTCTGGCCGGGTATCATATGATTTTAGATCTGGCAAAACAGTACGGATTAAGTATATTTTAATTTTTTCACCATCACCGTTAATGCACAGACCGTTCATTTACTATGCAATGAGATAAATTGTACTACAAATGATCCGGCACAGCATTAAAATGACACATTGGTCAAAAAAGTCCCCAACAAATACACGCATAAAAACAGTAAGTATACCAGATACTTGCTGTTTTTTTTATGAATTTCGGAAATATATTTAAATTATTCTTAAAAATACCTATCTGCTTATTTATCAAAAAGATATAAAAAATTCACAAATAATTCAAATTAAATCACAATATATTGATTAATTTTCTTTAAATTCGCTTTGTCATTTTATCAGATTGATAAAGGTATTCTTACATTTTAGAACCCTATTTATAGTATATTATCTTTTTGTAATATACCTAAAAACAAATCTCTTGTTTTTGAAATATTTTATTTTTTATTCCTATATTTGCTTAACATTTTTTTAACTATAAATATTTATAGTTAAAATTTATAAGATTGTACCGGCCATGTTTCTAAGAATAAGGAAACAATAAATATTCTTTAATAGCATTTGAATAATCGATCTTTTTATATTAAAAAATCATTATCAAATAACAATTATGATTGAAGATATATTATAGTTTTATTATTTTTATTTACTCATAACAGAAAATTGTTATTAATACCAATAACATTAGTATTTTGCTATGAGATATCATTAATCATTTCTATACCGTAAATGCTATGAAAAACTTGACCAAAATCAGGCTGATCCCCCTTGAAAAGCCGGATATATTTACTACAACTCACAATCTATCCAAAACCGATAGATTATTAAATAATAATCACAAAACAATATATATTGTTAACGATTTAACAAAACCAAATTTTACTTTATCGTAACAAAAAGTAATGTACCATTGAAAGCCTTGCATTCTGTTATAAAGCTCTTGCTATCATTCAATAATTCAATTAACACGCCATGAAAAAATTAACCATTATTGGACTGACGCCTTTTGAAAAGCCGGACGTTAACCTTATTTCCCGATTGCACCAGGCAGGTGCATTGCCCGTACTAAGTTTGGGAAATGAGCTGACGAAAGCCCAGGAAGCGTTACAACAACTTGACCAGATAGACGTACCATCGTATGGTATTTATTTTTCTAAAGACAATTTCGCCTCTCTTCAAATCTCTGAGAAAGTAAGATTTGCGATCCTTCCGTTCGGAATGTCTAAACCATTCAATATACCTGTTATTTACCAGGTGACCAGTTTGGAAGAGGCCAGACAGGCCGAAGAATCAGGAGCACAGGGAATCATTATCAAAGGAAATGAAGCGGGAGGATTAGTAGGCTACGAATCCACGTTTGTTTTATTCCAAAGGGTGATCAAAGAAATCCAGAGCATTCCGGTGTGGGTACAGGGAGGAATTGGCCTCCATACCGCAGCAGCGTCGAAAGCTTTGGGAGCCACAGGAATTGTGCTGGACAGCCAGCTGGCTTTATTCCCTGAAAGTTCAGTTCCACAGGAACTGAAAGAAGTATGCTCAAAACTGAATGGTACAGAAACTAAGGTGATCGCTAACCATCGTGTATTGGTAAGACCGAACTCACCTGCTTTACCTGAAAATGCAACCGCTGAAGATCTGAAACAATATTTTGCCGGTTTCGATCTTAGTACCTGCTATATCCCAATGGGGCAAGACATTTCATTGGCTACGGATCTGTATGAAGACTTCAAAACACTTAAAAAACTGATTTTCGGCTTCAAAGAAGCGATGTACGGACATCTGAAACAAGCCAAAGCACTTAAAGTAATTGATAAAAATAACACTTTAGCTCAGGAATTAGGCTTAACCTATCCTATCGCTCAAGGCCCGATGACCCGTGTGAGTGATGTACCTTCCTTTGCCAATGCAGTAGCAGATGCCGGAGCGCTACCTTTTGTTGCTTTATCCTTATTGAAAGGAGAGTCAGCAAAATCTTTGGTAATGGATACCAAAAAACTGGCTGGTGAAAAAACATGGGGTGTTGGAATTTTAGGATTTGCCCCACAGGAATTAAGAGATGAACAGACATCCTATATATTAGAAGCAAAACCTCCTGTAGTTTTGATTGCCGGAGGAAGACCTGCACAGGCTAAAGTATTTGAAAAAGCAGGAATAAAATCATTCTTACATGTTCCTTCCCCTGCCCTTCTGGACATTTTCCTGAAAGAAGGAGCTAAAAACTTTATTTTTGAAGGACGTGAATGTGGAGGTCATGTAGGACCTCTGTCCAGTACAGTTCTTTGGGAAAAACAAATTGAACGTATTTTAAAAGAAGATGATCCTGAAAACATCAGCGTCTTTTTTGCGGGAGGAATTCATAACGCCTTTTCAACGGCATTTGTTTCCATCATGGCTGCACCATTGGCTGCAAGAGGAGTAAAAATAGGAGTATTGATGGGTACAGCATATCTGTATACCCACGAAGCTGTAGAAACCGGAGCTATTCAGGAAGAATTCCAGTCTCAGGCAATGCAGGCAAAGGATACCGTTTTACTGGAAACCGCTCCCGGACATGAAACCCGTTGCTTAAATACAGCTTTTGCCCACCATTTCAATACCGAAAAAGCAAAACTTCTTGCTGCCGGAATGGACAAAAAACAGGTATGGGAACAACTTGAAAAATTAAATGTAGGCCGCTTACGTATTGCGGCAAAAGGCATAGAACGGCAGGGCGACAAATTGGTCAACATTCCTAAAGATGACCAACTTGACCTTGGAATGTACATGATCGGGCAGGTTGCTACGATGCATAACCGTGTGATCTCGTTAGCTGCTCTTCATCAAAGTGTTGTAGACAATTATGAACACATTCAGGAAGCAGCATTGCCGGAAGAACCGGTTTCTGTAGAAAAACCTCTGGATATCGCTATCGTAGGGATGGAGTGTATCTTCCCTGGTGCTAAAAACCTGAATGAATACTGGAGAAACATCATTTTAGGAAAAGACAGTGTTACCGAAGTACCGGATGAAAGATGGAATAAAGAACTTTATTATAAACCGGATTCCAACGAATCGGATGTATCACATTCCAAGTGGGGAGGATTTATTCCTAAAATCGATTTCGATCCATTGGCATTTGGGATTCCGCCACAATCACTTGCTGCCATTGAACCTACGCAATTATTAACCTTATTGGTTGCTAAACGTGCGATGGAAGATGCAGGCTATGGTGAAAAACACATCAACAGAGAAAACATTTCTGTTATTATAGGTGCTGAAGGAGGTAATGACCTTGCCAACAGCTATAGTTTCAGAGGATATTATAAGCAGGTCTTCGGAGAACTTCACGAAGAAGTAAAGGAAGCCTTTCCACATACTACTGAAGACTCTTTCCCAGGAATTCTTGCGAATGTAATCGCAGGTAGGATTACGAACAGATTAGACCTTGGCGGCAGAAACTTTACAGTAGATGCAGCATGTGCTTCTTCTTTAGCAGCCATTGATCTGGCATGTCAGGAACTTGTGTTAGGAAAATCCGACATGGTTCTTGCCGGAGGAGCAGATTTACATAATGGTATCAATGATTACCTGATGTTCTCCAGTACGCATGCCCTATCCAGAAAAGGAAGATGTGCTACATTCGATGGTGACGCAGACGGTATTGCTCTTGGAGAAGGTATCGCCATCCTTGTTTTAAAAAGATACGAAGATGCTGTACGTGATGGTGACCGTATTTATTCAGTAATCAAAGGAGTTGGAGGATCCAGCGACGGAAAAGCCCTTGGATTGACTGCTCCTAGAAAAATAGGTCAGGTAAGAGCTCTGGAACGTGCTTATTCCCAGGCTGGGATCAGTCCTGCTTCTGTAGGCCTTGTAGAAGCGCATGGTACAGGAACGGTAGTAGGTGACAAAACTGAATTAAGTGCACTGACTAATTTATTCAGTCGCTCAGGAGCTTTACCGGGACAGACGCATTTAGGTTCTGTGAAAACACAGATCGGCCATACTAAGTGTGCGGCAGGATTGGCAGGATTAATCAAAGCTTCCCTTGCCGTATATCATGGAGTAAAGCCACCTACCCTTCACCTTCAGCAGCCAAATGCCTATTATAACGCAGAAACCAGTCCGTTTGCTTTCCATGCTGAAAGTGGATTATGGGGCGAGAAAAACCGTTATGCAGGAATCAGTGCTTTCGGATTTGGAGGAACGAATTTCCATACCGTTATTGCGAACCATCCAAAGCAGGACAATTCAATTGCCATGCAGTCGTGGCCTTCAGAACTGTTTGTTTTCCGCGGAGACACCTATGAAGAAGCCAAAGGAGAATCAAGCAAGGTTAAAGCATTATTAGAAATTAATGATGGGATTCCATTAAAAGATATTGCTTACAGTTTAAGCATCAGCTCAGAAAAACCAATCCAGTTCAGCATTGTAGCAGACACCGCTGAAGACCTGATGATGAAGCTTGAGTTAGTACTGCTAGGGATTGAGACAAAAGACACTTTTACCGTGAATAAAAAAGAAGGTAAAGTAGCGTTCACATTCCCGGGACAAGGAAGCCAGAGAATCAATATGGCTCGTGACTTATTTGTAGTTTTCCCGGCTATGCGTAAGATTATTGATGAGTATCCTGAACTTGAAAAAGTAGTTTTCCCATCAAAAACATTTACTGAAGCTGATTTAAAACAACAGAAAGAAACCATTAAAGATACCCGTTTAGCGCAACCGCTTTTAGGAATTGTAGACCTTGCATTGGCTAAGTTCTTAGAATCTTTAGGAATTATTCCTGATATGCTGGCAGGCCACAGCTATGGTGAAATACCGGCTTTATGTTTTGCAGGAGTATTTGGAGAAGATAAACTGGTTGACTTAAGTGTTCAGAGAGCACAGTCTATTTTAAATTCAGTAGAAGGCGGAGATCCAGGTTCAATGCTGGCAGCAAGTGCCACTGCGGAACGCTTACAACCAATTATTGCTAAAGTAGAAGGATGTTATCCTGTGAACTTCAACGCTCCTACACAATGTGTAATTGCTGGAAGTACAGGGGCTATCAATAAATTACTGGAAGTACTTAAACAGGAAGGTATTTCTGCGAAAAAACTGGATGTTGCATGTGCCTTCCACAGCCCGTTATTGGCAAAATCCAAAGATTTATATGCTGAGGTATTAAAAGACGTTCCTTTCCAGGAAATGCAGATCCCTGTATGGTCCAATACAACGGCAGAAGTATATCCGGCGAATCCTTCAGAAATAAAAGAAAGACTTACTGATCATCTGGTACAGCCTGTAAGATTTGTAGAACAGCTTCAGGCAATGTACAACGACGGAGCAAGAATATTCATCGAAGTAGGACCAGGAAAAGTACTTACCGGATTAACCAAGTCTTGTCTTGAAAAAGATCAGCTTACCCTATATGTTGAAGACAACAGCCGTAATAAATTCAGTCATCTGCTTTGTATGCTGGCACAATATTTAGGAACAGGCCGCAGCTTTAACATTGATAAACTTTTTGACGGCAGAAGCGTTACGATTATCGATCTTAACCAGCCTGAGCTTTACAAGAAAAGCCCTGCTATCTGGCGTGTTAACGGGCAAACAGCCCACCCAACTACGGGTAATCTGCCATCTAACGGTGCATTACCACTAATAAACCCAATTCCCATGAACAATTTTACTCATCAACCACAGGCAGCCGCAACGGAAGCTCAGTCTACTGCTGAACGCATGTTGCAGGAATATTTGAACAGCATGAAATTAATGATACAGGCACAGCGTGATGTGATGCTTTCCTTTATGGGACAGAATCCTCAGGCATTCCCTGCTCCTGTATACCATTCGCCAGCACCAGCTGCTGCTCACCAACCTATATCTACGATTCCGGTTCAGCCTGTTCAACAGCAACCCGTAGCTGTGGCTGCTGTAAAGCAAGCTCCGTCAAGAGATATCAAGTCTTTATTATTACAGGTAGTAAGCGACAAAACAGGATACCCTCAGGAAATGCTGGGTATGGAAATGGACCTGGAAGCGGATTTAAGTATCGACTCTATTAAAAGAGTTGAGATCATCGGAACACTTCGTAACGAACTGGGAAGTCTGGGTAACGGAAATGCTAATGAAGATACCGTTATGGAACAGCTTGCAGGAATAAAAACGTTAAGCGGATTAGTTTCATGGCTTACTGAATTTTCAGGAGCTGAATCAACTGCTGGGACTGAAAAAAACGGAAAAACAACGGAACCAACAGTTTCAAAATCACAAGCTCAGCCAGCATTCTCTCTTGAAGATCTTCAAAATGCGATTCTGAATATCGTAAGTGAAAAAACAGGATATCCAAAAGAAATGTTAGGTCTTGACCTTGATCTGGAAGCAGATTTAAGCATAGATTCCATCAAACGTATGGAAATTATCGGTGATCTTAAAACCAAGATCGGATTTGGTCAAAACCTTGAACAGGCTGATGATGTGATGGAAAAACTGGCGGCCATCAAAACCCTTCGTGGCTTGGCAAGCTGGATCAGCGAAATGAATGGTGAAACCAACGAAACTGCTCAGGAAACACAAGAAACCAACACTGCAGAGCCTGTCCAAAATGTACTTTCACGTCTTCGTTTTGACATTACTCCAACAGATTCTTCTAAAATACAAAATACAGAAGTATTACAGGGAAAACGCTTTGCCATTACACAAGATGACAGCAAACAAACCTCAGCCATCAAAGACGCGTTAGAAAAACATGGAGCTATTGTAGAGCTGGTAGATACAGATAAAGATCTTTCAAATATCGACGGATTAATTATGTTAGATCTATTCTCTGCCGTTGATAAGCCAAGTATTATCGATCACGTAGATCTGATCAAGAAACTTGATTTTGATAAAGCAAAATGGGTATATCTTATTTCTGATATTCCTGCACATCTTCAGGAAATTACAGATGCAAGCGTATTACGTCATCATCAGGGATATCCTGGACTTTTCAAAAGTCTAGCCAGAGAATTTGATAATACAACTTGTAGATTAATCAGCCTGAGCACCCCTCAGGAAGTAGATCAGATTGCTGAAATCGCTTTAAAAGAGATTCTTACCAACGATAAACCTGCTGAAGTGATTTATAAAAACGATCAGAGACATCAGGTAGACATCATCCCTTCTCCATTATCAACAAGCTTGAATGAAGCTCATATCCAGTTAGATCAGAAATCTGTGGTTTTGGTATTGGGAGGCGCGCAGGGAATCACTGCCGAGTTGGTAAAACACATGTCTCAGGCCTATCCTTGTACTTATATTCTGGTAGGAAGATCCGCAGACCCAAGAAACGAACTTTCGGCTAAAGACTTTGAAAGCATGAAAGCCAAAGAGGATATCAGAGGATTCCTGATCAAGTCAGGCCAATTCACATCTCCTTCAGAAATAGAAAAAGAAACGACGAAGATTTTCAAAAACAATCAGATCCTTCGCACCATCCGTGATATGGAAGCGCTTGGAAATACCATCATCTACCAATCATTAGATCTTTGTGACGAAGAAGGATTAAGCAGTCTGATCAGCAGTATCTATGAGAAATACAACCGCCTGGATGGAGTAATCCATGGAGCAGGTCTTTTAGAAGATAAATTATTCAAACAAAAAACGACAAGCTCTTTCGGACGTGTATTTGATACCAAAGTAAAACCCCTTCGTGTATTGGCAGAACAGCTTCGTTCAGACTGTCAGTTTGTAGTATTGTTCTCAAGTATCGCTTCCGTATACGGTAACAAAGGCCAGACAGATTATGCTGCAGCCAACAGCGTACTGGATGATTACGCGAATGCTTTAAATAAAAGATTAAAAGGAAAAGTAATCTCTATCAACTGGGGACCATGGAAAGGTGCCGGAATGGTTTCTTCCACCCTGGAATCAGAATATGAGCGCAGAGGTATTTCCATGATTTCATTGGATGAAGGAAAAGAAATCTTCCTTAACGAGATAAAATACGGAACGGAAAGCCAGGTGCTGATCATGTCAGGAAATAATTGGTAAACACTGCATAAACTCAATATGAAAAAAACAGATGTTGCTGTAATTGGTCTATCCTGTGTCTTTCCCGGGGCACAGGATGCCAGCACTTTTTGGCAGAATATTGTCAATAAAGTCGATTCTACCGAACTCGCTCCGGCGGATCGGATAGATCCGGTTCATTTCAGTGATGCCACAAGTCCCGTTGACCGTTTTTACTGTCAGCGTGGAGGATTTATCCCTGATTACACCTTCGATCCTACCGCCTTTGGTATTCTGCCATTGGCTGTTGAAGGAACGGAACCTGACCATTTGCTTACCCTTGATCTGGTACAGAAAGCACTGGAAGATGCGGGCGTATTTCAAAAGAATATTTCCCTTGAAAAAACGGGAATCATTATCGGTAAAGGAAACTACACAGGTCCGGGTGCTACCCGAGCGATTGAAATTGTAAGAACCGGAGAACAGATTTATTCATTGTTACAAGAGTTACTACCTCAGGTTTCTTCTGCAGATATTGAAAAAGTAAAACATGCTTTTCAACAGCGTAAAGGACGTTTTGCTGCTGATACCGCCATGGGATTAATTCCCAATCTTGTTGCCTCTCTTGTAGCCAACCGCTTCAATTTAGGAGGCGCTGCATTCACTGTAGATGCCGCCTGTGCTTCTGCTTTGATTGCTGTAGATCATGCCGTACAGGAACTTCAGAGAGGTCGTTCCGATATCATGATCGCAGGAGGCGTACACACAGGACAGAACGCTGCTTTCTGGAGTATTTTTGCCCAACTGGGAGCTATGTCCCGCCAACAGCAGATCAAGCCGTTCAGTATGGATGCTGACGGTCTGTTAATCGGCGAAGGTTGTGGTTTCGTGGTGTTAAAAAGACTGGAAGATGCTGTTCGTGATCAGGACAAAATCTATGCTGTGATCAAAGGGGTGGGTGTAAGCAGTGACGGTACCGGAACCAGCGTGATGAGCCCATCTGTAAAAGGCCAGTTAAAGGCTTTAGAACAGGCATGGATTAATGCTGATTTAGATAAAAACAAAGTGGGATATCTTGAAGCTCATGGCACAGGAACACCCCTTGGAGATAAAACAGAGCTTCAGACCTTAGCCCAATTCTTCGGAAAAGAAGAAACAGCTCCGGCTGCAGGTATTGGATCTGTAAAGTCTAATATCGGGCATGCTATGCCGGCTGCCGGAATTGCAGGATTAATTAAAACCTGTTTAGCATTACATCACGATACTTTGCCACCGACCTTATATTGCGAGAATCCGACTTCGGAGATGCAGAATACAAGGTTTGAGCCTGTACAGGAAGCCAAGAACTGGTCAAAAACAGGGCTTCCAAAAGTAGCGGCAGTGAATGCTTTCGGATTCGGAGGTATCAACGCCCACGTTGTTCTGGAAGGCTATGATATGCCGAAAAAAGACCAGGTATTGATATTGGCAAGACCCACCCATGAAGAACTGCTTTCAGCTTTACAAAATAATGAAACAACCATTGGTGAAGGAGATTTCAGGGTTGCGATATTTGATCCAACGCCTGCAAGACTGGAAAAAGCCATTAAAATTGTTTCCAAAAATATTACGTGGAAAAACAAACAGGATATCTGGTACACTTCTACTCCATTATTAAAAGATGGTGGTAAAGTAGCCTTTGTATTTCCAGGATTAGATGGACTGGCAAAAGGTGAAGTAGAAACGGTAAGCCGTTATTTTGGGCTAACAGCACCTATCGAAACAGAAGGTGAAGGTCTTTTAACCGATGCCTTAAACATTTTCAACAACTGCAGTATCCTTGATAATTCACTGAAAAAGCTGGGAATTATTCCGGATATGAATGCGGGACACAGTTTAGGAGAATGGCTGGCAGGTTACTCTTCGGAATTAGCGGAAGCCAATTCTGTAAAAGCCTTAATTGATGTACTGAATCCTGAAACTTTTGAATTAAAAGATTCCAAGTTCATCGCTATAGGAGCCGGAATTGAGGTGATAAAACCTTTTATTGCAGAAATTTCAAACCTTTATGTTTCCAACGACAACTGCCCTAATCAGGTGATTCTTTGTGGAAGCAATGCCGCTCTGGATGAATTGGTTCCTTTGTTAAAAGCAAAACAGATCTTCCATCAGGTATTGCCGTTCCAGTCAGGATTCCACTCTCCTTTTATCGCTGATAAACTGGATGTGATCCTTGCAGGAATGGAAAAAGCACAGTTCCAGCAGACGAAAATTCCATTGTGGTCTGCCACAACACTAGAACCTTATCCTGCAGATCAGGCAGCGATCAGAAAACTGAGTGCCGAGCATTTGGTAGAACCTGTCCGCTTCCGTGAACTGACCGACAAATTATACGAAGAAGGCGCAAGAGTCTTCATTCAGGTAGGAACTGGCGGTCTGATTGGATTTATCGATGATACTTTGAAGGGAAAAGCTTTCAGTACCATCGCTTCCAGCGTTCCGACCCGTTCCGCATTAGCTCAGTTGCAGCGTGTAGTGGCTTCTTTATTTGTAGAGGGAAAAACGATTGCTCTGGACTTTTTAGAGATTCAAAATCATTCGAAAAGATCATCACAAAAAGGAATTAAACTGGAATTAGGTTCACCTATCATCCGTAATTTTAAAGAAGTGAAAGCGTTGGCTCAGTCTTTTGACGCGCCAAAACAATATACTGCCTCTTCCGTTGCGACTGCAAAAAGTGGTCATCCGCTGGTACAGGCATTTCAGGACAACGTTGCAGATATGATCCGTATGCAGGAAGAAGTATTGACATTATTCCAGAACCGTCCGGAAATCACCATCCAAAGACCTGCACCTGTAGCTCCTGCAGCTTCACAACCCGTAAGAAGTACAACCTTTACAAAAGATCTGTACGTAACACTGGAGAGTCACCCTTACCTGATCGACCACAGTTTATTGAGACAGCCTAAAGGATGGGCTCATGTAGCAGATATGGAACCGGTTATTCCGATGACGATGATTTTTGAGCAATTAGCAGAAATTGCAGAAGCAGAAATTCCGGGAACACTGGTCCATAAAATCATGAATGTAAGTGTATTCCAATGGATGAATTTGGCCAAACCTTTCGAAAAAACAGTCAAAGGAGAATGGCGCTCACAAAATCATGCTTATCTCGATATTGAGAATTTTGCCAACGCAGAAGTGGTTTTAAAATCGGGTCCTGTTCCAACCCCTGATTTCAATATTTCCATCGGTAATCTTTTACCTATCGAAAGAACCCCTGAAGAAATCTATGACATGCACATGTTCCATGGAGACAAATATCAGGGAATTACAGAAGTTTCAGCCGTTGGAGACAAAGGAATTATCGGAAAAATAAAAGGAAATGGTGGTAAAGGTTCTCTATTAGACAATGCAGGACAGTTATTCGGGCTTTGGCTACAGCTTACGTTGGTGAAAGACCGTATTGCATTCCCTGTAAAAATCAGAGATATTGAATTCTTCGGAGATATGCATGACCAGGAAGGTATTTTTGAATGTACCTGTATGCTGACCGAGCTTAATGATGAATTTGCCATCGCAGATATCATCCTGAAAAGAGACGGAAAAGTATGGTGCGCCATTACGGGCTGGCAGAACAGAAGACTGGAAATTGATGCCGCTTTATGGAATGTTTCCATGTCACCGCTGCACAACCGCCTTTCGGAAGAGATTGCTCCTGAAGTTTTCTTCTTCCATCAGGCCTACACCAGAGTTGCTTCATGGGATTTTATCCTGAAAAGATATTTCAACCAAACAGAAAAACAGCATCACCAGCAATTGTTACCTAACAAAAAGAAAAATTGGATGGTAAGCCGTGTGGCGGTGAAAGACGCCGTAAGAAACCTTCTTCGTCAGGAAAAAAATCATGCCTGCTTCCCGATCACTTTTGAAATCCGTTCCGATGAAGTGGGAAAACCTTACCTCATCAGTGATTTTACAGAAGACATCCATATTTCTTTAGCTCACAAAGGAAAAGAAGCCGTTGGGATTGCGAGATATGGAAAATCTGTAGGAATTGATATGGAACTGATGGAAGAACGCAGTTCAGGATTCTATGACATGGTATTTACCGACAAAGAATTAACCCTATTAAAATACAGAGATCAGGCGGAATGGACCACCCGTTTCTGGGTAGCCAAGGAAGCTTACGGAAAGTTTCTGGGAACAGGACTGAAAGGAAATCCTAAAGCCTTCGAAGTCGAAATGATAAAAGATGATCACTTGTGGATCAACAACATTGAAATCAAAACTATTAAACATAAAAATTATATTATCGGATGGACACTGTAAACGCAACATTAAAAATGAACCACGAAGAACTTTTTACTTTATTAAAAGGTTTTATTACTGAAGTGATAGGTGCTGAATTTGTAGAAGAGATGGATATTACTCCTGAAAGTTCATTCACCAAAGATCTTGAAATGGACAGCATTGAGATTGTCTCTTTCTCTGAAAAGATCAAGGCGCATTTTGGCGATCAGATCGACTTTACAGGTTGGTTATCATCTATGGATCTTGACCAGCTGATTAATCTTGACCTTAGTATGATCATCAATTATATCTACGAATGCCAATAATCACTGTCAATAACAGACAAGTTCATATACAGGAACTCAACAAAGGAGCCGAACAAACCGTGGTACTCATCCACGGTATGTTCAGTAACCTGTCCATTTATTATTTTAATATTGCACCGGTTCTGGCCAAGCATTTCCACGTGGTGATGTACGATCTGAAGAGCCACGGTATGAGTGAACGCTTTCTGGATGGGTACGACCTTGACAATATGTCATCCGATTTAATAGGTTTAATAGATCACCTTCAACTGGAAAATGTACACCTTGTCGGCTATAGCTTCGGAGGTCTTATTGCATTAAAAACAGCATTAGAATATCCTGACCGCGTAAATCAGCTTGTAGTGACGGAAGCTCCGGATCCTCAGGACGAAAAAGCCCGTAACATCATTGATGAATACAGCAAAGAATTTCTTGAGCATTACGTAGCCAACTTTACAGATACTACCAAAGTACAGATGGGCAAAAGACAAATGGAAAAGAACCACCGTATGTATGAATTTCTGTTTAATCAGACCACCATTAAAGCAGATATGATTAAGGAAAAATATTTCCTGGGTGAAACCGATTTCAGCAAACTGACGGCTTCCACTCTATTGCTTTATGGCGCTGATTCCAATTGCAGACCTACCGGTGAGTGGCTGCAATCTCAAATCAGCCAGTCTGAACTCGAATTAATTCCGGGTGATCATAATATTCCGATTCAGGAACCTCAGCTCATCGCTGAAACGATCGCTCAATTTTTATCTAAAATTTTAACACAAAACCATGGCTAAATTTGCATTTATAGTTCCACCACTGACAGGTCATGTCAACCCTACCTTAAGCATCGGTGCTACCCTGCTGGAAAGAGGGCATGAAGTAGCCTGGATCAGCCTTGACCCTACTTTAGAGGCTAAACTTCCCGAGGGAGGAAAATTATTACTGATTCAATATGATCAGACCGACGAAGAAAAGAAAGAAAGTGAACAATATCTCGATATTATTTCCAAAAAAGTAGTGTATGGTATAGACAGCGTTAAGTTCCTGTACGAAGAGGTTCTTATCCCGCTGAACAGACATTGCTATAACGGTATTGTTTCTTTATTAAAAATAGAGCAGCCCGATTTGATTATCGGGGATCATCAGTTATTTGCCGCCCCGGTTGCAGCCAAAATACTTGGAATTCCTTATGCCACTTCCGTTACCGCTCCGGCAGCCATCAAAATCATGAATGAACTTCCGAAAGTACACGAATGGGAAGTCAATCAAATTATCGATTTGCAGAAAGAACTTGGGTTTCAGGAAGAACGCTCTCTGGCAACCTCAGATCTATTGACATTGGTTCTGACGTCCAGTTATTTCTTTGGGGAAATGGAGGATCTCCCGTCTCAATATCAATTCACAGGGCCGGTTCTTACGGAAAGACGTGTTTCATGTGAATTCGACTGGGAGAAATTAAAAAGCAAAAACAATAAAAAGATACTGGTAAGTATTGGTACAACCTTCGATCACGATCATAAAAAGGCATTTTTCCAAAAGGTAATCGATGCTTTTAAAGATGAAGATTTAACCGTTGTAGTCGTTTCTGACCCACAGCTTTTTGAGCAATGGCCGGATAACTTCATAGTGTATCAACAAGTTCCTCAGCTGGATCTGCTGCCTCATCTGGATGGTGTAGTTTGCCATGGCGGCCATAATACCGTTTCTGAAACATTATCCAATGGTATTCCTTTGGTGGTGATTCCGATTGCGTATGACCAGTCGCACGTTGCAGGCCGTGTAGTGCGTACAGAAGCGGGTGAACGTCTGAATTTTAACCGATTTAAAGCCAATCACCTGAGAGAAGCCGTACAGCAGATTTTAAATACTCCGGGCTACCGTGAAGCAGCCCAGAAAGTAGGTCAGTCTTTTGTGGAAGCAGGAGGCTCAGCTACAGCAGCTACCTTATTGGAACAAGCTCTATCAAAGGCTTCAAAACCTGAAAAACCATCTAAGTTTTTATTCGTTGTTCCTCCGTTTTTCGGACATGTAAGCCCTACTTTAAGTGTGGGAGCAAGTCTGATTGCCCGCGGACATGAAGTAAAATGGTTCGGAATTACGCCTTTAGACAGCAAACATATCCCTGAAGGAGGTTCTTATTTCTATCCTGAAGAAGATCTTATTCCGTATCAGGAGGAAATCGCCCGTATTTTGAAAAGACAGGATGACGGACCTGCATGCTCCGGACCTGAAGTAATGAAACTGGCACTGGAAGAGACCTATGTTCCTTTTGCTAAAATGATGATGCCGGGATTAACGAGACTGACAGAAAGCTGGATGCCGGATGTGATCGTGAACGACTGTATCACTTTCGGAGGTGCTCTTTTCGCTCATAAACATCATATTCCTTGTGTAACAACAACACCTGTTCCACCGGATGTGATGGGAGATACCGAAAAAAGTGCCCCTAAAATCTGGGAATGGCAGCAAAACCTCATCAAAGATCTTCAGAAAGAAGTAGGCATTCATGAGGAAGGTATTTACATCCATTCTCACAAACTGAATATGGTGTTTACCTCTCAGGCCTTCGCTGGTTTTGAAACCGTTCCATCTCATATGAAATTTGTAGGTCCGGTAAAAGGCCGTCCGAACGACGCTCCATTTGACTGGGATAAATTAAACGCTTCTACCACTCCAAAGATCTTTGTATCATTGGGAACGCTGCTCGTAGATATCAGAAAAGCTTTCTTCGAAAAAATCATCGCTGCATTTAAAGATCAGCCCGTAACAGTAATTGCTGCTACTCCACCGGAAATCTTTGAAGAATGGCCGGACAACTTTATTGTGAACAGCTTTGTGCCACAATCGGCAGTGATGCAGCAAATGGATATGGTAATTTGCCACGGTGGTTTCAATACAGTAAACGATACTTTCCGTAACGGTTTACCGATGTTGATCACTCCTATTGCGTATGACCACTTCCATATTGCAAAACTGATTGAGCAGGCAGGTTGCGGAATCAGCATCCGATACAAAAGACTTCGTGTAGATGCCCTTCGTGAAACCGTTTTTGAATTATTAGAGAATCCAAAATACAGAATCGCAGCTCAGGAAGTCAGAAATACATTTACCCTTGCCGGAGGTAATGACAAAGCAGTAGAATTATTAGAAAGTTTTGTACATGAACATTCCACATTAACTTCTGTATAAGCTCATGAAACCAAAATAATTTTGAAATACTAAGGCAGATGACTACACTGTGATTCATCAGACCTTAAAAAAGATAGATATCAGTATATGAAAAGAAGATTGCTATTTGGTGAACGCATGTTACTGGGAGATGGAAAAGAACCTTTCAACGCGGTCATTCCGTTCAGACTAAGAGGGACTTTTACATTAAAAGAGATCCAGCAAGCTTTAGCCCAGATTCAAAACAAACACCCATGGCTAAGAGCATTAATCAGCCATGATGAAAAAAATATTCCATGGTTTAATGTTCCTGAAAAACCTGTTTCTATTCCTGTAAGAATTGTCACCAGACAAAGTGAAGATCAGTGGCAGGAAGAATCCAGGAGGGAATGGAACACCACCTTTAATTACGAAAAATTTCCCCTGATCCATTTTATCTGGATCAAGGGGGAAGACGTTTCTGACATGCTGTTTGCGTTCCACCATTGTCTTTGCGATGGTGGTTCTGCAATGGCCTTTTTGAAAGAATTTCTCATCGTTCTGGACAATCCGGCTGCGGATATCGGGGTAGAAAATCCGATCATGGGAATCCAGGATGTGGTTCCTTCCCCTATTCTGAACAGCAGAAGACAGAAACTGAAAGCTAGATTTATCGGAAGACTGGCTGCTACCGCGATCAAATGGATTCCTACAGGCAAAAAAGCTGTGGAAAGACAGAGTGATTACCTCATCCATTGGAAGCTGGATGAAACGGTAAGCAAAGAATTAATCACTTACTGCAAATCCCGGGGGGTAACGGTAAATACATTTTTAAGTGCGGCGGTATTGCAGGCATTTAAAAAAGTAAGAGCAGAAAAGTCCTTCAATAAAGTTTCCTGTCCGGTAGACATCAGACGTTTTGCAGGACAGATCAAAGAAGATCATATTTTCGCTTTCGGGCTGATGATCGTAGTTTCTTCTGATGAAAAGCTAAGCTTTGAGGATAATCTCCGTGCCATGCAGAAATCTGTGGAAAAAAAGACCTCAAAACTGAATCCCTATATCACCATGATGGTCATGGAATCCGGGCATGATGCCCTGAGTAATTTCACCAGGCTGCTGAAGAACGGAAAATCCTCCAACGATTGTATGTTTTCCAATCTGGGACGCATTCAGATTCCTCATGAGTACAAGGAGTTTACGGTAGATACGATTTTCAGTCCGTCAGTAATAGGACCGCTGGGAAATACCACTACAATGGTAACCTCAACGTACCGGGGTGAAATGGATTTTTCATTCATGGGAAGCGAAGGATATTTACCTTACACAGATGCGCTGGCAGTTCGTGAAGAGGTAATGCAGGTCATCCATTCTCAACTAAAACAAATGGCAGTATCATGATCAAAAGACCTTTAATGATGGTGGAAAGGATCATGTATGTAGATCCGGAAACCCCCTTAAACTGCATTTATACCGCAAGAATCAAGGGAGAGATTCCTGAAGAAAATTTTAAAACGGCTTTAATAAGAATCCAGCAGAAACATCCTATTCTAAGAACGAATATTGATCATAAGATCGGAAACTATCCTTATTTTATGGGGCAGAAAGATATTGAACCTATTCCGCTTCGCATTGTAGAACGTACAACAGACGATGACTGGCTCAAAGAATCCGAAAAAGGATGGTTTAAACTTTTTGAAACGCCCAAAAAACCACTGGCCGAAGTGGTATGGGTAAAAGGACAGGATACCTCCGAAATTCTTTGGATCATGCCTCACTGCATATCCGATGGAACCACCGGGGTCACTTTACTACGTGAACTTTTAAGCTTGCTGGACAATCCATATGGGCCATTAATTCCTTATGTTGCTTTTGAATCAGTTGATGATTTCCTGCCTTCGGATTTTAACATCGGAATAAAAAAATATAAGGCTGCCCTTTACCTGCTGTTTGCCAAAATTTTCTTTTCCATCCAGCGAAAAAGTAAAAAGAGAAATCAGGGGAAAAACTACACTATTCACTGGAAAATGACTCCGGAAGAAACGAAAATAATCACTGAAAAATGTAAAGCCAACGCTATTTCTGTCCATGCTTTGCTGTGTTCATCGGTGATGCAGGCGTTCCGTGATATTCAGGGAAACCGCGCCAAAGGCAAAGTAATCAGTCCTGTGGACGTACGTCATTTTATTCCGGAAATTAAAGAAGACTATTTATTTGCTTTTGCCCCAACCGTAGAGCTTTCCATCAGGAAAAAAAATAATGATGTAATGGGCAATGCCAGGGAGATCAAAAAAAACCTTACAGAAAAAATCAATAAAATGGAAGCCCGCGAACTCCTTTGGATGGGTGAACATATGCATCCTGTTGTAGAGCGTATGATCAACATGCTGAAATCCAGTGAAGGCGGGCACGATATTACCTTATCCAATATGGGAAAGATCAATATCCCGAATGATTACAAAAATTTCAGTCTGGAAACAGTCTTTAGTCCTACCGTGGCCTTCCCATGGCTGAACTCAAATACTTTAGTGACCAGCACGTACAACCAGCAGATGGACTTTACATTCATGTCCAATGAAAATTTTCTTCCCAAAGAAGAAGCTCATCTGATAAAAAACAGAGCCATTGAGCTGCTGACCACCCCTCTATGAAATTTAAAATAAAGCCTCCGAAGCCAAAACCTATAAAAAAGACTACCCTCAAACGCTTTCTCATTAAGCGGACGATTTATTATGTCCTTCCGAACGTATTTTTTAATTTCATTATTGCCTATGCCAGTTTCAAAGAATTGGGCTACACCCATTTTTTCTCAGGAACCCAAAACCTGGCCCGTCTTACCCTGCCGATGGCGATCTTCCTTCCGGTAGTTCTTACCATTGATATCATCAAAAGAGTAACGGATGCCGCCAGCCAGCAAGCCATAGAGTTTACACTAGACGAACAGCTGAATATAAAAAAACTCATGACCAGGCTTAGCATTATACACGGATTGATTACCGGCTTATTGGTATTGTCGCTGCTGTTTATAGGACAGTATAATTTCTCAAAAGATTATAAACTGGACGCAACGGCAATGGCTGTGTTAGTGGGAACCCTGGCGGGAATTTTGTCTGTTATTTTTGTGTATTTACCCGTATGGAGGCTGAGAAGGTGGATGTGCAGAGTGACATCAGTACCTGCAGATATAAACCCATGATTTTTGAACATCAACAGCTATAAAGCTGTATATCATTCAACTAAAAATCAAAAAAGGATAAAACGATACCCGGATGGTCATAAAGCCACCGGGTATTTTCACGAACAGATCAACTTAATTTTTTTCTTTGAAACTCAATATTTGGTAAATTTTTTATATTTATATAATAATTTGCAAGAATTTTTCTTGGACAGAATGACTAACAATGTATGTACAGAATAACGGATCAGTTAAAAAATATAGGATTCAGTATCAATCGTTTAGATTACCTTATCAATAGAAATAAAAACAAAAGAGAATTCAATACCCTGGAATATTTTTGCATCTATATCATTCTGGAAGATATCCAGTTAACCATAGATAATGTTCCTTACCCGTTAAAAGGGGGAAATATCGCCTTTGTAGGGCCACAAAAGAAAATCGTTTTTGGGGAAACCAAAAGATCGGACGTGTATTCCATTGCCTTTTCATCCAGTTTTTATGAAAGATCAACCAAAGACAGCCTTTTTATCAATTCCCAGCTTTTTTATAATTATAATTCTGAAATATTTATCGCTCCTTTCTTCAATGCAGAACAGATGAGGGTGATATTCCTGGAACGTATGGAAAGTTTCCGGAAAAAGGATGAAAGCTTATATATAGCTGCTGCCCATAATGCCATAGAAAGGCTGATGCTGGACGCCCTTTTACATATTCCCACCGAAGAAATCAAGAAGGATATCAAATTTGACTATATGTACTATGTCAACCGGTTCAAAATTCTGCTGCAAAGAGATTACAAAAAGGCAAAGAAAGTGGCTTATTATGCGGAAGAACTTAATATCTCATCCAGGAAACTGACTGAGATGACAGAGTATGTACTGGGCAAAACCGCCAAGCATATCATCATTGAAAAACTCATTACCGAATGCAGAAAAGCCCTGAATTTTTCAAATTCCACCATCTCTGAAATATCTTATGATCTGGGTTTCAGCAATGAAGGAAATTTTACCAATTTTATTAAAAAACATACCGGAAAAAATCCCTCAGAAATGAAATAATTTGTATATTTACATAAGTAACCTTTTGGGGAAAAATACAGGTTATATGCTTGCAAAGTACATTATATTCATTTTGTTCTATTTTGCTATTACAAAATCATTTGGCCAGGCAGCAGACGGTTTAAGGCTTAACGTAAGGCTTTATCCGGTACAGATGCTTGCTATAGGCTCAGGATTTTCGGACGATGGGAATGAGTCTTCCTTCCGGGAGGTTCAGTCTGTAACCATCTCAAGTCCGACAGGGTTTCAGCTGAATGCAAAATATGATGAATATCGCAGTACAACCGGTAATTCCGGAAGTAACAGAGAAAAGTTTGAAGAATATCCTCTTATCAACCATTCTAAAGGAGTGGTTCAGGAGCAATATCCTATCCAACATGAGATTGAAAATGCTATGGAAAATTTAAGTGTCAACAGAAGTGACGACGAAAATTTTTTAATATTAACTCTAATTTCTCAGTAAAAAATAAAGCAAGGTCTAAAAAAACAACTATGCATTGAATAACAATCTTGCAATTTATTCATTCCCTATATATTAAGTAAAATTAATGTTTAAGATTAATAAAGCATTCTTTTTACTTTATGGTGATTTTATCAACATTTAAATGATACTTTTTATGTAATTATTCATAAAAAGTATTACTTGGTGCGCGCCTATTTCTTCGTAAAAATTCACAAATAATAAGTATCTTTTCACAAAGGCCCTGAAGTTCTTTGTATTTACCTTTGCATCCGCAATTTTAAAAACAATTAATACAAAAAAACGTCTTTAACCTTATGAAAAATTTTATCTTAGCATCTTTTGCTATCCTTGGATTCTCAACATTACAGGCACAAAATGTTACGCTGAATGTCAGACTTAAGCCTATCCAGACTCTTGTTGTTAACAACGCTCAAAAAGTCGTTAATTTAGACTACATCACTAAAGATGACTATGCCAACGGTGTATCTTCTGTAAACGCAGATCATTTAAGCATTTACAGCACAGGAGGATTCCAGGTAAAAGTAAGAGGGGGTAACGATGTATTAGAGTATGGAGGGAAAAACATCCAGGCTAACACCATCCAGATTAAAGCAAGCGCAGGTTCTGACGCTGTAAACGGTGCTCAATATGCTCAGAATGTACAATTATCAACTAACGAAGCTACTTTGGTAACTTCTTCTACCGGAGGTGTAGACAAAAAAATTAACATTGAATACAAAGGAGCCGGAGATAATAAGTACCTGAACAATTATATTGCCGGACAAGATCCTACAGTATACACTACTGAACTTACGTATACCATTATTTCTCAATAATAGCTATCATTATGTAATGATAAAGTGTTGTACCTACCCCAGCACTTTATCAACATTTAAAAACTAATCTCCGTCATGAGCAGACTTTCTCTTCTCCTTTTCAGTCTTCTTTTCCTATTATCTTTTCACGGATATGCACAAACAGGAGTTTCGGTTTCACCGCCAAGACTGTACTTTGAGTCGGGAAACGGAAACAGCAATACCCAGATAATAACGGTAACGAATGTAAGTGCCAAAAATTCTCTGGACCTCGCTGTAAGTTTAGGAGACTGGGAATATGACGGCAAAGGTGAGAATGTAACGTATCCCGCCAATACCCTTCCCACTTCCTGCGCAAGTTGGGTTTCAGTCAAAAAAGAAGAGAATTACTTCACGCTGGCTCCGGGAGAAAAAAAAGATATCGAGGTTACCATTACCGTTCCTAATACGCTTTCCAATCAACTGCCTACCCATACGGCCGTTTTGTATGTAAGCCAGATGAATCCGGTAGATGATGTGGATCATAAAGGCGCCAATATCAAGGTAAGCATCCGCTCAGGAATCAAATTATTCCACAAGCTGCCTGCCGCCAAAACGAAAAAACTTGAAATCCAGAATCTGGTATACGGAAAAACAACCAATACAATCAACCTCTTTTTTGAAAATCAGGGTGATGTATGGGGTGACGGAAAAATATACACTGACTTTGTGAATACCCAAACCGGAAAAAAAGTATCACTGGATCCCGTTATCTTTTACTCCATGCCCGGAAATAAAAGAGAAATGGATATCCCTCTTCCGGCAAGCCTTGAAAAAGGAAAGTACACCGCTTCTGTAATGATTGATTATGGAGACAACAACAATCTGGAATTAGGAGAATTAAGTTTCAGCTATGAATAGTAAAAAACTCTTCTGTTTCTTTCTGTTGATTTCCCTGAACTGCTTCTCACAGATCAATTACAACTCATGGGTGAACAGTTACCTGCAGATTAATTCCTACAGCGGAAATACCAATCCCGATGCTTATACCTTTACGCTGGCTGGTAACGGCGCATTTAATATTCCTTACTGGAAAATATCCATGAAGCTGAAGCAGCCTATCACTTCTACGGACGGAAATTATACAATGCCTGCCAACAAAATATCATTTCAACCGGTTTCCACTTCAGGACAGGCTTATCCGGGACCTGTGCCCACCATTCCTCAGATCGGAATGCCGTTAAATACTTTTCTTCAGGCCAACCAGGAAGTCTTTTTAATTCCACAGTCCAATGCAGCGTTGTACAATCAGCCCCCACAGCCCAACGGTTATTATAACCTGCAGGTAAAATACAGCCTGACCGTTATGGGAGGATCTTATCTGGGAAGCTACCCTTCCTGGACCCGATTTAACGCTCCGGTACAGTTTACGGCGTATGATCAGTACAACAATATTATTGGCAGAGGAGATCACATTTTTCAGTTCCACATAGGACCACTCAGCGGAAGTCCGACCGATGTCCCCGAGATGTCGCTTCAATTTTCCGCAAAAGCGGTCAACGGATCACTGGAATTTAAAAGCATGTCGGATTATGTCAACGGAGTAAGTGTTACTTATTCCAATGGACTGATTGTAAAAAGCAATACCAATTACCAGATCAAATTACGCTCTCTTCAGGGGCAGTTCAGCTCTCCGGCCGGAAACTACATTCCCTTAGGAACCGTAAAAATGAATCTCATCCCCGTTTCCGGAAACAATGGGAATGTATATCCTATCCTGCTGAGTGCTTCTCCCCAGCTTATTGCGACTGGAGGCTCCACCGGAAATTCAAGCTTATATTACGATATCAGATATTCCACCAAAGCCAATGATGAAAGACTGATTAATGCCAAATCGGAAGAATATTCCACCACCCTTCAATACGAGATTATCCCCCAATAACCATGCTTCAAGACCTGTTCAAAAAAATCTTTTTCATTTTTTTGATTTCGTTTCAGATATGGATTCCGGCACAAAGCAGTTCCGGGATAAGTCTTGATATCCGTAATGAATCCAGAACAGATAAAACAGGGATACTGGATCTGATCATCGTCCTTGACAATCAAAGCACCAATGATTTCAAAGGAAAGGTCAACATTACCATTCCTCAAGGTTTCAGAAATATTTCAGGAAACAGTCTTCAGGCCGAAATGAAATCCGGAGAGCATCTTTTCATTCCGGTAAAGATCGTGGTCAGCAATAATGCCGTTTCAGGAGAATCCCGTCTGGGTTTCCGTCTTTCGGACCAGCAGAATAAAACAATGGCGGAAAAAGAAATACCTTACATCGTTACTGAAAATAATGCCATGCGCATCACGGCAGAAAACCCACTTATTTATGTGAATAAGGCTACCGATTCAGTAGAAGTAAGGGCAAGGGTTTCCAATCTTGGGAACAGAAAGCAGCATGTAACGGTTGTCTTTAAAATTCCTGAAGCTGAGCAGGGAAATGCTTTTATAGAGAAAACAGGAAGTATTGGCGTGCAGAAAGATTCAGTCTTTGTGTTCCGTTTTCTGCCTTCCCGAATCAGATCCCGCAGTTCTCAGATTTCCGTTAATATCGCAGGTTTCAGAGAGCCGGACAGAGAGATATTCGGCAACACTACGGTATCTGTGCAAAATGTTTCTTCGGTACAGCGTTATGAGGATTTGGAATCCACTGCTTTTTCCAACTTTACCAGGAATACCATCACAGCAAGTTACAGACATGCCGGAGAAAACCTGGACATGTATCAATTGGTAGGTTCCGGAGGTTTCAACCTTCCGTCAGGATATATTTTCATCCGGGGAAATATCTATACCATGACGAATCAGAGCGATCCTATTGTCAACAATACCTATCTGACCTATCACAGGGAAAACAATGAATTCACCATCGGAAACATCAATAAATTACTGGAACTTTCTCTATTCGGAAGAGGGCTGGAATATTCCTACACTTCTCCTGATAAAGACAAAAAAATTGAAGCAGGTTTTGTAGACCAGACCTACAGCCTGATCGAAAGAAATTCTTTTCTGAAATATGGTTATGGATTTTACACCAGAGGAACCCTTGGGGCTCAAAACGCTTCCCGCAATATCTCCGGAACCTATATTTTCAGGGATGATCCTTACGAAAAAGCCAGACATCATGTAGCGGGAACAGATCTTCAGTATGCTTTCGGCAAAGACTGGAGAACCAACACCAAGGTGTATGGCGGACTAAGTTTCTATGAAAACAACCAGCCTGCAAAACCTTCCCTCGCTTTGGAATCACAATATTCCGGAATGATCAAAAAGGTCAATCTGAACGGAAATTATTTCTACAGCACAGATTATTATCCCGGAAACAGAAGAGGAATTTTACAGATTCAGCAGAATTTCTCTACCATGATTTTCAAAGACCATTATGTGTATGCCAACATTGTGGCTTCCCATTTTTCGCCTAAGTTCTACTTTTACGACAACACCCTGAATTCGAGCAATCTAAGACTGGATACAGGAATCAATTTCCCTAAAAAAGGGAATTTCGGGATGGGACTTGGCTATCAGTACCAGGAAGAAAACTCCAATTCTTATAATAATTTTTTCAATGCCCAACCTTATGAGAACACAAAACAGCTGAAAGCCCAGCGTTTTACGGAATACCTTACCTGGCTGAGCCCTGATAAGCAACACTCCTCCATCTTAAGCCTGGAAACAGGATTGGTTCAATATCCGGATAACGACAAACAACAGTTTCAGATGAAAGCAAGCGGAACTTACAGCTACAAATGGCTTACCGTGAACGGGATCTATCAGCATGGAAGTTATTTCCTTTCCGAATATGCTTTTTCAAAAATGATGAATCAAAGCACTCCTTACAAAAAGCTTTCCCTTTCTGCTTTTGTGAATAAAAATTTCTTCAACCGTCAGCTGAATGTCACCTCAGGGGTTTCTTATACGGATGATGTTCTGTACGGAAAATCGCCTTCCGGTTTTATGAACCTGAAGTATTCAAGGGAAAAGTATGCCCTGTACCTGAACTCTTCCTACTTCAGTTATACTGCAGGAAGTTTCACCAATAATCTGTTGACCGTTGAAGCCGGTGTGACCGTCAACCTTAGAAACAGTACCCTGGATCCGGGTAAAAAAGGTGATATCAAAGCGTTTGTTTATTATGACCTGAACGAAAACAATATCTATGATGAGGGCGATAAAGAAGCGGCAGGCTACCTCATTATGCTCAACAATATTTCATTTAAGACCGACCCGTCAGGTTCTATCAGCTACCGTTCTATCCCTTACGGAAAGTATGCCCTGAAACAGGTGATCCAGCAAGGCTGGTATTATGATGAAACCGAATTTACGGTAGACAAACACCACTACTCTTTTGAGATCCCTCTTCATCAAAACGGAACGACCCAGGGAAAAATAACCTATGATTTTGACACCAAAACAGCAGTAGATTTCACGCCCAAAGTCGGAGGGGTACTCTTCAATATTTACCGAAACGAACAGTTAGTACATCACATCATCACCGACGACAACGGTGAATTTGCCTCTTTCCTGCCCTCCGGAAATTACAGGATTGAATTGAACAAAAACTCTCTGCCGTCCAATACCTATTGCGAACGCTCTACTGATACTTTCAAAGTGGAAGCTGGGAAAATAGTACAACTGGAACCTTTTGTGATTAAGGTGAGGGAGAAGGTGATTAGGGTGAAGAAGTTTGGGAATTAGAATGATAGAATAAAAGTCATTAGTTGTAAACTTCAATCAATAGCTTATTTTCAAAATATCTATCCGGTTATCATATAAATCTCGATATAAAAAAGATCTGTATATTAAAATATCAGACCCTTTTTAATTATTGAATTTAGAGAGCTTGCTTTATAAGACTCATAATATATTCTAGATTTTCTGTATCCTTAACAATTATTTCATAGTCTCCATTTCCATTATGACCTTTAAGATCGGAAACATCTCTCATGATATTTTTAGGATCATCAAGTTGTCCTTTTTTGAGATTAATCCACATCTTCAATGAATTGGCTTGTACTTCTATATCAATCACATTTGTTTTTGTTTTAAATGCAATATACCATTTCTTAGGATGTACCTCTAACTCAGAAGATAAATTTAAAATTGCTTGTTTATAGCTTTCATACAGCTCAATTACAGAATCATTTTTACCCGAAAGGTATAGCTCTTCAGTATATACAGTGACTTGTTTAGTTACTTTATTTATAACAGAGTCTTGTTCTGATTTTACCTCTCTTATATTAGGTGCAGCTTTAGATTTTTTTATAGGATTAATCAATATAATATCATTTTCATACTGCTTAATTTCCCAAAGCTCTATTGGTAAGTCCTTAAAGTTCGAAGCTTGCTTTTGAAAGTCAGTAAAAGCAGGAGATACAAAAACAACCTTAGACTGTGACCAATCAATATCTGCACGTTTAATAGTTTCATTTTGGCTTTCATTATACTCAACAATGAAATCTGCTTTGTATTCCAGCATTAAATTTAAATATGAAACTCCTTGGTCAACTACAGAAAAGTGTCTGTCTTTTTTATATTCGATAATCACAAAAGAATTGTTTTCACTATCATAAGCCAAAGTATCAATTCTGTTTGCTTTTATAGTAAACTCAGACTTTATAAATTTCAAATTGCTTAAAGTTTGTAAATTAGATTCAAAAAAATTTTGAATGTCTTTTTCCAATCTAAAAGGAATTTCTTTAAGAATTGAAAAAACTTGTTGGTTATTTTTAAAAAGTTGCATAAAAATTTAACTTAGGGTATTAAGAGACATTTCCGAATATCATTTGTTCAACTTGCTTTTTGGCATTGTCTAGAATATTTTGGGCTTCTTTTTGTAACAACATTGCTTTGGCTCTTAAACCTTGAATATGATTAGCAATTTCATATTGCTTTTCTAAATCAAAATCTCCATTTGGTAAAATAGGTACTACAATATCTTGATTGAAATAATTTTGCATAATCAAATTTCTAATTCCATTTGTCTGACTTTGCATTGACTCAGTAAGCTTTATGTTATGTATTGTTTTTAAATAACAAAATAAATATTCTGGATTTAGAATACTACTATTGATTCTAATCTTATGTATAAAATTACTATAGCAAATTTTATTTTTATCCAATATATCTTTTGTCAAAATAGCAATTCTACCTACAGGTTGATCTGGACTACCTCCTGACTTCTCAATCAACAGATCATTTTCTTGAATATCAATTTTTGATATTTTATCTTTTTTAATAAGTCTGAATTTAACTCTTGAGTTATCAAGATTAAGATTAAAGTTATTATCAAATTCTGTAGCTCTGATAACTAAACACTTTTCATATTCTTGAGAATAGTTTTCTTCATTATCTTCAATTCCCCAATCACCCGCAAAACTTTGAACTATAAAAGTCCTAAGTTTTTCGACTTTGAATTTTTCCAAATCTATGTCCTTAATTGCTTGTTTTAAACTTATTGTAGTTTTATCATACAATTTTGGATCAAATCGCCCCCCTGTAACTTCTTTTAATTGTGTTATGAAAACTCTATTTTTTAAGGTATTATCTTTTTCAGGTAAAGTAATTCCTAAATCATTTAATAAATAAAGATCAATTTTTTTTAATAATTCTTTTGCTTCAGACTCCTTTTTCTCTTTTTGCTTATATGCAGATTCATAACTACTGATAATTTCTTGTTGTACATCTATAGGAGGCAACGGAATTTTTAAAGATTTAATAGCATCTTGTGATAAACTTCCCATAATGGCACCAATTGAATGTCTTAAAAGTTGTTTTTGACCTACATTTGAATTTAGAAATATCTCTAAATATTTGGAAATTATTAATCCTTGATTAAGAATAATATAAAAAATTTCTGAACTAATTATATAATTATAATCGGATTTTAATGACAATGCATTTCCAAATGTCCCTTTTCTTGTTAAAAGTAAATTACCTTTTTTTAACTGTATATTTTTCGAAAGATCATCCAGATTAAAATTTATATATTGAAGTTTAGAAAAGTCAAAACTACCTTGCTTTACATTTGCTACTTTTATATATGGTATGCCATCATCACTATAATTTCTGAAATCAAATCCATTAATAATTGCCCTAATTAGTTTTTTAAACGGAACTACTTCATATTCACAATTATTAAATCTATTTTCTATAATTTGAAATTCATTTTTGTAGTAAGCCGAATCCAACCTTCCTTCCAAATTGGAACGGTTTGTAATAAATATTTTATTAGGATCAATATTTTGAGGTATAATATACATTTTATTCGTTCGGTATTTTGAATTTATATCTTTCTATTAAAATAGTTTTAATGTGTCTACCTATTTCTTCTTTTAAAGTTGTATGAGCATCTTTTTGATAGGTGAAATAAAAATCTAGTTTATAATCCGATTTGGGCTCCTCTGCTTTTTCTTCCTTAGTAATAATCACCGGTATATTTAAAGCCCTTGCCCATCCCATCTCATAGGTGACATTAGCATTGTTACCTGTTATGTTGGCAATAAAAATATGGCATCCTTTGATTTTCTCAAAAATATCATTTACAATATTAACAGACTCTCCCTTATAAGTCATAATTGGATGTAAAGTTATATTTATACCATATTTGTCTTTAATTTCGTCAATAACACTTTTATAAATTTCATTGTGAGATTTTACAATCGCAGAAGAAAAATATGGCATTGCAACAAATACTTTTATTTCTTTTTCCTTTATTTGATTGAAAATTCTTATGATACTCTCAGCTTTTGTTTCCTCTGCCTCAAATAAGTGATTATTAATTATCCAATGATAGAAAATGTTAAATGTTGTTTTATCCTCAAAAGCTTTATAAAATAGAAAGGCTAAAAGTATTTCAATATTTTTATTTGCTTTAAGTAATTCATCATCACGATATAGCGTATTTACAGCCTGCAAAGCTTCATATACAATATCTATAATATCTTTGGATTTTCTCACCTTTTTAAACTTATTATAAAGCCTAAAAATGTTTAGGGATAGGGACCATTTGTAATTTTCAAGATTAGTTTTAATAGATTGGAAATCTTCACTTCTTATTTTTAGCCCCAATTTCCTAGCATTAACCCCAACATCTTTACCATCATATTGAAATATTTTTGCTATTTCATCATCTCCAAAATATTCAGTTTCTCCAATAATTCCTTTTAAATTCTGCTCAAGTGTCAAAGGAATTGTTTTAGAATTGATATTATAGAAAACAACACGCTCAAATTTCTCATAAGTATTACTGGTTTTCTTCTCGAGTAATTCAGTAATGGGATTAAATTCATTAGTAGTAGTTTCTTCAAATAATACAATGCAAAATGGTACATCCATTGTTTGAATTCTATCATCATCAATTTGCTCCGCAGCACTTAATCGGTGATTCCCATCTATACGATGAAAAGGGTGTTTATTTTCTTTAATCAGTTTTAGTAATTCACCATCTTCAATCTCTAGTTCAACGATCTTTACTTCATCTCTTCCTCCTACATCAAAAACTTTAGAATTCTTTCTTTCTACAACTCTAATATTGAGACTATTTACATTTGATTTAAAACTCTTATTTGCTTCAATAAGCGTTAATGGAGCATCTTTTTTAGCTCCAGTACTCGTAAAGTCATATTTCAACTTCAAGCTCAAAATCACTTCAGGAAAAAACAAATACGTTTCTTCGGTAAGAAAATTAGAAATTACTTTTTTTTGTTTATCAATAAGCTCTCTCTGATATTCAGGATTAGCTTTAGAAATCCTTGCTAGCTCTTTAATTCTTGCAAAACCTCTTATACAAGTTTGTTTACTTAATGATTTATCTAATATCCCTCTGATTATCATAATAAATGGCTTTCGATGTCATTAATAAATTTTGTAAGTTCTTCGCTAATAAACTCCAATTCATTCACGGTAGTTTTCTTTCCTGTTGCATCGTACCCTATATCATCAGCAATTGCCATAAAAATTGGATAGTCAGGAATCTTTTTTTGCTTTTGTTGTAAAAAAGCTTCCTGTAACTCTTCTTTCAGGTCATTGACTTTATCATTAAAAATGTCCTGAATTTCCTTTTTATCATCTGCTATTAATTCATTTAAAGCCTTTTTATCTAATGTTGGATTGCTTTCTTTACATTTTTTTTCAAGGGCCTTAATAGCTTCTTTCTTCTCTTTATCGTATTGCTTTATTTTTTCTGTATAATTGCTCTCCGAAAGCAAATCAGCCTTTGATGTTTGTTTTAATTCTTTAATACGATTTGTTGTATTGAAATCATGCTTTTTTAAGAATAAAACGGAACTTTTAACTCCTGCTCCTGTAGCTGAAAAAGCAGTTTGTGGCATTGAAACTACTGCAATTATTCTAAACATTTCTTCTATGTGATCCCTTACGTATTGCAAACTACTATTAGTCAAAATACCATCAGGTATTACAATAGCTAAATATCCTCCCTCTTTAAGAAAATTATAGCATTGTTCTATAAATAATACTTCTGTGCTTTGATTTTCTCTGTTTGTTTCAGGTCTCGCAGAAACAGCTAACCAATCTTCTTCTTTCTTTCCAAGATTATATGTTTTTAAATAAGCTTTCTCTGTCTGTCTTACAATACTTCCAAACGGAGGGTTAGTAACAATAAAATCGAAGTGATTGTATTTAAATCCTTTATTAGTAGTATTTTTTTCGATATCCTGTGGGCTTAATAAACCATCTGAAGTAATTACATTAGTATGGCCATCATCATGGATTATCATATTCATTTTGGCAGCACGAGAAATTTGCTCATTAATCTCAATACCATAAAGGTTTTTTTCAGCGAAATCGTGCCAATATTTATAATGCTTTTGATTTTGCTTTACATCTGTTTTATAATTAATATATAATTCATCGGCTTGTTTTCTAACTTTATTCAAGGCATATAGTAGAAATCCTCCACTTCCGCAAGAAGTATCTAGCACATAAGAATCATTTTTAATAGGCAATACACTAACTGCAAATTCTACAATTGGTCTAGGTGTAAAATATTGTCCAAAATTTCCTCTGAAAAAAGCTCCCATAAAGGTTTCGAAGGCTCTTCCTTTTGCATCTAGGTCTGTTTCACCGATATTGACATCTTGTAAGTATCCTACTACCGTTCTTATTTTTTCAGAAGAAAGTCTAATATTATCTTTAAAGACTTCAGGGTCTTTTTTTCTTCCTTGTTCGTAAAGTTTTTTTATACGTTCTGTAAGTCTTTTATTTTCTTCGTTTCGAATAGCAGTACTTAACTCTTCTTCTCCTAATTTTTTATAATTTTTTATTTCTGTAGCATCAACAGTAATAATTTGAAAGTCATATGGAGTTCCTGCTGTTCTATCTTTTTTTTCATCCCAAATCTTACAGAATATCAATTTGTCTAACTCATCAAATGCTTCTGAAGGATTTAGCTGCCCTCCTCCCCATAGAGCATCATGCGCTTGTTTAAACCTACGTGTTAAATCTGCTTCTGGTATTACTTCCAAGTTAAAAAAACGTTGTTGGCCTACCTTTTTTTCTAATGATTCTGCCTCATATACATATTTATAATTGGTAAGCTTTTCTACACCAAACTGAGGAATATCTGGTAGTATAGTTCTTGAATATTTTTTTTTGTTAACCTCAAAATATTCATTTTTATCTAAAGACGTAATCCAAACAAATTTCACATCATTGGGCATAGCATAAGCATAGCTGTATGCCTGTTCTACAGCTTGTAGAAATTCTAGTTCAGTTACTTCAGGTTTTTTACATTCTATTAAAATATGTGGTTCTTCACAAGCGTCATCATTATATACAACCATATCAGCTTCTATGACACTAGAACCTACCTTAACCGGTACATACATTTTAATACGTTCCGCTTTATATCCATATTCTAAAACAAGTTTTAAAAATGTTTCTGCTTGAACTTTTTCTTCGGGATATGTAAAATTTCGGGGACGATTATAATTTATATAGTTAATTAGTTTTTCATTTTCAGAAAGAAAAACCAATTTTTTAATTATTCCTTGATTTATTAAGCTCATTGAATTCGTAAAATATAATATGAAGTTTTAAAATTTCGAATATCGGGATTAATAATAATTTCCACAATATTTTTACAATAAACTTTGTAACTCTGAAGACTATTAATATTCCCCATTTTGATACTAGTAAAAATATTTTCATTATAAATAAAAAAGGTTCAGCAGATGCTGAACCATATATATATATCTTAAACAAATTATCCCTTCTCAATCAACCTCTCCAGTCTTCCCATCATCTCATCCTTCTCCTTCAGCATCCTTTCATAAAGTTCCATCTTTTCTTCATGCAACTTCTTTATTTCTTCAATAGGATTTACATTAAAAGTAGGAGTATGACCTGTATTTAGGAAAGAACCGTTATCAAACGTATTAGAAATAATATTCACCGCCTGCTCCTCATCAAAATTCTGAAACGCTTCCACCGGAATTTTCAACACTTCAGAAATTCTTTTCAGCAAAGAGTCTTCAATAATTTCTTTCTGTTCCAGCAGAGAAATTTTCTTCTGGTTCCAGTCGTCCCCAAGGTCAAGAGCCAATGCTTCCTGCTTGATGCCCAGCATTTCTCTGAATCGTTTTACATTGCGGCCCTGATGTATTGTATGTTCCATGATAATTCAACATTTATGAGGTTTAAATATAGAAAAATATTTATAAAAATGCACCTTAAAAAACAGCTTAATTACAATCTCTGTTCTTCATGCTGATACAGTGAAACGAGCCTTCTCTCCTATTTCGCCATTTCCGTTTTTATACCCTCTTTTTTTCATCAAAAAGTCAGAAAAAAATAAACCCTGTTATCTGATTTTCATTTTCTGATGAACACCCTCTGAAAATCTTACAACACCCTGTTTTTCTATGCCTGGCACTCGCTATATTTGATCACACAAACCCAAAAAACACAATATTATGGCACTAGACAATTTAATCAGTTTAAGTTTTACCGCTGAAGAACTCACCAAACTTGATCAGGCATTACAAACTATTGAGACGGTATTATCAGGAAAAACCATCAACCTTACTCCTGAAGAAAGACAACAATACGGAAGTATTGCAGAACAGAACAAACTCTTCGTCAATAAAGCCAAAATCTACATGGAGCAATATCCCCAATATGTTCCGAACGTTTTAGATAAAGTGGAATTCGATAAAGATTATCTGGGAAGAGAACAGGTAGAACAACGCCTGCAAATCATGAGCTCATTAACAGAACAGCTGTCTGATACTAAAGTTCTGCTGGATCACGATAACTACCATAATGCCATCACCTTCTATAGAAACATGAAATTCCTTTCAGGAGAAAATGTTCCGGGAACGAATGTTATTTATGAAGATCTGAAGCAGTTTTTCATAACCACAACCCCTTCTACCCCTCCGGTAACTCCCTCCGATGACCTAAAGAACTAACGGCAATTGGTTATACAAGTATCAACAGGCGGTTCTGAAGTTCAAACACCCATTTCTACAAGTGTCTGTACCCCCTTACGCAAGGGGGTATTATCATTTAAAAACTGCCTGCAGGTTATTAATGAAGTATCTTCAGCTTATTCTGAAATGCCTGCAGACACTTAACCAACTTGTTGCCGTTATTTCAAGACCGGCTGTTGATATATTGATAACCGGTTTCAGAGGCATATCTATCCGGTTGTAGATATTTAAAAAGTAACTGTGGACACTTGTAGAAGTGATTATTCTATACAATTACGTCTTCCCGTAAGCAGAAGTTGGAGATTTTTATTATTATTGTTCCTGAAGAAACCTCTTACGTTTTTATGATTAAAAAACTACTACCTTGAGCAAAATAAATGCAGAAATAAGAAAGGTGAGTTCTATATTGGAAGACAATATGTCCATCCCGAACTACCAAAGACCTTACCGCTGGACAGAAGACAACACCCGCCTATTGTTAGAAGATATTACCCAGAGCTGGAAAGAAGGCAAAAGTTCTTACCGGATTGGGAGTGTTATTTTAAACAACACTGACTTACAACTCCATATCGTTGACGGGCAACAGCGTATTACCACCCTATTGCTCATTTTGAAATCTCTGGAAAGTAATGCAGGGTCTGCATTGATGGATTCTCTACAGTACAGACATACGGATTCACTGAATGCAATTATCAGGAACAAGTACTTTATAGATCAATGGCTGCAGGAAAACATAGGAAATGAGAAAAGCAGTTTTAAGAAATATATTCTGAACGCCTGCGAATTTGTAGAAATAAGAGTAGCAGATCTTTCAGAAGCATTCCAGATGTTTGATTCCCAGAATGGACGTGGAAAGGAGCTGGAAGCCTATAATCTTTTGAAAGCCTATCACATCCGGGCTATGGAAAGCAATACTTTTGAAGAAAAAGTATCATGTGATATAACTTGGGAAGGAGCTGCTAGATATCAGGCCAATAAAGAAAGTGCAACTATATCAAATTTACTCAGGCAACTGATCAACGAGCAGTTGTACAGAACCAGAGTGTGGAGTCGCAAAGAGGAAGCTTACGCTTTTGATAAAAAACATATCAAAGAATTTAAAGGAATTACTATCAATAAAAACCATCCGATTGATTTTCCCTATCAAAACAGGGAACTGATGCAGTATGTGATGCAGAATTATTTCAAATCGTTGGGTGTTTCCATAAACGGTGTAAAATCAAGATTCAAAAATATTTCACCCGAAAACATCAATCCATATTCTTTACTGAATCAAAATATTGTGAATGGTAAAGATTTTTTCGATTATACGGAAACGTATATTGAAATTTATAAAAGGCTCTTTAATCCTGAATTTGAAGAAATGAAAGAGTTTAAAAAATTTGTACAGAAAAACTGTAAATATAACGGTTCGCATCGCGATGGTGATCAATATCTGTTTGAACTTTATAAATCACTAATTATCTTAATGTTTGATAAATTCGGAGAAGAAGGGATAGAAAAATATCATAAAACACTGTATCTGCTAGTTTACAGACTAAGGCTGGAAAAAGAACAGGTAAGATATAACAGTGTTGCCAAATATCCAGCTGAAAGTGAAATTTTGAACATCATTGAACATGCGAAGTCATATTCAGATCTGTTCCTATTAGAAAAAATGGCGAATAAAAATGTAATTTGTAAAAAAGATGTGACGACAGTTATCGAATTTTTTTTAGAACAAAACATCCGCCTTGAATCTGCAGATGAGAGAAAAGTGAACCTTAAAAACTACAGCTTTGCATAATGGGAAATCAAAATTTAAATAAAAACTTAAAGGAAATATTCAATCACCAATATATTGTTCCTCTATACCAAAGAAACTATGCATGGACTGAAGATGAAATTGCCCAGCTGCTTCAGGATCTGTATGAAAATTTTAAAAAATTTGAAATCAATCCTTATCTAAACTACTTCATTGGAAGTCTCGTAGTTTTAAAGAGAAAAGATGGCTTTTATGAAGTAATAGATGGACAGCAAAGGTTGACAACCTTATCTATACTCCTTAAGATACTGGGATTAGTAAAGAGTCCCAAGCTTTTCTATGAATCAAGACCGGAGGTAGAAGCTTTCTTTGATTCTTATTACAAAAATATCAAAACCAAAGATATTGCGTTTGACCATAAAGTTTCACACCTTATCAATGCTGTAGATCTTTTGAATAATAGCATTATAAATCCTGATGAAAAGATAGAAAAAAGACTTTCCGAAATTCACAGTCCTGATCTTTTTAAAAAATTTGTTTTTGAAAATGTAATTCTTGTTCTTGTAGAAATTCCTCAGGAAACAGATGTTGCATCCTATTTTGAGATCATGAATAACCGTGGTGAACAGTTAAAAAAACATGAGATTTTAAAATCTTATCTCATGGAAACCCTGAAAGATGAAGATGGCAATTATTATCAAAAACAGCAAGATGAATTTTCTAAGATTTGGGATGCATGTTCCCAAATGGATACACATATTCAAAAATTATTCTCTTCGGGAGACAGACTAAAATATTTTGGTGACAATTACGATGAAATTTATCCTGTCGATTTCATAGAAGAAGAAGAAGAAGAAGAAGAAGAAATCATTGAAACATTGGGGTTCTCCATTAATGATGCATTGGAAAAAACAGTAAAAAAAACAGATTCAATCAATATCAATGATATAGACGATTCGGGAGAAGATCATTCAATTATAGACTTCCCCAACTTTTTAATGCATATTTTTAAGATAAAATATAATACATACTCATATAATGGTAACGAAACAGAAATCCCACTGAATGAAAAAGATTTGCTTAATGTCTATGATGGACTGAAAGCTAAGATTGAAGCTAAAGATTTTATTAATGATCTGCTATATTACAGAACAATTTTCGACAGGTTTATTATAAAGTCTTCAGAAGATGAAAATCAGGAAGATTCTTATAAATGGACTCTTCAAAAACCATCTAAATATACATACCATAAAAGTGAAGACAGTATTTCTCATAGTTTAAAATATAAAAACGCATTCGACTCTCAGGATCGGCTGATAAAGTCTATTTCATTACTGCAAGTTACCTTCAGAAACAGGAAATATAAAAACTGGCTACAGGACATTTTATTTCTTTTTTCTGATAAAAAAAACTTCAGATTATCCTCAATCGAATACCAGGAGGTAATTGATCAGTTCATTATCAGTTATTTTGAAAAAAATATAAATGAGTCAAACTATGATCAGGGCGTGAAAGTTCCTCATTTTCTATTCAATTTCATTGATTATCTGTATTGGGTAAAATCACCTGCTCTCTTTGATTTCAAGTTCACCTACCGTAATTCTGTTGAGCATCATTTATCCCAATCTCTTAATAATCCGGTTCAGGATAATTTGGGAAATCTGTGTCTGGTAAGCAAAAGTTCTAACTCAAGAATGAATAATGAATCTCCTGTAGGTAAAGCAGATTCCAGTTCAACCGGCAAGTACTATAAAAATGGGAGAATACCTCCGAAGCAGAAAAGAATGTATGATCTGACCAATCTAAATAAAAAGTGGGAAGATTATGAAATTGCAAAGCATAAAATAGAAGTGATTCAACTTTTGAATGCTAGAGTAGATATTCTCGGCCTTCAGGCTGATTAAGTAAACAAATAATAATATTTAGATTCCTGTGGAATGACAAAGTGGGCGCTTATGTATGTGTGCATAGCCACTTACTTGCTCCAGACATACAAACTATTCGGTTAGCCTATCCACAACGTTTGTCATTCCGCAGGAATTTCAATATAACACCTCTAAGTTTAGGCTAAAGCCAAAGGGATGTTTTCTTATTAAAATGGGCTAAAGCCCATTTCTATTGAATTTCTGCTACAAACTAAGATAGAAGAGTACTGCCGAGCCCCAACTCCTACGCCCTTCATAATACTTTAACACCCTTTATAGCCTCTCCCCCGATAAATTTTCGTTCTTTTGCAAAAAGTTTTAATTTTTACCTAACCGCATGTCTAAGTTTGATGAAATCCGGTATTTCTATGATCAGGAAGTGAATGAGAGATTACAGAGCATTGCCCGTGATCCCATGATGAAAGCCTTTATGAATTTTACTTTTCCTGATACAGATGAGCAGGTTTGGCTGGAACAGTTTAAGAATGTTCATTCCATCAGTGATTTTCAGCATCAGTTTGTAGCCTTTGCCGTTCGCCAGATCCTTGCAAAAAGTTCTGACGGCTTAACGACTTCAGGATTTGATAAGCTGGATAAAAACACCTCTTACCTTTTCATCTCGAACCACAGAGATATCGTTCTGGATACTTCACTGCTTAATCTTGTATTGCTGGAAGGCGGTTATGTAATGACTGCTTCTGCCATTGGAGATAATCTTGTACGTAAGAATTTCTTAAATGTATTGGCTAAACTGAACCGTAACTTCTTGGTACAAAGAGGCCTGCCACTTCGTGAACAACTTACCAGTTCACAAACGATGTCTGAGTATATTAAAGAGTTACTTCTTCAGGAAAACCGCTCTGTATGGATTGCCCAGCGTGAAGGCCGTACCAAAAACGGTAACGATTCTACCCAGCAAGGTGTTTTGAAAATGCTTGCCATGGCAGCCGGAGACCAATCATTAATAGATTATTTTAAAACATTAAAGATTGTTCCGATTTCTATCTCCTATGAGTATGATCCAACAGATTCCTTAAAAATGCCTCAACTGCTGGCACAACACAGGGATGAGGAATATATCAAAGGAAAAAATGAAGATTTCACCAACATTATCAGCGGAATTCTGGGCCAAAAGAAACGCATTCATCTTCATGCCGGTGATGTACTGGATAAAGAACTGGATGAAATTGCAGCCACCATTGATAATAAAAACAAACAGCTGCAGGCTATTGCACAGGTAATTGACCGTTCTATCATCAGTAATTATAAGCTTTGGCCAACCAAGTATATCGCTTACGATCTGCTTCATAATACAAATACGTACGCTTCCGAATATACGGAACAGGAAAAACAGTTGTTTGTCCGCAGACTTGAAATGCGCATTGATCCATCGGATCCTGTTTCCAGAGAGTATTTCTTAGCAATGTATGCCAATCCTTTGGTGAATAAACTGAAGGTTGAGGAAGAATCTAAAAACTAGTTTAGAATACTATAAAGATAAAAAACCACTGTTATTGAGCAGTGGTTTTGTTGTATTCTTTCAGATTTTTATTTGGATTTCGACATGGAGTCTACTTCTATGATCGCATCTGCAAATGCTTTTGGAGCTTCCTGTGGCAAATTGTGTCCAATTCCGCCCGTTAAAGTATGATGTGCATATTGACCTGTAAATCTGGAAGCATAACTTTCCGGTGCAGGAAATGCCGCTCCGTTGGCATCACCTTCCAGAGTAACCGTTGGGACCGAAATGGACGGAGATTTTGCCAGCCTGGCTTCAAGTGCATCGTATTGTTTTTCTCCTTTTGCCAATCCCAGACGCCAGCGGTAATTGTGAATTACGATATCTACATGATCAGGATTATCGAATGCTTTCGCAGAACGCTCGTAGGTCTGGTCATCAAAAGCCCATTTTGGAGAAGCCGTTTTCCATATCAATTTGTTAAATGATGCAGTATTTGCTTTGTAACCTTTATAGCCTCTTTCCGTTGAAAAGTAATACTGATACCACCATAAAAACTCAGCATTAGGAGGCAGAGGTTTTTCGTTTGCTTTTGGGCTTCCTATTAAATATCCGCTTACAGCCACCAAACCTGTACAGCGTTCAGGCCACAGGGCTGCCATAATATCTGCGGTTCTTGCTCCCCAGTCAAAACCGCCAATGATCGCTTTATCAATTTTCAAGGCATCCATAAAAGCAATGATGTCCAATGCAACAGCACTCTGCTGACCATTTCGTTTGGTATCCGGTGAGACAAAGGTAGTGGTTCCATAGCCTCTTAAATAAGGAACTAACACACGGTAGCCTTTTTCAGCAAGTATAGCGGAGGACTCTTCAAAACTATGAATATCATAAGGCCATCCATGAAGAAGGATCACAGGTTTTCCATTGGCCGGACCTACTTCTGCATATCCAACGTTCAACAGCCCGGCTTTTATTTGCTTTGTATTCTGGAAAGCGGATGTAACGGTTACGTTTTCCAGGGCTTTCCCACCAGTGTTATAAGTCTGTGCTTTTAAAGACAAAAATCCCATTCCCATCAAAATAAACAGGGATAAAAGGGATTGTATTTTTTTACTGAAATTCAATGTAGTATTCATAATAGTGATGTTTTGTGATGGTAAAATTATGGCAAAGCAGAGATCGGAATAAGAACAAATACTTTGAACAGGTCATATTAAACGTTGAATACTGATTTTCGGCCGTTAAACCGGACAACTTCCCTACTCTTCTTCATTGTTTTAATTTCAAAAGAAAGAATTTCCGGGGTATAAAAAAGTACCACATCTTGTAAAAACATCATGATAATCATTCTATTAAAAGTAAAATTGTTTATATTTAATTAGAAATATGCAAAAAATTTTCATGTTGTAAAAGGCAGGATAATTGCAATACTCTACAAAACCACACAAAATAAGACTTATGAATGTACAGTTAGACCCACAATCTAAGACTGAAAAGAATGCTGTTGATCATTTCCGTTCAGATGTTTTGAACGGACTCCAAAATACTCCTAAAAAATTATCTTCAAAGTATTTTTACGATAAGATAGGTGATCATCTTTTTCAGCAAATCATGGCCATGCCTTCCTATTATCTGACCCGTTGTGAACTGGATATTTTCAAAAATAAAACAGATGAACTTATTGATCTGCTTATTCCCGGAAACGAACCTTTTGACCTGATTGAATTAGGGGCAGGAGACGCCATGAAATCGACCTACTTACTTGAACAGCTGATCAGGAAAGGCATTAACTTTACTTACATGCCGATTGATATCTCAGGAAATATCCTTTCGATACTCCACAAAAAACTAAGCAGTCAGCTTCCGGAAATGAAAATTACCTGTCTGGAAGGTGATTATTTTGAAATGCTTCAAAAAGCCGCTTCCTTATCGGACCGTAGAAAAGTTGTTCTATTTTTAGGAAGTAATATCGGGAATATGACTCCTGAAGAAGCTGAAGACTTCTGTCTGCATCTGAATAGCAATCTATCCCCAAAAGATCGTGTATTGGTAGGATTTGACCTCAAGAAAAATCCACACATTATTCTGGAGGCTTATAATGACAAAGAAGGAATTACCGCTTCTTTTAACCTTAATCTTCTGACCCGTATCAACAATGAACTGGGTGGTAATTTTGATGTGAAACAATTTCAGCATTATCAGACTTATGATCCGGTTACCGGAGCCTGCAGAAGTTTTCTGATCAGCCTTATCAGCCAGGATGTGACGATTGATAATACAACGATTTCTTTTGAAGAAAACGAACTTATCGACATGGAAATCTCACAGAAATTCTCTCCTGAAAAGATCAGGGAATTGGGCGAGAAATCAGGTTTTACCATCACAGGAGAGATCAAAGATGCTAAAAAATGGTTTGTAGACAGCATCTGGCAGGTAAAATAAAAAGAGATGATATACACAGCCAATCTGCAAAAGTGAAAAAATAAAACATCCTTATTTCATTAAACTTCAATCATTAAAACTAAAAAACATGACACCAGAGATCATCACAAAAGATATTACTAAAAAGTATCAGGACATCCGCAGACGTTCTGAAGAAATCTGTGCTCCGTTGGAAATAGAGGATTATGTAGTACAGCCGATTGTAGATGTAAGCCCTCCGAAATGGCATCTTGGTCATACCACCTGGTTTTTTGAGACTTTCATTCTTACCCCGCATTTTCCGGATTATAAGGTTTTTGATCCGCAGTATAATTTTGTTTTCAACAGCTACTATGAGACCATCGGAGCAAGGGTGATCCGGACTGACCGCGGAAACCTCAGCCGTCCTTCCGTTTCAGAGGTGTATCAATATCGAAAATATGTAGATGAGCATATGGAAGCTTTTCTTGAAAGCTCATTTCTGACAGAAGCTCTTGAACCGCTGTTGGAACTGGGGCTGAACCATGAGCAGCAACACCAGGAATTATTAGTGACTGACATTAAATATATTTTAGGACATAATCCGCTTTTCCCGGCGTATACAAAAGAAGAAAAACCCAGACAAAACAACTCCGAAGATCTGGAAATGCTCAAATTTTCTGAAGGAGTCTATGAAATTGGATATAAAGAAGATGGATTTTGCTTTGATAATGAATTAGGAAGGCATAAAGTATATCTTACAGACTTTGAAATTGCCAACCGGCTTGTCACCAATAGTGAATATTTAGAATTTATAAAAGCAGGCGGGTATGAAGATTTCAGACACTGGCATGCGGAAGGATGGGACTGGGTGAAACAGAATGCTGCAAAATCTCCCCTGTACTGGCATTATATCGAAAACAAATGGATGTATTATACCCTCAATGGCTTACAGGAAATAGACCCTGATGCCCCATTGTGCCACATCAATTTCTATGAAGCCTCTGCTTTTGCCTCCTGGAAAGGAATGCGTCTGCCCACTGAAGAAGAATGGGAAACGGCTTCAGATTATTTTGACTGGGGAACACGCTGGGAATGGACGAATTCTGCTTATCTGCCTTATCCTCATTTTAAGAAAGAAGCAGGAGCTGTAGGTGAATATAACGGAAAATTCATGATCAATCAGATGGTTTTAAGAGGAGCTTCGGAAGCTACTCCTCCGGGACACAGCAGAAATACCTACCGCAATTTTTTTCAGCCTAATTTAAAATGGCAGTTCACAGGAATCAGACTTGCCCAGTAATTTTTTGCCGATGATCACAGTAGAAGCAATTTCAAAAAGTTTTAACGGAAAAAAAGCAGTAGATCAAATTTCTTTTCAGGCACTTGATCAGGAGATTCTTGTTCTTTTAGGAACCAGCGGATGTGGAAAAACAACCACACTTAAGATGATCAACCGCCTCATAGAAGCAGATTCCGGAAATATTTTCATAGATGGCAAAAATATCCGTGATCAGAAGGCTGAGGAACTGAGAATGGGAATTGGTTTTGTCATGCAGCATTCGGGGTTATTTCCCCATTATACGATTCAGCAGAATATTGCAGTAGTTCCTGAGCTATTGAAATGGGACAAAAAGAAGACGAAAAGGAAAACGGATGAGCTTTTGGTCAAACTCCATCTTTCTGAAGAGGTACTTTCCCGGTTTCCCCACGAGTTAAGCGGCGGACAACAGCAACGGGTAGGTATTGCAAGAGCTTTGATTGCAGATAATCCTGTTTTGCTGATGGACGAACCTTTCGGAGCGCTTGATACAATTACCAAGGCTGATATTCATTCGGAATTTAAATCGCTGGAAGAACTTAAAAGCAAAACCATCATATTGGTTACTCATGATGTACAGGAAGCCTTTGAACTAGGCCACCGGATATGTCTCATGGATCAGGGAAAAATTGTACAGACCGGTACTCCCAGAGAAATGCTTTACCAACCTGAGAATGACTTTGTGCGTGATTTTTTTACCAAAAACCGTCTTTTATTAGAGTATAAAGTAACATCGTTACATCACATCAGCCCGTTTCTTACACCAGAAAATGTATACTACAGACCCAACGGTATGGGTAGTAAAAGTGTATGGGATATTTTACAGCAATTGAGTTCGGATCACCAAAACGCTGAAGTGTATGAAGAAGTGGTCAGAGCGTTTAATCAGTATAGAAAATCACAGATGGTATGACGCAGCAGCAGAGTCTTTGGCAATTTATTGCGGAACAGCACGAAAAATTAACCACCCAGATCATTCAGCATCTTGGGCTTACCTTTTTGTCTCTGCTTTTGGCTATCATTGTGGGAGTGCCATTAGGAATACTGATTTCCAGAAAAAAGAAGCTTTCCAGCCCAGTGCTGGGTATTGCCGGGATTTTACAGACTATTCCGAGTATTGCCTTGCTGGGATTTATGATTCCTGTTTTAGGCATTGGTCCGAAGCCCGCCATTGCTGCTTTATTGATCTATGCCCTTCTTCCCATTATCCGGAATACCTATACCGGAATTACTGGAGTAGATCCGGCAGTCATTGAGGCAGCGAAGGCCATGGGAATGAACAGAAGCCAGCTTCTTTTTAAGGTAAAGCTTCCTTTAGCCATGCCCGTTATCATTGCAGGTATCAGGACTGCTGCTGTTATTAATGTTGGAGTGGCTACTCTGGCCTCTTTTGTGGCAGCAGGAGGTTTGGGAGAGTTTATCTTCGGGGGAATTTCGCTCAATAATACGAATATGATATTGGCTGGAGCCATTCCGGCGGCATTATTGGCTGTTTTTCTGGATCAGGTTATTGCCATGATCCAGAAATCGGGGTATCGGGTCTTTCAAAAGCTGAAATATATTCTTCCTGTTACCCTTATTATTCTGGGAATAGGATATGTTCTGTTTTTTGGGTCACACCGTACGATTAAAGCGGGTTTTACACCGGAATTTATGGGGAGACAGGATGGTGATATCGGGCTTCGCTCGGTCTATGGACTCAATGTGAATCCTCTTGTGGTAAGTGATGCAATTATGTATAAGGCTGCTTATGAGAAGGAATTGGATCTGATCAGCGGATATTCTACAGACGGCAGAATCAAAGCGTATGATCTGTATGTACTGGATGATGATCAAAAAATATTCCCTCCTTATTATGCCGCTCCCATCATCAAGACCAAAACGCTGAAAAAATTACCGGAATTGGAAAAAACCTTAAACCTACTGGCTGGAAAGTTCAATGATTCTATCATGACGGATCTGAATTACAGAGCTGATCATCTGCATCAAACTCCGGAAAAAATTGCAAAAGATTTTCTCATCAGAAATAATCTGTATAAAAGTCCCGGAAAAAGAAATTCCGGAACTGTGAGAATTGGTTCAAAAATCTTTGGTGAACAATATATTCTCGCAGAAATGTATACTATGCTTATTGAAGGATACACAGATTATAAAGTGGAAACCAAAACGGGTTTAGGGGGAACCAAAATATGTTTCGATGCCTTAATGAATGATGCCATAGACTTTTATCCTGAATATACGGGAACAGGGCTTCTGGTACTTTTAAAGCCTACAGCAGAAACGATCAGAAACGTTTCCAAAAGTCCCGAGACAACCTATCAGTACGTGAATTCGGAATTTGAAAAACAATATGGGATTCAATGGCTGAAACCGTTGGGGTTTAACAATGCTTATGCTCTGATGATGCGAAGAGAGCAGGCTGAAGAGCTTCATATCAAAAATATATCTGATCTTACCCATTATTTTGATCAATAGTCTTTTGAAATCCATCAGTTTTTTCAAAAATAGTATCTTCGTATCTGAAAAAATTGACAAAATGAAGAAAATATTATTGCTGGCTTCGGTTGTATTGGTTCTCCAATCATGTGTGGTAAGAACCGCTACAAAGGTAGTATCAGGTGCAGTAAACTTAAGTTATAAAGCAGTAAAAGGAACTGTAAATGGAATCAGCTGGGCCGTAAGCAAGGCGAAAGGAAAAATTGATGAAGACCGTGTGGACGGTACGTGGAAAGTAGTAGGTGTGTATCGTGGTTCTTTTGAGGATTTTTCAAAAGATCAGAATCCTGACGGTTCATTTACATCGGAATGTACGGAAGGTTTTGACCAGATTGTTTTCAAGGCTAAGAGGTCCAAATTCAAGCCTGTACATTGCAGCACACAGGATGAAGATTGGGTAAAATATTCTATGGAATTTGGAAAAAATCCTTCCACGAAAGAAAAGGAAAACTATATTGAGTACAATTCCAACAATTATATTTCTGTGATTGATGTTACTAATAAAACTATGGTTCTGGAAGGCAATCTGATGCCTAAATTAGGTTTTTCCGGAGCAAAATTATATCTCCTCGAAAAGGTAAAATAAAGATACAACAGGGATGCTTTTCACTCATCCCTGCTGTATTCTATAATCCGGAATTTCTATTCACTGCTTACATTTCATAGCCATGAAAGATCTTAATAACTTTCTCGAAACAGCTATATATCCTTTGTTTGATCTTAGTGACAAGGAGAAACAAATGATTCAGGCCGAAGCGAGTATTCTTCATGTAAAAAGCAATAGTTCCGTTATCAGAGAAAGTTCAACTGTCGAGCGGCTTTTTTTTCTTCAAAAGGGAATCATCAGAAGTTTTTATGTTAAAGATGACCGCGAGATCAATACAGAATTTTTCTTTGAAAATGATTTCTTTACAGCACTGACCAGTTTTCTGACCGGTGAAAAAACCAACCTCAACTTTCATACGCTGGAAGAATCCGAATTGATCATTATTCCCAAACCGCTGATAGACCGTCTTTTAAAGGAGCAGAAATGGTATCAGCTGATGAATGAAATCCTTACCCGAGAATTTATCAAAAAATGTCGTCGTGAAAGCTCTTTTCTGCTTCATGATTCTTATGAACGGTATCTTTATTTTCTTGAGCAGTTTCCACATTCGGAAAGCAGAATTCCTCTTTTCCATATTGCCTCCTATCTCGGGATGAGTCCTGAAACCTTAAGCAGGATCCGAAGTAAAAAAATCAGACAAATTGATTTAAGTCAAGCAAACAGAATCTGATTTTCTTCACTTTTGTCTAAAAAATATAAACCAATGGACAAAAGAGTACAATTTGATTTTGAAGTCAATTTTACCAACGGAGGAAGTCTGAAAGGGGAAGAATTCAGACTGGATATTACCGGAGATACTATTACAGACCAGGAACTGGTTGATTATATTATTGATGATCTCCGGCTCCTCATGGCTGGTAAAGTTGATATTCTGAATAAACAGATCATTACCGAGCCTCATAAAAGAAAAATAGCAAAACAAGATCCTCCTTCAGAACGGCTGATCGATCTTAGCCATACGATTGAAGAAGGACTTATTACCTACAAGGGGCTTCCGGCTCCTCATATCTGCGATTATCTCAGCAGAACGGAATCTCAGAAATGGTATGAGGAAGGAACTTCGTTTCAGATTGGTAAGATTGAAATGGTTACCAACACAGGAACTTATATAGACTGTCCTTTTCACAGGTTTGAAAACGGAAAAGATACCGCTGAAACAGAACTGAACAAACTGGCTGAATTAGAGGCGGTAGTAATCCGGATTCCTTATACGGAGACATTGGAGATTACAGATCAATATCTCAGAAACAGGGAAATCAGAAATAAGGCAGTACTTATTCATACCGGATGGGACCGCCACTGGAACACCGAAACCTATTATGAAAATCATCCTTATCTTACACAAAGTGCAGCAGAATATCTTAAAGACTGCCAGGTAAAACTCGTCGGGATTGATTCTCATAACATTGATGATACCACAGGCAAAAGCCGGCCGGTACACACCATTCTTCTGGGCGCTGAAATAGTAATTGTGGAGCACCTTTGTCATCTGGATCAGCTTCCTGATGAAAATTTTACCTTTACTGCTGCCCCGCCAAAATTCAAAGGAGTCGGAACTTTTCCGGTAAGGGCTTTTGCTTCAGTACAACAAAACTTATAAAGAGTTTCCGTGAAAACAGACCAGGCAATTGACGATGCGAAGATTATTTTAAAAACTGCTCAGCAATAAAATACCCGCTTCCTACCACCAGTAATGGCAGTGCTATTGAAATCAGAATTAAAGGCCAGGCAAAAATTCTGAAATAGGTATATAAACTTACTGAGGAAGGATCTTCAGGATCATAGATCACAGTCTCTGTTTCCCCAACGGCCCATGCTGAGGGATTGGTTCCTTCCGCCAGTTCAAAAGTATGTTCCATATTATTTTGCGACCGGAAGGTAAAGACAGGACTGAATACGGTTCCCTCTGATTCATATTCTCTTAATGAGGTAACGGTTGCCGTTGCCTTTTCTGCTTTTTTTAAGAATGAAAGAGTACTTCTGAAGCTCACCACTGCTGCTGCAAACAGAATGATTCCTGCTGCAAGGATGATATAATATTGCCACATAGCTTTCGTTTTTTTTCTGTCCATAATAAAGTATCATGGAAACAAATACAGACCTATTGTATTTATTTCCAGATTGATACCCCGAATATACAAAGATTTTTATTGCATAGGCAGTTATCTGGTTTCTATCTCAACAATCTTCTTCCCATCCTTTCCCAGATAATGATGGACTAATTTTTCATAGGCTTTATAACCATCATCCACATTGGTAAATATCACAATTCCCCTTCCTGACTTAGGTAATATAATTGTGATACACTGCGTGCCTTTATCAGCTCCACTGTGCGATAAAGCATAATCACCATTTCCAAGGTCATATATTTCGAATCCCAATCCAAAATATTTATTCTCTTTTGTTTTAACCTGCTTTTTGACCATTTCCTGAAAAATTTCTGGTTTCAGATTTTTCCCTTTCATAACATTGATCATAAAATTCCCGTACTCTTCTATCGTGGTATGGAGATCATCAGCGGCATTGGCTGTATTGCTTTTTTCGATGGGGTAAGCTTCCCCTTTTTCATTATATCCTGTTACAAATCTTGTTTCATCAGTATTTTTATCCCAAATGTAACTGGTATCCTTCATTTTGAGAGGCTGGAAGATGAGTTCCTGCGCTAACTGCTCCAATGTTTTCCCAAACTTCTTTTCCAGTGCTTTCCGTAAATATTCAAAACCTTCTCCTGAGTATTGGTATTTTGTGCCGGGATCAAACTGAAAATTCAGCTTTTTATCTGCATTCATCCATCTCCAGTTCGGGAAACCTGTCTGGTGGCTCAGTATCATTCTGGTCGTTAATTTTGTATGCCGTGGATCATTAGAAATATCGGGATCTATCCAGTAAGTATCAAGAGGTTCGTCCAGTTTCCACTTGCCTGAACTTATCAGGCGTAAGGCTACCATAGCTGTAACGGGTTTGGTAAGAGATGCTACATTAAATAAGGCATTATGAGGTGCTGGAATTCCTTTCCTGATCTCGCCAAAAACTTTTACCTGCTGTAATTTTCCATCTTCGATAATCCCTAATCCCAGCGTTGGAATATTATTTTCTTTCAACCAGCTTTGCATCGACTGATCGTTATCAAACATGGTTTCACTATCGGTAGTCTGTTTCGGATGATGATTAAAACTCAATGAATTTTTAAGCTTCCATTCACTATTTTCCAGTATCCATAAATGGGTAAATTTTGCTTCTCCGACTAGTTTCTCAGCTTGATTTCCCATCTTTTCATAAAACAGATGATCTCCGTTCTGAATAGCAGCGTAAATCTTCCCATCTTTATACATGGGATAAACTTCTGTGCTTTTATCAACCAGGACTCTTTTTATCTGATAAGTTTCCGGGGATTTGCACAATCCGTTTTTAAAATCAATGATAAAATTTTTCCTGTCCTCGAAACCTCCTTTATCGTGATAAAATTCAAAGCTATCACTCAACAGATTTTCCATCTGCTTGATGTTGCAGGTATTGTAGCCCACAGAAAAAAACAGGCTGTCTTTCGACATAATGGTTTTATAAAGAGGATCTTTTTTTTCTGTTTGTGCCTGCATGACACTCATGAACAGCATAAAAAAAGGAAGGCTCAATCTTGAAAACTTTGTCATTGTTATTTTTTTGACAAAGATTCAATTTCCTTTTGTTTTTCTGCTAAAAATGAACCCGACAAAAACCCGACAAAGCCATGACAGGTTTTATATCATACTGAATTTCAGTCTGAAATAGAGTTTTTTATTCTTATCTATTTCGGCGGCATTACGAAGGATAATAAACACATTGGAAAGCACAATAAGGATCATCAGGATCAGGGTAAACTGTTTTCCGAACTTTAAAAAGATGCCGAGCATGAAGGTAATAGGCGCCATCACTGTCCAGATCATCTGAACCGAAATAATCTGTCTGGCAAGACTGTTTCTCTGCTTCATACTATGCATGAGAATAAGCGGAACGAAAATGTTGAGTGGCGGTAAAAGGGTAAAGATGAGTGAGGAAAGATTAATGATTTTAATGTATGAATAATTGATTGGAGCTTCCTCTTCTTTTACTTCTATTTCAATCTCATCTGTTTCTGAAATTGCTGCCGGCTGATCCTGCTGCAATTCAATCTCTTCTATTTCCAGAGCCTGTGCCAGTGCTCGTAACGTATGTCCTTTCGGTTCCGTTCCGGATTCTATCCTTTGAATGGTTCTTACGGAAATCTTGGATTGCTCTGACAGCTCTTCCTGGGTCAGATTTTTTTGTTCTCTTATGGCTTTTAGCTTGGACATCGTTTGGAATATTCTGAAAAAATGTTTTGGCTAATTTACAGTTTTCCTTATTAAAATTTTTTCTTACTGCTGCTGATGTTTAAATTATTAATCATATAAAAAATAAGTGTATTTTTATTTAAAAATAACTTTCTACTTTTCAGCTATTTACAAACTTCAACACCAGATCTGCTTATGGAAAATACAATACCCAAATCTGAAATCAGGAAGAATATTGCTACTTATCTGATTCTTACCCTGCTTTTCTGTCTTCCTGTCTATTATATGTGTATCCGTACAGGAAAACTTGGCGGCGGAATGATCTCTTATGCAACCATTGTCATGTGGTGTCCTGCTATTGCTGCATTTCTTACCTGCCGCATCCGGAATATCCCGATTCTTCTCTGGGATGGAAATGGGGATTGACAAAATATCAGATCATGGCGTATTGCATTCCGATTCTTTACAGTTTAGTTCCTTACCTCATCATCTGGATCAGTGGTGCCGGCGGTTTTTATAATCATGAATTTGTCGCGGAAATTGGCAAAGGAATGGGCTGGAATCTTTCAGATGGTCTCACGATCATTCTGTATGTAATTCTGATGAGCAGTTTTGGTATGGTACGTTCAGTAGGCTCTGCACTAGGGGAAGAAATAGGCTGGCGTGGTCTTCTGACTCCTCAGCTGGCCAAAATGAATTCTTATACCGCTACTTCTCTTTGGATGGGTGTGATCTGGTCGATCTACCATTATCCTCTCCTGCTTTTTTCCAATTATAATACAGGTGGGCCTAAATGGCTGGCTCTTCTGTGTTTTACGGTGATGATATTTGCAGCCTGTTTTATTTTCACCTGGTTAAGGTTAAAATCCGGGAGTTTATGGACAGGTGTTATTTTACATGCCAGTCATAATCTTTTTATACAGTCTATTTTTACCCCTCTTACTGTAGATACGGGAAATACTAATTATTATATTGATGAGTTTGGTATTGCGCTGCCTATTGCAACAGCTGTTGTTGCTTATTTCTTCTGGAGGAAGAGGAAAGAACTGGATCAGGATCGTCCACTTTCAGCGTAATCTGTTTATTAAAAAGACAGCCTTTTCTTGATAGGGGCTGTCTTTTTGATATATTCTTAATTTTGAAAAATCTATTCCGGAGCAATTACTTCAATAAGCCGTATTCTACTGAGCAAACCTTGAAATACTTCCTGAGTATCTCCGCTCTCCCCTAACGAAATACTTAATCCCTCTCCTTCCTTATCTTCATTTTTAAGGCCTATTCTACCTGCTTTTTGGCCTTCACTGTTACTTATTTCTTCAAACGGTATTTCGTTATCTTCAAACCAGGATTTAATTTTTGCTACCGCAGAATTACTATTTTTGGATGTTCTTTGTAAAACTAACTGCTCCGGCTCTCCAAAGAATCCTTTAGCATTCTTATTCAATACAAACTGCACGAGAAATTTAAACTGGTGCTTATCAGGTCTCGCATACCATCTGGCCTGGCTGTATCCGCCCAAATGGTGCCGAACGGGTATTTCATTCGGGATATTATTGTTGGCAAATACCTTTGAATTCATTATTTCATGATGGAAAGTAAGATCAGTTTTAATATTTCCACCCTCTGTCCTATATTTTTCAGCCCATTCACTTATTCCTTTAAACTCTGTTTCTCCCATTGTCCTGTAGAATGTCATCGTATGGAGATCAGGACTGCCTTGTGTTCCATTTCTCAATAAACCAAGTCTTTGCCTCATAAATTCTTTACTTTTACTTCCGCTGTCCCATCTTCTTTCATGAAATTTTTTGATAAAAAACAATTGCTGCAGATCCCGATATACAGAAGATGCAATAACCTGGGTATTCATGATGATATTAACTTCATACCTTTCCTTTTCGCTGACATCCCCATACTTTTCTTTTCTTTCATTTTCATACCTGTCACTTTCCCACTGATCATGGTTGAATTTATAGTCTCCTTCAGATAGATAGTCTGCATTATAAATGTCAAGTACCTGAATGATATCTTTTATATCTCCTCCCATCAGCTCCAGGGTTTCCAGCATCTTTCTTTCGTTTTCCCTGCTGTTTATAAAGTAGGTATTGAAGACCTCCTGCACAGTCATTGCTTTTATCTTTCCGTTTTTCAGCATGATTCCTATCTTAGCTTTGTTATTTGTTCCTTTTGCACTGAAAAACAAATCATTGTATTTTCCTATAATGCTCATAATCGTTTTATTTAAGGTTATTTATTTGATTTATGGAGTTTATACCAATATTAATAACACAAATTTCCGCGGAAACATTCTGACTCGTTAAAGGGGAAAAACCCATTTTCAGAAATTCAGGGTTTACCCTTATTTACAGGTAATGTATTTGTGTATTTCATTCATTAAGTTCTCAGATATTATAAAGATTCATTATTAAAATTTCACTCATAGGAGAATTCCCTTATTTTTTAAAATTCCGTTTTTTCCCTTAATGAAGATTTATTTTGTTTGATGAAATTTGTATCAGACAAAAGAGATCAACAATCTCATCGTCAACATTAGATTTAAAAAAAATAGTAACCCATTAAAACCAGAATATGGCAGAAACAGTAAACACCCAGACTACAGATGCAGTAACGCAGACTAATGTTACGGTACTTGGTGAGTCTCCCGCACAGGCTATGAGTATGCTTTACCAGATGGCCACGCATGCCAGTGGAATTTCCATTCAGAATTCTGTGACAAACCAGCAGAACTTGAACCAGCTCAACCCTGCGATTGTTGCAGATGCCATTAAAATTTTAAAAGGATAATTTAAAACCTTACCATCATGAGTGAAAACAACAGTGAAACCCAACAATCCCAGGCAGCCAATGCTACCACTCCGGCGGAGAAAGCTGTAGTATTTGTGAACAGTGAGGTATTGGCTCCGCCTAAAGCTTCTCCAATGACCGGAGTAACCAAAGTAATGATAGAACAGTCTACAGGAATGATGGTTCAGGATTTACAGTCTTTCTTAAAAGGATTTGAGCAGGTAGGTTTAATTGCATTGAGCAGATTGGCTAATAATTTATTGACCTATGGAACGACTTTCGGGCCGGCTCCGGGCAGTAAAGAGACCTCTGTTCAGATGGCCGAAAATATTCAAGGTCAGGATGCAGGAAAAGGCAATGAAATGATGAAAGACTTATTCAAAATGGTAAGTGATTATGCTGAAGTAAAGGCAAAAATTTCCAATACTATTTATAATGTCAACGCGCTTCCTGTCTCAGAAGCCCTTCCTTCTCCCCCATCTTACACGGAAGTTTCCTCTGAGGCTGAAGATCCTGAAAAAAAAAACGAATAGATCCGGTTCCGGAAGAAGTCTCCTCAGAAAAAGAAAGTATGAGAAAAAGCTTTGTCACGGCTGATCATGGGGGAAAATTAGTATTAAAGTCGGTTAAACTGACACAGCCACTTGTAAAACCAGAGATTAAGGAAGCGGTAATTTCTTCTGTGGAAACGGAAGTTAATCCCAGGAAAAAAACAATAATAGCCCAACTCATTGAAAAAATTAAAATAAATAAGAGATGAATTACTCCTCAGCAACCAAACCCGCCAAAATTTTAAACCTGGAAAGTTTAAATGATTTGAATGAAAAACTTTATCTGACCAAAAGTAAGGATATTCTTTATCTGAATCCGAAAAGTACAGATATAAAAAAGAGTGATCATTCGGAACGTTTTGTATTTAATCTTCAGACCTCGGACGTTAATATTCAGCCTTCCATAAGACTCGTCAGCTGTATCAACAGATTAGGAAAAAGGTACAATCATTTTCAGTGTTTTGTGGTAGAACCTAAAGATCAATCAACGGGAATTGCCGTGATCATGGTCAAACTGGATGATCCGAAAGCCTTTTACTGTAATGTGAGAATTTTACCTCTCAGCACCTTAAGTGAAGTTGCTTCTCCGGAAATTGACTCAAAGCTTCTTACCATCAATCTTGAAAAATCAAAATGTATACTCAAAACCGATATTACCATTACACCGTCTGATACAGGCGAAGCACAGTATTCGGTGCATGATGTGGATGTATCAGCCATTTCGGAACTGGTAAGCCAGGATGAAATCATAGAATTGAAAAGAGAACTGGAGTTTCAGGCCTCAAAACTGATTGCCCATTATTTTCAGGAAATACTGAGTATTATAGTAAACGAAACAACTCCAGGTAATGGTACACCTCCTGATATTCCGGATGATTACGTCCTGACTCTTCCTCCCAACCAGCTTAAAGAAATGCTGTCGGCCAGTGCCATCTCAGCCTGTATTGCTCTTGAGATTACCGGATATAATGTAGTGAAAGAAATCAACCAGGACTGGAGATCTGCTGCCGCATTTATTAATTATCTGCTGTAGTAATTAGCTATTCATACCTTAAAAACAAGACGTATGCGCAGAAGAACCCGTAAGAAAACTCCCGCTCCCAGGCCGCCTGTGCCTGTGGCAGAACCTGAAATGGTAGAAAAAGAAATCATGCCTTTTGTTTTAAGACATGAAGATGAAATCATCAATTATATCAAGGAAAAAGCCATCAAAGAGACGATGAAGTCACTTGCTCCTTTGTTGGAAAAACTGGAGGAAGCTGTGAAACAGCAGGAAGCAGCTCCTGTTCCTGTGGCCGCTCCACCACCGCCTGAAACTCCTGTCATGAATTATGAAGACCAGTTGAAAAAACTGCAGGAAGCCTCTACCGCAAAGGTAAAGGAGAAGGAACTTAAAATAATGGAGCGAATGAATAAGCTGAATACAAGATTGGGTAATATCAAACCTTAGAACCACCAAAACGAATTAACATGAACGAAATTGATACAATCGTTACCGGAATGTCTACCGCTGTACCTCAGGCTATTTCTGCACAGGTAAGTGCACATTCCACGGGACAAATGCAAATTAATTCTGCATTGAACCAGCAAAGGAATGCCATAACAGGCCTCAGCCATTATGTGATGGGATTAAAAAAAATGAGTCCCAAAAATATAAAGCTCAGGCAAATGGAGGCCATTAAAAAAGATCGTTTTTAATCCAGCTCTCTAAAAACTACGGATGCGGTTTATTTCCCTGCAAAGATGAAATCCGGTGCCCTCAACATATATACAATCAGGTCAACATTTATTTCGCACCGCCTTTCAGATACTGTCAATGCCCAAAAGCAATCATTCAGAATCCGTCTTTAGCCCAAAGGAATCATGCATTGCCAGTATACCCGCAGCAGGAATTTATTTTTGAGACAGATATTAAAAATAAAGACCGCATCCTTTTACAAAAAAATAGGGTTTTAACCTCGCGCAGATTTTACAGATAAGGTTTCAACCATTGTATTCAGAGCCACCCTTCAGATCCAATGTATTCATAACCTGTTAATACCAATGCTTTTGAAATATATTCATCTGCAGGATCTGTGGTGAGTTTAAAACTCCAACATAAAACTAGTTTACCTCAATAATTTATTAACCGAGATCAGATCTCAAAAAAACAATTACCATTATGCCAGTTAATGAACAAATCACAGACGCAGTAACACAATCGAACGTAAAAGTAGTAGGAGAATCTCCTGCAATGGCTTTGGCCAACGTGTATCAATCTGCAGCACATTCTACAGGAATCATGTTTGAAAATGCGGTAAATACGCAAAATCAGCAGAACATTTTAGGCCAGGCAGCAACCACTCAGGGAATCCTGCAAATCTATAGCCTGGATACTGTAGCAGACGCAGTTTCTATTGCGAAGATCCTTAAGCCTTAATTTTTAAGCTATTTGATCCAAGTAATACCCTCAACCGGAAAGCCCGGTTGTTTTTAACCTAATAAACCTTACTCATTATGCCAGTTAATGAACAAATCACAGACGCGGTAACGCAGTCTAACGTAAAAGTAGTAGCAGAATCTCCTGCCATGGCGTTAAGTAATGTGTATCAATCTGCTGCACATTCTACAGGAATTATGTTTGAAAATGCAACGAACGCTCAGAATCAACATAATATTGTTACCCAGGCAGCCACTACACAGGGTGTGACCCAAATCTACAGTAAAGATACCATCGCTGATGCGCTTTCTATTGCTAAAATTCTTAAACCTTAAACCCATTCTGCAGACCGCAGAATAAAATTAACCCGCCGGAAAACCCGGTTATTTTAACCCAAATAAACAATAATCATTATGCCAGTAAACGAAAAAATCACAGACGCAGTAACGCAATCCAACGTAAAAGTAGTAGCAGAATCTCCTGCAATGGCTCTAAGTAACGTGTATCAATCTGCAGCACATTCCACAGGAATTATGTTTGAAAATGCAATTAATACGCAAAACCAACAAAATATTGTTACTCAGGCAGCCACTACACAAGGGGTGACTCAAATCTACAGCCTGGATACGATAGCCGATGCGGTTTCTATTGCTAAAATCCTTACTCCGTAATCCCTTTTTCTCAACAGCTTATATAACCTTATCCGAACAGCCGGAAACTCCGGTTGTTTTTTAAACCAAAATAAACAATAATCATTATGCCAGTAAACGAACAAATCACAGACGCAGTAACGCAATCGAACGTAAAAGTAGTAGCAGAATCTCCTGCAATGGCTATGGCCAACGTCTATCAATCAGCAGCACATTCTACAGGAATCCTGTTTGAAAATGCTGTGAACACTCAAAACCAGCAAAACATTGTTACACAAGCTGCAACTACACAAGGTATAGCACAGATCTACAGCCTTGATACGGTTGCCGATGCGGTTTCAATTGCAAAGATCCTTAATCCGTAATCACTTTTTGCGAACAGCTTAAATACCATTATCCTAACAACCGGAAATTCCGGTTGTTTTTAACCCAAATAAACAATAATCATTATGCCAGTAAACGAACAAATCACAGACGCAGTAACGCAATCGAACGTAAAAGTAGTAGGAGAATCTCCTGCAATGGCTTTAAGTAACGTCTATCAATCTGCTGCCCATTCTACAGGAATTATGTTTGAAAATGCAGTGAATGCACAAAACCAACAGAATATCTTGGGCCAGGCAGCCACTACACAGGGCGTTATCCAGATCTACAGCCTTGATACTGTAGCAGATGCCGTTTCTATTGCTAAAATTTTACATCCTAAATTATAGTGTTTTTTAAATTTCTTATTATCAGGGAGTACATCAATGTGCTCCCTGATTCTTTTTGGATCAAACTATTTATCAAACAGTACAATTTCATCAGGATTTATCACCTTATTCTGTACGGCATAAATAACAAGTCCGGCCATATTTTTCACTCCGGTTTTGATCATCAGATTGGTCTTGTGAGTTTCTACTGTTTTGGGTGAAATAAACAATGAATCTGCAATTTCTTTGGTGCTCAGTTGTTGACAAACCAGTCTTAAAACATCTATTTCTCTTTCGGTGAGCTCATTTCTGGAAAACGCATGAAATTCCGGAAGTTTATTGGAAAGCTGGGTTCTCATGACATCAATCTGGTCATTGGAAAAATAATGTCCTGTATGATAAACCGTTTTGATAACCGATAACAATTCTTCGAGTTCAATTTCTTTGGGTAAAAAAGCATGAGCCCCCATTTTCAGCATCTGCCCCATGAATGAACGGCGGTAGAAACTGGAAAGAACAATGATTTTTGTTTCGGATTCTCTTTGAGCCAGTTCAGCCATGACTTCAAGCCCATCGCCATTGGTCATCCTCAGATCCAGAATCAGGATATCCATAGAAGCAGAATCCTGTTCTTTAAGAAACTGATATCCGCCTGTTGAGGTAAGCAACACCTGATAATCTCCGTTATTTTCAATATAATTTTTCAAAAGCTGTACAAACAGCAGGTCATCATCTACAATTCCGATTTTAATTTTTGAGTGTTCCATGTTTATTTTTTATTGTAATGCCATACAGGCAATGAATTTTGTTCCTTTTTGAGGCTGGGTTTTAAGTTTATAGATTGCTTTAATTTTTTGTGCTCTTGACCGGATATTTCTCAGCCCAATACCTGCTGACTGGTTTTCAACGGTAAATCCACGGCCGTTATCTTCTATGGTTAATATTAAATAGTTCGGAGAGATTCTTAAGGAAACATCCACTCTGCTGGCCTCAGCATGTTTTAAAATATTGGTGATCAGTTCCTGAATAATTCTGAAAAGATTAAGTTTTACAGGATTACTGATCGGTGTCCTTATTGTCATATGACGGAAAATGATCTCTATATTTTTATTGATCTGATCAAGATAATCTGCAATTAAATCTACCAGTTCAACCTCATCAAGATCAGGCGGAGTAAGATTATGAGACAGTTCCCGTATCAGCTGCATCGATTTTTTTAAATCACGATTAAGATCTTCCGGTTTTTTATCATTGAGATTCAAACGGATAAGATTCAACTGTGAAATAATATTATCATGAAGTTCTTCCGCCAGCCATTCCCTGTCCTGTTCCTGCAAAAGCAGCATATTTTCCCAATATTCATTTTTTGAATTCCGGACCAGGCGGGAAACTTTCTTTTTATTTTTTCTTATGCTTTTTAAATAACTAATCACCAACAATGTAACGAATAATGTTGTTAAAGAAAACAATCCAATACCAATCCATATCCATACAACTATCTGATCCTGATTTTCCCAACGCCCCATCCCAGATTAATAAAAGCAAGATAAAAAGACAATAGCAGAATGCCTCTAAAAAGCCAGATAGGCGCTACCCAGTTCAGATGATTGCTGATTAAAAAATTAAAGGTAGTGGAAATAACACATTCTATAGAGAAAAACAGAAAAACGATGATGTTCCCGATAAACATATCCCTGTCTGCCCTCCCCTCCCTGATGACTTTCATAAAATAAGCAGCAGCATAACTACAGATGATAATACTGGAGACAATATTGGAATAAAATGTAACCTGCCTATCATTTTGCACATATAATACATTCGTAATCAACACCAGAACAGCATAACAATAGACAATCCCTCTTAATGTGCGGGAAAGCTGGATATAATAATGGTTATAAATTACTGTAAGAATCATCAAACCAAAAAACTGGCTCAATATATAATTGTAAGTATTGAGTGCATTTACTTTCATCAGCCGGTCCGTTAAATCCGTCAGCTCCAGCATCAATTCTCCTGAGAGCAATATAATCACAGGAAGTTTTGTTTTAATCCTTTCTTTTATCAATACAATCAATCCGGTACACAAGACGAGATTAATGATAATTTGTAAATAAAGGGATAAGCTGTTATACGACAACACTGGTACTTTGCTTCAGAAGTTGATAGTCATTAAGAGTATCAATAATCGTAAAAGGAGGTCTTGGTGTGGAATAATTTTCAGCAGTCTCGCTCATATGATTAATGGCCAGACTTTTCACGGTAATGATTTCGATATGATAAGGGAAGTCGGGATTTTTTCTTTCCAGATCATCTGTAAGTCCAAAGAAACTGGTACACGTCTGTCCTGCGGTAATTCCAATATTCTCATAGTCTGAAAACGGTATGGAAATCAGTTGAAAAATATCTTCTGTTTTCTGAGCCTGCATCCAGGAAGTCCCAAACATGTTCCACCTGAAGTTACGGTTAATGGCTGATTCAGCAGTAATGCGAGGAACATCTATCACGATGTCATTGCTGCTTTCTATTTTTGATTCACTGAATTCTACTAAGAAGTCTTTAACAACAATGGTATTGAAATGAGCATCTTTATCACTTTTAGAATCGATCATGAAAAATTTCAGCTTACCTTCATGAACACCCACATAGGCATGAATCATTTGGGGTTCTGTGGTTCCTAGATTTTTTTTCCATTGTTCAATGTCTTCACCTGAAACGCTGAAGTGAGTTCCCTGATTCAAATAATTCAAAATTTCTGCTCCATTCCTGTCAATTCCGTTTTTGTAGGAATCAATAAGATTTTTCCATTTTCTGATAGCTTCAAAGATGTTTTCAGTAGTCATGATAATATTTATTTGTGAATGATAATTATTTTATGCGTTGAAATTTACAAAAAAAAGAGACTGGTATTTCTTTTTAAATCACATTCAGGTGGAAAATAAAATTTAATTGAATAAAAATGAATTTTTCTTCTGTTTCTGATAAAATTAAATCAGGAACACCTCTTATCTTTGCACCGGAAACCTTCTCCTTTAAACAAGAACGATCATGATTCCATTCCACGAGCTCCTATTTTTCATACTGGCTGCACTCATTTTAGTCATCAGCCCCGGTCCTAATATGATTTATCTGATATCAAAGTCTATAACACAGGGGAAAAAGTCCGGGTTTATCTCATTAGCAGGAGTCGTATGTGGATTTTTATTCCATATCATCATGGTTTCATTTGGTCTCACCGCTGTTTTACTGGCTGTTCCCCTCGCTTATACCATTCTTAAAACACTGGGAACGGTCTATCTTTTATATCTTGCTTATCAGGCTATAAAACCGAAAAGCAGAAATATTTTTGATGTTGATAAAAATGGTGCTCACGATAGTCCCAAAAAGCTTTTCACCATTGGTTTTTTAACAAATGTCCTGAATCCGAAAGTGGCTGTTTTTTACCTGTCTTTCTTTCCTCAGTTCATCAAACCAGAGTATGGTTCGATATTGACCCAAAGTCTGGAACTTGGGGTCATCCAGGTTCTGATCAGCTTCAGCATCAACTTTATCATTGTATTAACAGCTGCAAGAGTTGCCGTATTCTTTTCCAATAATCCGGTCTGGATAAAAGTCCAGAAATGGTTTATGGCCAGTGTATTAACCTATTTAGCCATAAAAATGGCATTTTCAAAAGCAAAATAAAATCCGGAACAGGTTTCTTTCTGTTCCGAATTCCGGTGTATATTCATATAAAATCTGACTTGAAGAAAGCATCATGGTTATGCACCGCGAATTTGAGATTAATATTCCGGATGTAAAACCGTGAAAATACGTAATTTTGCTGTTCCGTATTATCCTCATCACAACAGGTTTAAAGATGAAACAGACCATTCCCACCTATGATTTAAACGGTATTACCCATCATCAGTTCCATGTCAAAAGAATGGATAAACGTACTCAGGAAGCTGGGGATATTCTTCTGGACAAAGGAATTCATCGGGACAGTCATTATATTTTCACCTGTATGGAAAGCGGCCATGTAAGAATGATGGTTGATTTCAAAACGGTTGAAGCCAAAGATTCCACTATTTTCTGTGTATTGCCGGGGCAGGTACATCAGGGACTTCTCATGAAAGAGGTCTGCGGATGGTTTGTGGCGGTAAAAGCAGAACTTGTTCCTGACCCGGTACGTTCTTTTTTTGATGAATCTCTGGGCGACATACAACCGTTGTCTGTGGACAAAGGCCTTGTTAAAAAGATTAATACGACAGCCAGTTTGCTTCATGCATCCTATACGAACGAAATGCTTTCCACTAAAGAAGGATTTCTCATCGTTCAATCACTGCTTAATGCTTTTCTTGGAATGTTTGCTCTGATGTATTCCCGGAAGAATATTTCTCCGGCTTCAGATGAAAACCGTGCCTTACAGCTATCCAGAGCATTCAGGATTTTGGTTCGGAAAGATTTTAAAACCATGAAAAGTCCATCTGAATATGCTGCAGCTTTACATATCACAAGAGGATATTTAACGGAAACCGTTCGTGAAGTCACAGGAAAGCCTGCACAACACTGGATTCGCCAGGAAATTCTGATTGAAGCCAAAAGATTACTGGTCTTTACCAATCTGAGTATAAAAGAGGTAGCTTATGAACTGGGATATAGTGATCACACCTATTTCAGCCGTTTGTTTTCCAAACTGGAAGACCAGTCTCCATCAGAATTCCGAAAGCAACACCAATAGATATTCAACCACGAATAGTCCAATTAATTCCCCGAAACCGCTATCGCTATTTTCTGATTTTGCAACGTCCTTTGCAATAAAAATAATTTATGCCAAGCCTGCCAAAATGGATCAATGACACCGTAGAAAATGTTTGGTCCTCCAAATTTAAAGAATGCACCGTTAGCCAAATAGAACAGATAACCCATGATCTTCGACTGATACGCTTTGAAACAGAATTACAGGATGTACCTTATGAACCTGCTTATGCCATCGGAATAAGAATCAACGACAGGGATTTCAGGAATTATTCTCCTTTTAATTTTAACAAAGAAGCAGGAACTTTCGATGTTTTGTTTCATTTGCATGACAGGTCCGCTGCAGGAAGTTATTTTGTAACGCGGCTGACAAAAGGAGATTCTATCAAACTTTTAATGCCCAGAGGGAAACAATTCTTTGCTTCCAATGCCAAAATTCATTTTTCTGTAGGGGATGAAACTTCTTTGGGAAGTTCGCTTTCGATCAAGGAAGCCGTAGAGGAATCCGGTTCTTTATTCATTTGCCTGCATGAGCTGGATGAGTGTTCTGCTCTTGAAAAACTGAATTTATATGGGTATCACTGTCCCAAAAAAAATACCATGAGAATGATTGAAGCTTTGAATGACTTTCTGAGAGAAGAAAAAGAATCTATTTCTGATGATGAAGTTGTGTTTTATCTTACAGGAAACGGAGAACGTATGTCTTTGATCAGAAAATTTCTTAAAGCCAGAGGCGTATCACCAAAATGTATCAAATCACAGGCGTATTGGATTGAGGGTAAAAAAGGATTGTAAAAATGGGGAAAAGAGTACTTACTTTAAACTTTTATTTATTGAACCATTAAGATTGTATTAAGGTGTTGAGAGTATTAAGATAAGCTTCGCTTTAAGCTTAAAAATCAGAATGATTCATCTTAATTATACTTTATTTCTTAATCCTTCTTCATGGTTTTAATATATATCCTATTTTTTTGATACGTTTAAATAATTTCTTTAATAATGAAACTTTATCTGATAATAAAAACAATTATTACCGGATAAAGTTATCATTGTTCAATACCTAAAAATATTGTGCGGTTATTTCTGTTTCCTTCCTAGCCCCTTGACTTTTTTCAACCATTTGGAACGCTGCTCCTCTTTAGAATTCCTGATAATTCCAATATAAGTCACCTTCACCGGCTTTACCCCACAGTATTCCAGGATAGATTTCCTGAGCTGATTTACGCTTGGTCTGCCAAAGAACAGACGGTAATACCATCCCGGCTGGTCTAATGTTGTTATGATATGGGCTGTTTTATCTTTTAAAAGCTTGTCCCACCATACCGAATTTTCACGGTATTTATAAGCCATTCCCGGTAAAAAAAGCCGGTCTATAAATCCTTTCATTATGGCAGGAAATCCTCCCCACCACACCGGATGTACCCATACCAAATGATCTGCCCATTGAATAATTTCCCAGGCTTTCAGCAAATCCGGTTCAAGCTCCATTCTTTTCTGATATCCGAACTGTAAATTGGGATTGAAGTTGAGATCCCGTATAACGATTTCCCTCACTTCTGCTCCCGTTTCTGAGGCTCCCAATCTATAAGCTTCTGCCACTCCAAAATTAAAAGAGTCTTGATTCGGATGTCCGTTGATAATGGCTATTTTTTTCATGATTTCACATTAATATTGATAGAATCATAGGCATTAAGCTGTGCCATTAATGATAAAGGTTCATGCAGCTGATGACTGAAATACACCTTGTTTTCATGAGGATTTCTCAACAGTTCTTCGGTATGCAGAACAGCAGATAAAGCGGTTAATTCCGCCTGCCCTTTTTCACTCTGCAAACTCAGTCTCTTTTGTCCTGACGGGTCATCAACTACAATTTCAAAGACCGCCTGATCTCCGTTACCACTGGATCCAAAAATCATTTTTCGTTCTTTTAAAGACAAAATACTGTAGATTCTGAGATATTGAAATGCTCCCAGCAGCCAGGTAATAAATTTTGAATTGTAGGTCATCTTCACACTCACATCGGAAATCCTTTCCACTTTATTGAGAATGTACAGATCCGGAACATCAAAATTATAGGCACTTCTATGCCCGATTCCATAAGAAAAATTGAAGGTTTCCGTATCAAGAAAATGCCGTATAGAAACAGGTTTATCATTCTTATAATGAACAAAAGGAACGGCTACATTTTCTGCCATAAAGTGAGCCGAACTCTCACCTGCAAGATCTTTTACGGAATAATAGACAAAGAGTTTTACTTCATTAATATCTCCTGAGTCCGAAAGTATATTAGCCAATCCCGGGACAATCCCGCCCATCCATCCTGAACTGAAAACAATTCTGCTGTTTACATCTGATTTTTGTGCGATATCATAAGCTTTCACCAAAGCCGGAGTAGGTTTTGTAATATCCAGATAATCTATTTGATGATCAATGGCAAAACGTAGTACATGGTCTTCTTTATCATTCACAGAAAGAATGATGAGGTGTATTTTTTTTTCGGAAATAATTTTAAAAGAGGAAGGGTCTGTAACATCAATCTTCAGGTCTTTATCTGTTTTTCCACCTTTTCTGCCCCCGATAAAAACAGTAACATTAGGATTTCTTGATTTCAGGATTCGGGAAATTGTCTTTCCTACCAATCCATTTCCTCCGATAATTAAAATATTTTGCTCCATAACTTTTTTTGACAAAAGTAGAGCGCTGCTGTTTCAATAAGCAGGACAAATGTCTAAAAAGAAATTTCCTTTCTGATACGGCTCAGGTGGCGTTGAGTAATGCCAAGGTAGGAAGCCAGATATTGCAATGGAATGTTTTGAATATAATCAGGATGACTCTTTACTAATGTTTCATACCGTTGGGCTGCGCTGTCTCTCTGAAGCTGAAAAAACCGTGTTTCAAGTTCAAGATATTCCTGTTCTGCAATAATCTTTAAAAATTTTGTCCAGTTTATGCTCTTCTTCACCAGTTCATCTACCGCTTCTTTTTTAATGATAATCACTTCAGCATTGGTAATAGCCTGCATACTTTCTTTGCTGGGACATCCGGAGACAAATGAGGAATACGCAGCGATCATATGATTGGGAAACCTGAAGCAATATGTCATATCTTTTCCCTCGTCAGAAGTATAAAAAGAACGGAAAATACCAGACTTCACCAAGCCTACTTCCTTACAAAACTCTCCTTCCTGTATGAAATAATCATTTTTACGGATAATTCTGAATTCAGAAAACTTCAGAAATTCTTCAATTTCATCTTCTGAGAACAGATTAAAGCTTCGAAAATAGTCACGTTCCATGATATCAAATAAGTTTCAGCGAAAATAAATAAAAAGATGGAGGAAATGTTGTTTATAAACGCAGAGTTTTAATTTTTGCAGAGTTTTAATGTACAGAGGGCAAAGACGGAATCAATTTCATTGATTCTTTCTAAGCTCATGCATAGCTATATAGCTTCATCATCGACTTTGTCGAAGCCCCCTTAAAAATAAAATCCTTTAATAGATTCTTTGCGTTTTTATATCAATCAGTTTAAATATTTTTAAATCAAATAGATTCGCCTGATTCCCATTGAAAACAAAAAAAATCATCTCAGGACGAGATGATCTACCGTTTTGAATTTACTTGAGTTATTTATGAAGATATGAATGATGTTTTGTTGTAACAAAGATAGGTGAACCCTATTTTTTATGCATCAGTGGAATCCCTGTAATTATATCCGTAAAAATACGGTTGTATAAAAAGAAAAGCCCTGCAGGAAATACCTTACAGGACTTTTGGATTATCTAACAATATTCAGTTTAATGTTTATCATTCAAGGTTTAAAGTGATGATTTCCATTCACTTTCCACCATTGATTGTATTAAAGAGGGCTTACCGATTGAAGGAACCATTCTTTAACTTCTCCTTCCAGGTATGGAGCAAGCTTTTCTTCACATGTTTTATGGTATCCGTTCAGCCATGCGATTTCGCTTTCTGAAAGGATTTCTTTTACCACTGTATCTTTGAAGAACGGACAGAATGTTAATGTTTCAAATTCATAGAACGTTCCGTGGATTGTTGTTTCTGCTTCTTTTACGGCAATCAGGTTTTCGTGACGAATTCCATAGTGCCCTTCAAGATAGTAACCCGGTTCATTGGAACATACCATTCCTGGAAGAAGTTCCTGAGGATTCAGATCTTTTCTTATGTTTTGTGGTCCTTCGTGTACATTCATGAAGCTTCCCACTCCATGTCCTGTTCCGTGGTTGAAATCTTTACCTTCCATCCATAGCGGCAGTCTTGCAATCGCATCAAGCTGTACTCCTTTTGTACCTTTCGGGAATTTCACCATAGATAAACGGATCAATCCCTGTAGTACCAATGTTGAATTTCTTTTAAACTCTTCCGAAGGGGTTCCTAAGGCAAAAGTTCTTGTAATATCTGTAGTTCCTTCAAGGTACTGGCCTCCTGAATCTACCAGAATAGTTTCCTCGTTGGTTACTTCTTTGCTTCCTTCTTTTTTGGCAGAATAGTGCATAATAGCACCATTATCTTTATATCCTACGATAGACCCGAAACTTTCTCCTACAAAATTTTCACCTTCTGCACGGAAGCCTCTCAGTTTTTGTCCGATAGAATATTCATTCATGGCTTCTTTTCCTGCATTGTGTGTTAGCCAATAAAGGAATTTCACCATTGCTACTCCGTCTCTTATCATTACGGTTCTGAAACCATTCAGTTCAGCTTCATTTTTCTGGGCTTTCATCAGATTGCCGGGTACCGGAGCTTTGATAAACTGATTATCTGATTTTAATGTTTCAAAAATCTGTTGGTTGCTGTTTGGAGAAACCAGCACTTTTTCGTTTTTGAAGGTCTTCAGATAATTATAAAATTCTTCGTAAGGCATCATTTTTACAAAGGAATCATCCATTTGTTTTCTGGCTGCCACTTCCATTTTCTCTAATCCTGTGAACAGAACAGCGTCGTTTTTAGTAATCACAATGTATCCTAAGAATACAGGATTGCTTTCTACATCGCTTCCTCTCAGATTCAGTGTCCATGCGACATCATCCAGACTTGAGATAATGTGTACGGTAGCTTCCTGCTCTTCCATTTTCTGACGAATCGCAGAGATTTTATCGGATACTGATTTACCCGCTCTTTCTACCGGATGTACGAAAATAGGGTTAGCAGACGGAGTTCCTCTGTCTTTCCATACTTCTTTTAAAAGCGGAGCATCTGCCAGGGTAATATTTTTGGAATTGAATTTCTGAGAAAGCAGTTCCCAGTTGGCATGAGAAGCTGCAACAGCATTTACTGCCACTTTACCGCCTGCCGGAATTTCTGAAATAATCCAGTCGATATAATTGGGAGTTCCTTCCATTCCATCTTTAAAAAGATCAATTCCGGAACCTTCCAGTTCAATAGCAGCTTGTGTAAAGTATCTTCCGTCTGTCCAAAGTCCGCCTTTGTCTTTGGTAATCACCACAAAACCGGCAGAACCTAAGAAACCTGACAGCCAGGCTCTCTCCTGCCATTCTTCAGGAAGGTATTCGCTCATATGCGGATCTGCAGAATATACTATAAATGCATCAACATTATTTTTCTGCATTTCTTCACGAAGCGCAGCAACTTTTTCCTTTGAAGTCATTCTTTTTATTTTTAACCACCGAAAGTTACAAAAAATTTGATGTCTGAAGGGTAAATCTATCCGCTATTTTGCTTAATAATTCTTTATAGTTAAAGCAGTCATTAAAAAATCAAACTACTAAATATATTTCATAAAATAAATCACTTTTAAGTAAAAAAAACTACCACATTACCAAAATAATAAATTTTTGGAAGGATTATTGCTACATTCTATTTCATGAAACAGCAAAACTACCATAACCACAGAAAATTCTATCCGCCACATCATTTTATTTATCTTCCTTTGCTCATTATATTGGAGATATCAGGAATTTATAAAATCTGGGATGATCCCGGAAATCAGCTGGTCTGGATACTGTTTTCTGTCGTGATTTTTTTGCTTTTTTATCTGGCATTGATGACAAGGCAGCACTATGCACTGGGACTTCAAAACCGTATGGTAATTCTGGAGTTTAAACAGCGTTATTTCGAGATCTTCAATAAAAGGTCTGATGAAACTGCTGAGAAATTGAAATTCGATCAGATTGCTGCCCTGAGATTTACCTATGATGATGAATTCAAAGAGCTTTTATACAGAGCACTTCATGAAAACATCTCAGGAGATGAAATTAAAAGGTCTATCAAAAAATGGAGGGCTGACCGACTCAGAATTTAACACACCAACAAAATATATACCTATGAAAAAATGGACCTTTTACAGTATTACAATATTAATGTTGTTGACACTTACAAGTTGTGAAGCCGTAGAAACGATTTTTAAGGCCGGAATGTGGTGGGGAATAATCTTAGTCTGTGTGATAGTAGGAATTCTTTTACTGATTTTTTCGAAGGGTAAAAACTCTTAACCATGTTTTATGGAGAAGAATACAGACTTGGAGATAATTTCTCACCTTAAGCCTTCAAAAATTGTTAAAATAATGAAGGACCCGGAAGCTTCTGCAAAGGCGGTACATCTCGTATATACCACCGATGCAGAAACCGCCGGAATTACCCGTAAAAAAACCGGAAAGAAATATTCCTATTATAAAGACGGAGAAAAAATAAAGGATAAAGAAGAAATTACCAGGATCAATAAACTGGTCATTCCGCCTGCCTGGGAAAACGTATGGATCTGTGCGCTTGACAACGGCCACCTTCAGGCCACAGGCTTTGATGTAAAGCAAAGAAAGCAATACCGCTATCACCCTCTGTGGAGTGCTTTAAGAAATCATACAAAATTTTACAGAATGCTTCAGTTCGGGTATGCATTACCGGACATCCGTCTGCATTTAGAACAGGATCTTGCCCTGAGAAATTTTGAGAAGCGAAAAATCCTTGCTTTAATTGTAAGCCTTATGCAAAGAACCAATATCCGTATCGGGAATAATGTGTATGAAAAACTGTACGGTTCTTTTGGCCTTACCACATTAAAGGATAAACATGTAAAGGTAAAAGGACAGAAAATTTCTTTTTCTTTTAAAGGAAAGAAAGGTATCATGCATCAAATCGACCTCAGGAGTCCAAGGCTGGCAAGGCTTATTCAGAAATGCAAGGACATTCCCGGAAAAGAACTCTTCCAGTATTTTGATGATGAAGGAAACCGTCATTCTGTAGATTCAGGGATGGTAAATGAATATATCAAAGAGATCAGTGGTGAAGATTTTACTGCTAAGGATTTCAGAACCTGGTCCGGAACCGTAAGTGCGCTGATTGCTTTTAAAGAAATCGGATATGCAGAAAATGACAATGAATATAAAAAGAAGGTAAAAGAAGCCCTGGACATCGTTGCAGAAAATCTGGGAAATACATCTACCGTCTGCAGAAAGTATTATGTTCATCCTTTAGTCATCAACCTTTATGAGAATAATACCATCAAAAAATATCTTGATGAACTGGAAGTAATAGAAGAAAATGACGGAAAAGCCGATCTTACAAAAGAGGAAAGACTGGTGCTGAAGATCCTGGAAAACGAGAGGATGTAGAAAGATGGGAGAATGGAAGCTTGGAGAGGGAAGTTCTGAAACTCTTAAAAACAACTTCTGAACTTTCAACTCATTTTGTTTACCCTGTTTCAATACCTCCAGCATCTGACATCCCGCCTCCAGCCTTACTATACAGATATTCTACTATTATTCAAAAACTGAACCCTGTATTCCTTTGGCGTAATTCCTGCAATTTTTTTGAAAAGCTGTGTAAAATGGGAAGCAGTATGAAAGTTCAGTTCGTAGGCAATCTCTGCAATATCTTTACTGGAGTGAAGTAATGCTTTGCTGTAATTGATATCAATCTCATTGATCCATTGTTTTGGAGATTTTTGAGTTACCCCTTTGACACACTTATTCAGATAACTTTCCGTAACGGACAGTTTATCGGCATAAAAAGCCACTCTTTTTTCCCCAACATGATATTTAAACAAAAGATCACGGAACTGAAGAGAGAGCTCCATCGGACGTGTTGCAGATTTGTGATGGTTGTCAGAATCTGTGCTGAGCATTTTGATTAAAATAAGATGAAGCATTGTCACTACCACATCATTAACATTGAGGTTATTCAACCACAATTCCTGTTCCATAATCGGGAGAAGCTGAGTAATAGTTCCATAAGTCAGGCTATCCAGATTCAGGAAGGGAGTCATGAAGAAGATACTGCTTTTATGTTTTGGAAGTTCCTGTTCCGACAGAATATTATTTTCATAAGCAAGAAAGAACCCTTCAATATCATCTGACAGTTCAACAGTTGCGGTAATTGTTCCTTGCTTAATAAAGATCACACCTCCTTTTTCAGCATGATATTCTTTATTTTCAAGGTACTGTCTGATATGCCCGTTGGTAACGAAAATAATAAAATTGAATGTGGTACGGTACGGAATCACCGGCATCAGAATACCTTTAAGATAATTTTCTATCCGATACAGCTGTATATCAGCATTATTGGCTAATATCTTGTCCGTAATATTGGGCAGAAAAAGCTTTTTATATTGAAAATTGGATAGCACTTCCATATCCTTGTTATGATTATTTAAAGTTATACAAATTATTTTAAAGCAAAGTAGGAAAGCGAAAGAGTAAAAAAGCTAAAGTATAAATAGTAAAAACCCCGAAACACCTATCCCGAAACCCATAATTAACTCTCTCCAACCCTTCTACTCTCAAACTCTCTCACCCTCTCACTCTCCTCTTTAGAACTTATAATACACACCTACTCTCACTCCGAAAGGACTTCCCGGTGTATAGGTAAGATCTGTAATAGGCTCTGTTTCTCCTTTTAACTGCGTTTCTGTTGCAAACTGGGCTTCATTCCATTTTACATTGAAAAGGTTATTCAGCTGAACATTCGCTCCCCATTTCTGACGGTTATAGGAAAGCATCAAATCATTTACAAAATAGGCTTTCGTTCTGATGCTGTTATCCTCTACTGCAGGTCTTGCTCCCAGATATCTGTACTGAAGTCCCAGAGAAAAACCATTCAGGAAATCCCAGTTAACAGATCCTGTACTGGTCACTACCGGAGCCAGCGGAACGTAGTCCTGACCTTTTCCTTCTTCGGTAAATCTTGCGTGGGAATAGTTGATATCTGCATTCAGATAAAAGTTTTCCAACGGCTGGAAGCGAACGCCAAGATCAGCTCCGAAACGTCTTGATTTTCCGGAAGGCTCTACTACTGCATCATCTCCTACATACACAAATTCCTGCTGAAGATCCATATACCATAAGGCCGGAGTGATGATCAGAGATTTGAACGGGTGTAATCTTACTCCGAAATCCGCCCCTATAGAGTATGGAAGCGTATTTTCGTTCTTATTGGGAACAACCACTCTCAGATCATTGGAGTGAAAGCCCATTCCTGTTTTCAGAAACCACATCACATTGTCATTCTGAGCATAGGAGAAATTAAGTTTAGGGCTTAATCTTGTTGCTTCTTTTGACTGTCCGGATGGCAATTGCTCCACATCCAGCAGATTATGCATATTAAAGATAAAATGATCCACCCTCAAAGCCGGATTGATGGTCCATTTTCCTGTTTTCCATATCAATCCTGAATACGCATGAAGATTGGTTTCTGTTCCTGTCACATCGGATAATCTGTCCAGCAGAAGATCTCTGTGATAAACGTGATTAAGCTGTAAGGTATTGATATCATCATTTCTTAATCCGATTCCTGAAGTCCAGTTTAAAGAGCTGTTGGCAAAGGAAAAGGACTTTGTATATTTTATTTCGGCTCCGTAAATATTTCTGCCGTCCGTCTGCTGAATCTCATCACCATGCTCTTTATCTTTTAAATTAAAGGTAAAATCAGAATACAGGTTGAAGTTATATTTTGAATAAAAAGCCATCGCATCAATCTGCTCGGAAGGAGAAATAATATGCTTGAAATTCATCTGAAGGTTTGTTCTGGAAGTTTTTCCGCCTTCTGTGGGATCTATACTTCCCCATCTTCCAATGATTCCTTCATCTACAGCACGTTCCGGAATCTGCCCGGAAGCATTCCACGAAGAATTAAATGTTGAAAACTGGATATTGAAATAGTCTTTGTCAGTCAACCATTGATTGTATTTACCAAAAATATTAACCCTGTTAAAATTCTGTTTTACATCAAAAGGTCCGTCTGTATAGTTGTATTCTGCTGCTATATAGGCATTTTTTCTTCCCAGATCATCATGCAGAATATTGAACATTCCCAACACTCTTTTGGAGTTGAAAGAACCTCCTTCCAGTTTAATCATACTGTTTTTCAAACCATTGTAGGTCTGAAAATCAACATAACCAGCTGTGTTGAAGTCCCCACGATCCATGTAATAAGCTCCTTTTCCAAAGTCAATATTATTAACGGTCTCTGGAATCACAAAGTGTAAATCAGAATATCCCTGACCATGGGCATGGGAAACAATGTTCACAGGCATTCCGTCTACATTCACGCTTACATCGGTACCGTGATCCGCGTCGAATCCTCTTAAAAAAAGCTGCTCGGCTTTTCCTCCTCCGGCATGCTGCGCAATAAACAGTCCCGGAACTTTTCTCAACAAATCCTGCGCTGAGTTGACCGGAAATTTATTCAGATCAACCTTTGTAATGGCAGATAGAAACGAACTGTGATTGATGGCTACTTCAGAAATCTGAAAAGGTTTATGCTGTAAAAAAATAACTTTATTTTTATCATCATCATTGGTCACTACCCATTTTACTTCATCATATCCCTGACGGCTGATCACAAGGGTATCAGGAAGGGATTTTACAGGAACGGCAAATGTGCCGTCTGTTGCCGTATGGGTATGACTGTTTCCATGGTCGTATTTCACCAAAACATCTGCAATGGGAAATTTGTCATCTGCATCTTTTATCAGCAACTGTTTTTCTGCTTCCTGCGCCATCATTTTTCCACTGAACATCATAACCAGAAATACGGCTGCTATTTTTGTTATTTTCATTTTTTAGTTTAATTATATTTTGATTTTAGAAATTAGAAGTTAGAAGTTAGAAACTAGAGGTTAGAGTAATATCAATAGTGAATTTTGCTTCGCAAGTGAATGGTCAATCATCGTGAAAAAAACTTTAAACTTTAAACCTTGAATTTTTCTCATTCTCAAACCCTCAAACCCTCCGACTCTAAGACTCTCCAACTTTTTATTTTTTCGTTTTAAGAAATACTTTTTGAATCAAAAGCGTAATCCACGTTCCGGCTACGAATGGGAAGGTAAATACTCCGCCCACCATATCCAGGCAGTGATTGTCTATTAAAAGATCATCAATGGCAATGGTGATAAGAACGGCGATCAATACCCATAAACCATCCGTTTTTTTGACTCCGGAAAAAACGATAGCGGAAAGCACTGCGTTAAAACCAAATAATCCCATGTGAATTTCTTTGATGGGTTCTCCATTCAATTGTGATAATCCTGCACCTAAAATAGAGGCTGCCAATCCATATAAAGCGGCCACCGGAGAACTGATGAAAACGGCCAGGAAGAAAATAATTCCTGAGAGTATTCCTCCCTGAAATATCACTTCCCCAAAACCATTGGTACAGGTAAGAAAGTCATCATATTCTGTTGGAACCACTTCAATGCTCAACATCGCAGAAGGTGGAATATGGGTAAAATGATGCAGTACAAATACCAATACCCATGAAATTATGATGAAAGGAAAAGTAAAAACCGGAATTTTCTTCTGAATAAAGAAATGCTGAATCACAGCAGCCAATGCACCACCCAATACAATAAGAACCCAGATCAATAGTGTTGTCTGAAACAGAAAAGCCAGTGCTACTCCCACCAGTGCTGCACTGAAACCATAAAGACCGGCATTGATTTCGGATTTGTCATAATTAAGCTTCATTGCAGTGAAAGTTCCGGCTGCTGTTGAAAGCAAAACGGCCACTCCACACTGCCAGCTTCCCATAAAAATTCCTATCAGAAAAAGTAGACCAGTCCATCTGTTTTCCTGGAGCATAATCTGCCCGATTCCTTTTAAAATATTGTCTATAAAGGGTAGTTTTTTGAAAAATTCGTCCATAGTTTTTTTAATTTGTATTAATGCTTGTGGATATTAAGATAAGAGACGGATAGATGATAGACATTGGAGGTTGAGTCAATTTTGCTTCGCAACTGAATAGTGAATAGTCAATTATCAGTGAAAGGATAACAACCTTGAACTTTAAACTTTAAACCTTAAACAATTCAACTCTCAAACCCTCTTACCCTCAAACTCTACCACTCAAAACCCGAAACCCTTTTACCATCCAAGAAAGACCATTCCAACTCCGCAAACAGTTACCACTGCTCCACTTACCACGCCCATATATCTTTCCAGTTTTTCTGTATTGAATAATGTTGAGTAACCATAGCGTCCCAAAAGAACCATTCCAAGCATGGTCAACACAGTTGTTGCTGTGAAAGAGGTTACCAGTACGGCAATTTCAGACATGGAATGTTTTACTCCTGAATAAAATAATAAGGGAATCAGAGGTTCACTTGGGCCCATTACGAAAATCATGAACAGGACAAGCGGTGTTACTTTTATTCTTTTCTGAGGCATTACGACTTCGCTGTGATTATGTTCGTATACGTATACATCGTCACCCATCACATCAAAATGCTTATGCGGTTTGTTTCTGATTGCCTGAATGAGGCCGTATACAAGATAAACCCCTCCAAAAATCAGCAGTGCCCATCCGGAAAAATTTCCTCTGATATCCTGAAACCATGAGATCTTATTCAGCTGCCATCCGAGGAACACCCCGATAAAACCTAAGATCAGAGAACTGAACACATGTCCAAATCCGCAGACAACGGTTAAGATGGCTGTTTTCATTCCACTCCATTTTTTGGATTTTGAGATGACAATGAATGGCAGATAATGATCCGGCCCTGAAGCGGTATGTATAAAACTTATTGAAACGGCGCTCAAAAGAAGTGCCCAGACTGTACTATCCATTTTCTATTTATTTATTATTGTTCTCCATTAAGTTTTGGCTAAAGCCAATGGAAGATTAATTTTTATTTCGCGGGCTAAAGCCCGCTTCTATTGAATATATTAGAATCCTTGTCAAGGTTTTGAGCCTTGACAAGGATCTCTTTTTATTCCAACGACCACAGAAAATCCTGAATATGCAGGAAGAAGTTGTACATCAATTCTCCTCCATGTCCCAAAGCTCGTACTACAAAACCATTGTCTTCCATGGCAGAAACTCCTACTTCCATTACTTCGTGATGTTGTGCAGCGGCTTCAACGATCTCTTCTATCAATCCGTTTTTATCTACATTTTCTTTTGTACTGTAGAAAATCAGGGTTCCCTGATGGGTATACTGTTCCAGATTTCCAATGCTGCTGATCGGGATCATATCAGGTTGAATAAGAACATTATCTTTTACCACAAGCTTATTATTATGATAGATTTCCATCACATTCTGAAAACGTTTCAGTTTAAAAACCTCTCCATAATGTTTTCTCCCACAGGTAATGATCTCACTGATGATGATCTGACTGTTTTCCCCGATATGAATATTGGCTTTACTCTTAAAGTTTGAATCTTCGTGGGGAACTATCGGATGAGGAACATAAGCGAAAGAAGTTTCATCTTCCATAGAAACATTCAGCTCCTGAAGTGCTTTGTCCTGCATGTTGAAAAGTCTCTGATAAGATTGTGACTGCAATTGCAGCGCTGCTCCTTTTTCAAGGGTAACATTCAAATGATAATGGTCTCCATCCAGAATTCCCGGAGAGGAGCTCATCACCATCTGATAGAGCTTTTTGTCGCTTTTTCGCTGTCCTACAGAAACTACTCTGAAAGGAAGTGAGACATAAAGGTCTTTCACATAGGATTCTCCTCCCTTGAATCCTGCAATAATTTTTAAATGACTATCCATTTATCTTACCAGATTCGGTTCTTCAATTTCTTCTAAAAGGGCATATTTTTTAATCCAGCCAATTACTTTATCCAATCCTTCATCTGTTTTCAGGTTGGTGAACACGAAAGGATTTCCTTTTCTCATTCTTCGGGCATCATTTTCCATCACTTCAAGGCTGGCACCTACGTGAGGAGCAAGGTCAATTTTATTGATGATCAATAAATCTGATCTTGTAATACCAGGACCACCTTTCCTAGGAATTTTTTCTCCTTCCGCTACGTCAATAATAAAAATAGTAACGTCTGCAAGATCCGGGCTGAATGTTGCAGAAAGGTTATCGCCACCACTTTCAATCAAAACCAGTTCGATTTCCGGGAAACGTGCTGCCAGCTCGTCTACGGCTTCAAGGTTCATACTTGCATCTTCACGAATAGCTGTATGCGGGCATCCTCCTGTTTCTACTCCGATAATTCTGTCGTGGGGAAGAAGACTGTTTTTCGCCATAAATTCAGCATCTTCTTTGGTATAAATATCATTCGTGATGACTCCAAGATCATAAGTCCCGAATAATTTTCTGCTTAAACGTTCCAGTAATGCAGTTTTTCCTGAACCTACAGGTCCTGCTACTCCTACTTTTATGTATTTTCTGTTTTCCATTTTCTTTAAATTTTATTTTATTTTTTTAACGCTATAGGCGCTAAGCTTTCTTTACTGTGAATATTTTTCGATCGCAAGGGCGTTTCACTCAGCAAAGAGCAATTCGCCCATTTGCCCTTTTACCTTTTATCTTTTATCTTTTTAGGACATATAAAGTCTTGAATACAGCCTCTCATGCTGCATACACCTGATATCAAAGGCCGTATTACAAAGTCCCACCATATCTCTGTCCAGATCTATAGTTTCTAAAGCTGTTTTTTCCATGACGGGATAGAGTGAAAATAGAATATCCTGTCCGTCCAGCTGTCCAAGAGGAACTAATTTGACAGCATTGGTAATCATTCCCGCAACCGAAGTGTAATAGAATCCTAAAAGTGCTTCGTACAAAGGAATTTTCATCAGATACGCATATACTCCAAACACAATACAGTAATGAGAATTGGCTTCTTTATGCTGAACGGCTTTCTCAAAAGCTTCCATAAAAGGAAAATTTTCTCTTCTTTTAAAGATTTTAATCAGTCTAAGTCCCAGTTTCTGACTGGCCTGACGGATTTCCTTTGGACATTTTATCGCATTACATTCATTATCCAATTGTAAAAGCTGCTGCAAATCTCCCTTTCCTGCCGCTTCATAAGCCAGTTTTACAAAAGCTCCGTCATTGAATTTAAGGTTGTACTGAAGCATATTCTGCACAAATTCTTTCGCGGTTGCCAGATCATGTACAATTCTTTCCTGCACATAGGTTTCAAGTCCGTTGGAATGGGTATATCCTCCGATGGGAAGTGTAGGATCTGCAAGGTGAAGCAGTCCTGACAGGAAATTTATATTATTCATCTTTCGGAGCAGCCATTTTTAAGATTTTTGTAAAGATTGTAGATCCCAGACTTCCATGTCCGTGAGGTTCTACATTAGATTTAAGAAGGTTCAGCAGTTTCACCGACTGTTTTTCCGGTTTGAAGCCGCTTGCCTCCAGCCATCTGAACATTGGCATTTCAAAAGGAAGCAATACTTTATCTTCCTGAATGAAAAGCGGAATATGTTTGTTTCCGATCTCATAACATACAGTTCCCATTTCCAGCAGTGAAGCTGGTGACATCACAATGGCTTCCGTTTCCAGAACATTGATTGCGATTATTTTTCCGGCATCCTCAAAAAGAATATCCCCTTCACGTAATCGTTGTCCTTCTCTGAGAAATTTAATGGCAACATCAGTTCCCTGTCTGGTTTTTTTACGCTGAATTCTTTTGGTGGTTTCAAACCATTCCAGATCAAGATAGTCTATGGTTTTCTCCGTAGGGTTTTCAGCAAGATTGCCTATGATTTGATTAATTATCATTTTTGGATTTTTTTCTGAAGTCTAAGTTTTTGGAGATTCCCACCCCGAATGTTGAACCGCTGATTCCTGCTACATAGCTTTTCGTCCAGCCTTCTTCTTTAGTCTTGGTCTGAAGCATTGAGAGTTCTGCGAATTTGAATTTCAGTGCCCAGCCTCCTCCTAATACGATTCCGATCAAAGGATAAGCACGAAGGCGGAATCCGTTAAAATTCTGCATGACATCTGCTGCTGTTGAAAGCTGCTGTCCCCAAACATAGTGAGCATCCACCTGACCGATCAACACAAAATATTTTCCAAGCATTACTGAAGGGCTATACCAGATTCCCGCTTCATTTTGTTTGTACACTACATTGTGGTCCACTGTATTCTGCGAGTAAGCATAATTAACTCCGACAAGGTCATTATTATTGATGAAGTATCCTACTCCAAGCGGTGCACTGGAAACGGTACTGCTGCTGCTTGATGGTGTTGTAAGTTTTGAATAGTCTAATGAACCATACACCATAAACTGTCCTTTGGGTCCGTCTTCATCACTTTTAAGCCTGTGCCCGCCCAGAAACTGGGCATTCAGATTTCCTGAAAGCATAGATACACCAGCTATCGCAAGAGAAAAAACTGTTTTATTTAAATATTTCATTCTAAGCTTAGTTCTATAATTGTTTTAAATTGTATCGGATAAACTTTGGTTAAACCTAACAGGTTTTTGAAACCTGTTAGGTTTTATTCATAAAATTTATCTTAGAACAAGTAATACAACTGTGTTAAAGGAAGTGTTTCTGCTGGTTCACAAGTGATATATTCTCCGTCTACCGTTACTTTATAGTTTTCAGGATTCACTTCAATTAAAGGCGTCTTATCATTATGGATAAGATCTTTTTTACCAATATTTCTACAGTTTTTCACCGGAAGAATCATTTTTTCAAGTTTGTAAGAAGCAATGGTTCCGTTGTCAATAGAAATCTGAGAAACGAAGTTCGCGCAAGTACCAAACTTAGCTTTTCCGTGAGCACCGAACATATTTCTGTAAATAATAGGCTGAGGCGTTGGAATAGAAGCATTAGGATCTCCCATTTTAGCAGCAATGACAAATCCTCCTTTTACAATCATTTCCGGTTTTACTCCAAATAAGGCTGGTTTCCAGATCACCAAATCCGCTAATTTCCCTTCCTCAATGGATCCTACATATTCTGAAATACCATGTGCAATAGCTGGGTTAATGGTATATTTAGCTACATATCTTTTTGCACGATAATTGTCATTTCCGCTATCTTTATCTTCAGCCAGATCACCTCTCTGCTCTTTCATTTTGCTCGCTGTCTGCCATGTTCTGGTGATCACTTCTCCCGGTCTTCCCATCGCCTGAGAATCTGAACTCATAATACTGAAAACACCCATATCGTGAAGGATATCTTCTGCTGCAATGGTTTCTGGACGAATACGTGAATCTGCAAACGCTACATCCTCAGGAATATTTTTGCTCAAATGGTGGCAAACCATCAACATATCTAAATGTTCATCAATGGTATTGATGGTATAAGGACGTGTAGGGTTGGTAGAAGCGGGCAATACATTCGGATACATAGCCGCTTTAATAATGTCTGGTGCGTGACCTCCACCTGCTCCTTCTGTGTGGAAAGTATGGATTACCCTTCCGTTGATTGCTCTCATGGTATCTTCCAGAAACCCTCCTTCATTCAAAGTATCCGTGTGGATAGCCACCTGGACATCATATTTATCGGCTACTTTCAATGCGGCATCAATGGTTGCCGGAGTTGCTCCCCAATCTTCGTGAATTTTTACTCCCAAAGCCCCTGCTTCTACCTGTTCTTCGATAGGTTCTTCTGCCGAGCAGTTTCCTTTTCCGAAGAAACCAAGATTCATAGGATATTCTTCTGCTGCTTCAAGCATTTTCTGCATATTGAATCTTCCCGGAGTAACTGTTGTTGCATTGGTTCCGTCATTGGGGCCTGTACCACCACCAATCATTGTGGTAATTCCGCTGTAAAGAGATGTTTCGATCTGCTGAGGGCAGACGTAGTGAATGTGAGTGTCAATTCCTCCGGCCGTTACTATATATCCTTTTCCTCCGTGAACTTCTGTTGACGCCCCGATAATCATATTAGGACTTACACCATCCATCGTATCAGGGTTTCCTGCTTTTCCGATTCCTACGATCTTCCCGTCTTTGATTCCGATATCTCCTTTTACAATTCCCCAGTGGTCAATGATTACGGCTCCTGTGATACAAAGATCAAGCACGCCTTCATCTCTTTTAGCTGTCACATTCTGTCCCATACCATCACGTACGGTTTTTCCTCCTCCGAAAACAGCTTCGTCACCATAATGGGTGAAATCTTTTTCGATTTCAATAATAATTTCAGTATCACCCAGTCTGATTTTGTCTCCCGCTGTAGGACCTAATATATTGGCGTATTGTTTTCTGTCTACGTGTAAGCTCATCTTAATGATTTTTAAAGTTTAACTCTTCAACTTTTGCAAGGCTTACTTTTTTCTGTTCTTCAGAATCTACCTGTCCATCGACAAGATTATTGAAGCCCATTGCTTTTTTGGTTCCTCCTATTTCTACCAATTCCACTTCTTTTTCTTCTCCCGGTTCGAAACGCACTGCAGTACTTGCTACAATATTCAATCTCTTTCCAAAAGCTTTTTCACGGTCAAAGCTCATCGCTTTATTGACTTCGAAAAAATGGAAGTGCGAACCTACCTGAACAGGACGGTCTCCTGTGTTTGTTACTTTTATTTTTACAGTTTCTCTGCCTTCATTGCAGATAATTGTACCTTCTTTTACAAAAATTTCTCCTGGTATCATAATCAGTAGTATTATCGGATTGGATTGTGTACGGTTACCAGTTTGGTTCCGTCCGGGAAAGTAGCTTCAATCTGAACATCATGGATCATTTCTGAAACGCCTGGCATCACATCTTCTTTAGTCAGAAGGTTGGCTCCTTCCTGCATCAGTTCAGCTACTTTTTTTCCATCTCTTGCTCCTTCAAGCAAAAAGTGGCTGATCAGAGCTATTGATTCCGGGTAGTTTAATTTAAGGCCTCTTGCCTTTCTTTTCAGAGCGAGTTCGCCTGCCAGAAACAGCATAAGCTTTTCCGTTTCTCTCGGTGTTAAGTGCATAATATTTTTATTTAAAATTGGACAAACAATATCCGGTTCACCTCTCCGTAAAGGCAAACAGACATGTTCAAAAAATGTAAATTGGGAATGATTTTTATGAGTCTGTACTCACGGGAATACAAACCATAGCGGATCATTAAAAATTAAAAAGGAATTAGCAGCCCGCTATCTGCAGGGAATGATACAGAATGTACCTTGGTGCTGTAATATAAATGCGGTTTTGAACAGCCGCAACCTGTGTATTGTAAGTGTAACCTGCAAAGAAATAGTGCAGCCACTGCTGTGCAAGTATTGAGTAATCAAATTTTACTTTCTCCCAGTCATTGGAATCCTGCACATCCTGTGCATCGGAAAAACTATAGATTTCAGGCTGGGTCTGATGGTCAGATTTCTGCTGTAAAAGATGAATTTTTGAAAGGATATCAGAGTATGATTGAGTTTTCCCCTTATGTGCAAAAAGACCTGCACACAACGCTGAGAAAAATATCACAAAAGAGAAAAATAAGACTCTTTTTTTCATACCTGTTAATAATGGTGTAAAATTATAACAATCTTATGCGCCCGGCTATCAAAAAAATTATTTAAAATGTTCAAAATCGCAACAAATATGAATTTATGTAATTTTAACACTCCGCTACAAATCCCTTATTTACAGCAATTAATAGCTGTTTTTAAACTATGACAAATATTTTATTGTCCTAATTCCTATAATTATAACAAAACGATGCATTTTTTTCTAAAAGCTAAAGAATTATCAAAACATAGCCCTATTTAATAAAATCTATCATCAAAAAAAGCTTAAATATCATCAGAAAACTCATTTTATATTTTATTTGATAAAAACAGATGGCATTTTTTCTTTCTTTATAATTATTGTAAATTTGTATACACATCTTATTTAATTTAATAAAATAATAAAACGTAATATGTCAAAAGCAATTTCGCAAGTACCATTAGCGGTAAACGAGCCTGTAAACTCATACGAACCGGGATCTCCGGAAGTTAAAAGCCTGATCGACACTTATAAAAAAATGTGGGCTGAAAAGGTAGAAATCCCAATGATCATCAATGGAAAAGAAGTAAAAACTGATACAAAAGTACAGCTTCAGTCTCCACAGGATCATGCGCATGATTTCGGGTTCTACTATCAGGGTGGTATGCAGCATGTGGATGACGCTATCAACGCGGCATTGGCAGCTAAACAGGAATGGAATGAACTAGGCTGGGAACAGCGTGCAGCAATTTTCTTAAAGGCTGCTGATCTTTTGGCTGGTCCTTACAGAGATGTAATTAATGCAGCAACAATGATCGGACAGTCTAAAAATGTTCACCAGGCTGAAATTGATTCCGCTTGTGAGTTCATTGACTTCTTAAGATTCAACGTAGAGTTCATGACAGAAATGTATGCTGAGCAGCCGGTTTCTGACAATGGAATCTGGAACCGCGTTGAATACAGACCATTAGAAGGATTCTGTTTTGCAGTAACTCCATTTAACTTTACCGCAATTTCCGGAAACCTTCCAACTTGTATGGCGATGCTAGGAAACGTGGTGGTTTGGAAGCCTTCTGACAAGCAGGTATATTCTGCAAAAGTAATCATGGATGTATTAACAGAAGCGGGTCTTCCTGCAGGGGTTATCAACATGATCTTTACTGATGGTAAAGAAACTGCTGAAAAAGTATTAGCGCACAGAGATTTCGCTGGTCTTCACTTCACAGGTTCTACAAAAGTATTCCAGGGAATGTGGAAAATGATCGGTGACAATATCCATAACTACAGAACATATCCAAGAATTGTTGGAGAAACAGGTGGTAAAGACTTTGTTATTGCTCACCCGTCCGCTAACGTAGAAGCGGTAGCGACTGCATTGGTAAGAGGAGCTTTCGAATATCAGGGACAGAAATGTTCTGCTGCTTCAAGAGCTTATGTACCTAAATCTCTTTGGGCTGATGTGAAAAAAGTAATGGAAGCTCAGATGAGCACCATCAAAATTGGTTCTCCGGAAGATACTTCTAACTTCGTAAATGCTGTAATTGATAAGAATTCTTTTGAAAAATGTAAAGGATATATCGACAGAGCGAACGCTTCAGGTGAAGCTACTGTTGCAATCGGTGGAAAATATGATGATTCTAAAGGATGGTTCGTACACCCAACAGTAATTGAAACTACAAATCCTCACTACGAAAGTATGGTTGAAGAGATCTTCGGCCCAATCTTATCAATCTACGTATACGAAGATCAGGACTGGAAAGAAACGTTGAAGCTTGTAGATTCAACATCTCCTTATTCATTGACTGGTTCTGTATTCTCACAAGACCGTTACGCAATCGCTGAAGCTTATAAAGCTTTAGAAAATGCATCAGGTAACTTCTACATCAACGATAAACCAACGGGTGCAGTAGTAGGACAGCAGCCTTTCGGTGGTGGTAGAGCTTCAGGAACCAACGATAAGGCAGGTTCTAAAATGAATCTTCTAAGATGGGTTTCTGTAAGAAGCGTTAAAGAAACGTTTGTTTCTCCAAAAAACTACAAATATCCATACCTGGGATAATTAATAAATAATGAGTAATAGGCAATGAGTAATTATTGTCTGTTCTTTGAATACAGCCTCGGAATTTCGGTTTCGGGGCTTTTTTGTGGGGTTTCGGGATACGTGAGATTCGAAATACGAGGTGCGGGATTCGGGGTCTGAGGGTCTGAGAGTTTGAGAGTTTGAGGGTTTGAGAATATTAGAGTATGAGAGTATTTTTGGTGATAAAGTATTTTTTGGACTACCATCAACATTAAACATTAAACATTAAACATTAAACATTAAACATTAAGCTCGAAGCTCGAATCTCGCATATCCCGAAACCCCGTATCTCGAAACCCGTATCCCTCCACTAACATCTTTTAACAAACTTTACCGATATTTTACGATTCTCCGGACCCTGTTAGGAATAATTGTTGATTTTTTCATTATTACAACACCACAAAATAGAAGAATATGAAAAAGTTATTGCTAACAGCCGTTGGAATAGGAATATTTGCAGTGAGCTGTGGAACCAAAGAATCGACAATGTCAACAAGTAGCCGGGATTCAGCGGCTGTGGATAATACTCAAAAAAGTATCACGCCCACAACTACTGATACAATGACTACCAAAATGACGAATCCTGATACCATCAAGATGAAAAAGGATTCTATGGCAACGTCTCCTGTTAAATAGTAATGATAACATTCAATCTAAAAATGGAAAATCTGCAGATGAAAGCTCTGCAGATTTTTTTATTTTTTATCTTAGTAATTTTGAGTTAAAATTTATTTTAGGTTTTGGCTAAGGCCACTGGCAGGGTGATTTATCATTAGCCGGGTTAAAACCCAGCCTTATTGAATTTTAATAATAAGATCTTTTATCTTTTATCTTTTATCTTTTATCTTTTAATTAAATCCTTATATTTGAGTACATCAACAATCAAAATTAACGATTATGAGAAAATTATGGATAGGAGCAGTTCTTGGACTTTTTTTCCTTGGAAGCTGCGCTCAAAACAAAGAAAAAAGAGAGGAATATAAAGATGCCCATGATAAAGATTCTTTAAGAAACAGAATGGGTGATTCTGCTGTAGCGAACTCCATACCTTCCACCGGAACCTCCGATACTTCAAAAGTAAAAACCGACAGCGCGAAAGTTAAATAAAATCACAAATCCACAGAAATTCTGTGGATTTGCACTTAAAAAAACTTGACTGAAAAAAAACCGGGCAATCAACCCCGATTATAGGATATGGCAGATATTCTTATGAGAATATTTCCTTATAAATTTAAAAATGGGAATTGCAGTTTCTCTTATGATGATCTTAATTCAGAAATGAAATAAAGTAATAAGCTGTAACAGAATTGTTGTGTACTTTGAAACTGTCACAAAGATATGATAGCAAAGGTTTTCTTTAAAATAATAGGTTGTTCATTTTCATGAAAATAGTAAGATAGAATCGAATAAAAAGCGGTTTTTTAATCATTTTCCGGAAAATGAACATTTTTATCTGATTGGTTTTCAGCATCGAGATATTTGATATATGCAGATGGCGAGTAGTCTGTAACCGCTTTAAAGACAGCTGCAAATTTACTGTGTGAAGAGAATCCGCATTCGTCGGCAAGGATACTTATTTTATATTGTCTGTACTTCTCATCATTGATGAGCTTGTCTACAATATAATTGATCCTTAAACGATTTACATAGGTTTTGAAATCTGCATTTTTATGCTGATTGATGACGTAAGACAGATATTTTGTATTGGTGTTCAACTCACCTGCAAGAAAAGACAGAGACATCCCTTTATTGTTATAGAGATCACCTTTTTCAAAATCTTCAAGCAGTTCAAGTAATTTCGATTCTGTCTCGGAGGTCATCAGGGAATCACTCCTTCGCCGGTCTGCTTCAGAGTCTTTTTCATCAATTTCTTCTACAGATATATTGGAAAATTCGGAATCATACGATGGCTTTAAGGGATAATGACTCCTGTTCCCCATCACATTGAGCTGGGCTCTGATGATGTTTCTCAGTTTTGAACGCTGTTCTTTCTGTTTTCTTCTGATAAAAAGAAACAGACCAACCAGTGAAATGAACAGAATAACAATAGCCGCATTCTTTACTCCATTCATCTTCCCGCTTTTTTTGTTAGATTTTCCTTTTGAATTTTCAAAATCTTTGATTGTAAAACTCTGATTTCGCGCTGCAATACTGTCGTAAGCACGGATATATTTCACCGCATATAATGAAGCTTTAAAATTATCCCCGATTCCTTCATAATAATCATTAATATTGGAATAGACAGCTTTTTTAAGCTTAAGACTCCGGGATGTATCGGCAATTTTTTCGGCTTTTTTAAGATACAGTTCAGCATCTTTCCAGTTTTTCTGCTTCAGACGAATACCTCCTAAACCGTTATATACTAATCCCAGTGTACAGCTTCCGTTTTTCAGCAGACTTTCTGCTTTCCGGTAATAGTCTTCGGAAACGGAATAATCGTTAAGTTTGAAATACACATCTCCCAACAGCTGATAAGAAGCTGCTGCTGTTCTGTTTTCGTTTTGGCTGTTTATTTTTCCAAAATATTTCAGAGAGGATTCAATATGCTGTATGGCATGGGGAAAATTCCCCATCTCCATTTCATAGAAGGCCATTTCCTGATTCAGCAGGCCGGCGGCTTCATTACTTTTCTGAAAATCAACAATCTTACCTGAAGCCTCCAGCCCTTTTACAATGTATTTTTTTGATCTTTCGTATAACCCTACCTGTCTATATTGCCTCGCAAGTAATCTGGTCACCACGGTCATCCATTCCGGATCATTGATCTGATTGATTACCGAATGTGCATTTTCACTGTAACAGATTGCTTTTTTAAGTTCACCTGCATGATGATATAGTTCTGAAGAGAGCACAAGACATTTAATTTTCTCTGAAGGTTTCTGTGCCTTCATATAGAGAGAATCTGCAGTTTTGATGGCTTTGGGTAAATCCTTATAGGCTGTAACGGCAGAGGTCCTCTCACAGATAAGGTCAAAATTATTTTTTTTCTGAGCGAATATAGGGACTGCTGTTGCCAGCAGAAATAAAAATTGCAAAAGACTTTTAGGCATAGAAAAACAAATTATTATTTTGATTTTATAATAATTCATCATTATTTTCACAGGGTGTCTTTTTGTTTTTTACAAAACTAGTGATATTTTATTTTTTATTAAAATATTATATTGAAATTTAATCATTTAACCAAAAACATCTATTTGTATTAATTTTAATAATAAGACTAAAATAATAGATGATTATCTTTAATATAACCTGATGCCTGTTTTAAAACCAAAATTGCTTTATAATTATTTTCAATATGAACAGCCCATGTGTCATCATATTTATTACATTTGCAGGGAATAAAAAGTTTTATGAAAAAAATAGCAATACTTTCCTCAATTTTTATAGGAGCTCTTGCATGGGCACAGGGAATTAAATTTGAAGAGGGCAATTTTGCCTCTGTTATGGCCAAAGCAAAAAAAGAAAAAAAACTGGTCTTTATTGACGCATATGCTTCATGGTGTGGACCTTGTAAACTGATGGTTAAAAATATTTTTCCCCTTCAGTCTGTAGGAGATTACTACAATTCTCACTTTATCAATGCTAAAATTGATATGGAAAAAGGAGAAGGAATTGAGCTGGCCAAAAAATATAATGTAAAAGCATTCCCTACTTACCTGTTTATTGACGGAAATGGTGAAGCTGTACACCGAACTTTAGGATATGTGGAAGAAAAAGACTTTATCCAGTTTGCAAAAGACGCAGAAGATCCCAACAAAAGACTTACTTCTCTGAAGCAGCAGTTTGAAAAAGGAGAAAAAGATCCTGAGTTTTTAAAGAATCTTGCAGGTCTTACCATGTATAACGATGCTGAGTTTGCCGGGAAAGTTCTTAACCGCTATTTCCAGCAGAAAACAGGCTTAGACCAGGAAGATATCCAAATGCTTCTTTCAGGAGTACAAACTACAGACAGTCCTTTATACAAAATTTTTCAGGATAAAAAGGCTGATATCGTTAAGTTCTTCCCGGAAGATAAATATGAAAAGTTTGATAAAAATATTAAGCTGAACACGGTTTCTAAAAAAGCCTATAATCCGGATACAAAAAAATGGGATGATAGCTATTTTATGGCTGAAACCCAGAAATTTCTAAGCAAAGAGGAAGCTGACAAGATCTTAAAAAGAATGAAAGCCAACAGAGCTTTAAAGAATAAAGATATTGCAGAGTATGAAAAGCTAATTCTTGATCTTTACAAAGATTATTCCGCGGCTGGTTCTGAAGAACTCAATTCTCTTGCATGGAACTTTTTTGAAAATGTAAGCAATAAAACCTCTCTTGAAAAAGCCATTGCATGGGCACAGGAATCTGTAAAGAAAGATCAGAACTTTGCTAATACTGATACTTTAGCTAATCTTTACAATAAGGTTGGTGATAAGAAAAATGCAAAAATGTGGGCTGAAAAATCTATTGAACTGGCAAAAAGCACAGGACAGGATTCTACAGACACGGAAAAGCTATTGAAGAGTCTTTAATAGACCTCCTAATAAAAAATAAAAACCGCAGAATTTCAGTTTTGCGGTTTTTTGTTTTAAAAAAAAGTACTTAATTATTATATACCAGAATCTGCATCTTGGTAAGCATTGCTTCTGTATCACCATTATATCCTGCATAACCAGAAGGAACAAAATTTACTGTCGCAGCTCCGGACCATGCTGCATACTGTACTTTAAAAGTATAAGTTCCCGCCGGGAGGGTTACTGATTTCAAAAATGTTACCGGAACAGGCATACTTTGTAAAGTAGCTACTCCAGGAAAGTTTCCTGCTTTAGAAGCAAAGGCTGACGAAATTTTCGTTCCATTTTGTAAAAGGGCGAAAACACCTTGACTCGAACTACCATCTGTTAATGTTGCATATCCTAAAATAGTAAATAAAAAGGTCTGAGTTCTTCCTGTAGGAACCGTCAAAGTAATTGTTACGCCAGGAACATCAATTGTTGCTCCCTGAGCAGCGGTAGCAGCAGTAGTTCCCTGTACATAGAATGCACCGTTAATTGTTCCGCTTATTGTATTTAGTGTCTGCCATGAGGGAGCGACTGCAGCCCCATTGGATGTCAAAATCTGACCAGTTGTGCCCGCTGAGCCTGCCGTTGTGGCATTTCCTCCTACATTGATTTCATTAACTACTTGTAGAGAACCATTGACGTGCAAAGTTTTCTGAGGAGTCGGGGTTTGTATTCCAACTTGGGCCAACGAAAATAAAGGAACTAAAAAAGCTCCAGGTAATAAATAGTTTTTCATGTTTGTTTTTAGAATTTTTAACAGAAATAAAATTACAACAAAAAAACAATCAAATAATTTACGCAACAATGAATATTTTCAATTAAAAATGACAAAACATTTTATAAGCTCTATAATTTTTCACACAAGGTTAAAAATCAACAAAAAAAACACAACAAATTGATAATCAATAAAAAAATTAGCACCATTATCACAATAAAAAGATACTTAAATCCTCTACCAAATAAAAAACCATAAACTAAAGCTTATGGTTTTTGACTCATTTTGTCTCGTTATGATATACTAGAATAAAACTAATTGGATATTCTCAATATGGAAACCTGTGTAGATAATGGATAAAGGGTCATTCCTGTTCCTGTACAATTTCCTGACTGCCCTCTTCCCAGCTCAATATTCCATACATAATTGGAAGTAATTCTTGCAGTAAAGGTAATACTTCCTCCATGGTTTGACGAACCACCGGATACGTGAGATGCAGTACTATGTACCCTTTGAGTACCGCTACTCCCAACCGGAAAATCTACAAAATAAGAAGAAAGACTGCAGGATCCATTATTATGGTCTGCTTCATACGTAAAAGTAATCGCATACAACCCCGGAGTAAATGTAATCTGAGAAGCTCCGGCATAAGTAATCCCGCTTCCCGAACTGTTGGCTATCTCCAATACAGGAGCAAGAATCTGTTTTTGCCCAATACCTTGTGTACTTAAAAAATTACCCATAGTAGAATTTAATTGATAAATGGCCGGTCTCGGGATCCCCAGAGTATTCAAAGTGGAAACATTCACAATACTGCTCCATTGGGTGCCATCGTTATAATACGGGCCAGGGCTTACATTGTTGGGAGAAGTGCCCGCTGTTGCCGTATTATATACTATCATACCCGCCACATGTGCGCTAAGTGGTGAAGGAGAGTTGGTACTTGTAAGGGCAACCCGTGGAGGTAAAAGCCCTTTGTTTGTCGAAACAATATCCAATGCTGCATTGGAATTCGGATTTGGAGTATTGATACCTATACCTCCCGTTTGAGCAAAAGCACGGGCTGATAATGATAATACTACCATTGATAAAATAATTTTTTTCATCATCTTTTTATAATTTAAACGTTGTTCTTTAAAATTGTGTTTTATATTGACTTCATTGTAATACATACCTGAAGTTCTTTATGTTGATGTAAATTTTAAACAAATCAAAATCAACAGCACAAAGATATTCAATAAAATACATTACTCAAAGTATTTCATTGAATATCAATTAATTAACAAATAATGATTTAAAAAAAACCGTTTAATTTATTAAATGATGAAAAAAATTAAAAATTAAACAAAACACTCCCCCAGGTGAATCCGCTTCCGAATGCTGAAAGAAGTACAAGATCACCTCTTTTTATTTTTCCCTGCTCGATCGCTTCACTTAAAGCAATGGGAATAGAAGCAGCGGTTGTATTTCCGTATTTCTGAATATTATTAAAGATTTTTTCGTTGGGTAGTCCGAATTTTTCCTGTACAAACTGAGCAATTCTCAGGTTCGCCTGATGTGGAATGAACATGTCAAGATCTTCAACTGTTTTTCCTGCTTTGTTCAATGCTTCCATCATCGTTTCCGGAAATCTTGTTACGGCATGTTTGAATACAAAGTTTCCGTTCATAATAGGATATACTTCTTTATTCGTTACATTTTCAGGATCTTTTCTCATTCTGTCACTCCATCCGAATTTTGAACCCGGAAACTGAGTACAAAGATCATCTGCATATTTTCCTTCGGAATGCATATTCATCGCTAAAATATCACCTGCATTTTCATCTTCTGATGCAGAAAGAACAATTGCTCCTGCTCCATCCCCAAAAATGACAGATACTCCCCTTCCTTCGTCAGAAAAATCCAATCCGAAAGAATGAACTTCTGCACCTACTACAAGAATATTTTTATAAGTACCTGATTTGATAAATGCATTAGCCACACTCATAGAATATACAAATCCTGAACACTGATTTCTTACATCCAATGCTCCGATGGTATCACATCCCAGCATGTCCTGAAGCAATACGCCACATCCTGGAAAATAATAATCCGGTGAAAGTGTGGCAAAAACAATATAATCGATATCTTTTGAGGTAAGACCAGCATTCAGGATCGCTTTTTCTGCGGCTTTAAAGCCTAGATAAGCACTGGTTTCCTGAGCGTCGTACCTGTTTTTTCTATGTCTTCTTTCCTTGATCCCTGTTCTTTCCGTTATCCATTCATCATTAGTATTCATTAGTTTTGCTAAATCATCATTTGTAACAACGTTATCTGGAACATAAAATCCCACCCCTTTTATGGTACTTTTAATCATATAGTTTTTTAATTTTGGCAAAGATAAAACTTATTTAACACATAGTTTTTCAAAATATTAGTATTTTTACTTTATGCCAATTGATACGATATACAGAACCTCCCAGTGCGAATGGGTAGATGTAGAGGCTCCTACTTTAGAAGACCTGAAATTTCTTCATGAAAGATATGAAATCAATAATCTTCTTCTGGAAGATACGATGGATCCTAATCACCTTCCGAAATATGAAGAAGACGGGAATGTAAAATTCTTTTTACTCCGTGAAAGCACAGAGCTGGAAAGAAAAAATCTCAATACCATCAGTGATATCAGCACCAAAATCGGAATTTTTCTGGTGGAAAATACCATCATCACCATCCATAGGATGAAGACCAGAAGCATCACCGAGACTAAGAAAAAAGTTTCTTCGATTCAGCAGGATGTTAGTCCTCAGCAAATCACACTGATGATTGCTATATTGATTATGAAAAGTTTTGATGATGAATCTTTAAGTCTGTTTGAAACAATGGATAATATTGAAAATGAGATTTTCCTTAAAAACACCAATCATACCAGCCAGATCCGCCGTCTTTACAAGCTGAAACGAAAATCCGGATTAAACTCCCGTGTACTGGTAATTTCTACAGATGCTATTGATAAATTTAAATTACTGAATTTACAGGACTCTGAGATTGTCGATTTAAAAGATAAACATAAAGATGTGGTTGCCGATTTTGATCATTTAAATATTCAGATTACCAACCTTATTTCCATGTTCCTGGCACTTTCGGACCAAAAGGCCAATCAGGTGATGAAGGTTTTGGCTATTTATTCGGTGTATTTCTTACCCATCACCTTTATTGCCGGGGTTTATGGGATGAATTTTGATAATATGCCTGAGCTTCATCATAAGTATGGCTATTTTATCACATTGGGAGCCATGGCAACCGTTGTGATCAGTACATTTATTTATGTACGACGAAGACAGTGGTAATTTAATATAAGGTTGTAAAATCTTTTATTCAACAGAATACCATCAGTTGATTACTTTTTGTCTTTCATCTGAAAACCACCAAAACAAAATACCATGAACCCTGAAAACCTCAACAAAATTCTTGAAGATCCATCTCTTTCGCAGACATCCAAAGATAAATTGCTTGCCTTACACGAGCACATTTCTGCGAAAGAATTCTCTGATCTGCTGGATCAGTCCGGGAATCAGTATATAGAATTTGTACAGGAAGGCGGTGGTGTCTGGGGAAGCGCGCTGGTAGGCTATCTTTATGGGCTGGAAATATTTGGCATCCGTTTTCTGAAAGTGGCCGGAACGAGTGCAGGAGCGATCAACACCATGCTGATTGCGGCCTGTAAGACCAAAGAAGAAGCTAAAAGTGAGCTTATCAAGGATATTCTTTTCAGCTGGAATTTTGCAGATTTTATGGATGGGAAAACCTATGTAAAGACCACTCTCCATGCCATGCTGAACAACAAAGATTTCTTTAAGATTAATGCAATTATTGCGGTGATCCTCTTCATTATTCTTCTGAGTATTCCCTTTCTCGCTCCTCCCACAACAATACTCAATGCCAAGCTGATGTTTCTGATTCCCTTGATTCCGGCTGTCATTCTTTTTTTCTGTGTTAAAAAGCTGTACAATAATTTCAGGAAGGAAAACAGCGGACTGAATCCCGGAAATGTTTTTCAGAATACCATGCAAAATGCACTGGATCAGTTTGGGATAAAAACGGTTGCCCAGCTCAACAAAAAATTCATTCAGAAAGAGGGTGATCTCAATCTCAACTACCGTTATGGAAACGGGCAGGAATATTATCAGGTGGCTTTGCAGAGCATTGAAAAAATTAAAATCAAAAATCAGGTACATATTGATCAAACCCGATACAGAATTTTCTATGAAAGCGCCGTCAATAATGATTATTATAAAAACAATCCTTTCTACCTTCTGAAATCTGAATATGTGGTTATTACCACTGATATCAATGCGAAAATTAAAGTAGAACTTCCTACAATGGCCAATCTTTACTGGTCTGAAGAGGAATTAAAACACATCAGCCCGGCTGAATTTGTAAGAGCCTCTATGGCGGTTCCTTTTTTCTTTGAGCCTTTTCAGAAGCCCATCGATAAAGACGATGATTCTGTAAAATATGCATGGAGATACTGGATGAATACGAAGCCCGAAGACATTTATCCTGCAGGAATTTTCATTGACGGCGGCAGTATTTCCAACTTCCCTATTGACCTGTTTCATGCCGATGAAGTTTTTTATCCAAGAATGCCTCTTTTCGGAGTTCAACTGACAAGTGATTCTGCTATTCTTTCTGAAAAAGGAAAAACCAGTGAAGAAATTATGAAAACACCCTTCAGCTATGCCGGAAATATCATCAGTACCCTGAAAGGTTTTAATGATAAAACATTCCTAACCAAACATACATTCTATCGTTCATACAGCATACAAAGTGTAAATTGTGGTACCAGCAGCTGGCTGAATTTCTTTATGAAAAAAGAGGAAAAAGAAGAACTTTTTAACCGAGGGTTTCAGGCTGCCCTTGAATTTCTCAATACATTTGATTGGGAAAAGTACAAATATGAAAGAATGATGCTTACCATGAAGGAGAAAAAAATACTGAAGGAAGAGGATACGCCTACGGTGGGATAAGGTTTTTTAAATTTAAATAATGAATAAGTGAACTGGATTATCAGAAGTACAAAAAAGGTAAAATTCCATACAAATCTTCATGAGGTTTTGAAACCTATATGGAATGATCTTGCCATTTATAAGTGGATTTTGACGGATTTAGATTTTATATCTGATCAGACTCTTTCCATTAATTTTGATGAAGAATATTTTGTGTTGGATCATCCGGAATTTGAACAGCTCTATCAAAGCAATACTCAGATCATTTGGGGGATCATTTCAGCCGTTCCAAATACTATTGAACCCGATACTTCAGCCTTTTCTATCTTATCTGTTGAAGATACAAATGTTTGGGAACCGGATCATTTTTTAATTCAGGAAAGTATCTTAGAAATTGTTGCGTTTGACAGTGGGTATACAATTGTAAAATGTAAGGATCAAAATCTTTCAGATAAGTTTAAAGAGTATTTTCAGGAACAGGCAATAGATCTGCAGAAGTTCAACGAGAAATATAGAACTGGAGCATGAAAAAATTGATCTCAGAAAAGTTTCACATTATTATTTTGACAGTTACTGTAATTTTTATCATATTTTGTTTAATTAGTGCCCATTTAGGAATAAACAATATACTCAAAAGCCCAAAATACACCATTGGAGAAGCTATATCAGACTGGCATCACAAAAACAGTAATGGCGTAGGAGTAGATTATAAATATCATGTGAATGGTATTACCTATTCTAAAACGGCTAATGTCTCTTATCAGAAAGGAGATAGGTTCCTGATTATTTTTGATTCTATAAATCCTGATAATTCGGCACTACTTGACATCTACTCTATTGAGAATTATCTCATAGATTTAAAAATTCCCGCAAAGGGTTGGAAATATCAGGATGTTCCCTTTAATATTGATAGTAACACCATAAAGAAATATATTCAGGACTGGAATGTGGAACCTTTTGAATACATACAAAAGTAAGTTGAACTCATTTTAATTCAAGTCCAACTTTACTTTTTATTCTGTTATAAATTATCCAGAAACTCCAGATACATCGGAACGCTTCTGTTGATCCATTCATCGGAAGAATCTCTTTCAATCCCGTAATAGACGAAAGGTTCCTTATAATCGGCTTTTATATAATCAAAAGTCAGTTCATAAGGTCGGAAAAGTTCCTTCATCGTGTATTTGTATTCTCCGGATGTGGAGTATCCTTCTTCATCTATTCCTGCGGTTACAGCCAGTGACATTTTCTTTCCGGCCAATTTGAAACCGCTGTTGCTTCCGTACGCCCAGCCATACAAAACCACCTCATCCAGCCATTGCTTTAAAAGTGGTGGACTGCTGAACCAGTAAAAAGGAAACTGAAATACAATGTTGTCATAAGATTCCATCAGCTTTTGCTCTTCCGCCACATTGATTTTTCCATCAGGGTATGCTTGATAAAGTTGATGAACCGTATATTTTTCGGGGTATTTTTTTAACTCGTCGATCCATCTTTTATTGATTACAGATTTTTCAATATCAGGATGCGTTACAATCACTAATGTTTTCATTATGCTTAAATTTCTATTACAAAATTACAACACGTTACTTACATTTCGTACATTAGCAACCTATTGTATGGTACTATAAAAAATGTAAGTAATGACTAAAATAAAGGAAACTTCAACCAATTTTGCCAATAAAAAAGCACTTGCTGATGAATGTCCGGAAATCTATGCTTCCAACATTATCGGAGGGCAATGGGCATTGGCCATCTGTTGCTATCTGATCAACGGGAAAATGAGATTCGGGGAACTAAGAAAGAAGCTTCAGACCATTACCGAACGTATGCTTACGCTGCAGCTCCGCAGACTGGAAGAAGACAAAATTATTACCAGAACTGTATATGCAGAAGTTCCGCCAAGAGTAGAATATGAACTTACAGAAATCGGCTATAAATTGAAGCCCATCATTCTTGAGTTTGAAAAATGGGGTAATGAACATAAACAGATTATGGAAAAGAAATAAAAAGGTTTTGGTTAAAAGATTTTCGCAAAGATCTTACATTAGCGAAGGCAGGCCCCTAAAATGATCTGATCAGTTCAATATAAATGGACTTTCTTTTTCTATTCTTAATTTCGGAAGCTGGATTCCTGCAGAATGACACAGTGTATGCATAATGGCAACCAATTCTATATGTCATTCCATAGAAATCCAGGCTTATTAATTGAAAAAATAGTTGTATTCTACTTCCCCTCAGCCTCTTTCCACAAAGGCTTTTGAGCCAATACTTTTGCGTGAATCGCACAACTTTCATGATGAGCACCTTGCAGATATCCGGTGCTCATAAGAAATTCGTTTACAATTTCCCCGCCAGTGAATTTGAATGTTTTTTTGAAAAGCTTCATCCATTCCTGCAAAGTCATGGGATGATGATGCTCCAGCCATTTTTCAAAAGAACCAAATTCCTTTTGTAATACAATGATTGTTTTAGCATTTTCGATGGCAGCATTCACTTTTAGTTTATTCCTGATAATTCCCGGATCGCCCAGTAATCTCTCACGGTCTTCTTCTGTATAACCGGCTATTTTCTGAATATCAAATTGGTCATAAGCTTTTCTGAAACTGTCTTCTTTTTTCAGAACCGTTTCCCAGCTCAGCCCTGCCTGATTGATTTCAAGAATGAGCCTTCCAAACAATTCATTATCATCGTGAATAGGAAACCCATAATAATTGTCATGGTAATTTTTATGCAGTTCTTTTCTGCTTTCGGGCTGCATTCCATCTATTGCTAAACAATAACTCATTACAATATATTTTCTGTTGTTATGTAAGATTTTTCGATTTGTAAAGATAAACCGGAAATGTGACAACTGTCCGTCAGTAGTGATTTTTAATTTTTACATTTTAACAGAACAAAATAGTTTTTAGTTAAAAGTTTGCTGAACCCTATTGAAATAAAGTGTAGTTTTGTAATCATGCACAATTCAGGAGTCCATATGAAAACTTATAAAGCGATCATTACGATGCTTATTTTGGTGTTTTCACTATCTCCCTGTTCTGTAAAAAGAAATGTTCTTGATATTTTTGACATTCAGTTTATCAGCGGACTGAATAAGGTAAAAACAACCTCATCAATTTCCTATAGCTGTGATCTGGCATCTGCTTCTTCCGGAATTTCGGTTTCAAAAAACAAAACTCAGAGCCAATACAAAGATTCTTTTTCTTATTTTTTTTCAACAACCGGCAATTCTGCTGAAAAAAGGATTTCTTTCAATAACTACTCGGGGTATTCTACAGGAAACAGCCCTCCGAAATATATTCTATTCAAAAGACTGAAGCTTAATCTGGGTTAAAAATTTTTAAGCCTAATTAAAAAATCAGTTTTTACAATACAATATTAATTTCAATGAAACATATTACAAACAGCCAGTCTTCGGACCTGGCCGGATTATATACTTTATCCCTCCGCATGGTTATCGGATGGACTTACTTTTCAGCATTCTGGCGCAGATTAATCCTTGAAAACAAGCTTATTCCTGATGAAAAGGGATACATTGGGGAAAAATTCAATCATTTCTTACCCAATGCCCTGGGAATAAAACCAGTTATTGAATACCTGGTGACTCATCCCGATGCTTTGCAACGCTCCATGATGATTTTTACCATTATCGAAGCCATTGTTGGATTGTTCATTATCCTGGGATTATTGACCCGCTTAATGAGTATCGGAATTTTCAGTCTTGCGCTCGGAATTTTACTGGGTTCCGGCTGGCTGGGAACAACCTGCCTTGATGAATGGCAAATAGGTGTTTTAGGTGTTGCAGGCGGCTTTGTTTTGTTTCTGACAGGAAGCGGAGCTTATTCTCTGGACAATTATTTCATAAAGAATAACAAAAAATTCACTCAGAAAAGATGGTTTCAATGGTTGGGATCAGGGAGTTTTCCTATTTCAAATCCGAAGGTTTTTGTATTGGGAGCTTCACTCATTATATTTGGATTAACCCTTTTTACCAATCAATATTTTCACGGTGGTGTATGGGGAACACTGCATAATAAATCGGTAAAGCCTAAGCTGGAAATTTCAAACATCTCTCATAATCATTCAAAGTTAAGCTTTGAAGTCTACAGAACAGAAGGTGCTGACGTGTATGGGTCTTTCCTCATCGGTATTCATATTCTCGACAAAAAGGGAAAGATTTTAAAGGAATTTGATCATAAAGAACTCTCCGGAATTTCTAAAGAAAATATTCAAAATCATTATGTCGCCAAAGTGAAACCGGGAAAACACAGTCTGGTAATTCCATTGGGAGCCAAAGCAGATGTGACACTGAATATTGATGATATTTTCCAAAAAAATGATATCCACAGTCTGAAACTGATTGATGTAAGTGGTATTGAGTGGATAGAGAGGGTTGAATAAGGTTTGGGATGCGGGATACGGGGTTTGGGATTCGAGGATTGGAGTTTATTATTTTAACGTTTTATATTTGGACTAAAGCCGTTGGACTATGTATTTCTTATGAATTGGGCTTCCTTCTTGAACTAACGCTCGTAACCTTTCTGGTTATGCTCTGGATTATAGCCCTTTCCTATTGATTTTTTTTCTACGATTAGAATTCTGTTACAATTAAAATCTGCAGAATCAGCAAAATCTGCGAGATGCTTTATACGCATCAGTCAAACCATAGATATTCATTTACACAAAAAAGCGGACTAAAGTCCGCTTTAATTCATATTTGATATTACTTTTCTGAGACAAAGACATGATAGCTGCAAGAGCTGTCCGGATCAAGCTTGAGTACTTTTATATCCAATAAAACATCCAGTCCCATAGTGTCGCAAACGCCCTGTATGAAAGGTTTTATGACTGGCCACTTCAGCAGACCTGCAATTTGCAGGCTATGAGTGATTTTATGGTAACGGTCTACTCCTTTAATAAGCAATTCGCATTTGTAGTCATTTAATTCTTTAAATTCAAAATTGTATTCGGGACTGGATGTAAAAACTGCTCCTATCAATATTTTGGCAACCGCTGGAATTCCGGGCTGCAGATTAGGTTTTGTTTCAAGATTCCTCAGAGCCATTCTTGATCCGAGGTCGTACATAAAAGTACTGGAAAGCTGTTCAATAGCTTCTGGTCCGTAAAGTTTTCCGATCTGTTTAAGCATACCACCATAAAAAGCTCCCGTAATATCAGACAGACGCTGGGTAAGCTCTGTAAAAGTTCCGGGAAAGAAATCTGCGATAAGTTGAGCCTGATTCATTTCAGGAAGATAGATATCGTTTTTTCTGAAATCTGATAATGCCAGGTAAGTTTCCGGCAGTTGAATTTGATTCATATGTAATACGTTATTAGTGTTTTGAAATCATGGTTTAGTATAATAATAAATAGAATACTTCATACAGCTTTCAGATGTTGAAAAATTGTCTTTATGAAATATAAAATAATGTAAAGTGCAATTCGATCAGTTAATTTTATTACCCTAGATTCAGATAAAAGACCGACATAATATTCCGGAAAACCCTTTTTGAAAAAGATTTTAAGAGATGAGGGATTGTATTCATATTTTTTTCATTTGGTACTGTAAAGCTAGAAAAAATAAATAAACTCTCCAATAAGTGATATTATTTTTTGTTTAATAAAATGAAAACTAAAAGTTATTGGCTTTTACTATTTTACAGAAGACACAGCATAAAAAAACCTTCGAAATTCTCGAAGGTTTTTATTTAAAATTTAGTGCATGGCTTCACTCAAATCTATTTTTTCTTTGCTCTTTCTTTCCTTTACAAGTAAGATAAACGGAATACATATCAGGAATATGATTCCAAGGTAAAGAAAGACGTCCATATAAGATAAAACAGTTGCCTGCTTCGTTACGGATAGATCTAGCATTTTATACGCTGCATTCATTGCGGCATCAGGTGTCATTCCTTTGGCTACAAAATTCGCTTTAAGAGCGGCTAGTCTTTGCTGTACATCAAAACTGTTTTCGTCCAGATGGGAAATTAAGTTATTCCTGTATTTCTGGCCTGCATTGGCAATAAAGGTTGTGATCGCTGCTATCCCGAAAGATCCTCCCAGCTGTCTCATCATCCCTGTAAAAGCGGCTCCCTGGCCAATCTCCTGCCCTTTCAATGTACTTAATGACAAAGAGGTGATTGGAATAAACAACAACCCTAAACCTGCTCCTCTTACGATCAACATCCAGAAGAAAGCTTCTTTACTGGTATCCGGTGTCAGAATTTTGTATCCCCAGAAACTGTAAACAAAGAAGATAAAGAGTCCTAATGAAACCAGAATCTGCTGTTTTGCTCCTTTTGCCAATAATCTACCAATGATAGGCATCATGAAAGCCGTCGTTAACGCCGCCGGAATCATCAATGCTCCTGACTGAAGTGCCGTCCAACCCAAAATACTCTGAGTATAAAGAGGAACGATGAATGTAGAACCATACAATCCGAATCCAAGCACGAATGACATCATAGTTCCGATTCTCAGGTTACTATTTTTAAGCACCCTGAGCTCAACGATCGGATATTTAAAGGTAAGTTCCCTCCAAAGGAATAAAATAAATCCCAAAACAGCAGCTACGGTAAACGCTACAATCATTCCGCTGGCAAACCAGTCTTCTTCATGACCTCTTTCCAGAATGAATTGTAATGATCCCACTGTTACTGCCAGTAATGCAATTCCAAGCCAGTCAACATCCGAGACTTTACGTTTTTCTGCATATTTCGGACTTCTTACAAACTGCAGCGTCATCAATGTTGCTGCAATCCCAATCGGAATATTAATATAGAAAATATAGGGCCAGCTGAAATTATCAACGATATACCCTCCAAGTGGCGGACCCAATGTAGGACCGATGATTACTCCCAGACCATAAATCGCCTGAGCCATACTTCTTTTTTCAATCGGATAAGATTCCGTAATGATCGTTTGTGAAGTTACCAATAAGGCTCCCCCACCGATTCCCTGCATCAATCTGAAAAACACGAGTTCCCAGATATTCGTCGCATTTCCACATAAAAATGAAAATATGGTAAATATAATGATGGATGCCGCAAAGTAATTTCTACGCCCAAACTGCTGGGAAAGCCAGCTCGTCATTGGTACTATAATTACGTTACCAATGGCATAAGCCGTAATTACCCAACCCACTTCAGAAAGTGTAGATCCAAGATTCCCCTTCATTTCATTCAAGGCAACATTAACAATCGTGGAGTCTACAATTTCAAGAAGGGCACAAAGGATAGCCGTAATCGTAATGATTACTCTACGCGCTCCATATTCTACTAATGAATCTTGCATAAGTTTTTTTCGATGTAAAAAATCAATGGTGAATTTTGCTTCGCAAGTGAATGATGAATTGAAAACAGTCTATTTTAAATAGGAGAACAAAACACATTCACTCTTAACAACGAAGTTCATTGATTTTTAACAATTTTAAATATTATTTCAAAGCAACTTCAGCTTTTACGTTCATTCCTGTTCTCAGTCTTTTGGCAATATCTTTATCAAGATTTACAAAATCGATTTTTACAGGAAGTCTCTGAACTACTTTTACGAAGTTACCACTCGCATTATCCGGAGGAAGAATAGAGAAAGTAGCTCCTGTAGCCGGAGAGAAAGAGCTTACTACTCCTTCAAATTCTTTATCAGGGAAGGCATCAATCTCAATTTTCACTTTCTGGCCTTCTACCATTTTATCTACCTGTGTTTCCTTAAAGTTAGCCACTACCCATTTCTGGTCATTTTTAACCAAAGCAAACAACTGTGCACCAGCCTGCAGATACTGACCTGCCTGTGTAGGTACTTTTCCTACATACCCATCTTCAGGGGCAAGGATTACGGTATATGATAAGTTTAATTTTGCATTTTCTACATCTACTTCTCTTTGTTTAGCCACAGATCCTGCCACACTGATTTGTTGTGAACTTGCAGCTGTTTGAGAAGATGCAATGTGAGTCTGCTGAGCAATTTGGTTTCTCTGGTCCACCAAAACCTGTAACTGTCTGTCTGCAGATTGTTTCGCTGCCAAAGCCTGCTCATATTGTTGTTCTGTAATAGAATGGTCTTTTACAAGATTAGCATATCTCTTCAAATCCTGAGAAGTTTTCCAAACATTTACTTTTGCTGCTTCTATCTGCGCATTAGCCGTAACTACTGCTGCTTCTGAAGAACCGATATTTTTTGAAGTCGCTGTGGTAGTAGCTTCTGCATTGGAGATATTGCTTTTAGCAGTAGATAATGCTGCCTGAGCCTGATCAAGAGCCATTTTCTGATCTCTGTTATCCAAAATCACCAAAGTATCTCCTTTCTTTACAAACTGGTTGTCTTTTACTTTTACCTGAGCTACATAGCCTGATATTTTAGAAATTACCGGTGCCATATTGGAAGCAATCTGAGCATCGTCTGTCTCTTCATGATACTGTCCGTAAGTAAAGGCTCTGTAACCGTAGATTCCTCCTCCGATTACTACTGCCGCTAAAATGATAGGAAAAACTAAACTTTTTTTCTTTTTAGGTTCAGCTGCCTGTGTATTATTATTTTCCATTTTGGTTTCGATCTGATTATTTAATTGTTAAAGTTCCTGTTGTCTGTAATAGTTTTCTGTATGCCAGTGCAGCATCTGCCTTAGCATTGATCACTCCAACGTTGGCAGCAATCTGTGCCGCGTCTGCATCCAGTAATTCAGTCATGGTTGCAAGGCCGTTGTCGTATTTATTTTTTGTTATTCTGTAATTTTCATTGGCCTGCTCAGCAGATTTTTCAAAAACAGCAATTCTCTTTTTTGAATAATCTGTGTTCTGGTATTCTCTGTTGACATCAAGCTTAATATTATCATTCAGTAATTCATCGGTTGCAGCAAGCTGTTTTTCTCTCGCCTGCGACTGTCTCAATGAAGAATTTTCTTTCCACAGGTTGGACAAGTTGTAAGAAACTCCAATCCCTACATTAACGGCATTGTATACCGTAAGAAACTTAGGAATATCTGCCGCTACATAACCACCTGTAAATGCGATAGAAGGAAGATTTTCTGCTTTTGCTGCTTTTGATCCCAGTTCTGCTGCTTTTCTCTGCTGTGCCAACGCTTGTAAATCTTTACGGTTTTCTCTGGCTTCAGTAACATAAAAATCAACAGGTTTTACGTCTGATCCTTCTTCAATATAATTTTCATCTACTGCAAGTTCCGTAGTTTCAGGAAGGCCTAATAAAAGGTCCATATTGATGTTGGCAATATTGTAGTTATTCTTAGCTTCCAATAACTGAAGTTCAATATTTGAAGTCTGAAGATTTGCCTTTAATCTATCGTTTCTCGCAATCAAACCGTTGTTTTCCATTTTAAGGAAGGTTTCATCTCTTTTTTGAGAAGCGGCAAGATTTTCTTCAAAAACCTTGATAGACTGGTTCGCTTTAAACAGATTATTATAAGCCTGGGCAACGTTATAAGCAATGGCAATTTTATCATTCTCAGTGCTTAGTTTAGAAGCTTCTACCAGATATTTAGCAGACTGAATTCCGTATTTGATTCTTCCACCGCTGTAGATCGGAACACTAAGATTAGCTGAACCGTAAAGTACCTGATGTATTTCAGGTCCGCCAGCTCCACCGGCAAGACCAGGAAGTTTGATATCAACATTCGGTTTTATCGGAAGGTACATATAGCTACCTGACACTTTTAATTCCGGTAGTTGTCTGTTTTTAGCTTCCAAAAGGTCAGCTGTAGCCTCTTCGATCTTGGCTGCATCGATCTTGAGATTCTTGCTGTTCTGGATTCCCAGCTGCACGGCCTCGTCAAGAGAAAGTGTTTTTTTCTCCTGAGCATTTACATTTGCTATTCCTACGAATAGTGATAATGCAATCACTGAGTTATTTATTCTCTTCATAACCTAAAAGGTCTTTTAGTAAATATTTAATATGTTTATTAAGTTCTGTGTAGTATTTTTCATCAAAAGCTTCTTCATCTTCTGTTTCATTCAGGAACTCTTTATACATTTCTTTCGCGTTGAATGCATAAAACAAGGTTCCGCTTACGGTAGAATGCAGGAGATAAATGGGTGGATTTTTGGTGAAAATTCCATTTTTAAGGCCGCTTTCCAATATTTGTGAATACATGGAAAGAAATCCCATTTTGGTTTGCTTCAAAAATTCTACAATCTGAGGATTTTTGGTATGCAGCTGTTCTCTCTGCATAATCCTGTAGAAACATTTTTGAGTCCGGATCTTGTGAGAAAACTGATCGATTACTCTTTCAATCTTCTGCCACTCGTTGATGTCGGTTCTTCCCAAAAGATCTTTTGAAAAAAACTGACCTTCATTCATTCTGTATTCCACTAATTTCTCATAAAGTTTTTCCTTAGAGCCAAAATAATATGAGATCATAGAGATGTTTACATTAGCCGCCTTTGCAATTTCCCGGGTAGAGGTTCCTTCGAATCCCTTTTCTGCAAAGAGCTTCTCGGCAGCGAATAATATATTTTCTTCTTTTGAAATCATGCTAGTGTTCTTTTTTCAGGGCGCAAATGTACACAAGTTTTGCTTCAAATCAAACGATTGATTGATTTTTTAATATAGATTTAATTTATTGCAACGAAAAGACAGTTTCTATAATAGATGCTAAAACCGAAGGAAAGGGGCTTTTTAATGAAAAATACTTCAGGGAAAGTTGATATTCATTTAATAATTGAGAAAAATTCCAAAGGAAAAATTTTAGTTTTCAACCCCTTTTATATTGAAGTATGCATAATAAAAAAGGGAAAGTGAGAACAAAATGACAATCCTTCTATGGTAATAAACACAAACTCCGGCTTTACCCGGAGTTGTATTATTTATTTTTATGAATATATCTGGATAGTTTTATTCCAAGATCCGTCCAGACAATTTTAGGATTTCCGTTTCGGGTCAGGTGAAGATCGGCAGTATTAATTTCTTCCAAAATACTCTCAATATTAGCTCCACTGATAAATTTTGAAAAGCCGGCCCAATTGAAACCGTTCGCATTGATTTTTTTATACACCAGATTCTCAGACTGGTAATTCTGAAGCAATGCCAGTCTGAAAATTTCAGAACAATAATTAAGGAAGTTCTTCTGCTTCTCCCTGTTCCATCCTGCAATTTCTCTTGCCCAGACAATAATACTTCTGAGATATTCCGGTTTCTTTTTTACCATAAATGCATCTCTCACCCATTGTACAAAAAGCTTTTCGAATTCGTTGCTTTTATCTCCTGAATTCAGCAGTTTTATAGCATCATTAAGATCTCCCTGAGCTTCATGAACAATCTCTCTCACTTTTTCTTCAGAAACAGAGAAATTCTTTTTAAGATGATTTTCGATATCCTCATCATTAATTCTAGGAATTTCTACAATCTGTGTTCTGGAAAGAATGGTAGGAAGAATATCGTTGGTACTTTCAGCGGTAAGAAGAATAACAGTTTTTGCCGGCGGTTCCTCCAAAAATTTCAAAAACTTATTGGAAGCGGCAACATTCATTTTATCTGCTCTCCAGACGATAAGAATTTTGGTTCCTCCTTCATAACTTTTTAAAGAAAACTTCTGGTTCTGGTCATCCACTTCATCTGCAGAAATAAATAGCTGTTTATTCTCTGATTCCAAAAATGCAGTCCAGTCATCATAGCTTGCATAAGGGGAAGCCAGGATCATTTCTCTGAACTCATCAAATTTATTTTTACTTAATGAGTTTTTGTTATCCGTAAAAACCGGAAAACTGAAATGCAGATCCAGATGATTGAGATGATCTACCTTCGCAGCAGCATGCTCATTTTCCTGACTGAAAATTTCCCGTGCATAGGCCAATACCATAGGCAGTGTTCCGTATCCCTCCTTTCCTACAAAAAGTTGGGCATGGCTCACTCTGTTTTCAGCAATGCTTTCTCTAAGAAGTTTTTTCAGATTCGTCTGTCCGGCGATGTTCTCCCAATTCATGTTTCAAAGATAAAAAATCTTATTTCATTTCATAAAATTAAGTCTGCTTAAAATGGATAAAAATATAGATCATCCATTTTGAGTTTCCTTACATCTGTAAAAATGCAGGACATAATAAAACCATTAAGAAGGATTGAAGAAATATAGTATAGTTAAGATGAATCATTCTGATTTTAAGCTTAGAGCGAAGCTCCTTACTACTCTTAAAACCTACATACAATCTTAATGGTTCAAAAGAAATACATTCTATTATAGGTAATATCAATAATTGAATTAGAATAAAATATAAAATTAAATTTTACACAATTTAATTTTAAACAATACATTTGTAATGTGAAATTATTCGTAAATTGATTACCATTTCACACCAAATATTAAAATCATAAACCAATGGATACCAACCTGGAACAAAAAATTAAAGGGATATTTCAGCAGCAGAAGGCCTTTTTCAAAACCAATCAGACTAAAGATATTGAATTCAGAAAAGCACAATTAAGAAAATTCCGCCAAGTTTTTCTTCAGCATACCGATGCGCTTTGTGAAGCTTTAGATACAGATTTGGGGAAAAGCAGAAAAGAAGCAGAATATGTGGAGATTCAAATAGTGATCAGCGAGCTTGATTATTTGCTGGAAAACATTGATGAATGGGCAAAACCTACTTCTGTACCTTCAAAACCACATCCTTCAGGCGCTGAAGTTGAGAGCAAAATAACCTATCAGCCTTATGGAGTTACTTATATTATCGGACCTTTCAACTATCCTGTTCAATTGACATTTAGTCCGCTTATCGGAGCTTTGATCTCCGGAAATACGGCGATCATAAAACCTTCTGAGAATACCCCACATGTAGCACAGGTTCTTGAAGATATTGTCAAAGAATCATTTGATGAATCTTATGTCGCAGTTATTCAGGGTGCTATTGAAGAAAACACCTTATTATTAAGTCTTCCTTTTGATTATATTTTCTTTACTGGAAGCCCCAATGTTGGTAAAATTGTCATGAAAGCCGCTGCAGAACAATTAATTCCGGTTACACTGGAACTTGGAGGAAAATCTCCTACGATTGTTCATAAAGATGCAGATTTGGATAAAGCGGTAGCCAGAATATCTTACGGAAAATGGATTAATTGCGGACAAACCTGCGTGGCTCCAGACTATATTTATATCCATGAATCTGTAAAAGATGCTTTTATAGAAAAATTCAAAGCTCATTTAAATACAGCTTATGAAGGTAGTTCTTTGGGGAAAATCGGGAAGATTGTAAGCCAGAACCAAATTAAACATTTGGCAGGTTACCTCGAAGCAGCTCCGGAAAAAGTAATCTACGGAGGACATTATGATCTTGAAACCCGTCACTTTGAAGCTACTATAATGGATAATGTAAACTGGGATGATCAGGTAATGCAGCAAGAGATTTTCGGCCCTATTCTTCCTGTTATGACCTATAATGATATTGAAGAAGCTCTGGAAGAAATCAATAACCGTCCTAAACCTTTAGCATTATATGTTTTCAAGGAAGATCAGGAATTTGCAGAATATGTTTTAAACCATACCACAAGCGGAGATGCTGAGATCAATAGTACTATTATCCATGTCGGATCGCATTACTTACCTTTTGGAGGGGTGGGAACTTCGGGAATGGGAAAATATCACGGAAAATTCAGTTTTGAGTGTTTCAGCCACAGCCGTTCTGTTCTTCAGGTAAAATAAAAGGATTAATACCTAATCATATACACCAGGACTGTTCATCATAGGACAGTCTTTTTTGCAGCACAGAATAGATATTTGTATTACAGAAAATTGGCATTTTTCTTGTAAAGAAAAGCCCTTAACAAACTTTAACCACATATAATTTTTACAATTCATTAATATTTAAGATATTTGCGCATTGTTTTAAAAATAAAGAATGAAAAAAATCTTTGTAGTATCATTCATATCAGTTGGATATTTTCTGAATGCACAGAGTCTAAGCAACTCTCCTTATGCAACTTATGGAATTGGAGATGTGAAATATGATAATACGATCGAAACTGCTTCTATGGGTGGTATATCTACTGCTTTTATTAGTGATTTTACCAGCAGTTTCAATTTTGCCAACCCGGCAAACAACGCCAATTTCGAACTTACGAGTATCAGACTGGAAGCTACCAACGAAAACAATTATTTCAAATCGAACTATAACGATATGAAATCTACAAAGCATTCTACGTATCTTTCCAATATTTCGATTGCCTTTCCGTTATCTTCAAAAGTGAAAATGGGAATCTCTTATCAACCCTACAGTTCTAAAAGTTATGACATCGTAACGGAGCAGTTTGCCAGTGATAACACGACCCCACTTTATAAAAACAATTTCAAAGGAAGTGGAACTTTGAATACGGCACAGCTTGCTGTTTCTTATAAGATCAATCAGGAATTATCCGTAGGAGCAAAAGCAAACCTTTATTTTGGAGATCTTAATGACCTTAATGAATTTCGTGCTTACAACAGTAACCTTGGGACTTACGTAGGGGAATATGTTAATGGTTATGAGACGAAAAACAGAGTCAGAAACTTTAATTTTACGCTTGGTACAAGCTACCAGACTTTAAATACACGTACTGATAAGAAGTTCACTGTAGGAGCTACTGCTACTTTTGGTAATACAAGTAATATGACGACTCAGTATACCAACAGTACGTACAGATATTCTGATGCTCAGGAGACGACTAAAGTTAGCGGATCCGAAACAATCATCGAACAAAAAGAAACAAAATCCAAAAACCTTCTTCCATTACAGGCATCTGTAGGGGTTGGATACGGAAGTGAGAACCATTGGTTTGTATCAGGACAGGTAGATTATAAAAAGGGAGAAGATATCTCTTATTTTGGTAAAAGCTTTAGTTTCCAGGATACCTACAGAATTTCTGCCGGTGGATGGTACCTTCCTAACTATAACAACTTCAGAAGCTACTTCTCAAGAGTAATCTATAGATATGGAGCGTTCTATGAAAGAGGAAATCTAAACCTGGAAGGAAACAGTATTAACAAATTCGGTATTTCTGCCGGAGTAATGCTTCCGTTCAAAAACAGTAGTATCACCAGAATGAGCGGTCTTGAAATCGGGTTAGAAGTGGGTAAAAGAGGAACTCTTCAAAACAACCTGATCAATCAGAATTTCGTCAACCTGAGAATCGGCTTCAATTTTGCTGATAAGTGGTTCAGAAAGACTCTTTATAACTAAAATGAACTTTTCAAAAAAAATATCATATAAAAATATAGCATGCCTTTTTAGTTGTGCTATATTTTTTATATTGACATCCTGTGAGGAAGATCTTACCAAAAGAAACGGTAGTCAAAGCAAAAATTTCCCTTCACAGATTATCAACAATGCTAATATTATCCAGCGTGATTCGGGCTTTGTCACTTTAAAAGCCAAAGCACCCATCATTGAAAAATATGAACTGATAGACAGTCCGTATGTAGTAGCCAGAAAAGGAATTGACATTGAGTTTTTTGATAAAAAAAAACCGAAGGTTCCGGGAAGAATTACCGCTAAATATGCCCGTATTTTTGAATACAAAAAATTCTACGAAGCCAAAGGTGATGTAAGAATAAAAACCAATGAAGGCCAGAGATTTGCTATGCAGAGTATTTATTGGGATCAGCGAAAAAACAGAATCTATACCAAAGATACGGTGTATGTAACCATGGAGGATGGTTCTACACTGGTAGGAGCCAATGGAATGACTGCCAAGGATGATTTTTCTGAATACACCTTCTATAACAACTCAGGAGATTTCAGTTCAAAAAGAATTTCTGAAAATAAAAAATAATTCAAAAATAATGAAAGCGCTGGCTATTGGATTGATGTCCGGGACAAGCCTGGATGGTCTGGATATCTGTCTTGCTGAATTTGAAAAGCAGGACACGTGGACTTTTAAAATCCTGAAAGCCGAGACACTCTCCTATTCTGAGGATTGGGAAACCCAACTCAGAAATTCCATTCATCTTTCTTCCGAAGACTTGCTGGAACTGCATTCAGCGTATGGTTTTTATCTTGGTCAGCAGGTTAAAGCATTTATTCATCAGCATCAGCTTGAAAACATCGACCTGATTGCTTCTCACGGCCATACGGTTTTTCATCAGCCTAAGAGAAAATTCACCCTGCAGATCGGTGACGGCAGAGCCATAAAGCTGGAAACAGGATTACCTGTTATCTATGATTTCAGAAGTCAGGACGTGTTGATGAAAGGAAACGGAGCTCCTCTGGTTCCTATAGGTGATGAATTACTTTTCTCCGGATACAGCGCCTGCCTGAATTTAGGTGGATTTTCCAATATTTCTTTACGTGCTGAAGGAAAAAGAATTGCCTTTGATATCGCTCCGGTAAATATTGTTCTGAATCATTTAGCTCAACAGGTTCATAAAAATTTTGATGAAAATGGAGCATTGGCAGCAAAAGGAAAAACAGACGAAACTTTACTCCATCAACTTAACGCTTTGGATTTCTATCAAATTCCCCATCCAAAATCATTGGGAATAGAATGGTGTCATCAGCATATATTTCCCCTTCTTGAAAATATTGAAACATCCGATGCACTGGCTACGTTTACAGAACATGCTGCCCAGCAGATTGCCAATGTCATTAATGAGTATCGTATAAAAGACATCCTAATCACCGGAGGAGGTGCTTACAATACCTTTTTAATTGAAAAAATAAGAGCGAAAACACAAGCCGAAGTGATCATCCCCGAAAAAGAGATCATCAATTATAAGGAAGCCTTGATTTTTGCATTTATGGGCGTTTTAAAGATAAATAACAAGATCAATGTGTTGTCTTCTGCAACTGGAAGTACAGCGGATCATTGTTCGGGAGTGATTGCTTAGAAAAACACATTCCTGTAAAATAAAAAAAACCTTCATTTTTGAAGGTTTTTTTTATTTATAAGCTTCGATTTTATCGGTAAGCGTATTGATAAAGTTCTGTAAAGGCTTTTCTACCATCATTTTGATGAATGGATTGAATTTCCCTTCAAATAACATCTGAACTTCAGTCTGGTTTTCACTGATTGGGTTCAATGTAGCTGTTAATGAGAAGTCCAAACTTGAACTTGCAGATCTTAAAACAGCTTTCTGATCATCTACTTCATCAATTTTTAAAGCGATTTCAGGCATTCCCTGTAATCCAAATTTAAATCCGTTATCTCTTGTTTCAAATTTCTGAAGACCATCCGGCATAAAATCTTTGTAATTTTCAGGAGATTTCAGCAACTCGGTAAGTTCTTTAGATGATTTATTGACAATAATCTTTCGTCCTTCTAAATTCATTTTTTATTTTTGTATTTAAATTCTTAACTATTACAAATGTATAAAGTTTTTGTCAACGAAAAAAAATTATTACTATCTAAGCATCCTGAAGAACTTGAAAAAAAGCTTGGATACGAAAATTATACAACTTTAGAGATCGCATTGGATCTTCTGGAGAATACCTCTGTACAGGAACTGAATGTATATGGAGAGAATTTGGAAGAAATCTGGCAGGAATTTCAAAAGCTATTCAGAATTATAGAGGCTGCAGGAGGTCTCGTTAATAATCCCGAGGGTAAAATTCTTTTCATCAGAAGACTGGGTAAATGGGATCTTCCCAAAGGTAAAATGGAAAAAGGAGAATCCAGGGAAGAGTCTGCAGTACGGGAAATAGAGGAAGAAACTGGTCTGAGCGATGTTGAACTTTTACAATTCATCAATACCACTTATCATATCTACATTGAAAGAAATGGTGAGAAGATCTTGAAATGCACCCATTGGTTTGAAATGAACTTTGACGGGGAAGACACCTCGAAACCGCAAATAGAAGAAGGTATTACCGAAGTAGCCTGGAAAACGACATCTGAAATTGAAAATGAAGTGTTCCCGAGTACTTTTAAAAATATCAAACTGATCGTAAAAGAATTCTGGGACCTGAAGAAATAAGTAATAAGCCTGGAAGTTGGAAGAGTGAAGCTGGAAGTTACGATCCGGCAGCCCTCGTTTCCGATGATCATTGTAACAATGATAATTTATAAAATGGTATAAAAAAAGAGAATACGCGTTGCTTGTCTTCAAGAACTTCCCTCTCCCAACTTCCAGCTTCCTTACTCTAAATAAAGTCGATCACTTTCTCCAGGGCAATTCCTCTGGATCCTTTTAACAATATGTTTTCAGAATGAATTGGATTCTGTTGTAAATATTCTATTAATGCTGCTGTATTTTCAAAAGCAAAATCTGAAGCATTCACAGCTTTAAAATGTTTACCAACCGTAATAATCTCGTCGAAATGAAGGTCCTGAGCCAGTTTTAAGATGTTCTGATGCTCTTTCTCACTCTCATCCCCCAGTTCCAGCATATCACCGATAATAATGGTTTTGCTGCCTTCAAAACTGATGAAATTATTCAAAGAAGCGCTCATAGAACTTGGATTGGCATTATACGTATCCAGAACCAAAGTTCTCCCCTCTTTTTTCACCACCTGAGATCTCATATTCGTTGGCGTGTAAAGTTCCAACGCATGTTTTATTTTTTCAAAGCTGATTCCGAAATGAAGTCCTAAACTGGCAGCTGCACAAAGGTTGGTAAAATTGTACTCTCCTGTCAGTTTTGAAACGGCTTTTCCCCCCTGATACGTCAATCCTACAAAATGTTCTGCAGAAAAAGATTCAAAATTATAGTTTGATGTCTCTTTTCCAAAAGTGATTTTAGGTGAATAGTTTTCAGTTTTTTCAGCCTGGATAGGATCGTTTTCATTCACAACAATCGTTCTGTTGTTATTTTTAAGATAATCATAAAGCTCAGATTTTCCTTTGATTACTCCTTCAAAACCTCCGAATCCTTCCAGATGAGCTTTTCCAAAATTGGTAATATAACCGAAATCAGGTTGTGAAATGGTACACAGAAATTCAATTTCTTTCTGATGGTTAGCTCCCATTTCAATCACGGCCATTTCATGTTCCGGTTTAATGGAAAGAATGGTCAATGGAACTCCGATATGATTGTTCAGATTTCCGTAGGTGTACTGAACATTAAATTTTTCAGAAAGAACAGCATGAATAAGCTCTTTTGTAGTCGTCTTTCCATTACTTCCTGTAAGCCCTATAAAAGGAATAGCCAGCTTGCTTCTATGATAGATGGCCAGTTGTTGTAAAAACTCCAGGGTGGATGGAACATAGAAAATATTTTTATCTCTGTTTTCAAATTCCGGAAGTTCAACAATCACTGCCAGAGCTCCGTCATCAATGGCTTTCTCTGCCAGCGTTGCTGCATTGAAATTCTCACCGGAAAAAGCAAAGAAAATATCATTCTCTGCTATTTTTCTGCTGTCGATGGTTACTTTTGCCGCCTGCAGAAATAAAGGATAAAACTGTTCTATATTCATGTGGAAATATATATATCTTTTTTTTAAAATCGCATGCAATCGCTCAATCTATACGAATGTTTTTAGACTTTTTAGCCAACGCGATTTCATGGTTCAAAAATAAAAAAACCTTCCGAAAGTCCGGAAGGTTTTTTGTAAGTATTTTTTGATAAATATTATCTTCTAGTTCTACTCTTATCGCTGGCTTTAGCATCCTGTGCAACACGGAATCCTACCCAACCATAAGCTCTGTTTTGATTTTTATATCTTCTTTGTCCTGGATCCAGCCAATATGCTGTGTCCTGCCAAGAACCCCCTTTTACCACTCTAACCTCGTTAGAAATTCCGGAAGTTCTTTCTTTAGTATCTTTTTGTAGTTTCACTCTACCGCTTCCATCTACAACAAAGCTTGTTTTAGGAGCGTTGTACATATCGAATCCTGAAGCAGAATCAGAAGCTCTGTAATATTCTAAAGAAGACTGTCTGTCACCATCTCTGTAGTTTCTGTAGTCAGCGATAGTTTGTCTTTCGAATTGTCCAGGTAGTCCTCTGTAAACTAATCTTCCATCCGCTAACGTATCATACTTAATAGTACCTTCGTCGATCATTTTATAAGTTCCGTCACCGTTTCTTACGATCGCCTGAGGCATGTTTCCTCTGTAGTAGTTGAAATCGTTGTAATCTTCATCGATGATAGGTCTGTAAACGTCAGCCGTCCATTCAGAAACGTTTCCGTACATACCGTAGATTCCTAAATCGTTAGATGGATATTGTCTCACGTCAGAAGTCTGAGCTGATCCGTCGTTTTTCCAACCTGCAATACCGGAATAATCACCTCTACCCATTTTGAAGTTTTCAAGGAACATTCCTCTGTCTCTTCCTTTGGTACCTCTTAATCTTTCAATTTGAGGTTTTTTACCCAGATATTGGTTATATTCTCTGTTTTTAGCCATACCTAGAGCTGCATATTCCCATTCTACTTCGGTAGGAAGTCTGAACTTCTGTACCATTGCAGAATTCGGAGCTCTGTTAGCTGCAAGCAATCTCTGGTTTGTAGTTTTCATACCAGTTTTCTGCTGCATTCTTTTCTCGTTGATATATCCCTGCATTTCAGGATCATTCGATTTGAATTTATCCATGTTGAAAGCAGTTCCTCCCTGGTTGTTGGATTCGTTGATATACAAATCTTTGGCAATAATACCAGCCTGCATCAAAGCTTTTTCGTTCGCTCTGTCAGACAGCCATTCACAGTATCTGTTTGCCTGAGTCCAGGAAACTCCTACTACCGGATAATAATCAAATTCCGGAGAACGCAGATAAGTTTCGTTATAATCGTTTCTTGCTAATTTGTTGTCCCATAATAAGGTATCCGGTAAAGCACCGTTATAGATCTCCTTAAAACTCGGGTCACTTGGTGGGAATACATACTTCAACCATGTAAGGTATTCGCGGTATTCGTAGTTAGTAATTTCAGTTTCTCCGATAAAGAATGAACTTACCTGCATTCTGCGCGGTGTGTTATTCCAATCGTGCATAACATCATCTTTCACTAATCCCATTGTAAAAGTTCCACCTTCTACATATACCATCCCAGGCCAACCCTTCTGCTTCTGTTGCTTTCCTGCAAAAAACCAACCCTGTTTTTCGTTTGGTTTCCAACCTGTTTTGCTGACAAATTTTTTGGTACCGCCACCTTTGCTGGTTCCTGATCCGCCACAGCTGGTTAATGCAAGTGTAGAACTTAATGCTATTAATGAAAACAACTTTAGTTTTTTCATAGTCGATATAAATATTTTCAAAGTACAAAGAAAAAATAAATTATTCAATAAATCAAGTAAACATTTGATTTTTTTGAAAAACGTTAACAAATTAATTTTATTGTATCACAATTTAATTCTAAAATTTTCATTTATTTTGTAATTTAGCAATTTCAATAGTAAACATGAAACGAAAAATTACGATTTTATCTTTAATCGCTTTTGCATCAACACTTTACGCCCAAAGAAACACCATAGAATGGAATGGTTCTAAAATTCAGGATTTTGGTGACACAAAATTAAATCTTCCTAATTTTAAAAATGAAGGTTTTTCTTACAGCCAAAATAATGTTTTTATCGTAAGCAAGCAAAAAATCGGAGAAAAGCAATTAAAAATCTCAGACCTTGTTTGGGAAAGCGTTTCTAACCAGGAATTGTTTGAGCTGGATAAAGGCAGACTTCCGGATTATGATGTAGCAGATGTTTCCTATTATACTTTAGAGGGTGAAAGCTATGCCAGTATTAGTATTGCTTTATTTAAAAATGTAAAAGGGCGTGTTCAGAGATTATCTTCATTTAATGTTTCAGAAGCTTCTTCTTTTATCAATACAACAGGAACGGTTAATAAAATAGGTACCACCGGTAATCCTTTATCAAGTGGAAATTTTTATAAGATAAAGGTAGACAAGTCCGGAGTATTCAAAATCACTTCCCAGTTTTTAAAAGACAACGGAATTAATCCGGGTTCTGTAAATCCTAAAAATTTCAGAATTTATGGAAACGGAGGTGTTATGCTTCCTGAATACAATCAGGATGCAAGATACGGAGCTTTACAGGAAAATGCCATTCAGGTAGTAGGTGAAGATGATGGGGTATGGAATGACAATGACTATGCTCTTTTCTATGCACAAGGTCCGGACGGATATAACCTTTATGATACAGGCAATGGAAATGGCTTTAAAAGACATGATACCCGATTCAGTGAAAGAAGTAATAATGTAAAAAATATCTACGAAGACTTCTCGTATTATTATATCAACTTTGACAAGGGCGCAGGAAAAAGGGTTCCTACTGTAGATGGAAATCTTCCTGGCCAGCTGATTACAAGATATGACAGTTACCAGGTCATTAACAAGGATCAGAAAAACCTGTTAAAAGTAGGAAGAACATGGGTAGAGGATGCTCCTTTCTCCAATGAAAAGACCATAACACTGACTACGAATTCTCCTATACAGGCGAATGACGTAGTACGATACAGAACCCAGGTAGTGGCCTATAATTCCCAGCAGAATACGATAGATTTTAAAATCAACAATTTAAATCCACACCCGCTGCAGGTAATTCCTACGGATACTTCTTCCTATCAGTATACTTTTTATCCTGTAACGTACACAGGAACATTAACAAATCTTACCGGAAATCAGTTTACATTGGTTTATAATCCTGACATTTCCAAAAATCCTAATGGAACATTCTATTTTGATTATCTGGAAGTTCAGTATAAGGAAAACCTTGCATTCAATGGTTCACAAATGAACTTCAGGGATTATTCAATTGTAAGTGGAAGCAATACAGACTATGGTTTCAGCATCAGTAATGCCAATAATATAGAACAGGTATGGGATGTAACAGACATTACCAATGCTAACAGAAGAGTGAATAAAGCAGGAGCCGGTTCTTTCAACTTTGCCTATACTGCTGCTGATCAGAATTTCAATAATGAATTTGTAGCTTTCCGTGCTGATGCAGCTTTCAGCCCGCAGTTTGTAGGAAGAATTTCCAATCAGAATTTATCTGCAATACAAAACGTAGACTATCTTATCCTTACCGTTCCCGAAATGATGGGCCAGGCACAGAGAATTGCCAACTATCATCAAACGAAGAATAACTATAAAGTAGAAATTGTTGACATCAATAAAATCTATGAGGAATACGGCAGTGGAAGCAAAGATCTTACTGCGATAAGAGATTTCGTAAGCAAACTCAATACTCCTCTGGGAAGACTTCAGTATGTATTTATTCTTGGGGACACTTCATACGATTATAAAAACAGAGTTCCGAACAACTCAAATGTTGTTTCCAGCTACCAGAGTGAGCAGTCTTCAGATTATGTATCCTCTTTTGTGACGGATGATTATATTGTGATGACCAAGCCGCAAACCGCATTACTAATTGAAAACAATTTACCAGATCTGCCTGTTGGTAGAATTCCTGCCGCCAATGTAAGTGAAGCCGGAGATATGATCAACAAAACGCTGGCTTATTATAATTCTCTTCAGGGACAGTCGAGTCCTTTCGGAGACTGGCGTATGAGGCTTGACTTTGTGGTAGATGATAATAATGAAGGAGGCGGGCCATTTCATAATGTAATGAACGCATCCCTTGCCAGCATATTTGAACAACCGGGCCAGCAGGAACTTAAAGAATATAATGTTAAAAAATTATACATGGATGCCTTTACCGCGCAGAGTACATCCGGAGGACGAAGATATCCGCAGGTAAACCAGGCCATTTCCAACGCTATCGGAAACAGTTTGTATCTGTTCTATTTCGGACACGGAGGAATCAACGGATGGGCGCAGGAAAGAGTACTTACCAGTACAGAAGTTCAGAATGCCAACAATTTTTCCAATGTATACAGCAGATTCCCGTTTGTATCTACCATCACTTGTGAGTTTACATTATGGGACGAACCTTCAACCAATTCTGTAGGTGAGCAGTTTATTAAAATGAAACAGGGAGGTGTTTCTACCATGATTACTTCCAGCCGTGCTATCGGAGTTGATTATGGACGTGATTTTACCAATACTCTTACTCAGAATATCTTTAAATTAACCAATGATGACTTCAATACATTGGGGAATGCTCAATTGATTGCTAAAAAACAAAAGGGTCCAAACAGTAACCACTTAAAAGTAAACTTATTGGGTGACCCGGCAATGAAATTAAGCAGACCTCAAAGACTTCTTGTTATTGATAATATTGAAACTCCGGTTCCCGGATTGATCAGAGGTTTGGATTTTGTGAAAATTAAAGGACACATCAATAATCCGAACGGAACCCTGAACAATACCTTCAACGGAAAAGTCAGCATCAATATTTTTGATAAGAGATTAAATAAGAAAACACTTAATAACAGTGGAATTTTAACTCCGGTTTTAGAATATACTGAAGAAGGAAGTGCGATTGTAAAATCTGCAGGAACTGCGGTAAACGGAGTTTTCACTGCTGAATTTTATGTTCCTAAAGACATTAACTATGCTGTAGGACAAGGAAGAATACTAGCCTATGCTGACAACAAAGCAACAGATGTTTTCAATAACCAGGCAGTACAGGTAGGTGATATTAATCCTAATGGAATCAATGATAATCAACCTCCAAAAGTAAAGCTGTATATGAACAACACCAACTTTGCAGATGGTGGAATCACCAATCAGAATCCTATGCTTCTTGCGTGTCTTACCGATGACACAGGAATCAACTCAACAGGATCCGGTGTAGGACATGATATTACAGTATATCTTGATGGTCAGATTATCAATACTGTTGTTTTAAATGATTTTTATGCTCCCGGAGAAGGAAACGGATGCTTAAATCCTAGTCTTGCCGAATACCAGAAAGGAAATGTAACCTACCCTTTCAGAAATCTAGCAATAGGACAGCATCAATTAACATTTAAAGTTTGGGATATAAACAATAATTCGACAACTGCTACGTTAAATTTTGAAGTTAAAGATGAGTCTGACCAACACCTGACGATCAACCGTCCGCTGAACTGGCCAAATCCATTTACCAATAAAACCTATATTCAGTTTGAACACAACTGTGATGATATTCTGGATGTGAACGTACAGATTTATACAATAACCGGAAGATTGGTAAGAACTTTATCGCAGCCGGTGGTTGCAGAACCTTTCCTGCAGGGCTATAGAACCCCACGCCAGGCCATAGAATGGGACGGAAGAGATGATTTTGGAGCTACAGTAGCAAAAGGTACGTATATTTTTAAGATATTTGCAAAAAGTCAAAATCAAGAAAAATGCAAAGGAAGTGCTACAGCTGTAGAAAAAATGGTACTTTTGAAATAATTAAACAGAACAATAGATAATAATATTAATAAAAAACTGATAATATATAAAAGACAACATATGAATTTAACTACTAAACTGCTATTAGGATTTGGTTTGAGTGCTGGTTTTTTAGGCTATTCGCAAGATTTAGGTAAAGTAAACCCAGTTCTTACCGGAGCTCCTTTCTTAAGAATTGCACCTGATGCAAGATCGGGAGGTATGGGAGATCAAGGGGTGGTAACCTCTCCGGATGCATTTTCCCAATTCTGGAATGCGGCTAAATACCCTTTCAGCAGGACAAGTTCTTCCGTAGGTCTTAACTATACGCCTTACATGGGAAAACTTACCAATGATGTATTCTTATTATATGCTTCGTTCCATAAGTTTTTAGGGCAGGAAGAAAGATCTACAATCTCCGCGAGTATCTATTATTTCAATATGGGACAGGTAGACCTGACTCAATTGGTGGGTACAGAAATCGCTTCTATGGGTACATCAAAACCAAACGAATTCTCCATTGACGTTGCCTATGCTTTGAAACTTTCTGATTCATTCTCCGGAGCTGTTACCGGTAGATTTATCCGTTCAGACTTAGCCGGAGGATTCAATACAGATACTACACTTAAAGCGGCAAACAGTTTTGCAGTAGACGTTTCAGGATACTATACCTCTCCAAGATTCTCCAGTATTGGTGGATATGATGGTAAAGTGAATGCAGGTCTGGCTATTCAGAACTTAGGTCCGAAACTGGATTATACAGGAAATGAAGAATCAAGATCTTATCTTCCTACGATGGCAAGATTAGGGGTTGGATACGATATGTACCTGGATGATATGAACAGAATCGGAATTTCTGTGGAAGGTTCAAAACTATTGGTTCCTGGATCTGAATATGCAGGAATAGACCCGAATACAAGACAGCCTATTTATCAGATCCCGAATGTAGGACCAATGGCTGGTATCGGAAAATCTTTCAAAAATAAAAACAGTATCATGTACAGTGGTGCTTTAGAATATTCGTATGACAATGCATTTTCTGTAAGAGGAGGTTACTTCCATGAAAGTGAAGAGCAGGGAGCAAGACAGTTTGCTACTGCAGGGGTTGGGTTAAGATACCGTTCTTTCGGACTTGATCTTTCTTACCTGATCAACATGTCTAAGATCAACAGTGCTTTGGATAACACGCTACGTTTCGGTCTTACATGGAACATTGGAGAAGAAACATCCAACAACGACCGTTAATAAAAGCAACAGCTCTATAAAAAAGCCTCATACATTGTATTGAGGCTTTTTTATGTCAATGGTCACTCGTCAATGCGCTCTGCTTGTCAATTTATTTTCACACTAAACCATTCACTTTGCAAAGCAAAAATTCACTATTGACCTTTAAATAATCTAATCGTATAGTCAAGGAGCTTTCCGTCGCCATACTCTCCATGTCCGGGAACTACAATTTTCACATCCGGATATTCTTTTTTTACTTTTTCAACAGTATTGGGCCATGCAGAAACATTAGCATCACCTAAATATCCTTTGCCCGCCTCCAGCTCTTTTAATAAACAGCCTCCAAATAAAATATTCTCACTAGGAAAATAGCCTACAGCATTATCTTTTGTATGTCCTTCGCCAAAAAATTTGGCCAGAACATCTTTGTCTCCCACTTTTAAAACAACAGAATCATTAAAACTGTTTTCAGGAATAACAAAATTATTTTCTTTAGCTAATTCGATGGTTTTAGCATATGCATAAGAGGGAATATTATGTTTATGAAAAGCCATCAATCCTCCTAAACTGTCATCATGAAAATGGGTGGAAATAACAGCCTTAACTTTTGCACCGAGCTTTTCATTAATCCATTGTATCAGCTCTTCTGAACTTTTATCATGGGTAGGGGTATCAAAAACAATAGTTTCGTGATGATCTTTTACAACCAATCCATTACACGGTACATTCCCGAAATCATTGGTTTGTTTAAAGGAGGTATGAATAAAAGAATTTTCCGAAATCTGAGTAATGATCAGGGCTTTTGATTCATATATTTTCTTTGCTTTAAAACTGTTTTTGCCCTGTGAGCTACAGCTTACGATAATCATAGAAAACAAAATAACCCATATATTTTTACTGATCAATTTCATAAAATAATTATTTATAACTGATTTAAGCTAAGGTAAGGATTCATGGAACAAGATTTGTTAGCTGTTGTGTTAAAAAATGACTAATACGAGCTGTGAATCACTGGTATGTTTCTTCTGTCAGTTTATTTTAAATAATAGTAAAGACTAATTAAATAAAATATAACATTAAGTCGAGAAAAGTCTTTTTTTTATGGCGATTTTCTTAATTTCAATAGCTATTTTTGTAATATGAACTATTCGGCGGAACTAAAAAAATTTGTAACCAGTCAGTATGTATATTCTGCCATCAGAATTACATTAGCTACTGTTCTGCCTTGTTTAGTCCTTGCCCACTTCGGGATTTTGAAAGAATATTTCCTTTTCCCACTGGGAACCAGCTTTGTAGCTCTTACCGACCAGCCCGGTCCTTTTATCCGAAGAAGAAATGCTCTTACTTTTGCGATCTGCTGTTTTGTCTTTGTAGCACTTATTGCCAGTCTTGTGATGAATATCAAAGTACTGGTCATTCTGGAGGTGATTGTCTTCGGTATGTTTTTCTCCCTTATTGGCGTTTATGGTCAGAGATTAGCAGCCGTCGGCTCATTATCCCTTGTGGTACTGGCGATCTTTATTGACGGGCATCTTACGGGAAGTAATATCTTTAAAAGTTTATTGATATTTGCTTCCGGCTGTATATGGTTTCTGCTTATATTTCTTATTGTAACCACCATTCGTCCTTATAAGCTGGCAAGCCAGATGATTGGTGAAAATTATCTTCAGCTGGCTGAGTTTTTAAAGATTAAAGCCAATTATTATCAGAAAAATCCGGATTTTAATAAGCTGACCACTCAGGTTATTGCCAAGCAGATTGAAATAAAAAATCTTCAGGAAGATACCAGAGAAACGGTTTTTAAAACCAGAACCATCGTTAATGAATCTACGACAACCAGTCGTTTATTAATGCTGATGTTCCTGAACTCGATGGACCTTCATGAAAAACTGATGACTTCTGAAAGTGACTATCAGAAACTGCAGCAGAGTTTTGAAGAAAGTATGATCCTGGTGAATATCCATGATTATCTTAACCTGTTGGCTGAGGAAATCACCAATATCGGTATCGCCCTTCAAAGTGGTACCAGAGCAAAGCCAATGTTTAACCTGGAACAGGAATTAAAAAGCTTAAATTATAATTATTTCGAACTCAGAAATAAACAGCTGTCACCGGACAACCTGGAAAATTTCATGATTCTGCGCCAGATCCTGATGCGTATCTATGAAATCACAAAAGAAATTAATGAAATCTATAAGGTATTTTCGCAGGATATCAAACTGGCAAAAAGTTTATCCACCGGGTTAGACCTTAAGAAATTTATGCCCAATGAACCTAAATTGAATGCCAAGGTTCTGAGAAATAATATTTCCTTATCATCTTCCCATTTCCGCCATGCTATAAGAATTACAACAGCTCTGCTATTGGGATATGTTTTCTCTATGTTCGATTTTCTGGGACTGGGACACACGTATTGGATTTTAATTACCATTACAGCGATCTTAAAACCCGCTTATTCCATCACTAAACAGAGAAACCTTCTGCGTCTCTATGGAACGATTGCAGGGGCAAGTATTGCGTATGCGATTCTCCATTTTGTACATATTAACGGTGTTTTATTTGCGATTCTTCTGATCAGCATGATCATGTGCTTCAGCTTTCTGAAAGGAAGATATTTCTGGGCGGTATTATTCATGACGATTTATGTTTTCCTCAGCTTTAATTTTTTAAATCCGGGGAAAGTTAATATTATTTTTAAAGACAGGATTCTGGATACCGCTATTGCCGGAATCATTGCTTTTGCAGTATCCTATATTGTATTGCCGGTTTGGGAACATACCCAAAATCTGGATCTGATGAAAAAATCTGCCGCAGACAACCTTATCTATTTTCAGAGTGTGATTTCCAAATTCTTACAGGGAAATTTCGACCTTGAAGATTATAAGGTAAAACGAAAAAATGCCATCATTTCTTTGGCTAACCTTTCCGATAATTTCCAGAGAATGATTTCTGATCCTAAAAATCAGCAGAAAAAACTGGAAGTGGTTCATCAGTTTGTGGCAACTTCTCATCTGATTACTGCCTATACAGCTTCCCTATCCCAATATGCAAAAAGTAATGAACAGTATCCTGAAATAGATGCTGAAAGCTGGAGCAGAAAGATTGAGGCAGAAATGCAGCAGACCTCTACCCTTCTCAACGGAAATGATATTAATGAAACCCTGAAAATGGAAAGCCGCCTTGAACCGGAAGATTCATCCATTGAAGATATGCTTCTGAAAAGAAAGACTGAGATTGAGGAAAACGAAATTGTAGACCGAAGAGATCCTGATAAAATTTCACATTTAACGGAGCTTAAAAATATCCACGATATCCTGGAGCTGATCTATGATGTCGCAAAGGAACAGAGAAAGGTGATTGAAAAATATAAAAACGAAACAGAGCCTACTCCTCCACAATCGTAAAGCAGTAATCGTCAAAAAACTCTACTCTGGCTTTGAATTCATCGGAAAATTCATCGTCATATACCCTACAGCTTATTTTATGAAGATGCTTCAGCTCAAAAGGCTTTACTTCATAATTTTTCTTTAATGACCAGTATTTTGAATGATGAATTTTGTACATGCTTTCCTTTACACTCCATATAATAGTATAGAAAGTATCCGCTTTGTCTTCCGGAATAAATCCACGCTCATTTTCATAGGTGAATTTATCAATTACCCTTAAAATTTTAGGATTGAATTTTTCAACATCAATTCCTATTTTATTTTTAGAGATAGCAATGGCTGCAAAAGGAAAAGAATGCGTAATGGAAATCTCCGCATCCTTGGGAGAAAGAAAAGGTTCTCTTTCTTTATACAAAATTTTAGAATTTGGTTTCAATCCTTTCAGGAGCTTACGCACCATCAGGACTTCCAGTAATTTTTTAGGATGATAATCCTTTACCTTCTCAGCATTTTCAGGCTCCAGAAGCTGATTGATATCAAGCTCTTCACTTTCATCGTACTTCCAAACCAGAATGGTGGCGTTATCATCTGAAAAATCTCTGTAGAGGGGCATTCTTTTTTTATTGGACAAAAATAGTGAAAAGATGCGGAAGTTGAAAGGAATAGAAGATGGGAGCTGGAAGATGGAAGTTACTATTCGTGGTAAAAAGAATTTTCAGACTGAAAAATCCGTTGAGAAAAAAAACTCTTTGTTTCCTTAATCTTTAGAAACCTCCAGCTTCCAGCTTAATTATTTAGATTGATGATTCGCATCATTTCTATGCTCCACAATTTCCAGATTGGCATCCACAAAATAAGCACTTCCGAATCCGTTGACATAAGATCCTTTTACCGGCTGCAGGGCAATTAAAATAAAATCTCCCATTTCGGAAATTACATCTACAACTTTACCATGATTTTCTTTAAGTTTCACCACGACAGTATTCCATACTTCAGAATCTCTTTCAATCTGAGAAGTTGTTGCTTCAAGGGTTAGACGTTCGCGGGCATAGATCTGTTTGGTTGCCGATTCATCTTCAATAAACATAATGGATGTTTTTCTTCCGTCAGCAAGGTTTTTAGTATGTTTTGCCATAAAAGATACCAGAATATAGAATGTCTGATCTACCTGTACAAAAGGAGCATAACTTGAGTTAGGATTTCCTTCGGCATCTACAGTAGCTAAAATAATACTTTTGGATGCATTGATCAACTCCTGTACTTTTGGAGCAACGGGTTTGATTTTCTTTTCCGTATGAGTTTGATTCATAATATATTTATTTATCAGCTAAAATTAACTATTTATATTAAGACTAAATAATATTAACTCATGTTTAATCTCATAAAACTGAACTCGGTGTGTCGTTTTTATATCTTAATTATAAATCGTAATTTTGCCTTTCGTTATCAATTGAATTTAAAAACTATTCATTACATATGAGTACTACAACACAATACGTTCCTTATAAAGTTAAGGACATCTCCCTTGCAGAATGGGGTAGAAAAGAAATTACCCTTGCAGAAGCAGAAATGCCAGGTTTGATGGCTATCCGTGAAGAATACGGACCATCTCAGCCACTGAAAGGAGCAAGAATCGCCGGATGTCTTCACATGACGATCCAAACGGCTGTGCTTATCGAGACTCTGGTAGCTTTAGGAGCTGAAGTTACATGGTCATCTTGTAATATTTTCTCTACACAGGATCACGCTGCTGCTGCTATTGCTGCTGCAGGAATTCCGGTGTATGCTTGGAAAGGATTAAATGAAGAGGAATTTGACTGGTGTATTGAGCAGACTTTATTCTTCGGTGAAGACAGAAAGCCATTAAACATGATTTTGGATGATGGTGGAGATTTAACAAACATGGTTTTTGATAAATATCCTGAGTTCACAAAAGATATCAAAGGTCTTTCTGAAGAAACCACTACAGGGGTTCACAGACTTTATGAAAGAATGAAGAACGGAACTTTAGTAATGCCTGCCATCAACGTAAATGATTCTGTTACTAAATCTAAATTCGACAACAAATACGGATGTAAAGAATCTGCTGTAGATGCAGTAAGAAGAGCTACAGACGTAATGCTGGCTGGAAAAAGAGTGGTAGTTTGCGGATACGGAGACGTAGGTAAAGGTACTGCTGCTTCATTCAGAGGAGCTGGTTCTATCGTTACTGTTACGGAAATTGACCCGATCTGTGCACTTCAGGCTGCTATGGACGGATATGAAGTAAAAAGATTAGACACTGTGGTAGACAATGCTGATATCATCATCACTACAACAGGTAACTTCAATATCGTAAGAGGAGAGCACTTCCTTAAAATGAAAGATAAGGCGATCGTTTGTAACATCGGTCACTTCGATAATGAAATTGATATGGCCTGGTTAAACAAAAACTACGGTCAGACTAAATCTGAAGTGAAGCCTCAGGTAGATATCTATACAATTGAAGGAAAAGAAGTAATCATCCTTGCAGAAGGTAGATTGGTAAACTTAGGATGTGCTACAGGTCACCCAAGTTTCGTAATGTCCAACTCTTTCTCTAACCAGACGTTGGCTCAGATCGAATTATGGAACAACTCTGCTGCTTATGGAAACGAAGTATACATGCTTCCTAAGCACCTGGATGAAAAAGTAGCTGCTTTACACCTTAAGAAATTAAGCGTAGAGCTTGAAACTCTTTCTCCTGAGCAGGCTGAGTACATCGGAGTAGACGTAAAAGGGCCATTCAAGCCTGAGTACTACAGATACTAACATCTCAACAAAACATGATATGATCCCACTATTTCTAAGATAGTGGGATTTTTTTATGCGGAGAAATAAAGCATTCGTTATTTTTGTCCCCTAAAAAAATAACATGAAAAAATTCTTATTTCTGGGACTCATGAGTTCTGTTGTACTCTTTAACAGCTGCAGCAGTAATGATGACAATGAAGGAAACAATACCTCTAAGGTATTATTGAGCAAAGTCACTATAGTTTATTATGACAATCCGGCTCAGCCGCAGACAAGCATACAGACGCTGGAATATAATAATCAGGGTGAACTTATCAAAACATCGTCAGCTTTAGGATCTTCCAAGTTTGAATACAGTAACGGAAAACCAACTAAAACCACTTATTATAAACCAGATGGTACGGTAGACTATTATTCAGATTATACTTACAACGGAGATCTTCTTACCACGGTTAAGGCCATCTATACTAATAATCCGGATTACAACAGAACCATTACTTTTAATTATAACACCAACGGACAGGTAATTTCTTCATCTCTTTGTCAGTCACCAGCCTGCTCCAACCCCATCATTGATACTTTTACTTATGATGGAAACAATATTTCAACAGAAATTTCAGAAGGTGGAGGATCCAGCTACAATACTAAAGTTGTTTACTCTTACGATGATAAACCCAACCCGTACATCAATATCAACAAATACATAAAAATTATGATGGGAAGAGCCTATGCAGTAAGTCAAAACAATTATCTTGTAGAAAAGATAAGCTTTAAAAGTAATGGAACCTGGACACAAAACCAAACCCGAACTTCCACAATCCAATACAACAGCGCTGGTTATCCTACTCAGGTCATTTCAAAAGAAGCCAACGGAAACCTTTCCGCCCAGTATACTTACGAATATATTACTCAATAATAGATAAGCTCTCCAAATTGGAGAGTTTTTTATAAATTAAATATTTTTTGTTCCCATTCATATGGCTATTTTTACCAATAATGGATATATTTAGCCTTTATTAATAAAAGCTTTTAATACATGAAAAACCAATTATTTATCGGGTTGATGAGTTCATTTTTATTCGTCAGCTGCAGTAGCAATAATGACGAAAATAATGAACCCAATCCTTCGGATCCTCAAATATTATTAAGTAAAGTCACTACAGTTTATTATACAAGTCCCTCCGGGCCGCACACCAGCATTACAAAATTAGATTATAACAGTCAGAAACAATTATTTAAAATTATATCAGAAAACACTACCTCTGTTTTGGAATATGATAATGCCGGAAAACCTTCAAAAATTACTTACCAGAAAGCAGATGGTACCGTAGCTTATTATAAAACCTGTACTTATAATGGTGATCAGCTTACTACGATTAAAACAATGTATCCCGATACTCATTATAACACGACAATGACGTATACCAATGGTAAAGTTGCTGCCACTTCCACTTGTGAGTCTTCCAGTTGTCCCATCCCGTCTACCATGTCATATACTTATAGTGGTGATAATGTTTCGGAAGAAATCTCGGTCAGTGATGGTATTGGTGGTCCACATACTAATAAAAAAGAATTTTCATATGATAATAAGGTAAATCCCAATTCTTTGATGGGCAAATATTTTAGAATGATCATGGGAGGAGCAGAGTTTTTAAGTCAGAATAATTATACCACAGTAAAAATAAGTGGCAAAGATGGCACTGGAAACTGGAGCCAAATTATGAATTTTACCTATCAGATAGAATATAATAGTAATCAATTGCCAACTCAGGTCATGGTAAAACTGGATAATACTGATTATGCAAAATATACTTACGAATATATCACTCAGTAAAACAAAGCTCTCCATTTTGGGGAGTTTTTTTATGAGCTGATTCCCGCTATCCGCTCATACTCCTCACGCCAGGCTAGCCTACCATCAACCCTCTACTCTTCTGCTTATGTTCCGGGGTAACCGCTGCTATCGGGGCTAGGGAGGAAATTATAAATGATGAATGATGAGTGATGAATTATGGATAGGGGTTGTATGATTCAATAGGAACGGGTTATTATCCTGAGCATAACCAGAAAGGTTACGAACGTTAGTTCAAGAAGGGAGCCCTTTTTACATTAAATAAAAATACATCCATCGGCTTTAGCCGAAACATAAACTTACTCCACATAGCAATTCAGTATTTTTCCCATATTTTCCCTTTGCCGGAACTCTGTTTATAAAAAATGAATATCTTAGCCCTCTTAAATAAAACATTAAACTATGAAAAAACAAAGAGTATCGAATGCATTCGTCGCTGCATCGTGGGTAGCATTGGGAGCGGGAATGATTGGCTTTATTGTGGGTCTTGCAAGAGCAGAAATGCTGCTGAATGAGAAGGGATATTATTTCACCATCCTTCTTTATGGTTTATTTGCTGTGGTTTCTTTACAGAAAGCAGTACGTGACAGATTAGAAAACATTCAGGTAACAGATATTTATTATGGAATCTGCTGGTTTGCCACATTATCATCTATTGTCTTACTGGCCATAGGACTTTGGAATGCCACCATCCTTCCAAGCGAAAAAGGTTTTTATGCCTTTGCCTTTCTACTGGCACTCTTCGGAGCCATCGCAGTTCAGAAAAACACCCGTGATAATATGCTTCAGGAATAAAGTAAACTCTCCAAAACGGAGAGTTTTTTATTTAAAAAATTTCATTAAAATTTATAAATTACTACAAACTTTACATTTAAGTTAAAAATATATTAAGTTTTTTACTATTTTAGTCGTGCTTATTTCACAAACTAATGACATGTACAAAAAACTCTTATTTTTTACTTTATCTGTTGTATTATTTCAGTTTTCAAAAGCACAAAATGAATTCATAACCATCTGGAAAACCCAAAGTTCCCCACTCATTAAATTTCCCGGGAGAGGAACCAATTTCAAAGTCTACTGGGAAGAAGTAGGATATCCTCAGCATAACGGGACGATCAATAATGTAACTTCCACTACTGAATTTATTATCAACACAGGAACACCTTTCAACCCTACTCCATCTCAGGCAAGCTACAGAATTAAAATCAGTGACGGCAACGGAAGCTTTGACCAGGTGAGATTCTTCGACAATACATTAACTCCCACCTACAACGCTTCAGACCGTTCAAAAATCACTCAGATTACCCAGTGGGGAAATATAAAATGGAAAAGCTTTGACAATGCTTTTGTGTACTGTGATAATATGGACGTAACAGCCACAGATGTCCCAGACCTCAGCATGGTCACCAGCATGCGCCAGATGTTTTATTTATGTATTTCACTCGTCGGAAATCCATCTTTCAACACGTGGAATACCTCCTCTATCACAGATATGTATTATATGTTTGGTGATAATTATCTGTTCAACCAGCCACTGGGAGATTGGGATACTTCGAATGTTACAGATATGTCTTATATGTTCGACTATACAGGATTCAACCAATCTTTGAGTAAATGGAACACGGCAAAAGTTACCACCATGGAACACATGTTTCATGATTCAGAAAATTTCAACCAGGATCTTCAAAACTGGAATACCAGCAATGTCACCAATATGAATGAAATGTTCCGTGACACCGCTTTTAACCAAAATATCGGAAGATGGAATTTAAGTTCATTAACAACAGCTACCGGCATGTTTCTCAATTCCGCCATGAGCTGCCTCAATTATGATAAAACACTTTTTGGATGGAGCCAGAGTTCCTCAACACCTGATAATATTGATTTATCAAGCGCTTCTCCATTGATCTACTCTCATGCTGATGCAGTAGCTGCCAGAAATTACTTAATCAATAATAAAGGCTGGACTATATCGGGCGATGTTTACAACGGACTCTGCAACCAGACCCTTTCAACTTCTGAAAAGGATATAAACAACAACGCCGCCATTTATCCCAATCCGGCAAAGGAGATGATTTATCTGAAAAATATTCCACATCCGGTAAGTTTTATCATCACCGATATGAGTGGAAGAACTATGGTGAAAGAGAACCTGAAAAACGACAAAATTCCTGTCCACCATTTAACTCCGGGCAATTATATTTTACAGATTATGACAAAGAGCTCAACAATTTCATTTCCATTCATAAAAAAATAAACCTCAACAAAACGAATAACCATAAAACGATAAACATGATTTTAAAAAAGATTCCTACACTTATTTTTCTCATGCTGGTCTTCATTGCGAAAGCTCAGAATGAATTCATTACCATCTGGAAACCTGCATCTACCGTATTGCCAACTGTAAATGTAGATGCTCCCTACCAGGCAACGACTCAGCAGATATGGTTTCCCGGAATTGGTGACAATTATGATATTTACTGGGAGGAAGTAGGCTATCCGCAGCACAATGGTTCCCTTCTCGATGTAACTTCCACAAAACAGGTTCTTATCGACTTCGGGACCTCAATCGCAGAAAAAAATGATGCCAAATACAGGGTAAAAGTTACAAATGGAAATGGAACTTTCAGGCAGATAAAATTCGGAACACCTCAACTATTTCCTGGTCCGGAGCAAGTCATTCCTATCTGGCAGATCAATGGAAGTTCAGATAAAATATTAGAAATAGAACAATGGGGTAATATTTCTTGGACTACCATGGAGAGTGCCTTCAGTCTATGCAGGCTTATGCAGCTTACAGCAACAGATACTCCCAATCTTAATAATGTGGAGGATGCATCTTTCATGTTTTATGGCACCACCAGCTTTAAGGGCGCCAGCTCAATGCAAAACTGGGATACTTCGAAAATTAAGAATTTCAGTTTTATGCTGTCTCTTTTATTCGATGTAAATCCATCTTCTGCCGTAATAGAGCAATTCAATTCACCTTATCTGGACAGCTGGAATATGTCTTCGGCCACCAACCTCAGCTATATGTTGGGAAACAGAACAGTTTTTAACCAGACTCTCAATAGCTGGGATGTCTCAAAGGTTACCGATATGAGCTGGATGTTTGGCCAGTGTTTAAGTTTCAATCAGCGACTGGATAACTGGGATACTTCAAGCTTGGAGGACATGCATTTTATGTTTCATATGATTCCTGTTTTCAATCAGCCGTTAAACTGGAATACTTCCAAAGTGACCAATATGTCCCATGTATTTCATGGCTGTACAACCTTTAACCAGTCCTTAGACAATTGGGATATGACAAAAGTGACCAGAATAGATCAGATGCTTAATATTGCCTCAGGTTTCAATCAGTCATTGGGAAACTGGAACTTAGCTTCTCTTACCAGTGGTACTGGCGCTTTAACACTGGCAGGCCTTAATTGTGAAAATTACAGCAAAACCCTTATGGGATGGGCAGACAACCCCAATACAGCCAACAATGTTTCATTAGGTTTTGTACAAGGATTAAAATATGCTCCCAACGTATCGGACAAAAGGGATGTTCTCATCAATAAAGGCTGGTCTATAGTAGGTGATACTCCTGGAAGCTGCTTATTATCTTCATCAGATATAAAGCTGAATAAAAAGCCTCTGCTTTACCCTAATCCTGCTGTAGATGATATTCATATTGAAGGATTAAGTGATATAAAAAATTATAAAATTTATGATGCCAGCGGAAGAATGGTAAAGGAAGGTAATCCCAATAATGATATTATCAATGTAAGCTCCCTGCCTAAAGGAAATTATATGATACAACTGATCATGAAAGAAAAAACAATTTCTTCAAAATTCATTAAGAAATAACTATAAAACCTCAATATGGCATTGAAAAAATTTTTGACAGGACTTTTTATTTTCCTGTTGTGTACAGTAAAAGCCCAGAATGAGTTTATCACTATCTGGAAGCCTGCTTCTACAGTATTACAGCCTGTCACTGTAAGTGCTCCCTACCAGGCAAGTTCTCAGCAAATATGGTTTCCCGGAATTGGTGAAAACTATGATATTTATTGGGAAGAGGTAGACTATCCCCAGCACAACGGTTCTCTTACCAATATAACCTCTACCAAACAGGTTCTTATTGATTTTGGTACATCAATCGCAGAAAAGAATGATGCAAAATACAGAGTAAAAGTGAGTAACGGGAACGGAGTTTTTCAACACATAAAATTTGGAGACGTACAGGAGGTTCAGCTTCCGGATCAGATTTTTCCGGTGTGGCAGATCAACGGAAGTGCGGATAAAATACTGGAAATAGAACAATGGGGAAATATTGCCTGGACAACAATGAACAGTGCTTTCAGCCAATGTAAACTGATTCAGCTCACTGCAACTGATATTCCGGATCTTAGCAATGTTGAAGATGCTTCTTATATGTTTTACGGCACAAAGACCTTTACAGGCGCAAGTTCCATGCAAAACTGGAATACTTCTAAGATTAAGAAATTCAGATTTATGTTTGCTATTATCTTTGACAGTATCAATAACTCGCTTCCCGATCAGTTCAATCCTCCTTATTTTAATAGCTGGAATATGTCGTCCGCAACTGATCTCAGTTTTATGTTTGGAGGAAGAGGGATCTTTAACCAGACCTTAAACAACTGGGACGTTTCGAATGTCACTGATATGAAATGGATGTTTGCTCTTTGTCCAAATTATAATCAGCCCATGGATAACTGGAATACCTCAAGCCTTGAAGACATCCGTTTTATGTTTCATTTTGATTCCGGTTTCAATCAATCCTTAAATAATTGGAATACTTCTAAAATTACCAATATGGCCCATGCTATTCATGGCTGCACGGCCTATAGTCATTCCCTTGAAAACTGGGATATGACCAAGGTTACCAGAATAGACCAGATTCTTAAGGAAACACCCAACTTTAATCATTCCCTGGCTAGCTGGAATCTTGCCAGCGTTAATAATGGAGCCCAGGCTTTGATGCAGACGGGAATAGATTGTGAAAATTTCAGTAAAACACTGGCTGGATGGGCAGATAATCCTGATACTGCCAATAATGTTGATTTAGATATTGTAACCCCTTTGACTTATGCTTCCAATGCCTCAGATAAAAGGAATATTCTCATCAGCAAAGGATGGACAATGTCGGGCGATACGGTAGGAAACTGTTTACTGTCTTCATCGGAAGCCAAGCTGAATAAAAAACTTTCACTATATCCCAATCCCGCTGTGGATGATATTCATATTGAAGGACTAAGTGACATTAAAAAGTACAGAATTTTTGATGCAAGTGGAAGACTTGTACTGGAAGGAAATCCCAATAGGGATATGATTAATGTAGGATCTTTACCAAAAGGGAATTATATTTTGCAGCTGGTTCTGAAAGAAAAAACAATCTCTTCAAAATTCATTAAAAAATAAAAACAAAAAGCCTCGCTGAAAAGTGAGGCTTTTATTTTGAGTTCAAAACTCAACTATTTATCAAAATGATTAGGATGCTGGGCTTTGATATCATCTACCGTTCCCAGTACTTTATCTTTTAAAGAATCCTGATATTTCTGAAGCTTAGCAGCCACTTCCTCATTACCGCTTCCCAGGATTTTTGCTGCTAAAATACCTGCGTTCAGAGCTCCGTTCAATGCTACCGTAGCTACCGGAATTCCTCCAGGCATCTGAAGAATAGACAACACAGAATCCCATCCGTCTATAGAATTACTGGACAAAATAGGAACTCCGATTACCGGAAGTGTAGTACAACTCGCCACCATTCCCGGAAGATGTGCTGCTCCTCCTGCTCCGGCTACAATCACCTTCAGCCCTCTTTCCTGAGCAGTTTTTGCATAATCGAACATTCTTTCCGGAGTTCTGTGCGCTGAAACTACAGTTAATTCATAAGGGATATCAAGGCTTTTAAGAAAATTTGCAGCCTGTTCCATGATCGGCAGATCACTCTGACTGCCCATAATAATTCCTACCATCTTCAATTTTATTAGATGTTCAAAGATAAAAAATAAAAATGTAAAGAGGAAAGACTACAAAAAATCCGGGAAACGGTTTATGATTATAATTCCTGAAATAATTTAATCTTTCAATGGATCTTCCATTTAAAATGTAAAGAATTAATATAGTTATTTTTGGCTCAGATTTTTCATCTGTACTCCTATAAATTACAGCATCTGTATCCATGAAAATCGCTGGAAAAATAGATATATTTGCTGTTACACCACATTAAATTGAAAGATTATAAACTTACACTGGCTGTATGTACCGTTGCAATTGTCTGGGGTACTACCTTTTTATCAATAAGGGTTGCGGTAGAAACAATACCCGCCTGGTTTGTAGCAGGAATACGTCAATTCCTTGCCGCGATTATCATGTTCTTTATTCTTACCTATAGAAAAGAATTCAAATGGATAGGCTGGACAAGCCTGAAATACCAGTTTATCTTCTCTTTATTAATGCTTGTGATTGCAAACGGAATGACCACAGTAGCGGAAGAGGAAGTCACCAGCAGCCTTACTTCACTGATAAGTGCCTGCTCTCCTATTCTGGTATTTTTCGGAAGCATGGCTCTAGGTCTGCAGAAATTCAGCTGGCGGGCTTTTACAGGAGTAGTTCTGTGTTTCAGTGGAATCCTTTTTATTTTCTGGGATGGCATTAATGATCTAAAAAACCCGGATTATGCACGGGGAATATTATTTTTATTCATTGCCATTGCGGGATGGGCTTCAGGAACTATTTTTACCAAAAAGCTCAATATTCAAAGCGGAAATATCTCACTGAACCTCTTTTACCAGTTTGCCTTTGCAGGAATTATCCAGATAATTTTTGCCTTCCTTTTTTCAGAAAACTACAACTTCGGAAACTGGAGCCTGAAAAGTATTTCTGCGATGCTTTATTTATCATGCTTCGGCTCTGTAGCTGCATTTTTTGCTTTTCATTATGCATTGACCAAAGTTTCTCCGGTTCAGGTATCCATCCTGGCCTATATTAATACGGTAATTTCCATTTTTTTAAGCTGGCTGATTCTGGATGAAAAAATTTCTGCCAAATTCATCATTGCTGCAGTACTTATTATTGTAGGGGTATTTGTTATCAATTACAATCCTGCCATGTTTAAAAAGCAGAGAATCGAGTCGTAAATCAAAAAATAATCTCAATCCCTTTATTCCGCTGTTTTTTAATGTATTAAATATAATTAAAATCAGATCTGTTTCAGTTAGGTTTTGTATTTCCTTCATTTTTCTTATCTTGTATACTCCAACCGATACAATATGCTGAAAAACACATTTTTTTTATTTCTGACCGCCTCTTTCCTTTTGATAAGCTGTGACTACAAAGAGAAAGAAAAGAACCTGACAGACAGGGAGAAACAATTATTAGAGAAGGAGAAATTATTCGCCAAGAAAGAATCCGAGTACCAGTCGCTTCTGAAAATGAGGGACAGTATTTTTGCCAAAAAAGATTCAGTAGTGATTACGGCAGCATGGCCTGCAGAAATTTCCGGGCCATGGAACGGTAAAGTAATCTGTACAGAATCCAACTGCAGCGAATATGCAGTAGGCGACCAACGTACTGATATCTGGGAATTCGATAATGATTCTACCCAGCCCATTACCAAAATCATCAATAACAATAATCTGGTAAGGCTGTATACAGGCAAGTTTGAAAACAATGAGATCAGACTGTCTTTCAAAACCGATTCTACAGCCAAAAAGAATGTAGAAATGAGCGTTCTTCTTAATGATATTTCGGACAACAAGATCAAAGGAACCAGAACCATCACTTCTGATGGCTGTACCGCCAAGTTCTCTGTTGAATTAGTACGTTCCACAAAATAAACACTTATGATTTTACTGAGTATACACAACCTGAGTCTTCCTATAGAAGATCCGGTACTGAAGTTCCTGTTGGTACTGGTCATCATCCTTGCAGCACCATTGCTGCTTAATAAAATTAAAGTTCCACACCTTTTAGGACTTATTATTGCCGGGGCCATTATCGGTCCGAACGGATTCAATGTATTGTCCAGAGACAGCAGTATAGTGGTAACCGGAACCACCGGACTTCTTTACATTATGTTTCTGGCCGGCCTTGAAATTGATATGGGAGATTTTAAAAAGAACAAGTGGAAAAGTCTCACCTTTGGTATCTATACCTTTACCGTCCCTTTTGTATTGGGGTATCTTGGTGGATATTACCTTCTTCACTTTTCAATGCTGACGTCTATCCTTTTTGCCAGTCTTTTTTCATCCCATACTCTTATTGCCTATCCCTTAGTGAGTAAGTTGGGAATTGCGAAAAATAAAGCAGTTAACATCACCGTTGGCGGTACGATGATCACGGATATTCTTGCGTTATTGGTACTTGCCGTGATTGTGGGAATGTCTCAGGGAGATGTAGGAACAGAATTTTGGGTTAAACTATCGGTCTCTTTTGTAGTTTTTGCGCTTATTGTACTTATTGTATTCCCTATTATAGGCCGTTGGTTTTTCAAAAGAGTGGATGATAAAATTTCACAATATATTTTTGTACTGGTTATGATTTACCTGGCAGCCATGCTGGCTGAGCTGGCTGGTGTAGAAGCCATTATCGGGGCATTCTTTGCAGGATTAGCTTTAAACAGACTTATTCCTCACACCTCTTCTCTGATGAATAGAGTTGAGTTTGTAGGAAATGCCATCTTTATTCCTTTTTTCCTGATCAGTGTAGGAATGCTGATTGATTTTAAAGTTTTCTTTAAAAGCTGGGAAACGCTTGAAGTTGCCGGAATTATGCTGGTAGCCTCTATCGGAGGAAAATATCTTTCTGCGGTGGCCACTCAGAAAACATTCAGACTGACCAAAGAGGAAGGGAAACTGATCTTCGGATTGAGTTCTGCTTCTGCAGCAGCAACCCTGGCTTCTGTAATGGTAGGATATAACATCATCCTTTCGGAAACTGAAACCGGAGAACCCGTAAGATTATTGAATGAGCATGTCTTGAACGGAAGTATTTTACTGATCCTTATTTCGTGTACCATCTCCTCTTTCATATCTATGGCAAGTGCCCAGAAAATTGCGGAGAGTGACAATGAAGATACCGTTTCCGGAAACACCCATGAGGAAGAAAACATTCTATTGGCCATCAACCATGAAGCTACAGTGGAAAGAATGGTCAACTTAGGAATCCTGATCAAAGCACATTCAAATACAGAAGATCTTTTTGCTTTAAATGTTATCAATGAAGATAAAAATGAATCTTCGGTAAAGAATGCAGAAAAACTTCTCCATCAGGCAGCAGATGCAGCAGCAGCGGCAGATGTAAAATTACAGGCATTAAAAAGATATGATAACGACGTCATCAATGGAGTAAATAATGTGATTAAAGAACAGAAAATTACAGATCTTATTATCGGACTGGAAGATGAAAAAGGGTTCTCCCCTTCTTTTGTCTATAACCTTTACAATGGTTATCTGCAGAATGATGATGTGAATGTGCTGGTTTACCATGCTGCACAGCCCCTTTCTACCATTAAAAAATATGCCGTAATGATTCCAGAAAATGCTCATCAGGAAGCAGGATTCTTCCATGCATTGCTGAGAGTCTGGAATATTGCCCGAAATTCCGGTGCTACAGTTGTTTTTTATGCTCCTGAAAACATTATTGATATTCTTCAGAAAATCATTAAAAAAGCCAATATAGAAGCAGAATTCATTATCATGAGTACCTGGCAGGATGGTGAAAGAACCGCTGCACAGCTTAAAGATGATGAAGCTTTAATTATTCTGATGGCAAAACGCGGCATGAAATCTTACATTCCAAGAATGAGACTGATTCCGGAACTTCTGAACAGAAATCTGAGTGATAACAATTATCTTTTGATTTTCCCTTTCTCAGAATATGATAAAAACAGTCCGGAAATACGTTCTGTAGGAAATCACGGAGATTTTGTGGAGATTGGAAATGTGATTCAGAAGATTTTTAAATAAGAGCTTGGAAGCTGGAAGAGGGATGATGGAGGTTATCGATGTGTGAATATCGTTTTTTTCATCAATAAACAATTCAATAATCAATAGCGTCGGGCTTTAGCCCGATTTGAACCATAGAAATAAAATTGGCTTTAGCCGAAACTTAAAATTAAGTTTTGGCTAAAGCCAATTGAATCTGTGATTATTTGTAAACGGGCTCCCTTCTTGAACTAACGTTCGTAACCTTTCTGGTTATGCTCAGGATAATAGTCCGTTCCTATTGAATTTCGTATTTTGGTCAAAAAAAATAACCTATGAAACAAACTATCGGATTTCTCATCTTTTTTATGTCTATTATTCTTTCTGCACAAAACCTCACTCTTTCCGATAAAGAGCTGAAAAAGAAATTGGACTCTATTAAAACTGAAGGAAACCTACTCTATTCTTACGAAAATGCATCATGGCATGCAGGAGATCTTGTAGGCAGCAATAAAAGGCTTGCGGAAAATACCGGGAGCTATATCACATACCAGAAAAATGACACCATCAAGACTTCCTTTCTTAATAAAGCCGGTAATATGGTGATCGCAGAACTTTCTTTCAAAAATAACAAAGCAAAACCTGTGAAAGAAAATTTTAAAGAAAGGGTAATTAATGAAACTGAAAACACATTAAAAAATATCCGTTCTACCATTATTCCGCAGTTATCCGATCCAAAATATGCGGTAACGGTACCACAAGGATATAGTCTTAATATGATTATTATCCCGTTTAATGAAAACTATAAAGTGTATTTAATACCAGGTACGGCACAGTCCGGAGTCATTCCTTTCGGAAATGATTATCTTTTTGTTTCTGATAAAAAAGGGAATATTATTTCCCATAAAAAATTTCATTCAAGACTTATTCCAACCTCTACAATATTGGAAAATGGAGGAACAGTAACAATGTCTACTCACAGCCATTTGGTAACTAATCCTTTTATTTCTGCAACGGACATTTGTACGTTTAAACTCTATGCACCGCTTACCACGCTGGAAGAATTTTCTGTTTTGTCAACAGCTTTAGGAAGTTATATTAAATACAATTATAAAAAAGACAATATTGAAGTGGTTAAAAATCCTTAATCGTAAAAGCAATTACATTATCAATAGAATCAGGCTATTATCCTGAGCGTAGTCGAAGGGAGTCCGATATAAAAAATATGAATACATTTGACTTTAGCCGAAACCTAAAATTAAGTCTTGACCAAAGCCAATTGAATCTATAATCATTTATAAATAAACGGGTTAAAACCCATTCCTATTGAATGAGTTCAAAACAAAATAAAAGTGAGCTGTTTTAATGATAAAACAGCTCACTTTTATTATTTTAAACTGATATTACTCAGCAATCACTCTTACCATTCCTTTCACCTGTACAAGCTTTTCCATCAGCTCTTCCCTGGAATCTGCAAGAACATTGATATGTCCCATTTTTCTTCCCGGTTTGGTTTCTGTTTTTCCATATAAATGAATGTAAGTTTCAGGAAGCTTAAGAACATCATCCATTCCTTCATACACTACTTTTCCGGCGTAGCCTTCTGCTCCTACCAGGTTCAGCATTCCGCTATAAGTGATAGCATCGGTATCCGCTAAAGGTAAGTTTTTCACCACACGGTACATCTGCTCAAATTGCGAGTTGGTATTTCCTTCCTGGCTCTGGTGCCCTGAATTATGGAGTCTTGGAGCGGTCTCATTCACCCATACTTTTCCTTCTTTATCAAGGAATAACTCGATGGCAAATAATCCCGGAGAATTTACAGCTGCTAAAAATTTCTCAGTAATGGAATCAATCTGGTTCTGAACATCTTCTGTCAGAAGAACCGGACATACATTGAAATCCAAAAGATTCAGCTTTGGATCAGCTACCATTTCTGTTACCGGGAAAATATTGGTTTCTCCTTTTTCATTTCTCGCGACAATTACCGAAAGTTCTTTTTCAATGTCTACAAGACTTTCAATCACAGAAGCTTCTGTCCACAAATGTTGATAATCTTCTTCCGTTTTAATTACCTGTACTCCTTTTCCGTCATATCCACCAGTATTCATCTTCTGAACAAATGGCAAAGGCATGATGATCTTTTCATCACTGTTCCATACCACCTGAAATTCCGGGCTTGGAATATCATGAGCTTTATAAAATTCTTTCTGAAGGATTTTTTGCTGAATTGTTTTGATGATATTGGCATTGGGAACCACTTTTATTCCCTGTTTTTCAAGTTCTGCCAGTGCATCAGCATTTACGTGTTCTATTTCAATGGTTACTACATCTTTATCTTTTCCGAAGTTCAAAACCGTTTCATAGTCATTGAAATTTCCCTGTGTAAAATACGAGATATTATGACATGGTGCATCGGAAGCCGGATCGAGAGTATAAAACTCATCATCATACTTCAGTGCGCTTTGTATCAACATTCTTCCCAGCTGTCCGCCTCCCAGAATTCCTATTTTCATTTTTTATTTTTATTAGATTTACTCTTATTGAATTTTATCAATTTTTAAATAGCCTAGCCCCATTGGGTTCTCCTGATTTTCTTCATCAGACTTTTGAAGAATGATCGCATATTTTTCTTTCATATAGGCAGGAAGGATATCATTTACATTGAAAATATCATCAATATCCACTCCATGCTTATCATCAATATGGCTTACTGCACCTTCAAAACCCATAGTCTGATAGAATTCTGTAGCTTTTGCTCTTTTTATAATCTCCCCCATAGACTGCCCTACCATTAAGTGCTGCTCATGAAATTCTTCAAAGAAACCTGGCTTATAACCTCCTAGATTCAGAAAAAACAACTGGTTTTCTGATGTTTTCTCTCCCTTTTCTACAATCTGCACCTTGTACCCGTCTGCAAATCTCACTTCCTGGTAACAATCCAGGTGAATTTTTCCTTCTGCTTCCTTCCAAAATTCTTTCATATCAGGAATCAGATCTTTCAGATTCTCCGCTATTCCGAAGAAAACATCGTGCTGCTCTATATTTCTGCCTTTGGGTGTTGCCCCGAGGATGACATAAAATAATTTCAATTCATTTTTCATGCATACAAAAATACGTTAAATTTATCTTTTTCAAATGTTTGGCAGACTACTACAATAATTTTATATTTGTAGTATTATTTGTAGTATGTCAGAAATCATCATACTCTTCCTTGGCGCAATTTCGGCGGGTCTTTTAGGTTCACTTACGGGTTTAGGAGGAGGAGTTATCATCATTCCTTTATTAACGCTAGGTTTTGGCGTTCCAATGCATTATGCTATCGGTGCTTCGCTCATCTCTGTGATCGGAACATCTTCCGGTGCGGCTGTAGCTTTCGTAAAAGAAGGTTTTACCAACATGAGAATCGGGATGTTTCTCGAAATAGCCACCACCGCAGGCGCAATTATTGGAGCCCTGGTTTCAGGAATGCTTAACCCTAATACCATCGGAATTATTTTCGCAAGTATTCTTCTTCTAACAGTTATTTTAAATCTTAAAGGAAAACCGGATCATCAGGAACCTTTGGTGAAAGGAAGTCTTGAAGAGAAACTGAAATTGTACGGAACATTCCCTGATAAAGGTATTTTGAAAAGCTATTCTGCAAGAAATACCGTACCTGGGTTTTTGATGATGATGTTTGCAGGGGCAATGTCCGGGCTTTTAGGAATTGGTTCCGGTGCTTTAAAAGTATTGGCGATGGACAATATGATGAAACTTCCTTTCAAAGTATCTACCACTACCAGTAATTTCATGATTGGAGTAACGGCAGTAGCCAGTGCCCTGATCTATTTCCAGAGAGGTGAAATTATTCCGGTAATTGTAGCTCCTGTATTGATAGGAGTTGTCATCGGAAGTTTTATCGGATCAAAAACCCTGATGGTATCCAAGACCAAAAAATTAAAAGTATTTTTTGCCATTGTGATTACCATTCTTTCAATTTACATGATGTATAACGGTATCAACAAAAGCTTCAGATAATGAAAAAGAATTTTACAGATGTAGATCTGAACCGTTCGGTAGGAAATCTTCTGAGACTGGGTGTTATTCTGTCTGTGGCTACATCATTGATCGGTTTTATCAAGTTATTTTTCGAAGGTTTTAAAATGCCCGAAAAATATACCAGCCTTGTGGTAGGTACTTCTTCTGAAAAGGTCTGGGGACATTTCTGGGATTCTCTATGTAAAGGAGAAGGTACAGCTATCATTCAGCTGGGTATTCTTTTGCTGATCTTCACACCTCTGATGAGAATTGTTTTCGCTTTAATAGGCTATTTAAAAGAAAAAGACTACGTATATGTAGTCATTTCTTCTATTGTTTTAGCGATTATGGCGGTGAGTTTCTTTGCAGGTTACGCGCACTAATTTTTACATTTCATAGAACTCTAACGGCAGCTGGTCGGGGTCCTGGGTAAAGAAAAATTCTTTCCCGGTGAATTCGTCTATGCGTATTTCTTCACAGATTAATCCTTTTGCTACCAGCTCATTTCGTTTTTCAGTGACATTTTCTACCGAGAAAGCGAGATGCCTTAAACCACATGCTTCGGGACGTGACGGCCGTTGGGGAGGATCGGGAAAGGAAAACAGCTCAATCACATAATGATCTCCTATAGCAAGATCAAGTTTATAAGACTGTCTTTCTTCGCGGTATACTTCACGGATGATATTCAGATCTAAAATTTCCGTATAAAACTTTTTTGAAACGGCATAATCTGAACAGATGATGGCGATATGATGGATTTTCATTTTTTTAATTTTAATCTACTTCTTAATTCTATTATTGTATTTCTTTACAGTTATCTTTTCTTCTGGTATCAATAATATACTGAATTTTCCATTCGCTATTCTGCTTCACCAGTTGAAAACTATTAGCTCCGCAATGTGATAATTTTCCTTTGAAATAAAAAGAGTAAGGCGTAAACACGCTTGCCAGATTTCCGTCTGTATGAATGGCTTCTACGATAATTCTTTCTTCCAAATCTCCCTTTGGAAACTTAGAAACTGAAGTAACAAAATCATGTATACTATCACTTTTCACAGAACCGTCTTTTGTGATGGTTTGAAGCACTGCATTCTCCGCAAAAGCTGATTTTACCAATTCCGGATCTGCATTTTTCATGCCCAGAAACAGGTTACGGATAGGTTTTTCAATATCCTGATTTTGCTGACCAAAAACTGAAATACTCACAAGCAGAAGAATACCGGCCATTTTTTTCATATGATGGATTTTAAGAAATAAAAATAGATAAAATAAAATTTAAATAGATTAACAAATTTTAAAAATCATTTTTCTTAAATTGTAATCAAAATTATTTCAGAGTTTTTATATGTGGATTATTTACCTGATTCTGGCCATACTTCTTCTGGTCATGACAATATTACCAAAAATTCAGCATTCTCACTGGATATTCAGAGTTCCGGAATTTGCTAAAATACAGGTCACTTATCTTATCTTTTTCACTTTTATATTAGGTTTTTTTACAGATTCTACAGAATATTTCTGGTATTACCAGGGCCTTCTGTTGGTTATGTTTATTCATCACGGTCAAACATTGATCAGATACACCCATTTTTATCCCGTAAAAAAACACCGACAACGCCACAGGTCCTCTGATAAACTGCATTTTATTTCTGCCAATGTTTATCAGTTCAATAAAGAGTATGAGAAATTCATTAGCCTTGTTAAAAAATATAATCCTGATTTTTTCATGACTATGGAAAGTAATGGTGACTGGGAAAAAGCCTTGAGATCTTTAGAAAAAGAATATGCTTATCAACATAAGGTAACTCTTGAAAATACCTACGGCATGCATTTTTATTCCAGAATTGAAATCAAAGAAGCAAAGACTCATTATTTTGTGGCTGATGATATTCCGAGTATTGAGATCCACATGAAAACAGCTGATGGTTTTTCTTTTGTTTTCTTTGGGGTACACCCGCCTCCACCGAGTCCTACAGAAGAAGAAACCTCAAAGGAAAGAGACGGCGATCTTCTAAGCACAGCCAAATGTGTGAAAGACATCAAAAAACCTGTTATAGTGGTAGGTGACTTCAATAATGTTGCATGGTCGAGATCATCTGTACTTTTCAGAAAAACGAGTCATCTTATAGATCCCAGAATCGGGCATTCTTTTGTTTCTACCTTTCATGCGAAATACCGTCTTTTAAGGTTTCCTATTGACCTGATGTTTCACAGTGAAGATATTTTTATTAAACAGCTGAAGACCTTGGAAAATTTTGGTTCAGACCACCTTCCGGTATACTGCGAGTTTTTTATAGATCATCACAATAATGAACAGGAAGAGCTTATAGAAACAGCAACTGTTGAAGAAAAAGCAGAGGCTGAAATCATGATAGAGGAAGGAAAGAAAGAAGATGGAGAACGGGAAACTGTTGTTACTGAGGATTAAAAAAGTGGGCTAAAGCCCACTCCTATTGAATATTTATTCTTATTTAAAATTTCATCACATCCTTCACTACTCCATTTTTCTGAGTATGTTGTAATAATTCAGCTTCAATAAAGGTTTTGATCTGTTCTTCAGAGCCATTAGTCGGGAACAGAAGGTGAACATTAGCTCCTGCATCCAGTGTAAAGAATAAAGGAAGACCGGTTTCTCTTCTGAAATCCCAGATTTTATTGATGACTTCCAATGTTCCTGTTTTCATCAGAATAAAAGCAGGATCACTCATCATCATCATTGCATGTAATGTAAGTGCCTCATGTTCTACCAACTTGATAAAACGTTCCATATCACCATTTTTCAGGATCTCTTTCATGGGGACAAAGTTTTCCCTCGCTTCCTGGAATCTTCTTTCTGCATAAGGATTGCTATTCATCAAACCGTGTCCTACTGTTGAAGAAACACTTTTCTGTCCTTCATGAATTAACAATACCCAATCATTAAAGTTTTTGAAAACTTCATGAATTTCGGTATCTGGATACTGTACTCCGAACAAGTCTGAGCTTCCAGTTACCTCATCAGTTTTTCCCCATACAACAAGACCGTTATATAAGCTTCTGCACGCACTTCCACTTCCTAATCTTGCTAAAAATGAAGCTTTTCTCAAAGATTCTTCCTCAGAAATTTTTTCCGTAAACGAAGCATCCAATGCCATAAGACATTTTGCAATAGCTCCAAATCCTGAAGCTGAGCTGGCAATCCCGGAACTGTGTGGAAATGTATTCTCTGTTCTGATAATATATTTCCCTTTTAAAATCCACGGAAGATACTGCTCTATATTTCTGAAATATTTTTCAATTTTTTCGGCAAACTTCACTTCTTCATTTCCAGCCAGGAAAGTCTGCACTGAAAAAGGCTCATTTGCAATAAACTCCATTGAAGTATTGGTTTTACAATGGTTTAAAGTATAGCTGATACTTGGGTTTGCAGGAATCTGATCAGCATATTTCCCCCAGTATTTAATCAGGGCAATATTAGACGGACAGCTTTCTGAAACCGTTTGGGTATGAATGATGAAATTTTCTTTTCCTATAAAATCTTGTGTTGTCATAGTTTAATTTAAGTCATTATTTTGAACCAACCTGTCAAAAATTCTTTGAATTTTCACATCTTCAGTTGTGATTGACGTGAAAACAGGAGGTCAAAAAAATTTTAGTACATCTTCTCTATAATATCTGCATATTTTTTGATCACTACATTTCTTTTGACTTTCAGTGTAGGAGTGATTTCTCCTGTATTGATGTCAAATTCTGCCGGCATTAAAGTGAATTTCTTCACTTTTTCATAGTCTGCAAGATGATCCTGTAATTCTTTTATTTTCTCTTTATAAAGATGAACTATCTTTTCATTTTTTACAGCCTCTTCCCAATTGGTAAAAGGAATATTATTCTTTTTAATATAATCCTGTAAAAACTCAAAATTAGGAACAATCAATGCTGAAACAAATTGTCTTCCTTCCGCAATCAGCATGATCTGCTGGATAAAATTATTGTTGGTCAGAAGGTTTTCTATCTGTTGCGGAGCGATGTATTTTCCGTTGGAAGTTTTCATCAGGTCTTTGATTCTGTCTGTAATAATAAGGTTTCCTTTATCATCAAATTTTCCGGCATCACCGGTTTTGAACCATCCGTCTTCTGTGAATACTTTCTGGGTTTCTTCAGGTTTATTGTAGTATCCTTTCATGATTCCATTCCCTCTGGCCTGGATTTCATCATTTTCTCCGATACGCATTTCTACTCCCGGAAGTGGTTTTCCACTGGTCCCATGTTCAAAATGAGTAAGAGGGAAAAGAGTTAAGGTAGCAGTAGTTTCCGTTAATCCATATCCAACAGTCACGTGAATGCCCACTGATTCAAAGAAACGGGTCACTTCCGGTGACAATGAAGCTCCACCACAAGGTAAGAACCAAAGTCTGCCACCCATTTTTTCTTTTATTTTACTGAAAACCAATCGGTCTGCAATGGCATCTTTGAATTTTAATCCAAAAGGAATGGGTTGTTCATTTCTTCTTAATTCGGCAGTTTCCCAACCTGTTTTAAGCGCCCAGTCAAAGATTTTTTTCTTTAATGATGAACCTTCTTCTGCTTTTTCCAAAACGCCTGCATATACTTTCTGGAAAAATCTCGGTACGGCACACATGGCAGTAGGTTTTACTTCTTCCAGTGCTTTGGCGACATTTTTCGGATCTTCAAGGAAGTACACACGGGCACCACCGTATAAACAAAGTAAACTCCAGCTTCTTTCAAACACATGGCTTAAAGGTAAAAATGCTAATGAAAGTTCTTCTTCAAAGTTTTTAAACTTAAAAAATTCAAAATGTGAATCAAATGCTTTGATGAAATTCCCATGGGTAAGCATTACTCCTTTTGGAATTCCGGTAGTTCCGGAAGTATAGATTAATGTAGCAATATCATCATTTTCTTTCTTACAGATCTCCAGTTCCGGTGAAGCTTTTGCAATGAAATCTTCAAGATAAAAACTGTTGAATTCTTTCTTGATCCAAACCGCTTTTTTGGAAACAATAATCGTTTCCAGGTTATTTTCTTCTTTATGTAAAAACTCAAGACAGGCATCGTACTGCATCTGATTTCCTACTAAAATGGCTTTAGCACCGGAATCGTTGATGATATGTTCTGCCTGCTCAGCATTATTCGTGGAATAAATGGGTACTGTAACTGCCCCGATAGCCATTGAAGCCAGATCCATGATCATCCATTCTGATGAATTGTCTGAATAAATAGCGACTCTGTCATTCTCCTGAACTCCGGATTCTCTTAAAGCATTGGCTGTTTTAAAAATAATTTCACTGAATTTTTTCCAGCTCAGCTCTTTCCAGGCTGCATCTTTCTTTTTAAATCCGATGGCCGCTTTTATAGGATGTTTTTCTACATTTTTAAGGATAATTGCCTCTGCAAGATTCATTTCTTCAGCTTTTTGTCGTTAATATAATTGTTCAGGTGAAAGTCTATACTTTCTTTTACAGGAATAAACTGGTAATTCAGCTTTTCTTTGACTTTTTGATTGGAAATGGTGTTGAATGAAGAGATGGCCTCAATATTTGATTTGGTGACCATCTTCAGTTTGGGAATCAGCCATCCGAAAAGGGTGTTGGCTACTCTTCCGATATTGAGTACAGATTGTGAAAGAATTCTTGCATCTTTAAGTCCCAATCGGGTTCTTACCTGTTTGGCAAGGTCTGCATATCTGTTATTTTCAGCAACAATAATAAAACGTTCTCCGAAAAGGTTATTTTCCATTAATCCGATAGCCGTATTGGCAACGTCTCTTACGTCAACGTAGGCAGAGCCTCCTGAAAAAGTAAAGCTATTGTCTTCGAAGGTTGAGAAAAGCTCACCACTGCTTTGACTCCAGTTTCCGCTTCCTACAATCATTCCGGGATTGATGATCACCACATTCAGGCCTTCTGCAGAGGCTCTCCATGCTTCCATTTCGGACAAATGCTTAGAGATGGCGTAGGCAGAATGTTCCAGTTTCGGATTAAAGTCAGAATCTTCGTCCAGTTCTCCTTTTTCATTGAAATTATCGAGAACAGCAACAGAACTTACATGGAGAAATTTTTTAACGTCTGATCCTTCGCAGGCAAACAAAAGATTTTCTGTACCCTTGATATTGGTATGGTACATTTCTTTTTCATCTTTGGGATGAAAACTTACTTTTGCAGCACAGTGATACACCTCATCTACACCTTGCAGTGCAGTTTTTAAAGAATCGAGATCATCAAAATCTACGTTAATCCATTCAATTTTATTAAAAAAATCGTCAGGATTCTCCGTATAAAAGCTGTATGAATGCTTTACTTCGTTTAAATTGCTGCCCGGTCGTTTGGAAGCACGTACACTTTTCCCTCTTTTAAGAAGTTCCAGTACAATTATTCTTCCCAGAATTCCGGTAGCACCCGTTACAAAAATCATTAATTATTTTCTTGATTGCTGACTAAAATATAACAATATTTTCTATCCGGCAATTCTTCCGGATCGGTAAAAATTCTTTAGAAAAACCGTTTTTGCAAATTTGCGATTTTTAAAGCATAATTCAACTTAATTTAACCAATATTATCATTCCGGATACCACAAACCGGAAAATTTAAATCACAAAAGGGTATCCAACTGAAAAGCCCTGAAAGGATTGATAACTTTCAGGACTTTTTATATGTAAAATTTCTTTCTTGCTTAAGCCATTACTTCATTATTTCTTCTTGGCGCTTTGTCGCAAAGAACATCTGCAATACTCTTTGATATAAGGTTTCCTTCTGTAAGATTATCCAGCCAGAAGAATTCTCCTGCTGCGTTGATCTCGATGAAATAATATTCGTCTTCAGGGGAAACAATCATATCTATAGCTCCATAATCTACATGATAAACATCAAGCAGTTCAAGGAGTTTTGCTTCTACATCTGCCGGAAGTTCTGTTCTGTTCCATTTATCAATCAGATTAACGCCGTCTTTTCTCCAGTCTACTTTGGCATCTTCAGACTGTTGGGAATCTATTTCGAATGCGTAAACGTCTCTACCTACAATGGTAATACGAAGTTCTTTTTTCTTCTGAATCATCTGCTGAAACTGCATAGGACAATACAACAATGAATCCAGCTCTTCCAGTTTATCCTCACCCACAACGTTCGTAAACACTACATTTTCTACTCCATCTTCATAAATGGCAAAACCGGTCTGCATTTTGGCCACCACATTCTGATGTTTTACAATAAATTTCCTTGCTTCATCAGGATTATTGGTAAGACAGGTTGCCGGAATGGTGAGCCCTAACTTATCTGCAATTTTCAATTGTTCTTCCTTACTGTCAAGTCTTCTGTAAACACTCGGTTTTCCTAAAGAATAAGCATCCACAGATTCGAAGAAACCGAAAAGAGTATTTCTGATTTCTCCCATAGCCGCTCCGTAAAATTTAGAGTCCATTTCTTCTCTTAATCCTTTTCCGATATTGTAGGCTCTTCTGTACCAGATGGCCGAAATATCATCCAAACGATGCTTTGCTTCAGGCGTTTCCAGGTAACTTACCCATTCTCCATCCTGAAAAATAGTGGATAGTTTGTTTTGTAATGGATAAACGTCTACATCAAAGCGAATGACTTCACAATTATTTTTCTCAATGTATTCTGTTACTTTTTCAATGGAAAAATTATCTGCGGTATGGGTAATTATTAAAATTTTATTCATGGAAATTAATTCTTTTGATAAGGTTGTCGGCAATTCTTTCTGCAATCGGAAATCCAAGCTCTTTCTGAAGCATTCCCCATTCTCCCTGAGGATTGACTTCGAGGAAGTAATAGGCACCGTCTCTTCCTTTAATCATATCGATTGCTCCTATATAAAGTCCCATTTCTTTCATCATGGAAGTGAGATTGGTCTTCACAGCATCAGGTAATTCGTAGGCTTCCCAGAAATACCCTTCGCGGGCTACTCTCCAGTCTGCATTTTCACTGTTATTGATTTTTCCTGTGAAAAATTCACCGTCTACATACACGATTCGTAATTCATATTCTTTGTCAATATAGGGTTGAAAAATCATAGGACAGTAAGCGATATCTGAAAGATGTTCCAGGGATTCTTCCTCAATGATGGTAGTGGAAATCATATTTTCCCCTGACATTGTTTTGGCGGTAACTCCGTGAAGCTTCGCTATGGCTTTTCCCTGGCAGTATTGATAGAAAAATGTCGTTATTTTTTCTTCATCATTGGAAAAAATGGTTTTGGGAATGGTTAAGTTATTGCTTTGTGCTATTTTCAGCTGCAATATCTTATTTCCGTCTATTTTTTTTTCATTTTCATAAGGGTTGATCCAGGGAATATGTTCTAAAGTGGTCATCAGATTATACCTCAGACTTCCATATTCGTTGAGAAAGATTTTCTCATAATCCTGATCCAGTTCTTCGGGAGCACTGATCCTCCAGGCTTTTCTGTGCCATACGCCTTTTATAGTGTCAGAGTGAATGGTATTTCCCAATTCATCCGTCAGTTCAAATGAATCTTCATGAATACTGATTTTCTGAAGGTGATTCAGGCGGTCGGAATTCAATCTGAAGTAAGGAATATTTTGGGAGTTCAGGTATTCAAAAAAGAGATCAATATTATAAAAATCCTGTGAATGGGTGATGCAGAGAATCATTTGCCGGTTTTATTAAAAAGGGAAACTTACTATTTAAGTTTCCCCTACTATTTTAATATTCTTTTGATATTACAATGGAACAAAGATTGTATCATCATCACCGTCAGATGGATACTTCAGCGTGTGCATCATATCATCTTTTGGAGAAGTTACTGTATCTATTGTTGGCTTAGTGATCAAATCTGTTTCAGCAAGAGTGATGTCTCCACCTCCTTTTACTGTTTCAGGATCCTTAATCTGTTTTTCTAAGAATGACGCGAAAAACGGCTTTTTCTTTGAGTTGTTGCTTTTCATAATGTTTTAGTTTTGGTTTGATCTATAATGTAGTTTACACTGTAGTATATTTCTTATGCTTCTAAAACATCCTCATCTCCGTCAGAAGGATATTTCATTGTTACATTGTCATTATCAGGCTTTGTAACACTGTCTTCAAGTGCTGTAGTCGTGATATGATCTTTGATTACTGATGTAATCTGATCAGCAAGTACAGAAGTAATACCTCCTCCTTTTACTGTTTCAGGATCTTTAACTTGTTTTTCTAAGAATGACGCAAAAAATGGCTTCTTTTTTGAATTTTTGTTTTCCATAAGTTAATATTTTTATTGTTTTTTGAAAATCCAAAGTACAAAAATTTCAACTCATGGAGAAATAATATATGTTTTTAATAAAATTTTAACATAATATTGAAAATCAAAGTATAAAATTAATTTAAACCAAGAAAGTCCTTAACAACATTTGCAAAATCGACCGGATTTTCCGCTTGTACCCAGTGGCCTGCATTTTTCACCGTCACTATTTTAGCTTTAGGGAATTGCTGCTTGATTCCGAATTCGTCCTGCGGAAGGATATAATTCGATTTTGCTCCGGCTATAAACAAGGTTTCGCCTTCAAAAACACCGAATTTAATCGCATTGGAAACAAATTCAGTATATTTTTCAGATAATGTCTTAAGATTAAATCTCCAACCTAGTTTTTTATTGTCATCCCAATACAGGTTTTTCGTCAAAAACTGTACAGTAGATCTTTCCGGAATATATTGGTTCAGAACAGCTTCCACTTCATTTCTTGAAGATACGGTATTGAAGTCAACGGTTTCCAGTGCTTTGATAATTCCCTGATGATGCGGTGGATATGCTTTAGGTGAAATATCTACAACAATCAGTTTTTCAACACGTTCAGGATATTTTATAGCAAACTGCATTACTGCTTTTCCGCCTAAAGAATGTCCTAAAACATGTGCTTTCTGGATTCCGTAATGATCCATATAACGGGCAATATCATTTGCCAGGTCATCATGAGACATGCTGTCTGAATGAAAGCTTCTTCCATGATTTCTAAGATCGATCAGATGTACCGGAAGATATTCTCCCAGATCCTTTCCGAAACTTCCCCAGTTGTCAAGCATTCCGAATAGTCCGTGAAATACAAGAAGTGGCGTATTGGTTACATTTTCGCCGAATATTTTTGAGTTTAAAATTTCCATATTTTTAGAAGTTAGATGTGAGAAATCAGAAGTTAGATAAATCAAGCATAATCTGTTTATGATATTTTTAATATATATAATTGAAGTTGTACTAACCTCTCATCTCTAACTTCTGATTTCTTATTTATTACCATTTTGCCAGTCTCTTCAGATAAGCCTGAACTGTATTTTCCAATCCCATATAAAGTGCTTCTGAAATCAAAGCATGGCCAATAGATACTTCCAATAGATTCGGAATCGTATCGGCAAAATATTTCAGATTTTCTAAGCTCAGATCATGTCCGGCATTGATTCCCAATCCGAAATTAGTAGCTTCAACCGCAGTATCGTAATAAGGTTTTATGGCCTGTTCTTTATTGATAAGATAATTTTTTGCGTAAGCTTCTGTATATAATTCTATTCTGTCTGCTCCTGTTTTGGCTGCATATTCTACAAGCTCAGGTAAAGGATCCAGGAAAACAGAAGTACGGATTCCAGCTTTTTTAAATTCTGCAATGATCTCTGTAAGGTAATCAAGATGTTTTTTTGTATCCCAGCCTGCGTTGGAGGTAATAGCATCATCAGCATCCGGCACCAGCGTTACCTGCTCAGGTTTTACTTCCAATACCATATCAATAAAATCCTGATGAGGGTTTCCTTCAATATTAAACTCAGTGGTAACCAACGGCTTCAGATCATAGACATCTTTTCTTGTAATATGCCTTTCATCAGGTCTTGGATGGATGGTAATTCCCTGTCCTCCGAATTCCTGAATTTTTACAGCAGCTTCTGTAACACTTGGGGTTTCTCCTCCTCTTGCATTTCTTAACGTCGCAATTTTATTAATGTTTACGCTTAGTTTTGTCATTTTTTATTTTAGATGTTAGATATGAGAAGTTAGAAGTTAGATAACAAATTATTATTATTATTATTATTATAACTTCCATTATACCTCCATACCGCTATTAAATTTTATATTTATTATATTACCTAAACATCAGTTGTAAAAGAGCTTAGCCTCTAATTTCTAATATCTAGTTTCTAACGTCTACACTTTCACGCTTACCTGCATTACCTGAAGTTCAAATTCTTTTGAAGCTACCAGCAAATGGTCAAAAATATCTGCCTGTATCTGCTCAAAACGTTCCCATTTGGAATCATTGGCAAAACAGTAGACTTCAAGTGGAAGCCCTTGTGGGGTAATCTCCAGCTGACGAACCATCCGGGTTCCGTTTTTGTCAACATCCGGGTCATTTTCAATATATTTCTGCGCATAATAGCGGAATACCCCGATATTGGTTAGCTGTCTTCCGTTCACAATTTTATCTTTATGCTCAAGACTTTCCTTTTCTTTTTTGATCTCCGAAGTTCTTTCTTCCAGATAATCCGAAATCAGGTTAATTTCCTTTAAGCGCTCAACATCTTCATCCGTCAGAAACTTAAAAGAATTAATGTTAAAGTAAATGGATTTTTTTATTCTTCGGGTATTAGATTCAGACATCACCTGCATATTCTTGATCTCGGTGGTCATCAGATCATAGGTTGGAATCGTTGAAACCGTTTTATCAAAATTGGTAATTTTGGTTGTTAAAAGATTGATCTCCGTAATATTTCCTTCGATGCTGTATTTGGGAATGCTTACCCAATCTCCTACTTTCAGATTTTTGGAAGTAGCCACATGAAGACCTGTAACAAATCCTAAAATAGTATCTCTGAAAACCAATACCAAAACAGCTGTAATCGCCCCCAGACTTCCTACGATGGTGGTTCCTTTAATCCCAAAGATCACACAAAGACCTACTACCGTAAATATAAAAAGTCCTAATATTTTTACGGTTTCAGAGATGGCATTCAGCGCCATAATTTTGTAGAAATCCTGTTTGATGCTGAAATAATTTCTGAAAGCTGTCAGCGATCTGTAGAGCATTCCTGCTAATATCAATACTAATCCCAGATTGATACATCTTATGATAAAAATGGTGGTCTTCGGCAGTGCATTTTCCGGAAATATGGAACCCTGGATACCCGCTACAGCAATCAGAGCAGCAAAATGCGCTACAGAATTGGTGATTTTAGCCTGATAAATAGATTTCAAGATCGGAAATTTCTGCTCATTATGAAATAACCTGAATACAGAATTGATAATGAACTTAAAAACAAAATCAGTAATAAAAAACAGAACAAGAAGTAAGCTCAGTTTTACAATAATATGAAAAACCCAATCCAGCCCGGAGGGTGATATCTGGGTAATATAAATGTAAAGCCGTTCGCTCAGCTCCTGTATAAAGTTTTTGGTTTCTTGTAACTGGTCATTCATTACAGCAAATTTATGAAATTAAGAATCATCATTTTACTATTCATAATCAATTTTCATCCCAAAAACTATTATCCGGAAAATTTGATATAAAAAAGATTTGTAAACTCAGCTCCAAAATATCAAATCTTCTACAACCCTTAATTATAAATGAAAAATTAACTACAAATAACAGATATAAGTAAAAAATATTAAAATAAATTACGATTTAAGTGTTTTAATATTAAAAATTTATTAAATTTGGTTAAAACTAAACCCATCAAAATCAATTAAATATGAGACAAAATTACTTGTTCATCATACTATGCAGCCTTGTGCTCTTAGTAAACTGTAAAGGAGGTGATGACTCCGTGAATCCAGAAAATTCCAAACCTGTAACCGGAATAGTAGAAGGTAAAGTATTTGCTAAAAACGGAACAAAGCCGATTGGCGGCGCCACGGTATTTACTATTGACAGCAAAAATCAGGTTTATCACACTTATTCCAATGCGGATGGTTCATTCAGCCTTACTGCACCTGAAGGAAATACAACCCTTCACATTCAGACCGGTAATGGTCTTAATTTCAGAACAGAGATTCCCATTACGGTAAAAAAGGATGAAACAACCAGTGTTCCCACCAAAGATTCAAAGCTGAATCAGATTGCAAAAATAGCGTATGTAGAAGGTAGTTATGACGAAATAGAGGCTATTATAACAAATCTTGGTTATACGGCGACAGAAATCAGCTATCAGGATTTAAAAAACTTCAACACCATTTCTCAGTATGATATTATTTTCCTGAATTGCGGTTCACGTAATTTGGCACAGACGGGAACCAGCTCTCCTGGTAACGACCTTTCCGTTTTCAGTAATCTCTCTACTTTTATCACAAACGGCGGAAGCATTTACAGCTCAGACTGGGCTGCTGCCTATCTGGTAGGCGGGAATCAAAATGCGCAATCCTGCGGTATCGCCGGAGGATTTCTGGATTTTACGAAGATCTGTTTTAATATCAATGGAAATGCCGGTATGTATAACAACTGCACTGTTTCCAATACTGCTATGGCTTCAGCATTAGGATTTAGTACTTTAGATATCCAGTATGATATGTCTCTGTGGCAAAAAATCCAGTATTATGATCCTTTATTCTGGGAAGTATTGGTACAGAAAGATAACGAACCGCTGATGATCAGAACCAATAAGTACGTGGATAAAACGGCTCCTAAGATCACTGTGGGAACGTCTTTAAACAATAATCATATGACGATCTGCCATCATACAGCCAGTGGCAACACTGTTACCATTACCATTAATCAGAATGCGTGGAATGCTCATCAGGCGCACGGCGATTATATGGGCTCATGTTCAGGAACAACAAACAGTGGAAATATCTATTATACCACATTCCATAACCATGCAAGTGGAAATATCGGTAAAGCAGGACCGATTCTGGAATACGTCATCTTAAATTTGTAATAAAATTTTATAACTCAGTTCTCAAAGTGGCTTTTTATAAGGCCACTTTTTTTATATTGCATCTTTAATTTTTTAAAGAATGGATACAACGATTATTAATATTTTCTGCCTTATTTTATTATTTATAGGAATATTAGGAACTTTTCTTCCGGTATTGCCCGGTCTTTTGCTGAGTATCTGCGGACTGTTGATCTATAAATTCGGGACCGATGCGGATCTTCCGATGATTTACATCTGGGCATTCGGAATTCTTACAGCTGCTTCTGTGGTGTTAAGCTATGTAATTCCGGCAAAGACCAACAGAAAATATGGAGGTACACGTTGGGGAAGTATCGGTTCTGTGGTAGGAACTATTGTTGGGATATTTATTCCGATTCCGTTGGGATTTCTGATAGGAATGTTTGCAGGAGTATTTATTGGTGAGTTACTCCACGACAGCAAGGATATGAATAAAGCCTTACGATCCACCAAAGGAGCACTGATTGGATTCATTTACGGAACCGGATTCAGTTTTGTGGTAGGAGTGGCAATGTTTTTGGTAGTATTACTTAATATGTTTAACGTTATTTAATTAAATATAAGAAACTATGTTCCATAAAATTGTCATACTCAGTCTGGGAATATTTGCATTAACAGGATGCGATGCCCAAAAGAAATCCAAGATTAATACAAAAGCTACTGAAATGTCCACAGGTACAAAAACAACAGGCTCTGATCATCAGAAAGACGGCGTTATTTATCTGACTGAAGGAGAAAATAAGTTTTTAAGAGAATACCAGATGAATGTGACATTCAAAGGAGTTTCTGAAGACAGCCGTTGTCCTGAAGGAGCCCAATGTATATGGGCCGGTGTTGCTCTTGCTCAGGTGGAAGTAATGGGAACTTCTACCCGACCGATGATTCTGAACCTAGCCAGCGCAGATTATCCGGCAAGAAATTATCAACAGTCGACAGAATTCAACGGATACACTATTACATTACAGGACATTGCTCCTTATCCAAAATCGCAGGATGGGGCAAAAGCATTAGCCGGAAAATATAAAATCGGAATTACGATAAAAAAAGCAGATCAATCTGCTGATTCTACCAGGAAATAGGCTTCTTCCCTTTGGAAACAAGATATTCATTAATTTTTGAGAAAGGCTTGCTTCCAAAAAAACCTCTGTACACAGAAAAAGGTGAAGGGTGTGCCGATTTAATAATAAAATGTTTAGCCGGATCTATGAGTTCGGCTTTTTTTTGTGCAAAAGCGCCCCATAAAACAAAAACCACATTCTCTTTTTTATCTGAAATTTCCTTAATAATAAAATTTGTGAACTTTTCCCAGCCAAGGTCTTTATGAGAGTTCGGTGTATGGGCACGAACCGTTAACGTAGCATTCAGTAATAAAACGCCCTGTTTTCCCCAGTCATCAAGTTCTTTGGAAGTTCTTACCACTCCCAGATCATCTTTTAGCTCAATAAAAATATTCTTTAGTGATGGCGGTGCTGCAACCTGCTCAGAAACAGAGAAACACAAACCATTCGCCTGATAATCATTATGGTAAGGATCCTGGCCAATAATCACCACTTCAACATCATCAAAAGCTGTAAGTTCCAATGCTCTGAAAATCTGATTTTTGGGTGGAAAAACTTTGGTTGTTGCATATTCATTCTTCACTTTCTCCCAAAGGGTAGTAAAGTATTCCGTACTCTTTATCGGGGCTAAAATTTCTGTCCAGGTCATAGTGCAAAAATAATAATATTAAAATAAAATAAGAGCCTCCATTATACTTTTAAATATCTTCACTTTTCTTTCAATCAGCATATACGAAAAATTGGACAGCAATCATGAAAAAGAGATTAATAACAGATTATTAAGATACTAGGAATTTTTAATTACAAAATCCTGCTTCTTCACCTTGCAAGTATGAAATATTTCCTAAAAATGAAAAAACACTATCCATAATGCTACAATCTCTCACGTTAAAGATCTTATTATAGTCTTTTCAAACTAAAAATAATATTATCCGGAAATCCTTCATCTTTTTTTCCTTCCTGCAAAATAAAATGATGTTTTAAAAGAAGTCCTTTTGAATTTTCATTGAATGTATTGGTAATGGCTACAATTTTCTGTAAATGGAGTTCGTTAAACCCATACTCTACTACCGCATTCAATGCTTCAGACATAATTCCCTGCCTGTGATACTCTGGTAATAGCTCATAGCCGACTTCTGCTGTTTTCCGGTCTTCAGAAAAATTCCAGAGACAGATGGTTCCGATAAGATGAGACCGATCTTTTAAAGAAATCCCCCAATAGACCGTTTGATTATTTTGAGTTCTTTGCTTAATCGTCAAAATAAACTGAAGTGCATCATAATTGGTCTTTGGTGAAACTCTTTTCACAAATTTATTGACTTCCGGATTGCTTCGGATTTTTAAAATATCTTCCGTATTACTTTCATTGATTCCCTTTAAAATCAATCTTGAGGTTTCTAGTTTCACATCTCAAATGTAATAAAAAGAATAGCATACATGTATATAAATACAAAGGCTATTGCATTTTATTACTCATTTTAAGTGAGCGAAGAAATACGACTAAATCGCTGATGAAGTGGAAGAATGACCGAACCGCTCAGAAAGAATCAATGTATTGATTCCACTCTTTGCTTCCTTAAAGGGATAAGGTTTAGTAATAAAAACTTTGCGTTAAAAAAATTGATCTTTTTTGAAGTTTTAAAATTTTTAATAAAAAAAGTACTCTATCATCATCAAATTCACAGGTAATTTATTCTGTAAATCTCTCAGATATACGTAATAATCAAAATTCTCACTAAATTTGCACTGTGTATATAGATAAAGAAGATTTAGACGAATTAGAGTTTCCGCAATTGCTCGCGGAAATCTCCCCATTTGCGTATTCTCCGAAAACAAGAGAAAAAATTCTTCAACTTCGTCCGATGGAAATTGACGAGGCGGAACTTTCATTAAAAAAAACCTCAGAATATCTGTCGAGTTTTGAAAGTTCAAATGCGATTCCGTTTGATGAATATGAAGATATTGAAAGTGAGCTGAAATTGATGCTGATTGAGAATTACCGTCTGGAAAATGCTGCTTTCATCAAAATAAAAACCATCACGGAACAGATCGGAAGACTCCAGAAGTTCTTCCCTACCATGCCGGAAACCTTTCCTACTTTATTGGAAGAAGCTTCTGTACTGGAATTCAGAAAAGAGATCATTGAGAAGGTAGATAAGGTTTTTAACCGTTTTGGTGAAGTAAAAAACGAAGCTTCTCCCGCTCTGAAAGGGATAAGAACTGAAATTCAGCTTGCTAAAAAGGCGATTCAGGAAAATTTCAACCGTGCGCTTACCACGTATGGACAGAGTGACTTTCTGGATGATATCAGAGAAACGATTATTGACGACCAAAGGGTTCTGGCTGTAAAATCAGGATTCAAAAAAAGGGTTGCGGGAAGAACATTAGGAATTTCCAAGACAGGTTCCATCACGTATATTCAGCCGGACAGTGTGGTAAAACATTATTTCAAGCTGCGTGAAAATGAAGAGGAAGAAAAAAAAGAAATTGATAAAGTTCTCCGTAAACTTACTGCAGAACTGGCCGAATTTCAACCTCAGCTATGGAGATATCAGGTTTATATTTTTGACCTTGACCTTACGAGAGCAAAAGCCAAATTTGGTGAATTGATTAACGGAGTTCTTCCAAAAATCAACCATCATAAAACGCTGAGATTAAAAGATGCTTATCATCCTCTTTTATGGTTAAGAAACAAGGTCGAAAACAAAACCATTCACCCTCAAACACTTACCTTAACAGAACATAACAGGATTATCTGTATTTCCGGTCCGAATGCGGGCGGAAAATCGATTACCCTGAAAACGGTTGGATTATTACAACTGATGATTCAGAGTGGTATTCTGGTTCCGGTTCACCCTAAGTCTGAAATGTTTTTCTTTGAGAAGATCATGACTGATATCGGGGACAACCAGTCCATTGAAAATCATTTATCCACCTATTCATCGAGGTTGAAGAAAATGTCCGGAATCATTCGTGAAGCTGATGCCAATACACTTCTGCTTATTGATGAGTTCGGGACAGGTTCTGATCCGGAGCTTGGAGGTGCGCTGGCAGAAAGTTTTATGGAGTTTTTCTATGACAAAAAGAGTTTCGCCATCATCACGACGCATTATACCAATATTAAACTGGTAATAGAGCAGCTTCCCAATGCCCAGAATGCAGCTATGCTTTTCAATGAAGAAACACTGGAACCGATGTATAAGCTGGAAGTGGGACAGGCAGGAAGTTCATTTACTTTTGAAGTTGCAGAAAAGAATAAAATTCCGAGATTCATTATCCATTCTGCGAAGAAAAAAGTAGAGCATGATATTGTTAATCTTGATAAAACGATTGTAAAACTGCAGCAGGAAAAATTTGAGGTTGAAAAACTGAAATCTGATCTCGCAGAAAGGAAAGAGTCTGTAGAAGATAAACGTGATAACCTTCAGAAACTGAATGAGCAGCTTCAGCAGAAACTGTTCAATTTCCAGAAATTATATGAAGAGGAACACCGCAAACTACAGTTCGGGAATAAGATTGAAACATTCATTGACAGCTATACCAAAGGTAAATCCAGGAAGGATGTTGTAAAAGACTTTGTAAAACTTCTTGAACAGGAGAAATTCAGAAAACTGGGCAGTGACAAGGACGAAACCAAACGCCTGCAGGTTGTTAAGAGAAAAATCACTCAACAGCTGAAAAAGGAAGAGGTTATTGAAAAAATTGCTGAGACCAATGAAAAACTGGAAGAGAAACGCAAAACCGACCGTGCTGTGTGGATGAAAATCGGACAACGTGTTCGTATTACCGGAAGCACCAGTGTGGGAACCATTGAAAAAATTTCCAGAAACAAAGTAATTGTCAATTACGGAACTTTCAAGACCACAATTGATGCGGATGAACTTGAGAGAATTTAATAAATAAAAAATTAATTTAACGCAAATACAAAGAGAGAGCACCAGAAGGTACTCTCTCTTTTTTATTTCTTAATAAATTTTAATCGGGTTACCTTTTCTTTATCTTTCAGCTGGATAAAATAAACTCCTTTTGACAAATGGTTAAGGTTTACATGATGATCTGAAACTTTTCCTCCGTTAATTTTCTGTCCTGCAGCATTGTAAATTTCATAATCCGCTGCTTCTGAAATTCCGGAGATATTTAAAACATCAGAGGCAGGATTGGGAGAAATTGTAATTTCTTTGCTCTTTCCCATAGGTTCTTCTATTGCTAAACTTGAAGCATCAAGAAATTCAACTTCATAATCCTGTATTTCATTTGTAGGACCACAATTCGTAAAATAAGGTGTAGTATTAGATATTACCCTCATCGCTACCTTACAATCTACTTGTCCGGCTTGTAGAGGCACATTAAAAGTAGCTGTAGGATTCATATCTGTACTATTACTTGAATATAGTATTCTTTCACTAGAAGGATCAAAAGCCCTATCTCCATTGTAATCAATCCAAATCCCTATCGTAGTGGGATTTTGAGTAGCAGGTCCCGCTTTAGTAACAGAAATAGTATTATTACTGCTTCCGCGCACCAATTTTACTTTACGAGTGGGATCCGAGCGGAAATTTGCGTAAGCTTTTGTTCCTGTTGAATTACTAGTCATCTGCGGCAAATCAGTTGCATTAAGTGTAACATTAGATGCATATAGATAAGGGGTAATTGTAGCAGTAGAATTTTCAATACAGTACCACATTGGTGTTGTAAAAGTAATAGGTACTGAATATCCTCCGCCTGCTTGTACATATTGTATTTTTACTTCATAAGTTGTACACTGTGTCAAACTAGAGATTGTCATCGAAGTACTTGTAGTATATGTGCTATTTGAACTTGTTTCTCCCACTTTTTTATAAACAACCATACTTCCTGTTCCTATTTGAGGAGTCCAGGAAATAGTGGCACTGGTAGGAGTTATATCTGTTATAATAACATTTGCAGGTGGCAATAATAATGAAACTGGATTTTCTTTGATTTTCAATACATTGCATTGATAAAATGAAATAATTGACAAAAGAAATAGCATAAACATTTTTTTGATCATGATTATATAGTTTGGTATTCCTCCCAAATTTAATCAAAATTTCGGTTAAAATAGAGATAGTTTAAGACCATTCATTCTTATGTTATTTCTTAATAAATTTTAATCGGGTTACCTTTTCTTTATCTTTCAGCTGGATAAAATAAACTCCTTTTGACAAATGATTAAGGTTTACATGATGATCTGAAACTTTTCCTCCGTTAATTTTCTGTCCTACAGCATTGTAAATTTCATAATCCGCTGCTTCTGAAATTCCTGAAATATTTAAGACATCAGAGGCAGGGTTAGGATAAATTTCAGGTTTTACAGACTTTCCTGATTCTTCCACTCCAAGGGTGAGATTGATCAAATCTACTCCATAATCTTCAACTTCCCCATAGGTAAATGTACTGCAGGCATCTAAAGGTATTGTTTGACTGGAAATAACCCTCATGGTAACACCACATAGTGTCACTGCTGCCAGACTTGGAATAGTAAACACAGATACAGCCGGTGCTGCCTGAGTGACATTATTGGCGACCATCACTCTTTCGTTGGATTCAAAAATTCCGTTGGCATTAAGATCAATCCACGCCGTTACTGTTGTTGTACCTGGAGTTCCCGTCCAGGTATTGGTTACTGAAAGCTTATTTCCTGTAGTTCCTATAAAAAACTTAACTCTACGGCTTAGGTCACTTCTGTAATCTATATAATTGGAAGGTCCGGAATCGCTTACCATTGGAGAGGTAACTCCTGTAGAATTTACAGTCACATTGGAAATATGCATCATCGTGGTATCTGTAGAAGCACTTGCACAATAATTAATGGTAGTGGTAAAAAATATAGGATTAGACCATAATCCCTGTGTCGTACATACTTTCACTACCTGTACTTCATATGTTGTACAAGGTTGCAAACCTGTAATTGTGAAAGAATTTTGTCCTGGGGCAACATCAGCAGCCATCCATGTAGTAGTTCCCGGTATTCTATATCTGATCCTGTTATTGGGTGTATTGGGATCTGCAGTCCAGGTAACTGTTCCCGTGGTAAGCGTTATATTCGACATCTGAAGCCCTGTTGGAGCATTGGTATCACAATACAATAAAGATTGGGGTTCTTCTTCTATTTTGTGGGTTGCCTGAAGGCTTGAAATTCCCAACATAAAAGAGAATACAAAAAGTAGTTTTTTGGTCATGTTTATTAGTTTTAAAATTTCCTTGAAAAATAGGGTATTTTTTCAAATATAGCTTAGACTTTCTCCATACAGCATTGTATTTTTTAATATATTTGAGAATAAAGTGTAAAACACACAGAAACTTCATGCTTTTAATATATGTTCAAAAGTATTTCTACTCTCTGGATTTTTTATAAAAAAATAATAATTCCCACCTTGATATTTTCTTTATTGGCTTCTTGTTTATCCTCTTTCAGTATTGAGAACTTTGGATTGAGTTTTCTTTTGATTTCTCCTGTCCTTCATTATTTTATCTATGAACTCCGGTTTAAAAATGAATATTACTTTTATGCCAATTTAGGATTTTCCAGAAGTTTCCTTTGGGGATTCACGGTATCTGTCTGTGTGATTGTAAAAATAATAACAGGAATTTTATGAGTAAGCTTCATATTGACAGCATCACCAAGTCTTTTAACGATAATAATATCCTGCAGGATATTTATTTAGGATGTGAAACCGGACAGATAATTGGAATTCTGGGCAGAAATGGTATTGGAAAATCAACATTATTAAAAATTATTTTTGGAACTGTCAGTAGTGATACCCAGTTTATAAGATACAATGACAAAGTTCTGAAAAGCATTTCCGATAGAAAAAACAGAATTGCTTACCTGCCACAGGATATTTTCTTGCCGAAATACAATACCATTAAAAGCTTAATTCCTCTTTTTTGCAATAAGAAAAATACGGATCTTCTATTAACTTCAGATCTGATCCGTCCTTTTTTGTCAGAGAAACCTAAAAATCTTTCCAGAGGTGAGCAGAGAGTCATTGAAGCTTTAATGATCATTTATTCTGAAGCTGATTTTGTTTTATTGGATGAACCCTTCCACAGTCTTTCTCCGAAAATTTCTGCAGCATTGAAAGCAGCAATCATTGAACAGTCTACGAATAAGGGATTCATTATTTCTGATCATAATTATCAGGAAGTTCTCGATATTTCAGACCGTATATATCTTCTTCGTGAAGGCTATCTGAAACAAATACAAGATTTAAAAGAACTGCAACGGTATAATTATCTTCCGAAAAGCATTTAATTTATATATTTGAGGGATCAAAAAATTTTCATGATGACTTTCATAAATAAAGCATTCTATTTATCAGCTTTCAGTATTTTATCTATTGCCTTTGTAAAAGGGCAGACTAAAGTTCCTTTTGGAGTTGTAAAAGCTGAAGAAGGATATGCCAATGTACGTGTACATAAAGACGATTACCGAAAAATTGTTGACAAGATCCGTATGCGTAAAGGAGATGTATTTGTTTATGTAAAACCGGCTCCCGGAGAAACAGAATGGATCTGGATCAAATATCCGGAGAAACAGGATGACGACAAACCTTTTGTACGGTATGAAACTCTTGATAAAGAAGGAATGGTGAATAAAGGACGTATTGCTTATGTGGACCAGCTTCCTGCCTACACTCCATCTAAATCTAAAAACGGAAAATCCCTTATTTTCACCGACAATTCTGACCCTAAGATTCCTACTGCCCAAAGAAGCAAAGTGGTGATTGATATTTATCCTTCCAATGCAGGATACCGTAAAAAGGAAAAAGATGCGGAAGGAAAAATTCTTACCATTGATAAAGTAAAACCATGGGGAATCGGGAATGATCTTCCTGAAGGAATGACCGAAATCAAATCCATAAGAGTCCAGCAGCCCGGAAGAGGATCTGTTTTTGTAAGAGAAGCTATCAAAAATATGTTCCAGCCTACCATGGATTTTGAGAACATTGGAGTAACTTCCCTTGACAATGATAATATTTTCCTTTATATGATCAACGGTTCAGGAGAAAACAGATATACTACACTCTGGACGATTAAGAAAGGAAGAGTAATCAGCCAGATTATTTATCATAATCCGGAATAAATTCATTATTTTTGCATTCGAAAAGTTTTTACGCTTATTCATCACAGAAATTGGTTCTGCATCACTGCAGATTAAAAGGGAACCGTGTGAAAATCACGGACTGTCGCGCAACTGTAAAGTAACTGAAGTCTTTATCAAAGATCCACTGTGCGAGGCATGGGAAGGAGATAAATGATGTTACAAGTCAGGAGACCTGCCTTTTTCTTAAACATGTAACTTTCGCGATTTGAAGTTGTATTGATCTGATGGATTGTTTCAGGAATTCTATAAGTTCCTGTCATTATTCTGTTGTTTCCAATCATTTCCTATCGCTTTAATTAATAATGATATATGACTACAGAAGAAAGAATTGAAGCATCCGAAACCAGAATCTTTAAAGCGGTTTTCCCCAACACCACCAATCATTACGATACCCTTTTTGGAGGTACTGCAATGCAGCTGATGGATGAGGTAGCTTTTATCACCGCAACCCGTTTTGCCAGAAAAAGAGTGGTAACGGTAAGCAGCGATAAGATCGATTTCAAAAAGCCTATTCCTGCCGGAACCATTGTGGAACTGATCGGGAAAGTTTCATACGTGGGAAAAACCAGTATGAAAGTAAATGTTGAGATTTACACCGAACAGATGTACTCCTATGAAAGAGAAAAAGCAATTATAGGTGATTTTACTTTTGTTGCGATTGACGAATTCAAGAAACCAATCCAGATACTATAAATAAAATTTCGGGCGGCCTTTGGCCGCCCGAAACTTTATATATTTTTCATTGAAATTACTTCAGTACTTTTTCTGTTTCCAGACTTTTAGTCAATAAAAGTTCAAAAGCCTCCCCCATTTCATCGGATGCTCTGCTGATTGCATTTTCAAGCATATTTCGGATTTGCCTTTCCGTTACTGCGGCTTCAGTCCAGCTTTTTCCGGTAGTATGAGAATTTAAGATAAACGGCATGATTCTGTCGATCCCACACGCAAAAATAGCGTCTGGTGTTTTCTCATCTTCAAACTCCAGCCATAAATTAAAAAATTCAGTACGCAAAGGTTCATCCAGAATTCCAAAGATTTTCTGAGCAGAAGCTTTCTCTCTTTCAAACTTTCCTACCATGGCTTTTTCATCAAAAATAAAAGTATCTCCGGCCTCAATCTCTACAAGATCGTGGATAGAAAGCATTCTTATCACCCTTAGCAAATCTATATCTGCACGGTTTTTAGCATAAGGATAAAGGATTTGAGCCAGAATAATAATCTGCCAGGAATGTTCCGCCGTATTCTCTCTTCGGGAATCATCCGCATTATAGTTTCGTCGTTGTACATTTTTAAGCGCATCTACTGCCAGAATAAAATCGATCTCTTTCTGAATTTTCATTTTACTTCTTATTTCTGTTATATTGATCAGACGGATATACCTTTGTTTTGGTAATCCATTTATTATTTATTTTTTCTTTAGTGATTACTTTTACACTACCTTCAATACTCATATCCTCTTGTTTTTCGAGGACCTTTTCCAGCCCTTTATTCGGAATTACAGCATATTCTGTGGTAAAAAAATCACAGCACCCGGATTTCCCATAGGAAATAAGACGTTTATGATGGGTATCAACATCAAAGATATCCAGGCCGTTTGAACCCAGTTCTGTAAGTTCATCGCTTTTTACAAACCCCATTCTTGTTTTGTTGAAGACATATACGTCATAAGATGCCCCGCTGTAATTTCCCATATTTCCGTTCCTTACCGCAACATCTTCCGTTCCATCAAAATTAAAGTCATCTATAATCACAGCCCGTTGATCTTTCAAAAGGGGGATCAATTTCCCCTGGATCGGCTTTTGACCTTGTTCTGTATATAAAACCAGATCCTCTGAGACAAAAGTCTGTACCTTGCTGTTTTTATGATCAAACAGCTCCACCGTTCCCTTTCCTCCGCATCTGTCGTCGTAACAATCTTCTATCTGGATGACGGCATCATAACTTTTTGATACATTTTTAACCTCAAACTGATACTGTCCGAAATATAAGGGACCCAATAAAAGGAATGACGATAAGTGCTTGTACTTATTCAAAATATTCATGGTACTAGTAAATGATTTAGGTGTTTTTTATTGCTAACAAAAATACGAATCATAATACCGATATCAAAACACCGGTCTCATTATCTGGCAGAATTACCTTTTCAATAAAAGCCTATTCATAATAAGGAGCTGTCTCCCGCTATCCGCTCTTACTCCTCGCGCCTGCCTAAAGCCATAGCTGCTGTGGGGTAACCGCTGCTATCGGGGCTAGAACATGAGTGATAAGTGATAAATGATAAGTGATAAGTGATAAGTGATAAGTGATAAAAGATCATTTTTTCTCTCCAATTTTCAAAATTCTATGTAAAAATTTAAAAATTCTCAGACATTTTCTTCTAAAATCCGTTTGACTCAAAATTGATGATTAAAATTATTATATTGATTTTCAACATTTTAAACAATTTATTTTAAAAATTTCACTACTTTGTATTGCATAATACCATTTTATTTACATATCTTTGTAATGTAAAATTAGAATAGGCTCAGCTAGCTAGGGGCATTTTTCTAAAAATATAACTAATTAACAAAACTTATCAAAGATGAATACCGAAAATACCAAAGCGCAAATGCGAAAAGGAATTCTGGAATTCTGTATTCTAAGTCTCATCAATAATCGCGAAATGTATGTTTCTGATCTTATTGACGAACTGAAAAAAGGAAAACTGGATGTAGTGGAAGGGACCCTCTACCCTCTTCTTACAAGACTTAAAAACGGAGAGTTTCTCTCTTACAGATGGGAAGAATCTACAGGAGGACCACCCAGAAAATATTATCAGATCACAGAAAAAGGAAAACTTTTCCTGGATGAACTACTCAATACATGGAATGAACTGACAGCCTCAGTAAACCAAATCACCCAACAAAATTAAAAAACAAAGCTATGAACAAGACACTCTCAATAGGACTCGCAGGTTTTTCTTTTACCATAGAAGAACACGCATATATAAAGCTCAGCGATTACCTGAATGCACTGAGAAGCTCTCTGGATGCTTCTGAGGCTGATGAAGTAATGCATGACATAGAAATAAGAATGGTGGAGATTTTCAAAGATTCTTTAGGAAAACGTGAAGTGATCAACGATACCGATGTAGAAAAGGTAATCGCACAAATCGGAAGTCCTGAAAAAATCGAAGAACAGGAAGAAGCTTATTTTTCTGAAAAAACATCTTCCAGAAAACAATATTCTGGATCCAACTATACCGATAAAAAACAATTGTTCCGTGATCCGGAAAAACAAAAAGTAGCAGGGGTTTGTGCAGGTTTAGCTCAATATGTAGGAATGGATATTACTACCATGAGAGCAATTTGGCTGGGAATCTTCGTACTAGGAATTTTTACAGCAGCAATCTCCTCTTCATTAATAGGTCTTTTATATGTAATCCTTTGGATCGTACTTCCAAAAGCTGAAACAGCAGCAGATTTCCTGAAAATGCAGGGAAAGCCTATGAACTTCGACAATCTTAAGAATGAGTCTAATAAATTGGTACAGTTTGCCAATGAATCTACTCAGAGGGTCGGAGAAATATACAACGAAAACAAGCCATATATCAACAACGCAAGCAGCGGAATCTGGAATGTATTCAAGTATATCGTAGGAGGATTCTTCGTATTGATGGCGGTAGGAAGCATAATAGGAGTATTTGTTTTATTCGGTCTTTTCGGGATGGATACAGATTTCCCCGGAGCTAATGAAATCAGATTCTATATGGACGATCAGGGACTTGATAAAGTACTGGCAGCGATGATGGTGATCGGAAGTTTAATCCCGGCAATTCTTTTCAGCTTATTAAGCATCAAGATCTTCTCTCCGAAAACAAAACTGAGAAATATCGGATGGGTTGTAGGTGGTTTATTCCTTCTTTTGATCGGACTTGGAACTTACTTCGGAATCAGCATGGCTAAGAAAGACATGATCTACAGAGGAAGCAAGGAAGATGTAGAAAATGTTGCCATCAACACCACTTCAGATACCGTGTATGTAGATGTAAAACAGATCAACATTCCCCAGAATTTCAAAGGGTACAACAATGATATTTATTCTGATAAAAGAACAGTGTATGAAGAAGATTATATTTCTGTAGATGTAACCAGAAAACCAGATATCAAAACCCCTTATCTGATTATTAAAAAAGAAGGAAAAGGATATAACTTCCCTATTCAGCTTACGGTTCCTGTAGAAGTGGTAAATAACAAAATATTACTTCCCAACTATATCAAATATCCATACGAGCACAGATTCAGAGATTACAGCCTAGATTATGAACTTGTAGTTCCGCAAAAAGCAGTGGTGATCTCTATGAATAAAGACCGTATTCACATGGACGGAGATTTAGACGGAGACGGGATCAATGATGAAGATCAGGACAGCAATGAAGACCATAACAATGTCCGAATTGAAAAAAATAAAATTACGGTAAACGGTTCCAGCATCGAATACAACTCAGATGACAAAGACAGCATCATTGTAAACGGTAAAAAAGTTCCGAACAACCAGGCAAAGAAAGTAATTGATTCTGCAGTGTCTACTATCAAAAAATCAAATAAAGATATGGACATCAAAATCAAAGACGGAAAAAACGAAATTTCCATACAAACTAAATAATTAACTTCAGAGAGTGGTAGGAGGTGTGGGTGGATGGCAACCGTTTGAAATTCACACCCTTCTTCTCTCAGAAAAGTGAAAATAAAACCTCATTTAGTTTCTTATGTGAAAAAAAAGTTTTAATTTCGTAAAGCTAAAATTTAATAACCAACCAATCAAAAACACAGCCTTATCATGATACAATTTGCAATGGAATTCGTAATGAAAATCGTAGATTTAATTAGCGGTTTGTTTTAAGAGCAATAATATTTCAATATATTTGTAAAGTATAACCAAAGTTTGGTTATACTTTTTTGTTTTTAATCCAAGAAATCTATGAAAAAGCTGTTAGGCAAAGCAATGTTAAAAGTATTAGGTTGGAAAGTCGTTCTACAGGGCGATGTCAACAATCTGAACAGGTGTATCCTGGTGGTAGCACCACATACCCATAATATGGAATACATTTTAGGAAATTTCGCCTATTGGTCTTTGGAGAAACCTTTAAAAATTATCATTAAAGATGCACATACCAAAGCCTGGTATGGTAGTATCGTAAAAGGACTTGGAGGTATCGGGATCGACAGAAGCCAGAAAAATGATCTTGTAAATTTCGTAGCCAATCAGTTCTCTAAAGAAGATTTCAGTCTTGTGATTACTCCGGAAGGAACCAGAAGCTGGGTACCGAAATGGAGAAAAGGATTCTATCATATGGCTTTGGCTGCAAAAGTTCCTATTGTGCTGGCAGCAGGTGATTTTAAAAGAAAAATTGTTTACCTGGGCTACACCATTCCTTATGAAAGAATTGCATCAGTCCCTTTTTCAGAAATCATGCAGGAAATTCAGGACTATTATGTCAAAAATGACATTGTTCCTAAAGTCCCGGAAAACTGGAATCCTAATATTATGGGAACTGAGTCAGAAGCTAGAAGCTAGAAGCTAGAAGCTAGAAGCTAGAAGCTAGAAGCTAGAAGCTAGAAGCAAAATTAATCATCATTTATCAATTATGAAAGGTCAGACAAAAGAAGAAATATTAGCATTCATTAATAACTGGGGCGATGTAACGCTTGCCAAAACACTTGAAATCAAATTCATCGATATTGATCTCGAAAATGAAACCCTTACCGCAACCATGCCTGTTCTGCCAAGAACTCACCAGCCTTTTGGAATCATGCACGGAGGAGCAAGCTGTGTTTTAGCTGAAACCTTAGGGTCAAGCCTGTCTAATATTTTTATCGATGGCGAAAAATATTACGGAGTGGGAACCAATATCAATTCCAATCATTTAAGAAGCAAAAAAGATGGTATTGTAACTGCTACAGCACGCTTTATCAGAAAAGGCAAAACAATGCACGTTTCTGAAATTGAAATCCGTGATGAAAAAGGAGTTTTGATCAATCATACCACAATGACGAATAATATTATTCACAGATAAGACTTACTGCAACATAAAAATTAAAGAGCTTAAAATAAATTTAAGCTCTTTTTATTTTGACATTTTTAAGACTAGTAATACCTTTGCAAAAAAGAAAATTAGGCTGGGAATTTTCTATAGTATTTCCGGCTGTTGATTTTCAAAATTCCTTCATAGCTCATGATTTATTTCAAACTTCCTTTCGACGAAAGATTATTGTCTGCAGACAAAAAAAACACTAAAAATGCAGTTAACTTTTTTTCTTACAATGGCTCAGACCAGATTAGCTTCAGCGGAGATATTTTTGAAATAAATCCCACTGAATTTGATCAAACTTTGATCACCAATGAAGCTCTGAATGATGATACCACAAATTCTTCCGCTGAAACAAAAGGAGAATACTGTCAAACTTTACAACAAGTCATTGAAATCATCAAAGAAAACCATCTGCCAAAGCTTGTTTATTCAAGAAGGAAGATCTTTACAGATTTTCATACAGTGAATTATACAGAGAGTTTTAAAAACTTATGTAAATCGTATCCCAATGCTTTCAGATATCTTTTTAATGATGGAAAAAATGCCTGGATGGGAGCTTTCTCGGAAGTATTAGGGAAGTTTAATAAAAGTACTCATGAATTTGAAACCATGGCCCTTGCCGGAACTCTTCCGGTATCAGAGGAATGGTCTGAAAAAGAAATTGAAGAACAAAAGCCGGTTACCAATTATATTCAGAATATTCTGACAAATTATTCTGACCACATAGACCAGTCGGAAACCTATGACCATATTTCCGGTAATATCAAACATTTACGAACAGATTTTAAGACCAGTATACAACCTGAAGATCTTGATAAAATTATTCAGGATCTGCACCCTACTCCTGCAGTCTGTGGTATTCCAAAAGATTTTTGCAATGAGAATATCCGTAAATATGAAAAATTTCCCCGTGAATTTTATGCTGGTTATATCAAGGTTGAAACGGATGAGAGTATTCTGTACTTTGTCAATCTACGTTGTGCAAGACTTTATAAAGACTCAGTCCATGTTTTTGTAGGAGGTGGAATAACAGCTCAAAGTGATCCGGAAAAAGAATGGAGAGAGACGGAGCTGAAGTCTGAAGCTATTTTGAAAAACCTGGTTATTTTCTAATATTTTTAGATTTCCCCACAGATCGCACAGATTTGCACAGATATCTATATGTATTTTCTTTGCTGAGTCAACGTCTTTGCGAAAGATTTTACGACCATTCATAAAAACCTATGCGAGTATTGTGATAATTATAAGTTTTGGCTAAAGCCAATGGAATATATTTCCTTTGTTTAAACGGGCTAAAGCCCGCTCCTATTGAATTAGACAAATTAATTATTTATGTAATATAGATTGATAATGTTAGATTTGCCCACAAATCGCACAGATTTGCACAGATATCTATATGTATTTTCTTTGCTGAGTAGCAACGCCTTTGCGAACGATTTTAAAAGCCATTTATTATCCTTCTGCGGGCTTTGCGTAATAATAGCTTAGGTCTCTTTATCTTTTTTGAACGGGCTAAGCCCGTTTTTATTGAATTAAACAGATTAATTATTTATGTAATATAGATTGATATTGTTAGATTTGCCCACAGATCGCACAGATTTGCACAGATATCTATATGTATTTTCTTTGCTGAGTGCAACGCCTTTGCGAACGATTTCAAATGCATTTATTCTCCTTCTGCGAACTTTGCGTGATAATATTAGGTTTTGGCTAAAGCCAATTGAAGTTTTATATTTTGTTTAAACGGATTAAAGCCCGCTCCTATTGAATAGGAAAAGCAGATATGAATATTTATAACAAACCTAATCCCTAATTCCTGCTACCTTTTATCTAAAACCTGCAACCTATTACCAAACAAAAAACCTCCTTCAAAAAGAAAGAGGCTATATCTATATTGAAATATTCAATTTATTTCTTTACACCGATTCTGCTCCAGGTATCCATTACGAAAAGCAGGATAAGACCTATGGCAGCAGCTCCAGCTGAGAATGCAAACCTAATGTTATCTTCATCTCCAAGGATATCTGTCGCTTGCCAGTTGATAGCATAAACATTGATGGTGATGAATACAATAAACAGTACTAAAAATACTTTATAAAACTTCTTCATGACTCTTAAAAATTAATATAATTCTGCACCAACTGGGCAAAATTTGCGGTGAATAATTTAATTGAAATTGCCAAAAGGATAATTCCGAAAACTTTCTGAAGGATCATCAAAGTAGCATCCCCAATTTTCTTCTCCAGCCATTTCGCTGATTTCAGCACCAAATATACGAAAATTGTATTAAGAATAATTCCGCAGATAATATTAATATCATGAAATTCAGCTCTAAGAGACAGTGCAGTGGTTAGGGTTCCAGCTCCCGCAACCAGTGGAAATGCGATGGGCACAATGGATGCAGCCTTTGCTTCGGTGGTTTTATTAATTTCAATTCCTAAAATCATTTCCAGTGCTATGACAAAAATCACAAAAGCTCCGGCAATCGCGAAGGAATTTACATCCACTCCAATAAGCTTAAGAATCTTATTTCCTACGAACAGAAAAACAATCATAATAGCTCCGGCAGTAATGGCAGCCTTTCCGGCTTCAATCTGTCCGAACTTCTGCTGAAGGCTTACGATAATAGGAACTGAGCCGATGATATCGATCACGGCAAAAAGAACCATAAAGCTGGTAACAATCTCTTTAAAAGAAAAACCATCAAAAATTTCCATCTCTTTGTAATTAAAAATTTCGCAAAAATATGAAAATAAACTGATTATTTGCTAATTTGTGAATATAAATTAACAATAGTTTTCAAAAGTTCTTCCAAAGCTTCAGCAGATTTCACAGGATTGTATTTTTCCATCTGAACTTTCTGCTGTAGTTTACTGTATTCTTCTGCGACCGAAGAACCTTTGTGCTTTTCAAGAAAAGTCTTAAACTCTGGAGTAGAGCCTTGAAAATACTGCCCTCTTACTTCTTCATCCAATTCTTCCAGCGTTGCAAAGAACTTTTCATACTCTCCGTTATCCTTAAGATTTTCCAGATATCCGAAATAATCATTGATATCCGTTTTCATCAATTCTCTAATCTCTTTTTCTGTTTCGGCCACTGAACCTAAAGGTTTTGACGGTACAGTTTCCCTAACTAATGTACGTTTTTTTTGCCAATTTTTAAATAGCAGATACCCAACAAATAAGCTGATCAGAATAGCTATATTGGTCAAAAGAATATTCCAGTGGAATTTGCTTTTTTCTTTTACTTTGAATGAAGTGGTTTTTAATACGGGAGTATTAACCGTCTCCAGAAGATTATTGGTATATTCGTTAACCTTTTCTACGGTAGAACGTGCCTCCAGAATCTGATCGTGAGAAAATGCATTCAGGTCCAGAGTTTTCTGTCCAAGATCTACATATTCTTTACTCGAAGGGTCAAAGAAAGCGAATTGTTCTGTTTTAATTGAAATGACACCTGATTTTTTAGGAATAATCACATAATTGGCCAGAATCTCTCCTTTCATTCCTGTAGTTCCCGGAGCTACTTTAGTGGTAATTTTCGGGGCAAAAACTTCATAATCCGGAGAGGCAGCAATTTTAGGAAGTTCCATATCCGGTAAATTACCTTCTCCTGAAACTTTTACTACCACATTCAGAGGTTTTTTTGCTTCCGGTTTTTCCTTGGAAGCATTATATACGTTCACATTAAAATTTCCAACAGCATTTTTAAAACATTCAGGAGCTCCTTCAGGAAGCTTTCTTACGTTGATTTTAACTTTATTGGAAACAATTTTTGTTTTATTGGAGTAAGTACTTACTGAAGCTGATACTCCGGGAACTTCCACATATCCTGCTTCATTCGGAAATACCATAAACATAGCAAGAACCTGCGAAGGCATGTTGCCGTATCCGGAAGGGTCTATCTCAGACTTATCAAAACTAATAGGATGTACGTTGATATTATCCTGTTGCGGAAGATGGATATTTTTCACCTTTCTCAGGTTATCTATATTTCTTGAATACACTCTCAGAACAGCAACAGTAGGCTGATCCTGATAGACATCCCGATCATCAATTTCCATGTTCAGATAAACATCATTGGAGGTATTCGCTGCCAGAGATCTTCTGTCGACAATATCACGGATATTGACATCAAAAGGTTCAGTTTTATAGATCCTGTTGTTGACGGTAACAAGAACGGAACCGATTTTTATTTTCCCTTTTTTCTTAGGTTCAAGAGCAATTCTGGAAACTTTCTGGGTAATTAAAGTATTGGTAGCCGGATCAATCACGGTATTGGTAACAGATCCGCTTCCTATGATATTAAATTTTGAAAGATCCGGAAGCTGGAAACCTGTCTGCTGTACAAGGTCACTTCCGTTAAGTTCAAGAACAATGGTCAGATTGATGATATCCTTACCTGCATATTCGGTTTTATCTGCATCCATTGATAGATTTACCTGTCCGTAAGTAATTACGGATGCCAGAGTAAGCAATATGTAAATCAATTTTTGCTGCATCACCAATCTTTCTCGTTGCTTTCAGGCATCGAATAAGAATTTTTGTTTAAAATTCTTCTGGCGGTTTCTTTTTCTTTTTCGTTTATTTTATCTAAGATCGCATTTTCAAGATTCTTGGGCATTCTGCCTTCATTATTTTGATTCTGCTTAGGATTGTCACCCTGGTCACTTTTGCCTTCGTTTTGTGGGCCGTTACCCTGATCCTGTTTTTTGTCTTTGTCGCCTTTCTGATCATCCCCTTTGTTCTGATCATTTCCGCCACCACCTTTTCCTGAGTTATTCTGTTCGTTTTTTTGCTGTTGTTTTTCTTTCTCTTTCAGTTTGGCAATCTCATAATTTTTTCTGGTTACCTCACTGTGGGGATCCTGCTTCAAAGCTTTCTTATAATAGTCGGCAGCTTTTTCCGGCTGATTCATCTGCATATAAGCATTCCCTAAATTATGAAGAGCAGCCGTTTTATCGGGTAGTGTCTGTGAAAGTTTTTCTGCTTTTTCAAACTCTGCTTTTGCTTCTTCGTATTTTTTACTTTTATACAACGCATTCCCCATATTGTAGTGAGCGGTAAAATCTTTATCATTGGATTTTATCGCTTCCATGTATTTTGAGGAGGCTCCATCATAATCTTTACCGTCAAATTTCTGATTGCCTTCATACACTAAATTCTTATAGCTTTCCTGCCCAAACATGAAGCCTGAGAACGAAATGGCAACAATAAACGATAAAAATATGATTTTAGTATTCATTACTTGCAAAATTATTCCTTTATATGTTAAGAAACAGAGTTTTATTTGTTAAAATTCGGTTAAAGTACTTGTAGAATTTCTTCTATAAATAAAGGAATTACACATTAAAATCTTTTTTAGGATTAAAAATATAAATTAAAAAGAAAAACAGAAGAGATACAGCAAGAAAATACTGATAATAATGATTGGCATTCTGTGATTTCACCATAGTTTCTGCACCTGCCGATTTTTTATTCACTGCATCTACAATTCTGTCGGGAGCTTCATTGATATTATTTCCGTCAATATAGGTTCCGTCTGTAGATTCCGCCATTTTCTTTAATGCTTCCGTCTGTCTTTTTGAAATCACGGTACCTCCGTTGGCATCGGTTTTATAGCCCATCAACTGTCCGAAGACATATTCCGGAACCGGAGCACCTTCATCTGTACCCACTCCTACAGAAGTAATGCTTATTCCTTCTTTATTAGCTAATCTGATGGCAGCGTTATCATTTCCTTCATTATCTTCACCATCGCTCAGCAGAATCACTTTTCTGGATCCTTTGCTTACATTTTTAAATTTTTCAGCAGCAGCCTGCATTCCTTTCAGAAAATCTGTTCCCTGAATCTGCATAGAATTGGTTTCAATACCGCTGATATAAGTTTCTGCAGAATTATAATCGGTAGTCAGAGGCATAATAGACATGGCATTCCCTGCAAAAATCACAATACCTATCTTATCATTATTCATTTTCTTCATGGTAGCCAGCATCAGATTTTTAGCTTCCGTCAGACGGCTTGGTTCTATATCCTCAGCATTCATAGAATTGGATACATCCAGCATAAAAATCACATTATTCAGTTTCTGGGTACTTTTTACTTCTTCTGAACCGTTAAGAAGGTCAATGATAGAGAAAATCAAAAATAATGTCCCTAGTAAATATAATGCAGGAAAAAACTTTGTAAATCCTGATCTTTTTTCAAATAAGTTCTCATGAAACTGGCTGGCCGCAAAAATTTCTCTTTTTTTATTTCTCCATTGTAAAAAACGGATCAAAAAGGTAGCTAACAGCGGCAGAAGCAACAGTAAAAATAAATACCAATAATTTCCTAAAGACCAACTCATCAGCTTAAAATTTTATAAAACACCCATCTCAACAATGCATCCAACACCAACATAGCGAGTGCAATCCAAAGGAATATTTTGAAATATTCTTCATAATTGTACAGCTTGGAAACCTTCACATCAGATTTTTCCAGTTGGTTGATCTCATTGTATACTTCTTCCAGACTACTGTTTGAGGTAGCTCTGAAATATCTACCTCCCGTTGTCTGGGCTATTTCTCTCAAGGTATTTTCATCAATCGTCACCTCTGTTTCGGTAAAGATAAGCTCTCCAAAAATGTCCTGCGATGTAGGCATCAGCGCGTAACCATTGGTCCCGATTCCGATTGAATATACCTTTATATTATTATTTTTTGCCAGTTCAGCAGCAACCTGTGGAGGAATTGCATTCTGAATATTGCTTACTCCATCCGTCATTAAAATGACTACTTTACTTTTGGCTTTGCTTTTAATCAAGTGATTCACAGCTACGGAAAGACCTTCCCCGATAGCAGTTCCTGGTTCAAGACCTGCAGAATTCAGATTTTTAATTTCATCAATAACAACCTGGTGATCTGAGGTTACCGGAACTTTAGTAAAAGCTTCTGCAGCATATGCTACCACTCCTATTCTATCATTCGGGCGTTTCTGAACAAATTTTACGGCAATATCTTTCAGGGCGGTAATTCTGTCCGGACTCAAATCCTTTGCCAGCATACTTAGAGAAACATCAATAGATAGCATGATATCCACTCCTTTTGTATCATCTCTGTCCTGAGAAATGGTAAACGTTCTCGGCCTTGCCATGGCAATAATCAATGCGGAAAGAATGATATATTTTGATATTTTCAGTAAAAAAAGTACACCCTGGATACTCCCGCTGTGGTCCATATTTTTTATGGTAGGAACTTTTATACCTTTTCTTTTGCTTCTTCCAATATCTTTAATTAAAAGTGGAATAAACAGCAGAAAAAGCAGCAAAAACCATGGGCTGTAAAACTCAAAATTAAACATCCTTTCTTAAGTTTTCGAATTCTAGATCTTTGGATGATCTTTTCACAAAATCTCTGATATTGGCAAAATCTCTTTCCATCGTTTCCTGATCCGGGAAGGTTTTGGCAAATTTCACGAGGTCTCCCCTAAGGAAAACATCTTCTATTATTTTTTCGTTATCCTGCGAGATGGTATTATTTTTTTTCATGACCTCAATAAGGTCATCAGTAAGAAGTACATCTGCCGGAAGGCGGTATTGTTTTGTGATGAAAGTTCTCGAAATATCGATCAGTTCTACATAAAACGAACGGAAGTTTCCACCTTCAATATATTTTTTCTTTTTAAGAGAATCAAGTTCTTTTAAGGTCTGATTGGTAGCCACTACTGGAGAACTCTTTGATTTTCTTCCCCATTTTACAAACATAATAATAGCAATAATGAGTGCAATTGCTGCCAATGCTGCAAGAATATAAAACTTGTAAAGCTCCCAATAATCTTTGGGTTCAAGTTTCACCTGCTTATTATTCATGATGTCATTGATTTGATCCGCTTTTTGAGCCGTATTAATGACATCTATTTCATAAGGAATTGTTTTAAGAATTTTATCTCCTACTTTGAATTCCAGCTCAGGAATGGTAAATTTTCCTTCTTCGAAAACAGCAAATTCTATCTTTCTTTCATAGGTGTTAGCCGTTTGTCCGATGCTGTCTTTGGTTTCTTCAAAATGAAAAGGCAACAGCTCATTCTTAGCTGCTGAAGTAACCTGCTGCTCATTAAGATTGTCAATCTTTATGGTAAGATGATTAATTTCTCCCAGAGCGAGGGTTTTCTTTTCTACGTTAGAGGATAATATCTGTGAAAAAGCATTTGCACAGATCAGAAAAGATAATATTAAAAGTATTTTTCTCAATGTTAAAATAATAAAGGCAAACGCCTTATGTTTTTTTTAGTTACGAGCTCAGCCCGATGTTATTTTTTCTGAAAGTAATTATACAATAATTTTGAATAATCTGAGCCGGTATTGATATTCATAAAACTGGCAGAGCTGTTGGCAAAATCTTCTTCCAGAGCTCTCAGCTTTTGTTTTTGAGCTTCAGCAAAGGTGTAGCGCCATCTCGCACTGGAAGTATTGGCCCAAATTTCTTTTCCGGTTTCCACATCAAGCAAACGGGCATATCCGACATCAGGAATCTCATTATCTTTTTCATCATAAATCCTCATTCCCAGCAACTGATGTTTCTTGGAAGCTACTCTCAGCATTTTGGAATCATAGGCATCTTCAAAATCTGAAAACAGAAATACCAGAGATTTTCTTTTAAAAATCCCCATCATATATTCCATTGCCTTGTCTATTTTAGATTCTGCCGGAACATAATCTGCAGTGAGAATATTGCTGATAATCGAAAGAATATGTTTTCTTCCTTTTTGAGGAGGAATAACCTTATATACTTTATCAGCAAACAAAATCAATCCTACTTTATCATTATTGCCAGCTGCGGAAAATCCTAAACTGGCAGCAATTTCGGCTACATATTCTCTTTTCAGTTGAACCTTTGTTCCATAATCCATGGAAGCGGAAATATCTACAAGAATCATCATCGTAAGCTCCCTTTCTTCTTCCATTACTTTTACAAATGGCTCTCGGAAACGTGCGGTTTTATTCCAGTCGATTCTTCTGATCTCATCTCCAAACTGGTAAGGACGAACTTCAGAGAAAGTCATCCCCTGCCCTTTAAAGGCGCTGTGATATTGCCCCATCAAAGCAGCCTCCGTCTTTTTTCTGGTACGGATTTCAATCTGCTTTACTTTTTTTACAATATCTTTTATCTGCATAGACGAATTTAAAATTCAAGGTTTAAAATTCAAAGTTTAATGTTGGGTGCGGAATCCTGGTTTTGAGTTAGTCTTTAAACTCAATGGATACGTTCGACCACTCATTATCAAACTTTGTATTGTATTTTTTATAAAAATTGATGGCTGGTTCATTCCAGTTCAATACCTGGAACACCATTCCACTGTAATTATTGGTTTGGCCATATTCCAGTGTCGCATCAAATAATTTCTTTCCAATCTGCTTTCCTCTTAGCTTTTCAGTTACTACCAGATCTTCAAGATAAAGCCTTCTTCCTTTCCATGTTGAATATCTGTCATAATACAGGGATATTCCAACTATTTCTCCTTCATATTCTGCCACGAAAGCTCCCCACACAGGAGAAGTTCCGAAACCATCCTGAATAAAATCATCCAAAGTCACGGTTACTTCATGCAGTGATTTTTCATATTCCGCCAATTCTTTTATCAAATCTAACATGGAAGAACAGTCCTCCAGAACCGCTTTTCTTATAATTACATCACTCATTATGGTGCCTGGATTTTTGCTAAAATTCTATTGATAATTTCTTCAGTTGAAATCTCTTCCGCTTCAGCTTCAAAGGTTAAGCCCATTCTGTGTCTCAATACATCTTTTGCCAATGCTTTTACATCTTCCGGAATGACAAATGCTCTTCCTTTTAAGAACGCATACGCTCTTGATGCTATTGCAAGGTTGATGGATGCTCTTGGAGAAGCTCCGAAACTGATATAATTTTTAAGTTCAGAAAGACCATAATTTTCCGGATAACGTGTTGCAAACACCATATCCAGGATATATTTTTCAATTTTTTCGTCGAGATAGATCTGGTTGATCAGTTCTTTTGCATCTACAATATCCTGAAGAGATATTACAGGTTTTACCGTAGGCTGATGTGATGTTGAAACCATTCTCATCACCTGCCTTTCGTCTTCAAAAGCAGGATAATCTATGGTACACTTCAACATAAAACGGTCGCTTTGTGCCTCAGGCAGCAAATAAGTTCCTTCCTGATCAATAGGGTTTTGTGTTGCCAATACCAGGAATGGTTTTGGAAGTTTCATCGTTTCATCACCAATGGTCACCTGTTTTTCCTGCATCACTTCCAGAAGTGCCGACTGTACTTTTGCCGGTGCACGGTTGATCTCATCCGCCAGAACAAAGTTCGCAAATACAGGTCCTTTTTTTATAGAGAAATCGTTGTCTTTGATATTAAAGATCATAGTTCCTACTACATCTGCAGGAAGCAAATCCGGGGTAAACTGAATCCTTGAAAAATCTCCATGAACAGCATCTGCCAGTGTTTTTATCGCTAAGGTTTTAGCCAGTCCGGGTACTCCTTCAAGAAGGACATGTCCATTTCCCAAAAGCCCTACCAAAAGACGGTCTACCATGTATTCCTGTCCAATAATAACTTTGTTGATTTCCTGTCTCAGAAGAGAAAATAAGTAGTTTTTTTCTTTTACTTTTTCCGTCAATTGGCGGATATCTTCAGCTTGATATATCTCTGACATAGCTTGGTTTAAAATAAGTGGTAAATTTCTGATAAATACTTGCATTAATCAACATAATAAATGCCATTTTTGAGTTAAAGTTTGTTAAAAAATCCCGTATTGATACAACTTGCAGAACTGCTGAAGTCTTAAAACTCAATAGTATGATCTGATTTTTTCATAAAAATATATAAAATTTGCTTTAATCTCCTGCTCAAAAATTGTCATTTCCAGTTTATTAAACTATTTTTGGTGATTAAAAATTTTGCAAAATGAATTATCATTTTCAAGCACACAGACAGGTAAGAAAAAACCTTTTAGATATCCTTCAGAACACATCTCACGAAGATCTGATCCTGATTCCGGATGGTTTCAACAACAATATTTACTGGAATATTGCTCATACTGTTGCTACACAACAGCTACTGCACTATTACCTGAGCGGAAATCCTTTCCGTATTGACAAGTATTGGATTGAAACCTACAAGAAAGGGACTTTGCCCAACTTAAATGTTCAGAAATCAGAAGTGGAAGATTTAGAATTTTTACTTACAGAAACTTCAAAGATTTTAATGAAGGATTATGACAGTGATTTCTTCTCAGACTACACTCCGTACACCACAAGTTTCGGAATGGATCTGAAAAGCATTCAGGATGCCATCATCTTCAATAATATGCATGAAAGCCTTCACTACGGATATGTGATGGCACAGAAAAGAGCAATTTTAGGAGAGAAGTATTAGTTCAAAGTTTAAGATTTAAAGTTTAAGGTTATGGCGACTATTAATAGATTTGAGGATTTAGAGATCTGGAAATTATCCCGACAACTATGTAACGAGATTTATCATATTATTGAATCTACCAACCTTAAGAATAATTTTAAACTTAGCAATCAAATTGATGGATCTTCGGGGTCTGTAATGGATAATATTGCTGAAGGATTTGAAAGAAACGGGAATAGAGAATTTATACAATTTCTTTCTATTGCGAAAGCTTCCTGTGGAGAAGCCAGATCACAATTGTATGGGTTTTTGACAGAAGTTTTATTTCGCAGGAAAAATTTGAAACATTAATTGAGCAGACTGAAACGTTAAGTAAAAAGATCAGCTTTTATAAAATATTTAAATACAACAGATTTAAAAGGAACAAAGTACAAACCTTAAATTCAAAACTTTAAACTTTGAACTTTAAACAATGAACATTGAACCTTAAACATAAAATTTTAACAACTCAATGAAAGACGATTTTATTTTCGGGCTGCGTCCCGTGATTGAAGCAATTGAAGCGGGAAAAACGATTGACAAGATCTTTGTGCAGAATGCACTTCAGGGTCCTATTTATGCTGAATTAAAAGCCATTTTAGCGAAAAATAAAATCCGTCCCAATTATGTTCCGGTTGAAAAACTGAACCGTTTTACAAGAAAAAACCACCAGGGTGTGGTTGCTTTTATTTCGGATGTACCGTTTCATAAAGTGGAGGATATTGTTCCACAGTTATTCGAGCAGGGAAAAACACCATTTCTTTTGATTCTGGACAGACTTACTGATGTTAGAAACTTCGGAGCCATCTGCAGAACTGCCGAATGTGTAGGAATAGACGCCGTTATCATTCCTGAAAAAGGAGCAGCTCCTATCAATTCCGATGCGATAAAAACTTCTGCCGGAGCGATCTATAATATCAAAATATGTAAGGAAAACAATCTTGCACACACTGTAGACTTCCTTCAACAAAGCGGAATTTCCGTATATGCAGCCAGCGAAAAAGCTCAGAAGTTAATCTATGATGTAAATATGACTGAGCCATGTGCTATCGTGATGGGAAATGAGGAAACCGGAATTTCTAAAGAAGTATTGCATCATGCTGATGAAAAAATAAAACTTCCTATTGAAGGAAAAACTCAGTCCCTGAATGTTTCTGTAGCATGTGGAGCGATTTTGTATGAAGCGGTAAGACAGAAAATGTCCGTGATACCCAATCCGTAAACCATGAAAATACAATCACTTTTACCCTTATTTTTTGTTCCGTTAGCTTTTAATGCGCAGACAAAAAAAATAGCAACAGACAACCGTCTTACGACTGATCTTGATAAGATGGTTCAGAAAGAAGCTCTCGCTTATATGCAGAATCCTGCACGCGTGGGACTTTCAATAGGTATTTTTAAAGATGGTAAAAGTTATTTTTATAATTATGGTACAACGGAGATAGGGAAATCAGAGCTTCCAACCTCCCAAAGTCCATATGAGATTGCATCCATCACCAAGACCTTTACCGGAACACTTCTGGCTCATGCTTTAGCAGATGGTAAAATCAAAATGGATGATGATATCCGGAAATATATAGGAGATTATCCTAATCTTGAATTTGAAAAGCATCCAATAACGATTGGGAATCTAACCAATCATTCATCAGGATTGCCACAGTTTCTGCCGGATCAATCTGAAACATTCAAAAAGCCAATGGACTCTGTCGCCCTGGCACTGTCAGATTTTTATAAAAACTATTCAAAAAAGAATTTTTATGAGGATCTTCATCAGGCTAAAGTGGATTTTGTACCCGGAACAGAGTATAAATATTCCAATGTAGGAACACAGATTGCCGGGGATATCCTTGAAAAAGTATATCATACAAGCTATGAAAACCTGCTTTCAGAGTATATTACAAAGCCTCTGAAAATGGATCATACCATTATTGGTACGAATTCTGCACACCTATTGACTTGTTATAACGAAAAAGGAAAGGTAATGCCCAGAAATTTCACAACCATTTTTGCTCCCGCAGGAGGAATCATTTCTACTACAGGAGATCTGGTGAAATACATGCAGTATCATCTGGATGAGAACAATAAATATGTGAAAACATCCCATACACCTTTTGTAAAAAGTGAAGGAGATGCCATTGGACTTTACTGGAGATTACACACCTATGAAGATGGAACTCAAACCGTTTATCATACAGGAGGTACATTTGGTTTTTCAAGCGTACTTCAGGTTTATCCTTCAAAAAAAATGGGAGTGGTAGTACTTTCCAATGAATCTGATGGAGAGTCCCAGGGGAAACTGCACGACATTGCAGATCATTTATTAAGAAATAGTAGTAAAAAATAAAGTTAAAAAAATCAAATGAAGAACATTGCAGCGCTTGCGCTTATATCATCGATAGCTCTTGTTTCTTGTAAAAAAGAAACGGCAAAAATAACAAAAGTAGATCCTAAAACCGGAAAGACAGTAACGGTAGAAGTTCCTGCTGATTCTGTAGCGAAAGTTGCAGAAAACCCGGCTATTAAAGATTCTGCGGGAGTTATTACACAGACTTTCAAGCTGGAAAAAGGAAAAACATATCCTCTTACCACTTATCAGAGAGATGTAAAGACAATGACAGATCCTCAGGGGAAATCCATTACTGCTACCAGTGAGTCTACAGATGAAATGAATTTTGTAGTGGATGATATCAAAGGAAATGTATATGAGATGACCCTTAACCTTGTAGCAAAGAGAAGCTCTCAGTCTGCACAGGGAAAAACGGTAGTAGTAGACACCAAACTTCCTCTTCCAAAAGAAGACGATCTTAAAATGATCTGGAACGTCAACAAAGCACTTACCGGAAACAAACTACAGATGAAGATGGATACCAAAGGAAATGTGATTTCTATTACAGGATTTGATGCCGTTTACACCAAAGTAGGTAATGCTGTAGGCACCCTGATCAAGGATGCCAATGAAAAAGCAAGCGTAGTAGCAAGCCTTAAACAATCTTTCAACGAAAAGGTATTGAAAGATCAGTTCCACAAAAACCTGATGATTATTCCTAAAAAAGGAGTAAAAATAGGAGAAAAATGGTCTACTTCTGAAAATGCTGACCCAAGCGGAAACGTAAAAGTAACCTCTAATTATGTACTGAAAAGCCTAGGAAACGGAGCGGCAGAAATTGCAGTAACCGGAGGGATTCCTAAGAAAACGGAGAAGAAAGCTCAGGGACCTATCACCCACAGCCTGAGCAGTGAACTGGTTCAGAACGGAACCATTAAGTTTGACGAAAGCACAGGATGGATTACCAACCAGAATATCAACGTAAAAACAACTCAGATAGAAACCATTTCCGATGGAAAACAATCTCAGTCTATGAAAAGCGTTTCCAATTCTTCGGTAATGGTAAACCCATCTGCTAAATAACTGAAGTAAACATTCAGGGTTTACAATATACTTTAAACCCTGAACTTTAAATTTTTTAAATTATGAAGTACATTCTTGAGTTAGTACTCACTGCCATTATTATTTTCTTTGTCTGGAATATTCTGAAAAGAATTTTCTTTAAGACATTTTACAGCTATCGTTTCAATAATGATAACCAGAATAACAGACAGCAGGATCTACACAACTCGAATAAGAATAACCAACAAAACCTTAAGTGGGACGCAGAAACTGTAGACTACGAAGAGGTGAAAGAGAGTAATGACAAAAGGTAAATTCAAAGAAATAAAAGATAATAACCAGCATGGCAAAAAATAAAAACTTAATTTATATTGCAGCTTCATTAGTAGTATTTATAGTTTTAGCATTTTTATATTCCACTCCTGTATTTTCAGGAAAACAGCTTTTCCAGCACGATATTGTGCAGTACAGAGGAGGAGCAAAAGAACTGCTCGACTATAGAGCCAATACCGGAAATGAAACCTACTGGAGCGACTCCATGTTTGGAGGAATGCCGACTTATCAGATGGGAAGCCAGTTCAAAGGCGACATCATCAAAAAAATCGACAGCAATCTGAATTTCCTGCCAAGGCCAGTCAATTATCTCTTCCTGCTATTTGCAGGTTTTTTCCTTTTGGGAATGGTAGTGGTCAGAAACTGGAAGTACGCTCTCTTAGGAGCCACTTTCTTCGGGCTTTCAACCTATTTTTACATTATTATTGCAGCGGGACATAATGGTAAAGTCAATACCATTGAATATTTTGCTCCGTTGCTGGCCGGTATTTTACTGGTGTACATCAGAAAACAATACATCTGGGGCTTCATTGTCACTACCCTTTTTATGGGGCTTCAAATTGCTGCCAATCACATACAGATGACCTATTATCTGTTTCTTGCTTTAGGATTCTTATTCCTTTCTGAACTTATCAGAGCCATCCAGAAAAAGACACCGATGAAGCATTTCCTTATTTCATCAGGAATTATTGCTGCATCATGTATTATTGGAGTTGGAATGAATTCACAAAGAATCATGGCCAATTCAGAATATGTAAAAGAAACAGTTCGTGGAAAGCAGATTTTAAATAACGACAGCCATACTTCAGGAAAATCCGGAATGGACAAAGAGAGTATGCTGATGTGGAGTTATGGACAACTGGAAACTTTAAACCTTTTCATTCCAAGATTAATGGGTGGCGGAAGCCAGGAACCTGAAGGAAAAGAAATCATGAACAGAGTTCAGGAACTGGTTCAGGAAAATGTAGGCTCACAGGCTGAAATGGATAGAATTTCCAAAGGTTTCAGCGGAGTAACCTATTGGGGAGACCAGCCGGGAACATCAGGACCTGCTTATCAGGGAGCTATCGTATGTTTCCTTGCCCTATTAGGATTCTTTTTTGCTTCAAAAAAATACCGTTACTGGATTTTGGGAGCTTCCATCCTGACCATTTTACTGGCTTGGGGAAGTAACTTTATGCCATTATCCGATTTCTTTATCGATTATGTACCGTTCTATAATAAATTCAGAGCTCCTTCTTCAATCTTAGTGGTAGTAGAGTTATTATTCCCGTTAATTGCTATTCTGGGATTATACAGATTCTTTACAGATGAAAAACTGACTGAAGAATACAAACAAAAGATCCTTATGTATGTAGGAGGTGGAACGTTAGGATTTTTATTGATTCTTTTAATCTTTGGAAAGTCATTGTTAGGTTTTGCTACAGAAAGCGAAAAAACCTACTTCCCTCCTTTCCTGCTTGATTATCTTGTAGATGAAAGATATAAATTATTCAGAATAGATGCCATAAAAGCATTCATTTATGTAGCGATTACTGCTGCTGCGTTATTCTTAACTTTAAAGAAAAAGCTGAACCAGAATATTGCTTTGGTAGTGATTGGACTTGTAAGTTTATTCGACCTTTGGACGGTAAACAAACGTTATTTAAATGACGAAAACTACGTAGATAAAATCTTTGCTGAAAATCCTTTCCAGACAGAAAGCTCAGACCTGTTGGCTGAAAAAGTGCAGGGAAATCCGAATCTGGAATCTATTTTATCCAATGTCAACATCAATAAAACATTGGAAACTATTGCTGAAAAAGATAAAACACACTACAGAATCTACAACCAGACATTGGGCGTAACCAGTGAAACCAATACCTCTTATTTTAAGGCTTCCATCGGTGGTTATCACGCTGTAAAATTAAGAAGATATGACGATGTACTGAATGAATACATCAATAGTATTGACAGTGTAAAAACACCTAATGTATTAAACTTACTGAATGCTAAATACATGGTTTTCGGAGGTCCTGAACAGCCACAGGTTGTTCCTAATCCAAAAGCCAATGGTAATGCATGGTTTGTAAGTGATTTAAAATTTGCAGATACTCCTAATCAGGAAATTAAAGCTATCGGAACTATTGACAACAAGAAAACGGCTGTCATTGCTTCATCTGACAAATCCTATTTTGATAACAAACCTGTTCAGGCAGATTCTACAGCATTTATCAACCTAACGAAATACCAGCCTAACGAACTTGAGTTTAAATCTCAGTCGAAAACGCCTCAATTGGCTGTATTTTCCGAAGTGTATTATCCTCACGGATGGAAAGTTCTGGTAGACGAAAAAGAAGTTCCTTACATCAAAGCAGATTATTTACTTCGTGCAGTACATGTTCCAGCAGGAAATCACCACATCAGAATGGTTTTTGAACCTGAAGTGATTGAAAAAGGAAAATGGGTTTCTCTTCTTTCATTCGGATTATTTATCCTGTTGGCTGCATTTGGAATTTTCTGGATGAATAAGAAGAAGAAAAAAGAGATTGTAGCTGAATAAAAAAGCTTAAAATAATTATTGAAGTATGTCATTCTGAATGAAGCATAGCGTAATGAAGAATCTCAAAATCAAATATGAAAACGTTAGGTACTCATAATTACTATGTTTATATACTGACTAATAAAACAAAGACAGTATTATACACAGGGGTTACCAACGATTTGAAGAACAAATTATATTGGCATAAAACCCTGAAGCTATTGAAAAAAGCTTCACCTCAAGATATAAATGTTTTTATTTAATATATTTTGAACATTTTGGTGACATTGAGACAGCAATAAATAGAGAGAAACAAATAAAAGGCTGGACCAGACAAAAGAAAGAAAACTTAATTAAAGAATTCAATCCAGATTGGAAATTTCTCAATGAAGAGATAGAGTGAGATTCTTCACTGCGCTACGCTTCGTTCAGAATGACAAAGACCATTAAGAAAATAAATGGAACAAAAGAAAATACTGATTATCACCTATTACTGGCCTCCTGCGGGAGGTCCTGGTGTTCAAAGATGGCTGAAGTTTGCAAAATATCTGCCTGATTTTGGCTGGAAACCGATCATCTATACTCCGGAAAATCCAAGTTATCCATTGCTGGACGAAACACTGATGAAAGATGTTCCGGAAAATATTGAGATGGTAAGAACCAAAATATGGGAACCTTATCAACTGGCTGAAAAACTGAATAAGAGCAATAAAAAATTCAAAGCCGGACAATTTGATGTAGGCAAAAACCAAAGCTGGAAATCTAAACTTTCGATTTGGGTAAGAGGTAATTTTTTTATTCCGGATGCCAGAGTTTTTTGGGTAAAACCTTCCGTTACATTTCTGGAAAAATACCTGAAAGAAAATAAAATAGATACTATCGTTACTTCCGGCCCACCTCACTCACTTCATCTGATTGGTTTGGGGCTTAAAAATAAAATGCCGGAGCTCAAATGGATTGCCGATTTCCGTGATCCATGGACAGAAATTTCTTATTATAAACATCTGAAATTAACCAAAAGTTCAGATAAAAAACACCGCCAGCTGGAAAGTGCTGTATTTAAGAATGCAGACATTACCTTAGCGACAAGTTATACTGATGCTGAAAATTTCAGCAAAGCGGGAGCTAATGCCGTTTGTATTACGAATGGATTTGATGAAAGTGATTCAAGCGAAAAAGCAGAAGAACAAAAAAATTCTCAAATTGAACAGGCATTTACGCTAAGCTATATCGGGGTTTTGGAACAGCTGAGAAACCCTGAAAATCTCTGGAAAGCACTCGACGAACTGGTGAAAGAAAACCCTGAATTTGCGGCTGATTTTAAGTTGAAATTTGTAGGAAGAATAGATGATAAAATCCTTCAGGCTATCGAAAATTCAAGTCTGAAAAATCATATCCTGAATCTCGGATATCTTGCCCATGGGAAAGCTGTTGAAGAAATGCAAAATTCAGATTTGCTTCTTATTACCAATTTCCCGAATGAATCTTCAAAAGGAATTATCCCCGGAAAGATATTTGAATATCTGGCTTCAGGAAAACAGATCCTGTCATTCGGTCCGGACAAAGCGGATGTCGCAAAAATTCTCGAAGAAACGCAGGCAGGAAAACATTTCAGTTATCAGGATACTGAAACCATTAAAAAGTTTATTCTTGAAAAATATGAACTGTGGAAAAATGGCAGCCTTCTTGAAAACACTCAGCATATTGAACAGTTTTCAAGAAAAAATCTTACTCAACAACTGACTGAAGTTTTGAAATAAAAAGAGAAAGGAAGTTAGAGGCTGAAAACTGGAAGTTTATTCCATTTCCCTGCTTCTAACTTCTAACTTCTATATCGTCCACTGGTCATTCACAACAGCAATCAGGTAGTATTTACCCTGAAATTCTTCAAATACAAAACGAACGGTTTTCCAATCCATTTCGCCATATTTTTCTGTTCCTTTGATATAATTTTCCGTGAAATCAGCTTTAGGATAAATCTCCTTTAAATTATTCAGGGAGTTACCTCCTCCAATAAATTTATTCAGTGAATATTGTGATGTTGTAAAATCTTTAGAAAACACCCATTTACCAAAATAATCATTAATCGTTGCTTTATAAAGATCACCTGAGCCATCATGCGCTCCCCATGTAAACAAGGTTTTGGTAGGCTGGTATTTTTCAAAATCTGCTTTAGAAAAATGTTTGTCTTCCTTCAGGTTAATAAAAGCATACATTGAAAACCGGACTCCTTTTTGTGGATGAATTAAGGATGCAAAAGTTGCATAATCTTTAGCTTTCAGTGCTTTCAGTACCTCATCATTAGTCTGCTTTAAAACAGCTTCTTTCTCAGCATTACTCTGAACAATACCTGCACTGTCTGTTTTATTTTCTGCGATGGAATCTATTTCACCGGGAACAGGCTTTCCGGCTTCTTTTTTACAGGCTACAATCATAGTCAGGGCGAATACCGCAATCAATACTTTTTTCATAGTTTACATTTTGAAATTGGTAGAAAACACCAAAACTGATGCCAAGTACTAGAAGAAGTAAACAATCACAAATTCATCATTCATTATTGATAATTTGTAATTTCAGTCGTACATTTGTTAGATGGAAATGTTGGATATTCTGATTATCGGGGCCGGACCAATCGGTTTAAACTGCGCCCTTGAAGCTCAAAAAAACAATCTTAGTCATGTAATTATAGAAAAAGGAACGATTGTCAATTCACTATACAATTACCCTTTATATATGCGTTTCTTCTCTACTGCAGAAAAACTGGAAATTGACGAAGTGCCATTTATTTCTACGGCTCCAAAGCCGGGAAGACAGGAAGCTCTGGAATACTATCAGGGCATTGCAAGACAAAAAAATCTGAATATCAATCTTTATGAAAGGGTTTTGAATATCTTGAAAAAGGATGAAATATTTGAAATCAAAACTACCAAAGCAATTTATCAGGCTAAAAATGTAGTTATTGCTACCGGTTTCTATGATATTCCTAATTTTATGAATATTCCAGGAGAAAATCTTCCGAAGGTCAAACATTATTATACCGAGCCTTATCCTTATGCACAACAGAAAATTGTAGTAGTAGGATCAAGTAATTCTGCTGTAGATGCTGCACTGGAAACCTACAGAAAAGGAGCTGAAGTAACGATGATTGTCCGCCATGCTGAGATTTCAAAAAGTGTAAAATATTGGGTAAAACCGGATATTGAAAACAGAATTGCCGAAGGGAGCATTAAAGCCCATTTTAATGCCGAAATGATCGAAATTAAAGAAAATTCTGTTGTTTTTAAAGATGAGAAAGGAGAAACTCATGAAATTGACAATGATTTCGTACTGGCTATGACCGGCTACCTTCCGGATTTTGATTTCCTGAGAAATTCAGGAATCGAACTTCATGGAGATTGTCTGAATCCTTTTTACCATCCTGAAACCATGGAAACCAATATTTCTAATCTCTATCTTGCAGGAGTAGTTTGCGGAGGGAAAGACACTCACCTCTGGTTCATTGAAAATTCAAGGATTCATGCCAATATGATTATTAATTCGATTATTTCAAAATCTTAATTGTAAACGACTTATATATATTAAAAATGTTTCGGGCAATTTCTACGAAATTGCCCGAAACATTTTATTTTAAAACTCACGAATTAAAAGTATTATACAATCCCTTCTTCAGCTTCAGTTTTATTTTTATCCCCAAGCATCCACGGAATGATAAAATAAAAACCAAAGGCAATAAATACAGCAAGCAGCCCGGTCCCGATCCATAATACATTGAATCCCGCCTTTTCTGCAATCAGTGTTCCTATATAAGGCGTAATGATAAATGCAATGGAAAAAGACATTCCGTTCAATCCCATATAAGCGCCTTTATTGTTTTCTCCCGAACGTAATGCTGTAATAGTAGACATAAATGGAAGTGTCCATATTTCTCCCACACAAAGCAATGTCATAGACAACACAAGGGTAATTATACTGTAATCAAATGCCAGCATTGCATAGGAAACACCACACAGGAAAGTTCCGAACAGCATTGTAAAGGCTAAAGTAAAATACTTTTCAGCGACCTGTACCAATCCCATTTCCAACAATACAATCAGGAAACCGCTGTATCCCAGAATGTATCCGATATTTTGCTGACTTAAATGTGCTGTATCCTTATAAAATATGGTCAGAGTACTGAACAACTGAAAGAAACATATGGAAAACAGCATACAGAATACACAGTAAATCAAAAATTTACTATCGCGGTAAGGAGAACTTTCTTTTTTAATAATGATCACTTCTTTTACTTTTTTCGCTTTCTCTTTCGCCAGTCTTGCACGGCCTTTAAAGAACCAGATATACATTAATCCCGCCAGCAAAGCAGCCAGTGCATTACTGAAAAACAGAAATTCATAAGAAATAGCCGACAAAATACCACCCAGCGCAGGACCAATAGAAAACCCAAGATTTACGGCCATACGGTTCAGTGAGAAAGCTCGGGTAATATTTTCAGGTTTTGCATATTTGGTAATCGCCACCGAGTTCGCAGGACGAAAAGTTTCGCTTACAATACTTTGGGCTAAAATAATTCCCGCCAGACCAGCTTCAGTAGTAAAGAGAGGAATCATACAGAATAAGGGCACACTGAGAAGTAAGCTCAGACTCTGTACCCTGTACTCACCTATTTTGTCCGTAATCATTCCACCTAACCATGATCCGATAACCGAACCTATTCCAAAGAAGCTCAGTACAATTCCGGAATTTTCAATACTGAAATGCAAATGATTCGTCATATAAACTCCCAGAAACGGAAGTACCATAGAACCAGCCCTGTTGATGAGCATTACCAACGCCAGCATCCAACTCTCCTGCGAGAGTCCTTTAAAAGAACTCGTATATACGTTAATGAGTCTCACAATAATATTTTGGGGAATTTGAAAGTGCAAAATTAGATAAAAATAACCCAAAAAGCCTTTATTTAAACCTCTTTTTTATCAATAACATCTCTTACAACACAATTTCAAATGCATCCTGAATAAAATGTTTTTTTTAACATATAAAACCGAAAAACTTTCATAAAAATCGTAAATTGCAGTAACAACAAGCGTTTACAAACTAAAAATACTTAAAAACACAATAAAAATTTAACCGATACTGAGAATGGTAACCTACGAAAATTTACATGACACGCTATCCTTTTACAGTATTGACTGCCGGCAATCCTACTATATTTCTTCAGGAAAACCCATTTTTGAATTTCCAAAGGCTCCCTTCAGAATGGATTACTATGCGCTGTGTGTCTGTACTGCCGGAGAAATCAATATTGAGATCGATCGTCAGAAATATAAAGTAGATGTTCACAGTTTTCTTATCGCTGCACCATCTACGATTGTAAAATTTGGAAAAACCAGCGATGATTTCACAATGAAACTGCTGTTCTTTGACAAGAATTTTCTGATTAAAAACATCTCCAATCCTTTCATCATCGAGAAAATGAATCTTTTCTCTAAAGGTTCCTACAGCATTATAAAAACTAGTGAAAAAAACTCATCACTCCTTCAGAACCTTCTGGATTATCTTGATAAAAAATCTCAGAAGGAAGGGAAGTTTACAGAAGAAATTATACGTACTATTATTTTTAATCTGCTGCTGGAGACCGCTGAGATTATAGAACAGCAGAATTCTGCAGATCCGGCAAAAAAAGAAGAAAAAAAAGATCTCTATCTGAAGTTCGGCAAGCTGATCAGAGAAAATATCAACCGGGAACGAACCGTTCAGTTTTATGCAGATCAGCTTCATGTTTCCAATAAATACCTCATTGAAATCATAAAAAAAGCAAGCGGAAAAACACCTCATGAAGTGATTGATGAAGCCTTACTGAAAGAAGCTTATGTCATGCTTGGAAATCCTGATATGACGATTTCTGAAATTGCGTTTGAGTTACAATTTAATTCCGCCTCGGCATTTGGTCGTTTCTTTAAAAAACATACTACACTTTCCCCGTCAGAATACAGAATAAAGGAAAATATTCAATCATGAGAATTTGGGGATAATAATTCTGAACTTGGGGATATACATCGCTTTGTGAATAGAGCTACCTTTATACTGTTAATTAAAAACAATACAAAATGAGTACGATCAATTCAAAATTCGACAAAGTTTTAAATGCCTCTGACCAGTTCGGAAACGTAAACCACGAACCGGATTCAAGTAAAGAGGTTCAGATTAACACTCCTGAAAAAACAATGCCTTTTTCCGATCAGATCGGAAATTATCAACGTAACAAAGGTATTCCTTTACAGTCTTACGAAAACAGTAAAATCTATATTGTAGGAAGCGGAATTGCGGGTATGTCTGCCGCTTATTATTTTATCCGTGATGGCCGTGTACCAGGCAAAAACATTATTTTCCTTGACCAGCTGAATGTGGAAGGCGGATCTCTGGATGGAGCCGGTAACGCAAAAGACGGTTACATCATCCGTGGAGGTAGAGAAATGGATATGACCTATGAAAATTTATGGGACATGTTTCAGGATATTCCTGCTTTGGAGCTGCCTGCACCTTACAGTGTATTGGATGAATACCGTCTTGTTAATGACAACGACCCAAACTATTCTAAAGCAAGACTGATCCACAATCAAGGACAGATCAAGGATTTCAGTAAATTCGGATTGGAGAAAAAAGATCAGCTGGCGATTGTAAAACTACTACTAAAGAAAAAAGAAGAGCTGGATGATCTTACCATTGAAGATTATTTTTCTCCATCTTTCCTCAACAGTAATTTCTGGTTCTTCTGGCGTTCTATGTTTGCCTTCGAAAACTGGCACAGCTTACTGGAACTGAAACTGTATATGCACAGATTCCTTCATGCTATTGACGGAATGAAAGACTTCTCATGTCTGGTATTTCCAAAATACAATCAATACGACACCTATGTGACGCCTTTAAAAAACTTCCTGGTTGAAAAAGGAGTACAGATCCAGTTCAATACATTGGTAAAAGATCTTGATATTCATATTAATACGGAAGGAAAAACTATTGAAGGAATCATCACTGAACAGAATGGAGAGGAAGTAAGAATACCCATCGGTAAAGATGATTACGTTATTGTAACTACCGGGTCTATGACTGAAAGTACATTCTACGGAGACAATAATACTGTTCCTGAAGTTACGATAGACAACAGCAGCGCCGGACAAAGTGCCGGATGGAAACTTTGGAAAAATCTGGCTGCAAAATCTGAAGTGTTCGGGAAACCTGAAAAATTCTGTAGCCATATTGAAAAATCTTCATGGGAATCTGCTACATTAACCTGCCGTCCTTCTGCTTTTACAGAAAAACTGAAAGAACTGTGTGTAAATGATCCTTATTCAGGAAGAACAGCTACCGGAGGTATTATTACCATTACAGACTCCAACTGGGTAATGAGTTTTACCTGCAACAGACAGCCGCACTTCCCTACTCAGCCGGATGACATCCTTGTAGTATGGGTATATGCCTTGTTGATGGATAAAGAAGGTAATTATATTAAAAAAACAATGCCTCAATGTACCGGAAACGAGATTCTTGCCGAACTGTGTTATCACCTTGGAATGACTGATCAACTGGATAATGTCATAGAAAACACCATTGTACGTACAGCGTTCATGCCTTATATTACGTCTATGTTTATGCCAAGAGCGATGGGAGACCGTCCGAGAGTAGTTCCTGAAGGATGTACCAACTTAGGTCTTGTAGGACAGTTTGTAGAAACAAATAATGATGTTGTATTCACTATGGAAAGCTCTGTAAGAACGGCCAGAATAGCGGTTTACAATCTTTTGAATCTTAACAAACAGGTTCCGGATATCAATCCTTTACAATATGACATCCGACATTTATTAAAAGCTACTCAAGCTCTTAATGATTATAAACCTTTCTTAGGGGAAGGAATTTTAAGAAAAATATTGAAAGGAACCTATTTTGAACACATCCTTGTCAACCGTCCGGAAGAAAAAGAAGAACACGAATCTTTCCTGACCAGATTTCAGGAATGGGTAAAAGGAGTAAAAGATTGAAAATATTAGCTTACAAAACAATAGTTTTAAAGTAGTGCATACTTTATTTTTAACGCAAAGATTTATAAAAAACTTATTCTTATTTCAAGAGAGCAAAGGCAGATAAATCTACTCCGCAAAGCCTTTGCGTTAAAGGCAAAGTATCATTTTTTTAAAAAGTATCATCTACTTTAAAAACATTTTTAATTAAAAATAAATCTCATGGATTTTAAAAATATAACGATAGCAGGAAGTGGTGTATTGGGATATCAGATCGCCTTCCAGACTGCCTATCACGGTTTCAACGTTACCGTATATGATATCAATGATGAAGTATTGGAAAAAGCCAAAGGTAAATTTACTGCATTAAGTGAAGCTTACCAGAAAGATTTGGGAGCAACTAAGGAGCAACTTGATGCCACATTTAAAAATATCAATTATTCATCAGACCTTGCTGAAGCCGTAAAAGATGCCGATCTTCTGATAGAAGCAGTTCCCGAAGATCCAGCCATCAAAACGGAGTTCTACCATAAGCTGGCTCAGGTAGCCCCTGAAAAAACAGTTTTTGCCACAAACTCCTCTACCCTTCTTCCAAGCCAGTTTGCAAAAGATACAGGAAGACCAGAGAAGTTTGTCGCCCTCCATTTTGCCAATGAAATCTGGAAACATAATACCGGAGAAGTGATGCGCCACTCGGGAACTTCACAGGAGGTATTTGATGCAGTCATCCAATTTGCAAAAGATATAGGAATGGTTGCTTTACCTATCCAGAAGGAACAACCTGGGTATATTGTCAATTCATTACTGGTTCCCTTGCTTGGCGCAGCAGTCAATCTCTGGGTTGATGAAGTATCAGATATAGAAACAATTGATAAGACATGGATGGTAGCTACAGGTGCACCTGCAGGGCCTTTTGGTATTCTGGATGTTGTGGGAATTACAACAGCTTATAATATTAATAAAATGGAAGCTGAGGAAACTCAGGATCCATTAAAGATCAAAGCTGTAGAAAAATTAAAAGAAGAGTATATTGATAAAGGAAAACTGGGAGTATTGACAGGGGAAGGGTTTTATAAATATCCTAATCCTGCGTATCAAGACAAAGACTTTTTGAAATAGGATCTTATACTTCAGATTTTAAACTATTAAAGTAAAATCAGGACTTCATTTGGAGCCCTGATTTTACTTTATCAACTATTCTTAATATTAATTCTGACTTATAAAATTATAGGTTGGAAAACGCAAAGACGCAAAATTATTTTTTCTAACCGTTTTTAAGGCGCCAGGATTTTATCTTCGATACAATTAAAGGCTGCTGATTTTAAATTTTCTCGCAGATTTTGCAAAGTAAGCAGATGATAATAGAAAGTTTATTTCTGTGTAATCTTCCTACTCTTTGAGAACATGATAACATATTATTATTTATTATTTCTTGCCGGAAATCTTCGATTTTCCTTGCGTCTTAAAAATAATCACTAGGTATAAACTTCCTAGCGACTTTGCGTTTTCCAACAGAAACAAAAAAGCAGAACTCCAAATGAAGCCCTGCTGTTGTTTATGATCTATTCCTGAAAATTATTCAGGTTTATAGGAATCTTTCAACGTTACTGTACGGTTAAATACCAACGTATCTTCTGTAGAATCCTGATCTTTTGTAAAGTACCCGATTCTCTGGAACTGTAATGGTTCTCCCACAGCAACTTCTTTCAGACTTGGTTCAGCAAATCCCTTCACTGTAGTTACAGACTCAGGATTGATGAAGTTTAAGAAGTCTACATCTTTTTCCGCATCAGGCTGCTCCACTGTAAACAGTTGGTTGTAGATTCTTACTTCTACAGGAATAGCATGTTTTGCAGACACCCAATGTAAAGTTCCTTTTACTTTTCTTAAACTCTCCTCTGTTCCACTTCCTGACTTACTTTTCTCATCATAAGTCGCATAGATGGTAGTAATCTCACCATTTTCATCCTTCTCTACTCTTTCAGCTTTGATGATGTAAGCAGATTTTAAACGAACTTCTCCACCTAATTTAAGTCTGAAGAATTTATTGTTTGCTTCCTCTTTGAAGTCCTCGCGTTCGATATAGATTTCTCTTGAGAATGGTACTTCTCTTGTTCCTGCATTTTCCTGTTCAGGATTATTTTCAGTTTCTAACCATTCTTCTTTGTCTTCCGGATAGTTTTCGATCACTAATTTTACAGGATCTACTACGGCCATTACACGTTTGGCAACCTTATTCAGGTCTTCACGTACGCAGAAATCAAGCAGCTGGATTTCGATAAGATTTTCTCTTTTCGCCACCCCAACTTTTTCAATAAAGTTTCTGATGGAGGTGGGAGTAAATCCTTTTCTTCTCATTCCAGAAATAGTAGGCATTCTAGGATCATCCCATCCGGTTACCACTCCTTCTGCTACCAGTCTCTGTAGCTTTCTTTTGGAAGTAATCATATAGGAAACATTCATCCTCGCAAATTCTCTCTGCTTGTTTTTCACCCTTCCTTCTTCATAAACCTGATCCAAATACCAGTTGTACAATGGTCTGTGATTTTCAAACTCCAAAGAACAAAGTGAATGTGAAACCTGTTCTATGTAATCAGACTCGCCATGAGCCCAGTCATACATTGGATAAATTTTCCAGGCTGTACCCGTTCTGTGGTGAGGCTTATTCAAAATTCTGTACATCACAGGATCACGCATATTCATATTGGGTGAAACCATGTCGATTTTTGCACGAAGAGACATTGAACCACTTTCAAATTCTCCGTTTTTCATCCTTTCGAATAAATCCAAAGACTCTTCAACAGGACGATTTCTGTATGGTGATTCAATTCCCGGTTCTGCAGGATTTTTTCTTTGCTCGGTAATCACTTCAGACGGCTGCTCATCTACGTAAGCTTTTCCTTCTTTAATTAACCGCACGGCCCAATCGTAAAGCTGCTGGAAGTAATCTGATGCATACAAAACTTTATCCCATTTGAAACCTAACCATTCAACATCTTTCATGATAGAATCTACGAATTCCTGTTCTTCTTTTTCAGGGTTCGTATCGTCGAAACGAAGGTTTACGGGAGCATTGTATTTTTCACCCAGCCCAAAGTTGATGCAGATGGCTTTTGTATGTCCTACATGCAGATAACCATTGGGTTCAGGTGGAAAACGGAAACGGATCTGATCTCTTTTCAGGCCGTTTGCCAAATCATCTTCTATAATTTGCTCAATAAAATTGAGTGATTTTTTTTCTTCTTCCATTAAAGTAGCTTTTATTTTTTAGCAAAAAAAGTTTCACAAAGTTACGGAAAAATAAGCTTTTGTAAAAGTGATAATTTAAAAGCCTTATCTGTTGTATTCCAATATTTTTCACTAATTTCGGAAAGCTAATACCATTACAACCAATTACCTCTCATGGCCGTTTATATCTTAAGCAACCGGAAAATTATCCGGCACAAAGGCGAAAGAGTAGACTCTTTTTCCAACGAAGAATACTCGATTCCTAATTTCAGGATCGCTAAATGTGATTTTGATAATCTTAAGGAGCCTACCGCGCAGGACAAAAAGAAAAAAGACTATACCAACAGAAACATTTTAAATTACAAGCTTTTTTCTGAACCCGAAAAACAGGGTTATGAAGAAGTCTTAGACGTTCTGTTGAGCGAAAAAGGGATAAAAAAATCCTCTCTTACAGCTAATAATCTGGGCGGAACGCAAAGAATGTTTTATGAATTGTACAAAAACATGTCTTCTACCAAAGACAGAAGTGATGTCCTTATATTCATCCATGGTTATCTGTATGATTTTGATGATGAGTTAAAAGCTATACTAGATCTTAAGAAAATATTTATTGATAATCCGGCCTCTCCTGTAGAACATATCTTATTTGTAAGCTGGCCCGCTTCCGGCAGTATGATCCCGCTGAGTTATTTTGATGATAAGGCTTCCAGCATCAATTCCGGAACCTCTCTGGTGAGATTGTTTTACTTCTATACGCAGTTTTTAAAAGATATTTTTTCCAACCGGAATCTTGCTCCCTGTAATCAGAGGATACATCTTATGGCTCACTCTATGGGAAACAGGGTACTTCAAAGTATGTTATACAGTCTTAAAAGAGAAAATATACTTCGCGTTATCGACCAGGTTCTCCTGCTGAATGCCGATGTAAGTTATAAAGTATTTGAAGATTCCGAGGATTCATTTAATAAACTTCCTTTATTAGCCAACAGGATTTCCATTTATTTAAACAGACAGGATATTATTCTGGGAGCTTCTCAGTTTACGAAAAATATACTTACCCCAAGACTTGGTAAAAATGGCCCGAGCGATATTGCTCATTACAAAGACATTGTATCCGTTATCGACTGTACCTTCGTAAAGGATGATCTTCTAAACAGCCTTAAATATGAAGTAGGAAATCATTGGGGATACCTTTCAAGCTCGCAGGTACAGAATGATATTTTTCAAAATTTATATGGAATCGACAGAAATCTTATCAGCAACAGATCCCGGGATAACGAAAATATATTCACAATTATTTCTTAACAAATAATTAAAATAATTCTTAAAAAATAAACTCTATGTTAAAATTAGCCCTGATTTAAAGTATGGCACAAAGATTGCTAATTCAAACATTAGGGAATTACAAATTTTAATTATGGGACAGATTAAAAAAAGGTTTTCTGATATATTAAACTATATAAAGAAAGCCATTTTCGTAAAAGATGTGATTTAATTGAGTAACAACCTCTAAATCAACAAAATATTCGATCTATACCTGCCAGGTCTTCCTACAGACCGGATTGAAAAAAAATTCAAGCGTTCTGAACAGGAAGGGATTGTCAGAGTAAAAACTATAACCTTCCCCAATCCATATTCCACACTACTCAAATATTTCAAAGGAATTAAATACTATTACATAATTCCCCAAATGTTATATGAGTCAAAAAAGTTTCGACATTTACTTGTCAATCAATTAAAACCAATAACAGGAAAAATAAAAGAAAATCAAAAGGGGAGAATTAAATCCCATTCAAGGAGGACGACCACCAATTGGATGCAACAGCTGGAATCCGGCAGCGATGTGCTGCAGATCATGGGCCCCTGACTACTGTGGCCAGACTACATGTCCAGATTCACCTCCACCATTATGCTAATTACCTCTTGACAATTATATTTTGAACCACAGCAACTCATTTCTGAGTTCTAAATCGGATTCAAAATTATTAACAAATAAAGCTCCAGTACCTAAACCTTGAGGCATTGGATTTTTTTTGGTAAATGTATATTGAGCAATGGCATTTAATCCGATATTACTTTCCAGCGCTGAAGTAATCCACCATCCGATTTTCTGATTTTCCGCCAGAGAAATCCATTCATCAGAACCTGAAAAACCTCCTACTAAAGCAGGTTTCAGAATAATATACCGAGGGTTTATTGTTTCTAAAAGCTGTTTCTTTTTTTCAGGATCAATAATTCCGATCAGTTCTTCATCCAACGCAATTGGAGTAGGTGTTTTTGCACATAGCTCAGCCATATCATTCCAGTTTCCTGCTTTGATTGGCTGTTCAATAGAATGAATATGAAGATCAGCAAGCTGTTGCAAAACATTGACTGCTTCCTCTTTACCGAATCCACCATTGGCATCCACACGAAGTTCCAGCTGGTCTTTGGAAAATTTCTCTCGTAATTTCTGAAGAATAACATGCTCAGATTTCCAATCGACACCAATTTTTAATTTAATGCAATGAAATCCTTTATCCAGCTTTTCCTGAATCTGTTCTTCCATATAGTCTGCGTCGCCCATCCATATCAGACCGTTGATAGTAATCGCAGATTTTCCTTCGGTAAATTCACCAGGAAAATAAAGACTGTCACCATATTTCAGATTCTGAATTGCCTGCTCATACCCAAACCAGATGGAAGGAAATTCTTTCAGTTCGTCTTTCAAAAAGTCAGCATCCTGATTGATATTTTCACAAAGCCATTTCAGTTTTTCTTCATAATCAGGTCTGTCATCAAAACTCAGTCCTCTGAAAACAGCACATTCCCCTACTCCATTTCTTCCTTCTTCGGAAATGGTCAGAATAAAGGTCTCTTTATCAAGCAAAACGCCGCGAGATGTTCCACTCGGGCGTTTAAATTGTAATAAATATTGTAAGTATGTTGCTTCCATTTATTTCACGCTGTCGATACGCATAAATTCTTCAGCTTTTTCCACCATTTCAATACTTCCGCAGAAGAAAGGAATTCTTTGGTGAAGTTCAGTAGGTTCTATTTCAAGAATTCTTCTGAATCCGTCAGTTGCTTTTGCTCCTGCCTGTTCTGCAAGGAAGGCCATCGGATTACATTCGTATAAAAGTCTTAATTTACCATTCGGAGCCTGTGAATAAGAAGGATAGATATAAATACCTCCTTTCAGCATGTTTCTGTGGAAATCTGCAACTAAAGATCCGATATATCTTGAAGTGTAAGGGCGGTCACCTTCTTCCATCTGACAGTATTTAAGGTAATTTTTTACTCCCTGAGGGAACTTGATATAGTTTCCTTCGTTAATAGAATAGATTTTACCCGTTTTTGGGAAAGTCATGTTAGGATGAGAAAGATAATATGTTCCCAAAGATGGATCTAATGTAAATCCGTTTACTCCGTTACCCGTTGTATAAACAATCATGGTAGATGAACCGTAAATAACATATCCTGCTGCAATCTGATTGATCCCTTTCTGTAAAAAATCTTCAAGCTGTACGGGAGTTCCCGGCTCAGTCACTCTTCTGTAAATAGAGAAAATAGTTCCTACAGAAACATTAACATCAATATTGGAAGATCCGTCCAGAGGATCAATTAATACAACATATTTGCTCAAATGTCCGTTTTCACCACATTTAATATCAATAAAGTCATCATTTTCCTCAGAAGCAATACCACAAACAACCTCTCTCTGAGACAAAGCCGTAATAAAAATTTCGTTAGCAATCACATCTAGTTTCTGCTGCTCTTCTCCCTGAACGTTCTGGTTTCCTGCAGCTCCTGTAATATCTACAATTCCGGCTTTATTTACTTCTCTGTTTACCACTTTCGAAGCCAATCTTATTGCACTTAGAAGACGAGAAAATTCACCTGTAGAATACTGAAAATCGTCCTGTTTATCTATAAGAAATTCTCCTAAAGTCTGTAATGGTTGATTTGACATATTTTTCTTTTTACGTTTTGCCCAAATTTCGGAAAATTTATTGCATTAAGAAAATTTAATTAAAAAAGAGATTAACCACTGTATTTCAATACAATACAAATCAAAATCAACATAATACCTGGCCATTATTAAAAATTACATCTCCAAATTTGTTTGCTAAGACCCACAAAAAAATTAAATTATTTCATTATTTGTTGATTTTAAGGAAATCTTAATTCTATCTGCGCACCAGACTATTTCATATCTCGTTGTAAATTTATAATTTTGACGTCCGTAAAAAACTCATGTATTTTTTTATCTAACAATTTTATTTTTAACAATTTAATGAAAATTTTCAAGTTTGGTGGAGCATCGGTAAAAGATGCTGACAGTGTAAAAAACGTGTCCATGGTTCTAAAAAGCCAGGGATTTGCCAAATGCCTGCTGGTGATTTCAGCAATGGGCAAGACGACAAACGAGTTGGAAAAAGTTGTTGAACTTTATTTCAAAAAAGAAAACTATCAAACTGAGATTGAAAAGATAAAACAAAAACACATGGAAATTGCGGAAGGACTTTTTCCTGAAAATCATGCAGTTTTCGCCGAAATAAGCCTCTTTTTTGATGATATTGATTCTTTTTTAAGAAGAAATAAATCTCCTAATTACAACTTCGTATACGATCAGGTAGTAAGCTGTGGAGAAATGATTTCAACTAAAATTGTGAGTGAGTATCTGAATGAAATCCAATTTACAAACCAATGGCTGGATGCAAGGGATTATGTAAAAACGGATAATTCTTACAGAGAAGGTACAGTAGACTGGATAAGAACGGAAGAATTTATTTCCCACCTCAATCCTGAAATCTGCTATGTAACACAAGGGTTCATTGGTTCTGACGACAATAATTTTACGGTGACATTGGGAAGAGAGGGTTCTGACTACTCTGCCGCTATTTTCGCTTACTGCCTGAATGCTGAAGCGATGACGATCTGGAAAGATGTACCTGGAGTAATGACAGGAGATCCAAGAAAGTTCAATGATGTGACTCTTCTTTCCAACATCTCTTATGAGGAAGCTATTGAAATGGCTTATTATGGTGCAAGTGTTATCCACCCAAAAACATTACAGCCGCTACAGCAAAAAAACATTCCTTTTTATGTAAAGTCTTTTGTAGAGCCTACCAAAGAAGGAACAAAAGTGGGTGCTTCCGATAAAAATCAACAGGAAGAATCTTATATTCTAAAAGAAAACCAGGATCTTTTGAAAATCTCTACCAGAGACTTCTCTTTTATCGCAGAAGATCACATGAGTCTGATTTTCGGATACTTATCCAAATATAAAATTAAAGTTTCCCTGATGCAGAATTCTGCAATCTCTCTGGCATTGTGCCTAGAGGATAAATTTAATCATATTGATGAGCTCAACGAAGAGCTTCAAAAAATTTTTAAAACCGAAGCAATTAAAAATGTATCTTTATTCACAGTAAGAAATGCGAAGAAGGATCACATTGATAAATTTTACCATGAAAAAAATGTATTATTGGAACAAATCTCCAAGAATACTCTTCAAATGGTAACACAATAATATTAATTGCGACTAAACACACATGAGTTTAATTTCGAAAAACGATCTGATCAAAGCTTCCGGCTTAAGTAAACTTGGGTTCCTCAAGAACCCGGTAGCATCTGCTGTGATGAGCATTGCTAAAATAAACGAAGTAAATAAATTATACGATAAACTAAAAGACAAGGAAGGCAAAGACTTTTTCGACTCATTTGTGAGAGAAAGAAACCTAAGCTATGTAGCTTTTGAAGAGGATCTGGCAAAGATTCCGAAAACGGGACCATTTGTTTTGGTTTCCAATCACCCGCTGGGTGCTATTGACGGGATTCTGATGTGCAAGATCTTATCAGAAGTTCGTCCCGATTTCAAGGTAATGGGGAATTTCCTATTGGAAAAGATCAAACCTATGGAGCCTTATGTAATTGCTGTAAACCCTTTTGAAAACAGAAAGGAGGCCTACAGCAGCTCGTCGGGAATGCGTGAAACGCTCAAGCATTTGCAAAACGGAGGCTGTGTAGGTATTTTCCCGGCAGGAGAAGTTTCTAATAAAAATAATCCTTACGGGGAAATTTTAGATAAGGAGTGGGAAAAAACAGCGCTTAAGCTGATCAGAATGGCTAAAGTGCCGGTAGTTCCCATGTATTTCCATGCTAAAAACAGCAGACTTTTCTATCAGGTAGCTAAGCTTCACCCGAATTTACAGACATTGATGCTTCCTGCAGAAATGATGAATGACAGGGAAAAACCTATCAGAATCAGAATCGGACGTCCCATCACCGTAAAGGCAATGGATGAGATGGAAACGATTGAGGAATTGGGAGAGTTTCTGAAACGTAAGGTGTATATGATGAAATCTTACTATGAAAAGAGAAAATCTCTTGCTCAAAGTATCAATCTTCAGAATTTATCCGTAAAGTTCCCTTTATTGAAGGAAGAAAATATTGTTCAGAATATCATTGATGAAACCCCTCTGGAAGACATTATTAAAGATGTTGATAAACTGAGAGGAACTGATAAAATGCTTTTCAGTAACGGAAATTATGAGATCTACTTTACGACTTATGAAGAAATCCCGTCTATTATGAGGGAAATCGGACGTCAGAGAGAACTTACATTCCGTGCGGTAGGCGAAGGAAGCAATCTTCCATTTGACCTTGATGAGTATGACAAACATTACCATCACCTGTTTCTTTGGGATAACGGTGAGAAAAAGCTGGCTGGTGCTTACAGAATGGCATTGGGTAGAGAGGTGATGAAGAAATATGGCATCAAAGGCTTCTATACAAGCTCTTTATTTGAGTTTGAACAGGACATCCATCCTTTCTTCAAAAAGGTGATTGAAATGGGTCGTGCTTACATCTGCCAGGAATATCAGCAGAAACCACTTCCACTCTTCCTTTTATGGAGAGGAATTGTGCATGTATGTCTAAGAAATCCTGATCATAAATTCCTTATGGGTGGAGTAAGTATCTCGAATAAGTTCTCTGAATTCTCAAAATCGCTGATGATTGAGTTCATGCGTTCAAACTATTTTGATTCCGCAGTAGCCCAATATATCACTCCAAGGAATGAGTATAAAGTAAAACTTCGTGACAGGGATAAAAACATTTTCTTTGAGGAAATGGAGTCTGATTTAAATAAGCTGGACAAAATTATTGATGACCTTGAACCTGAATTGAGACTTCCTGTACTGATCAAAAAATACATCAAGCAAAATGCTAAAGTAATTGCGTTTAATGTGGATCCTAACTTCAATGATGCCATTGACGGATTGATGTATATCAGAATCAGTGATCTTCCGGAAAATACGATTAAACCTGTATTGGAAGAGATGAGCGAGCAGATCAGAAAGGAGCAGGAAAATAATCCGGCTGATAATCAGTAAGTTTTTAACTTTATCCAAAAAAAGTACGATGAATACTTGCTTTGTATACTAAAACTTACTACTTTTGCATCACTTTAAAACAACGAAGTAAGTCAAACAAAAATATAATGGTTTCTTAGCTCAGTTGGTAGAGCAATGGATTGAAAATCCATGTGTCCCTGGTTCGATTCCTGGAGAAACCACTTTAAAACCTCTGATTAGTCAGAGGTTTTTTTGTTTTCTATTTTTTTCTATAATTCCTTAAAATTATCACTTAAAAATAACAAGCCAGCTGCTTTAAATAATAGCTGGCTTTTTTATCTTGTCCTTTTTAAAGATCTATTTGAATTTTCATCAGTTAATCCGGAGCCAAAATATAAGTGCTGTATGGATTTGCATCGATACTATTCAAATTTTTATACAGTTTCAAGTCCTTCGAACATTTATCTTCGAAATTGACATGTAAATACTTTGATTCTGACTTCGGATCAATTACCCTATTGAATATTTGGTTAATCTTATTAGAAAAATCTTCCTGATTTGGCTTCCTATACACATTATCATCTAATTCTTTTGCTATAATAGATTCAGTAGCTTCTAAATCTTTTAATGTAAACTTATAGGTCGGGTAATCTGTTTCACTTTTCTCTCCACTTGCTCTGGCTGATAACTGTGATTTAAGAACAGGCAGAAAAGAGTTTTTCATACCCAATGATATATTTTGTGAATACAATTCATTCAATACTAAAATAGCCAGAGAAATTATAACCTTCTTTATCATTATTGTGTTTTTAAAATAAAAGCACAGTTAGATTTAACTGTGCTTGATATATTATTTTTTAGGATGTTGTTTTCTCCAATCTGTAATATTCATCGGTTGATTATCCGGGCCACATGTTCCATTGTATTCACATTCTTCAACAAAATATTCATCATAGTCTGCATTATCCCACCATTCTTTAAATTTCGGGAGATTGAAATAATTATTTTCCTGTAAAATATTTACTTCCTCCTTATCTAAAAAGAAGCGTAACCTCCCCATCAATTTAGAGTTGTCTCCGTATCCTGAAACAAATCTTTTGTCATACTTATATTGTTCACCAAAATAAACAATATTTGCAAGTATTTTCAACTTATCCTCCTTCGAAACACCAGTTTCTTTGTTATTAAAATCAGCAAAATATTCAAGATAATTTTTTATATGATCCAAAATAAATCTGTTTTCGGAAGAATCATTAGGAAGATAAAGTTTTTGCAATACTTTAAAGGTATTGGCATGAAGCCTTACACTTTCATCACAATTCTTTATCCAAAATAGTTTGCCATAATCAGAAGGATCTTTTTTATCAAATTTTGTTCTTTCAATAACCCATTTGAGAAGTTCAGTATCTTGAGTATAACCGAAGGTTTTAACTAAACTTTCCATGAAATTCTGATCATTTAAAACGAGCCATTTGAATTGTGGCTTACTATCATTAAAAAGATACATATTGCGTGCAATAATATATCGTGGAACTTTAATTTTAAAAGAATTATCACTACTAATATTTATTAATTCTTTTAATAAAAGCATGGGAAAAATAAACTGATTATTAGTATTAATGAAAACATTCTGAGTGGTTGAATAAAGTTCATATTTATTTTGTTCAAGTGTCGCAGGATTGCCATCAAGGCGATTACCAAATACTGTTATATATCCATCCTTCTTATCAATACTCACGCATTTATTAGAACTATGACTGATTGAAAAAATAGTTTCAACCTTATTGTTAAAGGATTCAGCGTTTGGCTTACTATAATTATTACTTATTAAATCATCATAAACAATATTTGAAACTAATTTTAAATCTTCTATATTAAGATTGTATGGATCACTGTACTCTACCTCATCAGACTCAACTTTTTCTTGCAATTTAATATGCTTTTTAACATCCTCAATATCAATTTTGGTATCTAAATTTTCTGATTTTGCATATTGTTTAGTTGTAGTGTTCATGTTGTTATCTTGTCCCATACTATTACAAGCAATGAGTAGTAGAATAATTGTGAAAATATTTGAAGTTTGCATCACTAATTGTGTTTAAAAATTAAAAGAAGCATATTTCAATTATGAATTTAATCCGGAGCGCCTACACTATCAAATCCTTCTGCATAATTAATTACTTCTTTTAAATTTGGAAGATTATAATAATTATTTTTCTGCATTTCTTCTTTCAACTTAGGCCATTTAACCTTACTCCTTGAATCATCTTCAAAATATGCTCCTAAAATATTCCATCTAGGATCCCAGCCATCCTGATTCCTATGATTATTTTTGAACAGGAAATCATAAGTATTTGCAAGATAAGCTACCATTTTAATTTTTTCATTCTCTGAATAATTATTGTATTCATCTGTTTCTAGTAATTTTGAACTCAACTCCATTAATCCATATAAATCTTTAGGATTTGAGCTTTTTTGATAAGCATTAGTCAAACTCTGCAATATTCCCTCCCGTACTTCTAATTCATTATTACAATTTTTAGCAAATACCAGTTCACCTATTTTATATTGATCTTTAGATTGAATATATTCATTAATAAGCATTTCATTAAATTTAGGTTCTTTATCGTAACCGAAATTTTTAACCAATAATTTTATAAAGTTTTTATCATGAGTTACTAACCAAATGATATATGTTTTATTATCATTGAACAAGTACATATTTCTTGCAATGATTCTTTGATTATTTACTTTTCTTTGCTCTTTTAGATTTGCCACGTCTTTCCAGTGTGGAATTTCAACATCGACTTTTGAACTTGATTTTCTAATAATTTTACTAGATTCGATATCACTTAATTTGGGATATTCTTTTTGATAATCAAGAATTTCAGGTAAATAGTAAAATTCGGTAAAAAGTTTTCTTTTTTTGTCAACATATCCTCCCTCATAATCAACACTATTATTACTATAACTTACAAAACTTCTGTCACATTTATCAAAATAGTTTACATATAAGAATGGATTACTTGAATTAATATCTATTGTCCTTCCAAAAACAGTTTTAATTTTATCAATAAATTCATTATTAGATATTTCCTTAAATCCATTTGAAAATAATATTTTTTGCACAGTTTCAGCTGATGCATCAAGTTCTTCAATATCAAATGGTATTTTAACTAGTTCAGCTCCCGCCTCATCAATTGATTTACTTGAACCCTCCTGCAACTGCTTCTTGAGAACTTTTGGTATTATAGTATCATCATTCATACTTATTGCTTTTTGATTATTTCCTGAGCTGGGCTTTTTTTCCTGGCAGCTTAAACTGCTCATTATTAATAAGGAATATATTGTTAGTCTAATTTTAATTTTTATATTCATAGAAATTATATTTTATTATCTGGAACTTTCTTTAGAATTTTCAGCATTTACATCATACTTTGGAAGTTGTTTGTCTTTTTCAGATATTGTATATTTTTTAGGTTTAGTAATCGCAATAATTGATTTACTCTTTTTATCAACAGAGCCTAAAATTATTTTTTGATGCCCTGCTGTTTTTTCGCCATTCCCCTGATTTCCTCCCAAATATACATATCTTGTTCCATCTAAATTTTCACCAGCTATTAATGCCACGTGTGAAAAATCAAAAACTATCAAAGCTCCTACAAAAGCTTCACAATCTTCTCCATTTTCCCATGTACTTCCTTTCCACCCAAAAGCTGCTGCACTTTTGGCAGTATTAATCCTTTTATAATCCTGAGTTTGATCGAAACACCATGCTAGAAATGCTCCACACCAAGGATTTGTATAATCATAGCCTAGCCCTGCAGCAGAAGACACATCAAAATATTCTGTGATCTTTTCTTTTAAAGGACTATCAATTTCCCTTAATCCTTTATATTTTTCATATTCTTTCCAGGCAACCTGGAACCATGGAGCATCTCCTACTAAATTTAATCCTGCGCCTTTACCACATTCTTCCACTTTAAATACAGATTTCATAGAATCACCAGATTTAACTTCCCAGTTACCTAGCTTACCTCCACGATACCAGATTTTACGGTTCAGCCTTGATGGTGTAAGCTTATTTAAAATATCAATAATAGAATCTACTACCACATCATCAGCTGATTTACCTGTATCATCAGCTTTCAAATACATAGAATCCTTATACCAATCTGCCATCCCAGTTATTGCCGCTTCCTTAGGCGTATAATCTCTATCTACTCCATCAACAATTTTAACACCAGAATCACTAGCTTTTTCATCTATTTTCTTCTGAATTTCTTTATAATTACCTTTTCCTGTTATTTGTAATAATCCTCTACCTCTAAAGTTCCAAGTATCATCAACTGATTCATTCCCAAGCCTTCCTCCATATGCTATTTCTGCTATCTTTTTTTCATTAGATTTATAACCGTTTTTGGAACTTCTACCATACTCATAAGCCAGATCATTTGGGGGACTTTGTTTACCCAGTTCAGGATTTGCCCTGAAGTTTTTAAAGTGTTTTGGTAGATCTTCTGCAGCATAATCTAAACTTTCCCCATGAAGACCTCCTTTTAAATTGATTCCTGCTTCTTGTAATGATTGCGCAAAAAAATGAGCTTTTCTTGCACATGTATTGAGTTCAAAGATATTTCTGTATTTATTTAAAGTTAGCGCTAATTCCTGAAGATCCTCATTTTTTGCATTTTTGTATACTTTTTTGAGAATATCAATTGTAATTTCTGCTTTGCATCGTGGACAACCACTTTCGCCATCCCTCTTCACCTCCGCCATTTCCACAACCACAGGCATCACATCATTATCAATAGCTTCAGGTGTTTCTTTCTGAGATACTTTAAGACATCCACTTTCGTAGAAGATAAATTGTTTTCTAAGTTCCAGCATTTCTTCTTTCGTAAAAGGAGTTCCGTCTTTTTTATAAGCTTTAATCCCCAGTTTTTCCATATCCTCTGTTCTAACCAGATCGGCCGGAAGTGTACTGTTGATCGTAAACTGGCTTTTTTCTATTTTCCAGACTTTCTTTTTGGGATCGGCAGGATCCTGAACCTGGCGGGAAACCTGTGCGATGTAGTAATCAAAGTTTTTGGGTGGATTTTTCCATTCTTCTTTTGCAGTGAAGGACACTTCCAGCAGACCATCTTTTCCGGTTTTTTCTTCGTTATAACTTTGTTTACTTTCGTGGGTATAGGTGATATGGTCTTTTTCGTTTAGTCCTTCTTTAGGAATCTCTTTCAGAACATCAATTTTCAGAACTTCTTCAGTCATATTAACGGTATGCACCCAAAGTTTGTGGGTTTTACCATAGAAAGTCTGCATACGCTGAATATCTTTACCATCCTCAGTAGAGAACATAATCGACACAATCTTCTGTTCGGAAGTAATGACCAGTTCTTCATTGGAATCTAAAACTTCCAGATACGTTGTGGTATTGTCTACCACCACAGGTTTCGTTCCCTGAATGGTAATGTTACCCGGAAGTACAATATCTCCGGATGAGCTTGCCTGAAGCTCTACTGTAAATACGATTCGATAAGACGGATTGGGATTTTCCGTTGTTTTTGGTATAGAGGCCAGCAATTTTTTCTTGTAATCGTCATTGGTGGTAATCAGGAAAGAAGCTTTACCTTCATTATTTAACGTGACTGTTTTCTCTTCCAGCATGTATTTGTCTTTCTCTTTATAGAAATCATCGCCTTCACCTTTTACCCAGATTTTTACTTTTAAAGCCTGGTTTTGCAGCCCGTCAATTTCAATAAATCCATAGGTTTCTTCACCGAATCCGGTTTCGGTTCGTTTCACACCGGTTCCATAAGCCCACAACGCTCTTTTTACAGCAGGTTCAGAAACTTTTACTTTCGCTTCTATTTTCTTTCCATCCGTATAATCTCCTGTTAAATAAGCAGAGAGAGTATATTCTCCGAGATCATTAAAGGTAATGGTTCCGTCTCCGTTATTGGTTACTTTATCGGGAACTTCTATTTTTATGGTTTCATTGCCTGCCAGCGTAGCAATTCTTGCCGTTGCTGTATATTTTATTTTTGTTCCTTTCGGAATATTGGCAGCCGGAAGGGTGAATTTATCTATGACATTTTGAATCACCTCAAAATTAAAACAGTCTGATCCGGAAAATCCGGGCTGTTTTCCAGTTCCTAACGGATTAGCGTAGGCTTCAAGTATATACTTTCCAAAATATTGATTACTGGCCAGTTTTGCATCATTATACAGAAGTTCGGCCACCTTTTTATTGATTGTGCCTGTTCTGAAGCAAGGAGAGTTTTCAAATAAAGCCACCCTTCCTATACCTTCTTTTTTAAGATACCAATATACAGAAGTTCCTGAAGGCATATAATTGACATTAAATTTCGAAGCCTGCACTTTGATCATATCACTGAATCTGAGCAAGCCAGGTTCTCCTTTAACTCCCAGTACTCCCAGGCTGTTTTCGATTTTAATTTCTACAGATTGCGGTTTGGGATCTGAAGGATCTGTAAAAGCTTCTATGGTATATTTTCCTGCATTTTTAAAAGTGAGAATAACACGATCGCCCGCACCAGCAACGGAAACAAGGTGTAATGAAGAAGCTCCGGAAGAACTGTTGTACAATACTGCATTTCCTTGTTTTATGGTCCAGTGAACAGTATTTACCGGCATAAAGAATCCTATGTTCAATATTTTTGCCTGATCTGTTGTGCTGTTGAGCTTACGTTCAATCGATAGCGGCAGAGGAATGTTAATCAGTGTTGAGGATCCGGGGCTGACAATTTTCTTAACAAAATCCTGTATAACTTCTACATTGAGAGAGCATTTAGCATCACCTGCTTTTTTACCATAAGCTTCCAGCCGGTACTTCCCTTCTGTAAGTCCGTCGAATATTTTACTCATGGACTGGCTGAAATTGCTTCCCAATCCGATAAATGTCTTTATTTTATCTTTTGTTCCTTCCCCTTTGAACAATGCCCAGATAATCTTTTTCTCATCACCTTTGAACAGAGCTTTCAGATCAAGATTATCTCCGCCAAAAGGGTTCATAACAGGAAGAAGCGGGCCATTCATTCCTTTGATATAATAGTAAGTACCATTAAGTTTATCAGTGGGTATCGGTCTTATCATTGAAATGGATGACACAGCTATACTCGCCTCGGACGATGAAGATGAAGGCCATTGCGGGGAAGTATTGGCAACGGAAAACTCATCGGCTTCTTTCACATCGATCTGTGAAACATTGTTGGCCTGCCCGGTGGTAGCAAAAGCAATTGTTCCAGGAACACCGTATCCCGGACAATTTCCAGTAGAAGCATCCAACAGGATTTTCATACTCTTGTTGAATTCTACATTTTCGTAATAGTCTTTATATTTGATATTACATTTGCCTTTGCAAGGATAAGTTTTACCATCCGAACCTTTACAATTTCCGAATCCGTTTCCTCCTCCGAAACTATCTGCCTTATCATCAAGATAAGTTGCTACAGGTTTATTCTGTGCAAAATATTTGTTTTTGCCCAGCTTTTTTTTCTGGCTTTTCACTTCCATCGGAACGGCAGTCCCATTGGAGTTGTTGGTTACAGAACTGCTGCAGTACGCAGTAGCTCCTTCTATAATGATGTATCCTTTATCCGCCATGTCATTTGTTCATAAAGTTTAAGTCATTGTGATCGTTTCCCGGTATACTGTTTTTTCTCCATCTGACAATATAAAGTCAGCTTTCTTTTTGGAATACTGTTTTTTGTGGGAATTGTATTCCATTTCTATATGCAGTCTTATCTGATACTGTCCTGCCTGATACAGGTATTTTGTATCTAATTCTTTTTTTATTGTTTCCGGAATTTCAATTTCAGAGGTAAAGAAAGCTTCAAAGCCATATTCTCTCTGTTCTGCAATGATAATTCCGCGGCATTCCACATCTCCGATTCCTTTGATATTCCAAACAATGGATTCTTCATTTTTTCCTCCGTTGTCAACATAATAAGGAGCAAATAAAAGGAGGTTCCAAAAGGGTTCTTTGAGCTTATTTTTATAAAAACCGGCTTCATCTTCCAGGGCAGACAAATATTGGTTTCTGAAAACATCCACATTCTGGTATTTTTCCTGAAGGTCTGACGTTTTAAGTTTCCAGTTTTCTATATTATTCTGATGATCTGCAGCGCCCAGAAAGTTTCCTTTTTCATCTACTTTTATTTCCAAAGGATAAGAGCTTTTTTCCAACACATGCAAGATTTCCATGAATTTATTTTCTGATGGAAAAGGGGAATCTTCTACTTTTTCTATCATCCAGATTTTGGTGAGATCTTCATTTACCTTTTCCTGCAGCGTAATGCTAAAAGATGAATAAAATCCTTTTGTTTCTCCAAACTGTATTTCAAGAGCATTTTCCACCTTATAATGATGGATTCCTGATGTATATTTCTGAAAAGGTTTTACTCTTGTTTCTACCATATGGGGTTATTATTTGGAAAAAATAAACAGCACTATTTATCACAGTTTTTGTTTACCACCGTCTCTTCCGGCAGATTGTAGAGGTATATTTTCTCTATTGTTCCTTTTCCACATTTGCTTACCAGATAATTGGCTATAAAATCCTGCTGATAATGTGATATTTCTTCTCCTAACAGCTCTCCGGCACTTTCCTTATTCGTGATAAAATATGAAGTATTATCCGTTTTTCTGTAAAAAACAAAGTTGAGTGAGGAGGTTTCCGGTTTTGCAAGAACCTTATTGTTTTTCAATCTGTTTTCTACATACTTTATAATTTCTTTTTTCAGAACACTTTCAGTAGGTTCCAGATTGTCTATAAGTATATAGTATGAAACCTTGACCGCATTTTTATAATAAGCATTGGTAAAAGTCATATGCTCAAAGGGAATAAAGTCATTATGTTTCTTGTCACAGCTCAAGGCTATTAAAAGAAAACATACAACGGTAATCATTTTTATAGATTGTAAATACTTCATTTTTTGTGTAAATCGTTAATCATTTAATATTCTCCCGGCCTTCTTCTGCCCATGTTACGAAGATGATCTTCTCTGCTTTTTTCTTCTTTATATTAATATCATTTTTGCTCTCTTTTAAAAATTAGAATACTTATAACTGATAAAAAAGCCATTATCAAAACAGAATATATCACTGTTGATAAAAATTCTATCATATTTAGCAATATTAGTAATACCATCTCCATACAATTCATCATTTTTATAAAAGGAATGAACAATATACGCTCTTGTTAAAAATAGAAGCTCGAGAAACATTATAATTCCAATGACTATCTTAGATCTTTTATCAATTATCATTCTATTTCTTTTCAGCTATTTCATCTGGAATATTAGTTATTTCATAAGATGTTTCTAAATCATTATATACCTTTTTTGAGTCAGATAAAAGCTTAACATCAATTTCATCATATTGTTTTTTAAAAATTGGATAATGAAGATCTGAAGTAAATTTATTAATGGTTTTATTTTTATCATTTATTATGTAAAACCTTAAACTTGCATAATAGGGCTGATCATAGCTAACATTGACTGTTATATCCTGATTATAATCTCCAAAATAAATGGTTTCATTTTCCAAACTGATTAATATCCTATTTCCTTTCAGATCAATACCGTCTGAATGGTTTATTTTAAAGTTTATTTTCTTGCTAAGCTGATGTACATTTTTATTAAATAATTGGGGAATTTCTCCTACAAAATTTTTAAATGCGACTGTATCAGTAGTGATAGAGCCATTTTCTAAACTATAATTTTCTCTATATCCACCCAGATCCTTATTTTTATTACAGGTTATCAAGATTAGAGTTGTAAAAATTAATGTGAGAAGAGTTTTTATTTTCATAATATTATTTTGGTAAAAATTTTTCATAAGTTGCTGGAACACCTACGGGCCAGGTCCCTGCTTTTACATCCAAATATGCTCCATCCGGATTCCAGATTGCTTTATCTAATTTTATTTCTTTTTTTCTGTATTTATTGTAAGTTTCCATATCATTTGGATCCGACTGATATGTATCTTTTAAATCTGTTTTAAAATTTTCCCAAGTTGAACCTCCCTCATCATGATCAGAAGCATAAGTATCCCTATGATTCTGTGTTCCCCATGCATCTTCATACAATGATCTCCTCATATAGCCATAGACTGTTATTTTACCATGATTAGCCATTTTTTGTGCTAAGCTTTTATCTTTAAAAGCATTTGTAGTTGTCTCTGAACTTGTTCCGATACCGGTTCTGCATGCATAAGAATAAAATACAGATGTGTTTCCATCTAAAAAAACAGCTGGATTAACTTTTGAAAAGCTCTTGGCATCAAGTTCCTGCTTATCAGCACCTTTACCTTCGTACCCAAATGCTATTACTCCCTCATTTGTTGTATTTCTTACATAACCATGTGAATATGCAAAAATTTCCTTAACTCTTCTTTTATTATCAAAAGCTGTACTATCCCTATTTCCAGAATTAATAATATTAACAACATCATCTATTGTAGTAACTCTTATCACTGTTAAGCTCTTGTTATGCTTAATTAAATCATTTGTTATTGTTGACAACTGATTTTCGGAATATCCATCAGTAAATAAGGCTACCTTAACAAAGGGGTAATTAGGATATTTAGTACGAACTTTTCTGACTGCTTCCCCGGGAAACATCAGCTTATTTGCAATATTTGTCGAGTGTTGCTCTGTACCTATAATTATTACTACCTCTTCTTTTATTAAATAAACTTCTGCTTTTACATTCGGGCTATATTCTTTAAAAAAGGCATACACTCTCAGTTTAGCAATATTTCTATCCTTCGGTACAGCATAAGAAATCTTCTCTTCACCCGTTACCTGTGGTGCATTAGCTATATTGGTATCATCATATTGTATCGCCCATTTAAGACTCTTCAATTCTGATTTTGTCGGCGTTCTGTTGTATTGAATGGCTTTAAAAAAATAACTTTTCCCTTTTTCTATAATTTTAATCTCTTTTGTACATGCAAAATCTTCATAGCATTTTACAGCCTTTACCTGTAATGGCTTTGTTTGCTCTTTCTCCTGATATTCATCAAATTTCTTCCCTCCTTTCTTCCCATAAAAGGTATTTTCCTGAGGAGATTTAAAATCCAGAGTTCCTTTGGAAGCATCTTTCATAATATGCTCTGCTTCCTTGTAAGATCTACCAAAGACATTTCGTACGATATTTCCGCCTTCGCCTGCCATATTACTGCATTTTTACCTGTTTACCACTATTGATAAGCACTTCCTTGGCACTTTCTACATTAATGGCATCTTTTGTACTGATGTAAGAACCTGCTTCCATATTCTCTGTAATATTTTTAGCAGTAGATTTTCTGCCAGCCTCTGCGGTTTCAATAATATTGCTTGCTGTCAGATTATAATCATCATTAGCCGTTTCTGTGATGTCTTCTCCAGCCATAATATTTATATTTCTCTGCGCAGAAGCAATAATGTTTTTCCCGGCATTGATCTGTACATTTTCTCCGGCTGTGAAAGTGATATTTTTGGGAGCATTCACCACAATATTCCCCTTTCCGTCCATGAGATAAGTATTTCCACTAGGATCTTCAATGAAGATACTTCCTTCCTGATCGTTAAAAATCACTTTATTACCACTTCTTGTCTGAATAGATTTAAGATGATTATTAATGCTTCCTCCCAATGCAACCTGCCCGTGGAACATTCCTCCCATCGCAAAGGGAAAATCGGGATGATGGTATTCAAAACCGACCATTACCTGATCTCCTACTTCCGGCACAGCTACAAAACCTCTGTTTTGAGTGACCATATCTGTACCTCCGGCATCAGGGCTCATCATTCTAATAAAATGGGTGGTATCCGGGTTTTTCTGCCAGTCGAATCTCACCTGTATTCTTCCCTGGTTAAGTGGGTCTGTATTGGAAATAACAGTGGCAACCTGTGGCTCGGCCCTGGGTTGTATAAAATCCGGTTTCGGCATAAAACCTGTTCCTTCAGCAATCGCTTCAAAACTGCCGTTATAATATCCTCTGGCGTTGACTTCATGAGTCACCTCCGTAATAGTAAGTTTTGTAAAGTAAGATGTCTGGCTGGTGTCAGGTTTCCGCATTTCCATATCAGCAAGGCAGCCTGGATACAGAAAAGGAACCGTAGTATTGCCTGCCACCGTAAAAACTTCCACAGCAGCACTTCCGGCAGCACTTTTCTGAGAATCGCTTACATCCACAAACATATTGGCATTGATGGGTACGGGTGACAGCGAAGGTGTTTTAAAGATGGTATTGTTAAGCTCATAAGCTTTTGAAGGGATTTCTCCCAGATGCCTGATATTATTTTCTGAACCCTCCATTTTAGTATGACTGCTGCTGTTATATCCAAAAAACTGAGGATTGGTATGAACAGCATTCAGTTCTACCTGAACATCTGTTGCATTGCTTCCATAGACAAGACGGATCGGTTTTTCAGAAGGCGGAAGTTTTCCGAAATGAAGGACTTCGCCATCGTAGTAAAACTGTTCTCCGTAGGCTTCGGCTGTTCTTGCAAGATAGTTATAATGGGTCTCGTTATATTGTGAGCTATAGTTGATATAGCTTTTATTCTGTGTATCTACTCGGAAATCAAATTTTTCTGATCCAAGGGCTTCTTTAAGTATTTTGTTGGCAATAATTCCTGTATTTACAGCCTGATCACCTCCAAAACTTTGAGTATGGGGAGCAGCATCCATCAAAATCGTAGGACTTTGGCCTCTCAGTACAATATTTCCCAGACTCATTTTTTCCTGGCTGAACGCGGCTTTGGTAATTACTCCTACAAAAGTCCTTTCGGGGCTTTCACTTTCATAATCTTTATATTTGAAAACAATGGTAATTCTTTTTCCCAAAAACTGACGGGCTTGTTCCAGCGTGTGGTTTTGAGCTTCCCCAAGAGAATCATGGGCCAGAATAAGTTCAAAATTGTGATGGCGTCTTGCACTTTGCTGCAGGCGGAAATGCTTGAAGTGTTTGATTATTTTGCCTTCAATCACAATATCCAATTTTACTACACGGTTGATTCCGGGAATATGATTCTCAGAAATCTTATCGGAATTCGAGGCATTTTTATTCATAGTAATTAGGTGTTTTTTTCAGAACTTTAATTTAAATAAACAGTCGTTCTATAAGGTTAAAAAAGGCAGAACAGCTTCCCTTGAAACGGATGTACTATTCTGCCTGATATTTAAATTCTGAATATGCTTAAGAAGGCCATGCTCCGAAGTAAGAAGAATTCCCCAGGTCTATCTGTTCTGCACTTACCACAAAACTGATATACATACTGTTCTCGTCTACCGCATCGAAATCTACTTCATGCTGGATTACATAACCATTGTTCCACTTTAATGTTGTGAGTGTTCCTTCTTCGTGAGATTTGTTGAAAGTAATCTCTCCTACTGTAGGCTTATACTTTCCGTTCAGTAAACTTTCCAGGATGTCTGATTTATCAGTAGCTTCCACTGTAATTTTGATAAGAGCATTGGAAGGATCTGATGCTACACGCCCTGATACATCTGTAGCTCTTGATACGCTATAATTAAGTTTTAATAGCTTTTGTCCTTCTCCGTTGTTGAATTTTAAAATTCCTCTTGAATTTCTTTCTGCCATGATTGTAAATTTTAATGGTTAATGTATTGTGATTGTTTGTTTTCTATATCACCAAATATAGATGTATTTGTAAAAAGCAAATAGCGTTTATTATTAAATTTAAAAAAATGTAGTAATAGTACGACTAACACTCGTTAGGTAGATTATATGTTATAAATCAAGCGTTTGCTGTTTTTCATAACTAAAAATCGGATTATTTTATGGTCTGTTTAACATTGTTTAAAGAAGCAGCAATTTAGCTCCGAAAGAAGTTCTGCAGAAAAAGTCATCTGCTCCATCCTTTATAAGTGCATATTTTTTGAGAAAAATTTTAAGTATCAGGGCTGAAAACCTTTTAATAAGGTTCTTTGAAAATTATATTCAAAAAAAACAGAAAAAAAATAACCATATAAAAGCCCTGATGAACAAGACATTAAACCTAGAATCCAGCTATACCTGCATATTTATTCAAAAAAATTAACCGAAAAACTTGCGCGGTATTATAAAATGTTATACTTTTGCATCACTTTAAAACAACGAAGTAATAAACAAAAACATAAATGGTTTCTTAGCTCAGTTGGTAGAGCAATGGATTGAAAATCCATGTGTCCCTGGTTCGATTCCTGGAGAAACCACTTCAAAACCTCTAATTTATTTTAGAGGTTTTTTTGTGTTTTGCATATAAACGGTCAATCATCGTATTCGATCAAGCGCAAAAGTTGGGACTACACTTCATGGAACCCGCCATATTCAAAGTGATCTCATTTACCTTCATCCGAAGTTTTCTGTTGATTTCTTTTTTCAGATGCTTTTACCAAATTTCGTGATGAACCTATCAGGAAATGCATATCCAGGTTAGTGTCCCGGATTTTATTGCCTCTGTAGATTGCGGTTTTTTAAAGGTTAGACTCAAAGTATCTTAAATTCCCCTGAACCAACTTCTGAAAACAAGCCGAAAGGAGTACATCGGGTACTCATCCGGCTATACTACTTAAATAAACTGTTTTTAAGTTTTTGAAAATCTCCTGATGAAAATTCTTTTTCTGAATTGAGTCATTAATTAAGTTCTTCATGCAAATATGGAGCTGCTAAAAAAACAGCTTCTTTAAAAATTGAATTAGTAAAAATTTCTCGGAACTCTGCATCTGATAATTCATTATTTCCTAATTTCTCTCTAAAGTTTTCATATGAAAATAAATGAGTCCGAATTACATACTCTTCAAAAAAAATGATAAGAAAAGCGAGACATATTATTTGTTTACACTTTCTTTAGGTTGATAATCCGGATGACCCAATTGCCATAAAGCGAAGGCGAAAATATCAGCTATTTCTTCATAAGCCTTTTTCTTAGTATTATCTCTCCCATGACCACCATCAAAATCAACCTTCAGCAAAATAGGATTTTTTGAAGTGTTATCAGCAATTAGTTTAGCTGCAAACTTTGCTGACATCCATACTGGAACTCTAGGATCATTATACCCAGTTGTTATAAGAGTTGCGGGATATTTTACACCTTTTTTGATATGTAGATAAGAGTCCATTTCATATAAATACCCAAATTCATCTTTATCCTTAACTGTTCCAAATTCCTTTACACTATTGGCTCCATTAGGAGAAGCCTCCCCTCTTACAGTATTCAGAGTCCCAGCTGCTACAATTACCGCTTTTATCAAATCTGGTCTTTCTGTCATAGTTCTACCTACTATGATTCCTCCGGCACTGATTCCCCAAATAGCTGTTTTACTTGGGTTTGAATATCCTTTTTCATGCATAAATTCTATACAAGAAATAAAATCCTTCCACGAATTAGGTTTTGTTTTTTTAAAGCCCCCCAAGTGCCACTCTTCTCCTTTTTCTCCACCACCTCTTACATGTGTGTATGCTACTATTCCTCCTTTTATAGCCCATAATAAAGCTATTCTGGCATAAAAAGGACTGTAAGAATTACTATATGCTCCATACCCTAAAACTAATAAAGGTAATTTTTCTTTAGGGTTTAATTCTTTGTTATAGATTATGGATAAAGGAATATCTTTTCCATCATGAGATTTTGCGGTTGTTTCTAAAACTTTAACATCCTTAAAATCAGCAAATTCTACAATAGAATTTATATTTTCAGGAACAAATTTGTTTTCGGATACATTATATCTATATCTTCTGTCTGGACTGTTCCATCCTGAACATGTAACCCAAAGATCAGAATAGCTGTTTGATTTTGTTGTTAAGTTTACATTACCGGCCGAAATTGGCAAAATTATTTCCTGAAGTTTTTTTTGCGAATTATAAAAGTAAAATTTAGCCTCTACACCATTTTTTGTTGTCGCAATAAATAAACCGTCTTTTGTTGAATAAACAGCTCCAATCACCTCATCTTTCATCTCATTTATAATGATTTGAGGCTGTGAGAAATTCGGGCTTTTTAAAGAAGTATGTGCAACAAAATTGTTCTTCGTACCTTTTGCCCCCACATAATACAGGTCATCTTTTACCAATGTATAATCAACAACTTTATCCTCTTTTTTATACAAAGGTTTCCAATTAATATGTTTACTATTTAATTCTGAAGAATAAGCATAGTAAGTGTCAGAAAAATTTGCAGCCCCCCCAATCTTTGCTATCAGGTAGTTTTGGTTATTTTTATTAATTGAAACAATAGGAAAATCTTCTTCTTTTAAATTTAGCTCTAAATAATCTTTTCTTGACAATATGGGATGAATTTGCTCAGGGTCATCTCCTATTTTATATACTACAGCAGCCATGTTTTTTAAAAATAAATCCGATTTATTATCCATTATTGGATAATACAGATAAATGAAGCCGCTATTATCAGGTAACCAAGAAATACCACCACCATCAGATGGCCAACAGTGGGTAATTGTATAAGGTAATATGTTTTTTTTCTCAACATCAATAATGATCATTTCTCCAATCTCCTTCCCTCCCTCGGTTAGGGCAACAACAATTTTGGATCCATCATAATTAGGTTTTATATAATTTATAACATACTCTTTGTTATTTTTTTTGTACTCAGAAGAGGTAAATAACAATTCTTCTTTTCCATTGAATCCATTACGAACATACAATTTTGGGGTATTTTCTTTAACCTGCCTTTTTAAGTAGAAGTATTTATCATTATCCGTAATCTGTAAATACGAGATAGAATACTCATTCTTACTATCCATCTCACCAAGTTTATCAATTAGATATTGACGATTTGAAATAGACTGTAAAATAAAATTAGCATAATTATTTTGGCCTTTCATCCAGTCAATAACAGATGAATCTTTAACATTCTCAATATTACGATATTCATCAATTATTTTCCTTTCAAAATATTGATCAGTTGAAGGCGTTGGTTTAATCACTGGCTGTGTTTGAGAAAATAAAATGTGATTACAAAAAATCAAAAATGTGATTATATATTTCATATTACTAAGTATGATGTAAATAAAGATGTAAGGTACAGTTTTGTACCTTACATCTTAAAAAAATAGCTAAATGTTATTAAGAGCATTTAGTGCTGTTGCTTGTCCCAGATCACCTGTATTATTACCACCATCTCCTCCATCTCCTCCTTTAATTCTTCTTAAATTAGTAACACTTACCAATTGGAATTTTTTAAAAGATAATTTCTTTTGTGTTTTTTGATCTTGTTTTTTCATTCTATTTGATTTTTTGTATTTTAATCGATCCAAAATAAATGCTTTTTTCCAAAATACATTACAATATGTTGCCGATATTGATCAATATAGTATCAGTCAAATATTTAATAACCTGAATACCAACTAAATACCGTTATCGCGTAAAATTTTTATATAATAAGAAGGTAAGGTACCTGTAACATTTTTAAATGCTTTTGTAAAGGATTCTACATTACTAAAACCCACATCCTCTGAAATAGCAGCTATCGTTTTTAACCTTAATTTTTTATTTTCCTTTAACTCGGTAATAGCAAAATTAATTCGTAATTCATTTAAATAATTTGAGAAACTTTTACCTTTTATTTCATTGATTACTTTAGACAAATAATCTCTATTCGTTTCAAAGTCTTTAGATAAAGAATACAACGTAATATTTTTGGTAATAAATATTTTATGTTTTTCAAAATCATTTAATTTTACAATAAGTTCTTGTCTTACATTTTCAGGAATCTGACTTTTAGCTTTATTAATTTTCTCACCTGCTATAAGTTCAGTAATCTCTATGGCGTGATCTTCTTCACTCAATTTTTTTAAACCACCTACAGCATTCGCTATCGAACTTTCATTCTGTGTATCTATTAATTTTTGAGCCTGAACACTATATGTTTTTAATTTTCGTTGGTTTATATTAAACAAATAGATAAATGTGAAAAGTAATAATGAGCCACCACCGAGCAACCAATATAATATTGTACTTCGTTTATCTAAATTTGAAATTAACTTCTCTTTTTGTTCAAGCAATTCAGGAGTATCAAACTTTTGGTGAATCTCTTTAGAAAATTCATAATTTGATTTATAAATGGTATCATTGAGCTTTATAAGCCGATCAATCAAATAAACTTGTTTTTCTTTATTTCCCTCCAATTCATAATATTGCAACGAATTTTTATATAAACCTATTAATTCGGGACGAATAAACTTGATCCTTTTTTGTATTGAATCCATTTTATTAAAAGAATTAAAATATTCACGTTTATTATTTAATTTTTGGTAGTTCATGGATAAATACATATACGTTATCCCGAGATTGGTAGAATCATATTTTTTGAAATAATCAATATTTTGTTTTAGCCCTTTAACTGACTTCGGATAGTCTTTTAGGTAAAACTTCATAATATTACAACTGAGATCATATACTTTGAAATAATATTTCTTGTTATAAAGAAGACATTTTGACCTGCCCATTTCCGCATAAGCATAAGCCGAATCATATTTTCCTACTGCATTATATGTAATTGCTAAGCTATGTAAAATGGATAAATAATTACTAGGATCTTTTTTTTCTTCATTCTTTATATAACTGAAAGTTTCTTTAAAAATTTTTAAAGCTTCTTCATAATCATATGTGAAATATTTTATTTTTCCAATTGCATGCTTTATGAGTACTATTTCTTTAATATTGTTATTCTTTTTTGCATATGGAAGTGCCTTCAAATAATAGGATAATGCCTGATTATATTTATTACAATTATAATAAATATCACCTATTTTATAATTCCCATATGATAATTCATCTATATTACCATTTCTCTTAATAACATTTTGTATACTGTCTATGTATTTGATATTTTTTTTGAATTTTGTAAAAAGAAAAAAGTATCCATCAAACTGTTTTTTTGCATTCTTCTCATTTTTAGCTTTTACTAAAAAAGTATTTGCATATAGTATTGCTATATCATCTTGCCGGAATTCTTTACTGTAAGATTTTTCTAGCTGTTCAAAGGTTTTATTTTTTAGTGAATCGGGAATACGAAACCCTTTTATACTTTGAGGAAAATATAAACTTGTACAAAAAAGAAATAAGATTATTATAATTCTATACATATGTGTTTTTTGAAATGCAAAAATACCACATTTTAATTGTTTTCATTAATAAACAATTTATCACATTTAAAATCAATACATTACAAATACACTAAATACCAATATTGATCAATTTTAATTTTGATTATCCTGAAAATTGGTCAATTTTGGAATGCTTTGCTTGTGAAAATTATTTATCCCTAGCATCTTTGCTGTCAGGAAACACAAATATTTTCCTTTTCATAATGCGCAGTATGAAAAGTATAAATAGAGCTGATCAGCAAAACCCATGTCAGGGTTTATATGACAAAATAATTTACTTAATTTTAAAAATTAAACTAAAATGAAAACACTATTATTCGCAGCATTCTTATTAGCAGGAACAACCTTAGGATTTGCTAAAAGCAATGCACAAGTTCATAATTTTTCTAATGAAAGCAAAGAAACTGTATCTTTGACTTCTACATCTGACAAAGTGAATTCTTTGGAAGATGTTAAAAATGATGAAAAAGCAAAAGATGTTAAAAACATCTGCCATCAAACAGTTTTCACTAATGAGGTTACATATAGTTATTTTGATGATGGTATGGGGAATCTTATTGTAACAAAATCAACTGATTTGGTAATGACTACCTATTGGTATGGTTGCTAAATAATAGTTACTGCAAGTATAAATGAAATAAGAGCGCCTACTTATCTAGGCGCTTTTATAAATACAATTTTATAGATATGAAATACACTCTCTTTGTCTCCTTATTTTTTTTAAATTTTATTAATGCCCAAAATTTAAAGATAGAATATGAATATGTAAATAAACAGGATCTTAGCGAATACTCTTCAGAATCTTCAGGCACATTTAAAAGCCAGGCACAGGCACAGCTTAAAAAAGCTCAAAAACAAATACTTTACTTTTATGAAGGAAATACATTTTATAAAAGCATTCCCACTGAAGGATTTGAAAACGAGAAAGAAAGAAAAAAGATAGATGAAAGAACTACTAGCATAACAAAAGAATCATTTGTTATTAAGCCGATTAAGATTTACCATAAGAAAAATGACCCCGGCTTTTATCAATATCAGAATTTTGGAGATGAAGAATATTATAAATATTATGCACCCAAGTTTTCCAAAATAGAGTATAAAGATAATGTTGAACAAATTGAAAAATACACATGTAAATTAGCAGAGGTTACATTAAATAATGGAGGTTTAGTAAAAGTATGGTATGCAGAAGATTTTCCAGTAAGTGCAGGTCCTTATGTATATAACTCTTTTCCTGGTCTTGTATTAAAGGTGGAATCTCCAAATTTTATTGTGTATGCTACCAAAATAAGTAATGACGGAAAAGAAACAGATTGTGAACCTATGAATCCAAAACTTAAGGTTTTAGATCAGGAAAAAGATCAAGATAAAATTCAGGAAATTATGAAAGAAGCATCAAAAGTAAAAGAAACCCATACAGATATTCGGTTATAATGAATTTTAAATTTTCAATCATTATTTTTCTGTTGTTTTTCAGCTACTCTTTTTCACAAGACATTAATATTAAAGTTAAAGAAGCGAACGGGAACTCTATATCGGAAGTTAACGTTCAGCTTCTTAAAAACGAAAAAACTTTAGACTTCCAAAAAACAAACGACAAAGGCATTTGTAATTTCCAAGTCTCCCAGAAAGGAAACTTTTCCTTAAAATTCACCTCCTTATTATACAAAACAAAGGTCGTAGAAATTAATACAAACGAAAAAAATGATTTTGAAATTGTACTAGAATCACAGGTTAAAACCATACCTACAGTAGAAATAAAAGCACGTCCTAAAATAGCAAGTGCAAAGGAAGACACAATAGCTTTTAACCTGAAAGCCGTAAGAGATGGTACAGAAAGAACAACAGAAGATCTCATTAAGAAACTTCCGGGCTTGAATATTAATGAGAACGGAAAAGTAACCTATAAGGGAAAAGCCATAGGACAAGTTTTAGTTGAGGGGAATGAGTTTTTCGGGAAAAACCATAAGATGGCAACTCAGAATATTTCGGCTAATATGGTTGAAAGTATTGATCTTTGGCAAAACTATACTACCATTAATGGAAACCGCTCCACAGCACTTAATTTAAAGCTGAAAGATGAATATAAAGGAAAGATTACCGGAAATATAGAAGGTAATTATGGTTCCAAAAATTCATATTCAGGGCATGCTAATTTGTTCCGTATTGGAAAACTTGGCAACCTAGCCCTGATTGCAGATGCAAATAATATTGCTAAAGATCCGATAAGCTTTATGGATTTTTACGAAATGAATACTCAGGAAGATATAGACAATGCAGATAATAATTCAAATATAGATATTCCTACTTTTCTTAATAATGATGGAAAAGTAAAATCTAAGGATAATCAGTTTGGAGCTTTGCAGTATTCTAAGTCAAAAAAAAATTTTAGCATTACAGCCTTTTCTATTTTCAACAACGCTCAGTTAAATAAATTTTCAACTTCTAAAAGGACTGCATTCGAAGGACAGTCAAAGGATTTTAATTTTTATGAGCAAAAGACCGAAAATAATAAAGGCTTTTTAGGGACTACTCAAATTAAGATAAAGAAGAGTTTTGCAGATGACAGTTTTCTTTATTATAATTTTGGCTATAATCCTACTCAGGATAATTTCAACCAAAATATAGATAGATATTCCACAGATATCAATTTTTACATTATTAATAACACCTCAAAAAATAATGGAATAAGTAATTTCCTTTCATGGAATAAACAGTTAAATAATTCAAAAATAATTTTCGCTTTCAACCAAATCAATGAGAATTATTTGGGAAGCTTAAATATACTTTCCAATAAAGATCTATTCCTGACTGATAACAATTCGTTATTTCAGCAATACGACGTGAATTCTAACAGATATGGACTGGACTTTTACTTGAAAAATAAAAACAAGCTTATCAATTTTAATTTTCACTCAGGATTTTCTTACAAAAATGAAAAATCGGAACTTACAGAGCTGATGTCACAGGCAAATGAGAATAGGACGTTAAAGACGTATCATTATATCAATGACCTAAATATGTACAAACAATTCGGGAAATTTGATTTGTCAGCTTCTTTAAGTTCCCATCTTCTGAATATCAATGAATATGAGAAGCATTATTTTGAGAAAAGGCTAAAATTTCAATACAGTCCTTCATCCAAAGCCAGCACAGAAATTAGCCTTGAATATAACTCAATATATAAGCTTCCCACTTTAAAGCTTCTGCAATACAACCCATTATATACAAAAGATTTATATTTTAATCAAAATACAGATCTAACCCCTGATTTGCTAAGCAATACAGACAGTTATAAATTAACCTTTCACAGAGCTTATTTAGAAAAAGGAAGCAGCACGTTTCTTATGCTGATGTATGATAAAACCAAACCTAGTTATACAACAAATACCATTAATTATGGTACATTTTCAGCTATGGAAAATACAATGGGAAGATATAGTGACCGATTGATATTTTTGTTTGCCAGTGATCGAAGATTTAGTAAAAATTATACATTAAAAACAAAGTTTACAAGTGCGATAGCCAGGAATGTAAATTTTATCAGTGACAATGAAAATATTTCTACCGTCCAAAATTTTGAACTGTCTCAAAAACTTTCTACGAATTTTAAAAACAAACCATTACAGTTTGATTTAGGCTACACTTTTACTAAAAGTATTTTTGAACAAAGTTTCTTCGATACTATGTCAAAACAAGATAATATAAAACTATCTTTTGGGATAAGAACCAATATTAAAAAAGAATGGATCGGGAATATTTTGGGGGAATATTTAATACAGAAAACGCAACAAAATACACTCAGGAATTTACTAATTGGTGGTCAGGTTTCATATAGAAAAGAAAAATCAAACTTTGAATATAACTTGCAGTTTAATAACATTCTGAATTTAAACTCTTTTCAGTATATTAACAGCTACACAAGCCAGCTAGGTGTAGATGAAATTTCTACAACAGCGTTACAAGGCTATGTCATTGGTGGTTTAAAATATAACTTTTAAGTAATATAAGTATTTTTTATTTTTAAAATATCTAACTAAACCTAACAGGTTTTGAAAACCTGTTAGGTTTAAAAATTATCAAAATGAAAAAGATAAATACCGGGGTAACCCGTGGGATAGTCGGCTACGTAGTAAATTAAAACTTCTTAAAACCTTTATTAAAAGGCAACAAGAAAGAAAACATATATTCCTGGAGAAACCACTTCAAAACCTCTAATTTAGTTTAGAGTTTTTTTTGTTTTATATCGGTTCGTTTCAGAAGTATCTAAAATTGAGCCGCATCAAAAAATTTCATCAACTGCTAAATCTAATTGGATATTGAGAATTTGTAAATCGTTGAATGTTTATACACATTTTCAGGAGTTAGTATGGGTGATGGAAAATGAGATTGATTAATTGCATTGGGAAAATTTTGCGTTTCTAAACAAAAAGCTTCTCTTTCCTGGTAGATATGATCTTCTTTTCCTTTTACATTTTTTATCCAATTGGCAGTATATAACTGCAAACCCGGCATAGTGGTAAATACTTCCATTTTTCTGCCGGACCGTGGCTCTATCACAGTAGCTGCTAAATCTAAACAATGCACAGGATGCTTTAACACAAAATTATGATCATATCCCTTTCCGATCATAAGTTGCTCATGATCCGTATTAATTCTATCTCCAATACCTGTTAAGGAGGTAAAATCAAACGGGGTATTTTTTACTGTTAAAATCTCACCAGTTGGTTCAAGATTTTTTGTGAGAGGAGTGTAAAAATCAGCCTCAATCTGCAATTGATGATTATTTATCGTTCCGCTGCCCTCTCCTGCTAAATTAAAATAAGAATGGTTTACCAGATTGAGTATAGTTTCCTGGTCTGTTGTTCCTGAATAATCTAACCGTAATTCATTATTTTCATTAATGGAATAAGTTACTGTTACAGATACTGTACCAGGATAGCCCTCTTCCCCATCAGGAGAAGTGTATTGAAAAGTCACTTTCGATGCAGAAGACTCTTTAACATCCCATACTTTTTTATCAAAGCCTATCAGACCGCCATGCAAATGATTATCTTCATCATTAACTGTTAATGAGTATTCTTTTCTGTTTAATATGAATTTTCCTTTTCTGATACGATTGGCACATCTCCCACAAATGGCCCCCTGGTAAAATTCATTATTGTCTATGTATTCTTGTGCTGTTTCATATCCCTGTACCACATCTGCCTGTTTTCCGTCTTTATCTTTCACATTAATACTCACGATAATTGCCCCATAATTTGTCACCTGTGCAATCATCCCATTTTGATTGCTTAGCGTAAATAACCGGACTTTTTGATGGTTGTGAACTGTATTAAAAGCCACTTCATTGATAACACCCATTTTTTAAAAATCTAATTTAACAACTCCTTTTTGTCTGATAAATAAAGGATGACAGGAACCCGCTCCAAATAAATGATTTAAAGAGGTGGTATATTTTTCAAGCAAATTTTCAGGAACGAAGGCCTGTATTGTTCCTGCAAATCCTCCACCATGCACACGCCATGCTCCGGCACCTTTCAGTACCAATTCGCTGTAAGCTAATCCCAATGAAACGGCTTGTTCATGTATATTATTTGCTACATAAACATTTTGATTGTACATATACGAACTATGTCCCGAGTCTATGATCAATTGTAAAAATTTTTTAAAATCATTATTCTCCAATGCAGTCACCTCATCTCGTACACGGTCATTTTCACATTCAAAATGAATGGCTCTTAAAATAGCCCTATCTCCTACTTTTTTACGGATAGAAGGGGCAATCTCCATTACTTTTTCCAAAGTGGTTTCTCTCAGCACACTACATCCTAAATGGGCTGCAACTTCTTTCATCTCTTTAGGTAAAACAGCGTATTCATCATTCAAATTGGTATGATCGCCCCGGGTATCTGTAATCACTAAAGAAAAACCAGTAGATTCAAAATCAAAATTTACTTTTTTAACAACAGGATTGGTGACGTCTGCAAAGTCAATAATTACCAAGCCTCCTACTGCACAAGCTACCTGATCCATTAATCCACAAGGTTTTCCAAAAAAAACATTTTCTGCATATTGTCCGATACGGGCATTTAATATGGGATCTATGGTCCCCTCATTAAATAAATGGCTCACAATTGCGCCAATTAAAACCTCAAATGATGCAGATGAGCTTAATCCGGAACCTTTGGGAACGCATCCATCAATTACAGCATCAAATCCTCCTATTGTATATCCCAACTCTTTTAGTCGGGCATTAATTCCACGAACAAGAGCATTTGAGGTTAAAAATTCGTTCTCATTGGGAATAAGCTGATTCAAATCTACTTCAAATGACTGATAGCCTGAAGATTCAATCCGGATTATATTGGAGTTATTTTTAGCGGCAATGGCTATATTATCTAAGTTTATGGCACTCGCTAATACGAGACCATGATTATGATCTGTGTGGTTACCTCCAATTTCGGTTCGTCCCGGTGAACTAAAAACAGAAACCTCTTTTTCACCAAAAATTTCTTTAAAACGGGATAATGTTCTGGTATAACGGATTGCCTGCTGATGTAGCAATTCTGAATTTTGTCCGTACAACTCTCTAAATTGAGGAACATCACCTTTATTAATTAAAGAATCAATATATTTATTATTTGACATGTATTGGTATCTGATTTATAAAACTGTCTATTTTATGAAGAGCTATTTTGCTGATTTTTATAATGAGTTGTTGAACTTTTCTTAAGAATCTCAGCACTTTGTTCCGGAGTAATATCTCTTTGGGCTTCTGCTAACATTTCGTATCCCACCATGAATTTTTTCACACTGGCTGAACGAAGCAAAGGGGGATAAAAATGCATATGAAAATGCCATTCTTCATGGGATTCCAAGTCTGTAGGTGCCTGATGTATTCCTGCAGAATAAGGGAAAGAGGTTGAAAAAATATTATCATATTTCGTCGTCAGATCTTTCAATATCTGAGCAAATAAAACCTGATCTTCATATGAAAAAGCCAATAAACTATTTAAAGGTTTCTTACTAATAATCATTGTTTCATAGGGCCAGGTTGCCCAAAATGGCACCAAAGCCACAAAGGCTTTATTTTCTAAAACAATTCGTTCCTGGCTTTCAATTTCTTTCTGAAGGTAATCTGACAAAAGGGTTGTTCCATGTTTATCATAATAGCATTTCAAATTTTGCTGTGTTCTGACCACTTGAGAAGGAATGGATGCCTGTGCCCAAATCTGACCATGAGGATGAGGATTACTACAACCCATCACTGCCCCTTTGTTTTCAAAAATCTGCACATGATTGATATAATCCAGTTTCCCCAGATTCTGATATTCTTCTTTCCAGACAGACACCACTTCTGTAATCGCTTCTACAGACATTTCAGGAAGAGTCAATGAATGATCGTTTGAAAAGCAGATAACCCGGTTAATTCCTCTTTCAGGTTTCATTTTAAACAACTCATCCTCTTCATCATCCGTTTTATCTGTGATTAGTTCTTCTTTCAATAAAGCTCCAAAATCATTATCGAATACATATACACCTTCATAGCGAGGATTTTGGGTCTCATTGGCTCTTGAATTTCCGGGACACAAGTAGCAATTTGGATCATATTGATCCTGAGTGCTTATTAATGGCTTTTCCTGTTGTCCCTGCCATGGGCGTTTTGCCCTTTGAGGTGATACCAAAACCCATTCATCCAATAATGGATTATATCTTCTATGCGGATGATTCTTGCTGTTAAATGAATTACTCATACTGAGTTTATTATTTATATCAGTTTGACCCGTTTTCTGGATTTAATTTGTCTACAATAGGTTCAGCTAATGTGTTTAGTTCGTTTTGAATTTTATTATTTTTCTGTTCAAAAATAACAATCTCATTATTCCCATTTTTCAGGTAACATCCCGGCAAATAAAGGGTTTGCTGTGGTCCTACCGACCAATATCTTCCCAAATTAATTCCATTGACAAATACGATCCCTTTCCCGAAAGGTCTCATATCTAAAAAAGTGTCTCCCACCTGCGACACATTAAAATTTCCTTTATAGATAACTGGTCTGTTTTCTTTTATATCAGATTTTTGTTTTGCATCAATTACCGGAGCCTTTTCAAAAGGAAGTCCGTACATTTCCCAATCTCCTGTTATTTTTCGGTCATTAATAAATACTGGAGAAATAATTCCTTTTGTATTTTTATTAATCTCAGACCCGTAATTAATTCTCCCCATGTTTTCTACGATAATGTCTAATTTTCCATTGAAGGGTATATTAACATTACATTCATATTTTTTATAGTAGCGGTTAAGTTCTCCTACTTTTTCCCCATTCACATATACAATCGCATAATCTCTTAATCCGTCAAGTTTTAAAGTTCCTTTAATGGGCTGATTAAAATTTTTGCTGTACCAAACATAGCCATGCCCCTGATTTAACTGTTCAAAAGTCAAAGGGTTGTCATTAATTACTGGTTTTACATTCTTTTTTAAATCTTCTAAATCAATTGCCTGAGATAGTTGAATACCCGGAATCTTAATAACCGGAATTCTAGAAGGAACAGGAGGTGTAGAGGAATCTTTTAACAATTCTCTTAATTTCATATACTTTTCGGTTTCCCAACCTGCCTCAGTAATAGGAGCATCATAATCATAACTGGTCATACTTGGCTGTATATCATGATCTTTATCGTAATTAGCTCCAGAGGTAAATCCGAAGTTAGTTCCTCCATGCACCATATAAATATTAAAAGAAATATCATTATTCATGAATTTTTCAATGTGGCCTTTTACTCTTTCCGCGGCTTTACGGGGAAAAGGCTCTGCCCAATGGTCTAACCAGCCGGGATAATACTCCGCTACCATAAAAGGACCTTTCCCATCATGGTATTTTTTTACCTCTTTCTTAATATTTTCAGGGTCTTCATCTCCATTTGCAGTTGGTAAGGCTCCAGGCAAAGCGCCTCCTTCAAATAACCAGTCTCCATCTGAAGTAAAAAACTCCATTCCTTTGAAACCAACTTCTTTTAATTGATCAAATACAGATGAACTGTATTTTTTATGATCTTCCAGCTTAATGTCTTCCCGCTGACTAACAAAAGACCCAAACTCGTTTTCTCCCTGCACCATAACAATAGGACCTCCGTTAACAATCAGATAAGGTTTTACCACCTTGTAAAGTTCTGTGAAATATGCTTTTGTTGAATTTAAAAAAGGAGTATTGTATTCTCTGATTTTCATATCCTTATCATTTTGCAAAAACCACGGATAGCCTCCGAATTCCCATTCTGCACATACATAAGGACCAGGTCGAAGGATTACCATTAAACCTTCTTCTTTTGCTATTTTTAAAAATTCAGCTAAGTTTCGATTGCCGGTTTGAAAATCCCATTTTCCGGGAGCTATTTCATGATAATTCCAAAAAACATAAGTAGCTATCGCATTTAAGCCCATAGCTTTAACCATTTTCAACCGGTGTCTCCAATAAGCCTGAGGAATTCTGGCATAATGAATCTCACCTGAATGTAATTTAATTGCCTTTCCGTTCAATTTAAATTCTCCGTCTTCAATTTTGAAAGATTCATATTTAACCGGTTTTTGCTGGGCATTTATCAAAGTGGTTCCCACTAAACAAAAGGCTAAAATTATGTTTTTAATAAACTTCATTGTATGTATTGTATTAGCTATTAAAATTGATTATGTATTAAAACAAATTTATAAATTTACCGGACGTTGACGTAGTGGTTACCACCGGTTTTTGCAGCTTTACCACCAGTTAAAAAAAATATTGAAAGATGATGGAAATAATTCCAGATCCGGTTGTCATCCAATACCGGCAAATTGTAAATTCTATTGAACCTGCACTTTCCCGCCAACTGCTAAAAATTACCAAAAACGAGCATAAATAGCAGTCAGAAGCAAAACAATAAGGACGATCAGGAATAATGTTCTATTGTCCACATTGAACATCTTTTTGTCTGTAACAAAAGCTTTTGGATTTACTTTTGGCCCTAAAACACTTAAGAGTACCATTACCACTACAGTAATGAAAAAGGACCAACCCATATTGATCAGGAAAGGAATTTCTGTAATGGTTTTTACCACACCATTTTCCAACTTTTCATAAGTAAATGCTGTATACATCCATGTTTCTTTTCCAAATAGCTCAACTGCAAAACTGTTAAAGAATACAGATAATAAGAAGCCGAGAATAACTCCAGCTATCGCAGCTGTTCCGGTAGTTCTTTTCCAAAACATCCCTAAAATAAACATCGCAAATACACCGGGACTAATAAAACCGGTATATTTTTGTATAAATGTGAAACCGCCTTCTCCACCGATTCCCAAAATATCTGTCCAGGTAAATACCAAAGCAATAAGCATCGCCACTATAATGGCGCAACGTCCTGTTCTTACCATTTGTATTTCTGAGGTGTTTGTTTTTATATATTTTTTATAAATATCTAAAGTAAAAATGGTGGATATACTGTTTACTTTTCCGGCAAGAGATGCTACTATTGCAGCCGTTAAAGCAGCCACAGCAAGACCTTTAAGACCAGATGGCAGCAACCCCAGGATGGCAGAATAAGCACTGTCTTTTTCCCCATTAAAATTGGACAAATGACCTTTTGTATAGAGTACGTAAGCCGCGATCCCGGGAAGTACAACAATTACAGGCATAAAAAGTTTTAAAAATCCTGCAAATAAAATTCCCGTTCTTGCTGTTTTTAAGTCTGCTCCTAATGCTCTTTGGGTAATGTATTGGTTGCATCCCCAATAATTAAGTTGTACAATCCATTGCCCAGCAAAATACATTGCTAAACCTGGCAAAGCTATATATTTCCGAACTTCTAAATTTTCTGGCATTGGTAAACAAGTGGTGGTAATTTGTGGTTTACTCAGAATGAGGTTGAAATGTCCCGGAGCTTCTTTCAAAAGGGTATTTAAACCCGTTAAAGCATTTCCAGCAGCAACACCATTAATTCTTTGATCCACAACCTGTAGTGCCATATAAACTGTAGCAAAGCCACCAATAATAAGAACGGCCACCTGGATAACATCCGTGTAGCCAATGACTTTCATTCCACCTAATCCAATAATCAAAGCCATTAGTAAAAGTGCAATCATAATGATATGCAGATGCCCTCCACCGAGCAATGAATCTATAGCTACAGCTCCTAAATAAAGAATGGAAGTAAGATTAACAATTACATATAAAAACAGCCAAAAGACAGCCATAATAAGAGAAACAGCCTTATTATACCGTGTTTCCAAAAACTGAGGCATCGTATAAATCTTATTTTTGAGATAAATAGGAATAAACCATACTGCAATAATTATAAGTGCAATGGCAGCCAGCCATTCGTAGGCGGCTACCGCTACTCCTGTGAAAAAGCCTTCGCCGCTCATCCCAATAAATTGTTCTGCGGAAATGTTAGATGCAATCAAACTCGCTCCGATTGCCCACCATGTAAGCGAGCCTTCTGCGAGAAAATAATCTTTAATTCCTGTAGTTTTGGATTTTTTTCGTTTGTATATCCATAGGCCATATGCTGTTACAACAAAAAAATAAATCAGAAATGTAGCAAAATCAAGTATCGATAGTTTTCCCACGCTTAAAAATTTTTATAGTAAGTTTATCATATATTTCTATACCTTTTCAGCAATTTCATGCACTATAAAGTATTCAATAGTTCAGCAATCCTATTGTATCATTTAGAATAAAATTTAAAATTTTAAACCGAAACCATACAAAAGAAAGCCATACACTGCCAAATGTATAAATTTGGAAAACACTTCCATACTTGATCCTACCAGTTTTTGTATATTTACTACTAGTTAAAAAAACCGGCAATAGTATGAAGCTTATTAAAATAATCCCCGATTCAGTTATTCCTAAATACCAACAGATTATAAATTCCATTGAACAAGCTCTTGCCCAACAACTTTTAAAAAAAAATGACAAACTGCCTTCTATCAATAAAGTGTGTATGGAATTCGGGGTTTCCAGAGACACTGTCCTGTATGCCTACGAAATGCTAAAAAAGAAAGGAATAGTAAATGCTATTTTGGGTAAAGGATACTATATAAAAAGTACTGATTGGAACTTTGAAGAGCGCATCTTTTTACTGTTTGATGAACTGAATGCTTTTAAGGAAAACCTTTATTATTCATTTTTGGAGGAGATACAGCAAAGAGCGAATGTACATGTATTTTTCCACTATTTTAATATTGATGTCTTCAAGAAATTAATAGAAGAAAACAACGGGAACTACACAAAATATATCATTATGCCCGGGAATATGAATGATACAGCTCCCATTATTAAGATGCTTCCCAAGAAGGATGTTTATATATTGGATCAAACCAATTTATTTTTAAGGGAATATTCATCGGTACATCAGAATTTCGCAAAGGACATGTACAGTGGGTTATTAAAGGCGAAAACGATGCTTGAAGCCTATCAAAGATTAATTCTTATTTTCCCGGGACAAAAAGAGCCTGTAGGTATGGTAGAAGGATTTACCAGTTTTTGTGAGCAGTATAAAATGAAGCATAAGGTTATCTGTAATTTCATTGATGAAGAAATACTGAATGGAGATGTATTTATTATTCCGGATGACAAGCATCTGGTCAACGTCATTAAACAATCTAAAAAGCAGAAGCTAAAGATCAGAAAGGATTTCGGAATTATTTCCTACAACGAAACGCCCCTTAAAGGTATTGTAGAAAATGGCATTACGACGATTTCTACGGATTTTTGGCAAATGGGAAAGATTTTAGCAGAAATGGTTCTTAATACCAAAGAAGGAAGAATTGAAAATGCTTCTAATTTAATCATAAGGAACTCGCTGTAATTATTTTTAAACAAAGGCTCAGATTATACAATCCGAGCCTTTATTTTTAGCTTTAAACTTCGTCATTAAAAATCAATAGAATTCAATGTTTTATCAACCAGTAATCCCTTCGTTGCTTTTATATTAAATGATCCGCTTCGTTTTGCTTTAAATTTAATGATGAACAAATCCGTTGTGCCTTCTAAAGGATGTTTTTGTCCTACATTAACGAGTGTAGGATATAGTACCTTCTCTTTATTGGTGTGCAGTCTGTCATAGGTCAGGTTTTCCATTTGTTCAATATGTACTGGGGTAATGCCTATATATTCCAGTTCCTGCTGGTCATATGGAATAGCAAAACTTAATGCATTTACAGATTGCAAGTTATTCCCTTTTACTACTACTTCAACAATATCATTTTTAGCATATTGTTGTTTTGAAGCAGAAATTGAAATGCTGCCCTGCAGTGGTTTCACTTCTTCATTGTTTACTCCTCCATCTATTTTTATAGCGACATTGGAGATGTCCAATGCATCGATAAAACCATTTTTATTAATATCTCCTTTACTGATATATCCTTCAAAATCAGAGTCACCTTTTCTCAACCCTGTATAATTCATATATGAAATAAAGTCATTCCTGTCAATTTTCTGATCATTATTAATATCTCCGGGAAGTAAACTGGTGGAACCCGGCACTTTAAATATGTATAATTCATTTCCGGTAGCAAAGTTTCTGAAGGCACTGCTGACTTCAATTTTAATGAATCTTGTGGCAGGATGTGCAGCAAAATCTAAAGATTTAGGTTTGTTATTTTTATCCCAGACAAAAGAGCCAAGCTCTGTCCAGTCTTTTTTATTATCACTATACGCAATTTTACCTTTCATCCATATTCCGTTGTAACCGCTGCTTCTAGGAATATATTCTAATTTACTTATTGTATTAACAGAGCCTAAATCCAAAATCATTTCAAAAGGAACCTTGCTGTTTTCATAATCGGAATGCCAGCCTGTACTCACTTCCTGATCAAAAAGGTTTTCTATCTCTTCTCCTTCCTGGCTTGGAATAGTGGCGGTGGCTTTTATTCCTTTAATTGCAAATTCGTAAGGATTTTTATTGGTGTGGGATGAAAAAGAAACCCAATCAGAAGTATTGGTTTTATTGACAGCTCTTACTTTGAAATCATATTTTGTTTCAGGAGCTAATCCTTCAAACAGGAAAGAATTATCTTTTATATTACTGTAAACCATATTTTTATGCAGTATTTCGTAGTAATCTGCATTAGGTATTGTATTCCAGGATGGCAATATGGAATTGGCGGTGTTTGTATTTTCTGAAGTGACAGGTTTTAAAGCTTCTGCCAATGCCCCGGAATTATTTTTCAATTGATTAGAACTAATAAATTGGTAGTCTTTAATGACAAGCTCTACTTTGTTTTTGCTGATATCGGTAATTTCTGTTTTTACCCAAAGTTGAGGGTTTCGGGTAATTGAAACCTTTGAAAATCCGGAATCTTTTGTAGAGAAATTATTGAATTCCGGTTGGCTGTTATAAAAAAAGACGTTTGCTCCTTTGTTGAATTCATCTAATGTATTTACTGCTTTCAGATTTACATTTTTACCTCCAACAGAAAGTTTTACACCGGATGGCTTTTGAGTAACGTTAACTCTGAATTCTGTCATTTTTTCTTTTTCAAAACCTTTAAAGTTACCTTGAGCAGGAGAAATACTTATGACAGCTGTATTTTTCACTACATTGCTTTCTATAAGCGTATATACAGATTCATTTTTCTTATAATTTTCGGTAATACCATCGTCATCATATTCTGTAAAACTGGATTTTTCTGAAGGATACACTTCATAAATCCTTAATTTTTTATTGATTTCATGAACATTATTATTAGCATTTACCATGGGAATAATAGCACCTGGCTTCACAAATAAAGGAAGCTTCCAAATGGGAGCATCGAAATGATTTAAGATAATTCCCCCTTCATACGTTTGTCCTGTGAAGTAATCAATCCAGTTTCCTTTAGGGAGGTAAATATTATTTCTGATATCATTCCCTTCTTTATCCGTTTTTGTGGCTTGATATATGGGAGCTACTAAAAAATAGGGACCATAGAGATACTGATACTGAGTAGATTTTCCGAGGGTATAATCATTAGCCTGCTGCAAAAACATTGCTCTGATGATTGGCAATCCGTCTACAGCTTCTTTAGCCACACTATAAGCATAAGGAAGTAAGCTCGACTTTAATTTTAAATAGTTTCTGTTGATAGAAGTAACCGGCTCACCTAAAGCATGCGGATACTTTTCATTGGCTCCCCAGCCATCCATATTCAGCTGCATGGGAGTAAAGGTTTTCCATTGGAAATCTCTGGTATTGACAACCGGGTTTTGCCCGCCAAAAATACCATCCATATCCGAAGTAATATTAGGCTGGCCAGACAAGCCTGAACCTATGTACGTAGGAATATGAAATCTGATGTATTCCCACTCTCCCCCTGTTTGGTCCCCTGTCCAGATACCTGCATATCGCTGTGAACCTGCCCATCCGTCCAGTGAAATGATAAAAGGCCGGCTTCCGTTACCATATCGTGGCATTATCTGAGCGACATCTGAAATACCATTCAAGCCGAATGAATAGCCATTACCTACCCAGGCTACATCGGTTTTTAACACTCTTACCCCGGCATCCTGCACTTCTTTTATAATATCTCTCTGCAAAAGAGCAGCGACTCCCTCTTTAGGATGTAAATCTGATTGTGTCCACAATCCTATTTCTACTCCATTTTTTCTGGCATAATCTCCAAATGATTTTAAATTGGCGATGTTGCCTTCCAACGTTTCTGTTTGTCCGTAGCCAGCACCATAACCATCATTTGGCAATATCCATCCTAAAGGCATATCCGTATTTTTATACCGGTCTATCACTGCTCTTGCAGAAAACTGATAATTGTTTTTTTCGCCGTTTAATGATTCTTTAACTCCGCCATTATCTTTTTGGCTCTCTTTATATTTTTTTCCGTCTTCAAATGGTATCCCTTTGTCATCCTGCTTCCAGTAATCTCTGTTGTACGCATTAAGGTGTCCTTCATAAAAACCAAATTTGGGTAAGAGCACAGGGTTTCCTGTTAGCTGGTAAAAATCATTCAACAAAGATTTGGGGGTATCATCTACCATAAAGAAAACGTCCAGATAATCGGTCTCATGAGCCAGCTTCACTTCATTTTTATTTTGTTTACCAAAATCATAGTATCCTTTTTTGAAAGTATGCCACATACAACCATATCCGTTTGTAGACCAATAATAAGGATTGGGAGATGCTACACCACCATCAGTCCAGTTATTCTGATTTACAATAAAAATAGTGTTTCCTTTATGAGAGAATCTCCCATTCTGTACGCCGCCCCCATAGAAATATTCATCTTTTCCCTGAGATAATGTCAGCACGACTTCTTTAGAATTAAATTCTATGGGAGCCATAAAGGAAAATACTTCTTTATGAAGATTCAGATCAAATACTTTAAATAAAGAGGTTGCTTTTTCAATTTCTATTTTAGTTTTAGCCGTAGAAACAGAAACAGTCTGTGATGAATTACTGACCGCAATTTCTTTTACTTTTTTTCTGGGCTGATCTGCCAGAATCTGAGCGGGAGGTGATGCTTCCGGGTTTCTCATTTCTCCGCCTTTGGGATCTAAAAATAATCTAAAAAGATTTTCTCCGTAAAAATCTATTAATAATTTTTTGTTGTCAGAAAACAAGACTTCTACAGAAGTTTCTCCTTTCTTAGAAACATTTTCAATTTTTTGAGCCTGAGTTCTTCCGGTGAAGAAAACAAGAAAAGAACTCAGGAGTAAAATTTTTTGATTTTTTGAATTTAAAACGGTATTCATGTACCTTGGTTTTTATATATTAATTTATATTGTATACTACTGTAAGAACGTGAGATCAATATTAGAGATAAAACAACTGTATCATCTTTTGTGATCGCAGGACTTTCAAAAATATAGATCATTTATTCACTACTTTATTTAATAAGCTGACTCTGTTTATTTCAGAAATATAGCTCATACAATAGGTCTGCTCAATTTACTGCTTAATTTTAATTCATCGGTTGGTGGAGAAATAAAATTCAGTTTCTGTCTGTAAATTGTGACGTCTGGTCATATAAAATTCCCACATCAAAAGTGTGGGAATTTATCAATTCAAATTTATTTAATAATGAATTTTTCGATATACTTATCTGATTGTTTAATAAATAATGCCGTGTAAGTTCCCTGAGGAAGGTTAAGCAATATATTTTCATCAGCTTTTAAATTGAATTTCTCAGCAATTTTTCTTCCTGAAGCATCATAAATGATCAGATGAGAACTTATCCATTTTTCTGGTAAACGTATAGAAATAGGAGTACCATGTAATATGGGATTGGAAACGATCTGGGGATGAGCAACCTTGGATTTTACAGGATTAAGAGCTGATAACACAGGTGAATTAACGGTTAGTATAAACTGACTGAAAGAGTTAACGTTAAGCCCGTTATTAAAGGTTACTTTTGTATTAAGCCCACTTCCTGAAACAGTATCTGCATTGTCAATACTGCTTCCCCAGCTATTTCCGAAATCATTACTTCCTCTTTTGAAAAGATGGTAAGAAGATGCTGAAGGATAATTAGCAAAATCAGCATTCTTATAAAAAGACAGTGAGGTAAGCGGAGCAAATGTTTGGTTAGCACCATAATTATTAACAATAGAATAAAAGCCAAAGTTCGTATTACTATCAGGCAGCTGATCAGGATTTATACTGCCTCTCGACACCCAAACATCACCATTAGGATAGGTTCCCGGAGCAAATTCCATAGATATTCCTGCGTTGGTAAAATCTTTTAACCCGGAAGAATTGATATTAATCTTCTCGCTTACTCCATGAAAAACAGGAACATTAGATAATAATCTTGTATACCCGCTGCCCTTATATGAGGCTGCAGTATTAGAGTTATTTTTATTGATCGTAATATTACCCACTGATTCATTAAACTGAAGATAATATACTAAACCGTTCAGTATAGGGCTTCCTGCTGTGCTTTTTGTAAGATGTCTCCATTGTCTGACCTCATCTATTGATAAAGCTCTGTTCCATATAGCCACTTCATCCATTTCCAATTTGGTGAACCTATTAGAAAAACCTCTTCCATAACTTCCTAAAAATAAAGTATTAACAATTTCTGAAGGCAATGCTGTACTGTTCACACTTTCTTTTCCATTAACATATATTTTTACGTTGATCCCATTGCTTACCAATGCTACATGTGTCCATTGATTTGGAGGAGCCTGCAAACCTGAAGACCACGACCACCCCGGGTGAAAACCTATGGTATTATTTCCACCGTTAAAATTCATTCCAAACGCACTCGTATCACCCTGAGACATAAAAATACCACTATAATCCGTCTGTACTCCATCCGGTTTAATCCAGCAGGAGAAGGTAAATGAGTTTTTGTTAATATTCAGATCATTGATTTCCACGTAATCTTTATTACTGTCACCGGTAAGTTTTATACTGTTTCCAGGGATACCATCGGGCTGGCTTGATCCACACTGATTATTGACTTCAATAAAATTATTTAATGTTTGTGTACTGGTACCATACTGATCTGTTACCGTTAATGTTACAGAATACAATCCATTCGGCGCATTTTTATAAGATACTATCGGATTTTCCAATGAAGACGTTGAAGGAGTTCCACCAGGGAAGCTCCATTGCCATGTTGCGACGGCATTACGGACTACTGAATAATCTTTAAACTGTACATTTTCTGTTACCGGACAATATATTTTGCTTTTATCAGCTGAAATCAGAGCACTAGGCGGGCTTATTTCATACAAAGTGTGTTCAAAGGCTCCTCTGGAAGTTCCTATTTTTAACTTATTTTCGTTATAATTAATAAACATAAAGCGTATATCACACATAGGAAGACCATTACCCAGCATCGTCCAATTGTTCATATTGTTATTTCTATAAAATACGCCAGCTTTATTACCTACGTATACTCCGCCATTAGAACCTCTTTGAAATATAATTTTAGTAAGAGGAGATGAGGTTAATACAGAAGAAGTAAGGTTCAGCCAGGTGGATCCGCCATCACTGGATTTTAAAATCTTACAGTCTTGCTGAACTCCACTGTAAGTAACCCAAATTTCATTAGGATTATTATCTCCGATAGCAATATCTGATATATTTTTGGGACCTAATGTGATGGTTGTATCGGGTGTTATATCTGTCCAGGTAACTCCCTGATCTGTAGTTTTCCAAAGCTTATTACTGGTAATACCTTCTACAACAATCATTATATTTGGATTCTTGGCAGAAATTTTTTCTCTGAAAACCTGTTTAGTAAAAGTCTTAATAATAGAAATACTGTTTCCGTTATCTTCGGTTTTGATAAGAGAGTTTTTCCAAGTTGCGAGATTAGGATTTCCATTCGGATATTGACCTGCATGATGGGTAATAATGCTGTAATATTTATTAGGATGAAATTCTATAGAATTGAAATAATCATAGATTCCTCCCAAATCTAAAAAATTAGGTTCTTCTACCAAAGTATGAACACCGGTTCTGAAATAACGATAATTACTATATCCCTGGCTGTAAATATAACGGTCATCCAAAGGATTTACATCTGTGTTCCCCTGATCTGCACCTGTACCGTTATACCATGTAAACCCATTTCCACTTTCTTTGATCATAGCAGGGCCATGGTTATTTCCTGACGCTACCAGATTACTTTTAAATGCACTGCCAAATCCCCACAATTCATGATTACTGATACTATTGGTTTTTGTTGTTAAAGTATTTCCCAAATCATTAGAATCTGTCATTTCCCCATCACTTCCTACGACTAACTTTCCGTTGACAAAATCAATGGCCCTGATATCGGAATGCGTAGTTCCTGATGCTAGTGAAAATGAAGCACCATTGTTGGTAGAAATATGTATTTTTTGATTTCCATAGCCTCCGTAGGCTATTTTATTTTCATCTTTACGGTCCATCTGAATATCTCCGTGGTGTAGTAACGGATCATGATTATACACATCTCCAATGCCGGAAACCATATTGATTCTGGTAAGCTCTACATTTCCTGTTAATTTATTGAATTTGTATAATTGAACTGCATTATGACCATAAGCACTTGAACCAGTACCTGCCGCTACGTAGAATGAAGTCGTATTATTAACAGGTAAAAAAACTTTCGTCCACCCAATGATCTGGCCATTTGCGGAAGTATCCAATGTGGTTGAATTCAACTGGGAAAAACTTGATCCCTGATCCACAGACTTATAAACTTTGAAAACATTAGTATTGGAAGTACTGGCAAAATAAACAGAATTACTGTCATTGGGATCCCATTCCAAACATTCGCTGTGTATGGATGAGTCCCATATTGAATAATTAGGAAGCCCAGTATAAACCTCATTCCAGGAATTCCCGCCATCAGTTGTACGATATAGCGATGTTCCCCAACGAACAACCACAATATCAGGATTCACAGGCGAAACGGCAATATCATATGCTTTACCGGGATAGTTAGCAGCGGTCATACCGGTTGAAAGCCAGTTAAGTCCTCCATCGGTAGATTTAATGAGCTGACTGTCGCTTAATGCATACACAATTTGCGGATTGGCAATGCAGACATCTACGTCATTATATTTAGAATCCGGAAAACCGTTATCTACCAGATTCCAGACTGATCCCCCATCGGTTGTACGCCATAAGCCACCGGTTACAAAAGATACAAATATCTTCTGAGGATCAGTAGGATCAATTTTATTCAGATATACATACCCTCCATGGTTTCCCTTACCTGAGTAAGATGTACTGGCACTGTTTAAAGGACCAATCATAGACCAGCTTCCCACCTGGGTCTGCGTAGTTATTAACGGGCTGTTGCTGGTTTTTGAATGGCTTATCAACAAAGGTTCCGGAACTACTTTTCCGTTTTCATCCAGATAAAACAGTTTGGTTCTGAGCCAGTCTTCACCGAGGCTTCGCGGCTTACTTTTTTCCCACCTGTGTTTTCCAAAATACTTGTCAAAATTTGCTTTGATTTTAAAATAGTCTGCATAATCTTTCATATCTGAGAACCAGGACATCGACTTATGTTTAATTTCATACTCAATATCTTCATCATCATCTTCTTCCCGTACGGCATTCTTTGATGAAAAATCCTGGCCTCTGGAGATTGCTGATATCAATAATATCAGAAAAAATAATTTGTTTTTCATACGTGTTTATTTAATTAATTGACAGTTGAATACTACTGATCTTTGTAATCTATATTTAGTATCCTTTTGCTGCCTGAGCTTCTTTTAATTTCGGATTTAAGTCCACGGCAGTCTGAGGGTAAGGGAATCTGTAAAATTTGTCATTCCACACTCTTGTTGCGACCTGTGTATTGGTGATATCATACACTGTTTTCATCACATCGGGTGCAATTTTCCATCTTCTGATATCGTAGAATCTTTGCCCTTCATTGGCTAACTCTATTCTTCGTTCATTTCTGATAATATCTCTCAAAGTCTCCTTTGTTTGTGTTCTGCTGACTACGGTCATACCTACTCTGCTTCTTATTTTGTCTAATGCATCATAAATGGAGGAATCTGGCCCGTACAATTCATTTTTTGCTTCAGCATAAGTAAGCAGTACCTCTGCAAACCGAATCAGCATAAAATTGTTACTTGCATTTAAGTTTTCATCTAATGATCCGTAATCTGCCATTTTTTTATAGTTATAGCCAATTTTTGATGTATTGTTTCCTCCTTTCCCCCATGTGAACAGGTTGCCTGTTCCGAAACCTTTCAGATAAGACCATGGGCCATTAGGATGCATAATACTTGCATACAATCGTGTGTCTCTGTTTTTGAACTCGTCCAGGTAGGCATTATTTGGGTTTCCATCATTATAATTTGCAGCCCTTGCAGCAGCAGAAGGGGGGATAAATGCGGTTCCATCTTTTTTCCAATAGGCATTCACCATATCGATTGTAGGAGTGATAGAGCTCCATCCGCTCTCTTCATTGGGCAATAGAAGAAGCGTCATGTAGTTGCTGTGTATTCCTTTTGAATCCGGTACATACTGAGCTTCTAAAATTGATTCTATACTACCTTCATTTTTAGCCCAGAATAATGCCTGATAATTACTTAAACCTTTATAAAAATTATCTCTATCTGTGGTAGAAGTAAAAGTAACGAAGCTGTCATAGTCTGTACTTGTGTCTACTGAAGACGTATTGAAAAGTCCGTAAGTTCCGGAATTCATTACCAGTTGAGCTGCTTCATAAGCTTCTTTATATTTTCCTGTATATAGATATACTCTTGCCTTAAATGCCAATACAGCTCCTTTTGTTATTCTACCTTTATCCTGACCGGAAGTATAGATAGCCGGTAAATCGTTTTCTATGGCATTTAATTCACCGGTTACAAAATCATCAATTGCGGCTTCAGAGACAGGTGTAAGAGAGGCGCCATCCAATTCGCCTGATTTCTGCACTAACGGAAGAGCTCCGAAGCGCTGAGATAAATCAAAATAATTAAAAGCTCTTATAAATCTTGCTTCTGCGATATATCTTTTAGCAAGATCTTTGTCCATTGGAATTTGATCAATATGCTCTAAAAAGGTATTTACACTTCTGATTGCAGTAAAGTCATATCCGAAATCTGTAGAAGGAAGTATATTTCCTGCAGATGCATCTACTGCCATTGTCTCCCAGGGATATTGAGCATATGAATTATCTGTGTAACAATCATTATATAAACTTAGGTAAGCTGCACCGGACAAGTATTTATAAATGCCATTCAGCGCCATGGTAGCGTCTTTTTCAGTTTTCCAGAATGTATCTTCGGATATTTTATCTTCCGGAAACCTGTCTAAATTACATGAACCAATAATTATAGTTAAGATCACTGACAGTAATATAAATTTTATTCTTTTCATTTTGATATTTCATATTAAGTTAAAAGGCTGCATTTATACCAAACGATATGGTTTTTAAGTTCGGGTATGAGGAACGTGCACTGGGCATTTCAGGATCGAAGTCTTTTACTCTTTTGTCACCTCTCAGCGTAAAGTAATTTTCTAAATTCGTATATATTCTGATTTTTTTCAACCCTATGCGGCTGATTACTTCCTGAGGAAGGGAATATCCCAATGTGACAGACTTGATCCTGAAGTAGCTGGCATCAAAAAGCCAGAAATCTGAAGTAACCCCTATATTCTGAGTTCCTCCTCCAGAAGGCAGTATCCTATGGTACAAAGCATCAGGATTGGGGTTTTCAGGAGTCCATCTGTTATCTAAAACATATTGTTTTACCCCTGCACCGTTGAAAAATGCCTGAGAGGATTCTTTATCAAGATATACCTGAACATTGGCTACCCCTTGCCCTACCACGCTGAGATCAAAATTTTTATATCTGCCACCTATGCTCAGACCATAGGTAAAACTGGGAACATCATTTCCAATTACTGTTCTATCGTTCTCATTAACGACGCCGTCTCCATTAATATCTACATACTTTATATCGCCAGGCTGAGAGGCACTGTATAATCTGGGATAATTATTATTAATATCCTCCTGGGTTAAGAGACCCGCAGTTTTATACCCGTAGAAATCACCAATTGGACCTCCTACCTGTGTGATCCAATAATCATTGTACAAAGGTTTGTTATTGATAAGTGAAAGAATATTATTCTGGTTTTTAGCAAAATTGGCATTGATGTAAAAGCCACCATTTTCAAAATTCTTATTATATCCCACAGTAACTTCTACCCCTTTATTTTCTACATTGCCTGCATTAATTGGCGGCGCCTGGTTTGGGGCCACACCTGTCTCGTATTCTAACTGATTGCTCATTAAAGCCCCTTTTGTAAGACGGTTATAAAAATCTACTGAGAAAGTGAAGGTATTATTGAATAAAGATCCGTCCAGGCCTATATTTTTGGTAACAATTTTTTCCCAGCCTATATCTGAAAAGCCCAGTTTGCCAGGTAACACTGCTCCTACTATAGCATTCCCCAGAACTGAAGAATCATTATCCATATAGGTCTGGCTGTCATAATAACCAATAGTATTGATAGAGCCAGCGGCTCCATAAGACCCTCTCAATTTCAGGGTATTGATAAAATTCAGGTTTTTAATAAAATTTTCTTTATCCAACCTCCAGGAAGCCATAAATGCTGGAAAATAGCCCCACCTGTTTTCTTTAGCAAAACGCGAAGATGCATCTGCTCTTATAATACCTTCTAAAAAATATTTTTCCTGATAATTATAATTGATGCGGGCGAAAGCAGACTGGAAAGCATATTGCTGTGTATTAGAATTCAATTCATCCAAGGTTCCATCCAGCGTACTGAGAGCACCTAAAGAATGCAATCCATCTTTGGGTATATTGGATTTTTTGCCATATATCGATCTTGCGGTATAGTCTTCATAAGAAGTTCCTCCCAAAATTTTAAAATAATGTGATGAGATATTTTTTTCATAACTCACCAGAACCTGGGTATTAAGTAATTCATCGGAATTCCAGGACTCAGAATAATTGTTAATAGCTCTCGCTGTTGCACTAATAGGAGCTTTAGTTAAAAAATTATATACAGGATTTAATGTATTTACGAAAGAACCTGTGCGGTAATTCCAGTTTGAATAACTGATCTGAGCATCTATATTGAAGCCTTTTGCAGGAGCGTAGCTGGCGGATAACGCCCCCATAAATTTTTGATCATTTGACCTGAAATCTCCACCTTCAGTATTATTTCTCACAGGATTGGTATTGGCAAATGTATTATCTACTTTGCCCGCATTAACGGATCCCCACCATCCATTGGATTGTTTAAGTGCCATGGTAGGAGACATTCTGGCCAATTCTATCGTATTAATACCACCACCCTGGTCAGTGATCATTTGTTTGATGAACGATATATTAGAATTTACTGTAAGTTTATCACTTAATCTGGCGGAGGTATTTGTTCTGAAAGAATAACGATCCATTCCCTTCGTAGGGGATAGAGACTCCTGTTTCAAATACCCTAAACTTGCAAAATAACGAACTTTATCTCCACCTGATACATTCACCTCATTATTAAGAACATTGGCCATTTTTCTATAAGTTGATTTATACCAGTCTGTGTTAGGATATCTGTCCGGATCTGTACCTGCAGCTGTAAGATCTATTTGCTCTTGCTTGTACTGGGAAAAAAGACCAACATTATGATCAGCATTGAAATAGGCTTCATTTTTTAATTTCATGTATCCAACAGCATCTACATATTCTGGCAAATAAGTAGGGGTCTGATAGGCATTATACATATTGTAACTTATACTCATCTTACCTCCGCCGCCTTTTTTGGTCTCGACAAGAATGACCCCATAGCCAGCTCTTGTACCATAGATGGCTGCCGCAGCATCTTTTAATATGCTTATATTTTCCACATCAGCCGGACTTATCCTGGAAAAATCTGCAGCACTGGAGAGAATACCATCGATAATATAAAGTGGTGAATTACCGGCAACACTTCTCCCTCTTACATTTAAATCAGGTACAGAACCTACATCTCCTAATTTAGACTTAATTGTAACCCCGGGCAAGGCTCCTTGTATACTGGCTGTTAAGCTTGTTGTAGGGCGGTCCTGCAGTATTTTTTTATCCACAGAAACTATAGATCCGGAAACAGTTCCTTTTTTCTGTTTTCCGTATCCTACTAAAACAACTTCTTCCACATTTTTCACTTTCTTCACGGTGTCCGAAGGCTTGCTTTTCGTTTCCTGGGCATGAACAAGTGTTATTGATGACATCAGGACTGCACTCAAAATAATCTTTTTTTTCTTCATATTTTTCTAAAGTTTTTATTGGAATATCATTTTATCTAAGAGTAGTTGCATTCGTACTCATCTTTCTTATTAGTTTCCTTGCCTGAGTGGGAACCGGCTATTACTTAAAAGTTAACTATTTGTTACTCAAATGTATATTTTTACCGTACACATCCATACTGGTAACCACCAGTTTTTGTCCTTTTACCACCAGTTTGAAAATTATTCCAATATGCCTTTGAGTCCACAACTGATTGATTGTGGTTGGCAGACTTTACATTTTCTGGTTTTCTTTTTAAAGAAAAAAGATTTATTTATTTTGTTGATTTCTGCATGGGAAGAGCGTTTGAATTTTATTTTTCATCTATTACAATTAAATATGGAGTTTTTTTAAAGATTAATAAATATCTTCATTAAGCACGTTTTAGACCTACTCGTGAAAGAAGAAGAACTGTGCATCAGCAGAAGAGGTTTTCCAAAACCATCATTAACTGCTTCAACAAAATCTACAGCAAGGTGTACCTCAATCAGATTGATAGATTTGTATTGATGAAGAATTACTTCCTGCCAAAGTATGGAATAGAATGCAAAGAATTTCGGTTACAATTACCCAACAACTTGCCCAACAGACGGAAATTTCTGCATTATATTCCATATATATGGGCATAACTCCTCCTATACCTTTAGGAAGTAGATTTCTTTAGCAGTGTCTGCTGCATCTACAAGAACATTGGGTTTCTACCCTGCTTATTGCTTAATCCGGAATTTTATTTTTTTAGAATTTCCACCTTACAAAAGCTTCCATGGCTGCATAAGTAGCAAGACCCATTTTGTGATAAGTCTCTGCTGTTTCTCTGTTTCTTTCTTCTGCTCGTTGCCAGAATTCTCTCATGTCTGTTCCCTGGAACACGACTCCATCTTTTTGAGACTGATGCTTGAAAATTCCATAGCGTTTCTCCAAAATCTGGTCCGGGCTCAGTGGAACTGCCATTTCTATTTCTTCTATAGACCATTCTTTCCAGGCTCCTCTGTATAGCCATAACCAGCAATCTTTCATGTATTCCTTCGATTTTAAATTTTTAACAGATTCAAAAACAGCATCTAAACATACTTTGTGTGTTCCATGAGGATCTGCTAAATCACCAGCAGCATATATTTGATGTGGTTTTACTCTGTCTATGATATCTGTTACAATTTCTATATCTTCTGTACTTAATGGCTTTTTTTCTATTCTGCCTGTCTCATAGAAGGGCATTTCCAGAAAATGAATCTGGCTGTCTGGTATTCCCACGTAATAGCAGGTGGATTTTGCTTCTCCTTTTCTTATTAAGCCCTTGATATGTCTTACTTCAGGAATATCTACATCACTATTTTTCTTATTTTGCAAAAATTTGGCTGCCTTGTTAAAAATTTTTTGTGCTGCATTATTTTCTATGCCAAACATTTTGTTGTAATCACACACAAAATTGGCAAACCGCAATGCTTCAGAGTCTGCTACGGCTATATTTCCGGAGGTTTGATAAGCAACGTGAACCTCATGTCCCTGCTGGTGCAGCCTTATGAAAGTTCCCCCCATACTGATAATATCATCATCAGGATGCGGACTGAATATTAGAACTCTTTTCCTGGCCGGGGCTTTTCTTTCTGGCCTATTGCTGTCATCTGCTCCTGGCTTACCTCCCGGCCAACCGGTTATGGTGTGTTGTAATTTATTGAAAATCTGAATATTGATATTGTAAGCTGGTCCTTTGTCTGCCAACAGATCGCTCATTCCGTTTTCTATATAATCCGAATCGGTAAGCATTAATACAGGTTTTTTTATTTTTTGGGCGAGTCCCAAAACGGCTTTTCGGATCAATGTATCAGTCCATTCTATTTTTTCTACCAGCCATGGTGTATTAATTCGGGTTAGTTTTTGAGCTGCTGCCTGATCTAATACAAAAGTAGCATTTTTGTGTTCCTGCAGATAGGAAGCCGGCACCAGATTGGTTACAGGGCCTTCTACAGACTCTTTTATAATATTTGATTTAGCTTCCCCCCACGCCAGGAGTATTACTCTTTTCGCTTCCATTATTTTCTTCACTCCCAGTGTAATGGCTGTTCTCGGAGTATTTGAAAGTCCCAAAAACTCATTGCTCGCTGCCACTCTTGTAATATGGTCTAAAGCTACGAGACGCGTTTTGGAATTTTGTAGAGAACCTGATTCATTAAATCCGATATGACCATTACCCCCAATACCCAGAACCTGCAAATCTATCCCGCCTAAAGCTTCTATTTTAAGTTCGTATTCTGTACAGTAGTCTGCTATTTTTTCTTTGGATAATGTTCCATCAGGAATGTGATAGTTTTCGGGAAGAATATCTACTTTATCAAACAATAATTCTTTCATAAAGCGAACATAACTATGTACGGAATCCGGTTCCATGGGATAATATTCATCAAGGTTGAAAGTAATTACGTTTTTGAAGCTCAGACCTTCTTCTCTGTGCATTCTTACCAGTTCTGCGTATAAACTCTTGGGTGAGGAACCTGTGGCCAACCCTAAAATACAAGGTTGTTTTTGAGACTGTTTGACGCGTATAAGATCAGAAATTTCTTTTGCTACAGATTTTGAAGCTGAAAGTGAATCTGTGAAGATTACTGTTTCTATTTTTTCAAATCTTTTTTCGAATCCTGTAGAGGAATCTATTGTGCTTTTTAACATATTAATTTGGTTTTGGGAAGTGCTAAAATTAAATTTATGTATAGAATTTGTATTTCTACATTTTTAATTAATTATTTTATCATTGAAAAGAATACTATTCTTACCTTTCACTATTCCATCTCTCATCATATTCTATTGTTTCTACTATTGCCTGGTCTAATGAATAAAGGGGTTTCCTAATGTCAGATTATTCCCATAAATTCTCCGGATAAAGTTTCTTCATTCTTAGTTCTGAAATATTCTTTTGTACAATTTCTTTATCTTCAGGATAGGTAACTCCAAACCACCTGTCATCAGATTTCAGGAGTTTTACGTTAACCTTTCCGGATGCTATACTGTCGGCAACCAAAGTAGGTAAATAATATTCCGCCTTTAAGCTCTCTCTGTTTTTTTCTAAAAAATGCTTAAAAGAATCGCCGCCAAATTCAAAACACCTGGGGGTGAATCCCCAAAAATTCATTGAGACGGTTACATCCTTATCAATTGTTATAAAGTGTTCATTTTCATCCTTATACCTTAACATATTATTATATTTCTCTATATATGTTCTTTCTGTGACGTTCAATAAGTTTCCATTACCATCTACTTCACATACTCCCCGGGAAACATAGCCGTGGTCTGAAACTGTATTCTTCAGTGAATAGCCTATCATGCTAAAATGATAAGAGTTGATATCTGTATTTTTTAGAAAATCGTACATCACCATAAAGGCATCTCTCCCATAAAAGTCATCAGCATTAATAATGGCAAAATTTTCGTGAACCACATTTTTTGTAAGCAGTAAGGCATGCCCTGTTCCCCATGGTTTGGTACGTTCCGGATTCAGATATTCCTGAGGAACACTGTCGATCTCCTGGTATACATATTCTAGTTCAGCTTTTCCTTTTATTTTACTTTCTATTAATGACTTAAATTCATTTTCAAAACTTTTACGGATAATGAAAACAAATTTCTTAAAGCCAGCCTGCAAAGCATCATATAAAGAAAAATCTATAATGGTATCTCCTTGCGGGGTAAATGTATCTATCTGTTTAAGACCTCCATATCTGCTGCCCATTCCGGCCGCTAAGACGATGAGTGTAGGATGGTGATTGGCGTTCATTCCTTTAATAAAATTATTTTGATTAAGTATTTGGTAAATTATTCATATTGCAGGTTTTCTTATGCACGCTTTCTATTTTGTATAAAAAAGTACATATTCATACAAATGAAACCTTATACAAAACTTAATTATTTTCAATAAAAAACAAAAAGAACAGATACTACAGAGATACACCATAACAATACATAACTGGCTTACAGCAACTTATAATCGTAAATATAATTAGTTGTGATGATCATAATGAATTTGTTTATATTTTCATTACAGGAAAAAGCATAAAGCTTTAAAAAAAAATAAGAGATTTAATGTAATCTCACGTACTGTTCGAAATGGGTTAAATTTAAAAAAAGAAGTAAAAACCGTGAATAAAAATTTTACTATAAAACCCTTATTAATTCATTAATTTGTGTATTACACCCAAGTCACAAGCAAAATACAAAACATTGAATAACAAAACATTACACTCAATAAAAACAGCATGTAGTATCAGTGTAGAAGATCTATTCCTTCTGGTTTTAATTAATAATTTTCACATTTAAAAACAGCAGATCACAAAAAGATCAAAGAATGAAAAAAATGTTTCGAAAACTTTTTGACTACAGAAGAACATCTTTACTTAATGATAGATTTATCTGCAACTGAAACACAAAATTACTTATTCAGCCAGCTTAAACATTCAGTAATCTGCATTTTACTGATAAAAACTTCGGTATTTACTTCCGGTTCCGGCGAGAGCCTCAGTTCTACTTTCTGACTTGAATGCTTGATAATTTCTGAAACGGCTTCTTTATTAATGATAAACTTGCGGTTTATTTTAAAGAAAATTTCAGGATTCAGCTTCTGAATAATATCTTTAATGGTATCATCATAAATATAGGTCTGGTGATCCTTTGTGGTGAGAAAAAGGTATTTTCCGGAGGCAAAAAAATAAGCGGTGTTATGTTCGTCTATTGATTTGAGTTTATTCCCTTCTCTTACCATAAAACGTTTCATGACCTCATCGCCTGCCTGCCGCAGTGAGGAAATAGATTTAAGAACCGGTTCAGGATCAAAATTATTTCTTATGGAGATAAATTTTCGCAAAGCTTTATGCAGATCCTCTTCTTCAAAAGGCTTCAGAAGATAATCAATGGTAAAATGTCTGAAAACCCTCATGGCATATTCATCAAATGCAGTAATGAAAATAATAGGGGTAAAAAGCTCTATCTGTTCGAAAATTTCCAGACTCATTCCATCTCCAAGATGAATATCCATAAAAATAAGATCTGCCGAATCTTTTTCAAAGAAATCAATTGCCTGTTTTTTGGAACGAAGAATAACAGTCTCTGTAACAGGGACTATGCTCTGTGTATCCAAAAGATTTTTCAGATAATTCACAGCCAGCAGTTCATCTTCTATAATGGCAATTTTCATAACGATGCAAAAGTACAAAAAAACCGCTAGAACGATTAAGTTCAAGCGGTTTCCTCTGTATTGAATTTGATATGAAGTTTTATAAATTAGGGTTATTCTTCTTCGCACTCATTGGATATTCAATGGTATATCGCGGATCATTCTGTTGAAGAATATACTCGTTGCCACTAATAGTGTGGCTTATTTTTTTCTGATTTGCTCTTCTTAAGTCGAACCATCTTTGTCCTTCTAAAGCAAATTCTCTGAATCTCTCATCCAGAATAAAAGTCATAAATGCAGCAGAATCCATTGAGTTTACCGCATTCTGTACTGAAGTATATCCTTCCGGCGTATATCTGTTTTTTAATACTTTCAGTAATGTTTCTTTAGCTTCAGCCAGTTTATTCAGCTTTAATAATGCTTCAGACTTGATAAAGTACTGTTCCGCTGTTCTGAAAGACACTTTGAATTCTAAACTTCCTCCTTTGGTGACTTTATACTTACTACCATTTTTTTCAAAATACATGCCAAACCTTTTATCTGCCGTAGAATTGTATGAAGAAATCAGTTCCGGAGATGCAAAAGATAAATTTTTGATTGAATTATCCCATGTATTATCCAAAGCCATGATAGATTCCGGGGAAGCATAATGGTTCGGAACAGTATTTACTGTATTCAAATTGCTTAACTCTCCTTTTACTGCCAGCACCTGATCTGCATAGTTTAAAGCTTTGTTCCAGTCTCCTTCATATAGAGCAGCCCTTGCTTCAAAAGCCAGCAATGCAATTTTTGAAAATCTGTAGTTCAATCCTGTTGCTTGTTTTTGTTCTACCATCAGATCTTCTGCTCTTTTAAGATCTGCATGAACCTGATTATAAACTTCCTGTACAGAAGATGGCTTCAATACCTGCTCAAGATCAATTTCAAGATTGATAGGAACACCTCTGTCCGCAGAAGCCGTAGCACTATTGTACGGTTTTCCATATAAATTCACCATATCAAAATACAGGTAAGCACGAAGAGCATAGGCTTCTGCTAAAATCTGGTTCTTCTCAGGAGAATCCTGCATGGTTTTGCTTCCTTCATTGATAATCTGATTCAGGTAGAAGTTCACGGAATAAAAGCTTACCCATGGAAATTCTGTAGATGCCTGATCATTGTTAGCGTCTTTCCACATCGCAATTTCACGATAGGAAATAAAATCTGTAGAATTATCATCGATATTCACCTCATCGGTACGAAGTGCCACCAGTGATTTGTGAACAGGATATTTTGAATAGGCAGATGTAAGGACTTTTCTATAGTCTTCAGTAGTCGTAGGAATCACTTTTCCTTCCGGCTGAATATCTAAAAACCTGTCGCATCCGATACTGCTAAAGCTGATTGCTGCAAGTGCTATGATTGCTGTAATTTTTCTCATTTTTCTCAAGTTTTAAAAAGAAACATTAAATCCTACGGTCACCGACTTGGTGATTGGCTGTGCATAAATATTACCATACGTTTCCGGATCGAAATATCCTTTGTATCCGTTACTGAATACAAACAGGTTACGTCCTTCAACACTCAGTCTCAAACTTGTGATTCCCATAGGATTTGTAAATTCTTTAGGAAGTGTATATCCCAAACGGATACTGCTGATTCTGATATAGCTGATCTCTTTTGCCCAAACATCCAGTAAGCTGTATGCATTGGAACGGTTTCCGGTAAACCATTTATTGGCCATCCATCCGTCTGGATTAGCTTCCATATCAGGACTTGTAATGCCCGGAAGCGAACCTCCAGCTTCATAAATTTCTCTTGTGTAGTTTCTTCCTCTGTCCAGCTCCATACCTCGGTAAGAAGGAGTTCTCATTACCGTCTGCTTCAGGTTGAATGTTGCAGAGATGGTAAGGTCAAAATTACTTACTTTAAATGTGTTGATAATACCTCCGGTAAACTTAGGATCTCTGTCTCCCACATACGTAAACAGACTTCTCAGCTCTGCATTTGAAAGTTTGGTATCAACAAGCTGCCCTGGCAGGAAATCTGCATATACATCATATAACTTAAAGAATTCTGCTGCTGAAATCTTCTGATCTCCTTTCCAGAATAATGGGTTTCCCTGTTCATCCATTCCTGCAGTTTTCAAAGCAAAAACAGCATTTACTGGAAGCCCTTCTCTTGATGGAAGTAATGCATTATCACGCGGCTGCTCGCTCAATACTCTACTCTTGTTATGAGCAAAGTTGATGGTGGTAGTCCATTTGAAATTATCATGGTTGATGTTTCTGGTAGATATGGCCAATTCAAAACCTTTGTTGGTCAAGCTCCCCCAATTCATCATCGTATATTCGAACCCTGTTTCCAAAGGAGTTTCTTTCATACTGATCATATCCGTCCCTTTTCTGCTGTAGACATCAGCGGTAAGGCTTACACGGTTATTGAACAATCCTAAATCAAGACCTAAGTTGGTATTCGTCGTTTTTTCCCATCTCAGTTTATCATTCGGAGGGCTGAGAACATTGATAATGGATTCTTTTCCTCCCGGAAGAATGGTGGCATCGTTATATTCACCGATAAAGAATGGTGAAGTGTTTCTGTCAATATTTCCCTGAAGACCGTAAGATGCTCTCAGTCTCAGGTTGGATACTGCAGAAATATTTTTCATAAAGTCTTCCTTCGTTACCAGCCATGATCCTGAAACAGCCCAGATAGGAAGGTATTTATACTTTTTGTTAACTCCGAAAAGGTTAGTACCATCATATCTCACACTTCCGAAGAATGTATATTTCTGATCGTAAGTATAAGAAGCTGTAGCAAACATAGACGCATAAGCATTCTCTATAGGAGCTGCTTCACGGTAGGTTTCATATCTTTTATCAGCTGCAAAACTTGAATTCGGGAATACAATCGCTGTAGCTCTTCTTGTTTTCGGGTCATATCCGAAAGCTCTTGTAATCGTTGTATTATCTTCTGTTTTACGGATTTCCGTACCGGCCATCAAATCAATTTCATGTTGATTGATCTTTGTGCTGTACGCTGCCTGTAATTTCCAGTTGTACTGGAAGAAATCATTATCCCAGTTTTGTTTTACCGCACCAGCAGGTAGAAAGTAATTGTATTTACCGTCTTTGTAGTAACGGGTATTTTCTCTCATTTTTCTGGTGAAGTAGGTATTTTCTGCTGCAAATTTCTCTGTTTTATTAGCATCATACTGAAGTCCCAACTGAGAAGTAAATCTTAAACTTTTTGAAGCTTTATATTCTAAATCTAAAATCGCTTTCAAAGAGTTATTTTTCAGTGAATAGTTGGTATTTTCTCTTTCTTCGAGGAAGTTGAAAGGAATATAACGGTCTTCAAAACCATCCATATCTCTATCATAGTTGTAACTTCCGTCTGCATTGAAAGGCTTCAGATATGGATTGGCATTTCTTGAATAGTTAACAGGGTTTATTGAAGCATCAGCGTCCGTTACAAAAGATTCACGTTCACTTTGCGTTCCGAAAATAGAGATTCCTGCATTTAACTTATCGCTTAATTTATAGTTGTTTTTTAAAGTAAGGTTATAACGCTTAAAACCTGTACCGATCGTTGTTCCTTCTTCATCATAGTATCCCAGGGAGAAATAGTAATCTGCACGGTCACTTCCTCCGGAAACACTTAATCCGTATTGTTTGTTGATGGCATTTCTGTATAACAGTTTGCCCCAGTCTGTATTGTTATTTCTTAAACCGTTAATTTGCTGGCGTGTAAAAGAATTCAACGCGTCAAAACCTCCGTTTCTGAAAGCATCAAGCTGGCTGTTCTGAGTCAGAATTCTCATTACTTCTCCTTTATCGGCACGATACGTAAGATCTGCACGCTTGGCAAGCATCAGTTCCAGGTCTACTTTTTCGGAAGCATTTAAAAGGTTCAGTTTATCAAAATCAGGACGTGATGTCACAAAGGTATCTGCTGAGAAATTCAGTTTCAGACTTCCTTTCTTTCCTTTCTTAGTGGTAATGGAGATTACTCCGTTTGCCGCTCTTGCTCCATAAATAGCTGTTGCTGCAGCATCTTTAAGGATGGTAATATCTTCAATATCATTAGGGTTTAAGCCTGCGATAGAGAAGTTCTGAAGCTGATCGATATTATCTTTATCCGTAAAGTTCGGAACATCATTTCCTTCTAACGGAAGACCGTCAATTACCCATAGCGGATCCTGAGGACCGGAAAGAGAAGCTGTACCTCTGATTCTAATCTTCGCCGGACTTCCCGGAGCTCCCGTTTCAGGAGTTACTGCCACACCGGCAATCTGCCCTGCCAGCATCTGATCTACACTGGCAACACCAGCCTGGCTGATGTTGTCCATTTTTACTGTAGAAACCGCTGAGGTCTGCTTACGCTTTTCAATTTTCTGATATCCGGTGATGATAACTTCCTGGATTTTATTTTTATCTGAAATCTCAGAAGTCAGTCTGATGGTATAGTTGGTCTGTCCTTCGTTCAGCTGAATGACTCTGGATTCATATCCAGGGTAACTTACCAATACCGTTTTTGTATCGGCAGGAATTTCCAATATAAATTTTCCGTCCTTATCGGTCACTGTACCTACTGATACACTTTCGATAATTCCTTCCAGTTCTGTTTTTGTAGAGACTGACTGTGTCTCGATTTTTATAGATGCACCGGTAATCATTTGAGATGTATTGGCATCTTCAATTTTCCCGGTGATGGTTTTCTTTTGCTGGGCCATTGCTATATTAGCAGCCAAAAGAGGTAAAAGTATTAGAGTTTTTTTCATTGCCGTTTATTTGTTTAAAGCCTCTTGTATACGAATGATTAAATCTGTGTAATGTGCTCTGGAAGCATCATCACCTCTGTACCTTGTTCTGTTCAGTAAGTCCAGAACTTTCTGAAGTTCCGCTCTCTTGTAAGTTGTCACTTCAGATACTCTTTTCATGGATGAATAATTGATATTCCTCAAACCATGATCATCTTCATGGAAATTACAGATGGTCGGGATATTCAAAGTATCATCTGTTTTCAATCCTTTTACTGCTGTCTTTTCAAATAGTTTGTTTACCGAAACAATCAAAGCATCCACATAATTTTTCTGCGTCATTTTCTCAAGCATCGTAAGGCTTCCTTTTTTATTGAAAATGGCCGTTCTTACCTGATCAAATAAATTTTCAACCGTATAGATTTCTTCTTTAGAGCCAGACACCTGATGTTTCAGCTCATTTTCAAGTAACCTCAACAGTCTGTCATCCATCAATAAGGAATAGATAGTTCCATATTGCATTCCTCTCGCCAGGGTATACGGCGTCTGCTCGAATGGTCCCATTGGTGAATCTTTAACCGGATACGTTTTTTCTGTAATCGGATTAAAGAATAACCATTCCGGAAGGTTGATGGCATTTTTAATAAGATAATCAACCGCTCTTCTCTGAGTTTCTGCAGGTACTGCTTCGTAAGCTTTCTTTTTGTTACCAAAAACAGTATTGTTCAGGTAAATTCCTCCTACGTTCGCCATCACATGACCTGTATACAGATCCCACTGCCCGATTACTCCCAGATACAGTTTTCCTGCATCTGTGTATTCTTTACCATCTTCATACGTCCATTTCAAGAGGTTGTTAATCACCACTTTCAGGTTTTTGATTCCGTATTCACTGGCTTTCATCGCATCATCACCTAAATCTTCAGACTGCGAACGCGGATCAATGGTTTCCAGGTAGCTTTGCTGCTCACCATAGAAATACATCGGGTCATCTTCGTGTTTTTCAATTAAGTTTTTCAGCGCTTTTTTCTCTACGAATTCATCCGGATACCAACGGTACCCCCACTCGATGGCATATTTATCGTAAAGACCAATTTTCGGGGTGATTGCTGTAACACCATCTTCCGGCTGAGCTACGTAATTGTAACGGGCATAATCCATAATGGAAGGTGCCGTACCGCCCATTTTGTCTGTAAACTCTTTGGAACGAAGCGACTCTACCGGGAATGCAAAAGATGCTCCCATGTTGTGCTTCAATCCGAAAGTGTGCCCCACTTCATGAGATGAAACAAAACGGATCGCTTCACCCATATGTTCATCACTGAATTTATTTCCTCTTGCTTTTGGATCAATAGGCCCTGTCTGAATTCTCATCCAGTCATGAAGAGAAGTCATTACATTGTGCCACCAGATGATATCTGCTTCGATAATTTCCCCACTTCTCGGGTCTACTACTGATGGTCCCATTGCATTTGACTTTGGCGAAGCGGCGTAAGTAATCACAGAATATCTTACATCATCAATATCAAAATCTTCATCTTTCTCATCCGGCATTTTCGCAATCACTGCATTTTTGAATCCTGCCTGCTCAAACGCCGCCTGCCAGTCATGTACTCCGGCAATGATTTTCTCACGCCATTGTTTTGGAGTTGCCGGATCGATATAATAAACAATCGGTTTCTTAGGCTCTACCAGCTCTCCTCTTAAATATTTTTCTTTATCTTCATCTTTGGGTTCAAGATTCCATTTGGTAATGAAAAACTTTTCATCCATTTTCTGCTGGTTGTCATTAAACGACCAGTGTTTTTCGGAGAAAAATCCTACTCTTGAATCTGATACTCTTGGTTTCATCGGTATTTTAGAAAGCAGAACCAGATTGGTTGTAACGCCTAAAGTAACCGGAAGATCTACACCGCCTTCATTGACAGAAGTAGACAATTGAGACTTCACCACAAGGTTCTTGGGAAATGTTTTCACTCCCTCTATATAAGAAAGACTTGATTTCACAGATCCACCCAATCCTACATTCGCCAAAACGTCGTTAAAACTTTTCTGATTTCCATCAAAAACTTTGTTCACTTTAATGGCTACCGCTGTAGAATCATTATTTTGTGCTTCAATATCAAAGACCTCAATTACAGATTCTGAAAAGTTGTCTTTTACAGATTTTGTAATGGCATCATTTTTTGGGGATGACACTTTAGGCACCACCGTTTTTACCCATACTTTTTTAGCTACAGGATCACGGTGAAAGGAAATGACTTTATTTTCATAATTCATTCCTTTGTTTAAACCTGCCTCATTCACCTGCATAGGTACCTGAGAAAGTTTGTTGACCACCAAAAACTGACGTCCCATCAAACTGTCCGGAATTTCAAAATAAATATCCGTCTTTACCTGAATGGTATTAAAAAGTCCCTTTTTATAGGTTCCCTTTTTAATCAGGTCTTCAATTTTTTTTGTTTTCTTTGAGGAAGAGGTCTCTGTCTTATCCGTTTTTTCTTTGTTGACCTTTACCGTATCTTTATCTTTTTTCTGTGCCAGTGCCATTGGTGAGGCCATAGCAAGACCGAGATACAGCGCAAGTCTGTAATTCTTCATTAAAATAGTCCGATTCATTCCAAATAGTAAATATCTTAGTTTCAGCAGGCAAAGCTATAGGTATCGTGAATCATATATATAATATTAGGGAGTGAATGGTGCTAATTCGGGAGTGAATGGATTTTATTTTTACTCCATTAAAGGCAAAAAACATACGAAATATTCACCATCTACAGAAATATGAAGAAGATTATTCTTAAAATATCCATAAATTTGATTCAAATAATCAATTCCGAATTTCTCTCCCTGTACCGTTTCTTCCTTAGGTTGCCACGTATTCTTTACCGTAATCCCACCCTCATCAACGGTAATGATGATTTCCAGAGGCTGATCTACGGTTGCAATATTATGTTTGGTCGCATTTTCTGTAACAATCTGAAGGGATAAATACGGAATTCTTTTTTCCAGACTTTCCGGAGCATTAATGATCAATTCAAACTTCAATTCCTCATCAAACCTGCTTTTCAGAAGTTCCATATATTGCTGTATAAATTTGATTTCCTGCGAAACCGGAACAATATTATCTTTGGGAGGAACTATGAGATACCTGTAAATCTTAGAGAGGTTCATGGTAAACTTCTGTGCATTTTCTTTATTAATCCCGATCAGCATATAAAGGGAATTCAATGAATTGAAAAGAAAATGAGGATTGATATTATTTTTAAGCTGCTGAAGCTGATTGATCACTTCTGCTTTGTGCATCTTTTCATTTTCTACCAACAATAAATTCTTCTCAGACTGTATTTTCTCTTTCTCCTGATAAGCCAGGCTGGTTGCTCTCTGGAACAATATAAATACCGTTACAATGAGAAACAACGCTGCCAGAAAAATATAAACAGTATAGGTTTTTATCTTGCTGATATTTTCATCAATAATAAAATTCACATGATTCACTACTGTATATCCATCAAAATTATCAGTCTTCAATGGCTTTATAAACCGTGTTACCTCCACTCCAAGATATTCTGAAACGGCCGTTCCTTTGGTATATCCCGCATCAGTTTTACTGGTTAATGTGTCACCAGGTTTAATATCTGTAAAATCAAAAATATTCTTTCCGATGTATTTTTTCTCCGGGTGGGTAATACAGATTCCTTCTTTAGTAAAAACGTAGGCGTACGTATTGGAACTTTTATCTACGTTAATAAAATATTGATGAAGGTCATCCAGGCTCACGGTAGATCCATAGTACAATTTGTTTTTGTCCGGCAGTACCAAAGAATCATAGCTTATCCAGTACATGCTGTCCTTTTTGGTAAGCAAAAGGTCTTTGAAATGTCCCGGACCGTTACTTTTTATGAAAATAGAATTGTCTTTAGTATCTGAATTCTTGAAAATACCGGATAGAGGATTATTGCTCTCAGACTTTCCTGAATCACTGTTTTCATAATAATACCAGCTGTAAGGGAGCAGGTTTCTTTTTTTGTTTAAATCATTTAAAACCAAAGAATACTCTTTATAGTTCTTCAGCCCGTCTTTCTGAATCAGGGCACGAAGCAGATATTGATAATCTTCAATATTTCTGAATTCATGTTCTATCGACTCATATTTTCGGAAGAATGTTTTCTTTGCGAAATCATCGGTATTTTTACGACTGTCTTCAGTGATCAGAAGACTGAGAACAGCAAATGCTGCCACAGCAATCAGGCAGGCAGACAAAGCAGTAATATAAATGGACTTTTTGGATAAAGCGTGTTTAAAATTAATAATCAAATTCTCTAAATTGTAGGTTCCTCAACATATAAATTATTCGTTTGCAAAGATATAACAAAGATTTCAGGACTGAAAAGTGAATTAAATTTAGATTTTAATTTTTTAAAAACCGGATACCGGATATTGAAAATTAACCGTTATTAAAAGCATCTGGGTTCTTTTATGTTTTACGGTAAAAAACAAAAAACCGGATAAGCTGAAGTCTTAAAGTTCGTTAATATCGTCATTGAGACCACCAATTCAGCATGCTATATTTTGAAAATTAATTATCTTCGCCTACAAATCTTATTTGAAAATGAAGAAGATCATCTCCGGGATATCTATTTTTTGTGCCATCGCGATCTCTGCTCAGGAAGCCATCCAGTTTCAGGAGCTCCCATTCAAAGATATTATTGCAAAAGCCAAGAAAGAAAAAAAATTGGTTTTTATTGATGCCTATGCTTCGTGGTGTGGCCCATGCAAAATGATGGAAAAAAATGTATTCACGCAGAAAGCGGTAAGTGATTACTACAACACCAACTTCATTAATGCAAGATTTGATATGGAAAAAGGAGAAGGAAGAGACATTGCTTCAAAATTCGGAGTACGTTCCTATCCTACTTATCTTTTCCTGAATGGTGAAGGTGAACTTGTTTCCAGAAATACAGGTTATATGGAGGAAAGTCTGTTTGTGGCAATGGCACAGGACATTAATTCACCCGGAAATAAGAAAGGTTCTCTTAAAGACCGCTTTGCAGCTGGTGAGAAAGACCCGGAATTCCTGATCAATATTATGAAGCTGAATGCCAACTCAGATTATGAATTTGCCAAAAAGGCTTCCGAAAGATATTTCCAGAATAAAAAGAAAACTGAAGAGCTTACAAAGGATGAAATCGGATTTCTTCTTTATTTCGTAAAATCATCAGAAGATACCAACTATACTGTTTTTGCTTCCAGAAAAGCAGAGATTATTAAATATCTTCCTGAAGAAACTTATACCGAATTTGACGCTCAGCTGAAGTTAGGAAAAATAGTAGAACAGTCGATTGATGATAAAAATAAAAAAATCAACGATGACTATTTCATGAAAGCTGCCGAACCACTGGTAGGAAAAGAAGATGCTGTAAAAAAACTGAATCAGACTAAACTCAGCTATTATGAACAGAACAGTAATTTTCCTGAATACGAAAAAGCCGCTTTAGACTATTATAAAAATTCTGATGCCTTTGATCCTAACGAGCTCCTGAGAGCAGCATGGATATTCGCAGATCGTATAAAAACACCAGCTTCATTAAAGAAAGCTACGGAATGGGCAGAAAAATCTGTCATGAGAAGCGAAACTTCGGAAAATACTTATATTCTTGCCAAACTTTATCACCTTACCGGAAATAAAGAGATGGCAAAAAACTATGCCGAAATGTCTAAAAATATGGCAGTTCAGGGCAATAAGGATTCTCAACTGGCAGATGAACTATTAAAGCAAATAAAATAAACATTATAAACCGGATGAAATATAAATTATTAGCAGCAGGCATATCAGCCTTCCTGTCGGCAACTACGTTGAGCGCTCAGGAACAGGAACAAGGAGGACAGGATAACAGTTTATACATAAAAGGGAATGCTTTATTTGCTCCGTTAGGGATTTTAAACCTTGGGTTGGAAAAACAAATTAGTCCGAAATATACCCTTCAGGGAGATGTTTTCATTTCACCATGGAAATCTTTCGCAGGACATGAACTACAGTTTTATTCCGTATCTGCAGAAGGAAGATACTATTTTACTGAAGCTTTCAAACACTGGTATATAGGAGCCAACATTAGTTTTGCGGCCTACAATGCTTCAAAATGGAATTATTGGAATGATAAAAGTTTTGAAAACTGGAATGGGGAAATCCTTACCAACTCTAATCTGTATCAAAGAGGGTTTTCTTTTATGCTGGGGGTAACAGCAGGGTATCAATTCCAGCTGTCCGAACGATGGAATCTTGATCTGTATGCTACTGTAGGTACATCACAGGGTTTTTACAAAGGATATGACCGCACCACCGGAAGACGCTATGATTCCGCAAAAGAGTTTAACAAAAGTGGCGAAATCATTCCGTACAGAGGAGGAATAATGATCTCTTACAAGCTAAAATAAGACCATGAAACTATTTGGAAAAAATCATATCATCATTTTAGTGATCACTTTTGTGATCCTTTTTTTAATGAATTATATCGGGAATGATCTGCCTGATAAATTACAAAGAGCCTTAATGACGGCTTTTGCGGGAGTTGTTGGATTAACTGTCGGACTTTTTATATTAAATAAGGGCAGAAATGATAAAAATCCGCCCCAAAATTTTGATTAATTAATCTTCGTATATCACATATCTGGTCCTGATCTTTTCGAAACTTTCCAGATCTTTTTTCCATGAATCTTTTATGTCCGGAATTGATTTTCCTGCGATAATCTGTTTTCTCAGTTCATCAGTTCCGGATAAAGTATCAAACCATAGATTTTTAAGGAAGAAATCCTGCTGCGGGTTTTTATAATTCTGATAAGCTTTGATGACCCATTCAAGATTCAACTCTCTTAGATCCTTGGGATAACTGGAAAGGTTTTCACCATAACACAGCTTCCCGTTCAGGAATGGATCTTTAGCTCCGTAGCTTGGTTTTGGTGTAAACTGATAAGGAAGGTTTTCCGTCCATGGAGAGCCATAAATCTGAAAAGGAAGGTCTGTTCCTCTTCCCACGGAAACCTGAGTGCCTTCAAAGAAACATAAACTTGGATAGAGATTGATGGCTTTGTCATTAGGTAAATTAGGAGAAGGTTTATCAAGTATCTGATAACGCTGTTTTTTATGATAATTCTTCATCGGAACAAGCGTATATTTAGCCTGGACTTCATTTTTAAGCCATTTTTCTCCGTTTACCATCTTTCCATACTCTCCTATTGTCAGTCCATATACTACGGGAACTTCGTGAAGTCCGACAAAACTTGCCCATTTTTTCCTCAATACAGGTCCGTCAGTATATCCGTCATGCGGATTGGGGCGATCCAAAACCATGATCTCAACATTATTTTCAGCTCCGGCTTCCATCAGGTAAGACAAAGTAGAAATATACGTGTAAAACCTCACACCCACATCCTGAATATCAAAAACAACGATGTCAATTCCGGAAAGCTGTTCCGGCTTTGGCTTTTTATTATTTCCATACAGAGAAACAATGGGAATTCCTGTTTTCACATCTACTCCGTTTTTCACTTTTGCCCCTGCATCTGCATCTCCTCTGAAACCATGTTCAGGAGCGAAAATAGACTTGATTTTAATTCCGTTTTTTACAAGAAAATCAACCAGATGGGTTTTATCATTCATTAAACCGGTCTGATTCGTCACCACTCCTATCGTTTTATTTTTTAACAGCGGCAAGTAGATTTCAGGCTGGTCGGCACCGGTTTTAAAATCCGGTTGAACTTGAGTCTGAGAATAATATTGGTTGAATACTCCTAAAAAAATTAGGCAAATCAGAAGTAAATTTTTAATTTTGAAATCTAAATTCATAAGCTTGAAATTTCCTTTATATTTCTCTAGAAAAATAGCATTTTCCAAAGATAACAAAAATAACCTTTCAAGGGTTATCATCTTCATTGGCAGGCTTTCCGTAGCATTGGGAATTATTGTTTCCTTAATTACTGTAGCCACTGGTTTTGGTTCTAAAAAAGCTATCAAGGAGAGGCTGGCTGATTTCAGCGGACACATTACGGTGAGATCTACACGATCCAATTCTTCATACAATACTTCTGTACTGGATAATCAGGGACTGAATATTGCCAAGATAAAAGAGCTTCCCGATGTGGAAAGTACCCAAAAATATGTGACTGTTACCGGAATTATGCGTAATGAGCACAATTTCGCAGGCATTATATTTAAGGGAATAGGAAAAGATTTTGACAGTTTAAGATTTAAAAAATTTCTTATTGCCGGAACAACACCGAAAGTAACGGAAAAAGGATTTAATAATGACGTTGCTATTTCCCAGAAAGTCGCTAAAGACCTTCATCTTAAAGTGAATGACAGCATCGTTACCGTATTTTTAAAAGCAGATCAGAAACCACTTTACCGTAAATTCAGAGTTATCGGTATTTACAGAACAGATATTAAATTAATTGACGAACAGTTTGTCATAGGCGGAATTAACCATGCAAGAAAAATTCAGGATATGAAGCCAGATGAAATTGGTGGCATAGATATTTTCCTGAAAAATGTAAACGACATCGACAAAGATTTTCCTGACATTGAGAAACTGATCGGATATAAAAACTATGCTGAAAAAGCGACAGAAAAATTTCCGCAGATTACAGACTGGATCAGTATTTTTGATACCAATATTGCTTTAATCATCATCATCATGCTGATTGTAGTGGTCATCAATATTATCATGGTTCTTTTGATTCTTATTATTGAACGAACCAATTCTATTGGTCTTCTGAAAACATTAGGCGCAAGCAATTCACAGATAAGAGCTACTTTCATCAATTATACCCTGATTATTATGATCCCTGGACTTTTGTATGGAAATGCTATCGGATTAGGACTGATTTTAATCCAGAAATTCTTTGGAATCATCAAACTTAATCCTGAAAACTATTATGTAAGTACTGTTCCGGTAGACCTTAATCCGATTGCGATTATCTCTATTTCAGTAGGAATTCTTATTATCTCAGGATTTGCTTTAATTATTCCAAGCTACCTGATCAGTAAGATTTCTCCGGTGAAGGCAATTAAGTACAACTAATACGATATTTGATAATTGATAATTGATAATTGATAATTGATAATTGATAATTGAAAGTTATTGATTGTTTATCAGTTGATTTCAGTGTTATCCACAACTTATCCACACGTTATCCACAGTACAGATAATTTTAAAAGCCTTATCTTTGCACCGCTTATAAAACATTTATGAAATACGCAAAAAATATCCTTGAAACGATAGGTAACACACCGCTGGTAAAGCTTAACAAAGTATTAGGTGAAGATTTTCCGGCACTGGTATTAGCAAAAGTAGAGACCTTCAATCCTGGAAACTCCGTAAAGGACAGAATGGCTCTTAAAATGATAGAAGATGCTGAAAAAGACGGCAGATTAAAACCTGGAGGAACTATTATCGAAGGAACTTCCGGAAATACAGGAATGGGACTGGCACTGGCTGCCATCATCAAAGGATACAAATGTATCTTTGTAACCAATTCTAAACAGTCAAAAGAAAAATGTGATATTCTTCGTGCTGTAGGTGCTGAAGTAATTGTTTGCCCTACTGATGTAAAGCCTACCGATCCACGTTCTTATTATTCAGTTTCCAAAAGACTGGCTAAAGAAACAGAAAACGGATGGTATGTAAACCAATATGACAACTTATCCAACAGAGCTGCTCACTACGAATCTACCGCTCCGGAAATCTGGGAACAGACAGAAGGAAAACTGACTCATTTTGTGGTAGGAGCCGGAACAGGAGGTACCATTACAGGATGTGGAACATTTTTCAAAGAAAAAAATTCGGATATCAAAGTAATTGGAGTGGATACTTATGGTTCTATTCTGAAAGAATTCCATGAAACGGGTGAACTGCATTATGATCATGCTTACACTTATATTACAGAAGGAATCGGGGAAGATATCATTCCTGAAAACTATGACATGTCTGTGATTGATCACTTTGAAAAAGTAACAGATAAAGACGGTGCTATCTACGCCAGAAAACTGGCAAAAGAAGAAGGTATCTTCTGTGGATATTCTGCAGGAAGTGCTATTGCCTCTTTAATTCAGATGAAAGATCAGTTCACGAAAGATGATGTAATTGTCGTTTTACTTCATGACCATGGTTCAAGATATGTAGGAAAAATCTACAATGACGAGTGGATGAAGGAAATGGGCTGGCTGGAAGAAAGCAAATAAACTTAACTTATAAATAATCGAAAACGGAGCAAAATTATTTTGCTCCGTTTTTGTTTTTATTAATCGGTCTTAACTTTCTCTTTCAATGTATTCTTAAGAAAGCTGTATTCTTTCTCACTCATTGATTTTCTGGGAAACATATAACTGTATTTTCCTTCAAGAGAAATAAATTCAGGGGTGCTGTCAAAATATTCAAAATCTTTCCATTCGCTGGTTTCTTTTTCGCCATCAATATTGACCGTGAAAAAATTCTTATCCAATCTGATTTCGTATATTTTACATCTTTCAAGCACGCTTAAATAATGATTCACCTGTTTTTTCCATCTTGAAACTTTATTAACGCTTACGGATAAAAAAACAGCACAAAGCAAAAATATAAAACTCAGGAAGTATAAAACGCCTGCATTTTCTTTAATCATAAGATCTTTTAAAAGAAAAACAATGAAAACAATTACTGCAGCAGCTATTGTAATAATCGTTTTACTTTTCGTAGTAGGAGAAAAAAGCAGACTTCCCTGATTACCGCTAAAATAAATATCTTCAAAAATCTTTCTGTCCGGTTTTAGTGTAATCACCTTTTCTTCATTCATAATTATAGAGTTTGCTTTAAAAAGCTACAAAACTAAACTAAATATCTTCATATTGATCACTTATGGCAGAAAGTTTATTCATCAGTTCTCTGTTTCTTCGGTTCAGGGCATCCAGTTTTTTCAGCATATTATAAATTACTTCAAGACCAGGCAGATTAATTTCAAGATCATAATGCCAGTTGGCAAATTTTTCCAGATCGGGCAGATCTTCATACATCAGGTAATGAATATTGTTTTCAATCTGAATATTCAGCAGCCCATAGTCTACAAGCTCATCAAAAAAAGTGATTTCTATATTATAGATTTTTACGAGTTCTTCCCGTGATATTCTTTCACTCATAGCTTAGGAATTTTTTAGTTGTTCAAAAAGTTCTTTCTGCTTCTCAGTAAGGTTGGTTGGCAGTTTCACTTCGTAGGTTACAAAAAGATCACCGTGTTCTCCTTCTTTTTTATAGACAGGAAAACCTTTTCCTTTGAGCCTTACTGTCATTCCGGTTTGGGTTTCCGGTTTTACTTTAAGGTTTACGCTTCCATTGAGCGTATGTACTTTTACTTCGCCACCCAAAACGGCTGTGTACAGATCGATGGTTACTTTGGTCTTTAGATCATCACCTATTCTTTCAAAATCCGGATCAGCAGGAATATTGAAGGTGATATATAAATCTCCGTTTGGACCACCGTTTACTCCGGGGTTTCCATGTCCTTTTAACTTAATCTGCTGTCCGTCATACACTCCTGCAGGAATGGTGATTCTTACTTTCTTTCCATTGATTTCAAAAGTTTGCGGATGCGTGGTTGCAGCGTCTCTTAAATTGAGATTCAATTCGGCAGTGATATCCTGTCCTTTGAATTTACCGGAGGCTCTTCCTCTTGAACTTCTGCCAAATCCACCGCCTGCACCGCCAAACATATCCTGGAAGAAATCTGAGAAATCTTCACCTCCACCAAAATCTGCACCGGAATATCCTCCGTTATAACTTTGCTGTTGATACTGTCTTTGCTGCTGCTGGGCTTTTTCATATTCTTCGCCGTGCTTCCAGTGTTCTCCGTACTTGTCATATTTTGATCTGTTTTCCGGATTACTCAGCACTTCATTCGCTTCATTCAGTTCTTTGAATTTCTTTTCTGCTTCTTTGTCTCCGGGATTGAGATCGGGATGATGTTTTCTGGCCAATTTTCGGTAGGCTTTTTTAATATCATCCTGTGTTGCGTTTTTATCTACGCCTAAAATTTTATAGTAATCTATATAAGCCATAGAAATGTGGTTTACCCAAATTTATGAATTTTAGGTCTGAAAATTGTATAACAGAATGTTAAAAATAAACCTATCTTTGATAAAAAGCCATACATGAAAGATGTATTGAAAAACTACTCCGGAATCATATTTTTACTTTTGGGAATCACTATTGGAAGCATCATAGGAATTGTTGCACCAGGGTTTGTGGAATACATTAAACCTTTGGGAGATATTTTTCTGAATCTTCTTTTTGTGAGTGTAGTTCCTTTGGTATTCTTTGCCGTTTCCAACTCTATTGCTTCTCTGGAGCAGCAGTCTAAATTCGGTAAGATCATTCTTGTGATGGCCCTTACCTTTTTATTTTTTATTCTTACGGCAGCAGTCTTTACGATCTGTGCAGTATATCTGTTCCCGGTTTCGGGTGTTTCAGGGAGTTCTGAGTTGATTACGGAAGCGGCCAATGAGGATACATGGGGCAACAGAATTGTAAGTTTCTTTACGGTGGGAGAATTTACGGAGCTTTTTTCAAGAAGGAATATGCTGGCTCTTCTGGTATTTGCTTTTCTGACAGGATTTGCAGCCCGAAAAACAGGAGAAAAGGGACAGCCTTTCAGGGTTTTTATTGCTTCAGGGTATGAAGTGATGAAAGAACTTCTTTTGCTGGTTATGAAATTGGCACCTATTGGTCTGGGCGCCTATTTTGCTTATCAGGTAGCGACTTTAGGACCACAGCTTTTTGGATTTTATGCTAAACCTTTAGGGTTATATTATATTGCAGGAGTTATTTATTTTCTGGTGTTCTTTTCTATCTATGCGTTCATGGCGAATGGGCAAAAAGGAGTCAAAAGTTTTTGGACCAATGCGATCTACCCTACTTTGACCGCCATAAGCACATGCAGCAGTTTTGCAACAATGCCAGCCAATTTACAGGCCGCTTCCAAAATCGGAATTCCGAATTCTATTGCCAATCTGGTGATTCCTATCGGGACTACTTTACATAAAAACGGGTCTTCAATGTCTTCGATTATCAAGATCTATGTGGCATTTTTAATTATTGGAAAAGATTTTTTCGATCCAGCCAATCTGCTTTTAGCTTTGGGAATTACCGTTTTTGTGAGTATTGTCGCCGGAGGTATTCCTAATGGCGGATATATTGGGGAAATGCTGATGATTTCTGTTTATAAACTTCCTCAGGAAGCCATTCCTGCCGTAATGATCATCGGAACTTTGGTAGATCCTTTGGCTACTGTTCTGAACGCTGTAGGAGATATCGTTGCCGCTATGTTTGTTAACCGGTTTGTGAAAGTCTGACTGTAGTTTAACCATTTTCTTTTAACCCATGAACTCATTTTTCAAAAGCATTGGCTTATACAACAGCCTCATTATTGATCTCAATATCAATAGTGCAGAACTGGTACAGAGATTAATGAAAGTCACTTATAAAACCAATACTACTTTCATATCATTAGAAAAAGACACCACAATTCCTACCCGTTTTGAATACCGGGGAATGATTGATGCAAACAGTTTTACAATCAAAAGAAGAGGAAGGCTATTTGATATGAACAGAAGTAATCCTGTGTTTCATGGAACTATTTCTGACAACAATGGGATATCATCTGTACTGATAGAATTTTTCCCTTCAGGATTTCAGATTTTGAATTGGTTTCTCATTTTGTGTTTTTGCTTTGTGATAGCATTTGTCAGTATAACAGGAGGTCAGCAAGGTCTTATGGCCGGGGCAGTCGCTTTGGTAATAGCAATTACTCAATATTTTATCTTAAAAAGAGGAATTTCGAGAGGGAAATATGAATTTGAAAGAGAGCTTATTTATATTGCTCAAAAACCTTAATTCTTAGCCTATCATTTTTGATTTCGAAGCTTTTTACTCACTGCGCTTTATCGGTTCCAGGTTTTCATATTCTTCAGGAGTGAAAAGCCTGTAATGAACTTTAAACGTTTTTCCCAAGGGAGTTTCCAGTGAAAATCCACCAGGCCCGAAACCATCTGTTATATCCAGAGTAAAATGTGAATATTTCCAGTATTCAAAAAGGTCTCGGTCTACCCAGAACTCATGCCCGTTAATAGTACCGATCATGGCATCATTCATTCTGGGAAAGAATCCTCCTTTTTCGAAGCATTGCGGTTGGGTTCCTTCACAACATCCTCCTGCCTGATAAAACATCAGAGGACCATATTGTTCTTCCAGCCTGTTAATTACTTCAAGAGCCTGTTCCGTGGCGGAGAGTCTTGATATTTTTGTTTCCATTGTTTTTATTTTGGTTTAATGCCAACCTTATACTGATAAAAGATCCCGGTAAAGTACATTCTAACCGGGATCAGCAACACATCATCAAATTAATTTGAGCCGGCAATATCTAAAACGATTCTGCCGTCAATTTGTCCTTTTTTCATTTTATCAAAAACATCATTGATATCTTCTAATTTTGCGGAAGTGACTGTAGCTTTTACCAATCCTTCATTGGCGAAATCCAGTGCTTCCTGCAGGTCTTTTCTTGTTCCTACAATAGAACCTCTAACGGTAATTCTTTTCAGAACGGTTTCAAATATGGGAAGTTCGAAAGATCCGGGAGGAAGTCCATTGAGAGCAATGGTTCCTTTTCTTCTCAATACATCGATTCCCTGCTTGAAAGCGATAGGTGAAACTGCGGTAATCAAAGCACCATGCATACCGCCGACTTCTTTATGTAAATATTCTCCGGGATCTGTGTTTTTCGCATTCACCACAAGGTCTGCTCCCAATTTTTTTGCTAGCTCCAGCTTATCATCTGCTACATCAATGGCTGCTACATGCATTCCCATTGCTTTTGCATATTGAACGGCTACGTGTCCCAGTCCTCCGATTCCAGAAATGGCCACCCATTCTCCGGGTTTTGTTTCTGTTTCTTTCAATCCTTTATAGACGGTTACTCCGGCACATAAAATAGGCGCAATTTCAAGAAAGTTAACATCGGATTTTAGATGTCCTACATATCTTGAATCTGCAATGACGTATTCTGCAAATCCGCCATCTACGCTATAACCTCCGTTTTTCTGGGCTTCACAAAGGGTTTCCCATCCTGTGATACAATAATCGCAGCATCCGCATGCACTGTACAACCATGGAACTCCTACGGCATCTCCTTCTTTTACAAAAGCTTCCGGTCCGCAGGCTACCACAATACCAACTCCTTCATGTCCGGGGATAAGAGGCATTTTGGGTTTTGCAGGCCAGTCGCCATCTACCGCATGTAAATCTGTGTGGCAAACTCCACAGGCGATGACTTTAACAAGCACTTCATATCTTCCGGGTTCCCTTACAGGTACTTCTTCTATTTTCAAAGGCTGACCGTAGCCCTGAACTACTGCCGCTTTCATTGTTTTTGGAATCATATTTTCTTTTTTGGATTGAGTTATTTGGGGTTATTTGTTTTTATCTCCACGTTTGACCAGATAATTTCTCTGCGTGAGGGATAGGAAGGGCGGCGAGGAACGAGCCGGTGCGGAATGCAATGGAGCACCGAAACGAAGTGCAGCCCTGGATAGCCCGACCGTGTTGCCCTGGGTAAAGCCAAGGCAATCGGGCACGTCCTACATAATATTAAAAGAAACCTAGCTTATTCTTGTTATAAGAAATCAGCATGTTTTTGGTTTGGCGGTAATGATCGAGCATCATTTTATGATTTTCTCTTCCGATTCCGGATTGTTTGTAACCTCCGAAAGGTGCTCCGGCCGGATAAGAGTGATATTGGTTTACCCATACTCTTCCTGCTTCAATCTGGCGTGGAATATTGTACAACTGGTGAGCATCTCTGGTCCATACTCCTGCTCCAAGTCCATAGATGGTATCATTGGCAATTTTTACAGCTTCTTCTTCATCTTTGAAAGTGGTAAATGCCAGCACCGGACCGAAGATTTCTTCCTGGAAGATTCTCATTCTGTTGTTTCCTTTGAAAATGGTAGGCTGGATGTAGTACCCGCCTTCAAGATCATCTCCCAGATCGTTTACTGCTCCTCCTACAAGCACTTCTGCTCCTTCGTCTATTCCCAACTGAATATAGGAAAGGATCTTATCTTTCTGAATCTGTGAAGCCTGTGCTCCCATCATCACGGTTTTATCCAGTGGATTGCCTACTTTGATGGCTTTTACTCTTTCAATCACTCTTTCGATAAAGGCATCTGCAATACCTTCCTGAACAAGAAGTCTTGAAGGACATGTACAGATTTCTCCCTGATTAAGGGCAAAAAGAACGGCTCCTTCTATGGCTTTATCTAAAAATTCATCATCTGCATCCATTACAGAGTTGAAGAAAACGTTCGGGGATTTTCCTCCCAACTCCAACGTTACCGGAATAATATTTTCTGTAGCATATTGCATTACCAGACGTCCCGTAGCGGTAGAACCTGTAAATGCTGCTTTGGCTACTTTCGGATTGGTCACGAGAGCTCTTCCAAGTTCTGCACCGAATCCGTTGACAATATTAATAACTCCTGCCGGTAAAAGGTCACCAATAAGCTCCATTAAAACCATAATGGAAACAGGTGTGCTTTCTGCCGGTTTCAACACTACGCAGTTTCCTGCAGCCAATGCGGGAGCCAGTTTCCATACTGCCATCAATATCGGGAAGTTCCATGGGATGATCTGAGCAATCACTCCAAGAGGTTCGTGAACGATTAAGGAAACGGTGTCTTTATCCAATTCGTTATGTGATCCTTCATCAGCACGGATGACGGAAGCAAAGTATCTGAAATGATCAATGGCTAAAGGTAAATCTGCTGCCAGCGTTTCTCTTACGGCCTTTCCGTTATCTATTGTTTCTACTGTTGCCAGGTATTCCAAATTCTGTTCTATTCTGTCTGCAATTTTGTTCAGAATGATGCTTCTTTCTGTGGAAGAAGTGTTCTTCCATGTCTGAAATGCTTTTTCAGCGGCGTCTACCGCTAGCTCCAAATCTTCTTTGGACGAATGTGCTACCTGGGTGAATTTTTTCCCATCAACCGGAGAAACTACGTCGAAATATTGTCCTTTAACAGGTGGAGTAAATTTTCCGTCAATATAGTTATCATATCTGTTTTTAAACTCCGGACGCTGTAAAAGTGTCGTTGATCTTGGTTCTGTAATAGTGCTCATATTAGTATTGTTTTTATTTTTTCGATAACGCCAAATTACACTGAGAAGCCAAAAAGAGTATAGCACAATCGTATAAAAAAAGTGGAAAATAGTGCAAGGGTTTCAATTTTAGTATTTTATTAACAGCAACGTACTCTCAAATTTTCTATATTTGAGTTAGTTCCTTTTCAAAAAAATTTAGAAATGAATAACAATAGTAAGATTTTATTAAATACTCCTGAATTGCGTAAGGAAAACCAACTATTGAGTCTTGTTGAAAACCAGACGAAATTCAATCTAAACAATTGTGAGTTCAGTATTTATGAGACTCATAAGGCGGCGTTTGATGTAAAACTTCATTTCGAAAATATTGCATTTACGGCAATGCTGAGAGGGAAGAAACATATGAAACTGGATAAGAAGACCAATTATTTTGATTACTACCCGGGGGAAAGTATCCTTGTTGCTCCCGGAGAAACGATGGTGATTGATTTTCCTGAAGCGGATGAAACGCCTACGCAATGTATTTCTTTAAGCCTTAACCCTGATTTCATTGAGGATTCTCTCAATTACCTGAATTATCATCTTCCAAAGGTGGATGAAACTTCACAATGGAATATTCAGCTGGATGAGTATTTTCTGTTTAATAATAAAGCGCTGGCTTCTGCTACCAACAATATCATGAGAATTGCGATGGATGATAATTCGCAAAAGGATATCATGGCAGATTTTGCACTGAAGGAACTTCTGATCAGACTGATGCAGACCCAGGCAAGAGGCATGGTGGAAAAGAATATTGTTAAAAATAAATCCAGGATAGGTTTTGTGGTAGATTATATTAAAAGAAATCTGCATCAGAAATTGTCTATTGACAGTATTGCCAAGCTGGCGTATGTAAGCAAGTCGAATTTCTTTAAAATGTTTAAAGATGAACTGGGAACTTCCCCGAATGATTTTATTTTGCAGGAAAGAATTACCAGAGCCAAAGAATTACTGGCCAGCCAGACCAGCATTAAGGAAACCGCTTTTCAGACGGGATTTTCAGATACCAACTATTTCACAAGGGTATTTAAGCAACTGGAAGGTGTCACTCCGAAAAGTTACCAGGACCGTAAGGTAATGAGATAATGTATTGCTAAAAATAGCAATAAAAAAGAGCCCCATTTCTGGGACTCTTCTTAAAAAATATATTAAAATTAAATCTTAATATTTGTCATTCTGCTTAATATTCGGGTTTGCCTGAATAGCAGAAATAGGAATTGGCCACTGCCACTTGTAGCTTCCAGCTTCAAGAGTCTGTGCAACTGCAGGGGTACCTGTACCATCAAAAAGATCTCCTTTACCTGATCTCTGAATGGCAAGGTTTAATCTCTTCAATGTATACCATCTGTCATTTTCAAAGGCAAGCTCCAGTCTTCTTTCTTTCAGGATAGCATCTAAAAGTGCCTGTCCCGTTTCTGTACCAGGAGTAAATACAGTATATCTTTCAGCTCTCAATTTATTTAAAAGAACTAAAGCCTGTGCACCATTACCTGTTCTGTAATATGCTTCAGCAACGTTTAGCAGCACTTCTGCTCCTCTTAAATATCTTACCGGAACGATATTAGATGGCAAACCGGTAATACCTGAGTATTTTGTAACGTGATTATACTTTTGTTTACTATATACATCCGTAGTAAAATAAGCAGATTTTCTTACATCATTATCTGTATATGCAGTATATAAGTCATAATCTACAACAAATTCTGATCTTAACGCCGGAACAGATTGATTGTAAGCAACTCCTACTGTGTTTTGCTCAGCTGCGGAATTCGATACCTGGAATAAAACACCATCATTAATATCTCCTTCTTTTTCTTTCCAAATCTTATAAAAATTAGATTTCTGAGTAACACTTGAAGAAATACCCAATGCCAGTTCACCATATTTGATGGTGTTAGCATAGTCTCCTCTGTAAAGGTTTACTCTTGACAATAGTCCATAGATGGCAGCTTTGCTCAATCTTCCTTTATCCAGATCATTTTGAGTAATATTATCCGCAGCAAATAATAAATCTGCTATCACTTTATCATAAACCTGATCAACGGTAAGATTTCTTGATGATGTATTATTTAGGGGAGAATAAGTCTCTGAATAATAAATTCCGATTGTATTTTTAGCTCCTGCAGATTGAGTTGGAATTTGAGAATATGCTCTTACAATATCAAAATGAGCTATTGCTCTTAATGCTCTTGCTTCAGCTTCCAAATTTGTTTTCTGTGTTCCAGATAATACTCCGTTATTGATATATTTCAAAACAAAGTTAGCTCTGCTGATCACAAGATAAGCAGCAGTATACAATCCTGTTGTCTGTGAATTATCGGATGAGAATTCAAAGTTCGAAGCAGCCAGATTGGTATTTCTTCCTGTAGTTGTACGAACAAGATTATCAGTGGTAAGATCTCCCATGATAAGCTGGTTTCCTGTATCACTGGTATAATATCCGGCTCCTTTAAGCGCTGTATAGGCACCATCCATAGCTTGTCTGAAGGTTTCAGGTCTGGTCATTGCCTGCTCCTGATCTTCATTGATTGATGAGATTTGATCTAAATTTCTGTCGCAAGACGTTAACGAAACAAAGATGGTTAACGCAGCTAAACTTATTTTTATTATATTCTTTTTCATAAGGCTATTCAATATTAAAATTCTAATTGCAGTCCTACCAGGATTGTTCTTACAGCAGGGTAAGTATATAGGTTATATGCTCCTGGAACGAACAAAGCTGTAGATTCATCTGATCCTACTGAAACTTCAGGTTCTCCGTGGAATTTAGTCACTGTAAATAAGTTTTGTCCCTGTACGTATGCTCTAAGCTTATTGATAGGAGATCCTTCACCAAGGAACGCTTTATCAAATGTGTATCCTAATGTAAGTGATCTTAATCTTAAGTAATCTGATTTTTCGATCCACTGATCAGAATCACGCATACCGTTTGAGTCAACTTTCTGGAATACTCCTGTGTCTCCCGGATTTTTCCAAACCTGAGCAGCAGCCTGAGCCATGTTTCTACCTGCAACAGCCAATGTTGGATCAACAGCAGCAGCATACATATTGTTATAAGTATAACCACCTAGTTTAAATGAGAAATCTGCGCTGAAATCAAGTCCTTTGTACTGAACGGTTGTTCCGAATCCACCAAAACTTTTTGGGAACGGAGATTTATCAGTAAGAGGAACTGCATTAGATGCACTGTAAACATCAGTAACATTTCCTTCTTTATCATAATATAATGCTTTTCCATTGCTTGGATCTACTCCGGCAAATCTTACATTATAGAATACATATGGAGTCTCACCTACTTTTAAATAAGTATCTCCTAAGTTTCTTTGTGTTTGACCGTCTGCTAGCTTATCAAGAATTGACTTCTGGAAAGATATGTTAGCATGTAAGTTCCATTGGAAATCCTTCTTTTTGATTACATCTACACTAAGCTCAACTTCAAGACCTTTCTGAGACATATCTCCCGCATTGATATACTGGTAGTATCCTCCTTCCTGTTTGTCCAAAGGAACAAGCTGTACGAAATCTTTTCTCTTATTTTTATATACTTCTACGGATCCACGAACTCTTCTGTTCCACATTGTGAAATCTACCCCTAAGTTGGTAATCGCATTAGATTCCCATTTCAGATTGCTGTTACCAATAATATAATATCCTTGTGAAGCTGTACCCGGATATGAGGTACCATTAGCACCATATAAACCGTAGCTGATATTATTGACATTATAGTAATCAGGCAAAGTACCATCGTTACCTGTTGTACCGTAAGATCCTCTAAGCTTTAAATCATTAATAAACCCACCTTTCATGAAGTCTTCCTTCGCGATATTCCAGGCTGCACTTGCAGACCAGAAAATACCACTTTGGTTATTGGCACCAAATCTTGATGAAGCATCTCTTCTCAATGATCCTGTTACCAAATATCTGCCTTCATAATCATAGTTTAACATACCCGCTAAACTGAACAGGGTATTTCTTACCTTAACCCCAGTAAATGTATTTCTGTCAGATGGTGTTGTAATCGATGGAACATTGATTACCGGAGATTTCAATCCGTAAGCACCACCATTCATTGTTTCATTGTAGTTATCGTTATATTCGATAAATCCTAAGAAATCAAAGTTGTGACCTCCAAATGATTTTTTATAATTAATGGAGTTATTCCAGGTATAGTTAAATGTGTAGAATGAGTCTTTGTTCAATGAACCTGTAGGAACTTTGTTCACTGTAATATCCAGGTTTGAACCTTTTTGCATCCATCGAGTTCTCATGTACCAATCGAAAAGTCCATTAAAGTTTGACTTAAACTTCAGTCCATCGATAATTTTATATTCAGCGAATAAAGTTACCGGAATTCTCAGTCTCTGCTCATCTGATCTATTAGTACGGATCTGCTCAACAACGTTAGAACCAGCTCTCATAGTCTGGTTGTAGCTGCCATCTGCATTATAAACCGGCTCATATGGGGCATATTTATACATGGCTGCAAATGGGTTCTGTGTGTTGTTTCTGTCTCTGAAATTCTGAGTTTCCTGATACTGAACCCCAAGGTTGACTCCTACGTTTAGTTTTTCACTCAGTTTATTGGTAAATCCAAAGTTACCTGTATATCTCTTAAGTCCGTCGATATCTCTGATAATCCCGTTATCAGAATCATATCCTAAAGAGTAATAGAAAGTACTTTCTCTAGACCCTCCCTGCGCACTGAATAAGTAAGACTGGATGCTTGAAGGCTTTAACAGATCTTTCTGCCAGTTGTGATCATAACCAGCAAGTGCATCGATTTCCTGTTGAGATCTTGGCTTAAATCCAAGGTACCCTAATTGATTCTGGAAATCCATCAACTCCCTGGAATTCATCATGGTATAATTTTTGTCTCTCAGCTTTTCACTGAAACCAAACTTAGTTTCAAATGAATAGTGAGTTTTCCCAGCTTTTCCGGCTTTAGTAGTTACTACTACTACCCCATTTGCTCCTCTCGCACCATACTGTGCTGTAGCAGCTGCATCTTTAAGAATTGAAATAGACTCAACATCTGCAGGGTTGATTGCACTGAACTGTCTTGCAGTCATATACATACCATTTACCACATAAGTAGGCTCTGAAGAACCACCAACACCGGCAATACCTCTTACCTGAATGGTAGCAGCAGCACCTGGCTGCCCGGTAGTACTTTGTACAAATACCCCTGAAGCTCTACCCTGTAAAGAGTTACCAATAGATGTTGTAGGAGAGTTTCTTCTGATTTCGTCACCCCCAACAACAGCCTGAGCCTGGGTAATTTCATCTGCTTTTTTCTTCTGGTATCCAGTAACGATTACCTCATCGATCTTATTCTCCTTCAGAACAGAATCATTCTTAGATTTTTGCGCAAAAGCAGCTTGTCCCAAAAAAAACAAAGCTCCTGCACTTAATACATGTAACTTCACATTCATATTAACAGATTTTAATATATTCAAGGGACAAATATGTAGATAAATATCTATACCATCAATTCATTAAACGCTGAAAACAGGCTTCCATAAAGGGGAAATTCACATTGATACTTAAAAAATGATGGAGAATCATTTTAATTGTATTTAAAAAATTAACAAAAAATAAGTCAATTTATATATTAACGGAATTTTAATAAATTTGAAAATTAAAATCAATTTACTTCAAGAATAAACAATAGGTTAAAAAAATAAAGTTAAAATAGCTTTTTAGCTAAAAAATTAAAACAAACCGGTTAGTAAATTTTAGGAAAATGGAGAAAAAAATGGTCTATTTTCTTAATTTTTATATAAAAATTACATTCATAAAAGCATGAAACCCCTCTTTTTCAAAGGGGCTCATGTTGATTAATATAAAAAAAATGTTAACGAAGTATATCTCTCAATCTGTTGAGATCTTTTGATTTTTTAATTTATAATAATAAAAATAAAACGCGTTTTGGCACTTTATGTATAATTATTATAAAACATAGTTTTGCCTTTAATATCCTGGATTTTGAACAATTCCTGGGTTTGCATTTAGCTCATCTTGCGGGATGGGTAATGCAAACTTATAACTGTTATTAGGAAGATTGACCGGATTCGCTGCAGGATAATTAGCGGAACTTGAAGAATAATCAGCCGGATCCCTATCAATAGTAACATTAGCTAATATTCCCAATCTTTTCATGTCTATAAAACGGTGTCCTTCATATGCTAATTCTAATCTCCTTTCTTTCAAAATACCTGCCCAGGCAGCTGTCACGTTTGTAAATACAGGAGGAGTTTGTGCAACAGGAAATCTAGCGTCTAGAATAGCTTTTAATGCCAGCCCTACTCCAAGTAAATCTCCAGCCGCAGCTCTAGCTTCTGCTTTAATAAGGTACATTTCGGAGATCCTCATTATTTTAAAATCATTATTAAAACCATTCGTTCCTGTAGTGGCAGCAGTAACAGTACCAGACTCAGTCCCTCCATGCTTCTGAATAATTAGCTTGTCTGTGTTTCTGTAATCAGCAGAGGTTGCATAGTTGGGATCAATAACAGAAGATGGTGCTACAATTACATTTCGTCTCACATCAGTTGAGTTTTGATTCAGAATATTAAACAAAGCACGACTTACTTCGTATAATGGAGAACCATTTAAATTAGGAGCAACAGAACACCATCCATTATGTAAATTAGTTGCTTGTGAGTTTTGTTGGGCTGTTCTCTTTAATCTGAAAATAACCTCTTTATTGGCTGGTTCATTATCAGTAAAAAAAACTTTCCTGTAGTCCGCTTGATTGGCTAAAGTAACACCGGATGTATTAATTACATCATCCGCCCACTTTTCGGCATTAACAAAATCACCTTTATAGGCATAAGCGCGGGCTTTTAAACCCTTTGCAAAGTTTTTATTAGCAAAACTATTGTTTGGAGTATATCCGGTAAGACCGTTATAAATTGTTAATGCAGCGTCAAGGTCCTTATGGATTTGTGCATAAAATTCTCCGTTCTTAACTCTTGGATTTTCTTTTTCAGCAGATTCAAATATTCTATCTGCCAATATTCCTGCCAAAGCATTATCATCTTTTAAATTTGTTGAATAATAAGCCAGTATCCTTAAATGTCCATAAGCTCTCATAGTAAGAGCCTCAGCTTTCAATTGGGAGATTAATGCAGCATCAGCAGTACTAACAGGTTGTACACTATCAGCATATTTAATGACTCTGTTAGCTCTTGCTAATGCTGTATAAGTGCCAACCCAAATATTTGCAGCAAGAACTGAAGAAGGAACCACTAAAAAGATATATTCTTGAGATATTCCTTGTCCTCCGTTCGCATATCCAATTCCAACTTCGTCAGTAAAAACAGAAGTAAACACAGCTTCTGATCTATTAGAAAAGAGATTATAGGTCGAGTTCATAAGTTTCTGAAGATCTGAAGATTGCGTAACAGTTGTTTCTTCAGTTAAGGATCCGGGTGTAAAGGGACTTATCAACTCATTATCACAGGAAGTAAGTAATATTCCCGATGTTATTACGATATATTTAAATATTTTTTTCATTGCAATTTATCTTAATTTATTAAACTAGAATTTAACGTCAAAACCAAACGTGACAACTCGAGGCGAAGGATACCTCTGTTGATCGGATCCGTTTGGACTTTCCACATCATAGCCTCGCCATTTTGTAAAGGTCAATAGATTTTCGCCTTGTAATGTAAATGACATATCACTGATAAAGGTGCCCTTCAGAAATCTTTTAGGAATTCTGTATCCTAACTGAACATTTCTCAGTCTGAGATAAGATGCATCTACAAGAAATCTATCTGAATTTCCCTGCAATCCAACATTAGCAGCTTTTAAAGAAGGCACGTCCGTATTTGTATTGGTAGTTGTCCATGCATTTAAAAGATCCCGATCTACGTTAAACGAAGCTAAATTATTAGGATTATATATATCAGACATATCACCATCAATGCGCTTCAGCTTAGCAACAAATGTAAAAGTAGACGAAACAAAAAAGTTTTTGTAGCTAAAATCAAATCCAAAACCTCCCTGATATTTTGGTAATTTATTAACTCCCATACGTTTTCTGTCAGAATCCTTAGGACTTTCTGTAGGGTTTCCATCAGCATCTTCAAACAATAAATTACCATCAGAAGGATTTACCCCTAAATATTTATACAAAAAATATTCTCTAAGAAGACCTCCATTCTCAGTTACTACCAGCCCGTCAGTTATCCTGCCATTACCGGATTGAATGCCACTTATCTTTTGATTATTGATTGACCCGTTTACCCTAAAAGTTAGTGAAATATCGTTTTCTTTATTTCTTATTACGTCATACGCCAGATTTAGTTCAATACCTTTATTTTGTAAAACAACGTCCGTATTTCTCACAATACTTAAAGTACCTGACACTGGTGCTGTCGGATCAGGCAAGTATAAATCATGAGTATCTTTCACATAATAATCAAACGACCCTCTTAGTATCCTTTTAAAGAATTCAAAGTCGGATCCAATATTGTACTGCTTTGTTGTTTCCCATCTCAACTCTTTATCACCAAAAGCGATAGCATACCCTTGGTTTCCGTTATATGTGTTATTGGTTACAGAATATATATTAGTATATGCAGGAGGATTTAATCCAGCATAAATACTTCCATCAACAATTCTCTGGTTACCTTGTGTTCCATAAGATGCCCGAATTTTAAATGCATCTACAAATTTTACGTTTTGCATAAACTCTTCTTCATCTATATTCCATCTCCCTCCTACAGACCAAAAAGTACCCCATTGTTTATCTCCAAAAAATCTATTGGTTCCATCTCTCCTAAGAACTCCGGTAATTCCATACTTCTTACTAAAATCATAATCTAAAGATGCAAAATATGAGATCATGGCCCATTTTAACTTTGAAGCACTTGTTGCTGAAACATAAAAATCATTATTTGAGGTGTCTGCAATATATCCGGATCCCGTTCCAGGAACAAAAGTTTTGGGGTCCAGGCCTTTCTGTCTGTTATTATTAGTATTAAGCTGCGAATAGTTATATTCTGCATTTCCCTGAAGAGTAAAAGTATGCTTTCCAAATGCTTTGAAATATTCAAGTTGCCATAGATTATTAAATAAAAACTCGCGTCTTTGGTTCATGTCTTCAAAACCTGAAAACTCCTGTGCTCCTTTAAATAAAAATGCATTAAAAGAAAGTGGATATTCTGCCTGATTAAACCAAGTATTAAGATACTGTCCGGACGTTCTCGCTTTCGCTGTTAAATCATTTGTAATTTTATAAGATAAATTAGCAGCCATATCCAGTCTCATTTCCTCTGTAAGATTATTATAATTCACTAACTTATCCATTAGCATTAAAGGAGTATATAACAATGTTCCATCTTTACTATATAAATCAAACAATTGTTGTCCATTTTGGTATAAATCAGGAGATAAATATGGAGCAGAACGGTATGCACCTAAAATAAAATTCCTGTTAACAGCTCCTGCATCAAGAATAGCTTCATTATTTTTTGAAAAACCTAACCCTGTTACCAAAGAGTACTTAAAGCGTTCATTCTCACTCTTGCCATTAATATTATTTCTTACGGTAAATCTCTTTAATCCAGTTGTTCTTAAAATTCCCTCATTTTCGAGATAACCAATAGATGTATATGAATTGATATTTCTTCCCCCAGATTCTAATGATAAGTCATGGCTCTGAGTAATAGCAGGCCTAAAGAAAACTTTCTTCCAATCAGTGTTTATATTATAGCTTGCAATCTGCTCATCAGTCATTTTAGCCCCAGCACCTACTCCATATATTTTTTGAAGACTTAAAAATTCCTTAGAGTCAGAAAGATTGTATTTCGGATCTTGTAAAAATGAAATACCAAACTGATTGCTATACCTGACACGCATATTTTGGTTAAATTTACCTTTTTTAGTAGTGATCAATATAACTCCATTTGATCCTCGAGATCCATATTCCGCAATAGCGGCTGCGTCTTTCAATACAGAAAATGTATCAATGTCATTGGGATTAATTGACCTAAAATTATCACTGTTGGAAGGAAACCCATCTATCACATATAGAGGGTCTGAATTACCACTATATGTACCTACTCCTCTAATAACAACCGTAGGTTTTGCACCAGGCTGCCCTGTGCTCGCTGTAACATTTACTCCGGCCAACTGTCCCTGTATAATATTCATCACATTGGCGTTTGGCCTGTTTTCTATAGTTTTGCTGTCAATGGTAGCTACTGAAGTTGCAGCGTTCTTCTTGGTCATACTCCTATAACCAAGAACAATCACTTCATCAATATCTCTTACTTTTACAGTATCCTTTTTCAATTTTTGTCCCGCAACTATCTGTCCTATAAAGAACAAAGCTCCGGCACTTAGTACGCATGATTTCACATTCATATTAACAGTTTTTAATATCCTGAGCAAATATGTTAATAATCCTTAACAGATTCAACTCACAAAACACTGTAATACAATACCTTAAAAAATATTTAATTCTTAATAAAGACAAATAAATGCCAGCCCAGATTGGGAATTATTATTATTAATTAAAAAAATAAATCAGAATAGACATTTGACTATATTTTAACAAGTGAAAAAAAAACCACAAGGTTTAACTTTATCAAAAAAAACAGCACAAAAAATTAACAGAATAAAAAAAATATCTTAAAAAAATTCAAAATCAAGCAATACAAATTCGCATAAAAGTATCAAAATGATAAAAATATGACATAAAAAATATTCCCAAAAAGAAAGCACCTCAAATTTTGAGGTGCTTTCTTTTATATATAGTAAACTACTACTTCTTAAAGCTATAGTATCTTGCCCCGATTAAAACCGGATTTTTCTCTTCAATAGAATCAAGCCCAAAACCTTTATAATTACTGTTTACAGATTCTTTCAATTGCTTTCTGTGAAGTTTTTCATAAGTTTCAAAGTTTACTGCTGTTCTTTGAGCCAAACTTTCAAACAAATTCCATTTTTCTGCTACCTTTCTCCAGTTCGCAGAAACTTTTCCAGCAAATACTTTTGATTTTGAACCACTTCCATAACCTACAAAACCAATTTCTTTTCCAGAAAGATCTTCATTTTCGTTAAAAGATGTTTCTAATGCGGAAAGAAATGCCATAAAAATAGAAGCGGTGTACATATTTCCTATCTCAGAAGAAGCTCTCTGTGTTTTTTCTATCTTATCATTAATAAGTTTCAGATAGTTTTCTGATTTAGCAACAGCTTTTTGTTCATCTGCTGTTTCGTAGGAAAGACCGTTCTCAAGGCTATAGATTTCTGTAAAAACCCTTTTCCCATGGAAGGCATAAGGAAGATGGAAAATAATATACTGCCAGTTTTCGTAGGGCTTTTCCTGTCCGGTTATTTCTTTATAATGATGATAAGCTTCTTTTATTCTATCCTGATAGCACTGGTTAGAATATTGTCCGTCAAAAACAGGTTCATCCGTGAAAATTTCAATCTTGTCAGGATAGGCTTCCGGAGCTCCATTCAAATCTTCTTTATTATATGATCTTCTCGGTTTGAAAAAATCGAAGACACTTTCTGAAGCAACTCCCCAGTTATTTTCTATTTCAAGAAGATCGGGTTTTGACGAAACCAACAGAGCAACAGCGCCTCCTCCCTGCGTGTATTCTCCTGAAGAAGCCAATTCATATTTTGCATAATCACTGGCAATGACTACTGCTTTTTTATCTGGATTTACTCTTACAAAATCCAGAGCGTTATGCAATGCATCTACTCCTCCTACACAGGCAAAAGTCATATCAAGTACGTCACAGTTTCTGAAGCATCTTGTTCCAAATTCTTCTTCCAAAACTTTTTCTACCATTTGTACAGCATAGGAAGCTGTAGGTTTTGCAGCGTCAACAGCGCTTTCTGTTCCCAGGTATACTCTTGCTATTTCTTCAGGATTGATTTGATAGTCTTTTATAAGCTTCAGTAATGCTTCTGCTGCAAAAGTAGCAGCGTCTTCGTGAACATCAGAAAGTCCCATTTTATGAAGACCTAAGCCTTTTTCCAATTTTGCCGGTTCTATTCCTCTTTTTTCTGCTAAATCCTTAATTTCCAAATATAAACCAGGCACATAATACCCCGCTGCTTCAATTCCAAAACTCATAATTGTCTAAATTTTAAACGAATTTATGAAAGATAATGCAAAAAACAGTGGTAAAAAATGCTAATTTTTGCAACATCGTTAAAAACCAATGTATTTAAAAACGATAATCCAATAATTTATATACACTTCATGATCAAAAGAAAGCCGGCAAATCTGCCGGCTTCATTTATTTACTTATAATTTTCAATAGCTTTATTAATGACATCGATCTGTTTGTTGATACTTGCTGCATTTTGTGGATTCTGTTTCAGCAGTTCCATTTTTTTGCTCAAACCATCTTTCAGCATCTGAACCATCATCATTTTAGCTTGCGGATTGCCTGCCATCTGATTTTTGGCATATCCTGCTATTTTTGTAACGCTTTCTGTTGCTTTCAGATTATCTGAGGTCATGATCCAGTTGAAACCATCTTCAGCTGCTTTTCCCAATTCCGGATTCTGGAATTTAATAAAAGGATAAAAGGTAACAAGAGGTGCAATATTTTCTATCTGGGAAGTAATTTTGTTTTTCACAATAATGGGCAGTAATTGTGCCTGCAATTCTTCTGAAGCTCCCTTCATATCAATTTTATCAGCCAGAGTGCCGGCTCTTGACGGATCAATAGAAAGAAGTGCTCCCATTGAACTACCTTTTACAGCATTAGAAACTGCAGTCGATCCTTTTTCAAATAAAGGAAGGTATTTTTTGTCTTTTGTTTTTCCTAAAGCCGCAATAGCCGCAGCCTGAGTTAACGTTTTCGGATCATTGGAAGCCATTTTTTCCACTTCAGCACCCAATGCTTTCATTTGTTCAGGATTAGTAAGGTCTATTAAGTTTAATGCTTTTATTCTGACTCTGAAGAAAGGATCTTTTAATGCGGCAGCCAATAATTTTACAGCGGCAGGACTTTTTCCGGCCTGATCTTTAATTCCGTTTAAGGCCAGGTATCTGCTTTTGAATTCTTTGGAATTGGTAAACTGCATCAGGTTCTGTTCCGGGGTTTTAGTATCTGTAATATCAGCCAGTAAAACTCCGTCCGCATTGATATTGATAAGATCCGGAGCCTTGGAAACATCAAAACTGAAAGTATTTTTAGCTTCTGCATTTACCCAGACATTATATCTTTTAGGTTTTCCGTTATCGTATACATCTATTGCCAGAGGAAATTCAAATGGTTTTTCCTGAGTTTGATTAATGGTTACAGCAACCTGTTTTTTTACCGGCTCAAAGGTGGATGAATAATTAATCTTTGGGTTTCCGCTTCCAAAATACCATTGATTAAAGAACCAGTTTAAGTCTTTCCCGGAAACTTTTTCAAAAGAGAGTCTTAATTGGTGGGCTTCAGCATTTTGGTATTCATTGGTTTTCAGGTAATCGTTCATTCCGGCAAAGAAAGCGTCATCTCCCAGATAATTTCTCAGCATATTTAAAATGCCACCTCCTTTCTGATAGGTTACCAGATCAAAAACATCTTCACGGGATTCATAGTTGAATCTCACCAGGTTTTTATTAAAATCGCCCGGGTTGTGAAGATAGTTATTCACATCAGTCATCAGGTGATAATCTGCCTGATCTTTTCCGTACTTGTATTCATTCCAAAGGTATTCGGAATAGTTGGCAAAAGATTCATTCACGGTAAGATTACTCCAGCTTTCTGCAGTTACCAGGTCTCCAAACCAATGGTGAAACAATTCGTGAGCAATGGTATCTTCCCAGGTATTTTCATCAATAAGTTGTCCCGGTTTCTGAAGGATATCGCTTCCATGAAGTGTGGCTGTGGTATTTTCCATCGCACCACTTACATAATCTCTTCCTGAAATCTGAGCATATTTTGCCCATGGATAATCATAGTTCAGTTTTTTGGAGAAAAAGTCGATCATTTCCGGAGTATTTCCGTAGATCTGCCTGGCATAGGGTTCGTATTCTTTTTCGATATAATAATCAACCGGAATATTTTTCCATTTGTCTTTTACCACTGCATACTCTCCTACACCCATAAAGAAAAGATAGGTAGAATGTCTTTTATCCATCACCCAGTGATCTGTTCTGAGTCCGTTCGATTCTTTTTTTGAATCTTTCATAAGACCATTGGAAAGGGTAACATATTTATCAGGAACTGTCATATAGATTTCCTGTGTAGTCTTTTGGTTGGGTTTATCAATTGTTGGGAACCATGCGGAAGAAGATTCGGTTTCTCCCTGTGTCCAGATTTGTGTAGGCTTATCCGGTTCTGTTCCCTGAGCATTAATAAAATACAATCCTTTTGCATCATTGATCGCCATACTTCCTTCCTGTTTCACTTCATTCGGGCGGGAGGTGTATTTGATGTAAACGGTATAATCCTGGTTTCTCTGATAGGTTTTATCCAGAGTAATTTTTAGAATATCGTCTTTGTATTCGTATTTTAAAGGAGATTTTTTGCCACTGTTATCAAGAGCCACTTCATGAATCAGCATTCCTTTTGCATCAAGAGTAAGCTCGTTGGTTGCATAGAAGTAAGGAGAGGCAGTAAGCCATTCTTCCCCGTTCATCTGTTCTTTCTGATAATCAAAATTTACTTTTAGCTTGGTGTGTTTAAGTTCTGTTACTTTAGTGTGGGTAGCTCTGTACACTTTTTCCCTTCCTGAAGTTTCAGTTTGTGCTGATACATTGGCGGAAAATAAAATTCCAAGTATAGCAATTGATAAAATGGCCTTTCTCATCGGTCTACTTTATTATTTTTTAGAATTATTTTTTGATGATAATGTCGAAAATATCATTGACTAATGTTTCATAGTCACCTGTTTTAAGCTGTTCTTTCGTTTTTGCGAAGGCTTTTTTGAGTTCACTTTCCGGATTTTCGTCATCCACTATTTCTGCGGATGCTACACCTTTCAATTGAAGTACTGCGTTTTTCAATGCTTCCATATCTGCCTTGTCTTCTATATTAATTTTTAAATACTTCATAATTTGTTCTTAAGCATTTGGTATTTATGATTTACTGCAAGTCTACAGATTCTTTTACAAAAAAGGATCCGATGGAGTTGTTCTTTCAAATGTAAGAAACTATTGTCAAAAGAAAGTCTACCAAAGGATTTATATTCTGATTTCCCGACTTATGAGCACAGATAATGCTTCTATTACTGTTAAAATAATAGAAGTAAATTTAAAAAATAAAAAGATATAAAAATATTAAATCGCTACAGGAGCTTTGATCCCTGGATGCGGATCATAATTTTCCAACGTAAAGTCTTCGAAATTGAAATCAAAAATGTCTTTAACATCAGGATTCAGTTTCATTGTAGGAAGTGCTTTTGGTTCTCTTCCAAGCTGTCTGTTTACCTGTTCAAAATGATTGTTGTAGATATGAACATCTCCAAAACTGTGAACGTAATCTCCTACTTCAAGATCACAAACCTGGGCTACCATCATCAACAGTAGTGCATAACTTGCAATATTGAAGGGTACGCCAAGGAAAACGTCGGCACTTCTCTGATATAGCTGTAAGGATAATTTACCATCAGCTACATAAAACTGGAATAAAGCGTGACAAGGAGCCAAAGCCATGTTAGGAATTTCTGCCACATTCCAGGCTGATACGATCAGTCTTCTGGAATCCGGATTTTTTTTGATCTGATCGATTACTTCTGTAATCTGATCTACCACTTTTCCGTCTGCTCCACTCCAGCTTCTCCACTGCGCTCCGTAGACAGGTCCCAGATCTCCATTTTCATTGGCCCATTCATCCCATATGCTTACTCCGTTATCTTTAAGATACTTAATATTGGTATCTCCTTTCAGAAACCAAAGCAATTCATAGATAATGGATTTCAAATGCACTTTTTTTGTGGTTACCAAAGGAAATCCTTTAGACAGATCATACCTCAGCTGATAACCGAAAACACTTCTTGTTCCAGTGCCTGTTCTGTCGGTTTTATCAGTTCCGTTGTCTAAAATATGCTGTAAAAGATCCAGGTAGTTTTGCATTTTGAATGAGATTTTAAGTTCCAAATTTAGTAAAAACCAACAAAAAAAGCACTCACTTTTATGAATGCTTTTTATAGAGACAATGTTTATTTTCTATTAAACAACTGTATATCTGCAATCTAACAGATCTTAATTTTACCATATATTTTCAATAGTCTGATGAATGGTGTTGACAATGAAATTTTCTCCTGCCTTTTTACTATACATGATTTTAACCAAAGGAGATTCTGCAGAAACGGTCATGATTTTCTGGTTTTCAAAAACAATTTCTCCCATAGAAACTGCTACGTAAAAGAGTCCTTTATCGGTTTTTACCAAAGCTCCGTTCTGAACTTTTTCTGAAGGATCAGATGTTATTTTTTGCAAAACAGCCTGCTGGTTCAATACCTCATTCAACTGTCTCTGCAGATTATTGATTTCCTGCTGAAGCATTTCTCTTCCGGTTTCATATTTGTCCCCCATTGAGCTTTTCGTATCGTTGTTGGAAGCTCTTGTTTCTGCAATAAGATTTTCAAAATACCGGATTTTGTCTGCCGCTTTTGCTTTTATGATATTGATTATTTCCTGTTTGTTCATTGGATGATTGTTTTTTATTGCGGGCAGATAAACCACCCCGTCAAAATCATAGATTTTGACACCCCTCCAGCGGAGGGGAATTGAGCACCTTTAAAGACAAATTGTTAAAATTTACTGTTTAAGCTAAGTTTCAAAGGCATTGCTTTTTATTTTTCAAATACGGCATAATCAGAAACTTTGAAACTGAAGTCTTTTCCGTTGCTGAAATCTCTTTTTGTTTTATCAAAAATATTTCTGAATGTTCCGGACAGATGGTCGTCTTCAATGGAGAAATTAACCGGTTCTTTTGACATGTTCAGTACTACCAGCACTTCATCTTTTCCATTTTTCCTTACATAAGCGAGAATTTTATCATTGGCTGTCGTATTGAGAAGATAGGTTGTTACATTAGCATCTCCGCCTCTTAAGGCTGGATTGGAAGCTTTTAAATCCAATAGTGTTTTATAGAAATCAGCAACCTGATACGTATTCGTCCACTTGATAACATCTTTCTCGAAAAATTCCAATCTCTTCATATTGGGAAGTTCCTGTCCTGAGTATAATAGCGGTACACCATTCCATGTGGCAGAGAATACTGCCATAGGCTTGGTGATCACTCCATATTTCTCATATTCGGTTCCGTTCCACGAGTTTTCATCATGATTTGTGGTAAACCAGGCTCGCATTGAGGTATCTCCGATATTGGAATACTGTCTCAGAAGATCTTTTAATTCCTGAAGAGGTTCATTATTTTTGTAATAGTCGGCAGATTTATGCATCCATTTCCAGGAATAACTGGCGTCAAAAACTTTACCATATTCGGGACTTTCCAACTCATCAAATTCTCCCAACCAGAAAAGGGGTTTCACTTTTTCCACTTCAGGACGTGCCTGTTCCCAGAAATCAACTTCTACCCATGAAGCAAGGTCACATCGGAATCCGTCGATATTGGTTTCCTGCACCCAGAACTTCATAGCATCTATCATAGCCTGTCGCATTTCCTGGTTTTTATAATCCAATTCAATAATATCATCCATTCCGGAAGCAATATGGAATTTTCCGTCAGGATCTTTAAGATAAAATTCAGGGTGTGTTTTTGTCCAAACGTGGTCCCACCCTGTGTGATTGGCTACCCAATCTATGATTACTTTAAATCCTAATCGGTGGGCTTCATTCACCATATCCTTAAAATCCTGTAGTGTACCAAATTCCGGATTAACAGAGGTGTAATCTGCCGCAGCATACGGACTTCCCAGACTTCCTTTTTTGTTCTGCTGGGCAATGGGTGTGATAGGCATGAACCAAAGGGTTTTTATTCCCATCGATTTCAGGCGGGGCATCTCTTTTGCAAATGCTTTGAAAGTTCCTTCCTGAGTATATTGTCTTATGTTTACTTCGTAGATATTTGTAGTATGTTTCCAATCTTTTGGCAGTTCTGTCATCTTCCGGATATTTTTTTGAGTGGTACAGGAAACAATTCCCAGACCAATTACAGCTAACAAAATTAATTTTTTCATTAAACTATTTTTAACAAAAGTAAGGATTGTTTTTGGAGAGAAAAGGTAAAAACGTGAAATTATTACATGGAGAAATGATAAAAACAAAAAGGAAAATTCATCAATCAGCTTATTTTTGAATTCGCATTTTTCAGGCATAAAAAACCCCGGGTTACAACCCAGGGCTCATATATTTTATTGACTATCTTTCGTCGTCATTGTCATCCTCATCATCAAAGACATCGTCATTGTAGTCTTCCTCTTCCTCATCATCAAAGTTGTCGTCATCTTCATCTGAAAAGTTTCCTCCTCCGAAATCGTCATCAAAACCAAACTCATCATCTACCAACGGCATTGCTGACTTCTTTTTTCCACCTCCTGCATTTCCGTTTTTGCTAGGAGCCTTTAACGGAACATTTCCGAATCTGTATACTGTGATTGGATAGTTCACGCCTTTTGTTTCTTCGATCACTTCAATAAGCTCACAGAAGAATTCCCAAAGATCAAGAAGCCCATACTGGAACTGTGCCTTGTCTCCTACATTTTCAAAAGCTTCATCAATATAAACATCTGACATGATCTCACCATCACCATCATCACTCATATCTTCCAATGGGACACTTTTTACGATTGTTCCGTCATCTTCCAACAGATTAAAAGTAGAAAGCTCATCTCCCTGCAGACTGAATGCACTTTTAATTCCTAAATGTAAGTTCCATAACGTTTGTTTTCCCTTAACTTCGACATCACGGAAAATATCCTCTTTCGCATCTAATATTACGCGGATTTTGTAAACCATATCAGTTTCTTAAATTACTTTTTTGCCTTTATAATTATGATAAATCTCTGTTGCAAATATATAATAAATGACATGTGACAAAAAAATATTTCAGGATTTTTTAAAATATTTTTTTTTCTTACATTTTGCCGGAATTATTTACTTTTTTCGAGCATAAAACTGAACTTCGTTCCTTCAAGGTACACACTTTCTACGGTAATGTTTTCGTTGTGTGCTTCAAGGATGTGCTTTACAATCGCCAGCCCAAGTCCGGAACCGCCTTCTCTTCTGCTTCTGCTGGTTTCCACACGGTAAAATCTTTCAAAGATTCGCGGAAGAATTTCAGATTTTATTCCCATTCCGTTATCTATCACCTCTATCAGCACCTTATTTTTCAGAATACTGGTTTTTACAATCACTTTTGCTTCCTGTCTGTTGGCATAATGAATGGCATTGGAGATCAGGTTAATAAAAACCTGAGAAATTTTCTGTTTATCGGCTTCCACAAAGATCTGCGGGTGAAGGGTCTGAATTTGTAATGTTGTATTTCTTTTTTCAGCTTCAAGATCAAGAAGGTCAAAAATTTCTTTGATCAGAAGGTTGACATCAAATTTTGAAACGGTAAGATTGATTTCACCGGCTTCCAGCCTGTTAATCATATCAAGATCTGTTACAATAGCGATTAGTCTTTCTACCGATTTATCAATTCTTTCGAGATATTTATCCCGGATGGTAAGGTTATCTACTCCGCCATCTCTCAGAGTTTCTACATATCCCTGAATAGAAAACAAAGGGGTTTTAAGCTCATGGGAAACATTTCCAATGTATTCTTTACGATAACTTTCCATCTCTTTCATCATATCAATTTCTGATACCTGCTGTTGATTGAGATCTGAAAATCTTTCTCCTAATTCTTTAATGGTTATATTTTCGTCATGATTCTGTACTATTTCCTGCGGAAGAAATCCGGAAAGGCCTTTAACCTGTTTTCTGCTGTAGTAATTGAAGAGGAGCTCCAGTACTACACAGTTGATCAGGAAGATCAGGACAATACAGATGAAAAGACCCGTTTTGAACAAAGGGGTCTCATAATAGATATCTTTCAGCGAATCGAATACGACACCTAAAAGGAGCATTACCAGTGTCAGCAGACAGGAGGCAACGAGAGTAAGTCTGTAAAATTTCAATTTTACAACGTTTTAATGATTGAACGTAAAGTTAAGATTTTTAAATAATTAAACGATCAGTTTATACCCAATCCCTTTTAATGTCTGAATCGTATTGATTCCCAGTTTTTCTCTCAGTCTTCTGATGTGAACATCAATGGTTCTTTCTCCTACGATCACATCATTACCCCAAACTTTTTCCAGGATCTCTTCTCTTTTGAAAACTTTTTCAGTATTGGAAGCCAAAAGGTAAAGCAAATCAAATTCTTTTTTAGGAAGAAGAAATTGCTGCCCGCTTTTGGAAACTCTGAAATTATCTTTGTCAATAACAAGGTCTCCGATTTCGATGAGTTTAGCATTGTCAGAAACCTGAGAGGTTAGCTGCAATAATGCATTTACTTTAGAGATAAGGATCTTTGGTTTGATCAGTTTTACGACATAATCATTGGCTCCCGCCTGAAAACCTGCTAACTGAGAAAACTCTTCGCTTCTTGCAGAAAGGAACACAATAAGTGTTTTTTGCAGTTCTTTCACTTTACGAAGTTCCTGACAGGTTTCTATCCCATCTTTTTCAGGCATCATGACATCTAATAAGATAAGATCCGGAACAATTTCCTTCGCTTTTTCTATACCTTCGTTACCATTGGTAGCGGTATAGATATCATACCCTTCCTTTTCCAAATTGTAAGACAGAATCTCTAAAATGTCCAGTTCATCGTCTATTAAAAGAATTTTTTTGCTCATCTTCTAGTTTAAGAATTCCCACAAAATTAATTATTTCAATTGATTTCATCTATCTGCCAAATGTTAACTAATTATTAAAAAATAACACCGCAGTTATAAATTACAAAATCAATAAAAAAATCAATAAATAAATATACACAAATCAAATATAAGGAATAATAATTAACATTAAAACAAAAATTATAATTATATAAATTAAACATCGATAAGTATAAAATCTATTCTTTCGTTAATACAAACTTCATAATTAATTAAGATTCTCCTAAAGTTTTCTTAAAAACTTAGCCTTTATTTTGCCCTTGAAAAAGAAGTAAAAGAAGTAATAATGAAAAAACAACTCCACAAGAGCATCATGCTACTTGCCTTGTTTTCTGCTGGCTATGCTTTTGCACAAAGTCAGATTTTGGAAGGTAGGGTATTGGACGAGAAAGACAATACTCCTATAGAAGGGGTAAAAGTAAAAGTAAATGGTCAGGAAGTAACGACTGACATTTCCGGATACTACTCTATCAACCTTTCTCCCGGTGCCAATTACATTGTAACGGTAAGTTCCAACGGGTATAACAGAAAAGAAATCAGTGAAGTTATTATAAAGAATGAAGGTAACACTCATCTTGATATCGTTCTGGATAAACCCTCTACCAAAGAAAAAGAAATTGAGGGAGTTGTCATAAAATCAAACGCAAGAAAAGAAACGATAGCCTCTACCATCGGATTACAAAAGAATGCCGGTGTAGTTTCTCAGGTTATTGGTGTTGAAGCTATTAAAAGAAGTCCGGACAGAAACACGGGTGAAGTTCTGAAAAGAGTTTCCGGGGTGAGTTTATTTGACGGAAAATATATTGTCGTAAGAGGTTTATCAGACCGTTATAACCAGGCGATGCTGAACGGTATTCAGTTATCCAGTACAGAACCTGACAGAAAGACTTTCTCTTTTGACCTTTTCCCTGCTAACGTTATCGAAACCCTTGTCATCAACAAAACGTTCATTCCTGAATATACAGGTGAATGGGGAGGTGCACTGATTCAGGTAAATACGAAAGATATTCCTAATAAAAACTTCTTCAATGTACAGGTAGGTGTAGGTGGAAACACCGCTACTATGGGACAGGAATTCCACATGCAGAAAGGAGGAAAGTGGGACTTTTTAGGAATTGATGACGGTTACAGAAAACTTCCTACCAATATGCCTGCAAAAAATGCTTTCAGTATTCTGACTGAAGCACAGAAAACAGAGATTGGTAAAGGATATACAAAGAATCTTGGATACAACAGTATCGGTTATCCTGAAAACTTAAGTTTACAGTTAGACGGAGGTTTCAATACGAAATTATTTGGAAAAGATTTAGGAGTAATTGCTGTTTTAAACTATAGTAACAACAAAAGAAGAACTGAGTCTACCAACCGTTTCTTTACGATCAACAACCAGCTTGCTGACACCAACTTCGATTATTTTACAGAAAAATACAGTAATGATATCATTTTAGGAGGGATGTTGAACCTTTCTTTAAAGCTGAACAACAATAATAAAATTTCCCTGAAGAATATCATTACCAACAATACGGTAAACCACATGTCCTTCAGAACAGGAAAGGACTTTGAATTTGATCCGATTAACGGTACCAATATCATGGCAAGGGAAATTGGATTTAAAGAAACTACTTTCTATAACTCTACCCTTTCCGGTAATCATAAAATTGATGTTCTTGGCGGATTGACCGTAAACTGGTACGGAAGTTTCGGAATCCTTGATCAGTATATTCCTTTGCTACAGCGTTTACAGTACAATCAATATACTACCATGCCGGGAAGTCCTTATTTAGCATTGATTTCTAATGGTCTTTCTCAGAAATCAGGAAGTGTATTCTACTCTACATTAAGTGACTATTTATATAATGCAGGAGGTGACGTATCCAAGACGTTTACGATGTTCGGACAAAAGCAAACGATCAAAGGAGGGTATTTATTCCAGGTAAAAGACAGAATATACAACTCAAGACCATTCTCTGTAAGACTTGAGAACTTCAATCAGGGATTACTTTCCCAGCCTTTTGAAACTATTTTCAATCCTGGTAATTTCGGAACTAACGGAGGATTTACATTTGATGAAATTGCTGGAAACCAGTACAGATATATTGCCAACACCATCCTTAACGCAGGATATTTACAGTTTGATAACAACTTCACACCATGGTTAAGAGCAGTTTGGGGATTAAGAGTGGAGAACTTTGACCAATTGGTAGGAAGCACGAAGAAAAGCGATGACCGTTTTGTCAATACACGTGTTACAGATTTCTTACCTGCTGTTAACTTAACATTCAAAGTAAATCCTAAAATGAATATCCGTCTTGCAGGTTCACAAACTGTTGTAAGACCGGAATTCAGAGAGGTTTCTCCTTTGGCATACTATGATTTTGACCTTGGAGCAACGGTAATCGGTAACAAATCTATCGAAAGAACTAAAATCACGAGTGCCGACCTTCGTTGGGAATTCTATCCAAGAAACGGAGAAATTATTTCCGTGGCAGGTTTCTATAAAAACTTCAAAAAACCTATCGAATTATACTTCAACCAATCAGGGGTAGGAACGAGTAACACCTTCAACTACCTTAACGTAGATAAAGCTGATGCTTATGGATTGGAAGTTGAAGCCAGAAAAAAACTGGATTTTGTAAGTGCTCTTAAAAACTTTACCCTTGGTGGAAACGTAGCATTAATCAAAAACAGAGTAACGGACGAAGCTACTAATATTGACAGACCAATGCAGGGACAATCTCCATACACTGTAAACCTAAGTCTTCAGTATGATACTGAAAAATCAGGATGGTCTTCAACATTATTATTCAACATGATTGGAAGAAGAATCCTTTACGTAGGAAACGATCAGGTTCCACCAATCTGGGAAGCACCTAGACCTCTTCTTGACTTCCAGCTTGCTAAAAAACTATGGAGCAACAAGGGAGAGATCAAGCTGAATGTTTCAGATATCCTGAACCGTCGTGCGAAATTCTACCATGACCTGAACGACAATGGCAAATATGACAGCAAAGATGCTCTTGCTATTGAAAGACTTACAGGAACCAATATCAGTTTAACACTGGGATACAATTTTTAATTCACTCAACAAATAATCTAATAAATAATTTAATTCTTTATAACATGAAAAAGTTCGTTTTATATTCTTTAATGCTTGGCGCTCTAGTATCAACTACCGCATGTAGAAATATAGAAGAAGATGGACCTACCATTATTCAAAATGGAGGTAACGGAAACGGAGAAACTGAAAACCTTATTCTTTCAGGAAAAATCACTTCCAATACTACGCTTAAAGCAAATAAAATTTATAAGCTGAGAGGACTGGTATATGTAACTAACGGAGCTACTTTAACGATCGAGCCAGGTACAAAGATTGTAGGTGAGGCTGATAAAAACGGAGCTTTAATCATTACAAGAGGAAGCAAAATCATGGCAGAAGGAACTGCTGCTAATCCTATTATCTTCACTTCAGAAAAAGCAAGTCCTAAAAGAGGAGACTGGGCAGGTGTAGTAATCTTAGGAAATGCTCCTACTAATGCATCTTTCGGAGGTGCAAACGGAGTGGGAGAAATTGAAGGAGGGATCAACAACTCTGAAGGTCTTGGACTTTATGGAGGAACTAACGCTGCTGACAACAGTGGTGTATTAAAATATGTAAGAATAGAATATGCAGGATATGCATTCTTACCAGATAAAGAGATCAACGGACTTACCTTCGGTGGTGTAGGTAATGGAACTACAGTAGATTATGTAGAAGTTGCGTATGCTAATGATGACAGTTTTGAATGGTTCGGAGGAACAGTAAACTGTTCTCACCTTATTTCTTACAAAGGTCTTGATGACGATTTCGATACAGATAACGGGTATTCAGGAAATGTACAGTTTGGTATTGCTGTAAGAGATTCTCAGGTAGCAGACGTTTCCGGTTCTAACGCATTTGAATCTGATAATGATGCTAACGGTTCTACTTTAACGCCTCAGACTTCAGCTACGTTCTCAAACATGACGATTATCGGGCCAATCAACTCTGCAGCTCCGGGATCAATCAATGCTTTATTCCAGAATGCGTTACAGATCAGAAGAAACTCTTCAATCTCTGTATTCAACTCTGTATTCACAGGATTTCCGGTTGGTTTATTCATTGATGCTACTAAAGGATCTCCAACGGATAACAACATCGTAGGTAATAAATTATTCTTTGAAAACAACGTTTTAGCAGGAAATACAACTCCTTTAAAATTCGGACCATCTACCTCTACTCCGACAACCTATACATTAAACGATCTTACAACGTGGTTTAATGCTAAAGGAAATACAATCCTTGCTTCTACAGCTGATGTAAAACTTGCCGGTGCATGGGCTCCTGCAGGAACTACACCAAACTTTACGCCTAATGCTGGATCTCCATTATTAACAGGTGGAGCATTTACCAACCCTAAATTAGCAACCTGGTTTACACAGGTTACTTACAGAGGTGCTGTAAAAGATGCTACGGATACATGGTATGCAGGATGGACTAACTTCAACTTATAACATATCATCATATAAGTACCTAGATTTAATTTCAAATAAAAGGCCTTCGGAAATATTTTCTGAGGGCTTTTTTTATCGTTATTATCCGATATGATGTTGGTCTCACGAAATTAATATTAAGAGGTGTTCATATTGTAAAAACAGAAAAAGGGAATATGAACAGTAATTTTTGGGTTTGAACACAGATAGATGTTCTTTCATAAGTTTGGGCTAAAGCCTGAGGAGTTTATTCTATTAGATTTAAACGGGCTAAAGCCCGTTCCTATTGAATATAAAAAGTTCGAAGTTCACAACCCCAACCCAAAACCTCAAAACTCGAATCACGAATCACGGATCTCAAAACCTCGAATCCCGCACCCAGAAACCTCATCATCGATCATTCATCAATCATCATTCATCATTTATAAAAAAAAGCCACCAGGAAATTCCCGATGGCAATTACAAAAAACAAGTGTATAAAAAATATATATACTTCAGATTAATTTCTCCAGAATAAATTCCCGTCATTCATCAGGGCTTTAATTTCTGACATTCTGGATACAGCTTCTGCAGAACATGACGCGTCTGTCAGAACAATAGCGGCTTCATCACCGGCTTTAGGCCATTGCTGCTTTCCTTTTTCATCCAGAGGAAGAGTGCTTTGAGTAGCAAACTGCAAAGATCTTGATAAGGCATATTCCGTAGCATAACCATACAGCTCTGCAATCAGATTCGCTTTCTGCAGCATATTTCCGGATCCGAAAGTACTCCAGTAATCCTGTACATTATCATTTCCGATCAATACATTTACTCCGTATTTTTTCAGGGTTGGAATAGGCATTATCTTTCCTTTAAAAGGTACAGAAGAAGCAATTCCTACTTTTCCGGCAGCCAGTCTTTCTGCAATCTGCTCTGTTTCTTTAGGAGAAAGGTGAGCTAAAGCAAATGCATGGCTTACAAACGTTTTTCCCTGAAGTGCCGGATTTTCCATGGCTTTATCAATCAGATAATTGATCGTTTTCATTCCCGACTCTCCTGCTTCATGCAGATGAATATCAATTCCTTTATTGTGATCTAAAGCCAGTTGAACCGTAAAATCCATTACTTTCTCAATACTTCCATCAATGCTCAGTGGATCCAATCCTCCAATAAAGTCTACAATTTTCAGTTGGGCAGCTTCTTTCATCAAAGGAGCAGATTCTGTGTAATACACTCCATGTTGGGGAAAGGCTACCAGTTCAGCTTTGAAAGAATCTTTTTTGTTTTCAAGTGCCTGCTCAAGATGTTCCAGAGATTTCAATCCTGATGTAGGATCTATGTTGAAATGAGTTCTTGCAAAATGAGTCCCATAATGCTGCTGCAGACTGATCAGCTGTTCTGCTCTGCTTACCGAAGTTTTCAGCAATTCAGGGATGATTTCCTGTTCATAAGCGATCATATCTTTCACCGTTCTTCTTTTTGGAGAAAGTGCCTGCCATGGAAGACCATACAATGTTTTATCCAGATGGATGTGCATATCCCTGAAAGCAGGAAGCATCAGATATCCTTTAGCATCTATCGCTTGGGAAGCAGGATCATTGGCTTTTACACTTTTTATTTTTCCGTCTTCAATTTCGATACTGAACAGGTCTGTTTTTGTTCCGGTAACCTCTTCATTTTCGTATTCAAAACCTGTTTCCAGGCGGACATTTTTAAGGGAATAGTTTCCTTTTGCAGTTAATTGATAGGGAAATTTCATGATTTAAAATTTAACAATACAAAATTAAGCCGGCTTGAGGGTAAAACCGGTGTATCAATTATGTCTTGTTTTGTACAGATTATTCTTTAAACTGGGAAGGTGTCATTCCTGTTTGGGCTTTAAAGAATTTGGAAAAGCTGGCATGATCATAAAACCCGAGGTCATACACAATATCTTTTACAGACATTTCGGAAACTTTTAAAAGTCTCTTTGCTTCCAGTAAAATGCGGTCCTGAATAAGGGATGAAGCCGAAGCATTGAGGTTTTTCTTGCAGACAATATTCAGGTAGTTGGCAGAAATATTCAGTTTATCGGCATAGAAAGAAACGGATCTTTCTGTTTTGAAATACTCATCAATGAGATGCAGAAATTTTGAAATAATAGGATTTGAATTATAGACTTCAAAATCTTTATAAGCACCTTCCACAGATTTACTCACCAATAAACCGATGAGTTCACTTCTTTTCTGAATCAGTTCCCAAAAGACTTTTTCTCCGTTCAGTTCTTTCTGAATGGCCTGAAATTCATAGAGAAAAGTTTCAAAAACTTCTTTGGAAAGATTGATCACCGGATGGTTCTGGTAATAGGAGGCAGAAAATCTTAACGAGGGCAGAAAACTTTCAAACCAATCTCTGCTGATCATCAGCTGATATCCGATGGTTTCTTTTTCAATCACCCATTGATGTACCTGGTCCGGAAAAACAAGATGAATTTGGTAATCTTTCACCTCATATTCTGTAAAATCTATGGCGTGTGAGCCTACTCCCTGCTCAAAAAGATTGATGATAAAAAAGTCATGTTTGTGCGGATCATCAATGGAGCGCGCACCGGAAAGTTCATTGAACAGCAGATTACAGCCTTTCAGCTGATTTTCACTAAATTCCTGAATTCCCAAAATAGGAAAATGATCTGTATGATAAGCCACTCTACCTGATTTTCTCCTAAAATTACTAAAATTTATGAGAGAAAAAACTAAAACAACCACAAAAGGAACAAAAGCTTTATCTGCATCACTCTATCTTCAGTCTCTATCTTCATTCAGTGACGGTCTCTGAAAATCTTAACAGATTCGCAGGCTTTCCCGTAAAGCTTTCATGCCCTTTGTGGTCGAAAAAACACAACTAGATTATATATTAATTTATTTAATCCTTTTTTATTTTAAATTAAAAAACAACGTTACCATTGTGAACTAAAGATTCCACCTCTGAAATTCTTGATACTGCTTCTGCGGAGCAACTTGCGTTGATCAATACAAAATCTGCTTTATCACCTGACTTTGGCCATTGCTGAGTTCCTTTATCATCCAACGGAAGAATATTTCCAGTGGCCAGTTTTAAGCTTCTTGATAATAAAAACTCTGTTGAATATCCATACAATTGTGCCATTAAATTGGCTTTCTGAAGTACACTTCCTGTCCCGAAAGTATTCCAGTGGTCTACAATGCTGTCATTCCCGGTAAGGACAGTTACGTTATGTTTGTAAAGCGTTGGAATAGGCATAATCAGCCTTCCGAAAGGGATTGTAGAGACAATTCCGATCTGTGCTTCACCTAATTTTTCAGCAATTTCTTCCTGTCTCGCCGCTTCTAATTTTCCAAGAACAAAACAGTGGCTCAAATAGGTTTTCCCTTTCAAAGCAGGGTTTTCATTCACTTTTTTAATCAGATATTCTACCGTTTTCAATCCCGAGTCTCCGGTTTCGTGTAAGTGAATATCTATTCCTTTTTTATTGTCTAAAGCAAGCTGAACCGTAAAATCTACCACTTTTTCGATATCTCCATCGATGTTGAAAGGATCTACTCCACCGATAAAATCAATATCCATCTTCGCCGCTTCTTTCAGATAAGGTACGGAATCCGTATAGAAAACACCATGCTGTGGAAATGCCACCAGCTCGGCTCCAAAACCTTTCTTCTTATTTTCTAACGCTTTTTGCAGATTTTTTAATGACTGAAGTTTGGAAGTCGGTTCAATATTCACGTGACTTCTTGCATAGGAAGTTCCCTTAGACTGTAATAACTCAATCAGTTTTTCAGCTTTGAAAGTTGAATTTTTCAGCATCTCAGGAAGCATTTTCTGCTCCAGTTCTATCATGCCTTTTACCCCTCCGGTTCTTTTTCTCACGGCCTGCCACTGATCTCCATAGAACGTTTTATCAAGGTGAATATGCATATCTTTAAATGCGGGAAGCATCAATAGACCTTTTGCATCTACCGCTTTAGCATTCGGTTGATTGGGTGAAATCTTTGTGATTTTTCCGTTTTCAACTTCTACATAAAAAAGACCTGTTTTGGTAGAAGACACTTCTCCATCCTGGTAATCAAAACCAGTTTCCAGACGAACATTTTTCAGGCTCATTTTTCCTTTTACTGAAAGATTTTTCTCATCGAAAGGCGATGCAGTCATGATATTCGGTATTAAAGTGAGTCCCGCTACAGCCAGCACTGAGTTTCGGATAAAGTCTTTACGGGAGATATTATTGTCTGAGGTCTTCATTTCCAATCTATTTAAGACAAAATTAAAAAGAAGTGCTCTGAATGAGGTGTATGGTTTATTACAAAATCTGTATGATTTATGCTTTGTGGTAATTATTTGGGAGAATACTTTATCATTTCCTTAAATTATCTTTTCTATACTACAAGAAAGAAAATATCCACAACGCTTGTCATTCCGCAGGAATCCCAATTATGCTGTTTTTACGTTGCTGAGACTCCTACGTAATGAGAAAGATTGTGTTAATCTTTTTTCAATTCAAACTCTTTAAATCAAATTTCTTTTGCATAAAAAAACCGGATTTAAAAAATCCGGCTTCATGTATTTTTATTTATTTGAATATTCAAATTTTCTTACTGCTTCCAGTGTCATATCAATTTCTCTATCCTTGATGGCATCACTGATGAAATATGTTTCGTAGCCGCTTGGCGGAAGGTATACTCCATTCTGTAACATTTGATGGAAGAAATTATTGAACAATGGATGGTTTGCTTCCTGTGCTTCATCAAAGTTGGAAACACTCTTGATATGGAAGAATACAGACATCATTGAACCTTTTCTGTTGATTCTGTGAGCAATTCCTTTTTCGTTCAGAATTTTTCCGATTTCAAAATCCAATGTTTCTGTTGTTTTTTCCAATCTGCTGAAAAATTCAGAATCATTTTTAATAAGCTGAAGGGTCTTTAATCCTGCTCTCATGGCTAAAGGATTTCCACTTAAAGTTCCTGCCTGGTAAACACCGCCTTTCGGTGCAAGGTGATCCATAATTTCATTTCTACCAGCGAAAGCTCCTACCGGAAGACCTCCTCCGATTACTTTTCCGTAAGTTACCAGGTCTGCTTTTACATTGAAAAGTTCCTGAGCACCTCCGAAAGCTAATCTGAAACCGGTCATTACTTCATCAAAGATTAATAAAGCTCCGTTTTCATCACAGATTTTTCTCAGTTTTTGTAAGAAATCATTTTCTGGCAATACGCAACCCATATTCCCTGCAACCGGTTCTATAATTACTGCAGCAATCTCTCCCTGATTGTGACGGAATAAATCCTCAACCTGTTCGAAATCATTATAACGGGCTAGCAAAGTATCTTTTGCAGTTCCGGCAGTTACTCCCGGAGAGTTTGGGTTTCCGAATGTAGCGGCACCACTTCCCGCTTTGATCAGGAATGAATCTGAATGCCCGTGATAACAGCCTTCAAATTTTACAATTTTATCTCTTCCTGTATATCCTCTTGCCAGCCGGATAGCGCTCATGCATGCTTCTGTTCCTGAAGAAACCATTCTGATCTGGTCAATATTCGGGACATTTTCAATGATGAATTTTGCAATTTCTGTTTCCAGTTCTGTAGGTGCTCCGAAAGAGAATCCTTTCTCAGCCTGTATCTTCAGTTCTTCCAATACTTCAGGATGCGTATGTCCTAAAATGGCAGGCCCCCACGAGTTGATATAATCGATATAAGTATTGTCATCTGCATCGGTAAGGTAAGCCCCTTTTGCCGATTTCATAAAAACGGGCACTCCTCCTACGGATTTGAATGCTCTTACCGGAGAGTTTACGCCTCCCGGAATGTATTTGTAGGCTTCATCAAATAAAGCCGAACTTCTCTGATATTTCATATATACTTAGTTGCTGTTGACAGTTGCTGGTTGGCATTTATCTGTCAACGGTAGACTCTCAACAAAAAATTAAATTAGTTTCGTGGTTTTTTGTCTATTAAATAAATCAGCTGTCCTGCTGAAGGCTGCTGCCCTTCATCCATTCTGTTTTTAGCATATAATTTATTTAACTTGATTCCGAATTTTTGTGCAATATCATGCATATCTTCTCCGGATTCAGCTTTATAAATTGCAGTATTTCCTGTAGAATTTTTTGACTCAAGGAAAACAATGTCATTTTTCTTTAAAGTCTCCGTTTCCAGTTCATTCCACTTCATCAGTCTGCTTTCGCTTACTTTGAATTTATTGGCAATGAATTTTACATCGGTATCTTCAGGAATGATAATATACTTCAGCCCGTCATTCGGGTGACTTTTGATCAGAATAGAATTAAGAATTTCAGCTTTCGTTTTGATTCTTTCTACTCTTTTCTGCTGTTGTGCATAAGAAGTCTGTTTGTAAGGAACTTCTACAGTTACCGGCTCTTTCACTTTTCTGGTTGCTTTTGAAGGTTCCAGTTGTGCCATGAAAGTTCTGTCGTCTTTCAGATCCGGATACATTTTGAGAACAGCATACAATACTTCATTAGAATTGGTATTGTCGTATTCGTATAGCTTATACTTTTCAATTTTAGTGATCAGAATAGAAGCATAACGTGGATTGGTAGCATACCCTGCTTTTTTTAAACCGGTTGCCCACGCTCTGTAATCTTTCATATCCAATTTGAAAAGGTTGGCGTAATATTTTCTTGTGGATAAAAATATAGAATGGTCTTCATAAGACTGTCTTGGATCGTCGTACACCCGGAAACATTCGTTGGGTGCATCATCGGTATGTTTCATTGTTCTACCGGTCCAGTCTTCTTTACATTTTATACCGAAGTGGTTTTTACCTTCCTGTGCCAGCCTGCTCTGCCCGCCTCCGGTTTCCAATAATCCCTGGGCAAGGGTGATAGAAGCCGGAATTTTATATTTTTCCATTTCTTCTACAGCATATTTAGCAAACTTCTGAATATACTGATCTTCGGTTGCCCAAGTCTGGGCTGAAAATTTTGATAAAACTAAAAGGCTTATGGATAGAAAAAGTCTTTTCATCTTATATTTTTTATTGTTTTAAAATGAAAGATGGAACACTAAGTGTTTCATGTTTTTCAATTTTACTTATATAATTAAATTTCTATTCTGTTTTTCCAACAGCAGATTCGCTCCTTCAATTCCCTGTAAACCACCAGTGTGAAAGCATAAAATCTTACTGTTTTCAGGAAAATACCCTTCTTCTATCAGTTCAAAAACTTTCTCCATCATTTTCCCTGTATAAACCGGCTCCAGAGGAATACCGTATCTCTCCTTGAAATCATTGATAAAACAGACGTTTCCGTCACTTATTTTACCATAACCTCCGAAACATGAATCTATTAGATTAAAATTATGTCTCAAAGTTAATTCAAAAATTTTACTTTCCAGAGAAGCATCATCAACAGCTTTAAATCCTATAACTTTCTGATTCTCTTCACAAAATTTTGAAATTCCTGCAATGGTACCTCCGGTTCCAACTGCGGTGCAAAGATAGTCAAAATCTTTTGTTTGTTCGTTGAGCATCATTTTCACTCCTTCTACAGCCTCTTCATTAGTACCTCCTTCAGGAACTATCAATGCCTCAGGAAACTCCTGCTGAAGGAATTCGGTGAGCTTTTCTTTATGGCGGTATTCTTCGCGGGTGACAAATTTCAGGTTCATTCCGTTTCTTTTCGCAAAAAGTAAGGTTGGGTTATCCCTCCATTTATGCTGCAGTTCTTCTCCTCTGATAATTCCCAGTGTGGGAATTCCTGCCATACTGCCTACAGCAGAAACCGCTGCAATGTGATTGGAAAAAGCACCTCCAAAAGTGATGATATAAGGATTATCAGTAACTTTTTCCAGATAGTGATTGACATTATGAAACAGTTTCCAGTATTTATTTCCTGAAATTAAAGGATGAATCTGATCTTCCCTTTTAATGAAAAGCTTTACATTTTTATCAATTGGAATTTCCTGGATGGAAACAGGTTCTGTGGGAAGTTTTAATAGCATTTCAGTTTTACGAATCAGGTTTTACTCTTTGCAAAAGTAACAAAAGATTTGGTGTTGTGAGGGTTTTCTTTTTTCCCACAGATAACACGGATTTTCACAGATGTCTTTTTTGATTTTTAGGCTTTTAGGTTTAGGCTAAAGCCAGATGAAAACTGTTTTTTTATAAACCGGGCTAAAGCCCGCTCCTACTGAATATTAAATGTTGACTACAGAGAATATTGAAATTAAAGTATAAAATATAAATTCCAAAACCAACTTCCAAAAACTCACCTCAAAACTCGAATCCCGAAAACACGCAACTCATCATTCATCATTGATCATTTATAATTTCAAAGGTATTTCCTGAAGTTCCAGAATTTTCTTTTTCTAAGATAATTCATATTTTTTTCATTAGCGTAAGCTTCTCTTTCGAAAGAAATTCTTCTGTAAGCAAGGTAGCCGTCTTTGAGTTTGAAAAACCAGTAATAGTATTCAATAACATAGAAAATATAGAAGAAAATGACAAGCATTTCCAATTGTTGCCGCAAATGGATTTTTTCGTGATTGATCAATACATTATTTTCCTTATCTTCGGGTTTCCTAATGAAGATAAAGGGAAAGAGAGCAATGCCATTAATTTTTAATTTTTTTAAGGGCTTTTGGCATACAATTATCATAGTAACAAATATAAAAAGTTTTTTGACTAGCATTTAACTTATGGCCCATTATGACATCAAAGAAGGTGAAGACTTCTACTATAATGAACAGGGGTACAAAGTTTTTACAGAAAAATTCCATCTGAAAAGAGGATATTGCTGTAAAAGCGGCTGCAGACACTGTCCTTACGGGTACGATAAAAAGACTGATACATTCATTAAAAGTGATAAAAAAAATAAATAAAATGAAAAAATATATTTTTATTTTGTTGGCATCTGCTACATTAGGCTTAACTTCTTGTAGCCCTTTTCAGGTACGTTCGGATTATGCTGAAACCGCCAATTTCAATTCTTATAAAACATACAAAATCAGAATTGATGATCTGAAACTGAATGATATTGATAAAGACAGAGTACTGAATGAACTGTCCAGACAGCTTCAAAGCAAAGGACTTCAGTCTGGAGAAAACCCTGATCTGATTATCAACGTAAAAGCAAATCATAAAAAAATCACGGATATCAATTCCTCTTCTCCTTACGGAATGTGGGGATGGGGCGGACCATTCGGATGGGGTGTTGGTATGAACAGAACATGGACAACCAACTATAATGAAGGCGCTTTGATTGTTGACCTTATTGATGCAAAAAGCAACAAATTGGTTTGGCAAGGGATCGGAAGCGGAATTTCTGTAGATTCTCCAAAAGCAAAACAGAGACAGATTCCAGAAATTATGGCTGAGATTATGAAAAATTATCCGCCACAAAGAAAATAAGATTTAAGTCATCCATTATATAGGCCGGTACATTGTGTACTGGCTTTTTTTTATGGATAAAATTATTAAGTTTTAAATTTTGGCTAAAGCCTGATGAATTGAATTATAATGTATAATACGGTCTATAGCCAATCTTTATTGAATTGAAAACAGATACAGATATTTAACCACAACATCATTCATCATTTATCACTTATCATTCATCACTCATTATGTATCGCATACAGTGCATTTAAAATTAACAATTTTGTAATTTTTTATTCACAAAAATTGTGGTATTCTTGCTGAAACTTTATACTAAATATTAATTATGAAAAAAATCATTTTATTTTCTGTATTTGCAGGACTTGCCCACGCTCAGGCTCCTGCAGGGTACTACAATTCTGCCAACGGACTGAGTGGTGCAGCACTGAAAACGGAATTAAGCAGTATTATTACCAACGGACATATGGATAAAGGGTACAGTGGACTTTGGACAGCGTATAAAACTACTGATATCGATAAGGACTACGAAAATGACGGGACTATCCTTGATATTTATTCTGAAAGGCCTACAGGTAGTGATCCTTACACTTATACTCCGGGATCTGATCAGTGTGGGACGTATTCTACTGAGGGAAATTGCTACAACAGAGAGCATATTGTTCCTCAAAGTCTATTCAATCAGGCTTCACCAATGGTTGCAGATATTCACTTTATCAGAGCAACAGATGGTAAGGTAAATGGGATGAGAAGTAATTATCCTTTCGGAAAGGTAGGAAGTGCTTCTTTTACTTCACTGAATGGATCAAAGCTTGGAACTTCTGCTTCTTCAGGATATTCGGGGACTGTATTTGAGCCGATTGATGAGTTTAAAGGAGATGTTGCCCGTATGATTTTCTATTTCGTAACCCGCTACCAAAGCAAACTTTCAACATTTTCATCAGGAAATATGTTAGGAAGCTCTACTTTCCCGGGATTACAGACCTGGGAACTTAATGTTCTGCTGGCATGGCATAATCAGGATCCGGTTTCTCAGGCTGAGATCAAGAGAAATAACGCATCCTATACTTTCCAGGGGAACAGAAATCCTTTTATAGACAACCCGAATTATGTTAACCTTATCTGGGGTTCCCAGCAGCCTTCAGGTGACACTCAGGCACCTACTGCGGCGACAGGTCTGAATGTTTCAGGAACAACTTCCAGCAGCATTTCTCTTGCATGGAATGCTTCTACCGATAACGTAGGCGTAACAGCTTATAATGTTTATATGAACGGAAGTCTGCAAACGACTACGGGTTCAACTTCTACAACAATTTCAGGACTTACTCCTTCCACAACTTACAGTTTTTATGTGGTAGCGAAGGATGCAGCTGGAAATTCTTCATCGAACAGTTCAACAGTTTCCGGTACTACTAATTCAGGAGGTACTACTCCAGGAACCAACTGCGCCAATGAAAATTTTGAAACAATCCCTGCAGCCAATTCTACGTATACAACTAGAACATGGAGCAACGGAGGTATTTCCTGGACCGCAACGGATGCAAGAACAGACCAAACGATTAATAATAAAGCGATTACGGTAAGAAGCGGCTCTTTAACTTCCGGAAGCTCTGCAAACGGTATCGGATCTTTAACGGTAACGACACAGCTTAAATTCTCGGGAACCAATGGTACTTTTGATGTAAAAGTAAACGGAACTACCGTAGGAACTATTCCTTACAGTACTTCAGTGACAACGACGACCATTAACAATATCAACGTTTCCGGAAATGTAGTGGTAAGCCTGGTTAATAGTTCTGCAAGCAACAGAGTGGCTATTGATGATCTTGCATGGACATGTTATTCAGGATCAAGTGCAAGAATGGCTCAAAATACAGCTGCTGAAACGACTTCCAACAGTTTTAAAATCTCTCCTAACCCAATCACCAATCAGGAGATTTTTGTAAAAGGAGATCTTCAGAAGGTAAAAAAAGCGGAGATTTATAATCTTCAGGGGAAAACTCTTCAGACGATTGATCAGCCTTTCAGAAATGGCAACTCTATTAAAACAAGAAATCTTGGTCAGGGAGTGTATATTTTGAAGCTGGATCAGGTAACGATGCAGTTCTTAGTAAAATAATTCAAATACTGATTTGATATAAAAATGCCGGTTCTTTTTAGACCGGCATTTATTTTTTTTAAAACTCTCGCAGATTGTGCTGATTGAGCAGATCTTTTTAACCTAAAGTTTTTATCTTTCTAATGTTTTATTTCAGAGGGCAAAGAGGAATCAGCAAGCAAATGGTTTAATTTCTTTGCTATATTCTTTTAGTTCAGGGAGATTTTATCCAGGTCCGGATATCCTGACCCTTTCAGAAGATCTTTCCATTCTTTATTTTTGAATACGAAGAGATTACAACGGTATTCGTCCGGTTTATTATCTATTTTGGTTTCGCAATAGTAATAGAGCATATCTCTGTTTCTCCAGATAGCAACTTCCTGTCTGAATTTATTATGAGTCTGAATGACCTCATTGTCTTTAACTTCAGATTCAAAACCTTCGCGGATGGTATCAAAGCTTGGTTTCTGAAGTGTTTTATTCAGATTATCCAGGAGTGCTGTTTTTTCCTGTTCCGTATAGATATCAAGCTGATACATTCCCAATTCATCTTCTTTTTCATTAGCAAGCGGGCCGATTTCCTGGTCTACTTTTCCAAAATGCAGAAGGACTTTATTGATGTTTTTATTATTCTTTCCTTCTAAATCTATCCCGTTGAAATGTAATAATTCTTTTGAAGAAAAAGCCAGCTTTTCATTTCCGATCAGCGTAACGTCAGTGGTACGAACAGCATCTTTGGAGGTTGCTCCGGCAGATTTTAAAATATCGTTGATATTTTGTCCAACAGCAACTTTAGCAAGATTGAAGGGCTCTGTCTGAGTACTTCCCTGGGTTTCAACCAGAGACTCAGTTTCTTTATTTTTCTGATGGCCGCATGAAGCAATTGCCAAACAGACCATTGGTATTATTATATATTTCAATCCTTTCATAATCTTAGTGTTAGTATGCAGCTATCAATAATAGAACAGAAAAAAATGGATTCAAGTATCCGGAGATGCTTTTTTATTTGTTTTGCTCTATTTTAAATGCCTTTATTTAATCATATACTTATTCCTTGGAGAAGCGATATTTCAATCTAAAATTACTGATTTTCTTTTTCTTTAATTATTTTAGACCAATCGGTAAACATTTTAGTAATGGTATTGGCGTTAATCAGGCTGAAAATAAACATTCCTGTAAAAACCGTAAGCCAAGAATAGGCCAGTTTCACTCCATTTTTATCGGTAATAAAGAAAAGGATCAATATGGTGAGTGTTCCTACTATAAATGTAAAAAGCAAAGTATACATCAATACATGAATGATGTACATATTGAATTTCAGCTTTCTAAAGATCCATCCTATCACTGCCATCGGAATAAGCAGCAAAATGGGTACTAACATCGCTCCGAAAATGGTTGCTTCCGGGTAAGCAGCAATTTTGTCTTCTAATCCGAAAAAAGTATTAAAACTGAACTCCATTATATTGTTTTTCAGAGTCTGTTATTTCCAGTAGTGTTTTGTCTTTATATGCCAGCATTTTTGCCAATATCACATTGGGAAATTCATGAATTCCGATATTATAAAGGTTTACACTGTCATTGAAAAATTCTCTTCTGTCTGCTATTTTGTTCTCCAGATCGGAAATTCTTTTCTGCAGTTCAAGAAAATTATTATTAGATTTCAGTTCAGGATAGTTTTCTGAAACCGCAAAGAATGAAGAAAGCGCTTTTGAGGTTTCATTGGCAATCTCGGTTCTTTTATCGGCATCCGTACTGTTATTGTAAAAAGTTCTGAGCTCTGTAAGGCGGGTAAGCAGCTTTTCTTCGTAGTTCATAAAGTGTTTGGCAACGGTGACCAAATTGGGAATTTCATCTGCACGTTGTTTCAACACCACATCGATATTGCCGTATGCTTTGTCAACGTTAAATTTGAGCATGACCAATTTGTTGTACAAATTGATCAAAAAACTTATAACAACTACCCCAAGCAGGATAAGTAATATGATAGCGACCGTCTGATTCATTATTGTGTAAGTATATAAATAATTATTAAAAGGATGATGGAACAGGTAAACATAAATGACCTCAACAATGGCTGATATTTATTCCAGACTGTGATTCCTGATGATGAAGTAATCCCGAGGATTTTATAATGCTCATCTTTTCTGATGAAAGGGGTTCCGTTTCTGGAATCGGCATAGCCTACCAGCAGCATCTTCTGACCGTCTTTTAAAAGAGTTTCTTTGTACCTTTTACCGCCATGGCTGCTTATATTGGTTTCTTCCAATAAAACCAGCTCTATTCCTTCCGGTTCTACTTCTATGGTTCCTGTGTCATCTTTAACCCTGAAGGTATTGCATTTCGTTTCCCTGTGAATAGTTCTGTAACTTTCTTTGCCGTCTGAATCTCTGTCAATATCTTCAATGGTATAATAATATCCGATGCAGGCCTCATTATTTACTGGTGAAAATAAAGGATTCATCATCATTAATGTTCCTTCAATCTCTGCCAGTCCTTTTGCTACAGAATGGATCTTAGAGGTTGGCAGTGAGGATTGCAGACGTAAAAAACGTTTTGACGCAGTAGGCTTCATTAAAACAATAAAGATGAAAACAAAAAAAAGTAAAGGAAAAAAAACGATCGCTTTCTCTGCGTAACTGTCATAGTTATTGGAAATTTCAGAAGCATACTCATGCAGCGGCATTTTATCTTTGAAAATAATCCACAGAATAAAATAAATAAAGCCTGCAGCTATTATTCCTAAAATACTATAGGCAATGTATGGTTTTCCCTTTTTTACTTCCATCTATTTTGTTGCACAATCTGGTGAAATATCTGAATTTTGCTTCAGTATTTTTCTTGTCAATGATGTCTCATTCTTTTCTCTATGGAAAAGATTTTAGTTCATATACTTATACCATGGAGAAGCAGGAGGTGTAGGATATTTCAATCCAAAAACTGCATTATTACGATAGGCATCTTTCGTCACAGAAATGTATTTATTTCTTATTCTCCCATCATCTTCAATAGAAATACTTAATATGGAATAATTTTTCCCGTCATCCCAGAAGAAAGAAGTTGGATAAGTAAAGGAATTTTTCTCATTTTGATTCCATGACACTTTTTCTGGAGAAAGTTTTTTAAGCTTTTCAAAAATAGGTTTTACCAGCTTAGCATCTACAGTTGCTTTATCTGTAATTGAAGCAGTAGGATTTCCATTCTTTTTTACTATTTTTTCTACAAATTCCAAAGAATATTTTTCGGCAGCATTGGTGTCCAGAGCCCCTACTTTTCCTTTGTATACTGTAATCCTTGTACCCATGGTATTATCTAATGGTATATTTCCATAGGTTATTCCTTTGTTTTCATCAGCATAGTATTGAATGATATCGGTTTTTGCTACATCTTTCAGAAATAAGTCTTTGTTTTCAAAATCATACTTCTTTGCATCTTCACCTAAGGAAACGGATGACAGGTCAAATGATTTATTTCCACAACAGATATTGATCAATACTACAAAAATCAATACCAGCACTCTTGCTTTTTTCATACTACTTTATATTTTGATGATTATTATAATTCGTTATCTTTTTGATAAACTCTCTTTTTAAAAAAAATTATGATTTCAAATATATGAATACTATACAGGAAATATTAATGAAAAGCAGTAATAGTGCCAACCGGACAGACCAGTTTATTCTTTTTTTCATAGGATATGATGTGGTGTAGGTAGAAATTAAGGCAGCAAAAAATGCAGCAAACCCTGTAAAAAAACAGCCACCAACAAACATCACCCAATCCAGCTGAAGAGCATTGGTATTTTCTTTACCTGCTTTATCTGTTATCTTTAGTTTCTGTCCCATAGCGGGTGGGTTATCGCTTGTAATATCCAATGTTTTTATCACTTTTTTCCCATTATTATCTGTATATTCTACTTTTGGAAAAAAAATAGCTTTATCCCTGTAAGTAGAGTTTGAAAAATTTTTAAACTTCGTTATTTCTTTTTTATATCCCACCACGGTTGCTTCATACTGTGGCTCATCAAAGGTTCTGTATGCTTTTTCCCAGAAAAAGGTATACGACAGGACAAACGCCATTGCATTCACAGAAATCATAATGATTGAAATGATTAAAAGAAGGAATCCTTTTTCCAGAAAACCTCCTTTTTTTCCCGCATTATTTCTGTTCGCTGCAAATTTCAAAAAGATTTTATATCCTTTATACAGAGAGAATATGACAATTATTGCTGTAAAATATCCTAAAAAAGTCATTTTCAATGATTAAATAATGCTGAACCCTTTTTCTTTTGTTCTCATATGAAGCTTCACTTCTAATTCTATATTGCTTTGTTTTTCAATATCGGGACTTTTGAATTGTAATGGTTGTGAGCCGTCTTTTCTCATCAGTCTTACTAATTTTCCGTATCCCATTACTTCAAGCTGGAGATCAGCTTCATGAAGTTCTTCCACTTCTAAGTTCTGGGAAAATAATTGTCCGGCACTCTCCAGAAATCTTTTTTTTCTTTCTTCCGTATAGTATAAGGCCTCTTCCTGCAATTTCATTTTGTCCTTTGACATGTCAAGGTATTTTCCGGCATCGTGGCTTTGCAATACAGCTCTGATCTGTTTATAATATTTTAAAACATCACTGAAAAGATCTTCTTTTTTGATGTCTTTCAGGTCTACTGAATTCTGCCATCCATCTAATACAAAAGGAAGTTCAACTTCTATTTCACCTGCAATTTCAAAATGAGGATATTTGATATTGTCACTGAGACCATCCCATGGTGATTCAAGTTTAGGATGAAAAACAGACCTGGAAGCTTTCCAGTTATCAAGCTCGGCACAGAAAAAATCAATAGACATCATATCGTCTTCATCCAATACATTTTTTCCTAAACGAGGATACATTTTCCCGGTTACTTTATATTTTCCACTCTGAAGCAATGCCTGATTAATCATGGTGTCACCTCCGAATCCTCCTTCTTTTGTCTCATCCCCGTACCAGTCTATCACAGGAACATCATTCACATAGATGGTTCCTGAACAGTACATTCTTGGATATACAGAATATAAGGGCTTTTTTAAATTATGCATAGGTCAATTTAAGTTAAATATTTTTTTTCCAAATAGAAGGTTTCTTCTTTTATTGCTTTTTCTTCTACTTTAAAATTGCTTTTCCACCAGCCTACTTCTCCTTCTATTTCTACTGAAAGTACTACTCCTGAGAATTTCAGGATAGGCTGTATAAATAGTCCTTTAGTATCAGAATCCAGTACAATATCTCCTCCAAAGTAGGAATCTGCTTTTGCAGCAGCTTTAAATGTCATAATAGGTTTTGATTTGGTCCCTTTTACTCTTCCAATCTCAACGCTGACACTAAGTTCAATGGTAGCCCCCATTTTTCCTCCAATGGTGGTTTTCCCCTGCATATTGATCCCGTTGATACTGTCAATTTTCAGAGCATCTACCATGATTTCCAGTTCGCCATAAAATGTTGCCGTAAAGGTTACCGAAGCTCCCAGTTTTTCTAATCCTCCACGGAATTTATTAATGATTCTTGCAGCAGCAGGGTTTCCTGTAGCTCCATATGAGGCGGCAGCAATAGCAGCTCCCAATATATCAATAACAACTTCAGCTCCGATCAAGGGTTTAAAACCAAAGCCCACTTCCCCAATTACGCTGAGTGTATTTCTTTCGTTGACTCTTTCCAGATACCATTTTCCTACAACGGTAAATTTTGGATACCTGACATTGAAACCCACTGGTATTGCTGTTTCTTTTGCTGCACTTTGCGCATAGTTGATGGCATTCTGTACAATATTTACAGCGGTGGCAATCATCCTGGCTACCAGTTTAATTTTATCCGCAAATTCATTGGTAAAGCTTCTCTTTTCTCTACCGGCATCCCATTCCGCAGATAAGCCAACTCCTATTGAAATCGGAACTTTTCCGGTTTCATTCATTCTCATTCTGTTGTATCCTGCCTGTCTGGATTTTTCCTGGTGTTTTGCATACACAGATCCGGGCGGCATATTGGCAGCTTTATAATTGGAAACATTCACCAAAAACTCAAGAGCAAGTTCCCATTTAATATCCGGATAAGCTTTAATCAGTACCGTAGTTCTTTTTTCATTACTAAAGTATCTGCAGCTATGAACATGCAAATGGAACTGATTCGGATTGGTTGCTGAAGGCCAGATGTATTCTATTGGAAATGCATGAACTCTGGAAAGGTTTGAGTATACTCCATAAGTAAATGAAGGAGTGGTAAATGTCTTTACGGTATCTCCTTTATCTATCGCCTGCCCTACATCTACAAGCAGGGTTTGTTTTTTATGTTTTCCTTTGCTGTCTCTGAAACATTCATTGGTTTGAAAACCTGTAATATCAATTACTAAATTTTTCTTTGTAGATACACTCGGTGCTGTTACTTCATAGTTTACAGTCTGAGCATCATGGGCATTAAAAACAAATGAGATGTCTACTCTACGGTTATTTTCGTAGTCTTTCTCATTTTTGTATTTGATATTGTCTCTTCCCATTTTATCATCGGTAGGATCTACTTCTCCTTTTCCTACGGAGATTATTCTTCTGGGATCTAATCCACCATCGGCAAAGAATTTTTTGACAACGTCTGCTCTTCTTTGGGAAAGTCCTTTATTATAATTTTCTTTTCCTATCACGCAGGCATAACCACTCAGATTCATGGTTGCATCTTTATGTTCCAGAAGAAATTTAAGTACATTATTAAGAACGGCAACTCCGTCTTTATCAATGACTGTGGAATCAAATTTATAATAGATTGTTCTCTGAATATGTTCCTGCAGAGCAGCAGACTTTAGCAATTTGACACCGTTTCCATTGTCAAACACTTTAACGGTTGTATTGCTGGCTTGTCCGTCCTTGGTTTCATTTTCAGTGATTTTGATCACTTCAAACTTACAGGGCTCGAGTCTGACGGAGTTTACATCCGGCTTATAGACTTTGGTTGGCGTCTGGTTCTGCGCGCCGTTGGTATTGGTAGTGGCTACTTTATTTTTAACATTCAGATAGATGGCATGAAGATCATCACCCAATTTATCTTTGATATATTGTTTGGAAGCAACATCTTTCACTTTAATATAGAATTCTTCTACATTCTGGATATTATCTACAAAGGCCATCCAAGCGAAGGTATTTTCTATTTTCAGATTGACTTCACCATCGATTACCTGTACATTATTGTAGGTATGGACCAGTTTATCCGCTTTTGCTGTCTGCTGATTCCAAAGTTCGATACTCACTGTATTTCCATTCAGCCCTTCTGTCATCAGATTCAGATGAACAATGTGTCCGTAGGAAATGTATTCGGACTTTTTATTGTTTTTTATGCTTTTGCTGTTTTTCTGTGTAGACCACTTGCTGCTTATAATTTTGGGTTCACACCAGCCTTTTACAAATATCCCTGTGTTACTTTTAGTATCTCTTACTCCTGAAAGACTGGCTTCAATATAAAACTGATAGCTTCCACAGAACTGTTTGCCGATTAAAAATTTATATCCGGTAGCAGAAGTGATCTGATTGATAATAATTTTTTTACTGCTGTTCTGCCTCATCCAGGTGAGAGGCTTCTTTTTGTCTGCATCTGTAGTGTCCGGAAGCCACTCACCCACGCCGAACTGTACCCACTGATCCGGCTTTATGGTAATCCTTTGCCCTAATACAGACATTTTGGGATAATACAATCCGCTTACAACCTTTATTTTTTTTACGCCTTTTGCCATTTTCTTATCATTTAGATTGCACCATCCTGCCCTCCTCCTGAAGGCTGTTCGTTATACATTTCTTCGGAATCTACCAACGGATTGATCTGCTGCTGGATGTCTTTATCTGCATTTTTAAAGTTCTGCTGGCTGGCTTCTGCTCTCTGCCCGTGGTCTATAATCTCAATGCATGGTGTTCCTGCAACAGCACAAACGGCCTTGCTGTCCTCTACAATGATGTATCCACCGTTGCTGAGCTGTACTTTATCATAGAACTTCTGCCATTCTGTAACCATAATTTTGCATGGAGGCGGCGGCCCTCCCATTTTGGTACAGTTTCCGAATGTATTTTTTTCAAATGTGGCGGCTCCTATTTCTTTCGTGGTAACGATCAGTTTTTTGGAAGCGCTTTTATCATTGGCATATTCTTTTTGATGTGTAAGTACTTTCAGCTTATCCGGAACCTGTCCGAACTGGCATTTGCATAGGGCGCCCTGTACTACAATATGTTTTTCTGCCATATTAATTTATCTTTAGTGAAATGGTATTTTAGTTTTCATCAATTCCTGAAACTGATACTGAAATCTTTTTTTCTTCCTGCAGCATGATACTGCATTCCAGGTAAAGAGATTCCGGAAGTGAAGTTTCTCCTTTCAGATAGCTTACAAATCTGAAAGTTCCTTCTTCATTCATCACAGGGTTTTCTTCTATAATCAATGAAAAAGGTGATTTTCTTATAAAATCATCAATATCTCTTTCTTCATATAATTTCCCTGATCCTTCTATGGTGATCAGACCTGTTTCTCCTTTTAACGGATCTGTTTCCAGTGTCAATTTATATCTGGGTTCGATCGCATTGTCCACTACAGGAAAAGTTGTTGTCATCTCTGTTTTAAATTCCTTTCCGAAGCTTTGGTAGATTCCAAAGAATAAAGCACGGATGAAGTAATCATTTTTCAGGTACAGACTGATTGCCTCAGGCTGGCTGATTACTTTTTCAATCTTTCCGCAGTATTCGTCTACGGTTTCGCCTTCAAATTCTTTATATAATTCTTCTTTTACAGCCGTCCATCTTTTTGAAAAAGCCTCAGCATTTTCTACTTCTTCAAATTTCCCGTGTTCATCTGTACTGATGTGTAAAGGGTATAAAACTTTAGAAGTTCTGTAAGCCAGAAGATCTGCAATTTCATTCACTTCTTCTTCATTAAGATAAAGATTTGAAGTTCTGTCTATCTCAAAAAAATGATGTCCTTTTTCTGTTTTCAGCCAGCGAACGGATGTTTCATATTTTAGTTCGCTAGTACGTTCTCCTTTTTCAATGGTAATGACTACGCTGTATCTTCGCACTGAAGTTTCCGGCTGAAGAGTAAGACTGTTAGCTCTTCCGAATTTTACTAAAATGTTTTTATCTGCAACCGCTGTTCTCGGAACAAAAAGTTCTTTCTGCCCGTTAAGATTGATCAGGATCATATCCTTCACAGTACAGTGGTTATTATGGAAGTGTTTTAATGCATCTTTATCTATCCCGTACAGCGAGGCTATACTTTTTAATGTTTCATCTTTCTGAACGGTATGTATGTTATATTTCTGCATAAAATGTTCCTGCTTCAAATTTTTTCTTTGGACAGTATCTTTTTTTAAAATTTAATTCTAATGGATAACTCTTGTTCTGTTCGGTCTCGGGTCCATACCGATCTTTTCCCTTCTTGCTGACCAGTGAAGGTAATGAAGACGAAGGAATCTCAAATCGTTCTGTTCTTTTACTTCTTTCTGATAAGCATCCTGACGGTCTTCCGGCACTTCGTTTCCACCATAAGCATCCCGCAGTGCTTTAAAATGTTTGAAGGCATAAGGTTTGCCATTTCCCATCACATACCTTCTGAGACGGTCTTTTATTCCTATTAAAAACTGATCATTCAAAATGGAATATTTATCATCCGTCATTTTTTTTAAGATGATAGGAAGATTTTTCTCAATGCCGTATTCAGCCATAAAATGTAGAGGAATATAGCTGTAAGTTTTCAGCAGGTAACGGGATCCTCTCAATGATAAATAGAATCCGGGAGTAATGGTAAGCATATCTTTTTCATACCAACCTTCGGATACAAGTTCTGCTTTTAATGCTTCTAATTTGGAACTGGTTGTCCAGGACGTTTCCACCTCTTCCCAAGTTTCCTGTCCGTTTTCATAGGCTCCTCCAACATCACAGTGTACACCAGGAAATGTTTTTTCAGTTCCGATATGGACCCTTGTCAGGTCAAAGTTTTCTCTGTGTTCATCAGCGGCTATAAAGTGAACTACAGTCTGGGCTTTTCCAATTTCATTCAGGCTTAATTCTTCTACGTCATTGCTGAAATTAGGTACTGGTGACAGGTATTTTGAATAGGAAGAAACGGTATCGTAAATTCCCAGAAATCTTACTTTTAAGACATCTACCTTTAATCCTGCTTCTTCAAGCTTGAGACCAAGGTGTCCCCATTTTGGAAGTTCTTCAGAATCAACACTTTTCCCGTCATCATCTGAATAGATGGTCACTGAAACAGCTTCGTTTGCGACGGTGCGTGAACTGGCTTTATATTTTGCCTTTCCTATTTCGTATACAAAATTACGTGCGGCAGCAGCTCCACGGCTGAAACCGAATACATCAAAAGTAAGAACCGCAATTTTATCTGCTTTTTTTTCTGCTTTAATGGTTTTCACCTTTTTTACGATTTCTTCGCAGCCTTTTCTCACTTTTGATCTGATCCCGGTTTCTCCGGTTCCGAAAGCATATCCCAGGGTAGCATCTCCTTCTTTATCCTGTGTACCGATTCCTTCTATATAAATTCCGAAGTTTTTATCATAGTTATCCCACATGCGGGCTACATTACTCCAATCATTGTTATAACTGGTGTTATCTTCAGCTTTTCCGCCGTGTTTTTTATGGGCATCTGTTCCCTTTTTTCTTTCGTCTGTATTGGTTTTATTATTCAGGGTTCCGTCAAAAAAAATCCCAATGGTAATATCCAGTACTTCCTCTTTGGATACAGATGGTGTATAACTTCCAAATTGATTATTGTGCATCGTTCTTGTTTTTAAATTGACTGATTGAATCCTATTATTCTATCTTTCGGGATACCCTGATTTTTGCTTTGGTAACGGCCATTTTTTCTTTTTCAGATTCTAAAGACACTACAACTTTGGTATTGTCTTCATTGACTTTAATGGTCAGATCAATATTTTTGTCTTTTCCTGATTTCTGAAACAGATCAAATATTTCTTTATCATCAAAAGCGTCTATCCATACGGCATATCTGTTGTTGTTTTTATCTTTCCAGTAAAAACCACAGAATCTTGGTACAGCTCTGCTTTTGTAAGTATTCTCTTTTAAACTTTGGTCAAAAAGATTTTCCTGCTCCCCGTTATAATTGGTGAAACCGAAATCGATCCATGTGGCTCCTTCAGGCAAAACCACAACAGGTTTCCAGCTGTATTTCTCTCTGTATACGTTATAAATATCTGCTGCAGGATAGCCTTCTTTTTCAATTTTCTCACGAACTTCCGGCTTGAATGTCTTGTAAGAAGGATCTTTAAGCATTCTTTCTGCAAAGCCTTCCTTCAGCATATACTGAGCGTTATCGTATGCTTTTTCTTTGGTAATAATGGTATCATGAGCCTGAAAAGCACCTATTTCTTTCTGGTTTCCGGGACCTTTCATCCAAAGCACGACTCTTCCCTGCGGAGCTAGTCCTACCACAAAGGAGTTGTAAGTAGCTTTCTTTTTCGTATCCTGATCTACAAATCCTTCATTAAAAAGGCTTTTAATCTTTTCTTTGTCCAGATTCCATTTTCCGGTGTAGAATTTATTTTCTACCAGAGAATACCATGTGAATTCCAGTTCATGAGGAGCATCCATCCTTTCGGTATTGACGTTCATGGTGCCTCCTTCTTTTCCCCAACCTGTATTCTGTGTTCCCCAGATGGCATCAAAGCCGTAAGTAAAATCATCGGCAACAATAGCTCCTTCATACACTTCCATCGGGTATTCCTGCGGGGCAGAAACGGTTCCCAGCCAACTGTATTTTTCTTCCATTTTTTTATTCTGACAATTCGTTAATGAAAAACATCCTATTAAAAGAATCAGCAGGTTATATTTACTTATGACCATGGGACATAATCTTCTTGTTACTTGCTAAAACCAGGTTATCTCTGTGTGCTTCCACATTAATTTTTTTTGCTATTTTTTCAACCTTTTTTCCTACGCTCAGATGGTAAGAATCTTTCACTGTGATGCGCAGATTGGTTGCTGTTTTGATGATCGCCATATCAGAAAAGTTTTGATTTTTCAGCACTGTTGAATTCTACAATCTTTCCGCTCTGCATGGTCATATTTTCCAGTTCGCTGAACATGGAAATTTCCCCTGCTATTTCGTTGGATGTTTCAGACTGTCTCTTGAATTCTTTTTCAATCATTTCCGTTCTGGTGTCGGAAGCTTCCGTAATGTCTCCTGAAGCGGTAAGTTTCATATCTTTTCCTGCAATGGAAACAATATTATCATTTGCGGTACTGGTAATACTTGCTCCTGCTCCTATTGAAATTTCTTTTCCTGCAGTGATGTTGATATTATCACCCGCATTCAACGTAAAGTTTTTAGGGGCTTTCATACTGATATTTCCCTGTCCGTCCATGTAATAGGTATTTCCGCTTGGATCAAGAATCGTTACACTTCCTTCTTCATCATTCATTAGAATCCTGATTCCGCTTCTGGTCTGGATAGATTTCAGGTGATTGTTGACGCCACCTCCTAAAGCAATGCCTCCGTGGAACATTCCTCCCATTACGAAAGGTCTGTCAGGATGGCTGTGTACAAAATTGACCATCACCTGATCTCCCACTTCCGGAATGGCTACGTAACCACGGTTTTGGGTAATCTGATCTGTTCCTCCTGCATCGGGGCTCATCATACGGATAAAGTGAGTGGTATCATTGGTCTGCCAGTCAAATCTTACCTGTATTCTTCCCTGTCCTTCGGGATCCGTATTGGAAATTACAGTGGCAGTCTGCGGCTCCGCCTTCGGAATGGTGTATTCCGGTTTTGGAAGAAACCCTGTATCTGCCGCTATTCCTACGAAGCTTCCTTTGTAATGACCGATGGTGTCAACTTCATGTTCTGCTTCCGTAATCATGATTCTGGTAAAATACGAGGTTTCATTGGAATCCTGTTTACGCATCTGGACATCTGCTACGCAGCCTGGATGCAGGAAAGGAACCGTTGTATTTCCTGAAACAGAAAAAACATTGACTGCTTCACTTCCAGCTGCACTTTTCTGAGAGTACTCCACATCTAAATGGGTAGTAGCTTTGATAGGAGCCATCTGTAAAGCCGGAGTTTTATAGATCGTTTCGTTATGACTGTATGCTGTTTTTGCAAGATCACTTACATGCTTGATGGGGGTAGAACCGGAAGTCAGCCTTTCATTTTTATTACTGTTGTAACCGTAAAATTGAGGTTTTGTATGTACTGCTTTCAGCTCAACTTTTATTTCATTGGCGCTGCTTCCATAGGTAAGGATAATAGGTTTATTCTGAGCAGGAAGCTTTCCGAAATGTAAAACTTCACCGTCATAGTAAAATTGTTCCCCATAGGCTTCAGCCATTCTTGCCAGATAGTTATAATGCGTTTCATCATACTGGCTGCTATAGATAATCTGAGAAAAGTTATTGGCATCTACTCTGACATCAAATCTGCTTTTGTCAATTCCCTGTTTGATTACTTCTTCAGCAATAATTCCTACATTAACCGATTGACTCCCGCCAAAACTCTGGATATGCGGTGCTCCGTCAAGAAGAATGGTAGGACTGAAACCTGTAAGCACAATATTTCCTAAGCTCATATGTTCCTGACTGAATCCCACGCCGGTAATTACTCCTACAAAAGTTCTCTCCGGGCTGTTGTCAATATCTTTATAGGAAATAACGGCTGTAAGTCTCTTTCCAAGGAATTTGTTGGCTTCTTCCAATGAATGGGTCTGTCTGTCTCCCAGAGTATCGTGTGCCAGTGTCAGCGTAAATTCGTGATGTCGTCTGGTACTTTGCTTAAGCTTGAAATGCTTATAGTACTTGATAATCTTCCCTTCTATGACGAGAGAAAGTTTTACCAGACGGTTGATACCTGTGTGATGGTTTTCGGAAATACCATCTGCATTCTGCGTCGGACGAAAAGACGCCGCTTGTGAGTTTCCAGGTGTATTTGACATATTTTTAGTGATTTGATTAGTTTTCTAAACGATTATTCAACAGAAAGAGAGTTTAAAAATAAAAACAAAAGATCCTGCAGAATATAGTCTTAGGTAAAAAAAGACCGTCTTATAAGACAGTCTTTTATTTCTTACTCATGAAAGACTTAGCTCATTGGCCAAAGTCCGTCATAAGATGAATTTCCATACGTAATGCTTTCAGCACTGATTACAAAGCTGATCAGCATATTATTGCTATCAATGGCATCGAAGTCTACTTCGTGCTGGATTACATATCCGTTTTCCCACTTCAAAGAGATCAATGTTCCTTCTTCGTGAGATTTATTAAAGTTGATTTCTCCGCTTGTTGGCTTATATTTACTGTTTAATAAACTTTCTAAAACATCAGATTTCTCTGTTGCTTCAATTGTTACTTTGATCAATGCGTTTGACGGGTCAGATGCTACACGTCCTGAAACATCTGTAGATCTTGACACGCTATAGTTAAGCTTTAACAACTTCTGACCTTCACCTCCATTGAATTTTAAGATTCCTCTTGAATTTCCTGCCATATTCTTAAATTTTAATCATTAACGACTCTTCCCTGATATAGGATTTATGTAACAAAGATAGAGTTCATGTTCTAATTTAAAAAGTTTTTACGGCACTGTTTCAGAAATTGTAGTAATTCTACGACATTTTAAAATTCTACACAACAAAACAATACAGGAATTTTAATCTAATAAATTGTATTTTTTATTAAAATTTTACCACATACACGAAATAAAAGACCAAAGCACTCAAACAACTTAAAATCAAATACTTACTGTAGGTTTTTATAATTACAAGTGTTTATACAGATACCCAATTACCATAATAATCAGGTTAACAACCACCATAATCATTAAAATATGACTGTATTTTCTTTTTTTATCGATAAAGCTTACCCCAAGGATCAAAAAGAATAACAATAAGGTGTATACAGCCGGATACATTTGAAAAGCTTCTGAAAACTTTCCTTCAAATACCAATACGATTGCTCTCTGCGCACCACAGCCCAGACATTCTATCCCAAGGAATTTTTTACTGGGGCAGGTAAGCATAAAATCATTGATATCCATTTCTGTTGTTTTTACAGATTATTTTCTGGTCGTTAAGTAGAGATTTTGGCTCTGGTATACTGGTGTGGGAAAAAACAGTCTTCTTTCATTTCGAAAGATCCCTGAACAGCAATATAAGGATTTCTCAGAATCTCTCTTGCTACAAAGATAAGATCAGCATCCCCTTTCTGAAGGATTTCTTCGGCTTGTTGTACGCTGGTAATCAAACCTACTGCTCCTGTCTTCACTTCAGCTTCATTTCTCACCTGTGAAGAAAAAGGAACCTGATACCCATCGAAAACTGAGATTTTCGCCCCATGAATATTTCCTCCGCTGGATACATCTACAAGGTCTACGGAATGTTCTTTTAAAATTTTTGCCAGCGCTACGCTGCTATGAATATCCCAGCCATTTTCAGCATATTCCGTTCCTGAAATCCTTACAAAAAGGGCTGTATTTTCATTAAGCTCTTCGTTAACAGCATCTACAATTTCGATCAGAAATCTGATTCTGTTTTCAAAGCTTCCGCCATATTCATCTGTTCTGATATTGGAAAGCGGTGACAAAAACTGATGGATCAGATATCCGTGAGCGCCGTGAATTTCGATGACATCAAAACCTGCTTTTACGGCTCTTCGAGTTGCTTTTTTAAAATTCTGAACAATTTCCTTTACCTCATCCGTACTCAATACATGCGGAATTCTTTCTGTAGGGTGATAAGGAATAGGGCTTGGTGCAACTGTTTCCCAACCTTCTTCCACAGGAATCTGTATATTATTCCATGTTGACCCTTTTCTTCCGGCATGAGCCAGTTGAATTCCTATTTTACTTTCTGAATTTTTATGTACAAATTCTACAATTCTTTGCAGTTTCGCTGCCTGTTCATCATTCCAGATTCCCATGCAGTGATTGGTAATTCTTCCTTTGGGTTCTACTCCTGTAGCTTCTACCATCAAAAGACCGGTACCGCCCTGCGATCTGCTTCCATAGTGTACAAAATGGAAGTCGTTAGCCTCTCCGTTTTCACACGAATACATACACATGGGAGACATTACCCATCTGTTTTTTAACTCTATATTCCTGAATTTTATTGGTGTATATAACATTGTATTATTTTAAAAAAATTGAACTTTTCACCGGAAGAATAAAATATTGCCCACTTCATTAAAAAGAACTAATTTTACCCCCCTTTTTTAGTTGACAATATATGAAAAAAGACATACAGATCGGTTACGAATATTTTAAAAATAGCAGTGAACTGAGCGATATAGAAAAACAATTGTTTGAAAGAGCCAAAGAGGCTCGTGAGAATGCATATGCGCCTTATTCTCAATTTTTGGTAGGATGTTCCGTATTATTGGAAAACGGAGAAATCTATTCCGGGAACAACCAGGAAAATGCAGCCTATCCATCCGGTCTGTGTGCTGAAAGAACGACTGTTTTTTGGGTTGCCGCCAATTTCCCGGATGTGAAAATAAAAAAGATTTTCGTTGTGGGTGGACCTAAAGAATTTCATGAGAAAAACCCACCAATTCCTCCTTGCGGAGCTTGTCGCCAGAGTTTGATTGAATACGAAACCAAGCAGAATGAAAATATCGACCTTTATTTTTCAAGTATGAATGAGGAGGTTGTAAAAGTACATGCAGTGAAAGATCTGCTTCCTTTTTATTTTGATTCTACGTTTTTGTAACTAAAGCGAGATAGTAAATTGACCAAAAGATGAGATTTTTCACCCTTGTCAAGGTTTAAAACCTTGACAAGGGTGAAAAAAGTAAACTTGATATTTTAAACCCTGTCCAAGTTTGAAGCCTTTACAGATTTGGAAGCAAAAACTTCACATTGATTAGTCCTAAATAAACGCTACAGTTAAATAAGATAAGAAACCTAACAGGTTTTGAAAACCTGTTAGGTTTGTATGTTAAAGAATAAAGATTTGAATATTATAGAATAAGGATCAGCATAAAAAAGGCTGTCTCCTGTATTGGGACAACCTTTATTTTTTATTCTTCTTCAGATTCTACATCATCATCTTCGTCTTCGTACTGCTCAAGATAGTAGCTAAAACTAAATTCTTCAACTTCTTCTTCCGCATCTTCAAGAGTAGTCAGCAAGTCTTCGAAAATCTCAAGCTGATCTACAGTCATGTTAACGAATTCTAAGTGGAGTGGCATTTCCAGATTACCGGTAATGGTATCAAAAAGTGCATCAAGATTATCCCCAAAATGCTCAGGAAGCTCAACTTTCTCCTTGAGCTGGGTGTAAAAATCTTCATAGTCACCTATGTCTGTAAAATCTATATATACTGTCTTCATATTGAATTAAATTTCCAATTTTTATTAATTAAAAAAGTTTTGCATTTTTTGCAGAAATCCGTTTCTTCGTTGGTTGGATTCTTACCTTCTGCATCTCTCATAAAACACATTTTTTCCGGGCAATGGGGTAACCCTTGTGTATGACCAAGCTCATGAATGGCTATTTTATAAAACTGTTCATCCCGGTTTTCTTTACTCAGTCTGAAATCTGAAGCTACACAAGCTTTTCCAGGCCTGTACCCCAACCCCATGATTCCAAAGTCTTTGATCTTTCCTCTGGTGGCACTGATATCCTTCGCTGTCAGACCTATTGTCACAAAGCCTTCTTTTGTTTCTTTATTCAAAAATTTAATGATTGAATCGGCTCTATAACGGTTTCTCTCTTTATAATAAGTATTTTCAGGAAAGTCTATCGCATTCAGAACTTTTACGTTCGGATATACTTTTTTTATCCCTTCAGTTACTTTTGCTACGGTTTCAGGTTTAATATCTTTAAATGGCTGTATGAGTATTGTTACGGCTGGTTTTACGGCCTTTTCCTTTACCCCATTCTTCTTTTCTGAACACGAAAGCATCAGAAATAAGATGATGGTAAAGTAAAAAAGATTATAATTTTTCAAAATTAAGATTAATAATAATTACAATGCAAATTATACATCCTGTCATTGCGAGGAGCTCCGCGACGAAGCAATCTCAGAAAACATCCATAATATTTTCAACATCGTCCGCAAAATCTTTCCAATCAGGATTCATACTATTGATCAAATCAAGTTTCTTTTGTCTTGAACCTGCTTTTATTTGTTTTTCTCTACCGATAGCATCCCCTATTTCCTGGAAGGATTCCCAATACACAAGTAGATACAAATTATATCTTGAGGTAAAACTTTGAGAATAATATGATTCTTTATGCTGTTGAACACGTTTGGGCAGATTTGAAGTAACTCCTGTATAAAGAGTAGTGTGGTTTTTATTGGTCATGATGTAGACAAAACCTGCTTTCCAAAACCTGCTTTCACCTGTGATTCTTTTTAGAGATTGCTTCGTCACTCCGTTCCTCGCAATGACTGGGCATTATTGCTTTTCAAAACTTTTATAATGGTTTTTGGTAAGGTATACATCACCATTCTGAGTATAGATAATACGGTCAGCATTTCTTCCTCCACAATGATAGTTTACGTCTGCTTCGAAATATCGTTCTCCATCCGGCAAACGTCCTTCCCTATTTCCGAATTTATCACCGCCAATAGCTTTTCCGGGAAGTACATCACAAAGATTTCCTTTGGAAGGATTCCAGCCCTGTTTTCTTGCTTCATTTTTGGTGATATAATAATCCGGAAGCTTATGATTTTGCTTTACATAGCTGATTACCGTTTTCTCTTCTGTAAGCTGGTCTATCGAAACCTGAGCTGATGAATTTCCCTCCGAAGAAGTACTTCCATAACTCACCGCTTCTTTTTTTGCAGAACCTGACTGATCTTTTTTATCTTCAATAAAGTTCCTGTAGACGTACATCACAGACATTCCGAAAAGAAGCCCCAGACATATAAAAAATACAGATCTTATTTTACCGTTCATAGCGATTATTTAATGTAATACTATTTTTATGCTCTCCACTCTTCAGGAATATCACAAACCGGAATAGGATCCATTTTATGTTTTGCAGCCTTATGCATTCTGTCAAAAATCAGGAATACTTCTTTGTCTCTTCCTTCATAATCGTCAGCCGTTTTCGTTCCATATTCCTTCTGGATTTTTTCCAGTTCCGGATACGTAGCACCAATCTGCTGTTCATCTGTTCTGTCCACATCCCAAAGTCCATCGGTAGGAATTGCTTCCTGAATGCTTTTAATTAAATTCAGTCCTTTGGCAAGTTGATATACTTCAGTTTTATAAAGATCTGCAATTGGAGAAACATCTACTCCGCCATCACCATATTTTGTATAAAACCCGATTCCGAAATCCTCCACTTTATTTCCTGTTCCACAAACCAGAAGTCCGTTCAGCTGTCCGTAATAATACAGCGTAAGCATTCTCAGACGGGCTCTTGTATTGGCAAAAGCTAATTTTTCATTAGGATAGAGATCCTCATTTACATCAAAAGTTTTGTACAATTCCTCAAAGGCAGGTGTCAAATCTACCGACATGATTTCTACATTAGGGAATCTGGATTTAAGATCATCCATATGATCCTTTGCACGGGTAACCTGATCGGCTTTCTGGCGGATCGGCATTTCGATCAATAATGTTTTCAAACCGGTCATTGCTGCCAGTGTAGAAACCACTCCTGAATCTACTCCCCCGGAAACCCCAATTACATATCCGTTTACTCTTGCTTTTGCTGCATAATCTTTTAACCAGCTTACAATATGATCTGTCACTTTTTGTGTCTGCATCGTTTATCTTTTTTTAGTCTATTCCAAATTCCTGAGGGTATTTCACCACCCCTTTTTTATCTTTTAATCCGTCTTTTACCAATTCTATTGCCATTCCGTTTTCTTCCGGAATTTCGAATGGAAAAGAAATTCCAAAATTACTTGTTTTTTTGTAACCAAAGCGTGGATAATATTTTTCGTGGCCGATCAATATCACTGATTCGTATCCCAGTTCTTTCGCGATGTGGTGTCCTTCAAGAATCAGCTTTGCTCCGATTCCCTGATTCTGAAACTCCGGTTTTACTGAAACAGGTGCCAAGGCAAGAGAATCAAACGATTTTTCTTCGTTGACAATTTTAATTTTAGTAAACAGAATATGTCCGGCAATTGTGCCCTTTTCATCTTCAGCTACTAATGACAATTCCGGGATAAAATCTTCAGATTTTCTCAATTTTTCTACCAGAAACTGTTCCTGATGATCGCTATGTTCCATTTCTCTGAAAGCTTCCTCCGTAAGCTGAAAGACCTGTTGATGATCTTTTTTTTCTTCCTGTCGTATTGTTATCATTTTTTACTGTATTTTTCACGCTTCAGTTCGTACCAAAAGCAAATTCCATCAGGTTCTTCAAATTCACTGGTTTTTTCAAATCCTAATTTTCTTAGAATATGATTGGAAGCATCGTGTTCAGAATGGGCATAGGCATAAATAACTTCTGCATTTAAATCATTAAAACCATAATCCAGAGAAGCTATTCCGGATTCCACAGCATATCCTTTTCCCCATGATTCCGGAAGAAAACGATATCCCAGTTCCAATACATTTTTGTACCCATTGGTTTCATGAGTCAATAATTTTAAGCCGCTCCATCCTATCAGAAGTCCGCTTTCTTTTTCTACCACTCCAAGTCTTCCTACTCCATTCTCCACATACTGCTTCTGAATTATGCTGATCACTTTTTTTGATTCATTGACGTCTGTCAAAACCGGTACACCAATATATTTCATGACTTCAGGATTGGAATCCAGCAGAAACATACGTTCACCATCTGTCTCTTCAAGTTTTCTTAAAATCAGTCGTTCTGTTTCTATTTTCATAATTATTGGTTTTAGTCTTCAGCTCCAAAAATAGTCACGTTTGTTTTTGCGGCTTTACTGATATCTGTTTCTCTTATCTTATTCCCCATGATATTAAGGGTTTGTAAGGCCGGATTACCGGAAATATCAATTTTTTGAAGTTTGTTATGTTCTACATTCAGTTTTCTCAACACTTTAAACTGAGTCAGGTTTATTTCTTTTAATCGATTTAAAGATAATGTTAATTGGTCAATTTTCGGAATCTCCATCAGCGAAATACTTTCCAACAAATTATTATCGAGATATAATGAACTTAAATTTTTAAGATTTTCGGCTTTGAATGAAGAAATTCTGCATCCCGTACATGAAAACAATTCAAGCTGAGACAGATTGTTTACGACAATATCGGGAATTATATTATCGTCCAGGATAACCACTTTTACATTTTTGAAAAATGGCAGATCTTCTACAGAAGTAATTCCTTTCTGAACAAGGAACAGATTGGTAACCCTGCCAGCTTCCTGAGATTCAAGTATTCCATTTTTATTCTGATCAAAATTTTCCAGTACTGCTTTTTCAAAGTTTTTGTCTTTAAACTCAAGCTTTTGCCCGTAGAAAAAAGAAAGTCCCAAAATAAGATACAGGGCGGTAAATATTTTAATTTTCATCATGAATTGTGTATTTAATCCTTATTTTTGTAAACTTAAATTCCATGTAAAAATAATGAAGATTTTTAGATATATTGCGCTTTCTTCTCTTCTGGCTGCCGGAGTTATTTCCTGCAAAAAAGAACCTGAAAATCAATGGAAGGTAGAAGTGAAAGCAACTGCCGAAAAAGTTGACATCACAGATATTTCCAAAGAATTCTACAATCCGAATATTCCACTGGATCAGTTTAAAACTCAATTCCCATGGTTTCAGGGGAGTGTTTCTGATGCTGATTTCGGAAAAAGACGAGTGGATGCTGAAGAGATCAAAATCTACAAGGAAGCTATTGGAAAAATAGATCAGACAAAGCTGCAAAATGAGCTTCAAAGTTTATTTTCACACATTAAATATTACTTTCCGCAGTTTAAAAACCCTAAAGTATATTTGTTTTCCTCTGCTTTACAGATGGTTCAGGATCCGATCTTTTATGATCAGAAAGGAAATCTTTTGTTCATAGACGTTACCGGTTTTATGGGAGACGGAAATGCCAATTATAAAGGGTTGGAACTGTATTTCCAGAAATCGATGAACCCACAGAATATAGTTCCGAAGGTATCACAGCTTTTTGCCGAGAATATTGTTACAGAATCTCCTGATCATCAGAAATTTATTGATCAGATAATTCTGAACGGAAAGGTAATGATTCTTCAGGATGCTTTTCTTCCTGATACACCCGATTATCTGAAAATGAATTATACTCAGAAGCAGTATGAGTGGGCAAAAAGTAATGAAGCCAATATCTGGAATTATTTTGTAGAAAGCAATCTGATCTTCGGAGATGATCCCAGACTGGGAGAACGTTTTATTTCACCAGGGCCATTCTCGAAATTTTATACAGAAATCGATAATGAATCTTCACCACAGATCGGAATTTTTACAGGATGGCAGATCTGTAAGGCATATCTGAAGGAAAAACCTGAAACGAAATTAACGGAGTTTCTGAAAATGGATGCTACCACAATTTTTAATCAATCCGGTTATAAACCGAAACTTAAATAACAGAAATTTTAGAATTTAGAAAAAATAGAAAAAATGAGAAAGACTCAGATTACGATAGATGTGGAGCTTGATGAAAATCATGTACCGGAAAACATTACATGGAACGCTCAGGATGGCGGTATTGACAAACAAGATACAAAAGCAACCATGATTTCTGTATGGGATGATAAGACAAGAGAAGCATTAAGAATTGATCTTTGGACCAAAGAAATGCCTGTAGACCAGATGAAGATGTTTATCCACCAGATTTTAATATCTTTAGGAAGCACCTACCAGAGAGCGACAGGGGAAGAGGATGTAGCGCAGTGGATGGAAGAAATCGCAGAAGAATTTGCGGTGAAATCTGCCATTAAGTAAAAAAATACAATGGCAATAAGCTGAAGACGGTAAGCGGTAAGCTTTTTGTACTCAGTTAGAGCTAATTTTAATAAAAATAATGAGCATTAAACGAATATGATTAATGTTCAAGCCTAAAGCAAAAAATTATGAATTTTAATACAAAAGTAATTCACGGAGGGCAGCACCATGAGTCTGCAACAGGTTCTGTAAATGTACCTGTATTTCTGACTTCTACGTTTGCTCAGAAAAGCCCGGGAGTACATTCCGGATATGAATATTCAAGAGCTGCTAACCCTACAAGACAGGCATTGGAAGACTCTTTGGCGAGTATTGAAAACGGAGCGAGAGGTTTAGCTTTCGGTTCTGGTCTAGCTGCCATCGACTGTGTTTTAAAATTATTAAATCCAGGTGATGAAGTAGTTGCTGTAGATGATCTTTACGGAGGTACTTACAGAATGTTCACAAGACTTTTCGAAAAATACCAACTGAAGTTTACGTTCGTAAATTTTGATGATGTTTCTAAAATTGCTGATGTTATCACAGATAAAACCAAGCTGATCTGGGTAGAAACTCCTACTAACCCATTAATGAAGTTAGTTGATATCAAAGCAGTTGTAGACATTGCGAAAGGGAAAGATATTCTTGTAGCAGTAGACAATACTTTTGCAACGCCTTATATCCAGAGACCTATTGATTTGGGAGCTGATATCGTGATGCACTCTGCAACCAAGTATTTAGGAGGACACTCTGATGTGATTGCGGGAGCACTTATTGCTAAAGATGCTGAACTGGGAGATAAACTTCACTTCATTCAGTTTGCAAGTGGTGGTATTTTAGGACCGCACGACTCTTACCTGGTATTGAGAGGAATCAAAACACTGGCATTAAGAATGCAGAGACACTCTGATAACGGTCTTGCAGTAGCAAAATATTTGGAGACTCATCCAGCGGTAGATAAAGTAATTTATCCAGGATTGGAATCTCATCCACAATATGCATTGGCAAAATCCCAGATGAAGGAATCAGGGGGAATGGTTTCATTCACTTTTAAATCCGGAAAGAAAGAAGATGCTATCAAATTCTTAGAAAAAGTAAGAGTTTTCACGCTTGCAGAATCTTTGGGAGGAGTAGAATCTTTGGCTAACCACCCTGCTCTGATGACACACGCTTCAATTCCTGCAGAGAAACGCGCTGAATTGGGAATCACTGATGACCTTGTTCGTTTAAGCGTAGGTATTGAGGATGCTGAAGATCTTATTGCAGATTTAGAGAAAGCTTTTTCTTAATAAGCATACAATACAATGAGAAGGATTTTGATAATCCTTCTCATTTATTATAACACCAACTGATATTATGAAAAACTCAAGGAAAGCAAGTATTTCCGACTTACCACAACTCGCAGAATTATTTGATCAGTACAGGATATTTTATCATAAAGAATCAGATATTCCTGCTGCCACAACCTTTCTTCAGGAAAGACTTGAATACAAAGACTCCGAAATTTTTGTTGCGGAAGAAAATGGAATATTAACAGGTTTTGTACAATTATATCCTATATTTTCATCTACAAGAATGCAGCGCTACTGGCTGCTGAACGATCTTTACGTGAATGAAGACCACAGAGGAAAAGGCTATTCTAAGGAATTAATTGAAAAATCCAAAGAACACTGTCGATCTTCAAAAGCCTGTGGTATTCTTTTAGAAACAGGCAAAAGTAATGACATCGGAAATCAACTCTATCCAGCCTGTGGATTTGAACTGTATGACTCCGTGAATTTCTACGAGTGGACTAATCATGAGTAATGAGCAACGAGTAATTGATACATTACACTCACCATCCAGAATCTCAAAACCCCGAATCCCGAAAACCCGTAACCCAAACAAAAAATAATATGACCGAATTTCAAAAATATATCCAGAGATATTTAGATCAGATTCCATCCGGAAACTGGATCAGCGAACTGCAAATATCAGCATACAAAACCATTGGAATTTATTCCAACCTTACCGAAGAACAATCAAATTTTGCTTATGCAGAAGGAAAATGGACTTTGAAAGGTCTTCTCCTTCACTTATCGGATACAGAAAGAGTGTTCCAATACAGAATATTAGCTTTCGCCAGAGGAGAGAAAAACAATCTTCCCGGATTTGATGAAAATGAATATGCAGACCAATCTTTTGCAAACGAAAGAACACTTGATTCCCTTTTGGAAGAATACAAACTGGTGAGAAAATCTTCTGAGATACTACTGGAAACCCTTCACCCTTCAGCTTTACAAAATACAGGTACAGCCAATGGCCATGAAATTTCTGTAGAAACCATCGGAAAACTTATTGTAGGGCACAATTACCACCACCTGAATATTATTGAGGAAAGGTATTTATCGAAATTGGGATGGATGTAGTACAAAGAAATTAAAAAATACGTTTGACTTTTGATAAGTTTGGCTAAAGCCGAATGATTATTTAAATTGTTTCAATGGGCTAAAGCCCATTTCTATTGAATTGGATATTCGACGTTTTTTTTAATATCGCACGGATAATAAAAAAACATCAATAGGAACGGGCTTTAGCCCGTTTTGATATTATATACCATTCCTTTGGCTTTAGCCTAAATCTAAAAAATATTATTTTTGATAAAACAACACAAATGGCTTTTATCAAAATTTACATTCACCTTGTCTTCTCTACAAAAAATAGAGATCCGTTTCTCAATACATTCGAAATACGTCTTAAGGTTTGGAAACATATTAAAGAATATGCAACAGAAAAAGGAATATTTTTAGACATGATTAATGGATATTCAGACCATTGTCATTGTCTTATTTCTCTGGGATCTGATCAAAATATAGAAAAAATTGTACAATTATTAAAAGGTGAATCTTCACATTGGATCAATAAAAATAAACTTACTTTAGGAAAATTCTCATGGCAGGATGAATATTTTGCTGTATCAGTTTCTGAGTCTATGATAGAAAGCGTAAGAAATTATATTAAAAATCAGGAAAAGCATCATCAGAAAAAAAGCTTTGGAGAGGAATATAAGGAATTTATTGAAAGATATAATTTTAAAAACTAAGTAGGTTTTGGCTAAAGCCGGAGGATTTATTTCTTTTATTTAAATGGGCTAAAGCCCATTTCTATTGAATTGGATCTCTAAAATTCATCGTATTATTTTTTTAATTAAATCAATAATCCTATTTAAATTTAAACATACTACAATTATCAATAGGAATGGGCTTTAGCCCGTTTTCAAATTATATACCCTTCCATTGGCTCTAGCCACAACCTATAAATATGTCCACATTTACATCCCATTTTTTTGCCTGAAATTCTTATATTCTCTACCTTTATCCACTCTTTGAACTCATATACAATTATGGAACATATTATCGAAATATTAAAATCCGGCGGAACAATTCTTTACCCTACAGATACCATTTGGGGAATTGGTTGCGATGCAACCAATATAGAGGCGGTCAATAAAATTTTTGACATCAAAAAGCGTGAAAAAAACAAATCCATGATCATCCTTGTGGAATCTGAGAAAAGACTTCAGGAACTGGTGGACGTTCCTGAAATGGCATGGGAAATTATTGATCTCAGTGAAAAACCGGTAACGATCGTTTACGAAAACCCAAGAGGCTTGCCTAAAGAACTTCTTGCAGAAGACGGAAGCATCGGAATCCGATTGGTAAAAAATGATTTCTGTAAAAAACTGATTACAAAACTGAACAGGCCTTTGGTATCAACTTCTGCCAACTTCAGTGGTGAAAAAAGCCCGCTGAAATTCTCTGATATTTCTGATGAGATGATCAGTCTAGTAGACTATGCAGTGGAGGAAGACAGAGAAAAGGTTTCCAAATACTCAGGCTCATCAGTGATCAAAATATGGAATGACAACAGAATAAAAGTTCTTAGAGAATAAGAATTCTGAACTTTTATGTTTATTTTTTAGAGTCTTGTCAGTTTATATCGGCAGGATTTCTTTTTTTTAATTCTATCTTTGCAAACTCAACTCATAAACTATTTGCTATGAATCATCATGAATTTGCTCAAATGTGGCTCAACGCGTGGAATTCTCATGATTTAGAGGATATACTTTCCCATTATTCGGATGATATTGAGATCACCACTCCTATGATCGCACTGGCTACTGACGGTAAAGAAAGTTCTTTAAAAGGAAAAGAATCCGTCCGTGAGTACTGGAAAAAGGCATTGAATAAGTTTCCGGACCTTCATTTTGATCTGATGCATTCCACAGCAGGAGTAGACTCGGTAGCATTATTTTATAAGTCGATTATGGATAAACATGCTGTTGAAGTTATGTTTTTTAATGAAGAGGGGAAAATTAGTAGAATGTATGCTCATTATGATTAATGGGTAGCATACGTAGAAATTGTCACTATTATCAACGATGAAAATTAATCTTAATCAAAATAAGAATTTAAAACTATTTAAAATCATTTCTGAAGCAGCAGAAAGGAATAATCAGTCCGTATACATTGTGGGCGGTTATGTACGGGACCTGCTGATGAACAGAAAAGCTTCTACAGATATAGACTTTGTAACGGAACAAAGCGGTATTGAACTGGCTCAAAATGTAGCTCAGGATATAGATCCTAAATTAAAAGTTTCTGTATTCAAAACGTATGGAACAGCAATGATCAAGTATAAAGAACTTGAACTTGAATTTGTGGGAGCAAGAAAGGAAAGCTACACAGAAAACAGCCGGAAGCCAGAAGTAGAAGGCGGAAGCCTTGAAGATGACCAGAAAAGAAGAGATTTTACCATCAATGCGATGGCTATTTCTTTAAATAAAGATAACTTCGGAGAATTGATTGACCCGTTCAATGGAATTGAAGATCTTGAAAAAGGGATTTTAAGAACTCCTTTAGAACCTGCTCAAACTTATTCTGATGATCCATTGAGGATGATGAGGGCGGTACGTTTTGCTTCTACTTTAAATTTTAAAATTGAGGATGAATCTTTGAAAGCAATCCAGCAGGAAGCAGAAAGAATCAGGATTGTTTCTATGGAGAGAATCATGGTAGAGTTTAACAAAATTATGATGTCTGAAAAGCCGTCTGTCGGACTGAGACTGATGGAACAAACCGGTCTTATGAAGCTTGTTATTCCTGAACTGATCGAACTGAAAGGCGTGGAGGAAGTGGAAGGACAAACCCACAAGGATAATTTTTATCATACGCTGGAAGTAGTGGATAATATTTCTGTAAATACGGATAATCTTTGGCTTCGCTGGTCTGCCCTGCTCCATGATATTGGAAAAGCTCCGACAAAAAAGTTTGTGGAAGGAACAGGCTGGACGTTTCACGGACACGAATTTTTGGGTTCAAAAATGGTAAAAACACTTTTCCAGAGATTAAAATTACCTTTGGGAAGTGATATGAAATATGTTCAGAAAATGGTAAAACTTTCGTCAAGACCTATTGCACTGATTACGGATGATGCTTCAGATTCTGCATTGAGAAGACTATTATTTGATGCAGGAGAAGATCTGGAAGATCTTTTCACCCTTTGCAAAGCGGATATTACCACTAAAAACTCTAAGAAACAGGAGAAATTTAAAAGAAACTTTGAATATGTAGCGGTAAAGATCAAGGAAGTGGAAGAAAAAGATCAGGTAAGAAATTTCCAGCCTCCTATTACCGGTGAAGAAATTATGGAAATGTTTAATCTTAAACCGGGCCGCGAAATTGGTATACTGAAAGAGAAAGTAAAAGAAGCTATCCTCGAAGGGGAAATTCCCAATGAAAAAGAAGAAGCGACAAAATTTGTGATTGCTGAGGCTGAAAAACTGGGATTAACCTTATAATTCAATTTAGAAAAATATTAAAAATTCCGGCGGGATGTTCCATCCCGCCGGAATTTTTTTCTTAAGGAAACAAAGCCGGCCGGTTTCTTCGAAACCGGCCGGAAAAAAACACAAATGATGAAAAAATAAAAAATTATTTTTAGAAGTACTATATTATTGTGGATTCAGGAAAGTTCCGTTAGCACCAAGACCTCCTGTTTTAAGAGAAGTAATTTTGCTCCCCGTAGTTGCTGAATATATTAGCATTTCGCTTTCTGCTGTAAACTGATGAACATCTGATGCAAAAATTCTACCATCAATAACATTAAATCCATAAAGTGTAAAGTAAGGACCGCCATCTGCAGCTGTTAATAGTGGGCTAGCAGGAATTGCCGGAGTCGCTAAGCTTGTTGTATACACTTTATTGGCAGAGCTGAAGTAAATTTTATCATTATCAATCTGAAGATTGGTAGCACTTGGAATTCCTGTCAATGTAACTACAGGTGTCATAGCTCCTGTGCTTGATATTTTGTAGATATAGGAATCAGCTGCTGTAGAAGAAATTGTATACACGTTAGATTTGTATGAAATAGTACTGTTGATCTTACCATTCGGAACAGTAAGTTCAGTCTTACTGTCATTAGAAGTATTGATATAAGTAATCATATTTCCATATCCTGAAGTAGCATTCTGTACAAAAACATTTCCACCTGCTTCTACTGTTTTATCAGCACCGCCTGTCATGGTGATTTTGCTTACAAATGAATAGTCAGAAGCTTTATATTTCGTTACACTTGTTGCATTCGTAGAGAAGTTTAGGTTTGCAACATAGATAAAGTCATTAGCAAAAGCAATTCCTCTTGGATTATCAATCTGATCAGTAATTACTGCTAGTTTTTTGAATGTATAACGGTCTACTACAACAATTTTGTTTGAGTTATTCAAAACAAGATAAGCTTTATTTCCGTTAAGACCGATGGTCTGAAGAACATCACCCAGGATTTCTTTATTGTTATTGTATCCATATACATCATCCTGCTTTAAGTTTAAATCTCTTGTCAGGAATGTTACTTTAGCTCCCTGGCTGTTAAAATTCCCCTCATTAGCGATAAAATATCCGTTCTGGTACGTGATCGGGGAAATTTCAAATTCGGCAGAATCACTTGTACATGAAGAAATATTAAACAATAATACAACTGCAAATAGGACAGTTAAAAGTTTAGTTATTTTCATAATTTATTCAATTTTAATTTATTAAAAATTTATTGCTGCATACACACTATAGTTTCTTTTCGGTAAAGGATAGAAAGAAACAGTTTTATAGTAGGTATTGGTTAGATTATTCACTTTAAACCCTAAGGTATATTTCTTGGCTAACGTGGCCGAAATGCCCATATTTAAAAGAAAATATGGATCTATGGCATCAGATCTTTTTTCATCACTTGTCGTATAAGTAACCCCATTCAGCTGTCCCTGTGCAAAAAACTTAAAGAAACCATATTCATAATCTATACTGGCATTTCCTCTGTGCATGGGAACATAAGGTCTCTGCATTTTCGTTTCTTTATCAATAGATTTTGCATAGTAGTATCCTGCATTCACGCGGATTTTATGGCTGCCCAGCTGTTTACTGAAAGACAACTGAGATTCCAGGCCGTAAGATTCAGATTTATTGACATTATACGCCTGCCAGTATCCCAGAGCAGTCGGAAGCCATACAATAAGATCGGTCACATTCATATAGTAAGGAGACAGGGTAAGTTTAAAATCTCCTGCTTTGAACTCATTGGTCATATCTACCTGGGTAGAGGTTTCCGGTCTCAGATCTTTATTTCCTCCCGGTTCGTAATAAATATCATTGAAGGACGGATATCTGAAATTTTTTGATACATTAACACTGACATCATACCACTTTGCAGCACTCCATTTTCCAGAGAAAGAATACATTAACGGGGACTTAACATCTTCTACAAAATCTTTCTTAAATCCACCCTCAAAACGCAGGTCTTTTGTTGCAAAATATCGTAGCAATCCTGAAACGGAACCTATATTTCTGCTGACATTGGATATTCCGCTCTGATATCCTTCTCCTTTATTAACCTGAAACTCTCCGATGATATTAAAATTCCATTTTGAATTCAGAAAGTAATTGAAATCATTTTTAAAAATATAATTCTTCCCGGTTCCTCCACTTGATTTAGGTAGATTTAATGAACCAAAATACTGAAAATTCTCTTCCGTATAAGCTGCTCTAAGGGAATTGCTGAACTTCGTTTTGTTCCAGTCCCAGGAAAGAAGACTTCTTACACTCTGAGTTTTATATTTCGTTTTGGTTCCCGTTTCTTCATATACCGGATAATGCTGTGAAGAATCAAAAAACTGGCTCTGCCACGAGATCTTATGATCGTCCGTAATTTTATAGGATGCTCCTGCATTAAACGTTGTATTGTAATAATTTCCGTTTCGGTTGATATAGTTCAGATCGCTGACCTTATAATCATTTTCACTTACAGAATAATTTCCGGAAGCTTTAAAACTGAACTTATCATTGCTGTAGGAACCTTTTACAAAATTGTTATAAGTATTAAAAGAAGCTACTTCTGAAAATAAGGAACCATGGAAACCTTTATTAAAATCAAGGGTATTATTGAGGTGAATACTCCCCCCGATGGCACCACTTCCATACACTACACTTCCACCACCAGCTTTGATACCGATCTGATCATAGCCGAACAAAGCAATATTATTGATATCTCCCTGGCCTAAAAAATTAGAATTGATATTAATCCCATTCCAGACAAAAGCAGTCTGCTGGGCGGTAGTTCCTCTGAAAGAAGGTGAAGAAACGGCTCCACGGCCATTTTCTTTGATAAAAACCTGTGACTGAAACCTCAGAAGCTCCGAAAGATTACTGGAATTTTTTTCAGCATCTTCTGCTGTAATTGTTTTTACGGGATGAAAAAGTTTCACCCTGTTCATCTGGTTGTCGAAGACATAAATAGTGTCAATGGTTTTCTCTTGTCCAAAAAGAAAACATCCATAAGATGAAAAAAGCAGTATTAAAGATCTTTTTATATCCATACTTTTTTACTTTTCCTCCGAAAGCAATATGTTTTTTTAATTATAATTCCGGCAGGTCTCCTGACTTTCGCATTCTGCTCCTTCCCGTTATAAAACAGTGGTTTTTTGCAGAAACTTGTGTTGCGATTTACAGTTGCGGGGACAGTCCGGGAGTTACACCCGATTCCCTTTTCATTCCAAAATACTGGAAACCAAAATTTTTGCAAAGATAGTTTTTTATGTGTATTCACCAAAAACTACACTTCGCCTTAAAAATGTTATCTTTTTGTCAGTTAAACAAAAAAAAGAACGGCCGCTTTCACTATTGAAAACAGCCATTCATCCCACTACTTTACTATTTATATATGTTACTTTTTAATAAATTTATAAGGCTCCTGTTGTACTCCTTTTACAGAGTATTGTAAGATATAATCTCCTGTTGACAGAGCCGAAACATCAATCTGTCCTTCTACAGCATCCAATGATTTCACTTTTTGTCCAACCATATTATAAATTTCTGCTTTCTCTATTTTTCCTGTTCCTTTAAAATATAGGATATCAGTCACAGGATTAGGATAGATTCCTCTACTGTTTTTCTCTTTTACGGCATCATTCACCGATAAATATTCAGAAGTATCCAGGTAAAAGGCAATCATTTGACCGGAAGCATTTGTCCCTGATCCGGCAATTTTCTTTCCGTCCTGTGAAATTGCTAAAGGAAGCCCCATCGTGACTCCATTGGTAGCAATTCCTAAAGACGCGGCATAATCATTCAGGTTAATTCTTCCGCTGGCAGAGGTCCAGATAAAGCCTTCACCTGACATCGGAGGTGCTCCAAATGCTCTGTAATACCCAATTACTTTTTTTCCATCAGCAGAAATTCCCGTTGCTCCTCCTTTGAAGCTGAAAGAAGCATTAGGATGTGTTATATAAGTAAGCCCGCTTACCGCATTCCAGACATAAGGATTAGGATTTGCTGCCCCTATGATTGTATTTCCATCTGCAGAAATCCCTCCTGCTTCTCCTACATTATTCCCATTATTATCTGTAATAAAGCTTTCTACTCCATCCTGCCATTTTGCGCCACTTCTTGTCCCGGTTGGCTCATCCTGCCAACCTACAATTACTGTTCCTGCCGCATTGATTGCATTGGCTCTGGAACTGCGTCCGGCAACAATACTTCCCAAATCTACCATTCCGTTCACTTCATCCCATTTCACAGCATGCGCGTTCGCAGCAGTAAGAAACCCTAAACCCACAATCGTACTCCCATTGGTAGTCATCCCCCAGGTTGAACTTACACTGCCATCCCATCCTGTAGGAACAAGCCCACCTCTGTTTACCCAGGTGGAAGTAGCCACATCATAAGTAGATATTTCATTAAATCCCGTTGCTGTATTTGTTATCGAGGACGAAATTTTGGTTCCATCATTTGAAACAACAGTTCTCCCCGCAGCCGGATATCCGTTTGATATGGAACCTATCTGTACAAGCCCTCCCGCTGCATTCCATTTATATATTCCTCCTGCGCTGGTATGCATACTTACGACCCCGTTATCCGAGACTGCGCCCACATTATAATTTCCCAAACCTATTACAGTAAGTTGAGCGCCTGCAAAAGCAAATTTCAGGAAAAGGCAAGCCGTCAATATTTTTATTGACATTCTGTAAAAATTTTTCATATTTTATTATATTTAGCGTTTTGAATTGGTGAAAACAATATTAATACAATATTTTACTTATCAAAAGAAATTGGCTTTCATAATTCAGGAATTTTAAAAGAATTTAATTTTCAAAAACCTAATAACCAAATACATACAAAACAATATTTTGAATATGGATTTTACCAGAACTATTCAAAAAAACACAAAAAACAAATTATCAAGACAAAAATTATTTCAAACTTTACTGCTTATTTTTATTTTCTGCTCGCTTACCACCAAAGGACAGTCCGGTCCGGACTTCAATGTGTTGGCAGATAAAGCATTTCTGAAATTGTATCAGAATCCTGATGAATGCATCAGCTATACCCAGGGAATTCTTGTGAGTGATCAAAATGCGGAACACAAAATTGTACTTCAAAATATTATTTCACAAGCTTTTGCCATGAAGGGGGAATACGTACAGTCTGTCAATATTTTCGCTCAAAAAGAAGAGCCAGATCAGAAAAACGACCTTTCTTATTTTATGCAGGTCTTCAGTGATTATAATCTTGCCGATCAGTATCAGAATCTGGGTTTGTACAATCAATCGAAAAGAATTATTTCTCATCTGTTGTCGGATCAAAAGCTTCTTAAAAGCAATAGTCCGGCATTACGAATCACCACTGCAAAATTATATCAGCTTCAGGCGTTGAACTCGGGAATCAACAGAAACTATCCTGAAGCCTTAAAAAATCTAGATCAGAGTAATCAATACCTCGGCGATTATAATGAAGAAAATAGAATTTTAAAAATTGAAAACAGAATTTTCAGATCTTCCTATCTCCTGAAAACATATCAACAATCTGAATATAAAATACTTATAGACAGCATTATTGCAAATCTTGAACATCAGAAAAACCAGCCTTTTCTCTTAGGACTGGCCTATGAAAACATCTCTCAGTATTATTTTCTGAAACAGGATTATGCAATGGCTATAAAAAAACTGGAAGCAGGACTTCAATTGATAGAAAATCTTCCTTTTAATAATTTAAAAATTAAAATCTACGAATCACTTTCCCGTACTTATTACGCGGTACATAATGATGCAAAATACCATCAGTACAATAAACTTTACAATGATTTAAAAACAAAAACAGATTCCGGTTCAAAAGAAGGAATACGATACCTTGTGAAGCTTGTGGAAACCAATCAAAATAAAAATATTGAATTTCAGAAACATATGCTTCTAAGATCTTCCTGGTCTTTAATCCTGATTTTATCTTTGATCATTCTGGGTTTGTTTATTTATTTTTTACTCATGAGAAGTAAAAATAAAGACTTAAAAAAACAGTTTGATTTCTTTGAAAAACAGATCAGGCAGAAACCTCAGCCCATCATTTTACACAAAACAACTCCAGCGACAAAGGATTCCGGCACAACAAAAATATCCCGGGAAAAAGAAGATGAAATTCTCCAAAAGTTAGAGGAATTTGAAAAATCCGACCGGTTTCTGAATAAAAATATGTCTCTGTCTCTGCTTTCCTCTCAAATGGAAATCAACACAAAATACCTTTCGGAAATTATTAATAATAAGGAAAAAAACTTCAACGGATATATTAACAAGCTCAGAATCAATCATATTGTACAGCTGCTAAGAACTGATGCTGCTTTTCTTAATTATAAAGTGAGTTATCTGGCAGAATATTCAGGATTCTCATCACACAGTGCATTCACTACTGTTTTTAAGTCAGTTACGGGAATGTCTCCCAATGCCTATATTCAGGAAATCAGTAAAACAAAAGCCTTATGAAATCAATTTTTAAAATAATACTGTTGCTGGCTGCCTTTTGTAATGGTATGAAAGCACAAAAGACACCTGATAGTGTCTTAATAAAAAAGGCCAAACTTGAAATTTATGACAATCCGGATAACACCATCAAAATCGGAGAACAATTATTAAAAAAATCTCATGATATTAAAACTTCTATTAACCTTTACATGCTGCTTTCAACGGCCAATATTGCCAAAAGAAATTTTGAAGTGTCTTTACAATATATTCTAAAAGCAAAAGAACTGTCTCAGAAAACCAATGATCCCAAAAGCCAGGCAGGTGTTCTCATCTCCGTCGCCATCCAATATCAGCAAATGGAACTTTTCAACAAATGCCTGGAAACACTGAATGAGGCAGAACAGTATATTGCAAAAATTCCTGAAAAAAATCCGGAGAAATACATTGAAACGGCTGCAAGCTACGCAATAAGAGGAATGGTATATAAAAGTCAGTCTAATTCAGAAATTGCTTTGGAAAAATTCCTGATTTCTATACGAAATTATGAAAAGGTTCCTGCAAAGAAAACCACTTATTCTAATATGAGTGTCGTGTATTACAATATTGGGTACTGTTATCTTAACCTTAATCAAATTGATAAAGCGCAGGAGGCTTTCATACAGTCCATCAACTATGCCCGGAAAAATTATGCTAAAAGTCTGGAAGCATTCGCTTTGAAAGGAATTGCTGAAATACACAAACAAAGACATGAAAATCAAGCAGCGATAAACCTTTTACTAAAAGCTGAGGATCTTTCTAAAAACACCGGAGATATTATCCTGAATGAAGGACTTTATAAAGAATTAGCTGAGAATTATCTTGCTATGGGACAACAGAATCTTTACCAGCAGTTTAATAAAAAACACATGGAAATGAGATTTAAAAGAAAGCAGAATGAGCTGAAATCCATTAATCAGGTGATCGACAACCACAATAAGGAAACAGCATTAAAAAGTGAAAAACTGAAATCTGATTATCGTTATATTAAAATGGCATCAGTCCTTCTGGGATGTATTTCGATAATCATTCTTTTATATTTTATTATCAAAATCAGAAAACAGAATAAGAAGTTTCATAAAGAGATCCAGCAGATGATCAGGACATCATAAACTATGAAAATAAAAAAACATCCCAAATTGGGATGTTTTTTTTATACTGTAACTGTTCAAACTTATCAAAAAATTTCGATGAACCATTAAGGATCATTTAAGAAATAATGTATAGTTAAGATAAATCATTCTGATTTTTAAGCTTAAAGCGAAGCTCATTTTAATACTCTCAACACCTTAATACAATCTTAATGTTTCAAATAAATGTTTAAACAGATTTGTTCTATAATTAATTTATTTACCTATAACTTCGGTAATCGGATTTCCTACATTTCCACTTGGAAACTGGATTTTCAGTAAGGAAGATACCGTAGGAGCAATATCTGTCATGTGATATTCTTTGTTGCTTTCTCCCTGTTTCACTCCCCAACCCATAAAGATTAACGGAATGTGAGAATCGTAAGAATTCCACACACTGTGTGTAGTTCCTGTTTTAGAATATGGCGGAAGCATAGAATCATGAGAAATTAACTGGATATCTCCACTTCTCTGTCTGTTGATTCCATTAATAATTCTTTGTTTGATAGGCTCCGGGATGCTTGCCTCCTGAACTTTGTCTACAGAAACAGCATATAAAACTGTAGGATCTTTTTCAATTTCTTTTACAGCAAAGTTTCTTACATCATCCAATTCAAGCTTGTTGTCTGCCAATACTTTTCTGTCGAAATAAACCTGATAGTTATCAATGGCATTAACCAGTTTATCTGCTCCGAATTTCTCTTTCAGTTTCTGGTTCAGATTCTTTTCGGCATCTTCTCCGAAGAAACCAGTCGGGATTTTATGTTCTTTAAGGAATCCTACAGAGTGTGCTCCACCATGGTCAGCAGAAAGGAAAACAGTGTACTCTCCTTTTCCTACTTTTGAATCAAGATATTTGAAAAACTCTGCCAAATCCTGATCCAGTCTGATATAAACATCTTCTACTTCAATAGAATTCGGTCCGAATTTATGTCCTGCATAATCTGTAGACGCAAGGTTGATCGCTAAGAAGTCTGTGATAGTATCTCCACCCAGTTTTTCACCTTCTACAGAAGCTTCTGCCAATTTTAAAGTCAAAGTATTTCCGAATGGTGTATAACGGATATTGTCTTTTTTAGTCTGGTAGTCTTTTGCTAAATTACTGTAAGGGAAAGTAGGTGTTTTTGCACTTCCCAACAGACCTTCCCAAGGAGAATTGTCTGGTGCACTTTCAGTGTATTCATTGATTGGAAGTAAAGTATTCCATCCGTTAGCCACTAATTTTTCAGGAAGGTTCTGTGAGTTGAATGATTTTACCCACTGAGGAAGATCATTCATATACCATGTACTGGTAATGAAATTCCCCGTGCTGTCATCAAACCAGAACGCTCCGTTTGGAGTGTGTCCTGCAGGAAGAATAGAAGCACGGTCTTTCAAAGAAACACCAACAACTTTTCCCTGGAAGTTCGTTGCCAGTCTCAATTCGTCAGTTACTGTTGTAGACCAAAGATTCTTCGGAGAGTGGCTTCCTGTTTTTGTATTGGTAGTTCCTACCGGCTGAACGCTCTCATCCGCGGTACAATAAACTCCTTTACCTGTTTCTTTATCCGTCCAGTCGTTTCCTGCAATTCCATGAATAGCCGGTACAGATCCTGTATAGATACATGTATGCCCTAAAGCCGTAATGGTAGGAACATAAGGAATATGTACATTATTCAAAGAATATCCTGTATTCAAAAGTCTTTTAAAACCATCATTCCCATACTTACCGTAGAAACGGTACAAATAGTCCCAACGCATCTGGTCTACTACCAGACCTACGACTAATTTCGGTCTTTCCAGTTGAGTATTTCTGTTCTTCTGTGCATTGATTGTAACTACGGACAATAAAGTAGCTGCCGCAATTGAAATGTTCCTAAGCATCCAAGTAAATTTTTATTGACAACAAATTTAAGAGTTTTGAAAGTTTTGGAGTGTGAAATTTTATTTAATTTTGATTATTGTACAATTATCAATAATCTTCTATGATTTTAGGCGTATACTGGTATTTCAAATTTCCCGATCAATTATATGACTTTCAGTTTTTCAAATTTTATCCTGGATATGGAGGGCATGCCGATAATCCTGCTGAACTGGCAGCAAGAATTCAGGTTGAAAATACAGATGATTTTATCCATAAACTGGAAGCGTTAAAATCAGATTTCAAGAAAACATATTTATACCTGAATATCGATGGAAATCAAATTATTATCAATATTGGAGACTATATGCTTTTTGATTTTCATTTTCAGTTTGCCAAAGAGGTTGAAGAGCTATTGATCCGTGAAAATACAGTATCATTGGATGCAAGTCATCCTTTTACCATTCAATCCAGCAAAAACTATCCTCCGGAAAGACAGGAATTCAAAACTATAGAGCACCGTTTCATCCAGATGGTCGGCTCTGACTTCAAAAAAAGTAATGCAGAAAATTATGCAGCCAGAATAGATTGTAATCTGCCTTTACATCATAAAAAAGAATTGATTGATGACCTGACCCGGATTTGCAGGGAAGAAAACCTTCATGTATTTTACTACAATGATTTTGATTTTAAAGATCATTGTAACCTGATGCTCTTTTTCACCAATGGCAGACAGAAAAAAGAAGCTATTCAAAAGGTTGACATCAATTCTTTTGGTAACAAAGTAAGACAGCTAACTCAGAAATTCCCTCTTCATTTCGGTCATTTCGGAAGTTTCAAAGAGTATCCTTTACATGGTCCTCATACTGTGTTGATAGCAGATGAGGAATATATTTTAAACAAAAAATAAAAGCATTTTAATTCAATACTATGATCAAATTCAAATATGTCATTCTCTATGTTGAAGATGTAGAAATGTCTATGAACTTTTATAAAAACACCTTTGATACTGAAATAAAATTCATCACTCCCGAAAAAGATTATGGTGAACTCCTGACCGGAGAAACAAGTCTCTCATTCGCCTCTGTGAGCCTGGCCAATTCCAATATTAAAAAAGGATTTACAACAGCCAAAAACGAAGATCAACCTTTCGGAATGGAACTGGGATTTACAACGGTTGATGTGGAAGCTTTGGTAGAGAAAGCCATAAAAAACGGAGCTGTCCTTTATGAAGACATTGCCCTAAAACCATGGGGACAAAAAACCGCCTATATTAAAGATCCCAACAATTATCTGGTAGAAATCTGTACTGAAATTCAATAAAATAAAAATATCTAAGGGTGGAAATAAGAAAATTACAAAAACTAACCTCTGATCCAAGCCTAGATTGGGGACATAACGGGTATATAACAGACATAAGATATGTGGTTTCCTCTATCGAGTTCGGAGGTTCTTTTGAGTTTATTTTAAAAGAGAAGTCTTTGCCTTACCACAAAATATGGGAAACGACTTCTGACGATCTTGAAGAATTGAATATCATCATTAAACAGGGAAATTCATTCGGTGCTTTTGTTAATGAAGATTTGGCAGGCTGGATTATCTGTGAACAAAGAACATGGAACAACAGTTTTTATATTGAAAATATCCTGATCAACGAAAAATATAGAAGACAGGGAATTGGCATTATGTTGATTAAAAGTGCCATTAAAGAAGCCAGGAAATTAAACTGCAGAGTGATTGAGCTGGAAACACAGAATACCAATTACCCTGCGATACAATTTTACAGAAGAATGGGCTTCAATATTACCGGACTGAATACAAGATTGTATGAAAATGCTGAGGAAATCGCGCTTTTCATGACTTTAGATATAGAGTAATTTCATCACATTCATTAAAACACTTGCTGGTGTGTTAATAATTTTATACATTAGTAATCAACAAATTAAAAATGATTACTATGAAAAATTTAAAAAAATTAAAGAGAAATCAGCTGGTGCTGATCAGTGGTGGAGACACTCCTTATGCATTGTGTGATATGGATGGCAATTGTCCACCAACTATTGGTTCATACTATTGTAGTGATGGCACCTGTTACAGAGTTTCCGGAGGTGGCGGAGGCAACCCTGGATGCAATGAACCTATGCGCCTGTGCCAGGAATGGGAAACAGGATGCGGATGTGTTTATTTGTAAAAAATATTTGTTAGATAAAATTTTGTTGAGGGCGGTTTTTACCGCTCTTTTTTTGTAACCAGCCCTTGCATTCATTAACTTGCATCTTGTAACAATACATCAAACAATATTTTATGAAAACATTGATCTGGAAAGGAATATTTTACCAATCTCTTGAATATTTTAATTTACAATCTGATGATATAAACTATACGGTAGAATCAAAGATCATCGGTTGTCTTGAAGATAAAATATATAGTATAGAGTATAAAATTCACATTGATAAAGACTGGCTCGTTCAAGACTTTCTGATCGAATCGGAGATCAATAAAGTAAAAAGAATACTTACCGGGAAAAAAATCCAGGATCAATGGGAAATTAATAATGTTATAAACCCGGAAATCAATGATTTTAAATTTATAGATATTTCTCTGACACCATTTACCAATACTTTGCCGATCAACAATTTAAAGCTTTCAGAAAACAGTTCTCAGAAAATTGATGTCATCTATATCGATGTCTTCAACCATCATATCAGACCTGTACAGCAGCAATATACCCGGACAGCTGTCAATCAATATCTGTATGAAAATGTTGAAACCGATTTTAAAGCTGAAATTTCGGTGGATGAAAGTGGATTAGTAACCAACTACCCTGAATTGTTTAAAAAGATCGCAGACTCTGAAAATATAAATAATTGAAATATCGAGTAAGACCGATAATGGCAATGATCTTTACTCCATAATCTCCTTCATTTTCATTAATTTCGCAGAAACCTAATTACCATAATGGATACTAAAAAAAATGTGCTGGAAAAAATGTCCAGTCAGGAGCTTGAAAAATACATTAACCCTAATAGTAAATTTGTTCCACAGGCAGTACAATATGCCTATGAAATATTGCTGTCAAGAGGGAGAAAATTCACTGATGAGGAGTCGGCACTCATTGCTTCCAGAACGGCAGATCTTGGCAAAAAACAGGAAATAACAATACATCCCAACCACACTAAAGCTTCCAATATCATGTATTTGTGTGGGGCATTAGGTATTGCAGGATTTATCTGGGCTTATGATCCTTTCAATTCCGGATTATCTATTTTTGTCGGGATAACGACTTTGGTCTTTATTTTTGGAATGGGCTATTTTATAGGAAAAGGGAATGAAGTAGCAAAATACGTTCTCATAGTGACCTTTATACTAGGGCTTTTCGGGTTTTCCTCTATTTTGAAAAATCTGTTTGTCAATCCTGTACTGGGAATCATCAGTATAGTACAGACCATTCTTCAAATCTGGGTCATTATCCTCCTGGTAAGAATTCCTAAGAACAGCATATCATAATTTCCATTATGGAAACCTTCTCAATATATAATTTTCTGACATATTACCAATACGTAAGATAAGTTGGCAGCAACGATAGTCTAACGTTGGCGCAAGCATAGGGATTTTAAGGTTATTACCCGCTTTGTGGAAACAAGAAGCGATAACAGATTTATTTTTATAATCAGATTTCGGCGCAGCCTCCGGCCGCGCCGAAATCTTTCCACCATTAACATATTCATAAAACGACGCTGGCGCGAGCGTCCCGCTCGTGTCCCCACAAATTAAAAAAATGTCAAAAATGATAATCTGAGTTTTTATTACTTTTAGATTATGAGTAGAAAACACAAATTTCATGAAAAAGAAGGAGCATATTTTATAAGCTTTGCTACGGTATTTTGGATTGATATTTTTACAAGAATTGAATATTTCGATATCATTATTGAAGCATTAAATTATTGTAGAAAGAATAAAGGAATGACTATTTTCGGATATTGTATCATGCCCAGTCATATACATTTAATTTTCAGATCAGAAAAAGGTCAACCTTCAGAATTAATTAGAGATTTTAAGGGCTTTACTGCTAAAAAGTTGCTTAAGGCTATCGAAGAAAATACTCAGGAAAGCAGAAAAGAGTGGTTATTGTGGATGTTTAAAAAAGCAGGAAGCCGAAATTCTAATATAAAAAAATATCAGTTTTGGCAGCAGAATAATAATCCAATAGAAATATGGACGTTGAAGGTATTTGAGCAGAAACTAAATTATGTTCATCAAAACCCTGTGAAGGCGGGCTTTGTTATGGAGCCTTGGGAATGGAAACACAGTAGTGCAAGGAATTATTGTGATGATTATGATGAGATTCTTGAAATCGATGTTAATTTATGATTGTGGACACGAGCGGGACGCTCGCGCCAGCAAAAGGGAGCCTTGGGAATGGAAATATAGTAGTGCAAGAAACTATTGTGATGATTATGAGAAAGTACTGGAAATAGATGTTAATTTGTGAGATTATGGGCACGAGCGGGACGCTCG